>NZ_JBIUPF010000001.1:0-1561107 GCF_044626815.1 Agrobacterium sp. P15N1-A | reverse complement strand
AAAAGGCCGCATCAAGCGGCCTTTATGCTATAATAAAACCAGTCAACGCGGGGTGGAGCAGCCCGGTAGCTCGTCAGGCTCATAACCTGAAGGCCGCAGGTTCAAATCCTGCCCCCGCAACCAAATCTCAAAACCCCGTCGCACTAGCGACGGGGTTTTTGTGTTTCTGGACTTATGAAATCCGGACCGCCGTCAGGGAGAAACCAGGCCGCTGATCACAAAATCAATCGCGCAATTTACTTCCATGAACAAAGCCATCTTCGGCATTGCCATCGATCAGAAAACGGTGATGATGCGCCATCATTCCTGTTCGGATAAAAGCTGCCGTGACCGCTGATCCCTTGCATATCCTCAAGACCGTCTATGGCTACGATGCGTTTCGCGGAAGGCAGGCCGACATCATTCGGCATGTAATGGCGGGAAACAATGCCTTCGTTTTGATGCCGACGGGCGGTGGAAAGTCGCTTTGTTACCAGATTCCGGCGCTTGCGCGTGACGGCATGGGGTTGATCGTCTCGCCGCTCATCGCACTGATGGTCGATCAGGTCGCCGCCCTGCGTCAGGCCGGCGTGCGGGCCGAAGCTCTCAATTCCGATCTTTCCCCGGAAGAGCGACGCGTGCTTTGGCGGGATATGCGAGCCGGGAAAGTCGATATTCTTTACGCCGCGCCGGAAACCCTGCTCAAGCCCGATGTCCTCGATGCGTTGCAATCCATCGACCTGTCGCTGATCGCGGTCGATGAGGCCCATTGCCTGTCTCAATGGGGCCATGATTTCCGGCCGCCCTACCGCCAGCTAGACACGCTGATCGAGCGTTTTCCCGATACGCCGCGCATGGCGCTGACGGCGACGGCCGACGAGCCCACGCGCGCTGAAATTCTCGGTCATCTGGGGATTGAAGAGCACGATGCCTTCATTGCCGGGTTCGACCGGCCCAATATCCGCTATGCGATCATGGAAAAGGATAATCCGCGCGCGCAGCTGAAGCGCTTTCTGAAGGATCGCGACGGTGAGAGCGGTATCGTCTATTGCCTTTCCAAACGCAAGGTGGACGAAACGGCCGCATGGCTGCGGGAGGAGGGTCGCGATGCGCTGCCCTATCACGCCGGCATGGACAAGGCCGCCCGTGAGGAGAATCAGACCCGTTTCCAGCACGGCGAGGCGGTCATCATTGTCGCGACCGTCGCCTTCGGCATGGGGATAGACAAGCCGGATGTGCGCTTCGTGGTTCATATCGACCTGCCCGGCAGCATCGAGGCCTATTATCAGGAAACGGGCCGAGCCGGCCGCGATGGTCTGCCGTCGGACGTGCTCATGCTTTATGGCTATGAAGATATTGCCCTGCGCAATCGTTTCATCGAAGAATCTGATGCCGCGGACCAGCGTAAATATATGGAGCGCCAGAAACTCGATGCGCTGCTCGGTCTCGCAGAAACGGCCAGTTGCCGCCGACAGGTTCTGCTCTCCTATTTCGGCGACCGGTGTGAGCCCTGCGGCAATTGCGATACCTGCGCCGAGCCGCCGGACCTGTTTGATGGCGCCATCGCCGCGCAGAAACTTCTGTCCTGTATTTATCGCACGGGTGAACGTTTCGGCCAGGCCTATGTCATCCGCGTATTGCTGGGTGTCGAGGACGAGCGGATTTCCCGTTTCGGACATGACCGCATCACCACCTACGGGATAGGCAAGGAGCACGACAACCGCACATGGCGCGCCATCCTGCGTCAGCTGGTTGCGTTACGCATGATTGAGGTGGAACTGTCGGGACATGGCGGCCTGTCCATCTCCGAGGATGGACGGCGGTTCCTGCGCGAAAAACCGGCATTGATGCTGAGGATACCATCCGCTCCCCGTTCCGCACGGCAACAGACGTCCCGTAACACGGTATCGGCGGTCTTGCCGGAATCCGATCGCAGTCTTTTTGAGGCGCTGCGTGCGAAGCGTATGGAAATTGCCCGGGCACAGAATGTTCCGCCCTATGTGATTTTCCACGACAAGACCCTCATAGAACTTGCGACGGCAAAACCGGCCTCGGTAAAGGAAATGGCTGGGATTCCCGGCGTTGGAGATACCAAGCTCGAGCGCTATGGGCCTGCCTTTCTGGCGGCGATCATGCAGCACGCCGCTGGCGAATGACCGGCAGGTATTCAAATTAACAGCCGGGTAATAAAACCGCAGAGCGTTGCGAAGGCTCAGCCGGTCGTATCCTTGAACAGAACGTTCTGATCGATGAGATAGCGCGAAAACAGCGGCAAGCTCGCGCCGCCGATCGCCCGCGCCTGGCTGCCGACCGCGCCTTCGATGATGTCAGGCATCGTGACACCCTGAAGATCGTGGTGCTTAAGGGCCAGCCGGGTGGCGGCGACAATCCTTGTTCTGACCCAGTCGGGAAAACCGCCATCGATGATGACGCTCGAAAAATCGATGATGGAGGCGGCGGCAATGACGGCCTGCGCCAGCGCCGCTGCGGTTTTCCTGATCCAGCTTTCCAGCGGCTCGCCGAAATCGATCCACTCGTCGGGAGAAAACCACAGGGGGCGCGGATCGATACCCTTTTCGCGCAGCATGTTTTCCAGAACGAAGATCGATGCGATTTTCAGAAGCTGGACGGTATTGCCATCCTGCCCCTGCACCGGCAGGGGGCCGATGGCGCCGGCCGTTCCCGTCTTTCCGGAAAATAACGCTGAATTCAAAACGACGCCGCCGCCTATGAAGGAGCCGATGAAGACGTAAAGAAAATCCGGATGGTGCTGGCCTGCGCCAAAAACCAGTTCGGCGCCGCAGGCGCTGGTCGCGTCGTTCTGCAGAAAAACCGGATAGCTGACGTTTTCAGCAATTTCCGAGCGGATATCGACGCCCCGCCATCTCTCCATTTCAATCTGTGGAGCGCCCACTTCCTGCGCCCAGTTCCACAATTCAAATGGAGCGGCGATGCCGACGCCGGCAATTTTTTCCCGCTCGGCAGGGGAAAGCTTCGATTCGAGTTCCGTTATGCCGTCGATTACGAAGGGTAGTATCCATTCCGGAAGAGGGTAGGGGTAGGTTCTGCGCAGCTTGAGCCTGATCCGGCCGACAAAATCCATCAGCACGAGATCGACGCTGCGTCGGCCGATCTTCACACCGAAAGAAAAGACGGCGTCGGGATTAAGCCGCATCGGCGTCGATGGCTGGCCGACTTTGCCGCGCAGCCTTTCACCGCGAATGAGAAGCCCGTCCTTTTCAAGCGAGCGCATGATGACCGAGACGGTCTGTGCTGAAAGGCCGCAAAGTCTTGATATCTCGGCTTTTGACAGTCCGCCGTGACGGCGAACGAGAGACAGCACGAGCCGCTCATTATAAGCGCGCACTCCGATCTGGTTGGCGCCGCCGCTTATATCCATGGTGGTGGGCGGCGCCGGCGGCGCCGTCTCGACAGATTGTCTCATAGTGTCATCCTCCCGCCCGCCCTATCCGCCGCGACCGATACAGCAGGCTTTATGGCAATCTTGCTATCGCAACGTTAAACGACGTGGCGATATTCCTCCCTGCCGCATATTAGAATGCCATAGGGAATTAATAATTCAATCGGATTTATTTATTGACAGGCGTTTCCTTTGGTGGTTCCATCTGAGCCAACGGTCGTCGATCTCGGAGGAGACGGGATCGTCGGGCAACCGTCACGGTGCTCAAATATCCATTGGGAGGATCTCATGAAGACCACTGTTTCCGCTCTTCTGGGCGCGCTTGCGCTTGGCGTTTCTTTCGCTTCCGTTGCGTCTGCGGCCGATACCTCGGTTTGCCTCATCACCAAAACCGATACCAATCCCTTTTTCGTCAAGATGAAAGAAGGCGCGACCGCCAAGGCTAAAGAACTTGGTGTGACGCTGAAATCCTATGCCGGCAAGATCGACGGCGATTCCGAAAGCCAGGTAGCCGCCATCGAGACGTGCATTGCCGATGGCGCCAAGGGTATTCTGATCACCGCATCGGACACCAAGGGCATCGTTCCGGCCGTTCAGAAGGCGCGTGACGCCGGTCTTCTGGTCATCGCCCTCGACACACCGCTCGAGCCTGTCGATGCCGCTGATTCCACCTTCGCCACCGACAACCTTCTGGCTGGTGAGCTGATCGGCAAATGGGCCGCCGGCAGCCTCGGCGACAAGGCCAAGGATGCGAAGATCGCCTTCCTCAACCTCACCCCTTCCCAGCCGACGGTGGATGTGCTGCGCAACCAGGGCTTCATGAAGGGCTTTGGCATCGACGTGAAGGACATCAACAAGATCGGCGATGAAAACGATCCACGCATCGTTGGCCATGATATCACCAATGGTAACGAAGAAGGCGGTCGCGCGGCGATGGAAAATCTGCTGCAGAAAGACCCGACCATCAATGTCGTCCACACCATCAACGAGCCTGCGGCAGCCGGCGCTTATGAGGCGCTGAAGGCGGTTGGCCGTGAAAAGGATGTTCTGATCGTTTCCGTCGACGGCGGTTGCCCGGGCGTCAAGAACGTTGCGGAAGGCGTGATTGGCGCGACCTCGCAGCAATATCCGCTGCTGATGGCGGCTCTCGGCGTCGAAGCCGTCAAGAAGTTTGCCGACACGGGTGAAAAGCCGAAGCCGACCGAGGGCAAAAACTTCGTCGATACCGGCGTGACGCTGGTAACCGACAAGCCGGTCAAGGGCCTCGACTCCATCGATACGAAGGAAGGTCTCAACAAGTGCTGGGGCTGATGCCTCACCGTTGAAACCCGCGGGGGCATTCGTGCCCCCGCCCTTGGACCAGAATGAATATCAGGCACGATCCGGGGGATCGGACAAAGGAACAAACGAGCGCGTCACGCGTCCTGCGGGGATGATAGGCCGCTTCACAACACTTTGAAATCTACGCATCATTCTCTTCGGAAATAGACCCCGGTGTCCTAGACTCCGGTGTCAGGGCTGGTGCGATAGAGCGATCGGGAGGAAAATCCATGAGCGATCAGCCGGTGCGGGCTCAGCCGCATAATGAATTTGAAAAAGTGCTTTCGGGAAGTTCGACCCAGGTCGCTGCTTTCGATACGCACGACAAGAGTGTGCTGGAAAAACTGCAGCACTTTCTCCACTCCAGCCCGGCGGCCGTTCCGCTTATCGTTCTGGTGCTGTCGCTGATTGTTTTCGGCCTGCTTCTCGGCGGCAAGTTTTTCTCGGCCTTCACGCTGACCCTTATTTTGCAGCAGGTCGCCATCGTCGGTATTGTCGGCGCAGCGCAGTCGCTGGTCATCCTGACGGCGGGCATCGATCTTTCGGTTGGCGCGATCATGGTCCTGTCCTCCGTCATCATGGGACAGTTCACCTTCCGTTACGGCTTGCCGGCGGAACTCTCCATTCTCTGTGGCCTGGCCGTCGGCGCATTTTGCGGCTTCATCAACGGTATTCTGGTCTCGCGCATGCGCCTGCCGCCCTTCATCGTCACGCTCGGCATGTGGCAGATCGTACTGGCGACCAACTTCCTCTATTCCGCAAACGAGACGATCCGCGCCCAGGATATCGCCCAGCAGGCGCCGATCCTGCAATTCTTCGGCGCCAATATCCGTGTCGGCAGCGCGGTCTTCACCTATGGCGTCATCGCCATGGTCCTGCTCGTCGCCCTGCTCTGGTATGTGCTGAACCGCACCGCCTGGGGCCGCCATCTTTATGCGGTGGGTGACGATCCGGATGCCGCCGAACTTGCCGGTGTCAACGTCAAGCGCATGCTGACCACCGTTTACACGCTGTCCGGCCTCATCTGCGCCTTCGCCGGCTGGGCCTTGATCGGCCGCATCGGCTCGGTTTCGCCGACCGCCGGTCAATTCGCCAATATCGAATCCATCACGGCGGTGGTTATCGGCGGGCTGTCGCTGTTCGGCGGGCGCGGTTCCATCATGGGCATGATTTTCGGCGCCCTGATCGTCGGCGTCTTTTCGCTCGGCCTCCGGCTTATCGGAACAGACCCGCAATGGACCTATCTGTTGATCGGCGTCCTCATCATCATGGCTGTCGCAATCGACCAGTGGATCAGAAAGGTAGCAGGCTGATGGCAAAAGAACCCATTCTCACAGCACGCAATCTCGTCAAGCGCTATGGTCGCGTGACCGCCCTCGACCATGCCGATTTCGATCTCTATCCGGGCGAAATCCTGGCGGTGATCGGCGATAACGGCGCCGGTAAATCCTCTCTCATCAAGGCGATTTCCGGTGCGGTGACGCCCGATGAAGGGGAGATCCGGCTGGAAGGCCAGCCCGTCCAGTTCCGCTCGCCGATAGAGGCACGTAAGGCTGGCATCGAGACGGTCTATCAGAACCTGGCGCTCTCACCGGCACTTTCCATAGCCGACAATATGTTTCTCGGCCGCGAAATCCGTAAACCCGGTATTCAGGGTAGCCTGTTCCGGGCGCTGGACCGTCCGGCCATGGAAAAATTCGCCCGGGAGAAACTGTCGGAACTCGGCCTGATGACGATCCAGAACATCAATCAGGCAGTGGAAACCCTCTCCGGCGGTCAGCGTCAGGGCGTGGCGGTGGCGCGTGCAGCCGCCTTCGGCTCCAAGGTCGTCATTCTTGACGAGCCGACGGCAGCACTTGGTGTCAAGGAAAGCCGGCGTGTTTTGGAGCTTATTCTGGACGTGCGCTCGCGCGGCCTGCCGATCGTCCTCATCTCGCATAACATGCCGCATGTTTTCGAGGTTGCGGATCGCATCCATATCCACCGGCTCGGCAAGCGTCTGTGCGTTATCAATCCTAAGGACTACTCCATGTCCGATGCCGTCGCCTTCATGACCGGCGCCAAGGAAGCGCCGAAGGAAACGCTTGCCGCATGATGCTGAAGCTTGAAACGATCGCCGAGGATGTTCTTCGGCGGGCAGAAGGTAAATCCCGTTTTATCGTCGCTATTGCCGGTCCCCCTGGGGCCGGCAAATCCACGCTGGCGGATGCCCTTTGCGACGCTCTGCTGGCGCGGGGCGAAACGGCCGCCGTGCTGCCGATGGATGGCTTCCATATGGACAACGGCATTCTTGCAGAGCGCGGGCTGCTGCCGCGAAAGGGCGCACCCGAAACCTTCGACGTGCGCGGTTTCCTCGATATCGTCTCCGCCGTCCGCAAGGGCGGGCAGGAGGTGCTTGTTCCGGTTTTCGACCGTTCCCGTGAAATCGCCATAGCGTCTGCTCGTGCGGTTGCGCCGGAAACACGCTTTGTCCTCGCTGAAGGCAATTATCTGCTGCTGGACGAGGCGCCGTGGACAACTCTTTCCAAAAGCTTCGACCTCACCATTTTTGTAGGGCCGTCCGTCGCGGTGCTGGAGGAGAGGCTGCGAAAACGGTGGCAGGGCTATGGTCTCCACGAGGCTGAGATCCACGCCAAACTTTTCGAAAACGATCTTCCGAACGGAAAAAGGGTGATCGAAAACGCCCGTCCCGCCGATATCCGCATCGATATCTGGGAATAGATTAACGCTTTTCTCTGTTTGAGCGACGGCGCGCTTGAGCCGTTAAGCCTTTGTTGACCATGTGTTGAATCTTTTTGATCCACAGGGTGGGGCTTTGTGTGTCTATTCATTGACGAGAAAATTTCCTCATATACTATATGTGGTGTTCGAGGTTCTTCCGATTCGCAAGGGTTGGGAGCTAAGACGGGAATTCGGTGCGTAACGCCATTATGGCGGAACAAGGCCGAAACTGCCCCCGCAACTGTAAGCGGTGAGCATCGTTCCGATTTGGGTCACTGGGGTTGAAAGCTCCGGGAAGGCCGGAATAGATGTTGTGACCCGCAAGTCAGGAGACCTGCCTTGAGCGCAAACGTCCACGGGCGGGGTGTCCGGAGGAAGGTGTATGACGCAAATGATTTGCGTGCGCCCTTTTCTGCCCCCTCCAGAACAAGCTTCGGGGTGAAGTCATGCCAGTGCATTTGTTTGAGTTGCTGCGCTCGTCGGCGTAGAGAGTGATTTTACGCGGCTAAAAGCCGCGCACGCCCACCCTAATGACAGATCCATCGCCGCCCGATTGCGATTGCAATCGGCAATGTTGAGCCGTGTCCGAAACCGGCTTCGAAAGAGGAAATCATGACCGTCACCGTTTACAGCAAGCCCGCCTGCGTCCAATGCACTGCCACCTATCGCGCACTCGACCGCATCGGCGTCAGCTATGAGATCGTCGATATTTCCGAAGATGCGGATGCGCTCGATCACGTCCGCGGCCTCGGTTACATGCAGGTTCCCGTGGTCGTTGCCGGCGAACGCCATTGGGCGGGTTTCCGGCCGGATATGATCGGCTCGATCAGCTGAGGCGGCAGGGCGATGGGCCTGATCGTCTATTATTCCAGCCGTTCTGAAAACACCCATCGTTTCCTTCTGAAACTGGGACGGCGTCTGTTTCGCCTGCCGCTTGGCGTTGAGGAAGATGTTCCCCATGTGTCCGAGCCCTATGTGCTCGTCACCCCCACCTATGGGGGCGGCGGCACCAAAGGGGCCGTGCCGAAACCGGTCATCCGGTTTTTGAACGAGCCCTCCAACCGAAATCTCATTCGCGGCGTCATCGCGGCGGGAAACACGAATTTTGGCGCAGCTTTCGCATCCGCCGGAGATATCGTCTCGCGCAAATGCGCGGTGCCGTTTCTCTATCGCTTCGAGCTTCTCGGCACGGAAGAAGATGTCGCCAACGTCAAACATGGATTGGAACGATTTTGGACACGCTGACCTCGAGCGCCATGCGCAAGGACGCCAAACAGCCGGCAGCCGCAACCCAGAAACCGCTCGATGCGGCTCTGGACTACCATGCGCTGAACGCGATGCTGAACCTTTACGACGAGAACGGGAAGATCCAGCTCGACAAGGATCGCCTGGCCGCCCGGCAATATTTCCTCCAGCACGTCAACCAGAATACCGTCTTTTTCCATAACCTCAGGGAAAAGCTCGATTATCTGGTGACGGAGGGATATTACGAGCAGGAGGTGCTGGACCAGTACTCCTTCAATTTCGTTCGCGATCTCTATGACGAGGCCTATGCCCGGAAATTCCGCTTCCCGACCTTTCTCGGCGCCTTCAAATATTACACCTCCTACACGCTGAAGACCTTCGACGGAAAACGTTATCTGGAGCGTTACGAGGATCGCGTCTGCATGGTGGCACTGGCTTTGGCGCGTGGCGATGAGCAGCTTGCCCGCAATCTGGTCGATGAAATTATTTCAGGCCGCTTCCAGCCGGCAACGCCGACCTTCCTCAACGCCGGCAAGAAGAGCCGCGGCGAGCTGGTCTCGTGTTTTCTGCTGCGTGTGGAAGACAATATGGAAAGCATCGGCCGCTCGATCAATTCGGCGCTACAGCTTTCCAAGCGCGGCGGCGGCGTGGCGCTCTCCTTGACCAATATTCGCGAGTTCGGAGCGCCGATCAAACAGATCGAAAACCAGTCGTCCGGCGTTATTCCCGTCATGAAGCTGCTGGAAGACAGCTTTTCTTACGCCAACCAGCTTGGCGCGCGCCAGGGTGCGGGCGCGGTCTATCTGCATGCCCACCACCCGGATATCATGCGCTTCCTAGATACCAAGCGCGAAAATGCCGACGAAAAAATCCGCATCAAGACCCTGTCGCTCGGCGTGGTGATCCCCGACATCACCTTCGAGCTCGCCCGCAACAACGAGGATATGTATCTGTTCTCGCCCTATGATGTGGAGCGGGTCTATGGCGTGCCGTTGACCGAAATTTCGGTCACCGAAAAATACCAGGAAATGGTTGCCGATAGCCGTATCCGCAAGAAGAAGATCAAGGCGCGCGAATTCTTCCAGGTGATCGCCGAAATCCAGTTCGAGAGCGGTTATCCCTATATCATGTTCGAGGATACGGTGAACCGCGCCAATCCGGTTGCCGGCCGTATCAGCATGAGCAATCTCTGCTCGGAAATCCTGCAGGTCAGCGAAGCGAGCGAGTTCAATGCCGATCTGTCCTATAGCCATATGGGCAAGGATATTTCCTGCAATCTCGGCTCGCTGAACATCGCCTCGGCGATGGATTCGGCCGATTTCGGCAAGACGATCGAGACCTCCATCCGGGCGCTGACGGCGGTATCGGACATGAGCCACATCTCCTCCGTTCCTTCGGTGGAAAAGGGCAATGATGCCAGCCACGCCATCGGGTTGGGCCAGATGAACCTGCACGGTTATCTGGCGCGCGAGCGCATCTTTTACGGTTCCGAAGAAGGCGTCGATTTCACCAATATCTATTTCTACACCGTGACCTATCATGCCATCCGCGCCAGCAACCGGCTGGCCGTGGAACGGGGCCAGAGCTTCAAGGGCTTTGAAAACTCCAAATACGCTTCCGGCGAATATTTCGACAAGTATACCGACCGGGAATGGCTGCCTGCGACCGAAAAGGTGAAGGCGCTGTTTGAAAAGGCCGGCATCGCCATTCCGACTCAGGAGGACTGGGCGGTTTTGAAGAAGGACGTCATGGCGTCTGGTCTCTATAATCAGAACCTTCAGGCCGTGCCGCCTACCGGTTCGATCTCCTATATCAACCACTCCACCTCCTCCATTCATCCGATCGTTTCGAAGATCGAAATCCGCAAAGAGGGCAAGATCGGCCGCGTTTATTACCCGGCTTCCTATCTCTCGAACGACAATCTCGAATATTATCAGGATGCCTACGAGATCGGCCCGGAAAAGATCATAGACACCTATGCGGCCGCGACCCAGCATGTCGACCAGGGCCTGTCGCTGACGCTGTTCTTCCGCGATACGGCAACGACGCGCGATATCAACCGGGCGCAGATCTACGCCTGGAAGAAGGGCATCAAGACCATCTATTACATCCGTTTGCGCCAGATGGCGCTGGAAGGCACGCAGGTTCAGGGCTGCGTTTCCTGCACGCTCTGAATTGAGGGACAAGACAATGAACATTGCCGTAAAACCCGCGTCCCGCATCCGCGCGGTCAACTGGAACCGCATCGAGGACGACAAGGACCTCGAAGTCTGGAACCGCCTGACCTCTAATTTCTGGCTGCCGGAAAAGGTGCCGCTCTCCAACGATATCCCCTCCTGGGGAACCCTGAAGCCGGAAGAACAGAAACTGACGATCCGTGTCTTCACCGGCCTGACATTGCTCGACACCATCCAGAACGGTGTCGGCGCCGTGCGGCTGATGGCGGATTCGGCCACCCCGCATGAGGAGGCGGTGCTTTCCAACATCTCCTTCATGGAGGCCGTGCACGCCCGCTCCTATTCATCGATTTTCTCGACGCTCTGCCTCACGCCTGACGTTGACGACGCCTATCGCTGGTCTGAGGAAAACGAATTTTTGCAGCGCAAATCCGCCCTCATCATGCGGGAGTATGACAGCGGTGATCCGCTGAAAAAGAAAATCGCCAGCGTGTTTCTGGAAAGCTTCCTGTTCTATTCCGGCTTCTACCTGCCGATGTTCTGGTCAAGCCGCGCCAAGCTCACCAACACGGCGGATTTGATCCGCCTCATCATCCGTGACGAGGCCGTGCATGGTTATTATATCGGCTACAAGTTCCAGCGGGCGCTGGAGCGTCTCGGTGAAACGCAGAGACAGGAGATCAAGGATTTCGCCTTCGATCTCCTGCTCGAACTTTATGACAACGAAGCGAAATATACTGAAGACCTCTATGACGGCGTGGGCCTGACCGAGGACGTCAAGCAGTTCCTGCATTACAACGCCAACAAGGCCCTGATGAATCTGGGTTATGAGGCGCTGTTTCCGGCCGAGGCCTGCCGGGTCAATCCGGCGATCCTCTCGGCGCTCTCGCCTAATGCCGACGAGAACCACGACTTCTTTTCCGGCTCCGGCTCCTCCTATGTCATCGGCAAGGCGGTTGCGACCGAGGATGAGGACTGGGATTTCTGAAACCGGTTTGTCGGCAGGAGCCCGCAAAAGCTATTGCGGGTTCACCACCTGGCTCGCAAGGCGGAAGGGGCTGGCGACGGTGGCGCCGATCGTATCGAAAACGAAGGCTCCGGCACTGTTGATGTCACCCCCGCGTCTGCTTGCCTCAAGTTGCGGCACCATGGAGGCAAGCGCCGCATAGCGGTCGTGGTTGAGCGGGTCCGACGCCTTCAGATTCGAGATGTCGACGAATTGCACGCCCTCCTTGAGGGCGGCTTCCTGCACTTGGCGGTCGGTCACATCCAGCGCACCGATACGGGTGACGTCGGCACCGAGGATGGAGGAGGCTTTGAGCGCACGGTCGTCCTTGGAAACGAGAACGGTGAGCGGAGGGCTGAGCCGGCCGACAACCTCGATCTGCTTGCGGAAGACATCGGCGTCGATATCGGGCGCAGCCAGCACCACCTGCAGCTTGGCGATGACATCGTTCCTGCCCTGGAAGCGCAATTGCCGCAGCGCCTCCATGACCAGCCAGCCACCCATGCTGTGCCCGAACACGACGACGCTTTTCTTCGGGGTCTGCCGGGTGAGATCGATCAACATCGCGGCGAGCGCATCGCGTGAAAAGGTCGCGGACTCCTTGTCGGCCACATAGCCGGCGACAGAGGCCTGCGACGGCCAGGAAAAGACCAGCGGCACGCCGTTCATATTGGCGTCCGCCGCCATCTGCGCCGCGCGGAACAGGGCTTCCTGATAGCTGTAATTATAGCCGTGTACAAAAAGTGCGATCTGCTTGCCGGAGCGGGCTATGTCGCCAAGATCGGCATTGAAGCGCGTCTTCGTCAGCATATCGGCCCTGGTGACGACGAAATCCGTTTTCGGGTCGGGCTTGCCGCTGGCCCATTCGATTTTCCCGCTTTTATGGGTGGGCGGAATGGAAATATCGAAACTGGCGTAGTTCGGCTCCATTGCCCGCTCCGTGCCGAAGCCCTTTTTCGCGTCCGTGTTTTTCTCCCGTGTGCTCGCCACGAAGGCGGTCACGATTTTGGTGTCTCGGGTCCTGGTGTTGACGGCCTCCAGCACATCCGCCCCCGGTCGGCCTGCGCAGGAGGAGAGAAGACCGAGAGTGAGAAAGAAAGAAAAGATCAGGCGCATGAATGGGCTACCGATGATGAGGACCGGTTCATAAATAACCGGCGTCTAAAAAAGTTGCTACTGAAGAATGAATTGCACTGTAGCGGCTGTCTTCCGGTGCGGACGGACGTTCCCCACCTTGCTATCCGTCGATCTTCGTTTTAGGCCGTACACATGACGAACAAGGTGTCGCTTTTACGGCTGAAACTCACGGACTTCCGCAATTATGCGGCGGCTGCGCTCACGCTCGATGACCGCCACGTGGTGCTGACGGGCGACAACGGTTCCGGCAAGACCAATCTCCTGGAGGCCGTCTCCTTTCTTTCACCCGGAAGGGGCCTGCGCCGCGCCACCCTGTCTGATGTGACGCGGGTAGGGGCCGAAGCCACCGGTTTCTCGATCTTCGCCGATGTCGAGGGCATGGACGGCGAAGTTGCCATCGGTACGGGAATTGAAGGCGATGGCGAGGTGGTGTCGCGTCGCTTGAGACTGAACGGGACGCCGGTGAAATCCGTCGATGAACTGACCGACCATCTGCGGGTATTGTGGCTGACGCCCGCGATGGACGGCCTCTTTACCGGTTCGTCCTCGGACCGCCGGCGTTTCCTCGACCGGCTGGTGCTGTCGCTCGATCCCGCTCACGGAAGGCGGGCGAGCGATTTCGAAAAGGCCATGCGCGGCCGTAACCGGCTACTTTCGGAAGGCCGCTTCGATCCGGTCTGGCTGGACGGCATCGAAAAGCAGATGGCCGAACTCGGCATCTCCATGGCGGTCGCCCGTTACGAGATGCTCGGCCTCTTGAAGAGCCTCATCGAGGGGCGGGCTGGCAATGCCGCTTTTCCCTCGGCGGCGCTTTCGCTCTCCGGTTTCATGGACGATGGGCTCAATCGTCCTGCCGTCGATCTGGAGGATGAATACAGGCTTATGTTGCGCGATGGCCGGTATCGTGACGCCGCTGCCGGCCGCACACTGGATGGGCCGCACCGCGTCGATCTCTTCGTGCGCCATGCGGAAAAAGACATGGAGGCCGAACGCTGTTCAACCGGGGAACAGAAGGCGCTGCTGGTGGGGCTGGTGCTTGCGCATGCGCAGCTGACCGCCAATATGACTGGCCATGCGCCGGTTCTGCTGCTGGACGAGATCGCCGCCCATCTGGATGAAGGCAGGCGGGCGGCTCTGTTCGATCTCATTCATGCGCTTGGCGGCCAGAGTTTTATGACCGGAACGGACACGGCGATGTTCTCCGCCCTTGGCGACAGGGCGCAATTCTTCAATGTTTCCCATGGGAGCATCACGGCATGACGGCTAAAAGATGGAGGGCGACATGGACCCGCTGAGCCCGGAAGAAATCGAACGCTACAAGCGCCATATCCTGTTGCCGGAAATCGGCGGCGTGGGCCAGCAGCGGCTGAAGGCGGCGCGTGTGCTGGTCATCGGGGCCGGCGGTCTCGGCGCTCCTGTCCTGCATTATCTTGCCGCCGCCGGTGTCGGCACGCTCGGCATGATCGATGACGATGTGGTTTCGCTGTCCAATCTGCAGCGACAGGTGATCCACGATACCGGTACGATTGGGGAGCTGAAGACGGAGAGCGCGCGCAAGGCCATCGCCCGGCTCAATCCGCATGTCCGCACGATTGTTTATGAAGAGCGCTTTTCGCAGGTCTGGGCGTATGACCATCTGCCATCCTTCGATCTCCTGATCGACGGCTCGGACAATTTCGATACGCGTTATACTGCCGCCAATGCGGCGGAGGCTGCGAAAAGACCGTTGGTAACGGGGGCTGTCGGCCGTTTCGATGGTTCGGTGACGGTGCTGAAACCCTATGAGACGAATGCCGAGGGTGCTCTCCTGCCCGGCTATCGCGACCTGTTTCCGGAACCGCCGCCGCAGGGCCTCATTCCCAATTGCGCGGAAACAGGCATTGTCGGCGCGCTGACGGGGGTTATCGGCACGCTTATGGCCATGGAGGCGATCAAGGTTATCACCGGTGCCGGCGAGCCGCTGATCGGCCGCCTGCTCCTCTATGACGCCCTGTCGGCCCGTTTCGAAACCGTGCGATACAAGCGGCGGGCAACTGGGAATAAACCATGATCGAGATCGCTAAGATCGGGGAAGAATTCAATCGCTGGCAGGAATTGCTGGCACTTATCATGTCCTCCTTCGCCTATATGGATGGCGTCATCGATCCGCCGTCGTCGGCTCATCGCCTGACGCTTGAAAATCTGGCGGAGAAGGCAAGGGTGGAGATCGCTTTCGTGGCGCTTGATGGCGATGAGATTGTCGGCTGCCTGTTTTGCCGGCCGGAGCCGCCGGCCTGTCTTTATGTAGGCAAACTCTGTGTTTCCCCGAAAGCGCAGGGAAAGGGCATCGGCAGGATGCTTCTGGAGCAGGCCGAAGCGCTGGCCCGTGAATTGGCGTTACCGGCGCTACGGCTGGAAACTCGTATCGAGCTTATCGCCAATCATGCCAAATTCGCCGCCTGGGGTTTCGTCAAGACCGCCGAAAACGCCCATGCCGGCTATAACCGCACGACCTCGATCGAAATGACCAAATTCCTCGGCTGAGCCGGCTCAGTTCCGCCCCGGCAGCACCCGGTTCGGCGGACGGTGGCCGTCGAACAGCGTGCGGATGTTGATGATGACCTTGTCGCCCATCTCGATACGGCCTTCGATCGTCGCAGAGCCCATATGCGGAAGCAGCACGACCTTGCCTTCCTTGGCGAGCTTGATGAGTTTGGGGTTTACGGCAGGCTCATTCTCATAGACATCGAGGCCGGCGCCGGCGATCTTGCCTTCGCGCAGGCACTGGATCATCGCCGCCTCATCGATAATATCGCCGCGTGCGGTATTCACGATGTAGCTGGTCGGCTGCATCAGTGCCAGCCGCCGCGCCGAAATCAGGTGATAGGTTGCGGGCGTCGAAGGGCAATTGACGGAGACGATATCCACCCGCGCCAGCATCTGGTCGAGGCTGTCCCAATAGGTCGCCTCAAGCTCCGCTTCCGTCGCCGGATTGACGCGTTTGCGGTTGTGATAATGAATGGAAAGGCCGAAGGCCTTGGCGCGCCGCGCCACCGCCGTTCCGATGCGGCCCATGCCGACAATGCCGATGCGCTTGCCGGAAATGCGCCGCCCGAGCATCCAGGTAGGCGACCAGCCGAGCCATTCGTCCGCGCCATTGGCGAGCACACGTGTGCCTTCGATCATGCGGCGCGGCACGGCGAGCACCAGCGCCATGGTGATATCGGCGCTGTCCTCGGTCAGCACATTTGGCGTGTTGGTGACGGTAATGCCCTTTCGGGCCGCGGCATCCACATCCACATGGTCGATACCGTTGGAGAAGCTGGCGATCAGCTTCAGTTGCGGCCCTGCCTGCTCGATCATCGCGGCGGTGATACGGTCGGTGACGGTGGGCACGAGCACGTCCACCCTTTGCATGGCGGCGACAAGCTCCGCCTCGCTGCGCGGCGTATCGTCGATATTCAGTTCGGCATCGAAGAGTTCGCGCATTCTGGTTTCGACGACGTCAGGCAATTTGCGGGTGATATAGACTGTCGGTCTCTTCTTGTGGGTCATCGTTTGCCGCTGCCTTGTTCAGAAGTCATTAACCAGAAAGAGCGATAATTTCTTTCAATCAGGGCGTTTCTACCAGACCCACCGGCGAAGACAAATAAAACTCGCTGAAGCTTGAGGCATGTGGAAGCGAGCCTCCTTAAATATCATCCGGTTTGCAGAAGGCGGGAAACGGAAATGGGCATGCGCAGTGTGGTTTCTATCGTTTGCATTGCATTGTCTTTGGGCCTCCTCGGTGCGGCAACCGACGCCATGGCGCAGGGTGCCGCCAAAGGCGCAAGCGGCCTGCCCCTGCCGCGTTTTGTCAGCCTGAAATCCAAGCGCGTCAACATGCGCATCGGACCGAGCACGGATTATGCCGTGTCATGGATGTATCTGAAATCGGGAATGCCGGTGGAAATCATTCAGGAATATGAAAACTGGCGGCGCATCCGCGATGCTGACGGGACGGAAGGCTGGGTCAACCAGGCTCTGCTTTCCGGTGAGCGCACGGCCGTTGCGGCTCCGTGGATGCGTGGCAAGGGCAAGGAAGTTTATGTGAACATGCGCCGCGAGGCGCAGTCGGGCGCTTCTGTCGTTGCGCGGCTTGAGCCGGGCGTCGTCTTCAGGATCGGCGAATGCAATGGCGACTGGTGCCGCGCCGAGGCCGGCCAGGCCTCGGGCTGGGTTTCGCAGGGCGAAATCTGGGGTGCTTACCCCGGCGAAGCCTTTAAATAAGGCCGTGCTTCTCGCCAAGTGCCTTGAGCGATGACATCGGGCGCGGCCCGACCTGCTGAATGACGGCGGCAGCCGCAAGGCAGCCGAGCTTGCCGCAATCTTCGAGCGACCGGTCCTGCGTATAACCGAACAGGAAGCCGGCGGCGAAAAGATCGCCGGCGCCCGTCGTGTCGACCACGTCATGCACCGGATAGGCTTCGACCTTCACACGTTCCGTGCCGCGCAGGATGACGGCGCCTTCCTCGCTCATCGTCACCGCTGCGATCTTGCAGTCGGCGGCGATTTTGGTCAGCGCAAGCTCGAAATCGTCGGTTTCGTAAAGCGAAAGCGCTTCCTGCTTGTTGGCGAAAACAATGTCCACAGTACCGGAACGCATCAGGTCGAGGAATTCGTCGCGATAGCGGCCGACGCAGAAGCTGTCGGAAAGCGTCATGGAGACTTCGCGGCCGTTTTCATGGGCAATGCGGGCGCATTCGCGAATGGCGTCCTTGGCGCGCGGCGGGTCCCAAAGGTAACCCTCGAAGTAGGTGACTTTCGTATCCGCAACCACGTCTTCTTCCACGTCTTCAGGACCGAGATCGACGCAGGCGCCGAGATAGGTGTTCATCGAACGCTCGCCATCTTCAGTTACGAAGATCATCGAACGCGCGGTCGGCGGGAACGTGCCTTCCGGCTTGGTTTCGAAATAGACGCCCTGCGCGCGAATATCGTGCTGGAAGATTTCGCCGAGCTGGTCTTCGGCCACCTTGCCGAAATAGGCGGCCTTGCCGCCGAAATTCGCCACACCCGCCGCCGTGTTGCCAGCGCTGCCGCCGGAGGCTTCGAGAGCCGGTCCCATCAGCGAGTAAAGCAACTCGGCCCGTTCCGCGTCGATGAGGTTCATCGCGCCTTTCGTAATGGCATTGTCGTTGAGAAAGCGATCATCGCAGCGGGAAATGATGTCGACGATGGCATTGCCGACAGTCAGTACGTCGAATTTCGTCATAGGCCCTATCCGTTTCGCACGGGGTGTGCGTATTTTTCGAAAGGTCTTAAACATTTCTGGCGGCAAGAAAAGCCCAAACAGAAAATATGCGGTTCTCCGCGAGGAGCGAAACGCGTCATCTGCCTGTAATGTGGTTAAGCTATTTCATTTGTCAGAGCAAAGGTGTGTGAATGCATACCCGAATGGAAGACATGATGGTCTTCTGGCTCAACCGTTATCTCCGCCACGGATGTACTGGCGGCATATAACGGACATAAAAGGCGGGGGAGACCCCGCTTTTTCTTTTTGGGTAACGTTCGGCCTTGCGGATTTTGCAGGCCAAGGCGAGTTTTCTACCCGAAGCGGCTCACTGGCTTTTTCCTTCTTGGACGCCCCATTTGGCGAAAACAAAGAGTGGGAGCGTTTTCGCGATTCCATTCCCGTGGAAAAGGCTCTAAAGCGGAGTATCTCCCGCAAAAGCCGCGAAAGCTTTCCCTCCATGTCTGCCGTTGCCGCGAATGTCGCCCCGATTTTCATTCTCATCCTGATCGGTTGGCTCACCGTCAAGGCCGGTCTGTTCAGGGCCGATGCCGGCGATATTCTCAGCGATTTTGTGTTCAAGATCGCCGTGCCGACCTTGATCTTCCGCACGCTTGCGGAAGCGAATTTTCACGGTGCGTCGCCGTTCCGTCTGTGGATCACCTATTTCGCCGGCGTGGCCGTCACCTGGACGGTCGGGCATATCGTCACCCGTCATGTTTTCAAGCAGGATGTCCGCATCGCCGTCATTGCCGGCATTTCCTCGGCATTTGCGAACAATATCTTCATCGGCCTGCCGCTGGTCGGGCGCTCTGTCGGGGATGAGGGGCTGGTGGCTCTTTCCATTCTGCTGGCCATCCACTTGCCGGTGATGATGATCGCCGGCACGATCCTGATGGAAAACGCCACGCACAAGGCGGTCGGCGGGGAAAAGCGAAGCATGGCTGCGGTGTTCAAGCAGGTGGGCCGCAATCTCATCACCAATCCGTTGGTGATCGGCCTTGTCATCGGGCTTTCGACCAATGTTTCCGGCGTAGCGCTGACGCCCATTCTGAAAACCGTGGTCGACCAGATCGCCTCCATGGCGGGGCCGGCGGCGCTTATTTCGCTCGGCATGGCGCTGACGAAATATACCATCCGGGGCAACATGGGCATTGCCGTCACCATGACGGTGTTCAAGCTGCTGCTGCTGCCCGCCTGTGTGTGGGCAATGGGTCACGCGCTCGGTCTAAGCCGGGAATGGACCGCAGCACTCGTGCTCACCTCCTCGGTGCCGACGGGGGTGAATGCATGGCTGATCGCCAACCGCTTCGGCATCGGCCACAGCGTTGCCGCTTCCACCATCAGCATTTCCACCGCGACCGGCGTTCTTTCCGTGTCGCTGTGGGCATGGCTGTTGAGCTGATTATTCTGCTGCGTTGATTATTTCTGGGCGCTCAGAATCTTGAAGCGGGCATTCCGGCACACCTCAGTGCTGGTGCGGAATTCCGCCGCGAGCACCGGCTCATAGGGCATGCCGCGATTGGCGACCATCAGCAGCTTGCCGCCGCTGCGCAGCGCGCCGGCGGCAGCCTTGATGAAGGCCTGACCGAGGGCAGGCTCTGCTGCCTGTCCCGCCGCATGGAAAGGCGGGTTCATGATGATGAGGTCGTATTTCTCCTTCGGCGGCTCGTTTGCCAGATCCTGCCAGAAGAAGCGCGCCGTCAATCGTGGATTGTTTTCGAGAAGATTGGTCTTGGCGAATTCCAGCGCATTCCAGTCCGCCTCGAACAGATCGATACGGGCCGTGCGCGGCGATTTCTCGGCCAGCATGACGGAGAGATAACCCCAACCGGCGCCGAAATCGGCGGCATTGCCGTCAAAATCTGTGGGCAGGCGCGATGCGAGCAGTTCTGATCCGTCATCCACGCGGTCATGGGAGAACATGCCGGGCAGGGCGGTGAAGCGGCCTTCGACCGTAACGGGCTTCTGGGCAAGTTTCGCCACGGCAGATGCAACATCGTCCGGCCGTTTGAACCAGAGAGCGACGCCGTGATACTTCGGCGTGGATTCCGCTTCGATGCCAAGCTTTGCCAGCGTCTTGCGCAGCGTCACGATGCCGTCTTCCTTCGATCCGGCCGCGACGATCAGGCCACCGGCCTTCACACGCGAAAGCGTTTCGGCGACACGGTTTTCATTCTCGCCGCGATGTTTGCCGCAGAGCAGCAGCGCGGCATCGTAATTCTCACCCGAAATATCCGGTGTCACCTCTGCGCTGTGAGCCTGCAGAGCACGATAAAGCGGCCTTAGATGCTGAACCGCGACGATCTCCGCGTCAAAACCATCCAGCCGGGGACCGGCTTCCGCTCCCAGAAACAGAACGCGTTCGCCCTCTTTCGGCATGGCAAGCATGTCAGAGGCAAAGGGATGGAAAAGGGTTTTCACGGCGTCACGGCTCATGGGAGCATCCTCAGGATGGAATAGAAAAAAGGCGCGGGCAAAACCCGCGCCTCGATAGGGTCTGGCAGCGCGGCCTTATTCGGCAGCGGCTTCGCCGTCTTCCTTCTTCTTGTCGGCAGCGACTTCCTTGCCGGTTGCCTGGTCGACAACCTTCATGGACAGGCGAACCTTGCCGCGCTCGTCGAAGCCCATCAGCTTCACCCAGACCTTGTCGCCTTCCTTGACGACGTCAGAGGTCTTGGCGACACGCTCGGAAGCGAGCTGCGAGATGTGGACGAGGCCGTCACGGGCGCCGAAGAAGTTGACGAAAGCGCCGAAGTCAGCGGTCTTCACAACCGTGCCTTCGTAAATCTGGCCGACTTCCGGTTCCGCAACGATGGAGTGGATCCACTTGCGGGCCGCTTCGATTTCCTTGCCGGAAGAAGAAGCGATCTTTACGGTGCCGTCGTCTTCGATGTTGATCTTCGCGCCGGTCTTTTCGACGATTTCGCGAATGACCTTGCCGCCGGAGCCGATGACTTCACGGATCTTGTCGACCGGAATGTTCATCACTTCGATGCGCGGCGCGAATTCGCCGAGCTGGCTGCGGCTCTCGGTGATGGCATTGGCCATTTCGCCGAGAATGTGCTTGCGGCCACCCTGTGCCTGCTCCAGAGCGATCTTCATGATCTCTTCGGTGATACCGGCGATCTTGATGTCCATCTGCAGCGAGGTGATGCCGTCGGCCGTACCCGCAACCTTGAAGTCCATGTCGCCGAGGTGGTCTTCGTCACCAAGAATATCGGAGAGAACCGCAAAGCGCTCGCCTTCGAGGATGAGGCCCATGGCGATACCGGCAACCGGCTTGGCCAGCGGAACGCCGGCATCCATCAGTGCGAGCGAGGTGCCGCAAACGGTTGCCATCGACGAGGAGCCGTTGGACTCGGTGATTTCGGAAACGACGCGCAGCGTGTAGGGGAACTGTTCCGCAGTCGGCAGCATCGGGCGAATAGCGCGCCATGCGAGCTTGCCGTGACCGATTTCGCGACGGCCCGGGGAACCCATGCGGCCTGTTTCACCGACCGAGTAGGGCGGGAAGTTGTAATGCAGCAGGAAGCGTTCCTTGTACATGCCGGTGAGGCTGTCGACATACTGCTCGTCTTCGCCGGTGCCGAGGGTCGCAACAACGATCGCCTGGGTTTCGCCGCGGGTGAACAGCGCCGAACCGTGGGTGCGCGGCAGCAGGCCGACTTCCGAGATGATCGGACGAACGGTCGACAGGTCGCGGCCATCGATACGGCTCTTGGTGTCGAGAACGTTCCAGCGAACGATTTTCGCCTGAAGGTGCTTGAAGACAGCGCCGATTTCTTCCGGCGTATACTTGGCTTCGCCTTCTTCCGGCAGGAAGTGCGCCTTGACCTTCGCCTTCACGGCGTCGACGGCAGCGTAGCGGGCTGCCTTTTCGGTGATCTTGTAGGCATCGCGCAGTTCCGCTTCGGCGAGCGCCAGCATTTCGTTTTCGAGAGCGGAGAAATCTTCCGGTTCGAATTCGCGCGGTTCCTTGGCGGCAACTTCGGCGAGCTTGATGATTGCGTCGATAACCGGCTGGAAGCCGCGGTGGCCGAACATGACGGCACCCAGCATGATTTCTTCGTTGAGTTCCTTGGCCTCGGACTCAACCATCAAAACAGCGTCCTGCGTACCGGCAACGACTAGGTCGAGAACAGACTCGTCCATTTCGTCCAGATGCGGGTTAAGAACATACTCACCGTTGATGTAGCCAACGCGCGCGCCGCCAACCGGGCCCATGAAGGGAACGCCAGAGAGCGTAAGCGCTGCGGAAGCCGCAACCATCGACAGGACGTCCGGGTTGTTTTCCAGATCGTGCTGGATGACGGTGACGACGACCTGCGTGTCGTTCTTGTAGCCTTCCGGGAAAAGCGGGCGGATCGGACGGTCGATCAGACGCGAAACCAGCGTTTCGTTTTCGCTCGGACGGCCTTCGCGCTTGAAGTAGCCGCCGGGAATCTTGCCGGCTGCGTAGGTCTTTTCCTGATAGTTGACGGTCAGCGGGAAGAAGTCCTGGCCCGGCTTCGGAGACTTTGCGGAAACCACGGTCGCGAGAACCATCGTCTCGCCGTAGGTTGCGATGACGGCGCCGTCAGCCTGACGGGCAACCTTGCCGGTCTCGAGCTTCAGCGGGCGGCCTGCCCATTCGATTTCCACGGAGTGTTGATTGAACATATCTTGTCCTTGGTTGTGGCTGCCCGCTCCGGCGTCGTACCGGCGGAAGCAGCGCTGTGACTCAATCACGGGCAAGACAGCGGGAAGCTTCCCAAAGAAGCATCCGGCAATCCTGCCCCATGACAGGTCTGCGGTTGAAAAAGGCGGCACCGGCCCATCCGGGTCACCCTTATCGTCCGGGCCACATCTGCGGCGAACGCCCGGAAATTTCTGTGGCCTCAAAGGCCGGATATAAAAACCGGCGGGCATCGTTGAGAAACCCGCCGGAGAAGTTATTAGCGGCGAATGCCGAGAGCACCGATCAGCTTGGAGTAACGGGCTTCGTCCTTCTTCTTCAGATAGTCGAGAAGCGAACGACGGCTCGAAACCAGCGTCAGAAGGCCACGACGGGAGTGGTTGTCCTTCTTGTGGTCCTTGAAGTGACCGGTCAGGTTGTTGATCCGCTCGGTCAGGATAGCAACCTGAACTTCCGGCGAACCGGTGTCGCCTTCCTTCGTGGCATATTCCTTGATGAGGGCGGCTTTGCGCTCTGCAGTAATCGACATCGGACGATCCTTTCTGTTTTAAGGAAAAATGGGACGCCTAAAGCCGGGATGTCGTCCAGCTCTGGCCATTCAGCAGCATAGGCAAAGCCCAAGCTGGCGCTGCCTATAAACTATTCCGGGTGCAATTGAAAGAGGCGATTGACAGCGCCTCTTGAGCCTTGACTTAGCCGAAAACACGCTTCGGCCGGAATTCGCCTTCGCCGATTTCGCCAATGGCGACGAGCTTGCCATGCGCGGTGGCATAGGCTTCCGGATGGTTGGCCGGTGCATCGCGCCCACGAAGCAGGATGGGGTTGCCCATCTTCAGCCTGTGCGCCTGATCGTCGTTGATGATGAGGCGGGGAAGGGCGGAGAGCGCCTCGGCGGTATCGATCAGGAAGGCGTCCAGCGCCTCCAGCCGTTCGTCGCGATCCTCCACGGCCTCCAGTGCCGTCAAGGTTTCGAGCGGCACCATCATGTCTTCGCCAAACGGGGCGACCATGGTGCGGCGCAGTTCCGAAATATGGCCGAAACAGCCGAGATCGCGGCCCATGTCGCGCGCCAGCGCCCGCACATAGGTGCCCTTGCCGCATTCCACCTCGAAATGGGCCGTATCGGCATCCGGGCAGGCCAGCAATGTCAGGCGATGAATTTCCACCTCGCGCGCGGGAATTTCCACCGTCTCGCCGTCACGCGCCAGATCATAGGCGCGTTCGCCGGCGATCTTGATGGCTGAGAATTGCGGCGGCGTCTGAAGGATCACACCAGTGTAGGCGGGCAGAAGATCGCGGATCGACTGCTCGTCCGGGCGTTGATCGGAGGACTCGACCACCTCACCCTCGAGATCGTCTGTCGTGCGCTGTTCGCCCCAGGTGACAGTGAATTCATAAATCTTCCGGCCGTCCATGACATAGGGCACGGTCTTGGTGGCATCGCCGAGCGCGATCGGCAGCATGCCGGAAGCGAGCGGATCGAGCGTGCCGGCATGGCCCGCCTTCTGGGCGTTGAACAGCCACTTGATCTTGGAAACGGCCTCGGTCGAGCCGAAATCCAGCGGCTTGTCGAGAATGAGCCAGCCGGAAATCGGGCGGCCTTTGGGTTTGCGGTTCTGCTGTTTGCGTGGTTTGGACATGCTTCAGTTCTGTTCGTCGTCTTTTTCGTTCGAAGGTCCAAGATCGCGCTGCACTTCGGGCGAGCGCAGAAGCGCGTCGATCTTCTGGTAGTTGTCGAAACTCGTATCGTCGCGGAAGCGCAGTTCCGGCATGTATTTCATCTGCCGAAGCTGGGGTCCGAGACGGCCGCGCATGAATTTGGCATGGCGGTTGAGCGCGGTGATGATGTCGGTGTGGTCGGCAACGCCAAGCGGCGTCACGTAAGCGGTAGCGATCTTGAGATCGGGCGACATGCGCACTTCCGAAATGGAAATGACGGTGCTTTCGATCAGGTCGTCGCGGACTTCACCGCGCTGGAGAATCTGGGTCAGTGCGGCGCGCACCTGTTCGCCAACACGCAGCATGCGTTGCGAAGGGGCCGATGATGTTGCTTTTGCCATGGGTTATGCCTCAAACGGAGCGAGCGCCGGTAAGCCGGCGCCCGACAGTAAAGTCCTGTTTTGCGGCGAGAACGCTCTTTGTTCTATCGCATTTCCGGACGGAAAACCGGGGTCCACTTTTCCTGGAAATGCTTTAGAGCGTTCTCGTGATGTGTTCGACGCGGAAGCACTCGATGGTGTCGCCGGCGCGGATGTCTTCGTAGTTCTCGAAGGCCATACCGCATTCCTGACCGACCGGCACTTCTGCCACTTCGTCCTTGAAGCGCTTGAGGGTCTTGAGCTTGCCTTCGTGGATGACGACGTTGTCGCGAACCAGACGCACGCCTGCACCACGTTCCACCTTGCCTTCGACGACGCGGCAACCCGCGACCTTGCCGACCTTGGTGATATTGAACACTTCGAGGATTTCCGCGTTGCCGAGGAAGGTCTCGCGACGCTCCGGCGAAAGCAGGCCCGACATCGCTGCCTTCACGTCATCCACCAGATCGTAGATGATGTTGTAGTAGCGGATCTCGATGCCGGCGCGTTCGGAAGCCGTACGTGCCTGTGCGTTGGCACGAACGTTGAAGCCGATGATCGCGGCGTTGGATGCCTCGGCAAGCGAGATATCCGATTCCGTGATGGCGCCAGCGCCCGAGTGAACGATACGAGCGCGGACTTCGTCGGTGCCGAGCTTGTCGAGCGAAGCGATGATGGCTTCGACCGAACCCTGCACGTCTGCCTTGATGACCAGCGGGAATTCCTTCATTCCCGAAGTCTGCAGCTGGCTCATCATCTGTTCCAGCGAACCGCGCTGGCCCGTCTGACGGGCGACAGCCTTGTCGCGTGCCAGGCGCTGGCGGTACTCGGAAATCTCGCGAGCACGGCTTTCGTTTTCGACAACCGCGAAACGGTCACCGGCAGATGGCGTGCCGGAAAGACCGAGAATCTCGACAGGCATGGCCGGACCGGCTTCCTTGACGTGTTCACCCTTGTCGTTGACGAGAGCGCGAACGCGGCCCCACTGGTCGCCAGCCACGATGATCTGACCAGGCTTCAGCGTACCCTTCTGCACGAGAACTGTAGCGACGGCACCGCGGCCGCGGTCGAGTTCCGCTTCGATGACGGTACCTTCTGCGGTCCGGTTCGGATCTGCCTTGAGGTCGAGAATTTCAGCCTGCAGCAGGATCGCTTCAAGCAGTTTGTCGAGGCCAAGCTGTTTCTTGGCGGAGACTTCCACGTCAAGAACTTCACCGCCCATCGATTCCACGAAGACTTCGTGCTGCAAGAGCTGCTGGCGAACCTTTTCAGGGTTTGCTTCGTGCTTGTCGATCTTGTTGATCGCAACGACGATCGGAACACCGGCTGCCTTGGCATGGTTGATGGACTCGATCGTCTGCGGCATCACGCTGTCGTCAGCGGCGACCACCAGAACGGCGATATCCGTCGCCTGCGCACCACGGGCACGCATGGCCGTGAAGGCGGCGTGGCCGGGGGTGTCGATGAAGGTGATCTTCTGGCCGTTCTTTTCGACCTGATAGGCACCGATATGCTGGGTGATGCCACCGGCTTCGCCTGCAACCACATTCGCCTGGCGAATGGCGTCGAGCAGCGAGGTCTTGCCGTGGTCGACGTGACCCATGATCGTGACAACCGGCGGACGCGGCAGCATTTCGCCTTCGTCATCCGCCTGGTTGAAGATGCCTTCTTCCACGTCGGATTCGGAAACGCGCTTGACGGTGTGGCCGAATTCGACCGCGATCAGTTCCGCCAGATCGGCGTCGATCACGTCGCCCGGCTTCATCATCTGGCCTTCCTTCATCAGGAACTTGATGACGTCGACGGCGCGTTCGGACATGCGCTGCGACAGTTCCTGAATGGTGATGGTTTCCGGCAGGATCACTTCGCGCATGACCTTTTCACGGGTCTCCTGCATCTGGCTGCGGCGGAATTTTTCCTGGCGGCGGCGCATGGATGCCATGGAGCGGCCACGCGGCGTGCCGTCTTCATCCAGGTTGGACGAGGTGACGGTCAGCTTGCCGCGACGGCGTTCTTCTTCCGTCTTCAGGCGGGCTGCGGGCTTCGCAGGCGCAGGCGCGGCTACCTTGCCACGAACCGGCAGGTTACCACGGCGTGCACCGCGATCGTCCTCATCGTCGCCATCGGTACGGCGTCCGCGCGGAGCAGCGGTTTCCGGGGCTGCGCGACCAGGCGCAGCAGCGGCGGGCTGAGGACGAGCCTCCGAGCGCGGCGCCGGCTGAGCGGCGACAGCCGGCTTTTCAGCGGCCTGTTCGGATTTCGCTTCCACGGCCGGCTGGCTTGCCGCCACCTTGGCGGCTGCGGCTTCCTCGGCGGCACGGCGTGCAGCCTCTTCCTTTTCGGCGGCGATGCGGAGTTCTTCCTCCACCTTGCGGCGCGCTTCATCTTCGGCACGCTGCTTGGCTTCGATCACGTCACGAGCCTGTGCTTCCATCAGCGCGCGGCGGCGGGCTTCCATCTCGCCTGCGGACAGATCGTGCAGGACGTTGCCGCGCGGACGCTCTGGCTGGCGCTGCTGCGGTGCGGACGAGCCGGGACGCTGCTGCGGCTGGGAGGAACCCGGACGCTGCTGCTGGCCGCTGGGCTGGTGGATGCGCTGCTGCGGCGCCTGCGGACGCGGTGCTGCCGCGGGGGCAGGGGCGGCCGGCTTCGGAGCGGGCGCTGCGGTCGAATGAACCTGCTTCTCGTCTTCCGGACGCAGGGGGCGGCGCTTGCGTGTTTCCACGACAACCGCGTTCGTGCGACCTCGACCCATATCCTGCCGCACGGTGCCCTGATTCATCCCGCCCGGCTTGAGGGTGAGAGTCTTCTTGGGCTGTGCGTTAAGTGTCTTGTCGTCGTTGTTGTCGGTCATTCCGTTCCCGTTCCTTCGGACGAGAACCGGATGACGTTCATCAGGTCTCGTCGTTCAATTGCTGCATCGGAACGCGGCGACCGTACATTTCAGTCGACCGCGTCATTGTTCTGTCCGGGCAGCGTCGCGTTCCGCCTGAGGTTGGCCGCCAAGGCGGTACCGCTCAAGCATCGTTGCGCGCTTCACTACACCCTCACCCGCCTGCCCTGCAAGCGCGCAGGCATGGATAAAAGCATTCTGGCCCATCAACTCGTCCATTTCGGCCCCACTGAAGAGCCGGAAGGACGGAATTTCATTGCCGGCATCGCTGCCGAGCGCCCAGGCCTTGCGGGCCTGGTCCAGTTTCCTCACGCCGTCTGCCGCAGCATCGGTTGCATGGAACACGGCAATCGCATTCCCGGACCGGACGGCGGCATCGACCTTCGTCGCGCCGCTGATGAACTGGCCCGCCTTGCGCGCCATGTTCATCATCCCTGCAAGCTGCTGCGCCATCAGCCGGTCGAGAAGAGCAAGAAGCTCCGGCCCGGCCTTGACGTCGCGTTTGAGTGCCCGCGCGAAGAGCTTCTTCGCGATGGCCTTCTCGATCAGGGCGCGCTCGGGTGTCACCCAGCAGCCGCGCCCCGGCAATTGGCGTTTCAGGTCCGGCACGACGTTGCCATCCGGTCCTGCGACGAAGCGGATCAGCTCATCGGGCGATCCACTCTGCCGTGTCACAATGCACATACGTCCATTGACGTCGCCCTTGATCCGCCCGTCGTCATCCGTCTCGGGCAGCTCATCCGGCTCATGCGCCTGCGATATCATTCCTGCTCGGCGGTATCCGCCTCCTCGGCAGCTTCCGCATCGGCTTCCTCTGCGGAAGCGAGCTCTTCGGCGGTGATCCAGCCTGCCAGAAGGCGAGCCTGCACCACCATGTTCTCGGCCTCGACGCGCGAAACGTCGAGCTTGGAGAAGATGCCTTCGAACTTCTTTGTCTCGCCGTCCTTGCGCTCGCTCCAGCCGACCAGATCGTCCGCCGCACAACCGGCAAAGTCCTCGATGGTCTTGATGCCGTCTTCGCCCAGCGCCACCATCATCTGCGAGGTCAGGCCGTCGATCTGGCGCAACTCGTCGGCAACGCCGAGTTCCTTGCGCTTGGCGTCCATTTCGGCTTCCAGGCGTTCCAGATATTCGCGGGCGCGGGTCTGGATTTCATCGGCGGTGTCTTCATCGAAACCATCGATCGAGGAAATTTCGTCGAGATCGACATAGGCCAATTCTTCGACCTGGGCGAAGCCTTCGGAGGCCAGAACCTGACCGACCATCTCGTCGACGTCGAGGGCTTCCATGAAGAGTGCCGTGCGCTCGTTGAATTCCTTCTGGCGACGCTCGGATTCCTCCTGCTCGGTCATGATGTCGATGTCCCAGCCGGTCAGCTGCGATGCCAGACGCACGTTCTGGCCGCGACGACCGATGGCGAGCGACAGCTGCTCGTCGGGAACAACAACTTCGATGCGCTCGGATTCTTCATCCAGAACGACCTTGGCGACTTCCGCCGGCTGCAGGGCGTTGACGATGAAGGAAGCCGGTTCCTGGCTCCACGGAATGATGTCGATCTTCTCGCCCTGAAGTTCGCCGACGACGGCCTGAACGCGAGAGCCGCGCATACCGACGCAGGCGCCGACCGGATCAATCGACGAGTCGTTCGAGATAACGGCGATCTTGGCGCGCGAACCGGGGTCACGGGCAACCGACTTGATCTGGATGATGCCGTCGTAAATCTCAGGTACTTCCATGGTGAAGAGCTTCACCATGAATTGCGGATGGGTACGCGACAGGAAAATCTGCGGGCCGCGCTGTTCGCGGCGAACGTCGTAGACGTAAGCACGCACACGGTCGCCGTAACGCATGTTTTCCCGCGGAATCATCTCGTCACGACGGATGATGCCTTCGCCACGGCCGAGATCGACAATGACATTGCCATATTCGACGCGCTTGACGGTGCCGTTGACGATTTCGCCGATGCGGTCCTTGAACTCGTCATACTGGCGGTCACGCTCGGCTTCGCGCACCTTCTGCACGATGACCTGCTTGGCGGACTGTGCGGCGATACGGCCGAAATCCATCGGCGGCAGCGGATCGGCGATGAAATCGCCGAGCTTGGCGTCCGGGTTGCGGTCGCGGGCCAGCTCAAGCGGGATCTGGGTCGAATAATCCTCGGCGGCCTCGACAACTTCCAGAAGACGCTGCAGGCGGATTTCGCCGGTCTTGGAGTTGATGTCGGCGCGGATGTTGGTTTCCGAACCATAGCGCGAGCGGGCGGCTTTCTGGATAGCGTCGGCCATTGCGGCAAGCACGATTTCGCGGTCGATGACCTTTTCGCGCGCCACAGCATCGGCGATCTGCAGAAGCTCAAGCCGGTTAGCACTCACTGCCATTTTTCTATCTCCGTAAGTCGCATGATTGCGGGGTTCGCCCTTGTTTCCGGGCTTTACGTTGGAATTAGTCTTCGTCTGCTTCGTTTTCGTCGTTCTGGTTTGCGGCGGCGGCCTTGGCCGCCTTGTCTGCCCGCAGCGCATCACGAATGAGATCGTCCGTCAGAATGAGCTTCGCATCCGAAAGCGCGCTGAACGGAATGATGACTGTCGGTTCCTCGCCATAGGCGATCTGGTCGCGTTCCAGCTTGAAGCCGTCCGCATCGACCTCGACGATCTTGCCGCGAAACCGCTTGCGGTTCTCGACCAGAATGGAGGTTTCGACCTTCACCAGATGACCCTGCCAGCGGGTGAAATCCGATTTGCGAACCATCGGCCGGTCGATGCCGGGCGAGGAAACTTCGAGATGATACGCTTTATCGACCGGATCTTCCACATCAAGAACCGGTGAAATCGCCATGGAGACGGCTTCGCAGTCCTCGACGGTCATGGTGCCGTCTTCGCGCTCGGCCATGATCTGAAGCGTCATGCCGTTCTGGTTGGAGAGCCGCACGCGCACCAGCAGATATCCCATGCCCGTCAAAACAGGCTCGATGATCTCGGCAATACGCTGGTCGATGCCCGTTTCAGTTATCAGTCGCGGTTCATGTGCGGTGTCTGCCATCTGGCCTTCCGGTCTTTGATGTTCACCGGGCCTTCTGCCCGTGGTTTCCGGTTCGCCTAACGAAAAAGAGCGGAGCCTTGCGGCCCCACTCTTCATCAAGCGATCAAGAATTTCAGGGGTCATATAGACCCATCGGGGCAGGATTGCAAGGTTTTCGCGGGCGTCTGCGTTTCAGTGACGGCTCGGCCACATTTTCACCCTTACCATGTCGGAAGGGCTGGCATGATTGCCGGCACTGTCTATAGTTGCCGTTTGACAAATCGCAGTTGCATCAAGTGGACAGAGCGTGCCTGACCGTAAATCGCCACTCGCGCCTTTAAGGCATTTGACTTACAGACGAATCTGGATCGCCAGCCTTGCCTCGAATTTCGGCGGACTGATCCAGGCGGTGGGCGCCGCGTGGATGATGACCTCGCTCTCGAGTTCGGAAAACATGATCGCGCTTGTACAGGCCTCCACCTCTTTGCCGATCATGCTGTTCTCGCTGATTTCAGGGGCGCTGGCCGATAGTTTCGACCGCCGCCGCATCATGATTTCGGCGCAGCTTCTGATGCTGACGGCCTCCGTGCTGCTGACGGTCTTTGCCTGGTCCGGCTGGCTCACGCCGTGGCTTCTGCTCTTCTTCACCTTCATGATCGGCTGCGGCACCGCGCTCAACAATCCGTCCTGGCAGGCCTCCGTCGGCGAAATGGTGCCGCGCGAGGATTTGCCGGCCGCCGTGACGTTGAACAGCGTCGGCTTTAACATCACCCGCAGCGTCGGCCCGGCCATCGGCGGTATCATCGTCGCCGCCGCCGGCGCCGCTGCCGCGTTTTTCGTGAATGCGCTGAGCTATTTCACGCTGATCTACGCCCTGTTTCGCTGGCAGCCGCCCCAATATGCCTCCACCCTGCCACGCGAGCAGCTTCTGGCCGCCATTTCGGCCGGCATGCGTTATGTGGCGATGTCGCCCAATATCGGCAAGGTGCTGGTGCGCGGCTTCCTTTTCGGCCTTTCCGCCAGCGCCATCCTCGCTTTGATGCCCATCGTCGCCCGCGATCTGGTGGAGGGCGGCCCTCTGACCTATGGCGTCATGCTGGGTGCCTTCGGCGTCGGCGCGATTGGCGGTGCGCTGATCAGCGCGAGATTGCGCGAGGTGCTGTCCAGCGAATGGATCGTGCGCGTCGCATTTCTAGGCTTCGCCTTCAGCGCTGGCGTAACGGCGGTGAGCACGAGTGCGATCATTACCTCGCTGGTTCTGACCGTTGCCGGCGCCTGCTGGGTTCTGGCGCTATCGCTCTTCAACACCATCGTCCAGCTCTCCACTCCGCGCTGGGTGGTTGGCCGGGCGCTCTCGCTTTACCAGACGCTCACCTTCGGCGGCATTGCGGTCGGCAGCTGGCTGTGGGGCGAGCTGGCGGAAGATTACGGCATTTCCTATTCGCTGCTCTGTTCGTGCGCGTTGATGCTGCTTGGCGTCGTCGTCGGTCTCAAGCTCGCCATGCCGGCTTTTGCTTCGCTCAATCTCGATCCGCTCAACCGTTTCGTGGAGCCGCCGCTGAGGCTGGATATCAAGCCGCGCAGCGGCCCTATCGCCATTCTGATCGACTATGAAATCCATGACGAGGATCTGGGCGAATTCCTGCCGCTGATGGCCGAGCGCCGCCGTATCCGCATCCGGGATGGAGCCCGCAACTGGAACCTGATGCGCGATCTGGAAAACCCCGACATCTGGACCGAAAGCTACCATGTGCCGACCTGGGTGGAATATGTCCGCCACAACCACCGCCGCACCCAGGCGGATGCGGAGGCCTGGGACCGGCTGCTCGAGCTTCACCGCGGCAAGACACGGCCGCGCGTGCACCGGATGATCGAGCGGCAGACCATTCCGCCGACCGACGATATCTTTCATAAGCCCCATACGGATCAGCATTGAGAGACGATGGTTAAGTGAGTGGCGATGCCCCTCCCACACACTCCCCCGTCATCCTCGGGCCTGTCCCGAGGATCCAAGCACCTATCGTTAAATCAATCGGTTGCAGATGCTCGGGACAGGCCCGAGCATGACGGAGGAGAGGTTTTCACACGTTGCCAGCAACGCTACTTCAGCTTCGTCTTCAGCGTGGCGTCTGGAAAACACGTTGGGGCCAAGCCGTTTTTAGCCTGCCAATCGCCGAGTGAGCGACGCGTCTTGAAACCCGCCAGCCCGTCCGCCTTGCCGACATCGTAACCCTTGGCCACCAGCGCCTTCTGCATGGTGAGAACATCCGAGCGCAGCATCGATCCGACATTGCCCCATTCACCCTTGAACGGGCCCGCCCCATGGGCGATGCGGTCGGCGAGATTGCCGATGAATAGCGCGTAGAGATCGGAATTATTATATTCCTTGATGACGTAAAAATTCGGCGTCACCACGAATTCCGGCCCGTGCCGCCCGGCCGGCACCAGCATCATGCCATCGGCGGATAGGTCATTGGACGGGAAGGCTTTTCCGGAAATGCGGGTGATGCCCATCTTCGCCCAGTCGGCCACCGGCCGGGCAAGGTCGGGGCCTTCCTGCGCGCAGGAAACATTGGCGGGGATCGACACTTCGAAACCCCAGTCGCGATTTCTCTGCCAGCCGCGCTGGGAAAGATAGTTCGCTATGGATGCCAGCGCGTCCGGCACGGAATTCCAGATATCGCGATGGCCGTCGCCATCGAAATCCACGGCATATTTGAGATAGCTCGATGGCATGAATTGCGGCTGGCCGAGCGCGCCGGCCCAGGAGCCCATCATGCGCGAGGCTGCGATATCACCGCTTTCTACGATCTTCAGCGCATCGATCAGCTCGGCGCGGAACATCTCCTTGCGGGTGGACATATAGGCTTTCGTGGCCAGTACATCGACCACGGAATGTGGCAGTTTTGCCCGGCCGAAACCGGATTCGCGGCCCCATATCGCAACGACGATATCACCGGGCACGCCGTATTTCGCCTCGATCCTGCGCAGCGTCGCCGCATGGGTGGCTGCAAGCGAACGGCCGGTGCCGGCAAGCCCCTGCAGCCGCTTTTCTGAGAAATAGGCGCCGGGCGAGGAAAATTCCGCCTGACTCTGGCTCTGCTCCTTTGGCGGCTTCTGGCCGGGAATGACGAGATCGGGCAGGTTCCAGCTGATGGAGAGACCACTGAGCGTAGCTTCAAGCGTCTTTTGCGAAATGCCGGCCTTGCGGGCTTCCGGCCAGATTTCCTTTTTCAGCCAGGCATTAAATTCAGCGTCATATCGGGCTGCCGCTGCTCCTGTCGGTGCCGACTGCGCCAGGGCCGTCGTTGCTGAAAAAACGGAAAGAAGTGCAGCCAGTGCCTTCGGGGCAAAATGGTTTCGCATTCGGTCTCCTCTTTGAATGACGGGAGGGAGGGTGACTTCAGATCGTCGTGCGCGCCCGAAGCGCCGCCGTCAATGTGCCTTCGTCGAGATAATCGAGCTCACCGCCCACCGGCACGCCATGTGCAAGCCGGGTGATCTTGATGTCCAGACCGGAAAGGCGGTCGGTAATGTAGTGGGCGGTTGCCTGCCCCTCCACCGTCGCATTGACGGCGATGATAAGCTCGCGAATGCCGCCGGCGCTGACACGGTCGATCAGGCCCTTGATATTCAAATCCTCCGGCCCGACGCCGTCGAGCGGCGAAAGCGTGCCGCCCAGAACGTGATAGGCGGTATTCATCGCACCCGTCCGCTCCAGCGCCCAGAGATCTGACACGTCCTCCACCACGATGATGACCGACTGGTCGCGCCGGTCGTCGGCGCAGACGGTGCAGGGGTCGATCGTATCGACATTGCCGCAGCAGGAGCAAATCTTCACCTTGTCATAGGCCTCGCCCATGGCATGGCCCAGCGGCCCGAGAAGCTGTTCCTTCTTCTTGATGAGATGCAACGCCGCCCGCCGCGCCGAGCGGGGGCCAAGCCCCGGCACTTTTGCCAGAAGCTGGATCAGTTTTTCAATTTCAGGACCGGTGACTCGTTTTGCCATGAGCGCTTTCTACTGCATAAATCGGGAAACGGGAATCATGAAGCGCAAAGGGCAGTCCATGAAAATCAGGGCGGTATGCCGGGGCGAGGCAAAAAGCCTGCCGGGAAAGACGGCGAAGACAGGCATCTTCAAACATGCCGTGAAGGGCCCGGTCATGGTGGATGCCGAAGGTATCGTCAGCGACGCTGTCTGCAATCGCAAACATCATGGCGGGCCGGATCAGGCGATTTACGTCATGGGGTCCGTCGATCTCGATTTCTGGTCGCGCTCTCTGGGTTTTTTAATCGAACCCGGATTTTTCGGAGAAAACCTCGTTCTGGAGGCTGTCGACAGCGCAAAACTCCATGTCGGCGATAGGTTCTCGGCCAGCGAAGTCTTGCTGGAGGTGACCGCCGCCCGCATTCCCTGCGCCACCCTGTCAGCCCGCATCGGCGATCCGGACTTCGCACCGCGCTTCCGGCAGGCGGGCCAACCGGGTTTTTATTGCCGGGTGCTGAAAGGTGGAATGCTCGCCGCCGGGGAGGATATTGCCTTCGCACCCTATCAGGGAACGAAACTGCCGATACCGACTATTCTCCAGCGCTTCCGCCCCATGCAGCTCGATATGACTGAACGCGCAGCCTATCTCGAAACGCCGCTTGCAAGCCGGTTCCGCGCGATGCTGGAAGCCTAGACCCTTTTCAGACGCGAGGACGGCGTGCATCACGCCATCCTCTTCGGTCGGATTATATCAGAATGGGAACTTCATGCCGGGCGGCAGCGGCAGACCCGCGGTCAGGCCAGCCATCTTTTCCTGCGCCTGCGCTTCGCCTTTTTCCTTGGCGTCCTTGTGAGCAGCCACGATCAGGTCCTCGAGGATTTCTACCTCATCTTCCTTGAACAGCGAAGGATCGATTTTCAGGCCGCGCATTTCGCCCTTGCCGTTGAGAATGACGGTCACGAGGCCGCCGCCGGCCCTGCCTTCGACTTCAAGGGCGGCGATTTCTTCCTGCACCTTCTCCATCTTGGATTGCATTTCCTTGACCTTGCCCATCATGCCCATGATGTCGCGCATGTGCCAATCTCCTGTTCTTTTTGTTTAAAACTCGATGTCGTCGCCGGGAAGGATGTCGCCTTCGCTCGATTCGGCAACCGATGGCGGCGCGATTTCTTCCGCCTCATCCTGTGCGGCGGCGCGGATGCGCACGTCGGTAATTTTTGCGCCGGGAAACTGCGCCAGAATGGCGGCCACGTCAGGATCCTGACGCGCATCGACAAGACGGGCGTCGCGGGCATTGCCTTCCGCTTCCACAAGGGTCGGCTCGCCCTGTTCCTTGCTGAGGCTGACGATCCAGTGGATACCGGTCCATTCCTTGAGCTTGACGCCAAGTTCGCCGGGAAGCGATCCGGGCGCGCCTTCGCCGAGGCGCATATCAAGCCGGCCGGGCTCCAGTCGCACCAGCCGCACAAAGTTGCGCACCTTGGCCCGCATGACGGGATCGCGGTTCTTCTGGCAGAGATCGGCAATATCCTGCACCGAAGTGACGGGAACCTTCGGCTCCGGCCGCTCTTCGGTTTTTGGTGCCACGACCTGCATCTCCTGCGGGCGGCTGTCTGGAACAGCGCGCAGCACGGCGGAGGTCTGTGGCGTCGCCTGGCGCTGGGCGGGAAGATCGAGAGGTCTTCCAGCGGTCACGGCCTGTCCCGACGAATAGGCGCGGGCACCGCCGCCATTGCCGCCGCCCGAAGGTCCACCATTGGTGTAACCGCCGTCACCGTTCGAAAGCTCCGCCAAGCGCCGTGCGGCATCTTCAGGTGCGGGCAGATTGGCGGCGTGCGAAAGCCGGATCAGCACCATTTCGGCCGCACCCGCCGGGCGCGAGGCGTTTTCCGTTTCCGGAATGCCTTTCAGCAGCATCTGCCAGATGCGCGACAGCGCGGTCACCGCAATCGTCTCGGCAAATTCCGCACCCCGCACGCGCTCGATCTCGGAAAGCGAGGGGTCTTCCGCCGCGTCAGGTACATATTTCATGCGGGTGACGAGATGGGTGAAATCGGCAAGGTCGTTGAGCACCACGACAGGATTTGCACCCGCCTCATATTGCCCGTTGAATTCCGAAAGGGCGGCCGCGACATCGCCTTTGACGACATGCTGGAAGAGATCGACGATACGTGCACGGTCGGCAAGGCCGAGCATACCGCGCACCGCTTCGGCTTCAACGCGGCCTCCACCATGGGCAATCGCCTGATCGAGAAGGGAAAGACCGTCACGGGCGGAACCTTCGGCAGCGCGGGCGATCATCGACAGCGCCTGCGGATCGGCTTCGAAACCTTCCTTGCCGGCAATTGCGGTGAACAGGCCGACCAGATCGGCGGCGCTGATGCGGCGCAGATCGAAGCGCTGGCAGCGCGACAGAACGGTGATCGGAACCTTGCGGATTTCGGTGGTCGCGAAGATGAATTTCACATGCTCCGGCGGCTCTTCCAAGGTCTTCAGAAGACCGTTGAAAGCCTGCGTCGACAGCATGTGCACTTCGTCGATGATATAGACCTTGTAGCGCGCCGATACCGGGCGATAACGCACCTGCTCGATGATCTCGCGAATATCGTCGATGCCGGTATGGGAGGCGGCGTCCATCTCGATCACGTCGACATGCCGGCCTTCCATGATCGCCTGGCAATGTTCACCGGGAATGCGCAGGTCGATGGTCGGCTTGTCGATGGTGTCGGTCTTGTAATTCAGCGCGCGGGCAAGAATGCGGGCCGTGGTCGTCTTGCCCACGCCGCGAACGCCGGTCAGCATATAGGCCTGCGCGATACGCCCCGTCTCAAACGCGTTGGTCAGCGTGCGGACCATCGGCTCCTGGCCGACCATCAGATCGGAAAAATCCTTGGGGCGATATTTGCGCGCCAGTACCCGGTAGCCGGTCCCGACCTGGGATTCGCTTGATGTGGTGGGTACAGTGTCGCTCATTGCCTCGCCAGTTTGTTTTGCCAGTTGTCTTGGGGCGCTGAACTGGCCCGGCGAAAGCTGAGCACGTCTTTTAAAAAAAGGTGGGAGGCTGGCACGGCGACCCGTGCCGGGCTCGTTAGGGCTGCTTCCTTCCGGACCTGACCCGGTTGGCGAGTGGCTCGTCCACCACCAACCTCCCGGGGCCACATATCGGCAATATCGAAAGCAAATGCAAGCCAAGCCTTCAAAAAACTGCTATCACGATGAAAACAAACATGGAGGACACCTTGGAGACATTCCGGCTGGACGACAGACTGGCGCGCGACAGTGTGCTTGTGACGCGTTTGGGACTATGTGAACTGCGTTTGCAAAACGACAACCGCTGGCCCTGGCTGGTGCTGGTGCCGCAGCGAGATGGCGTCAGTGAATTGTTCGATCTCACCCCGCTTGATCAGGCCGTGCTGACATTCGAGACCAATCTCGTCGCGTCTGCCTTGAAAGAAATCACCGGAGCCACCAAGATCAATGTCGGTGCTTTGGGCAATATCGTCCGGCAGCTTCATGTCCATATTATCGCCCGCAATGAAGGAGACACCTGCTGGCCGGGTCCCATCTGGGGTCACGGAACGCCTGTGCCTTATGCCGTGGGCGAAAAGGAAACTTTGATGAAAAAAATCTCCGGCGCGCTCTGATGATTTCCATGAAAATTTTTGAAACCACTGCCCCCCATCCCGAAGCAAGCCTGCTGACGGCCTTTTCCAAAAACGCCCTCGACCGTTTCGCTGAAAAGCGAACGGAGGAGTGCGTTGCCGATGCACTGAAAATAGACGGCACCCATATTTTTGCCTTTTCCGGCAACCGGCTTGTCCTGAAGCATGACGAGCAGGTCATCGACCCCCTGTTTTCCGCCTATGAGCTGGCCGAACTGCAGCCGGATTTCGACAATGCCGTGCTGCTCGGATATCGCGAAACCGGCGAGCCGAGAATCGCGGTGCCGGTGGCTGTCGCCGAGGATCAGCTCGCGAGCCACTATAAACTCGCCGATGCCCGTACCCTTTATCGCGACCATCTTCTCGATGAGGAATTGTTGAGCGAGGTTGCCCAGGCCGTCAGCCTCACCCACTGGAACGCCGACAATCGTTTTTGCGGTAAGTGCGGCGGCGCCATGGAGCTGCGTATCGGCGGCTACAAGCGTATCTGCGCCGCCTGCAACCACACGATTTTTCCCCGCACCGATCCCGTCGTCATCATGATGACGATCGATATCGAGCGTGATCTTTGCCTGCTTGGCCGCGGTGCGCATTTTGCACCGGGCATGTATTCGTGCCTTGCCGGTTTTGTGGAGCCGGGCGAAACCATCGAGCAGGCCGTCCGCCGCGAAACGCATGAGGAATCCGGCGTCGAAATCGGCCGCGTGCGTTATCACGCATCGCAGCCCTGGCCGATGCCGCATACGCTGATGATCGGCTGTTATGCCGAGGCATTGTCTTTCGATATTGCCCGCGATGAGATTGAACTTGAGGATTGCCGCTGGTTCACACGGGCGGAAGTCGCCAAGATGCTGGAAACGGCAACGGGTGAGGGCTTTTCCGCGCCTCCCGGCGGCGCCATCGCGCATCGGCTGATGCGCGATTGGGTGGAATGGACGAAATAATCGCGTTCGGCAGGCTCAACCCTGGTTGAGCTTGCCGCGCATCGCATGGCCCTTGTAGACGCCGAGAATGCGGACTTTTTCGGAGAAGAAGCGCAACTCGTCCAGCGCATGCCGCACCGGCTCGTCATCGGGATGGCCTTCAATATCGGCATAAAACTGCGTCGCCACGAATTTGCCGCCGAGCTGGTAGCTTTCGAGCTTCGTCATGTTGATGCCGTTAGTCGCGAAGCCGCCCATGGCCTTGTAGAGCGCGGCCGGAATATTACGGACGTTGAAGACAAAGGTGGTAACGACGATTTCGTCGCTCGATTGACGCTTGGCCCAGTTTTCATCGCGGGAAAGCACAACGAAACGCGTGACGTTGTTTTCCGAATCCTCGACGTTTTCAGCAAGAATATCGAGGCCGTAGAGGTTGGCGGCAAGGCGCGGCGCGAGAGCCGCCATGCTGCGGTCGCCCTTTTCTGAAACGAGCCTTGCGGAGCCTGCCGTATCGCCGGCAATGACCGGCTTCCAGCCGTTCGAACGGATGATTTTCCGGCACTGGCCTAGCGCGTGAATGTGGCTGTGGACGGTACGGATCTCGTCCTTCTTCACGCCCGGCATCACCATCAACTGGAAGCGGATCGGCATGAAATATTCGCCGATGATGTGCAGGCGCGATTCCGGCAGCAGGTGATGAATATCCGCAACGCGGCCGGCCAGCGTGTTTTCGATCGGGATCATGCCGAGATCGGCTTCACCGTTTTCAATGGCGTTAAAGGCATCCTCGAATGTCGGGCACGGCAAAGGCTCCATATCCGGGAACATGTCGCGGCAGGCCATATCGGAATTCGCGCCGAATTCGCCCTGGAAGGCAATGCGATTTGTGCTCAAGATCATGGGACTGTCCGTTAGAGGGTTCTGCTTGCGAGGATTTTGCGGGCTTTTTCCAGATCGTGCGGCGTGTCGACGCCGAGCGGCACGGAACTGACGATTTCGGCGTCGATGCGCATCCCCGCTTCCAGCGCGCGCAGCTGTTCCAGCCGCTCGCGTTTTTCCAGCGGCGAGGGCGGCAGGCTCACGAATGTTTCCAGCGCGGCGCGGCGATAGGTATAAAGTCCGATGTGATGATAAAGCGGGCCATCGCCATAAGGGGCGGTGGTGCGGGTAAAATAAAGCGCGCGCAATCGCGACTCGGAAAGCGGGCTGCCCACCACTTTCACCACGTTCGGATTGGTTTTTTCTTCCTCGTCGGTGATTTCGACCGTCAGTGTCGCAATATCGACGGCGGCATTTTCCAGCGGACGCAGCGAAGCGCGGATCGTCTCCGCTTCGATGGTGGGAAGATCGCCCTGGACATTGATGACATATTCCGCCTTGCCATAGGGATCGGCTTTCTGCAGCGCTTCGAAAATGCGGTCCGAGCCGGATTGATGGTCGTCGCGCGTCATCATTACGTCGAAACCGGCATTTTTGACAGCCGAAAACACCTGTTCGTCATCGACGGCTACAACGATTCGCTCCGCGCCGGCCTCGCGTGCGCGCAGCGCCACCTGCACGATCATCGGCTTGCCGCCAATGTCGGCGAGCGGCTTGCCCGGCAGGCGCGTGGATGCCATCCGCGCCGGTATGAGGACGACAGCTTTCTCGAAATCCCGATTCTTCATCCGACACCCTTCAAATCCCGCCCGAAAAGTGTCAAAACGTCACGGTGTGGGGAGCATTATTCAAGTTGCGCAGGCTGTGCAAAAGCCATAGCTTTCGAGCAATTTCAAGATGCCCGTTATATCAAGCGGATGCGAGGGAGCGCATATAGATGAATTCTTATGTAAATATGGGCGTTGGGGCGTTGCTTGGCACGGTTTTCGTCCTGATGTCGGTGTCGATTGCGTCTGAGGGCATTTTCCATGCGCCTGCGCCCGAAAAGGAAGGTTACGCCATTGCTGCGGCAGAGGGTGGCGGCGAAGCAGGTGGCGGAGAAACCGCTGCCGCGGCGACGCCGATCGCGCAATTGCTTGCGAGCGCCGATGCCGCCAAGGGCGAGACGGTCTTCAAGAAGTGTACGAGCTGTCATACCGGAGAGAGTGGTGGTGCAAACAAGGTCGGCCCCAATCTCTTCGATATCGTCAACCGGCCGATCGCCAGCCATGAAGGTTTCAGCTACTCCGCGGGCATGAAGGATTTCTCCAAGGGCGGTTCCGTGCATTGGGATTACGATCATCTCAGCTTCTTCCTCGAAGCTCCCAAGAAACACGTTCCCGGCACGGCCATGGGTTTTGCGGGCGTGAAGAAGGAGACGGAACGCGCCGATCTCATCGCTTATCTGCGGACGCTGTCGGCAAACCCGGCACCGCTTCCGGATCCCGCTGCGGCTCCCGCGCCGACAAACTGATTGTCATGATGATCTCATGATAAAAGCCCGGCAGCGATGCCGGGCTTTTTATTTTTGCAGCGGCGGATTGCGGCTGCGGCAATGGCGGCTGAAAAATCAGAACCCCTTGCCGCCGCGCAATTCGGAAATCACCGTTCCGACCATGATCTTGATATCCAGCCAGAGCGAAAAATTGTCGACGTAATAAAGATCGGAGACGATTCGGGCGCGCGCCTTGTCGCTGCGATCCGTCGGGCCGCGCAAGCCCCGCATCTGGGCAAGGCCGGTAATGCCCGGCCGCACCCGGTGCCGCATATGGTAGTGCGGCACCAGCTCCTCATAAAGACGGCCGGCCGCCAGCATGCCGATGGCATGGCAGCGGGGCCCGACCAGCGACATATCGCCTTTCAGCACATTCAGAAGCTGCGGCAGTTCATCGATATTCGTGCGGCGAAGAACCGCGCCGATCCGGGTTATTCTGGGGTCGTTCTTCACCGTTTGCGCCACACCGGTGGCGTCGCAAAGATCGGTCCTCATGGAGCGGAATTTATAGACACGGATTTTCCGCCCGTTCATGCCCCAGCGGACCTGTGAAAACAGGACCGGTCCCCTGCTGTCGAGTTTGACCATCACTGCCACGGTGAGCAACACCGGCGCGAGTGCGACAAGGGCGATGGACGCCCCTGCGATATCCATCGTTCTTTTGAGCGCGAACTGGCCGCGCAGGAATGCGGAGACGGTTTTTTCCGAAGAGGAAGGTTGCGTTTCCGGCGATTCGAAAGTGGAGGCTGCGGAATAGGAGGCACCGTAAAAAACGGCATGCGATGAGCCTTTAGTACCCAGCATAATATAAAGCCCTGAAAAGTTATTTTGATAGAAGAAAATTAATTTATATGAACGATTAATAATTCATTTACCGTAAAAAGTCATCCGAAATGTAACCGCCCCGGCGCAAATGGCAATCTACGGTTAATGAGGCTGCACGCGGATGTTGCAGGGTCGGCATCCTCTCCGCTCGTGGCTGCGGAGACGGCCGGTCCCATGGAACCAAAACCTGCAAAATCGGGAATTTTCGTGCAGCGCTGGCGAAATCGCCATCGGCCCTGAGACAAGCGCCTTTCGGCCATCCTAAGCCGTCAGTTTCCCATCAGAATATCGAGCAGGGTCGTCTGCTTCGGTCCGGATGGCGCCTGACCGCCGATATCGGCGGGTGGCACAGGCCCGTTGCCGGCTGAATAGCCGGGTTCGATATCGCGGGAAGGGATATTTGCCGGCGGCATCGGCACACCGGGCTGATTCGGATTCGGCGCAACGGGGGCTTCGGGATAGGCACGATTATCCGTCGTTCCGCCGCCGAGCGCATTGGAAATGATATCGCCGATGGAGGATGGCGCGCTTTCCGGCGCCGGCTGCTGCATTTCCCCAAGCGGCGGCACGCCGCCTGCGCCAAGCCCGAAGAGCGGCGAAGGCGAAAGGCCGGAATGGGCGGCGGTCATGAAATCTTTCCAGGCCTTTGCGGGAAGCCCGCCGCCGGTGACCTTCTTCATCGATGTGCCGTCGTCATTGCCGAACCACACGCCGGTGGTCAGGTTGCTTGTGTAGCCGACAAAAAGGGCGTCGCGGAAGGATTGCGTCGTGCCGGATTTTCCTGCCGCCTGCCAACCCTGCAGCCGTGCCGCCTTGCCGGTGCCTTCGGTGATAACGCGCGACAGCATGCTGTTCATGGTCGCGGCGATCTCTTCGCTCAGGACGCGCGGCGGGTTGTCGTATTTGTTTTCGTAAAGCACCTTGCCATCCGCATCGGTGATGCGTTTGACGATATGCGGCGTCGCCTTGTAGCCGCCATTCATGAAGGGGGCGTAGGAGGCCGTCAGCTCCATCAGCGACACTTCCGAGGTGCCGAGCGCGATGGAGGCGTTGTTCTGCAGCTCGGATTCGATGCCCATGCGATGCGCCACCTGGGTCACACGATCCGGACCCACTTCCATCACCAGCTGCGCGGCAATGGTGTTCAGCGAATTGGCGAGCGCGGTGGCGAGCGTCACTTCGCCTCGATATTTCTTCTCGTAATTTTCCGGGGTCCAGTTGCCGATACGAACGGGCGCGTCGTTACGAACGGTATAGGGAGTGAGCCCGGATTCGAGCGCGGCGACGTAAACGAAGGGCTTGAATGCGGAGCCGGGTTGCCGTTTTGCCTTGGCGGCGCGGTTGAACTGGCTTTCGGCATAATCCGCCCCGCCCACCACCGCCCGGATCGCGCCCGTGCCATCGATGGAAACCAGCGCCGCCTGCGAAGCGCCCTGCTTCTTGCCGTCACCCTGCAGCACGTGGGTCAGCGCCTTTTCGGCGTCGCGCTCGAGATTGGGATCGATGGTCGTGTCGACCACGATGTCCTGCTTGACCTCGCCGACGAGGTTGCGCACTTCCTCAAGCACCATATCGGCGGCGTAATGTTCGGCGCCAGACCAGAACCGTTTCGCCTTGGTCGGCGGCTGCGACATGGCCGTCTTGATTTCATCGTCGGTGATGAAGCCGACATCGCGCATGGATTGCAGCACGACCTGCGCCCGCTCTTCCGCCGCCTGCGGATCGCGCGCCGGCGAAAGGCGCGAGGGCGCTTTAAGAAGTCCGGCCAGCATGGCCGCCTCGCCCAGATTGACGTCGCGCGCGGATTTGTTGAAGTAGCGCCGCGAGGCAGCCTCGACGCCATAGGCGTTGGAGCCGAAATAGACGCGATTGAGATACATCGCGAGAATCTGGTCCTTGGTGAACTTATGCTCCAGCCAGAAGGACAGCAGCACTTCCTGAACCTTGCGTTCCAGCGTGCGATCCGGCGAGAGGAACAGGTTTTTCGCGAGCTGCTGCGTCAGCGTCGAGCCGCCCTGCACGGTTCGTCCCGTCAGCACATTCGTGACGATGGCGCGTCCGAGACCGAGCGGATCGACCCCGAAATGCGAATAAAACCGCCGGTCCTCAATCGCCATGACGGCCTGCGGAATATAGGGCGACATATCTTCCAGCGCGAGCGCCTCGCCGCCGGTGGTGCCGCGATTGGCCAGCACGCTGCCATTCACCGAAACGATCTTCACATTCGGCGGGCGTTCGGGAATGGACCAGCTGCTGGCGCTGGGCATGCGTGCGCCGTAATAGAGAACGAGACCGGCAACACCGATGCCGCCCCAGATGCCAAGTACGATGCACCAATAGACGAGGGAGCGAATGAAGCCCGTCGCGCCGCGCCCGGAACTGCGGGTGCGCTTTTCTTTTTTCCTGGATTTGGTGCGACCGGATGTCGGCTTCGGTTTTCTGGCTTGCTGCTTTGTGGTTCCGCTGATGCGCTCGCTGGCGTCGAGGCGCAGGTCATCACCGGAGTCGTGGAAATCCCCGAAGGAGGGTTCTACCCGTTCGCGTGATTTACCCTTGCCTGCCATCCAGCCGAAGTCGCTCCTATTCGCGAAACCGCGCGCATCCCGTTCGGGTTTTCAGGCTTCTATGCCTGCGCGATCCTTAATCCAGGATGAAGAGTTTAAATGCGGCGATTTAAGGCGGGGTTAAGTCCTGGCCGGATCAAATCGGCGTCATTGGCAGACGTCGACCCATTCCGCATCCGTCAATTCGGCCATCACCTCCGGCGAAATCTTCAGCGCCGCATTGGTGGCGCCGGCCGCGGGAACCACCTCATGATAGTTTTTCAGCGATATGTCGCAAAACACCGGAAGCGGGGAGGGCAGGCCGAAAGGGCACACGCCGCCGATGGGATGGCTGGTCACCGCAACCACCTCTTCCGGTCCGAGCATGCGCGGCTTTGCGCCGAAATGATCGCGGAATTTGCGGTTGTCGAGCCGCTTCGTGCCGGCGGCGACGACGAGAAGAATGGTTTCACCCGCCTTCAGGCAGATGGTTTTCGCAATCTGGTCGGGGTCGACGCCATGCGCTTCGGCGGCCAGCGCAACCGTCGCCGAACTGGTTTCCGTTTCGATCACGGCAACCTCGGGCGACTTTTCGGTGAAAAAGGCTCTGACGGATTCGATAGACATGCGTATTTATTAGGCGTTACGCGGAGAAGCTTCAAGTCACCTCGAAACAGCTATGCATTTTGCGCAATGCTGCGCTGCGATGAAACGTCTGTTTTTTAAGCGGCGATCCTGTATCTTTAAATCATCGAAGCGACGCACTCCTCCTCCCAGCGTCGCCCGATTGGACTGACAATACTCCTCCTCCCAATTGTCAGTCAGTTTCAAGAACCCGGCGCACCTCCTCCCGCGCCGGGTTTTTGCTTTCTGGCGTTCCTGTTGTCTGGCTCCCCGCTGAACCATGACCAGATGGTCGTGTTCAAAGAAACTTGACTTTCAGCCCCTTCCAACCTAGGTACTTCGCCATCGATATTTGTTTGACGACCAGAGCTTCGGCGTCTTTTTAGACGCTCACGACGATCTTTTCCTTCAAATTCGACCCAAGTCCGCACTGCTCGCAGTGCAAATACAATTGCCAACGGAAGGAAATCGTTATGGCGACTGGTACAGTAAAGTGGTTCAACGCAACCAAGGGCTACGGCTTCATTCAGCCTGACGACGGTTCGCAGGACGTATTCGTTCACATCTCCGCTGTTGAGCGCGCTGGTCTGACCGCCCTCAACGACGGCCAGAAGCTCTCCTACGAGCTGATGCAGGATCGTCGCTCGGGCAAGATGTCCGCAGGCAACCTCGTTGCTGCCTGATAAGCGCTTTGGCCCGAAAGGGTCATTCGTATGAATGGAAAGGCCGGATTTTTCCGGCCTTTTTCTTTTGCAGGAAGGGGCTGGACGGTTGCCCTTGAAAAAGCCGGGTCACATACCAATATAGGGTTCAACAGTGCTCCGGACCGGAACTGCCGGGAATGGCGCTTTTTAAAAGTGCCCCTGCTGTTGTGTTAACCAAAGATTAACCAAAGCAGCCGATCCTGAGCCGGAAAGCAGCGTCGATATCTTTGACGCGCTCTGGAGCATCAGGCCGTTTAAACGCTTTGACCACGGATGTACTGGCATTGACGGAAAACGGATGGAAAGGTCGGGCTTGCCCGGCCTTTTTGTTTTATGTGCCGAGGAGGTGCCGAATGTTCGGCGCCTCCTCCTTTTTCTGGATTATTTCGCCGCGAGCGCGTCGAGAATGCGGACCCAGGAGCGGATGCCCTTGTGGAAGGACTGCAGGTCGTATTTTTCATTCGGCGAATGAATACGGTCATCGGTAAGTCCGAAGCCGACGAGCAGCGAATCCATTCCCAGCATCTTCTGGAAATCGCCGACGATAGGGATCGAGCCACCCATGCCGATGACGACGGCTGGTTTCGGCCACTCTTCCGAAAGCGCGTTTTTGGCTTTGGTCAGCACGGGCGAGTCGTAAGAAAGCTGGATGGCGGGTGAGCCGCCATGTTCGTGGAACTCTACGGAGCAATCGGCGGGAATCTTCGAGCGCACATAGGCCCGGAAGCTTTCACGAATGGCCACAGGGTCCTGCTCGCCGACAAGGCGGAAAGACACCTTGGCAGAGGCCTTGGCGGCGATCACGGTCTTGAAACCATCGCCGGTATAGCCGCCGATAATGCCGTTGACTTCCGCCGTCGGCCGCGCCCAGGTCTGCTCCAGCACGGAGCGGCCCTTTTCACCCGAGGGAACCGAAAGGCCGACTTCGCCGAGGAAGGCTTCGGCCGTGCGGCCCAGCGTTTCCCAGGAGGCCTTGATGTTGGCCGGGGTTTCTTCCACGCCGTCATAAAAGTCTGCAAGCGTCACCCGGCCGGTCTCGTCGTGCAGGCCGGCGAGAATATCGGTGAGGATGTGGATGGGGTTTGCCGCCGCCCCACCGAACAGACCGGAATGCAGATCGCGGTCGGCTGCCGTGATGACGACTTCTTCGCCGACCAGGCCGCGAAGGGCTGCGGCAATGGCGGGTGTATCCCGGTCCCACATGCCGGTATCGCAGACCAGCGCATAATCGGCCTTCAGTTCTTCCGCATTGGCTTCGAGGAAAGGCTTCAGCGACGGCGAGCCGGATTCTTCTTCGCCTTCAAAGAGAATGGTGACGCGCACCGGCAGGCCGCCATTGACAGCCTTGTACGCCCGGCAGGCCTCTACGAAGGTCATCAGCTGGCCCTTGTCGTCCGCCGTGCCGCGTCCGGTAATCACCTGTCGGCCTGCGCCGATATCCTTGACCGCGGGTTCGAACGGATCGTTTTCCCACAGCTCGAGCGGATCGACCGGCTGTACGTCATAATGGCCGTAGAAAAGCACATGCGGCGCGTCCTTGGTGGCCGCATCGTGATGCGCCACGACCATGGGGTGGCCGGCGGTATCGCGCACGGAGGCCGTAAAGCCGAGCGCCGAAAGTGTTCTGACCAGCCATTCCGCCGCCTTGCGGCATTCCGCCTTGTAAGCGGGGTCCGTCGAAATCGACGGAATACGTACGAGCTCGAACAGTCGCTCAAGGCTGGAGGTGAGATTGTCGTCGGCGGTGGAAAGAATGGGGGAAACGTCTGTCATCGCTGATCCTGTCATGTCTGTCGTGACCCGGCGATAAGACGAAACATCCGGGCATCGCGCATCGCGGGAAACAAGGGGGCCGGCGCGTCGTGAATCGGCAAACGTGCGGCCGCCGGAACGATAGAGCAGTTCAGGGAAAGTGCGAAGCGGTTTCGGGCTGTAATTGCTATTTCGCTTTTTTGGCGCTTTCGATCGCCCGGCGCATATATTCCAGCAGAAGCTGTCTCTCGAAACGCCGGAAATCCTTGAGCAGCGCGTCTTCGGTGGCTTCGGAGGCGGCAATGGCGTTGGCTTCCAGATCCCTGCCGCGCTGGGTCAGCTCGATGATCTGGGCACGGCGGTCGCTTGGATGGGATTTGCGGACGATCAGCCCGTCACGTTCCATGCGCGAGAGCGTATTGGCGAGCGTCGCCTGTTCGACATCGATTCTATCGAGCAATTGCCGCTGGGTCAGGCCGTCCTCATGCCAGAGTTCGATGAGGATGGGGAATTGTCCGGGCGAGAAACCCAGGGCGGCGGCTCTTTTCTGCAGCGCCATGGTGAATTCCCGCGCCATTTTCGAAGCGAGATAGATTGCCGATTCGTCCCGGGAAAAACCCATTTTTCCGCCCATAAAGCATCACGGCCGGCTCAGCCCGGCAATTCGATAGCGCGATATATATCGCATGATATGTTTAAGCCAGCCCGAAACGGCGCATAAAATAAAACCGCCATGGCCGGGAGGGGTCGGCCATGGCGGTCATATTGGAGGACAAAGGCCCGGAGAGGGGGAAAGGCCTTTGTCCGGTCTGACGCGGCGGGGGACGAGCCAGCTATCAGACTACGGCGTGATCAGGCGCCGTCCCTTATGAAATGTGTCTGCAAATGCGGCTTTTCAAGGGAAGGGCGGATTACAAATCGGTAACGTTCAGGTGAATTTTGCAGGCCTGCGCTACCGCTTCATTCCCCGCTCTTTACGGTGCGTTGTGCGAAGTTTCGGTAGACGTCAAAACGGCCCCGCGCTATCCATGCTACCCATGAAAAAAGGCGATCATCTCTTCCTCGTTGACGGTTCCGGTTTCATTTTCCGGGCCTTCCATGCAATCCCGCCGCTGAACCGCAAGTCGGACGGGCTGCCGGTCAACGCCGTCTCCGGTTTCTGCAACATGTTGTGGAAGCTGCTGAAGGATGCGCGCAATACCGATGTCGGGGTGACGCCGACCCATTTTGCGGTGATTTTCGACTATTCGTCGAAGACCTTCCGCAACGAACTTTATGATCTCTACAAGGCCAACCGCACCGCGCCGCCGGAAGATCTAGTTCCGCAATTCGGCCTGATCCGTGAGGCGACGCGCGCCTTCAACCTTCCCTGCATCGAGACGGAAGGCTTCGAGGCGGACGATATCATCGCTACCTATGCCCGGCAGGCCGAGGCGATCGGCGCCGATGTCACGATCATCTCCTCCGACAAGGATCTGATGCAGCTCGTTACGGCCAATGTACACATGTACGACGCCATGAAGGACAAGCAGATCGGCATTCCGGACGTTGTCGAAAAGTGGGGCGTAGGCCCCGAAAAGATGATCGACCTGCAGGCGATGACCGGCGATTCCACCGATAATGTTCCGGGCATTCCCGGCATCGGGCCGAAGACGGCGGCGCAATTGCTGGAGGAATATGGCGATCTCGATACGCTGCTGGCGCGAGCGGGCGAAATCAAGCAGCAGAAGCGCCGGGAAAATATCATCGCCAATGCGGAGCTTGCCCGCCTTTCCAGACAGCTCGTGGCGCTCAGAACCGATGTGCCGCTGGATCAGTCTCTCGAAGCGCTGGTGCTCGAAGCGCAGAACGGCCCAAAACTGATCGCCTTCCTGAAGGCAATGGAATTCACGACGTTGACACGCCGGGTTGCCGAGGCGACCGAAACCGACGCTTCCGCCATCGACCCTGCCAATGTGCCGGTACAATGGGGTGCCGATGCCCATGGTCCCGATCTCGATGCGCCGGCCGCCGCCGTTAAGGTTGGCGAAGTGGCCACTAACGCCGCTGGCGCTTCGGCTTCGCCTGCCGCTCCGGCAAGGAAAGTAACGGGGGAGGGCAGCGCGCCCGCCGATCTCGCCACAGCGCGACAGACGCTTTTTTCCGCCGCCAAGATCGATACGACCGCCTATCTGACGATCAGGGACCTTGCGACGCTCGACCGCTGGATCGCGGCGGCCCGGGAGACGGGCGTCGTCGCCTTCGATACGGAGACGACCTCGCTCGACCCGATGCAGGCGGAGCTTGTCGGTTTTTCTCTGGCCATTGCCGATAACGGCAAGGATGCCACGGGCACCGATATCCGCGCCGCTTACGTTCCTTTGACGCACAAGACCGGTTCGGGCGGCGATCTCTTCAGCGACGGCATCAGAATGGCGGAGGGGCAGGTACCTTTTGCCGAGGCGCTGGAGCGCCTGAAGGACCTGCTCGAGGACGAAGCCGTTCTGAAGGTCGCGCAGAACCTGAAATATGACTATCTGCTGATGAAACGCCACGGCGTCGTCATGCAGAGCTTCGACGACACGATGCTGATTTCTTATGTCCTCGAGGCCGGCAAGGCCACGCATGGCATGGATTCGCTGTCCGAACGCTGGCTCGGCCACACGCCGATCGCCTATAAGGACGTGGCGGGATCGGGCAAGTCGAGCGTCACCTTCGATTTTGTCGATATCGACAAGGCAACCGCTTATGCTGCGGAAGATGCCGATGTGACCCTGCGGCTCTGGATGGCGCTGAAGCCGAGGCTTGTCTCGGAACGACTGACCAAGGTTTATGAGCGGCTGGAGCGCCCCCTTGTGCCGGTTCTGGCGCATATGGAAGAGCGCGGCATCGCCGTCGACCGGCAGATTCTCTCGCGTCTTTCCGGCGAACTCGCCCAGAAGGCCGCGTCCTTCGAAGAGGAAATCTACGAGCTGGCGGGCGAGCGTTTCAACATCGGATCACCAAAGCAGCTCGGCGATATTCTGTTTGGCAAGATGGGGCTGCCGGGCGGTTCCAAGACCAAGACCGGCCAATGGTCCACATCGGCGCAGGTTCTCGAAGATCTTGCGGCGGAAGGTATCGAACTGCCGCGCAAGATCGTCGACTGGCGGCAGCTGACGAAGCTGAAATCGACCTATACGGATGCGCTGCCCGGATATATCCATCCCGAGACGAAACGGGTGCATACGTCCTATGCGCTCGCCTCCACCACCACCGGACGCCTGTCCTCCTCGGAGCCGAACCTTCAGAATATCCCGGTTCGCACGGCGGAAGGGCGCAAGATCCGCACGGCCTTCATCACCACGCCAGGACATAAGCTTCTGTCGGCCGATTACAGCCAGATCGAGCTGCGCGTGCTGGCCCATGTCGCCGATATTCCGCAGCTGCGCAATGCCTTTGAAAACGGTATCGACATTCATGCGATGACCGCGTCGGAAATGTTCGGCGTGCCTGTCGAGGGCATGCCATCGGAAGTCCGCCGCCGCGCCAAGGCCATCAACTTCGGCATCATCTACGGCATTTCCGCCTTTGGTCTTGCCAATCAGCTCGGCATCGCCCGCTCCGAAGCCGGCGACTATATCAAGAAATATTTCGAGCGTTTTCCCGGCATTCGCGACTATATGGAGGCGACCAAAGCCTTCGCCCGTGAAAACGGCTATGTCGAAACGATTTTCGGCCGCCGCGCGCATTATCCGGAAATTCGCTCTTCCAACCCTTCGGTGAAAGCCTTCAACGAGCGCGCGGCGATCAACGCGCCGATCCAGGGCTCCGCCGCCGATATCATCCGCCGCGCCATGGTCCGTATCGAGCCTGCGCTGGAGGCGGAAAAGCTTTCCGCCCGCATGCTTTTGCAGGTGCACGACGAACTCATCTTCGAGGTCGAGGAAGCGGAAATCGAAAAGACCCTGCCGGTCGTCGTCTCCGTGATGGAAAACGCGGCCATGCCGGCGATTTCCATGAAGGTGCCGCTCAAGGTGGATGCACGTGCGGCTGACAATTGGGATGAGGCGCACTGACCGGCGAAGCGGCTTTCTGTGAATTCCGGGACATGAACCACTTCAAGGAGCGTATCGTTTTCGATAAGACGTGAGCCGTGATTTGTGATGCCTGAGGGTGGCTTGCCACGCTCATTCCGTTGAATCGGAAAAAATGTGCGTCAGGGCTGGTCAAAGCCCGTTTGGGCATGTATAAGCGCGCCAAATTTCCGATATCGAGACATCCGACATTCGGCCTTTGGTTCTGGCCGGTTCCGTTGTTTCGCCGCTTAAGTGGAGTAACAAAAATGGCTGTACCAAAAAGAAAAACAAGCCCGTCCAAGCGCGGTATGCGCCGCTCGGCTGACGGTCTCAAGTCTGCGACCTACGTTGAAGACAAGAACTCCGGCGAACTGCGCCGTCCGCACCATATCGATCTGAAGACCGGTATGTATCGCGGCCGTCAGGTTCTGACGCCGAAGGAAAGCGCATAAGCTTTTCTGAAATCATCTTTGCAAAAAACCGGTCCTTGTGGCCGGTTTTTTGTTTTCGGGACCGTCCACCTGCCTTTTCCGCTCACTTGGAAAATTCGGTCACTCCTCCTACACTCTTTCAGGGAGAGCAGGTTTCGATGCCTGCAACAGGAGGGGAGCTTCGGTGAAATATCGCTGGATTTTATTGATGCTTCTCAGCCTCGGCCTCGGTTACGGTGCCGTGACCAGAGGTGGCGGCATCATAGCGGAAAGCTATTTCGGCGAAATGTCCGAGCAGGGCCGCACGACGCTGCGGCTGGCCGTCTCTGCGCTCGGTGGACTTTTGAACCGTTACGAGCCTCTGCCGGCCCTGATTGCCGATCACGACGACATTGAGGAGCTGGTCGCACATCCCAAGGATGCCGAACTGCGCCAGCGCGCCAATGTCTACCTCAAATCCATCAACACCCTGCTGGAATCCTCCGATATCTACATCATCACGCTGGACGGGGAGACCATCGCCGCCAGCAACTATGATGGTCCCACAAGTTTCGTCGGTGAGAATTTCAGCTACCGTCCTTATTTTCAGGATGCCGCCAAAGGCTTCCAGTCACGCTTCTTCGCGCTTGGCACCACCTCCCACAAGCGTGGCTATTATTTTTCAGCGCCCATTCTCTTCAACGAGGAGATCAAGGGCGTCATCGTCTTCAAGGTCGATATTGAAGGCATAGAAGCGTCATTCGGCGATGGCGAGAACCGAATTCTGGTATCGGACCCGGAAGGCATCATCTTCATGACCGGAACGCCGCAATGGCTATATTCCGGCCTGATGCCGCTGACGCCCGAAAGGCTGGCGCGAACGGAGACTTCCCGCCGCTACGCCAATGCCACCCTTAAGGAATTGCCCCTGAAAAACGGCAACTTCGGTTCGCATCAGCTGATGACGATCAGCCAGGATGACGGTGAAAGGGAATATATGGTCCTGTCGCAGCCGATGCCGGACGCGGGCTGGACAGTCAGCGTGCTGATGGACACGGGTTCGCTCCGAACGCAGGTGAAGACGGCGATGATAGCCATCATCCTCTGCCTGTGTCTTGCTGCCGCCCTCATCGCCGCCATGCTGCAAAGGCGGCGGCGTCTGCGGGAGCGCCTGACCCATCAGGCGGAGGCGCAGGCGGAGCTGGAACGCCGGGTGGAGGAGCGCACGGCCGATCTGGCGCGGGTCAATCAGGAGATCGAACACGAAATCGCCGAGCGCCGCCAGACGGAAAAACAGTTGCGCAAGATGCAGAACGATCTGGTGCAGGCGGGTAAGCTCGCAGCGCTCGGGCAGATGTCGGCGGCGTTGTCGCATGAGTTCAACCAGCCGCTCGCAGCCGCCAAGAACTACGCCGAAAACGCCTCGCTTCTCGTGGAGCGGGGACGGCTGGAGGAGGTGACGGAAAACCTCAGGCGCATTTCGGGCCTTATCGACCGTATGGCCTCCATCAGCAAGCATCTCCGGAATTTCGCCCGCAAGCCCAATGAAAAAATGGCCGCGGTAAGTCTGGAAACCGTCCTTCGCGATACGCTCGAAATCGTCGGTGCGCGGCTGAAGGCCGCGGATGCGGTGCTGGATGTGGATCTCGGTCGGGTGCCGCTTGCCGTGAAGGCCGGCCCGGTGCGCCTGCAGCAGGTGCTTGTCAACATCATCTCCAATGCTGCCGATGCGGTGGAGGGGCGCGAGGATCGCCGCATTGCGCTGCGGGCCGTGCAGCATGGCCAGTCGGTGTCGATTTTCATTCGTGATCGCGGTCCGGGCGTGCCGGCGGCAATTTCAGAACGCATTTTCGATCCCTTCTTCACCACCAAGGGCGTGGGGCGCGGCCTCGGTCTTGGCCTGTCCATTTCCTATAATATCATCAAGGATTTTGGCGGCCAGCTCCGCGTCAGGAACCAGGAAGAGGGCGGGGCTGAGTTCGAGATCGAATTGCCAGCCGCCGCCTGGCGCGTGGAGGCGGCTGCGGAATGACCATGTCACGGGTTCTGTTGATCGATGACGAGGAAGAACTGCGCTTTTCCACCGCGCAGGCGCTGGAGCTTTCCGGCTTTGCCGTCACCATGCTGGCAAGCGCAGAACATGCGCTCGAACTCATCGGCTACAGCTTCGACGGTGTCGTGGTCAGCGATATCAGGATGCCCGGCATGGATGGCATGACGCTGCTGCAGAAGGTGCGGGAGCTCGATCCTGAAATACCCGTCATCCTGATGACCGGGCATGGCGATGTGCAGCTCGCGGTCAACGCCATGCGCAATGGCGCCTATGATTTCATCGAGAAGCCGTTTACGCCGCAATATCTCGCCGGCATCATCAAAAGAGCGAATGACCGGCGGGCTCTGGTGCTGGAAAACCGCCGCCTCAAGGCGGTAGCGGGCAAGCATGACGATCTCGAAACGCGTCTGCCCGGCAGAACCCAGATCATGGTCGATCTGCGGTATCGTATCCGCGCCATCGGTGCGACGGACGCCGATACGCTGATCGTCGGGGACACGGGCGCGGGCAAGGAGGTGGTGGCGCGGGCGCTGCACGATATCAGCGCCAGAGCCAACCGGCCCTTCGTTGCGATCAATTGCGCCGCCCTTCCGCAGACACTGATTGAAAGTGAACTATTCGGCCATGAGGCCGGTGCGTTTCCCGGAGCGCTGCGCCCGCGCTACGGCAAGTTCGAACATGCTCGCGGCGGCACCATTTTGCTGGATGAGATCGGCTCCATGCCCTTCGAATTGCAGGGCCGATTCCTGCGTGTCTTGCAGGAACGGGTGATTACCCGTCTCGGCTCGAATGAAACGGTCGAACTCGATGTCCGTTTCATCGCCACCAGCAAGGTCGATCTGGAACAGGAGGTCGCAGCTGGCCGGTTCCGTGCCGATCTTCTTTATCGGCTCAACGTGGCGACACTTCTCGTGCCATCGCTCTCGCAGCGCAGCGCAGATATACCGCTACTTTTCCTGCATCTCGTGCGGGAAGCCGCTGCCCGTTACGGGCGGGAAGACATGGAGGTGCCGCAAAGTCTGCTTTCGGCCGTCTCCCTGCGCGAGTGGCCAGGCAATGTGCGTGAATTGCGCAATGCCGCGGACCGCTTCGTTCTCGGTCTGGAAAGTGATGTTTCCGAAGCCTCGCTGCCGTTTCAGGATGACGGAAAAGCGGCCCTTTCCGCACGGGTCGCGGCTTATGAAAAAAGCCTGATCGCACATGCAATCGCCGCACACGGCGGAAATCTGAAATCCGTCTATGAGAATCTCGGCATTTCGCGCAAAACGCTCTACGAAAAAATGCAGAAATACGGGCTGCACCGGCACATGACCGAGGTCTGATGGGTGGATTCCCACCCATGGATGAGCCCCTATGGGTAGAAATCCACCCATTGCTGTTCAGGATAGCAATAAAAGCGCACCTCACAACGAGACCGCCATTGCTGAACGGCGATCCCGGATCGCAAATATCTCACCCCGGTCGCCATGGAGGAGCATGCGCGGCTGAAGTGGCGAAACATTTTCATCCGGGAGGAATCGATGAAAATACTGAAGACAGTCACCGGCCTTGCTGCCGCCGCTGCCGTTTCCCTTTTTGCGCTGTCCGCATCCGCTCAGAACTATCCCGAGCGCAACATCACCATGGTCGTGCCCTTTGCCGCTGGCGGCCCGACGGATACGGTCGCGCGTCTTGTCGCTGAATCCATGTCGAAGGATCTCGGCCAGCAGATCATCGTCGAAAATGTCGGCGGCGCAGGCGGCACGCTGGGTGCCGGTCGTGTGGCATCGTCCGATCCGGACGGCTACACCGTTCTTCTTCACCATATCGGCATGGCGACAAGCGCCACGCTTTACCGCAAGCTTGCCTATGACACGCTGAACGCCTTCGAATATGTCGGTCTGGTCACCGAAGTGCCGATGACCATCCTGTCGCGCAAGAACCTCGAGACGACGGATCTGAAAGGTCTGATCGAATACGCCAAGGCGAACAAGGACAAGGTCACCGTCGCTAATGCCGGCATCGGCGCTGCCTCGCATCTTTGCGGCATGCTGTTCATGAGCGCCATCGAAACCCCGCTCGTCACCGTTCCCTATAAGGGCACCGGTCCGGCCATGACCGATCTGCTTGGCGGCCAGGTTGACATCATGTGCGACCAGACCACCAACACCACCAAACAGATTCAGGGCGGAACAGTGAAAGCCTATGCCGTGACCACGGCCAAGCGGCTGGACGTGCTGCCGGATGTGCCGACGGTTGTCGAAGCGGGCCTGCCGAAGCTCGAAGTGGGTATCTGGCACGGCATCTATACGCCGAAGGGCACGCCTGCGGAAATCAACGAAAAGCTCTCCAAGTCGCTGCAGGTCGCGCTGAAGGACAAGAATGTCGCGGCTCGTTTTGCCGAACTCGGCACCACGCCCTCGTCGGAAAGCGATGCCACGCCTGCGGCGCTGAAGGCCAAGCTGGAAAGCGAAATCGCGCGCTGGAAGCCGGTGATCGAGGCTGCCGGCCAATATGCCGACTGATGGTCAAAACAATTGCCGGCGGCACTCTGTCGCCGGCTTTTTGCCATGGATTTACCGCATCGGCGCAAAACTCGATCCCGATTTTTGCAGGCACGATGCGCTGTCTTAGGAGGCTAGAGCGTCCTTGGTGCGTTCGGAAGAATGCACGGCGCTCTGAATGCGGAGCGGCATGTTGCCGGCCGCAGTGGAGGGGCATCTTTCATGAAGTCGTTTTTCATTGATCCTGCCGAAGCAATCTGCGGGACAATTTTTATCGGGCTTGGCGCGTTTTTTGCGCTGCAGTCCTTTGGGCTGGAGATCGGGACCGCCTTTCGGATGGGGCCGGGCTATTTCCCGCTCGTTTTGGCGATCATTCTGGTTCTGCTCGGTGGGGTGATATTCCTGCGGTCCACGCGCGTAGAGGGTGAGGCTGTCGGGGCCATTGCCTGGCGGGGGATATTTTTCATTCTGCCCGCGCCGATCTTCTTCGGCCTCACTGTCCGGGGCCTCGGTTTCGTGCCGGCGCTTTTTTTCAGCGCCCTCATCGCAGCCTTTGCCTCGCACAAGATGAACCCGTTCATGGCAGTCATTCTTTCTGCGGCCATCACGGTCTTTTCCGTCGCTGTTTTCAACTACGGTCTCGGCCTGCCGTTCCAGCGCTTCGGCCCCTGGCTTAAATTTTGAGGTGCCGTGATGGATTTGCTTGATAATCTCGCTCTCGGTTTCGTCACGGCATCTTCGCTGGCAAACCTGTTCTTCTGCCTGATCGGCGTGCTGCTCGGCACCCTGATCGGTGTGCTGCCCGGCATCGGCGCGACGGCGACCATCGCCATGCTGCTGCCGATTACCTTCCAGCTCGAGCCCGTCTCGTCGCTGATCATGCTCGCCGGCATTTATTATGGCGCGCAATATGGCGGTTCGACCACCGCCATCCTGATCAACATGCCCGGCGAATCGTCCTCTGCCGTCACGGCTATCGATGGTTACCAGATGGCGCGCAAGGGCAAGGCGGGCGCTGCACTCGCCATCGCCGCCATCGGCTCGTTCTTTGCCGGCACGGTTTCCACGTTCCTCGTGGCAATCTTCGCTCCGCCTCTGACCGCAATTGCGCTGGAATTCGGCGCGGCAGAATATTTCTCGCTGATGGTCGTCGGCCTCGTTTCATCCATTGCGCTTGCCCATGGCTCCATCGTCAAGGCGCTGGCCATGGTCGTGCTGGGCCTGCTGCTGGGTTTGGTCGGCACCGATATCTATAGCGGTACGCCACGTTTTACCCTCGGCATTCGCGAATATGCCGATGGTCTGAACTTCGTGGCCGTGGCCGTCGGCGTCTTCGGTATTGCCGAAATTCTGCGCAACCTCGAAAACGAGCGCACCCGTTCGGTGCTGATCGCCAAGGTCAGCGGGCTGATGCCGACACGGGAGGATTTCAGGAAAATGATCGCGCCGGTGCTGCGCGGCACGGTCATTGGTTCCGCTCTCGGCATTCTTCCGGGCGGCGGCGCGATCCTTGCGGCCTTCGCGTCCTATACGGTGGAAAAACGCGTCTCCAAGAACCCGGAAGAATTCGGGCATGGCGCGGTTGCCGGCGTGGCCGGTCCGGAATCCGCCAACAATGCAGGCGCCCAGACCTCCTTCATCCCGTTGCTCACGCTCGGCATTCCCGCCAATCCGGTGATGGCGCTGATGATCGGTGCGATGATCATTCAGGGTATCGTGCCGGGTCCGAACGTCGCGACCGAACAGCCGGCGCTGTTCTGGGGCATCATCGCCTCCATGTGGATCGGCAACCTGATGCTCGTCATCCTGAACCTGCCGCTGATCGGTCTGTGGGTGAAGCTGCTGACGGTGCCCTATTATGTGCTGTTCCCCATCATCATGGCCTTCTGCGCCATCGGGGTCTACAGCGTCAATTCCAACGTCTTCGATCTCTATGCCGTCGCCTTCTTCGGCTTCATCGGTTACGTGCTGGTGAAACTGCGCTGCGAGCCGGCGCCGCTGCTCCTGGGCTTTGTGCTTGGGCCGCTGCTGGAGGAGAACCTGCGCCGCGCCATGATCCTGTCGCGCGGCGATCCGACCACTTTCGTCACCCGGCCGATCAGCGCCACCCTGCTATTCATTGCTCTGGCCGTGCTGATCGTCGTCTTCCTGCCCAGCGTGAAGAAGAAGCGTGAAGAGGTTTTCGTAGAAGAAGACTGAGGAATGCCAAAGACTCGGATGCCGGCGATGGAAACATCGCCGGCGTTTTCCGTTTCTGGATCGCCATGACGAATTCGCTTCACCAAAGCGACATATGGTTGACTCGGGAGCTTTTAGGCCCAAGGAAGGGCTGGAAAGAGAGGTCGATATGACGTCGGAAACCGAAAAACGGATCATCGCGCTCGAGGAGACGGCCGCGCATCAGGCCAAGGTGATAGAGGAGCTGTCCGATCAGCTGGCGGAACAGTGGAAGGTGGTGGAGCAGACCCGCGCCAAGCTCGACCGCCTGACGGAGAGGTTCCTGAGCCTGGAGGAGCAATCGCTGGACGCGCCCGCGATTACTCGACCGCCGCATTATTGACAGGGAAGAGCCAATGAAAAACGACACCGCCGCGCTGGCCGCCGATATCGTCGATTTCTGGAAGAAGGCCGGACCGGACAAATGGTTCGACAAGGATGCCGCCTTCGACAACCACTTTCACGACCGTTTCCGCGATGCCCATTTTGCAGCCGCAAGACGCGAATTGGACAAGTGGCTGGAGGGCGCGGAAAGCAGTCTCGCGCTGATGCTTCTGCTGGATCAGTTTCCGCGCAACTGCTTTCGTGGCACCGCTCACATGTATGCAACCGATCCATTGGCGCGGCTGTTTGCCGACGAGGCCATCCGCCGTGGCCACGATCAGGCGGTGGGCGAGGATTTGCGCGTTTTCTTCTATCTGCCCTTTTCCCATGCGGAGGATATCAAGGCCCAGCAGCGCGCCTGCGTCTTGAACCAGCCGCTTGGTGGGCTTTATCTTCACCACGCCGAAGAACATCGCGATATCGTCGAGCGTTTCGGCCGCTTTCCGCATCGTAACGACATATTGCTGCGGGAAACGACACCAGAGGAACGGCACTATCTGGAGGAAGGCGGCTTTTCCGGTTGAGCCAAAAACGAAAACGCCGCCAGTCCCGAAGGGCGGCGGCGTTCTAAAAGCATGGGAGCGGCGACAAATCAGCCGTCGAAAAATTCCTTCATCCGGGCGAAGAAGCCCGTTGATTCCGGATTGTTCTCCTTGGAGGAGAGTTGCTCGAACTCCTGCAACAGCTCGCGCTGACGCTTGCTGAGTTTCTGCGGCGTTTCGATCTGGATCTGGATATAGAGGTCGCCCGTCTGCGCCGAACGCAGAACCGGCATGCCCTTACCCTTCAGACGGAACTGCTTGCCCGGTTGGGTGCCTTCCGGAACCGTAACGCGCGATTTGGTGCCGTCGAGCGTGGTAACATCGAAAGTGCCGCCAAGTGCCGCCGTCGTCATGGAGATCGGCACGGTGCAATAAAGGTCGGCGCCGTCGCGCTGGAAGAATTCATGCGGACGCACGGACAGGAAGATATAGAGATCGCCCGCCGGACCGCCACGCATGCCGGCCTCGCCTTCGCCCTGCAGGCGAATGCGGGTGCCGTCCTCGATGCCCGAGGGAATGTTGACGGAAAGCGAACGCTCTTCGGTTACACGGCCCTGACCGTGGCACTTGCCGCAGGGATCGGAGATCGTCTGCCCGCGACCATGGCAGGTGGGGCACGTGCGTTCCACCGAGAAGAAGCCCTGTGCCGCGCGCACGCGGCCGGAACCCTGACAGGTGGCGCAGGTCTTCGGCTGCGTGCCGGGCTTTGCACCCGAGCCGGAACAGACATCGCAGGTGATCGAGGTGGGAACCCTGATCTGCGCCGTCTTGCCGGTGAAGGCCTCTTCCAGCGTGATTTCCATATTGTAGCGAAGGTCGGCCCCGCGCTCGCGTCCGCCGGAAGAGCGGCGCGCACGGCCGCCGCCCATCATCTCGCCGAAGATGTCTTCGAAAATATCCGAGAAGCCGCCATTGGCGAAACCGCCGCCGCCAAAGCCGCCACCGCCGCCCATGCCGCCATTTTCAAAGGCCGCATGGCCGAAACGGTCATAGGCCGCGCGCTTCTGCGGATCCTTCAGCGTTTCATAGGCTTCGTTGATTTCCTTGAACTTCCGTTCGGAATCGGCATCGTCCGGGTTCTTGTCCGGATGGTATTTCATCGCGAGTTTGCGGAAGGCGCTTTTCAGCTCTTTTTCGTCCGCGGTCTTGCTGACGCCAAGTGTTTCGTAAAAGTCTGCTTTCGCCATTAAGTTAACAAGCCCCGCAAATGGATTTCCGGCTGCACGTCGGCAGCCGGATGTCTTGCATATGTTTTCAGGAGACGGGAAGTCACGCGATTAAGCGGACTTCTTGTCGTCCTTGATTTCCTCATAGTCGGCGTCGACGACGTCGTCCTTGCCTTCTGCGGAAGCATCGCCGGCCTCGGCCTGCTGCGCTTCGTAGATGGCCTGACCGAGCTTCATGGAAACTTCCATGAGGGTCTGGGTCTTGGCCTGAATGTCGTCTGCATCCGGCTCAGCGGCTTCGACGGCGGTCTTCAGGCTGGCAATGGCGTCTTCGATAGCCTTGCGGTCGGTCTCGGAAACCTTGTCGCCATATTCCTTCACCGACTTCTCGGTGGAGTGGATGAGGCTTTCGGCCTGGTTCTTGGCTTCCACACCCGCACGACGCTTCTTGTCGGCCTCGGCATTGGCTTCGGCGTCCTTCACCATCTTCTCGATGTCGGCGTCGGAGAGACCGCCGGAAGCCTGGATTCGGATCTGCTGTTCCTTGCCGGTGCCCTTGTCTTTCGCCGAAACCTGCACGATGCCGTTGGCGTCGATATCGAAGGTCACTTCGATCTGCGGAACGCCACGCGGTGCCGGCGGCAGGCCGACGAGGTCGAACTGGCCAAGCAGCTTGTTGTCCTGCGCCATTTCGCGCTCACCCTGCGAGACGCGGATGGTCACGGCCGACTGGTTGTCTTCGGCGGTCGAGAAGGTCTGGCTCTTCTTGGTCGGGATCGTCGTGTTGCGATCGATCAGACGGGTGAAGACGCCACCCAGCGTTTCGATGCCGAGCGACAGCGGGGTCACGTCGAGCAGCAGAACGTCCTTGACGTCGCCCTGCAGAACGCCGGCCTGGATGGCGGCGCCCATGGCGACCACTTCATCCGGGTTCACGCCCTTGTGCGGCTCCTTGCCGAACAGCTGCTTGACGACTTCCTGCACCTTCGGCATGCGGCTCATGCCACCGACGAGAACGACTTCATCGATCTCGGAAGCGGAAACGCCGGCATCCTTCAGCGCTGCCTTGCACGGTGCGACGGTGCGCTGCACCAGATCGTCCACCAGGCTTTCGAACTTGGCGCGGGTCAGCTTCAGCGTCAGGTGCTTCGGACCGGAAGCATCGGCCGTGATGAACGGCAGGTTGATTTCGGTCTGCTGCGAGGACGAAAGTTCGATCTTCGCCTTTTCGGCAGCTTCCTTGAGGCGCTGCAGGGCGAGCTTGTCGTTCTTAAGGTCGATGCCCTGATCCTTCTTGAACTCGCCGGCCAGATATTCGACCAGACGCATGTCGAAGTCTTCACCACCAAGGAAGGTGTCGCCATTGGTTGACTTCACTTCGAAGACGCCGTCGCCGATTTCCAGAACGGAAATATCGAAGGTGCCGCCGCCAAGGTCGTAAACGGCGATGGTCTTGCCGTCCTTCTTGTCGAGGCCATAAGCGAGCGCTGCCGCAGTCGGCTCGTTGATGATGCGCAGGACGTCCAGACCGGCGATGCGGCCGGCATCCTTGGTTGCCTGACGCTGGGCGTCGTTGAAGTAGGCAGGAACCGTGATAACGGCCTTCTCGACCTTTTCGCCGAGATAGGATTCAGCCGTTTCCTTCATCTTCTGAAGGATCATCGCGGAAATCTGCGAAGGGGAATAAGGCTTGTCCTGCGCCTTCACCCATGCGTCGCCATTGTCACCCTTGACGATTTCGAAGGGAACGAGGGCCTTGTCCTTTTCGACGGTCGGGTCTTCATAACGGCGGCCGATAAGACGCTTGACCGCAAACAGGGTGTTGGTCGGGTTGGTGACCGCCTGGCGCTTTGCCGGCTGGCCGACAAGGCGTTCGCCATCGTCGGAAAATGCCACCATGGACGGCGTGGTGCGCGCGCCTTCCGCATTTTCAATTACTTTCGTGTCCTTGCCGTCCATCACTGCAACGCAGGAATTGGTCGTGCCAAGGTCGATACCGATTACTTTTGCCATGCTCTTCTCTCCTTGAAGCGAGCTGTCGGAACCCCGTGAGGCATTCTTGTGGCAGCTCCTTGACTTGGATTTGCAGTATTTGCTGCAGTTCTGCGGCGTATATAAGGAGCGATTTTTCCTGCTGCAAGGCGCAAGAGAGGGGGAAGCGCAGCAAAAAAGCGCAAGAAACCCCTGTCTGTGCAGAAGCATAGCCATCACGGCTTGCGGAAGCGGGAAAACGCGGCTTGTGTGCTGCACGGCGCCGCCGTTCGACATCGCGGCGGGCGAACCGGTGAGGCTTGCTTTTAACGGCATCGGGGTGGGGTGAAATGGCGGACAGGGTGGGATTCGAACCCACGGTACGCTTTCACGCACACACGCGTTCCAGGCGTGCGCCTTAAACCACTCGGCCACCTGTCCTTTTTCAAATCTGCATGTTTTGAAGAATGCAAATCACTGGAACGGCGCGATATATACCGATGAATTCGCAGGGATCAACACGAATCTGACAGTTTTTTGAAATGTCGGCAATTTCCTGTGTTCCGATGCGATTGCAAACCGGTTTTCCCGCCTTTATCGATGCATTATAGATTTCAAAATATGGCTGTCTGACCGGCAGATCGTAAGCGAGGTGTCCCCGATGAAAGCTTTTTTGCGGTTTTTGAGCTTTCTTTTCCTCGTTGCGGCGGTTTTTCTGGGTGTGCTCGATTCGATCCGCTCGGTTTCCACATCCTCGGTCAACATCACCGGCATCCTGTCCGTCTGGAACTATCTTCTTCCTGCTTCCCGTACCATGGTGGAAGCGGCCATGGCTCACTATATTCACCCTGAAGCGTGGCGCTTCATTGAAAATGCCCTGTCGGCGGTGCCCGCATTTGCCGTTTCCCTGGCGCTTTCCCTGCTCTGCTGGATGGCGGGTTACAGGAAACACAAGGCGATGAGGCGTTTATCGGCCTGACTTGTATCTGTCGAATTGGGCGCCCGCAGACGTGAACCATGAGAAGCGGCGGAACTGGCCGCATGGAGGACCGAATGTTCCTGTTCGATACGCTTTCAAAAAAAACGACGATGCCGACCGAAGAAACCGCCTTGCCCGGCCGTGAAGAGGCGCTTGCGGTACCGGAAGCCCATTTCGTCAATGGCCGGCCCTTGAAGGGGCCTTATCCTGACGGACTTGAAACCATCTATCTGGGCATGGGCTGCTTCTGGGGTGCGGAACGCTTGTTCTGGAAAACGCCGGGCGTCTGGGTGACGGCGGTGGGTTATGCCGGCGGCTTCACCCGCAACCCCACCTATCAGGAGACGACGACGGGCCAGACGGGCCACGCCGAAGTGGTCAAGGTTGTTTACGATCCGGCCGTGATCTCGCTCTCGGGTCTGCTGAAGATATTCTTCGAGGAGCACGATCCGACTCAAGGGATGCGGCAAGGCAACGATGTCGGCACGACCTATCGTTCCGCCATTTACGCGACGACGGAAGGCCAGTTGCAACAGGCGCAGAAGGCGAGCGATGCTTTTCAACAGGCTTTGGACGAGGCTGGCCATGGCAGCGCCATCACCACCGAGATCGGGCCGCTTGAAAAGTTTTATTACGCTGAAGACTACCATCAGCAATATCTTGCCAAGAACCCGGGCGGCTACTGCGGCCTGAGGGGAACCGGCGTAAGCTGCAATATCGACTAGATTTTTTGCAGGTCGCCCCGGTGGAAAGACCAAAAAAGCGCCAGAATAAAGTTTTTCCACCGGGTCAAAAAAACCGGATGAATTTTTCATTGAGCCATGCAAGGATATGAGGCAAGCACAGCCGGGAAAACGGCTGGCGGTTCCGCAGACATTCCCGGTCAACGGGATTGCGGGAGGACCCTTATAATATCAATTGCAACAACAGGGCTGCACAATGAAAAAATCCCTTCTGACGCTTTTTGCGCTCGCCGCAATGTCGGCTTCCGCGCTCGCCGCCGATATCAAGCCGGCGCTGGTCTATGGCACGGGCGGCAAGTTCGACAAATCGTTCAACGAAGCCGCTGCGGCCGGCGCTGAAAAGTTCAAGGCAGAAACGGGCATCGAGTTCCGCGATTTCGAGCCGACCAGCGACACGCAGGGCGAACAGGCCATCCGCAACTTTGCGAGCAAGGGCTTCAACCCGGTCGTTGCCGTTTCCTTCGCCTGGACCTCGGCCATGGAAAAGGTCGCAGCCGAATTCCCCGACACCAAGTTCGTCATCGTCGATTCCGTCGTCGAACTGCCGAATGTCCGCTCCGTCGTCTACAAGGAGCACGAAGGCTCCTATCTCGTCGGTCTGCTGGCCGGCATGGCCTCCAAGACCGGCAAGGTCGGCTTCATCGGCGGCATGGATATTCCGCTGATCCGTAAGTTCGCCTGTGGTTATGCACAGGGCGCAAAGGCTGCCAACGACAAGATCGAAGTCTTCCAGAACATGACCGGCACCACCGGTGCGGCCTGGAACGATCCGGTGCGCGGCGGCGAACTCACCAAGAACCAGATCGACCAGGGTGCGGACGTGATTTACGCGGCAGCCGGCGCGACCGGTATCGGCGTGCTGCAGACTGCCGCCGACAACAAGAAGTTCTCGATCGGCGTCGATTCCAACCAGAACCACCTGCATCCGGGTTCGGTTCTGACCTCGATGGTCAAGCGCGTCGATCTGGCCGTCTACAATGCCTACAAGGATGCCAAGGACGACAAGTTCACCCCCGGCATCGTTGCGCTCGGCGTCAAGGAAGATGGCGTCGCCTACGCGGTCGACGACAACAACAAGGCCCTCATCACGCCGGAAATGACCGCCGCCGTGGACAAGGCGAAGGCCGATATCATCTCCGGCGCCGTCAAGGTTCATGACTATATGGCGGATAATTCCTGCCCGAAATGATATGATATGTAACGGGGGCGCATGATGTTTTTCATCTTGCGCCCTTTTCATATCCAGCCTTCGGAGAGGTTTCGGTTTGAGTATGGACCCTGCAATCGAACTGGTGGGCATCGACAAGAAATTCGGTGCCGTTCACGCCAACAAGAATATCAATCTGACTGTCGCCAAGGGCACCATCCACGGCATCATCGGGGAAAACGGTGCCGGGAAATCGACCCTGATGTCGATCCTCTACGGCTTTTACCAGGCGGACGCCGGTGAAATCCGGGTGAATGGCACGCCCGTCGCGATCCGTGACAGCCAGACGGCCATCAATGCCGGCATCGGCATGGTGCATCAGCACTTCATGCTGGTGGAAAATTTCACCGTGCTGGAAAACGTCATGCTCGGCGCGGAAGGCGGCGCATCGCTCGCCAAGGGCCGGGCGGCGGCCCGCAAGGAGTTGCAGCGCCTCGAGGACGATTACGGTCTGGAAGTCGATCCGGATGCGGTGATCGAAGAACTGCCTGTCGGTCTGCAGCAGCGCGTCGAAATCCTCAAAGCCATGTATCGTGGTGCCGAAATCCTGATCCTCGATGAGCCGACCGGCGTTCTGACGCCGGCCGAGGCCGATCACCTTTTCAAGATACTCGGCGTCCTGCGCGAGCAGGGCAAGACCGTTATCCTCATCACCCATAAGCTGCGCGAAATCATGGCGATCACGGATTCCGTCTCCGTCATGCGCCGCGGTGAAATGGTCGCCACCCGCAAGACCTCCGAAACCAGCGTCGAGGAACTGGCCGAACTGATGGTTGGCCGCCGCGTGCTGCTCAGGGTGGAAAAGGGCGAGACGACGCCCGGCGATGTTCTGCTCTCCATCCGCAATCTGACTGTCAAGGACAGTCGCGGCGTCACCATGGTGGATGATGTCTCGCTCGATGTCCGTGCCGGTGAAATCGTCGGCATTGCCGGCGTGGCGGGCAATGGCCAGTCGGAGCTGCTCGAAGCCATCGCTGGCATCCGCAAGCCCTATTCGGGCGAGATATGGGTGGATGGCCAGAAGGTGGACCGCCCCGATCCGGCCATTCTGCGCAGGCTCGGCCTCGCGCATATTCCGGAAGACCGTCACCATATGGGGCTGGTCTTGAAATTCGAGGAATATGAAAACTCCATCCTCGGTTATCACCATGATGAGCGATACGGCAAAGGACCGTTCCTCAACCCCGAGGCCATCCGCAGGGATGCGGTCGAAAAGATCGAGAAATATGATATCCGCCCGCCAAACCCGCAGCTGAAGACCGCCAATTTTTCCGGCGGCAATCAGCAGAAGATCGTCGTTGCGCGCGAAATCGAACGTGACCCGAAGATGCTGATCATCGGCCAGCCGACCCGCGGCGTGGATATCGGCGCCATCGAATTCATCCATCGCCGCATCATCGAAATGCGCGACGCCGGAAAGGCGATTTTGCTGGTTTCGGTCGAACTCGATGAAATCCGTTCCCTTTCGGATCGGATCATGGTCATGTTCGCCGGCCGTGTCGTTGGAGAAAAAACGGCGGAAGCCGAAGAACAGACGCTGGGCCTGATGATGGCCGGCATCGCCGCATGAGGCATGAATGAGCACCGCTTCCGTACCCCTGCCAAACTGGATCACTTACGGCCTGCTGCCGTTGCTGAACGTCGTTACCGCCTTTCTGATTTCCGGCCTCGTTGTCTGGTCGATCGGTGAAAGCCCGCTGGCGGCGCTGCGCCTGCTCATCGAAGGCGCACTCGGCCGTGGCGACGCCATCGGCTTCACGCTATTCTACACGACGAGCTTCATCTTCACCGGCCTCTCCGTCGCCGTGGCCTTCCATGCCGGCCTGTTCAATATCGGTTCCGAAGGTCAGGCCTATATTGGCGGGCTGGGTGCTGCGCTGGTGGCGCTGGCGCTTGATCGCTACGTGCCGTGGTATGTGACGATGCCCTTCGCCGTCATCGGCGCTGCGGTGTTCGGCGCGGCCTGGGCTTTCATTCCGGCATGGTTGCAGGCGAAACGCGGCAGCCACGTCGTCATCACCACCATCATGTTCAACTTCATCGCGGCTGCGCTGATGGTCTATCTGCTGGTGAATGTGCTGATCGTGCCGGGCAAGATGGCGCCGGAAACACGCACCTTTCTGCCGGGCGGGCAATTGCCGAAGCTCGACTGGTTGATGGCGCTGTTCGGCCTCAAGCTCGGGCCGGCGCCGTTCAACGTCTCCTTCATCATCGCGCTGGTCATGTGTTTCCTCGTCTGGGTGCTCATCTGGCGCACCAAGCTGGGTTATGAGATGCGCACGCTCGGCATCAGCCCGTCGGCCGCCATCTATGCCGGCATTCCCTATGCGAGAACGGTCATCATCGCCATGCTCATTTCCGGCGGTCTGGCGGGCATGATGGCGCTGAACCCGGTCATGGGCGCTTCCGCCCGCCTGCAGGTGGAATTCGTCGGCGGTGCGGGTTTCGTCGGCATTGCCGTGTCGCTGATGGGGCGAAGCCATCCGCTCGGCATCATCTTCGCGGCATTGCTGTTCGGCATTCTTTATCAGGGCGGTGCGGATCTTTCCTTCGAGATGCCGAACATTACCCGCGAGATGATTGTGGTCATTCAGGGTCTGGTGATCCTCTTCGCCGGTGCGCTGGAATATATGTACCGGCCGGCGGTCGTCCGCATCTACCAGCGTTTGGCAAAGGGGTGAGCTGATATGGATTTCTTCGATATGCTGGTCAGCATCCTCGGCTCGACCGTCCGCCTCACCATCCCGCTGCTCTTCACCGCACTTGCCGGGCTTTTTTCCGAGCGCGCCGGCGTGTTCGATATCGGGCTTGAAGGCAAGATGCTGGCGGCGGCCTTCGCCTCCGCCTGTGTGGCCTATATCACGGCCAATCCATGGGCCGGTCTGCTTGCGGGCATTGCTGTCTCGATCCTCTTCTCACTCACCCATGGTTTTGCCGTCATCACCAATCGCGGCAATCAGATCGTGTCGGGCGTGGCGCTGAACTTCATCGCCGCCGGCCTGACGGTGGTTCTGGGGCAGGCCTGGTTCGGGCAGGGCGGCCGCACGCCGCAATTGCCGGCAGAGGGCCGTTTTGCGCCGATCATCCTGCCCGGTGCGGATGCGATGCGTGAGGTGCCCTTCATCGGCCCGCTCTATGCCAATGTCATTTCCGGCAACAATATCCTCACCTATCTCGCCTTTCTGGCGGTGCCGCTGTCCTGGTGGGTGCTTTATCGTACCCGTTTCGGCCTGCGTCTGCGCGCCGTCGGTGAAAACCCGGGTGCGGTGGATACGGCCGGCATTTCGGTGACATGGATGCGCTTCCGCGCGGTCATCGTCGCCGGTTTCCTCTGCGGTTTTTCGGGCGCCTATCTCGCCGTTGCGCAGTCGGCGGCCTTCATCGCCAACATGTCGGCCGGTAAGGGCTATATCGCGCTTGCGGCGCTGATCTTTGCGAAATGGAAGCCGGTGCCGGTCATGTTCGCCTGCCTGCTCTTCGGTTTTCTGGATGCCTTCGCCAACTTCATGCAGGGTAAATCCGTGCCGGGTATCGGCGAGGTGCCGGTGCAGATTTTCCAGGCCATGCCCTATATTCTGACCTGCATCCTGCTTGCCGGTTTCATCGGCGTCGCCAAGCCCCCCAAGGCGGGTGGCGTTGCCTATGCGAAGGAGCGCTAAATCCATGTCCCGAGACCCGATGTCCCATGCCCTGTTCGAGGCAGCGGTGGAGGCCATGGCCTTTGCCCATGCGCCCTATTCGAAATTTCCGGTCGGTGCGGCGATCCGCGCCGAAGACGGCAAGATTTACAAGGGCGCCAATATCGAGAATCTTTCCTTCCCGCAGGGCTGGTGCGCTGAACCTTCCGCCATCAGCGCCATGATCATGGGTGGGGCGAAGAAGATCAGCGAAATCGCCGTTATCGCCGAAAAACTTGCTCTCTGCCCACCCTGCGGCGGCTGCCGGCAGAAGATCGCCGAATTCGCCACGCCGGAGACGAAAGTCTATCTTTGCGACGAAACCGGCGTGCAGAAGGTCATGACCATGGAAGAGCTTTTGCCCTTCAGCTTCAAGACAGAGCTGCCCTGATGCCGGATACGCTGATCGATATTCTGGTGGAGCGCCTGAACGGCCTGATGCCGCGCGTTGCCATCGTCCTAGGTTCGGGCCTCGGTTCGCTGGTGGAAGACGTCAGCGATCCGATCCGGGTGCCCTATGCCGAACTTCCCGGTTTTCCTGCGAGCGGCGTTTCCGGCCATGCGGGCGAGCTGGTGGCGGGCTATCTTGGCGGTGAGCCGGTCATGATGCTCTCCGGCCGGGTGCATTATTACGAAAAGGGCGATCCGTCCGCGATGCGCGCGATCATCGGGGCGCTGGCCGGTCTCGGCGTGCAGTCGCTCATCCTCACCAATTCGGCAGGTTCGGTCAGGCAGGATATGCCGCCCGGCTCGGTCATGCAGATCACCGATCACATCAACTATTCCGGCATGAACCCGCTGATCGGCGAGGAAAGCGACCGCCGCTTCGTCGGCATGACCACCGCTTACGATCCCGATCTGATGCTTGCCATGCGCAACGCGGCCATCCGCGCCACAGTGCCTTTGTTCGGCGGCGTCTATATGTGGTTTTCCGGCCCGAGCTTCGAAACGCCGGCGGAAATCCGCATGGCGCGGCTGCTGGGGGCGGATGCCGTTGGCATGTCCACCGTGCCGGAAGTCATCCTTGCGCGCTTTTTCGGGATGCGCGTTGCCGCCGCATCGGTTATTACCAATTACGGTGCCGGCATGACCGGCGCAGAACTGAGCCATGAAGAAACCAAGGATATGGCTCCCGTGGGTGGCAAGAGGCTTGCCGCCATTCTGAAGGAAATGATCGCAGGAGGAGCGTGACCATGGAACTCCAGCGTCCGCGCGAAGCGGCTGCCCTCACCCTGTCCTTGCTGGACCTGACCAATCTCAAGGAAGACTGCACGCCCGAGCAGATCGCCGCTCTGTGCCAGCGGGCGCATACGGAATACGGCAATACGGCCGCAATCTGCATCTGGCCGCGCTTCGTGGCGCAGGCTCGTGCCGCTTTCGGAAAAGACCATGCTATCCGCATCGCCACGGTCGTCAATTTTCCTTCGGGCGATCTCGACATCGCGACCGTGGTTGCGGAAACCGAGGCGGCGATCCGCGACGGCGCTGACGAAATCGATCTCGTCATTCCCTATCGCAAATTCATAGCCGGCGATGAAACGGCGGTGTCCACCATGGTGGCGGCCGTTCGCAAGGCCTGCGTTGCACCCGTGCTGCTCAAGGTCATTCTTGAAACCGGCGAGTTGAAGGACAAGGCGCTGATCCGTCGCGCATCCGAACTCGCCATTGCCGAAGGGGCCGATTTCATCAAGACCTCGACCGGCAAGGTTGCCATCAATGCCACGCTGGAGGCAGCCGACATCATGTTGCAGGCGATCCGCGACAGCCGGCAGAAGGTGGGTTTCAAGCCCGCCGGCGGCATCGGCACGGTGGAGGACGCCACGCTTTATCTCAGGCTTGCGGAAACCATCATGGCGCCCAACTGGGCCATGCCGTCCACCTTCCGTTTCGGCGCTTCGGGTGTTCTCGACGATGTGCTGAACGTGCTGGCCGGCGGCGAGCCCGCCAAGGCCGCCAGCGGGTATTGAGCTTGATCCCGCAGGAAATCATCCGCCGCAAACGCGATGGCCTGACACTTGAGTCTCGGGAGATTGCCGCTTTCATAGAGGCGCTTTCGAAAGACGGCATCTCGGAAGGGCAGGCGGCTGCCTTTGCCATGGCGGTGTTCTTTCGCGGCATGAACCGGGATGAAATGGTGGCGCTGACGCTGGCGATGCGCGACAGCGGTGAGGTCCTGTCCTGGAGCGATCTCGGAAGACCGGTGGCGGACAAGCATTCCACCGGCGGCGTCGGCGATAATGTCTCCCTGATGCTCGCCCCCATTGTTGCCGCCTGCGGTCTCGCCGTGCCGATGATTTCCGGCAGGGGCCTTGGCCATACCGGCGGCACGCTGGACAAGCTGGAAGCGATCCCCGGTTACAACGTCATGCCGGACGAGGCGTTGTTTCGCCGGACGGTAAAGACGGTCGGCTGCGCCATCATCGGCCAGACGGGCGATCTCGCCCCCGCCGATAAACGCCTCTATGCCATTCGCGATGTGACCGCGACGGTGGATTCCATACCGCTGATCACGGCCTCCATCCTGTCGAAAAAGCTTGCGGCCGGTCTGCAGACGCTGGTTCTGGATGTGAAGGTCGGCAGCGGTGCTTTCATGCAGAGCGTCGAGGATGCCCGCAATCTGGCCCGCGCGCTGGTCGATGTGGCGAACGGTGCAGGCCTGCCGACAACGGCGTTGATAACCGACATGAACCAGCCGCTTGGCGATGCTGCCGGCAATGCGGTCGAAATCGTCAATTGTCTGGATTTTCTGGCCGGTCGCAAGGCTGGTACCCGTCTTGAAAAGGTGGTCCTGTCCTTTGCGTCGGAAATGCTGGTGCAGGCGCAAAAGGCGGCCACACTGACGGAAGGAGAGGCGCTGGCGTCGGCTGCGCTCTCCTCCGGCCGGGCGCTGGAAATCTTTGCGGGGATGGTTTCGGCACTCGGCGGTCCATCGGATTTCGTTGAGCGCCCGTCCCGCTATCTGCAATCCGCACCGGTCATTCTCCCGGTTCTGGCGGAGCGTAGCGGTTTGCTCGCCTCCTGCGCCACGCGCGATCTTGGCATGGTTGTCGTCGAACTCGGCGGCGGCAGAAGAAAGCCATTGGACACGATTGATCCTTCCGTCGGTATTTCGGATATCCTGCCGCTCGGTACGAAAGTGGAAAAAGGCGAGCCAATCGCCATTGTCCACGCCGCTTCCAGTGGCGAAGCGGAACGTGCCGTGAAAAGGATAGCGGCCTGTTATGGAATTGCTGACAGCGCGCCGGAGATCGGTATGCCCGTTCTTGAGCGGATCACCTGACCAGCCGCATCTCGCCGCCCGATACCTTGAAAGACGATAGTTGTTTCAGGAAGCTCATGCCGATCAGCATGTTGCCGAGCGCATTGTCTTTCAGCACCATGGCGTCGACATTCTGAACCCGGATAGCGCCGATCTCCACCCGGTCGAGTTTCACATAGGCGGCCATGGTCTGGCCATTGGCCGTTGAAATCGCATACTTAAAATCGAGGCTGTTGACGCCGTAACCGAGCCGGCGCGCAATCGTCTCGTTGATGGCGACCATGGAAGCACCGGTATCGACAAGGCCGTCGAAGGATTTGCCGTTGATGCGGAAGGTGGCATTGAAGTGGCCGCGAGCATCGGCTTTCAGATTGACGCCGCCAAGGGAGACGGCCTCCGGTTTGGCTGCTTCAGGTCTGGCTTCCGCTTTCTCGATGCTTGTTTCCGGGCGCGGCTGAAATTTTTCCACCAGCGCCGGAATTTGCGTTGCGCCGAGGGAAAGGCCAACAAGCAGAAAAATCGCGCGCGCCAGCAAGTCGTTGCTCCTTAAAGGGCAGGGTTATTCTTGCCGAGAATAGACGCAAAACATGCTGAAATCTTAAAAGAAAAAGCCATCCGCCGCTTATCGGGCGGCGAATGGCTCAAACGGTTAAGCGATGATGAACGGCGTTATTTGGTGCCGTACATGCGGTCGCCGGCATCGCCGAGACCGGGAACGATATAGCCCTTCTCGTTCAGATGGCTGTCGATGGCGGCGGTGTAGATATGCACATCGGGATGCGCTTCACGGAAGTTCTTGATGCCTTCGGGCGCCGCCAGCAGACACAGGAAGCGGATGTTCTTCGCACCGCGCTCCTTCAGCTTCTCAACGGCGGCGATGGAGGAATTGCCGGTTGCCAGCATCGGATCGACAACGATGATAAGGCGCGCATCGAGGCTTTCCGGAGCCTTGAAGTAATATTCGACAGCTTCCAGCGTGTCATGATCGCGATAAACGCCGATATGGGAAACACGCGCCGAAGGCACGAGCTCGAGCATGCCTTCCAGGAGGCCGTTGCCGGCGCGCAGGATGGAGGCGAAAACCAGCTTCTTGCCTTCGAGCACGGGGGCCTCGATGGTTTCGAGCGGTGTATCGATGGTTTCCATCGTCATTTCAAGGTCGCGCGTCACTTCATAGCAGAGCAGCGTCGAAATTTCCCTGAGCAGGCGGCGGAAGCCGGCCGTGGAAGTTTCCTTCTTGCGCATGATGGTAAGTTTGTGCCGCACCAGCGGATGTTCGATGACTGTGACGCCGTCCATGAAACTGGCCTTCCTTTTTATCTTATGCCTTGTAATTCACCGAAAGTGCGTTTTTCGCAAGCCTTCTTCGCGGTTTTACCCCGCGAACCGCAGCGTCAGGCGCCATCGAGTTTCGCAAGCAGTCGTGCGCGTGTTGCCTCGTCCACGAAGGCGCATTCCAGTGCGGTCCGCGTCATGCGGTCGATCTCGGCATCGCTGAAGCCGAACTCGTCCGCAGCCAGCGCATATTCCCGTGCAAGCGAGGTAAAGAAGAATGGCGGGTCGTCGGAACTGATGCAGACGCGCACCCCGGCGTCGCTGAGAGCTTTCAGCGGGTGGCTGGCAAAATCGGGATAGACGTTGAGCGCGATATTCGAACCGGGGCAGACCTCCAGAACCGTTCCCGTCTCGGCCAGCCGGGCGATAAGACCGGCATCTTCGATGGCGCGCACGCCATGCCCGATGCGGGACGGTTTGACGAGGTCGAGCGCATCGGCAACGCTTTCCGGTCCGCAAACCTCGCCGGCATGAATTGTCAGTCCAAGGCCGGCATCGCGGGCGATGTCGAAGGCGCGCGCATAATCGGCGACGCGGCCCATACGCTCCTCGCCGGCCATGTTGAAGCCCGTCACCAGCGGATGTTGCGCGCGTGCCGCATATTCGGCTGCGGCGATCACCCGTTCCGGGCCGAAGTGGCGCTCACCGGTGACGATGATGCGGGTTTCGATCCCCGTCTTTTCCCTTGCGATGCGAATGCCTTCGGCAATGCCGGCCAGATAGGCGTCGGCGCCAAGCCCGATGCGGTCGCCGTGATCGGGCGAAATGATCAGTTCGCTATAGATCGTATTGGCTTGCGCAAGTTCGGTCAGATAGGTCTCAGTCAGGATGGCATAGTCCTCATCCGTCTTGAACACCTGCGCCACCGCATCGTAACAACGGATGAATTCGGCGAAATCCGACCAGACATATTTGCCGTCCCGCAGAAAACCGCTGGTGTCGATGCCGTATTTCTCGGCCTGTTTCGCGACGAGGGCAGGGGGTGCCGCACCTTCGATGTGGCAGTGAATTTCCGCTTTCAGCAAATGCGATGTCAAATGAAGCTCCTGCCGTGAGAACCGGCCTCGATGCCAAGATGGTGGGCGATGCTTTCGCCGATATCGGCGTAGCTTGAACGGATGCCGACATCGCGCGATCGAATTCCCGGTCCGAATGCCATGATCGGCACCCTTTCCCGTGTATGGTCCGTGCCCCGCCAGGTGGGGTCGCAACCGTGATCGGCGGTCAGAAGGGCGATGTCACCCGGCGCCATCTTGCGATGGATTTCGGGGATTCGCGCATCGAAGGCCTCAAGGGCGGCGGCGTAACCGGCAACGTCGCGGCGATGGCCGTAAAGCATGTCGAAATCGACGAAATTGGTGAAGACGAGATCGCCGTTTTCAGCCTCGTCGATGGCCTGCAACGTCGCATCCATCAGGGCGCTGTTGCCATTTGCCTTGATGACGCGCGTCACACCCTGATGAGCGTAGATATCGCCGATCTTGCCGATGGCGTGCACTTTTCGGCCGGCCTCCACAAGTCTGTCGAGCAGGGTCGGCTCCGGCGGCAGAACGGAGAAATCGCGGCGGTTGCCGGTGCGTTCGAAGGTCGCGACCGTCTCGCCGATGAAGGGGCGGGCGATGACGCGGCCGATGTTCAGCGGATCGAGCAGCTTGCGCACCGCCTCGCAGAGCGAGATGAGCCGCTTCAGACCGAAATGCGTTTCATGCGCGGCGATCTGGAAAACGGAATCGGATGAGGTGTAGCAGATCGGTTTACCGGTTCTGATATGCTCTTCGCCGAGCGCAGCGATGATCTCGGTGCCGGAAGCATGGCGATTGCCGAGAATGCCCGGAATATCGGCTTGCCTGCAGATCGCTTCCACCAGTTCCGGCGAAAACGCATCGCCTTCCGTCGGGAAATATCCCCAGTCGAAGGTGACAGGCGTACCGGCGATCTCCCAGTGACCGGAAGGTGTGTCCTTGCCCTTGGAGATTTCGCTGGCGGAACCGTGCAGGCCGAAAATGCGCTCGGGCGGTTCCATGCCGGCGGGAATGTCGCCGCTTGCCTGCCGCGCGATCTCCAGCAGGCCGAGCGAACACATGTTCGGCAGTTTCAGCGGACCGGAGCGAAGCCCCGCTTTGTCGGCAGCGCCTGCTGCACAGAATTCCGCGATATGGCCGAGCGTGTTTGCGCCAAGATCGCCATAGCGCCCCGCATCGGGTGCGCCGCCGACGCCGAAGGAATCCAGAACGAGAAGAAATGCTCTTGCCATAACTCACCGAAACAAAATGCGCCGACGGGCAATGTCAGGCCGAACTGTCGTTATAGATCAGCAAAACGTGAAGAAGGAAGTGCTTTTATGAACCATCCGGTAAAACCGGCTGCTTAGTCCTTGTCCCGTTTCGGTTTGGGGGCGTTGAGGTTGCGCAGGACATACCACCCCGCAGCCACCACCATCGCCGCCAGAATATACCACGTAACGGCATAGGAGAGGTGGTTATTGGGAAAGGTGAGCATGGTCTTGCCGCCGACCGGCAGGCCGCCCGGATTGGGTGTCGCATCGGCGTCGACATAGAACCGCGCGACATCGGAAAGGCCGGATGCCTGCGAGATTTGCGGAATGTTGCGGGAATACCAGCGGCCATTTGCCGGATCGTTGGTGCGCAGGAAAAGCCCGCCGGTTTCGGGCGCGCGCATCAGTCCGACGATCTCGACGTTTCCGGCCGGTTCGCTTTCCCGGCGGGAGGATGGGTCGCGCCTGTCGGACGGCACGAAGCCGCGATTGACGATGATGCTGGAGCCATCGTCGCGCTTGAGCGGCGTCATCACCCAGTAACCGGGGCCGAGATCCGTGACCGTATAGACCTGAACCTCCCTGTCATTGAGGAAGGTGCCGGACAGTTTCACACGGCGATATTCGTATTCCGCCGGATCGCCGAGCGCCGGCCATTCTTTGGCGGCAGGGGCGTCGACGGGATCGGCATGGGCGCGGGCTTCGACCCGCTCGATAAGATCGAGCTTCCAAGAAAGGCGCTTGACCTGCCATGTACCGAGCGCAAGCAGCAGACCCGTCAGAACAACGGTCAGGAACAGGACGACGATGGCCGCCGGGCGGATGCGCCGGTTATGAAGTGTGGTTTCGCTCATATCACGGTCCTTGCGAAGCGCGCCCGGCAGAAACCGGTCTGCTTTGGCGGGTTTCCTAGAGCATTTCCAGGAAAAGTGGAACCCGGTTTTCTGTCCGGAAATGCGCCAAAACAAAGAGTTAGAGTGTTTTCGCGATTCGAAGAAAAGCGAAAAAACTCTAGCACCCGCATGCGCTTCTTCCAGCAAATAACCCCATAAATCGCACCACGATTCATGGGGTTATGTGTTGGCGCGAAGGCGGCCTGCCGGAAGCCCGGCAGGCCGTAGGTCTCTGCTGCTCAGGGCAGGTTTTTCACATCCTCGATGTGCAGCGGCATCATGTTCTTGTTCATGTTGTACATGACCCAGAGCGAGCCGGAGAGCGTGATCAGGAGCACCACGACGGTGAAGATCAGCGCCATGAAGGTCCAGCCGCCCTCGGACTTGGTGTCCATGTGCAGGAAGTAGATCATGTGCACGAAGATCTGGATGACGCCGAGACCCATGATGGCGATGACCAGTAGCGTCTTGTTTTCCAGAACGTCGCCCATGACCAGCCAGAAGGGGATCGCCGTCAGGATAACCGACAGGACGAAGCCGATCATGTAGCTCTTGAAGGTGCCATGGCTCGCGCCATCATGGTGATGATGGTCGTCGCCATGCGCGTCGTGGTGTGCGTGTGCTTCGGAACTCATCAAAGAACTCCCATGAGATAAACGAAGGAGAAGACGCCGATCCAAATGACGTCAAGGAAGTGCCAGAACATCGACAGGCACATCAGGCGACGCTTGTTGGCGGCGATCAGGCCGTGCTTGGCGACCTGGAACATCAACGTGACGAGCCAGATGATGCCGAAGGTGACGTGCAGACCGTGCGTACCGACCAGCGCGAAGAAGGCCGACAGGAACGCCGAACGCTGCGGACCCGCGCCTTCCGCGATCAGGTGATGGAACTCGTAAAGTTCCACGGCGAGGAAGGCGAGGCCGAAGAGGCCGGTCACACCCAGCCAGACCAGCGTGGCCTTTACCTTCTGCTTTTCCATTTCCAGCATGGCGAAGCCATAGGTGATGGAGGAGAAAAGCAGGAACCCGGTATTGATCGCCACCAGCTTCAGGTCGAACAGGTCCGCACCCGAAGGGCCGGCCGCATAGTTGCGGCCGACAACGGCATAGGTGGCAAACAGGGTCGCGAAGATGAGGCAGTCGCTCATCAGGTAGAGCCAGAAGCCCAGCGAGGTGCCGTTCTCCGGGTGGTGGTCTTCCTTCAGGTAAAAGACCGGTTCAGCGCCGTCGACGCTTTGTGCAGGTGTATGAGCCATATTCGTCACGCCTGTTCCGCGAGCAGCTTCGTACGTTCCGCCTCGACCGTCGAAACGTCGGAAGCCGGAATGTAATAATCGCGATTGTAGTTGAAGGTATGGGCGATGGAGACCGCGATGATGGCCAGCATCGACAGAGCCGCAAGCCACCAGATGTGCCATACCAGGGCGAAGCCGAGAACCACGCTGATGGCGCTGATGATCACGCCCGCACCGGTGTTCTTCGGCATATGGATCGGAATGAAGCCCTCCCTGGGACGGTTGTAACCGCGCTTCTTCATATCCGCCCAGGCGTCGACATCATGGATGACGGGCGTGAAGGCGAAGTTGTAGGCGGGCGGCGGCGAAGACGTCGACCATTCCAGCGTACGACCGTTATAGGGGTCGCCGGTCACGTCACGCAGCTGGTCGCGCTTCAGGAAGCTGACAATGAGCTGGATGACGAAGGAGGCGATGCCGAGCGCGATCAGGAAGGCGCCGAAGGCGGCGATCAGGAACCAGATCTGCAGGGAATTGTCCTCGAACTGGCTGATACGGCGGGTAATGCCCATCAGGCCGAGAATATAAAGCGGCATGAAGGCGAAATAGAAGCCGATGAACCAGAACCAGAAGGACAGCTTGCCCCAGAACGGATCGAGACGGTAACCGAATGCCTTCGGGAACCAGTAGACGATACCCGCAAGCACACCGAACACGACGCCACCGATGATGGTGTTGTGGAAGTGGGCGATCAGGAACAGCGAGTTGTGAAGCACGAAGTCCGCCGGCGGAACGGCAAGAAGAACGCCGGTCATGCCGCCGATGACGAAGGTGATCATGAACCCGATCGTCCAGAGCATCGGAACGTCGAAATTGATGCGGCCCTTATACATGGTGAAGAGCCAGTTGAAGATTTTCGCGCCCGTCGGGATCGAGATGATCATCGTGGTGATGCCGAAGAAGGCATTCACGCTTGCACCGGAACCCATGGTGAAGAAGTGGTGCAGCCACACGATGTAGGCAAGGATGGTGATGACGCCGGTGGCGTAGACCATCGAGGCATAACCGAAGAGGCGCTTGCGGGAGAACGTTGCAACGATTTCCGAGAAGACGCCGAATGCCGGCAGCACCAGAATGTAAACTTCGGGGTGGCCCCAGATCCAGATGAGGTTGACATACATCATCGGGTTGCCGCCGAGATCGTTGGTGAAGAAGTTGGTGCCAACGTAACGGTCGAGGGTGAGAAGCGCGAGCGTGCCGGTCAGGATCGGGAAAGAGGCCACGATCAGGATGTTCGAACACAGCGATGTCCAGACGAAGATCGGCAGGCGCATCATGGTCATGCCAGGCGCGCGCATCTTGATGATTGTCACGATCAGGTTGATGCCTGATAGCGTCGTTCCCACACCGGCGATCTGCAGACCCCAGATATAATAATCGACCCCGACCCCCGGGCTTCCATCGATGCCGGAAAGCGGCGGATAGGCGAGCCAGCCGGTCTGCGCATATTCACCGATGAACAGCGAGATCATGGTGATGACGGCGCCGGCCGTGGTCATCCAGAAGGAGAAATTGTTGAGGAAGGGGAACGAAACGTCGCGGGCGCCGATCTGCAGCGGCACGACGAAGTTCATCAGACCCGTGATCATCGGCATGGCCATGAAGAAGATCATGATGACGCCGTGGGCCGTGAAGATCTGGTCGTAATGGTGCGGCGGAAGATAGCCCTCCGATCCGCCCGACGCGATCGCCTGCTGGACGCGCATCATGATGGCGTCGGCGAAACCGCGCAAAAGCATGACCAGAGCCAGGATGATGTACATGATACCGATCTTCTTGTGATCGATGCTCGTGAACCATTCATTCCAGAGATAGCCCCAGAGGCGGAAATAGGTGAGGGCGCCGACGACGGCGATACCGCCCAGAGCCACCGCCGCGAAGGTCGCGACAAGGATTGGCTCGTGAAGCGGGATGGACTCCCATGTCAGCTTCCCGAACAGGAACGACGTTTGATCGGAATTGACGATCATTTTTAGCCTCTTGCGATTCTAAGACATAAGATCGGCGCAGCCATTGGCCGCGCCGCATAATGCCGGGACGTATCCGTCAGCCAGCGACTTGTTTCGTTTCCGGCAGCGCCGCAGGCTCGAAAGTCTGTCCTTCGAGCGCAGCCGGAGTGGATTGGGGACCGCTGGCGACGCCAAAGGGCGCAAGCGGCGTGCAGACGACGGAATTCAGCGCCTTGGCGATATCGATGCCTTCCTTGCCGCCGCCGCCATTGGCGTCGATATGCATCATGTCACGCATGCAGAGCTTGTTCGGCTCGACGCAGCGGTTGAGGATGGCGCTGTAGAGTTCGGGATCGACCGAGGCGAAATATTGTACCGGTTCGCGCTCGGAGGGCTTGGCGAATTCCAGATATTCCTGGCGGCCAAAACCCTTGCCGCCTTCCTTCGCCTTCGCCACCCACTGGTCGAAGCCCTGCTGGCTGAGACCATGGAACTTGAAGCGCATGTGGGAGAAGCCGGGGCCGGAGAAGTTGGCCGAGAAGCCGTCATAAACGCCTTCCTTGTTGATGACCGCGTGCAGCTTGGTCTGCATGCCGCCCATGGCGTAAATCTGGCCGGCGAGCGCGGGAACGAAGAAGGAATTCATCGCCGTTGTGCCGGTGATCTTGAAATTGATCGGCACATCGACCGGAGCGGCGAATTCATTGACGCTGCCAATGCCGAGTTCGGGATAGAAGAACAGCCACTTCCAGTCCATGGCGACGACTTCCACCGTGAGCGGCTTGATATCGGCGGTCACCTGGCGGCTCTCGTCGATACGCTCCAGCGGGCGATAGGGGTCGAGACGGTGGGTGGAAATCCAGGTCACCGTGCCGAGCATCAGGATGATGGCGACCGGAGCCGACCAGATCACCATTTCAAGGCGCGTGGAGTGGTGCCACTCGGGATCGTAATCCTCCGCTTTGGCCGATTCACGATATTTCCATGCGAAGAAAAGCGTGAGGACGATGACCGGAACGATGATCAGCAGCATCAGAACCGTGGACGTGATGATGAGATCGCGCTGCTGGATGGCGACGTCGCCCGAGGGATTCATGACCACGAGGTTACAGCCGCTGAGCAGCAGCAGTACCGGAATAGCCAGAAGGGCGGATGGGATTTTTTTGATCATGCGCACGTTCTCTGAACTTGTACAGTTTGGATTATGCCGCGAATAATTGCCGAACATCATTTTTCAAATGAGGTATATTGTCGCGGTGCAGCGAAACCTTCGCGATGCACCATGTGCCGGGCAGAGCTGCGTTTGAAGGCGGAGCGCGTGCATTATCGCATGGTCGACCGACTGGGCAACCCTTTATTGTCAAACTTCAATTGACGTTACGTAGGGTGCGTGTGACAATCCGCCGCATCGTAACGCAACGGAAGAGGAGCCGGCGCGTTACAGGAATGGTTCGTCCATGACGCAGGAGGGATATTATGAGTTATACGAATGCTGCTCCATCCTTTGGGCAGGCGCCGGAGGCGAACGGAAATGGGGCCGGTCCCGTCAAGGTCGATCCGGATCGCATCACGATTGCGGTCATTCTTGCGAGAATGACGGAATTCTTTGACTTTTTCATCTATGCCATCGCCTCCGCGCTCGTTTTCCCACACGTCTTCTTTTCGTTCGTCGATCCGCTGACGGCGACGCTCTATTCCTTCGCGGTTTTCTCACTGGCCTTTATCGCAAGGCCGATCGGCTCGCTGATCTTCCTCCAGATCGACCGCAAATTCGGGCGCGCCGTGAAGCTGATGGCCGCCCTCTTCACCCTCTGTGGTTCCACAATGGCGATCAGCTTTCTTCCGTCCTATGCGGAGGCGGGCATGCTTGCCCCCTGTCTTCTGGCGGTATTCCGCATCGGCCAGGGCCTTGGGCTCGGCGGCGCATGGGACGGCCTGGTTTCGCTGCTCGCCATGAATGCACCGCAGAAACAGCGCGGCTGGTACGCCATGATGCCGCAGATCGGTGCGGCCATGGGCTTCGGTCTCGCCAGCGCCTTTTTCATCGTCTTCGTGACGCAGCTTTCCAATGCGGAATTCCTCGCCTGGGGCTGGCGTTTCCCGTTCTTCGTGGCGCTTGCGCTGAATGTTCTCGCGCTCTTCGCCCGCCTGCGCATGATCGTGACGCCGGAATTCCAGGCCATGCTGGAACAGCACGAGCTGGAACCGCGTCCCATGTTCAAGATGCTGCGGTCGCAGTTTCCCGTCGTCGTGACCGGTGCCTTCGTGCCGCTTGCGAGCTTCGCTCTCTTCCATCTCGTCACGGTCTTTCCGCTGAGCTGGGTGTCCCTCAACACCAGCCAGCGCGTCTCGGACTTCCTGTTCGTGCAATTCGTGAGCGCCATCATCGCTGGCGGCATGATCGTGGTTTCAGGCATTCTGGCCGACAGGATCGGCCGGCGGAAGCTTCTGGCTGTCGCTGCGGTGTTGATCGGCCTCTTCAGCCTCGTTGCGCCGGTTCTCCTGAGTTCGGGCGATATCGGCCGCTATCTGTTCGTGCTGATCGGCTTCTCGCTGCTGGGTCTGTCCTTCGGTCAGGCCGGCGGTGCGCTCGCCTCCCGCTTCAGCCGCGAATACCGCTATACCGGCGCATCGCTCACCTCGGATATTTCGTGGCTGATCGGTGCTGGATTCGCGCCGCTCGTCGCGCTCGGATTTTCGTCCAAATTCGGCCTTTTCGCGGTCGGCATTTACCTAATGTCGGGTGCGCTCTGCACGCTGATTGCCCTCTGGTTCAGCCGCACGCTGGACATGCCTTCGGAGTGATCCGGGCAATTTAAAAATCCCTGCAGCCATCGCGCCGCGGAATCCTGTCGGATTTCGCGGCGTTTTTGTTTTTTTATTGCGCCGGGTCGATTTTAATCTTGACTCGGTAGATCATGAAATATTATGTAAGTAATACTGACGTAATTCAGTGTGTCTCACCGCCAGAAAGCCGGCCTTCAGGGAACGCGATGCGAACGACGACGATCATTATTTGCGAAAAAGCGGCCATCGCCGCCAAGCCGTTTGACGGCCGCAAAACGACCGTTCGCGCCATTAAACGCCGATAAGCAGAATGAAGAGGAGCAGCCAGGTCGCCTGCGGCTCCGCCCGCAGAGTGCCGGCTGACGCGCCGGGTTTCGGGAAAGAGGGCGATGCCGCGCGAAATGCGCAACGAGAGGAGAGTGCCTTGAGTGTGACGGAGCAAAAATTCGGCCTTTACGATGCGGCATTTGAAAAAAGCAGCTGTGGCGTCGGTTTCATCACCCGCAAGGACGGCGTGCAGACGCATGATGTGCTGAAGCGCGGCCACGAGGCTCTCTGTGCCGTGCCGCATCGCGGCGGCATGTCGGCGGAAGGTGTCGGCGATGGTGCCGGCGTGTCGCTGGATTTGTCGCTCTCCTTCTTTCGGGAATTGACCGGTGAGGACGGCTTGCAGGCCGGTCGGTTCGGCGTCGGCAATTTTTTCCTGCCGCAAAATCCGGCTTTCCACGGCGAAGCGGTCGGTATCATCGCAAACGCTCTCAAAGAGCAGGGCTTTGCAATCCTGCTCGTGCGCGATGTGCCGGTGAGTGACGCGGCCATCCGTCCCGCCGCCATCCCTTACCAGTTGCCGATCCGCCAATGGGTCTTTTCTGCTCCGGCCGAATGCGCAACCCTCGCCGAATTTGACTGGCGCATCCACAAGGCGCTGCTCGCCATCGAGGCGCTGGCCTATACGGTGCCGGAACTCGCCGGCTTTTATCCGCTGTCGCTCAGCGCCCGCACGCAGGTTCTGAAAGGGCGTCTGAACTCTCATGAGGTCATGCCCTATTTCTGCGACCTCACCGATCCGCGCCATGAAGTGCATACGATGTATTTCCACACGCGGTTCTCCACCAATACCGATCCGCACCCTTCCATGGCGCAGCCCTTCCGCCTGATGGCGCATAATGGCGAACTCAATACCGACAAGAAGAACCGGCTGTCGGAAGCGGCCGTGGCGCTGGCGAAGAATGCCAGCATCATCCGCCCGAAGGGCCAGTCGGATAGCTGCCGTCTGGACCAGACCCTGCAGGCGCGGGTGATGGAAGACGGTCTCGACCTCGTCACCGCCGTGGTCTCGATGATGCCGCCGGCCTGGGAAAACGACGATACCCTGTCATCCGACGTCAAGGCGATGCTGGAATATTTCTCGCTCTATGAAGAGAAGAATGACGGCCCGGCCGCGCTGATCTTCGGCGAAGGCACCATCATCGGCGCGCGGCTCGATCGCCTCGGCCTGCGCCCGTTGCGCACCGTCGAGACGGAAGATTATCTCTGCGTCATGTCGGAAGCCGGGCAGATCGCGTTTCCGGCGGAAAGCGTCATCCGCCGCGGTCGCATCGAGGCGGGCGGCATGCTTTATTACGACCATGCAGAACGCCGCGCCTTTTCCACCGTCGAGGCGCTGGAGCTTCTCGCCTCACGCCGCGATTATTCATCCCTGCTGCGCGAAGCCCGTGTCATGCTGGAGGATCTGCCGGAAGTGCCGGCGGAAAAGCAGGGCTCGCCGCTGCGTTACAATGGCGATCTGGAACGGCACCAGCGTTACGTCGCCTATTCGCATAATCAGGAAAGCTTCAAGTTCCTGATGGACCCCATGCTGGCCTCCGGCGCTGAAAAGATTTCGGCGATGGGATATGGCAATGCCATCAACGCGCTTTCCGATCAGGAAGGCGGGGTCGCGAAATATTTCTCACAGCGCTTCGCGCAGGTCACCAATCCGCCGCTCGACAGTATTCGTGAGGCAGACGGCATGACGTTGCGTGTCGCCCTCGGTGCGAAGCCGAACAGCGGTGCGAAGAAGGCCCGCCAGATCGTCGTGCGCTCTCCGATCCTGACCCATCTCGATATGTTGCGCATCCGTGAACAGTCGGAGACTCCCCTTCGCCGTTTCGAAATGCTCTATTCGCCGGTCTTCGATGTTGCGGAGGCCAACGAAACCGCGCTGCGGCAGGCAATCGATGGTCTCTGCGATGAAGTTGTGGCTTTTGCGGCTGAGGAAGGCGGCATCGCCATCATCACCGACCGGCACGTTTCGGCAAACCGTGCGGCCTTGCCGATGATCATGGTCGTCTCCGCCATCAATCAGCGGCTGATCGAGGAAGGTTTGCGGCTGCGCGTGTCGCTGATCGTTGAAAGCGGGCAATTCTCCTCTTCGCATCACATAGCAGCAAGCCTCGGCTTCGGCGCTTCGGCCGCCTATCCGCTCGGCGTGCAGTTTCGCGCCGAGGAGAAATTCGGTGCCGATGCCGACAAGGCCTTCAAGCGTTTTGCCAAGGCGGCTGAAAAGTCGCTGATGAAGACGATGGGCAAGGTGGGCCTGTGTACGGCGGAAAGCTACATCGGCGGCGAGTTCTTCGAACCGAATTTCCTCGATACAGACGATGCGGTGCTGAAGCGCTATTTCCCCAACGTGAAGACCCCGGTCGGCGGCGTCAACTTCGCCGTCATCGCGCAGGCCGTGGCGGACTGGCACCGCAAGGCGCTGTCCGTGAAGGGCGAAAACGACATACCCCTGCTCGGTCTCTTCAAGGAGCGTGCGGAAGGCGCCGGCCATTCCTATGGCACGACGGCGGTACGCGGTTTCGTGGATATGACGGAGGAAAAGATCGGTTTCGACAAGGGAACCGAAAACGAGGAGGCGCTACGCCTGCTGCCGCTTAACCGGCTGGAGGATGCCTTCGGTCTCAACGATGCGGCCTATTACCACAACAGTTTCGACCGGCTGACGCTTGACGCTATCGACAGATTCGAGGTAACGCCCGGTTACCGCGCCTTCGCACGCATGATGGCGGAAGAAAGGGCGCGCCGCCCGGCCGCCCTGCGCGATGTTCTGGAATTGCCGGCCGACGTGACTTTCGCCGGTTCCGCAGAAGAATTCCGCCGGGAAATGGGCCGGTTTTCCCGGCAGGGCAATAATAACTTCATGGTGCGCGGGTTGCTCTGCGAAGAGGCGGGCGAAGGCGCCTTCCGGCTGCAGTTGACCGGCCCGCACGGTCATGAGCTTGCCCGGCTTGCCGCACTCGGCCAATCACTGCTCGACCGTTTCGGCGCGGATATTCCCGGCCATTGGCTGGAAGGCGGCGCGCTCATGGTTCAGGCGAAGGGCGAAGCCTCCGCCTATCTCTCGCTTATCCGCACTGCACCGGAAAGCATTCCGCTCGACGCCGTGCAGAAGGCGAGCGAGATCACCAAAACCCTCGCATCGGGCGCCATGAGCCATGGCGCGCTCGTCGCCGCCGCCCATGAGGCGGTTGCCCATGGCACCAATATGGTCGGCGGCATGTCGAATTCGGGTGAAGGCGGCGAGCATATTTCCCGTTATGGCACTATCCGCGCCTCGCGCATCAAGCAGTTCGCCTCCGGCCGCTTCGGCGTCTGGGCCGGTTATCTTGCCGATCCGATGCTGGAGGAAATCGAGATCAAGATCGGCCAGGGTGCAAAGCCGGGAGAGGGCGGGCAGTTGCCGTCTCCCAAGGTGACGGTGGAAATCGCCGCCGCACGCGGCGGCACGCCGGGCGTCGAGCTTGTCTCACCGCCGCCGCATCACGATACCTATTCAATCGAGGATCTGGCCCAGCTCATCCATGACGCCAAGGCGGCGCGCGTGCGCGTCATCGTCAAGCTGGTCTCGTCGGAAGGCATTGGCACGATTGCGGTCGGCGTCGCCAAGGCGGGGGCGGATGTCATCAATGTCGCCGGCAATACCGGCGGCACGGGTGCGGCGGCCGTCACCAGCCTCAAATATACCGGCCGCGCGGCGGAAATCGGTATCGCGGAAGTGCATCAGGCGCTCTGCGCCACCGGCCTGCGCGCCAAGGTGCTGCTGCGCTGCTCCGGCGCGCACCAGACGGCGAGCGACGTGGTGAAATCGGCGCTGCTCGGCGGCGACAGTTTCGAATTCGGCACGACGGCGCTCATGATGCTGAAATGCGTCATGGCGAAGAACTGCAACATCAAGTGCCCTGCTGGGCTCACCACCAATCAGGAAGCCTTTAACGGCGATCCCCGCGCGCTGGCGCAATATCTCATGAACATCGCCCATGAAACGCGCGAGATTCTGGCCGCACTCGGGCTGCGCTCGCTGCGGGAAGCACGCGGCCGTTCCGATCTTCTTCACCTCCTCGATCATCCGGCAAGCGTCGGACAGCTTGACCTCCGGGCAATGCTTGCCGTGGTCGAAGAGGTGAAGATCGATAGCCCCGTCTATATGGAAAAGGATTTTGCGCTGGACGACGCCTTCATTGAACTCGTGCGCTCTGCTTTGATCGACAGCAAGCGGGAAAACATCGAGCTTGGCGGCAATCGTTTCCTCAACAATTGCAACAAGAGCGTTGGCGGCCAGCTCGCCGTCGATATCGAACGCATGCTGAACCATGAACTTTCCGATGAAGAGGCGGATGCGCTGCCAGCGGTGAAGCGGGACAGCCGTGGCCGCCGCTTCCTGGAGGCGGGTTCGGTGCGCATCGATACGTCAGGTTCCGCCGGGCAGTCTTTCGGCGCTTTCTGCAATGACGGCATGGTCATGGTCCATACCGGCACCTGCAATGACGGCGTCGGCAAAAGCGCCTGCGGCGGCACCATCGTCGTGCGCTCCCCCGGCGGCGGCTCGGAAGAGGCGGGCGGCAATGTGCTCGTTGGCAACTTTGCACTGTTCGGCGCCACCGGCGGTCGGACCTTCGTGGAAGGGCAGGCGGGTGACCGTTTCGCGGTGCGTAACTCCGGCGCCACCGCCGTGGTCGAAGGCGTGGGGGATTTCGCCTGCGAATATATGACCAACGGCGCGGTGCTGAACCTTGGCAGCTTCGGCAAGGGTTTCGGCAACGGCATGAGCGGCGGCTTCGTCTACCAGTATGATCCATACGGCGATCTGTCGAAGAAAGTCAGCCATGATTCCATCCTGCTCGGTTCAGTCACCGGTGAGGATGAACAGGCCGCCATTCATAATCAGGCCATCCACCAGCTTCTGACCTGGCATGTCGCAGAGACCGGCTCGGCCAAGGCGGCATGGCTTCTGGAAAACTGGGAAAGTGAACAGCACAACTTCGTTTACGGCATGCCACGCGCCCTGCTGCTTTATCAGGATAGCGATGAGATTCTGAAGGCGAAGCCCCGCAAGGAACTGCTGGAGGAACTGGCATCCGCGCTTGCCGCTCATCAACTGCGCAAGTTCAAGCTCGCTTATCGTGACCGCAAGGCCGTCCTGAACGGAACGGTGCCGGGTTATGGCGAGACGGATACGGAGGAAATGTATGCGCTGCTCAACAATTATACCGTGTTGAGCATGGCGCAGGCCATCGCCATGCAGCGGGTGCCGATGGCGTCAGGTCCTTCCGACCCGGCCATTGAAAAAGCCGTGCGCAATCTCATCCTCACGGAAGAATATGCGCTGATGCAGCGGCTGCTGAAATATGCCCGCGAGGCGCTTTCAGACCATGGCGATGAACAGCTTGCGGTGATGATCGCCGCCAAGCGTCTCGACGATTACAAGCAGGCGCTGGCGCGCAGGAACATCTGGTCGGTGGACAGCCCCGGCACCTATGGCTGGATCATCCAGCAGAACCGGAAAAACATCGAGAAGATCGGCCGCCTGCCGGGCTTCGAGGAGCTTTTCGCGGCCCGCGCCATTCCCGACCTCGCCACCGCATCCAGCCACAGGGCAGCATGATGAAGATACCTTATATTCCTGAAGACGCGCCCTTCAACGGTGATCAGCGCGCATGGCTTTCCGGTTTTCTGGCAGGGCTCCATTCCCGTGCTGCCATCGGCCTGGAGACATCGGTTGCCGCCGCTGCTCCCAGGGCGGCGGCCAGTGTGCTGAACATTCTCTTCGGCACCCAGACCGGCAATGCCGAGGCGCTGGCGATGGATATCGCCGCCGCTGCCCGCGCGCAGGGCATGCAGCCGGTGGTGACGGCACTGGACGATGTCTCGATGGATGGTCTCGGCGCCATGAAACGGGTCATCGTTGTCACCTCGACCTATGGCGAAGGTGAAATGCCCGACAATGCCCAACTTTTCTGGGAAGCACTCGCCGCGGACAGCGCGCCGCGTCTGGACGAGATGAATTTTGCCGTGCTCGCGCTCGGCGATACCGGCTATGACGGCTTCTGCCAGGCGGGCAAGCTTATCGATACGCGGTTCGAACAACTCGGCGGCAAGCGCATGAAGACGCGTATCGACTGCGATATCGACTTCGAGGACGTCGCCGCCGCATGGATCGGCGAGACCCTGCCGCTCGCGCTTGCTGTCGATGGCGGCAGCGCGGCATCTGTCACCATGTCCGACATTGCCGAGCCGCCCGTGCGGGCAAAGCAGGGCTGGAGCCGCAAAAATCCCTATTCGGCTGAGGTAAGCGTCAATCGTCGCCTTTCCGGTCCAGGCTCGTCCAAGGAAATTCGTCACTACGAATTCGATCTCGGCGAAAGTGGCCTCGACTATGAGGCGGGTGACGCTCTTGGCGTCGTGCCCCTGAACGATCCGAAACTGGTCGGCGCGCTGCTGGAACACTTCGGAGCAGCTGCGGACAGCCAAATCGCCGGGCTGGACCGGCCGGTCGGCGATGCGCTTCACAACATGTTCGAGATATCGACGCCTTCGCGCGAACTCGTCGCCGAAATCGGCAAGCGGGCGGGGCATGACGAACTCAGCCACATTCTCGCAAACGGAGACAGGGAGCAGCTGGCCGCCTTTCTCTGGAGCAAGGATATTCTCGACCTCATCAATCTCGGCGGAAAGCCGCTATTCGATATTGCTGAATTCGTGACATTCTTGAAGCCGCTGCAACATCGCGCCTATTCCATCTCCTCCAGCCCGCTGGTTGCGAAAAACAGCGTGCATCTGACCATCGCCAGCGTGCGTTATCGCGCCGAGGGCCGTGAGCGTGGCGGCGTATGCTCCACCTATCTCGCCGACCGGGTGGAGGCGGGCTCGAACGCCGGAATTTTCGTCTCGCCGAACAAGGCGTTTCGTGTGCCGCAGGACAATGATGCGCCTGTTATCATGGTGGGACCGGGCACTGGCATCGCGCCCTTCCGGGCATTTTTGCAGGAACGGCAAGCACGAGGCGCAAAGGGCAAAAACTGGCTGTTTTTCGGCGACCAGCACCGGCAGTCGGATTTCATCTATGAAAACGAGCTTGGCGACATGAGCCGCGATGGCGTGTTGACCCGCCTCGACCTCGCTTTCTCGCGGGATCAGGCGGAGAAGATTTATGTCCAGACCCGCATGCGGCAGAACGGCAAGGCGCTCTATCAATGGCTTGAAGAGGGCGGATATTTCTACGTCTGCGGCGACGCGACCCGCATGGCGAAGGATGTCGATGATGCCCTGCACGGTATCGTCAGCGATGAGGCCGGCATCTCCGCCGAAGCGGCGAGCGAGTACGTGAACCGGCTGAAGCGCGAAAAACGTTATCTGCGTGACGTCTATTAAACGCAACCGATAAAGGGACCGCCGCCGTTGTACCGATTGTTCAGCAATTGGTGCAGGCGGTCTCGGCGTCGCGTTGCTTGAAGAAATACTCCCGGCCGATCGTGATCGACTTCACCCCGGACGAGGCAATGTCGGGCATGAACATCAGCAATTCATGCGGGATGGAAAGTTCGACGTGGATGAGAAAGCTGTTTTCCACGAGCAGGCGCGTCGGAACGGCGACCGGTGCCCCCACCGCATAAGGTCTGAGATTCTTCTCATCCCAGGACCAGGTGATTTTCGCCTGTTTTTGCGCATCGATCTTGATGCCGCTGATCTTCAGCTGCAGACCCTTGGTGCTGTAGGGCGCAAACACGGCGGCTGCGACATCCTGCATGCCGGCGAGATAGGTTTTATCGACGGAACCTGTTTTCGATATCAGATCATTGATGGAGGCTGCGGCGGTGCTTGCCCGCTTGTAGGTGTTGTACCCGATCGTCAATTCGAAAGAGGTCAGATAAAGCGCAAGCAATATCGGAAAGAGGATCGCGAACTCCACCGCGCCCACGCCACGGCGATCTTTGGCAAAGCGTGAAACGAGCGCCATCAGGCGTCGTTTGCCGTTTGCCGCAACGGACACCAGCCCTGCCATCATGAGCCCCCGCCTGTGATGTATTTCTCGTTCATGAACGCATTTGTCGCGACGATGAGGAAATGTGAGGGCATCGATCCATCGGCCGGACGTATTTTGGTCAGGTATGGCCGGATGATATCGGCAACCACACGCCAGCGATAATAGACACGCAACATGTTGATGGTTTCCGGCCCGCCCGGTTTGAAGCCGAATTGAGCCGTATCGAGATCGTAATATTCGCCATAGGCCTTCAGCGGAATCGTAGTCGGAATATCCTTGAAGGCGGTAAAGGAACGAAGGTCGATATAGAGCTTCTGTTCTTTTTGGATTTCATCCGCTGAGCAGGTGATCATCACCGAAACTTCATTGCAGAAGCTCTTGCGGAAATCCTCTTTCGAAATCGAGCTGCTGATCTGGCCGGTGCGCAGACGCCGCGCCATGTTCTCGGTGGCATTGGCGACGACCTGTTCCGCCATCAGGGCGATGAAGGTCTCGATGATCGCAAAGACCACGAGGAAATAGGGGATCGCGAGTATCGCGAATTCGATAGCTGCTGTCCCGTCGCGCGAGACTCCGAATTTTTCCAGCAATGGCTTCAGTCTGGCCAGTCGCATGAGGTGGTGTCTATCTCTAAGAATATGCGGCAAGCGCAACCGTTGAATTTGTTGCGGACCATAACCACCCCGATGTTTAGATTCTATTACTTCGATAAATTATACTTTAGTGATTTCCGAATTTGGTACGTGCCAAAATAAAAAGCCCGGCTCAGGGCCGGGCTTTCTTGAAAGCGGATGAGGCGGAGGCTTAATCAGCATCGGCCCTGGCGAGGACCTCCAGCGTGGGCGTGGAGGTGATGTTATAACCGCAGTCCACATAATGGCATTCGCCGGTCACGCCGCGCGACAGATTGGACAGCAGGTAAAGCGCGGATCCGCCGATATCGTCGATATCCGCGGTCCGCCGAAGCGGTGCGTTTTTCTGGTTCCATGCGTAGATCGCCCGCGCATCCGAGATGCCGGCGCCCGCCAGCGTGCGGACCGGGCCGGCCGAAATGGCGTTGACGCGAATATCGCGCGGGCCGTAATCGGCCGCGAGATAGCGTACGGACGCCTCGAGGGCCGCCTTGGCGACGCCCATGACGTTGTAGTTCGGAATGACGCGCTGCGAACCATTATAGGTCAGCGTCAGCATGGAGCCGCCATTGGTCATCAGTTCTGCGGCGCGCTTGGCGATTTCCGTGAAGGAGAAACAGGAAATGACCATGGTGCGGCTGAAATTCTCGCGCGTCGTGTCGGCGTAGAGACCTTTCAGCTCGTTCTTGTCGGAAAAGCCGATGGCGTGAACGATGAAATCCAGCGAGCCCCATTTTTCGCGGATCGTCGCGAACAGGGCGTCGACCGAGGCGATATCCTCGACATCGCATGGTACGATGAAATCGGATCCGAGTTCGGCGGCGAGCGGTTTCACACGCTTGCCGAGCGCTTCACCCTGATAGGTGAAGGCCAGTTCCGCGCCCTGTGCCGCGAGCGCCTTGGAGATACCCCAGGCGATGGAATGATTGTTTGCGACGCCCATGATGAGGCCGCGTTTACCCTGCATGATGCCGTTCATGGGCAATTATCCGTTATGACGCTGGAAGACGAGCGTGGCGTTGGTGCCGCCGAAGCCGAAGGAGTTGGAAAGGATGGTGTCGATCCTGGCGTTGTCGATGCGGCTGCGAACGATCGGAACGCCCGCAAATTCGGGATCGAGCTCGGAAATATGCGCGCTTTCGCCGATGAAGCGTTCCTGCATCATCAACAGGCCGTAGATCGATTCCTGCACGCCGGCCGCACCCAGAGAATGGCCGGTGAGCGACTTGGTCGACTGGATATGCGGGATCTTGTCGCCGAAGACTTCCCGGATCGCGCCGATTTCCTTGCTGTCGCCAACCGGCGTCGAGGTGCCGTGGGTATTGATGTAGTCGATATCGCCCTTTACGGTGGAAAGCGCCTGCCGCATGCAGCGGATCGCGCCTTCGCCCGATGGAGCCACCATGTCGTAACCGTCCGAGGTCGCGCCGTAACCGACGATCTCGGCGTAAATCTTGGCGCCGCGCGCCTTTGCATGTTCCAGCTCTTCGAGAACCAGCACGCCCGCACCGCCGGCAATCACGAAACCGTCGCGGTTGACGTCATAGGCGCGCGAGGCGACGCTCGGCGTCTCGTTATATTTGGACGACATGGCGCCCATGGCGTCGAAGAGGTTGGACATGGACCAGTCGAGATCCTCATGGCCGCCCGCGAACATCACGTCCTGCTTGCCCCACTGGATCATTTCGGCGGCGTTGCCGATACAATGCGCCGAGGTGGAGCAGGCCGACGAGATGGAATAGTTGACGCCATGGATCTTGAACCAGGTGGCAAGCGTCGCGGAGGCGGTGGAGGACATGGCCTTCGGCACGGCAAAGGGGCCGATGCGCTTCGGGCTGTTGTTCTTCAGCGTAATATCGGCTGCCTCGACGATGGTGCGGGTGGAAGGACCGCCCGAACCCATGATGATGCCGGTGCGCTCATTGCCGCTGATATCGCTCTCTTCGAGACCGGAATCGGCGATCGCCTGCTTCATGGCGACATGGTTCCACGCGCCGCCCTGCGACAGGAAGCGCATGGCGCGGCGGTCGACCAGATCGGTCGGGTCGAGAGACGGTTTGCCCCAGACCTGGCATTTGAAACCGTGTTCGGCAAAATCCGGCGAAAATGAAATGCCGGATTTGGCATTGCGCAGCGATGCGGCGACTTCAGCGGCATCACCGCCGATGGAAGAAACAATACCGAGGCCGGTGACAACAACTCGTCTCATGAAAGGGACCTTTTCTTAAGATTTCGGCTGGACGACCGAAGTCGCCCGGCGTTTGTCAGGACTATTCCGTCTGCCTCAGGCAGCCTTTTCCTTCGACAGGCCTACGCGCAGGTCCGTCGCCTGATAAATGGTTTCGCCGTCCGCCTTGAGCCAGCCGTCGGCGGTTCCAAGCACCAGACGGCCGCGCATCACGCGCTTGAAATCAATACCATATTGAAGGAGCTTCGTGTGAGGGCGAACCATGCCCTTGAACTTCACTTCGCCGGTGGAAAGCGCCATGCCGCGACCTTCTTCGCCCAGCCAGCCGAGGAAGAAACCCGTCAGCTGCCACATGCCGTCAAGGCCGAGGCACCCCGGCATGATCGGGTTGCCCTGGAAGTGGCAGGGGAAATACCAGTCGTCGGGGCTGACATCGTATTCGGCGCGGATGAAACCCTTGTCGAAGGCGCCGCCGGTTTCGGAAATTTCGGTAATGCGATGGACCATGAGCATGGGGGGCAATGGGAGCTGTGCATTTCCCGGGCCGAACAATTCGCCGCGACCGCAGGACAGGATCTCCTCGTAATTGTAACTTGATTGCCTCGTTGCCATACCGCTTTCACTTCCCCAGTTACTGGTGTTGATCGACTTCACTAGAGCAAGTTAGGTTCAAAATGAAGCGCTGCAAGGGCAGAAGCCGCTCCGCCCCCATTCTTTGTCTTCGAACCTTCTTCCCAGAAGTCATTACCTCAATATGCCGTCCGCATACAGGAACCGTACGGCTGGAACCAGAGGAAATTTGCAGGAATGGCCGGTTTGCCGCCATTTGCCGCGCCTAAGCCACGCCGAAACTATTGAAAGCACTCGCCGCAAAAGATATATGCTAATGCAATTGGTAAGTTTCATACCTCTGTTTGGAATGGGATTGCATGGCATTTGACGCCACATTGGATATCGGGACGAGGTTGCGGCGCTCGGGGTTGCGCCCCACGCGACAGCGTGTGGCTTTGGGCGATCTGCTTTTCGCAAAGGGCGATCGCCATCTGACGGTCGAGGAACTGCACGATGAGGCGGTCACCGCTGGCGTGCCCGTTTCTCTCGCCACGGTCTACAATACGCTGCACCAGTTCACCGAAGCCGGCCTCATCCGCGTTCTCGCCGTGGAAGGCGCCCGCACCTATTTCGACACCAACGTCTCGGATCACCACCACTTCTTCGTGGAGGGCGAGAACGAGGTTCTCGATATTCCCGTCAACAACCTCCAGATCGACAATTTGCCGGAAGCGCCCGAGGGCATGGAAATCGCCCATGTGGACGTGGTCATCCGCCTTCGCCGCAAGCGCGGATGAGGCTTCAGTCCGACAACAGACATGAAAATGGCGCCCACGGGCGCCATTTCTGTTTTCGGCGGTCATTTCCATATGTCACTTCATGACATCTTCCGGCCGTCTGCCGGGCTTTGCCTTGTAGGGCGGAAAAGTCCAGCCGAAGACCAGAGCACCGGATCGGACGGCAAAGGCCGTCAGGACACCTGCGGCTGATGCGGCATAAAGCGGTGCGCCGAGGAAATAGACGACAATGAAGGTGGAGGAGCCCAAAAGCGCGCAGGTGATGTAGATTTCCGGCCGCAGCAGCACGGAAGGTTCGCCGGCGAGAATATCGCGCAGCACGCCACCGAATGTCGCCGTCAAAACGCCGGTGACGATGGCGACGGTTGCGGAGCCGCTTGCGGCAAGCCCCTTGGCTGCTCCCATGACGCAATAAGCGGAGAGGCCGAGTGCATCGAGCCAGATCAGTACGCGGTAACGGGATTCGAACAGATGCGCGGTGAAGAACAGCAGCACCGCGACCGAGACGCAGACGAGGATATAGGTCGGGTTCACCACCCAGAATACCGGCGTCCTGCCAAGCACCAGATCGCGCACCGTGCCGCCGCCAATGCCGGTTGCGGCCGCGAAAAACAGGAAGCCGATCAGGTCGAGCTGCTTGCGTGAGGCGGCGAGCGCGCCGGTTGCGGCAAAGATGGCGACCCCGGCATAATCGAGAAAACCCAGAAGCGTCATGAAAAGGTTCCCCCCGGAAACACGGGCTGCGAACACGTCAGTGTCGCGCAAGCACTAAACTCTAGGCTGGCCGCCCGGATGATCGCAACATCCATAACCGAAACGGATGCAAAGGAAAATGCCGTGCGAATCGCTCTCGTTGCCGCTCTTCAGGCGCTGGTTCTCTTGATGTTTCCGGTGGCGCTCTCGGCGCAGCAGCAGCTGGTGAATGATCCCGAGATCTACGAGAAGGACCATTTCCGCAACGAGTGCAAGGTGGCGGCCTTCGGCGACGATTTCGTCACGCGGCTGGATATCAACAATGACGGGCTGATGGACGCCGTCGTCAATCACGGCGTTCTTGATTGTGATGGCGAAAAGGGCCGCAGCTGTGATGACGAGGGATGCCCCTATAATTTCTATGTCCAGGTGAAGGAGGGCGGTTATCTGATGATCGCGACGGCTCGGATTTACGACTATGATTTCATCAAGCGCTTCGGCAACATGGTTTTCGTGCTGAAGATGCATCCGCGTTATTGCGAGCGTACCGACAAGGAACCCTGCCTGATGACGGTGCGGGTGCGCGGCACGAAATTCGTCACCATCTCGCGAAAGTGACGGCGACGATTTTCAGGGCGTAATCCGCCGGATTTTGACCCTTTGATTATAGCGCTGGCGAAGCGAGCGCGGAATGATGAAGGTGGCGATGGCGACGGCGAAAACCGTGGCCGCAACCACCCAAAGGGCATTCGATTGCAGCGTGGCGGCGAGAACGGCGCCGCAGATCGCGCCGCATATCATGCCCAGCCAGGGCACGATCTGAATGCCCCAGTCGAGGCTTCGTTCGCCGAGAAGAAAACGACCGATGCCGCGGCCGAAGCGGGAAAGCGCGCCGGTCACATAGGTAAGCCCGATTGGCAGTCCCTCTATGTGCTCAACGGCGGCGTTGACCATGCCCATGGCGAAAACGACGAGATAAAATTGCGCAAGAGCGGAAGTCTCGCCGCCGAGCAGCGCGGCAATTGTTACCAGCAATCCCACCGCCATCAGAACGGCGAAGATGCGCCGGTCGAACTTATGCGCCACCACGATGCCGCCTGCATTGCCCGCCACGAAGGCAACGATTGCGAAAAGCAGTTTCGCGGCGTGGGAATAGAGGCCAGCCTCCATCGAGACTGCGGCGCGCGTGGTGTTGCCGGTCATGAAGGACACGAAGTCGCCTGAAATATGCAGGCCCACCGCATCCGTCATGCCCGCGATGAAGGAAATGGCGGCAACCAGCGCAATTCCGGTTCCGGTTCGCCTTGCCCTGATGATACTGCGGCGTCTTTGTCTGGTCATGGAAAAGCTCGACATGGAAAAACGACGGGCCTGTGCGCGGGGCCGTGTTATCCTATGTCTAGAATGCCGGGCGGTGTATTTGCAATCTTTCTGGAGGCCTTTGGAAGCTTCTATTTTGTCTAGACAAATATAAATTCCCTGCCTACCATGCCTCAAATAAAGCGATAAACAACATCGCACAAAAATAAATCAAAAGGGGTTCAGATCATGAAGAAAACATGGGTTCTCACCACAGTCGCCGCGCTGTTGTCATCCGCTTCCGCTTATGCCGAGACGTCGGTGACGATTGGCATGTCCGGCTGGACCGGTTTTGCACCGCTGACGCTCGCCAAACAGGCTGGCATTTTCGAAAAGAACGGCCTGAAGGTCGATATCAAGAAAATACCGCAGGCGAGCCGCCATCTGGCCCTTGCTTCCGGTGACATCCAGTGCGCCGCCACCACGGTGGAAACATGGATCGCGTGGAATGCCAATGGCGTGAAATCCACCCAGATTTTCCAGATGGACAAGTCGCATGGCGCTGATGGCATTGCGGTGCGCAGTGATGTCGCCAAGGTCGCGGACCTGAAAGGCAAGACGGTTGCCGCTTCCGCGCCGGGCACCTCCCCTTATTTCTTCCTTGCCTGGATCCTCAAGGAAAACGGCCTCACTCTGAAGGACGTCAAGGTCGTCAACCTCGAGCCGGGACCGGCCGCTCAGGCATTCGTTGCCGGTCAAAATGATGCCGCCATGACCTATGAGCCCTATCTGTCCACCGTCCGCGCCGCCCCCGACAAGGGCAAAATCCTCGCCACGACGCTGGATTATCCCGCCGTCATGGATACGTTCGGTTGCACCCCGGATTTCCTGAAGGCCAATCCGCAGGCGGCGAAAGCCCTGGCGGACAGCTATTTTCAGGCCCTCGAGCTCATCAAGGCCGATCCCGAAAAGTCCTATGCGACGATGGGGGCGGATGTGAAGCAGACCGGCGAGGCCTTTGCCGCTTCGGCAAAGTTCCTCGAATGGCAGGACAAGGCCGCCAACCAGAAGTTCTTCGAGGGTGAATTCAAGACATTCTCGGAAAAATCTGCGGACCTGCTGCTGGAAATCGGCGTGATAAAGTCGAAACCCGATCTTTCGACCCTCGCGGATACGTCCTTCATCAAGTAACAGAAAAGGCGGCCGCATTCCCTGCAGGGAATATTGCAGCCAAAACAGGTGAGTGCGTCGATTGTGCGTCACGAAACGCGCACGGCGTTCTGATGGCGCGGCGAAGGTGCCGCGCCGGTTTTCCGGACAGGCGACAGATGCAACCTCTTCAACCCATAAGGAACAGCACGAGAATTGCTCTCGGCATCCTGTTCTTCGTGCTGTTTTTTTCTGCCTGGGGCTTTGCCACGCTGGGCGGTTTCGTCTCGCCGACCTTTCTGGCCGACCCCATCACCATGCTGAAGGACGGCATCTATCTGCTGACCGATCAGGGTTTTGCCAGCGATATCGGCATGACGATCTGGCGCGTGGTGGGCGGTTTCGTGCTGGCATCGCTCGTTGCCGTGCCGGTCGGCATCGCCATGGGGGCCTATAAGCCCATCGAGGCGCTGCTGGAGCCCTTCGTCTCCTTCGCGCGCTATCTGCCGGCTTCCGCCTTCGTGCCGCTCCTCATTCTCTGGGCCGGCATCGGCGAGATGCAGAAGCTGCTGGTGATCTTCATCGGCGCGGTGTTCCAGATCATCCTGATGGTGGCCGTGGCTGTCGCCGGCACAAGACGGGATCTGGTGGAGGCCGCCTACACGCTTGGTGCGAAGGACCGGGGCGTCGTGCGCCGGGTTCTCATTCCCGCCAATGCGCCGGATATTGCGGAAATCCTCCGTCTCGTTCTCGGTTGGGCCTGGACCTATGTCATTGTCGCGGAACTGATCGGCGCCTCCTCGGGCATCGGCTATATGATCATCAACAGCCAGGCGCTTATGGCGACCGGGCAGATCATCTTCGGCATCATCGTCATCGGCATTATCGGTCTTATTTCGGACTTCGCGTTCAAGTCGCTGAACCGGAAGCTTTTCGCCTGGAGGCTTGCCTGATGAGCGAACTCGTTATCAAGGGCGTCAGCCGCACTTTTCCGGGTGTGCAGGGCGGGCAGCCGACGCTGGCCTTGCAGCCCACCGATCTGGAAATCCCCCGCAATGATTTCGTCACCATCCTCGGCCCGTCGGGATGCGGAAAATCGACCTTGCTGCGCATCATCGCCGGTCTCGACCGCCCAACGACGGGCGAAGTGCTGCTGTCCGGCAAGGCGGTGACGGGGCCGGGGGCGGATCGCGGCATGGTGTTCCAGTCCTATACCCTGTTTCCCTGGCTGACGATCCGCGAAAACGTCGCCTTCGGCCTGCGCGAACGCGGGGTGGCCGAGAAGGAAAAATGGGAGATCGTCGACAGCTATATCGACAAGGTCGGCCTGCGCGGTTTCGAGAACCATTGGCCGAAACAACTGTCCGGCGGCATGCAGCAGAGAACGGCCATTGCCCGCGCCCTGGCGAACGGCCCGAAAATCCTGCTGCTCGACGAACCTTTCGGCGCTCTCGATAACCAGACGCGCGGGTTGATGCAGGAACTGCTGCTCGGTATCTGGGAGCGCGAGCAGAAGACGGTCATTTTCGTCACCCATGACATCGAGGAGGCGGTCTTCATGGCGTCGCGCGTGGTGACCATGTCGGCAAGGCCGGGTCGCATCAAGTCGATCACGCCGGTCGACCTGCCGCATCCGCGTCACTATACCGTCAAGGCCAGCCCGGAATTTTCCGAACTGCGCGCCAAGCTTACGGAGGAAATCCGCAGCGAGGCGATTGCTGCCGCTGCCCATGGATAGTTGATCCGGCAAAGGGGAGGATAAAAGTATCGGGATGAGGAGCACAGGCGCCGATCTTCAGGAAAAATCGCTGCACGAGCGCATCCGCAATGATGTCGAGCGCCACATCATGTCGGGCGAATGGCCGCCGGGTTATCGTATTCCCTTCGAACACGAGATGACCCGGCAATATGCCTGTTCGCGCATGACGGTGAACAAGGCTCTCAGCGAACTGGTGCAGCGCGGACTTATCGAAAGACGCCGCCGTCTCGGCACCTTCGTTCGCCAGCCCCATGCGCAATCCGCCGTTCTGGAAATCCACGATATCGAGCGGGAGGTGCAGGCGCTGGGTCTGGTCTATGGTTACCGTCTCGACAAACGACGGCTGCGCCCTGCGGGGGAAGAAGACGGCGCGGCCATGGCGCTTGCCGCCGACGCCCCGGTGCTGGAACTCACCTGCACGCACTTCGCCGGCGGCGTTCCCTTTTGCCTTGAGGAGCGCATCATCAATGTCACCGCCGTTCCGGAGGCGGAGGCCGCGGATTTTTCACAGATCGGGCCGGGGACATGGCTGCTGAAAATGGTGCCCTGGAGCGCTGCCGAACATCGCATCAGCGCCGTTTCCGCCGACCGTAAAAATGCGGCGGCGCTCGGTATTGCTTCCGGTGCTGCCTGTCTGGTCATCGATCGGCGGACCTGGCATGGGGCGGATTATATCACCCGTGTCCGTGTCACCTATCCCGGTGACCGTCATGCCCTCGTTGCGCAGTTTTCGCCCTCGCAGAGCAGCTGAAGGCCTTTGATCGGTCAATTTTTTGTAAAGAAGAGTTTACGGGTCGTCTTTTGACAATATAATAGTTGTCAAAAGAACTCAGGTTTATTATCGGAACGTCAAGCTTTCACGACGGTATCCGTTCATGACCCCGGTTTTCAGGAACCGGTCAATCTGCGGATGAGTTCATCGACGGAAATCCGGGATAAAAATTATGTCAGCTGAGACCTCAACTTCTTCCGTATCCTTCAACAAGGCAAACACGACAAGGCATCTCTCCCTTGCCATGACTGTCACCTTGCTGGCCGGCCTGAGTGCTGGCTTGAGTGCCGGCGCGGTTTTCGCTCAGACGGCATCGGAAACCCAGATACAGCCCGCACCGCAAACGGAAGCGGTTCAGCCGGTCGCTCCTGCGACACCGAGCGCTCCGGCGGCCGCGCCGGTCCAGCCTTCCGCGACTGCACCGGAACAACCGGCCGCCACCGCACCCTCGCAGCCTCAGTCAACTCAGCCCGCACCGGTCCAGCCTGCGCCCGCTCAGCCCGCGACGGATACCGCACCGGGCGCCGAAGGCCTGGCGCCGCGGCCGACGCAGGCCGAGCAACCCGCACAGACGGGCCAGACGACCGCGCCGAACGAAGCCGCGACCCCGATAGAGCCTGTCAGCACCGAGCCCGCGAGTGCTGAACATCGTGCGGATATCCCGCACAACCTTTCTCCCTGGGGCATGTTCATGGCGGCCGACTGGGTCGTAAAGGGTGTCATGATCGGCCTTGCCTTCGCATCTCTGGTCACGTGGACGGTCTGGGTTGCGAAGTCTATCGAGCTTGCAGGTGCGCGGGTGCGCGCCGGCGCGACGCTCAAGGTCATTCGCAGGGCAAAAACCCTGACCGAGGCTACCGAGGCCGTCGAAAAGAAGGGCGGGCCGGCAGCACTGATGCTGCGCATGGCAACCCACGAAATGCAGCTTTCCGATGCGGTGGTCGAACACACGGATGGCGGCGGTATCAAGGAGCGTGTCTCTTCGGCGCTGTCGCGTATCGAAACCCATGCGGGTCGCCGCATGTCGCGCGGGACCGGTGTTCTTGCGACCATCGGTTCCACCGCTCCCTTCGTCGGTCTGTTCGGCACCGTCTGGGGCATCATGAACTCCTTCATCAGCATTTCGGAATCGCAGACGACCAACCTTGCCGTCGTCGCGCCGGGCATTGCCGAAGCGCTGCTCGCCACCGCCATCGGCCTTGTCGCCGCCATTCCGGCCGTGGTGATCTACAACGTCTTTGCCCGCTCCATCACCGGTTACCGCCATCTGCTGGCGGATGCCGCAGCCGGTGTGGAACGCCTCGTCAGCCGCGATCTCGATTTCCGCCGTATTCCGCCGGGCAGCACCAGTAAGCCCGCAGTATCGCTGGTTGGACGGTGATCGGCCATGGCTGGCGGTATTCGCGAAAATAGCGGAGACGATCTCTCCGAAAACCACGAGATCAATGTTACGCCCTTCATCGACGTGATGCTGGTTCTGCTCATCATCTTCATGGTGGCGGCACCGCTCGCCACCGTCGACGTGAATGTCGATCTGCCCGCATCCACCGCAAAGCCGGCGGAACGCCCGGAGGAGCCGCTTTATCTGACGGTCAAGGACGATCTCTCGCTCAATCTCGGTAATGATGCGGTTGCCCGCGAAGCATTGGCGGCCGCCATCGACCGGCAGACGGGCGGCAAGAAGGATACGCGCATCTTCCTGCGGGCCGACAAGGCGGTCGATTACGGCCACTTCATGGAAATCATGAACCTGCTGAGAGATGCCGGTTATCTGAAGATCGCCCTTGTAGGATTGGAAAACGCGGCTGCCGCATCGCAGCCCGCTGCCGCTGGCCAACCCGCAGCGCCGGGAACCGCGCCATGACTGAAAACGGCTACCCGCAGGCCCGGCATTCCCGTATCGGGGAAGTGACGCTGTGGTCCGCCGCGGCGCTGCTCATGCTGGGCGTTCACGCCGGTTTTGCCTATTATCTCATGCAGGAGCCCGAGGAGCTGGATGCCGGCGGGCCGCCGCCTGCCGCTATCATGATCGAAATGGCGGCAATCCCGGAAGCCGTCAAGACCGAAGAAACGACCCCGGCGCAGGATGTCGAAGACGCCGAAGAGGTGAAGAGCGACAGCAGCGAACCGGTGGAGGAAGCCGCCCCGGAAGAGCCGCCGCCACCGGAGCCGGTTGCGGAAACGCCGCCGCCGCCGCCAGAGCCGGTGCAGCCGCCCGAACCGCCGGTCGAGGAGATCGTCGAACCGCAGGAAATTCCCGAACCCGTGGAGCCGGTCGATCCCGTTCAGGAGCAGATGATGGCGGAACTCGAAAATGTCGAGGTTCCTCTGCCCGTCATGCGTCCTCCGCCGCCGCCCGTCGAAAAGAAGGTGGAAAAGAAAGAGCCGGAAGAGAAAAAGAAGGTCGAGCGCCAGCGTCCCAAACCGCAGCAGGCATCGGAACTGCGCGAAACGGCGAAGGCTGAAGCCCAGCAGTCCGACCGGACCGCGGCATCGCGCAGCAATGCCGGCTCCTTCTCATCCTCGTCCATGTCAAATGCCGATTGGGGTGCGAAAGTGCGCTCGGCGATGCAGCGGCGACTGGTGCGTTCGGCTGGAAAATCGGGAATGACCATTACGGTTTCATTCAAGATAGACAGCGGCGGTTCCGTCGGCGGTGCGAGGATTATTTCATCCACCGGTGACTCGGCGATGGATCAGAAGCTTCTGGCCGTCATACAAAGAGCGTCCGTCTCGCCGCCGCCGCCAGGCGCAAATACGAGTTTTACGCTGCCGATTCTTTTCAAGTAGGGTGAAGCAGCCCGACCGCATAGGGCCATCCCGACTCTGGAGAGGATGGGATGCCCGATTTATTTTCCATGTTGATTTGCAGCGACCGTATACCGCAAAGTAGGACCGATCCGTCCCATCGCATGCAAGCCAACAGGAATCACGAAAATCATGAAATTCTCAATCGCAGAGGCGGAGGATCTCGTATCCTCTATCTTTGAGCGCAACGGCGTTCTGCCGCAAAACGCCCGTTCGGTGGCAAAGGCGCTCGTCGCCTCCGAGGCGGCCGGCCAAGGTGGTCACGGCTTTCGCCGCATCCCCGTTTATGTCCGGCAGGCGCGGGTTGGAAAGGTCGATGGCAAGGCGCGTCCGGTGACGACCCGCGTGAAGCCGGGCGTGCTCTCGGTCGACGCCAATCACGGCTATGCCTATCCGGCGATTGATCGCGCCCTTGAGGAATTGCCGGACATGGTCCGGCAGCAGGGCATTGCGCTTGCAGCGATCCATCGCTCCCATCATGCGGGTGTCATGGCGCTAACCGTCGAGCGCCTCGCCGAAATGGGTTTTGTCGCGCTCATGTTCGCCAACGCCCCGGCATCCATGGCCCCCTGGGGCGGCAGCAAACCGCTTTATGGAACCAATCCAATCGCTTTCGCTACCCCCGTCAGCGGCGCCGATCCGCTGGTCATCGATCTCGCGCTCTCCAAGGTCGCGCGCGGAAAGATCATGGCGGCCCGCCAGAAGGGTGAAACCATCCCCGGCGACTGGGCGCTCGACCGAAACGGCCGGCCGACAACCGATCCCGAAGAGGCCATAGAGGGAACCATGGTGCCCGCAGGTGAGGCCAAGGGCGCTGCGCTGGCTTTGATGGTGGAGATCATGGCCGCTGCGATTACCGGCGGAAACTTCGCATTCGAGGCATCTTCCCTTCTCGACGACAAGGGGGCGCCACCGTCTCTCGGCCACACGATCATCGCCATAGACCCCGTATCCTCGGGTGGCGCGACCTTTACCGAGCGGCTGGCGCTCATCGCCGGCGAGATAGAAAAGCAGGAAAATGTGCGTCTGCCCGGCCGCCGCAGCCAGGGGATTCGCAGGCAGGCGCTGGAAAGCGGCATCGTGATCGAAAGCGATATTCTGGCCGAAATTCAATCGCTCTGATGCGACAATAAAAACCCGGCGGGTCGATTATGACCCGCCGGGCAAACCGTAAAGCGCTGCTTTGCATTTGCGTCGATAGGGCCGGACATCATGTCCAGCCCGCTTTTTGGTCCGCCATCCCGCCATTGATATGGAAGGATTTTGACGCAGAAAGTCGCTCATTCGGTTTTCAGCTTACGGCAGGGGACGTCTCTCGTAAGCTTGGATGGATCAGGTGGCGATTATGCGTCCTGCTCAATCAGGCCGCGCAGCAGGGCGATGCTGACGGCATTCAGCAGATTGGCCGCACCCAGCCTGTGGCGCACCCTTTCCAGGGTTTCCTTCACGTCCGCTTCGTCCGCGCCGGTTATCAAGGCGACGTGGGACGGATGCTTGCCCCGCGCGACCAGCCCCAGATAATGCCGCTCACGCTCCGAAAGGATAATTTCACGCGTCTGGCGATGTTCATGCGGCGTATTTGAAGACATTTTCTTTCAGCCTTAAAAGAGATTGGCCTTCCCGGGGCGCGATCAGTCAATGATTCATTCCCAGAAACCAGCTCGTTTACCGCTCTGTCTATACGCGAACAGAAACGCTAATTTCGCCAATAGGTTTCATCTGGCATTGGTAATTATGCAATAAAGGGCCGCTTTCGCAGCCAGCCGATCCGGCGCGGACGCTCTGTTCTGTGCATTGAAAGGAACTGCAACATCGATATTGCCAGAGACCCACAATCGGTCTGGCGTGAAATGCAGCTTCAAAGCTCTGGAATGTTTTCGTCACACCCGAAGGATATGCGGCGCTCTAATAGGCGATGTGCTTCACCGATAGAATAACATCGCGCGCCAAGTTTTTCGTTTTATTGTTATGTTTCGGCACATATTGCGATGAGCGCCGACATATTTCTCAAATCTAATGGGTCATTTCGAAATATTGATGCCGTCAACATGTATCATCCGGCGGAATGATGCGCGTGTTTCTTGCGAATGTCGGTCGGTGTCGCCCCGAACCAGCGGGAGACGGAACGCGAAAACGCACCGGGTGTCGAATAGCCAAGCCTGTAACTGATGTCGGATACCGGAAGATCGCTTTCCACGAGGAGTTTGAAACCGGCATTTTTGCGAATGGCATCCTTTATCTCGTTGAGATTGGTGCCGAGCTCTGCGAGCCGCCGTTGAAAACTCCGCTCCGACAGGTTGAAATAGGGAGCGATCTCGCCGAGCGAAAGCTCGGCATCCGACAGCCGCATCTGCATGTACCGCTTCACCTGGTCAATGAAATGGGTCGCGTCCGCCGATGTTTCCGGTCGCAACATGCGGCATTGCAGGTTCATCAGCTCGAACAGCCGCTCATCCGCATTCGGATTGACCACATCGAGAAGCGATACCGGAAGACGCATGGTATGGATGGGCTGGGAAAAACTGACGCGCCTGGTCATTCTTTCTTTAAATAGCTGAATATTATTCGGTTTCGGCCGCTCCAGACCGATCTCGATCTGGTTGATGCGATCTCCGAGAATATCACGGAGACGCTGTACCAGGACGGCGAGCGACAAATCCACATATTGATCGCGTTTGGCGATAACCGGCGCGAAGGACCATGACAGGGTTACCTGCGTGGCATCCGTTACCATGGTGAAATTGCTGTTATTGGTCGCGTAATAAACATGGTCCTGAAGAAAACGCAGGAATGCCCTTACCGTCGGTGCGCTGATCAGCCCATATCCGAACGCGCCGGATGCACCCGCTGGAAAGGTGGAGGCGCATTGCAGACCGAAGGCGTCGTCGCCGGAAATCAGTGCGCAGGTTTCGAGCAGGCGGGAAAATCTATCGAGGCTGATGCGTTCCGTCAGGCTGCTGAATGTGGCTGGATCAATGTCCAGAGCCTTGCAGATCGGCGCGATATCGATGCCCCGTGACCGGGCATAATTGCTGACGCCGGCAGCCAGACCGGCCACCACACTTATCTCGTCACTGACCCTCTTCTCGGGCATCCCTCGCCTTGGCGTACCATGTTTGGAAATTGTCGCCTGATGGTAAGCCTTGAAAGAGCGTTTGTCGAGCAGCCGGGCTCCGGGATTTTAAGTGCGGTCGGTATCTGCGCTTTGCTCCAGCACCTGCATGATGGCTTGGCCGGCATCTTCGATAGCGCCGCTATTATCGACGGTCGTGACGTCGAAATTTCCAGCGACCGTCAGCGAACTGCGTTCCAGCCGCCGAAGAATATCGTCCCGGCTTTCCCGCCCGCGCTGCTCCAGCCGCCTTGCCAGCACCTCCGGCCGCGCAACGATGTTCAAGACCTTAAGACGGGAAAAGGCGGTGCCGAAATGCGGTAGGGCGGAACGCGAACCGTTGGCGATGACCACGTCTCCCGCATTGAGATGACGATAGACAGCGGCCGGGATGCCATATTTCAGTCCATGCGCCTGCCAGGACACCGCGAAGGCGCCCTCATCTTCCAGCCGGTTGAACTCGTGCATCGAAACGGCATCGTGGTTTTCACCCCCCGCATCGCCGCTGCGGGTAATGACGCGGCGGGTGAAGTGAAAGCCCGGCCGTCCGCACAGTCGCGCTGCGGCATAGTCCATCAGCGTGTCCTTGCCGGCCCCGCTCGGGCCGACAATCACGATCATCGTGCCGGGCGATGCCGCGCGCCGGCTATCCTGCCCATCGTGGGTCATGCCACGCGCTTGCCCTGACGCCAGACGGAGCGGGCGACCGGCACACCATCTTCGCGGTGAACCCGGACCAGATCGGCCCGCAATCCCGTCGCGATACGACCGCGATCAAGAAGGCCCACGGTGCGCGCCGGCGTGGCGGTGACCATGCGCAGCGCTTCCGGCAGGCTGATGGCTTCTACCTGATCGGCGAGCAGGAATGGCGCGAAGAGCAGGCTGAAGGGCACATAGTCGGAAGAAAGAACATCCAGCACGCCGATCTCGGCAAGATCGCGGGCGGCAATGTTGCCGGAGTGGGACTTGCCGCGAACGATGTTCGGCGCGCCCATCAGCACGCTCATGCCGGCGCTGTGCGAGGCTTTTGCAGCCTCGACGCTGGTGGGGAATTCCGCCAGTTTCACGCCGTGGCCGATAGCCTCGCCGACATGCGCTTCGGTGGCGTCGTCATGGCTTGCGACGGTAATGCCGCGCTCGGCGCAGCGGGCGGCCAGATAATCGCGGTGCCTGGCGGAATATTCCGCCGAGGCTGTCTGCCGACGCCGCACGAACTCGGCGAAAGCCTCGTCGCTCAGCCCACGCTTTTTCTGGTAATAGAAGATATATTGATCCATCGACTGGAACTGGCGCTGCCCCGGGGAGTGGTCCATCAGAGAAATCAGCCGCACGCGCGGATCGGTTTCGAAGTCTTCGAAATGTTCCAGCACATCCGAGGAGGCGACTTCGCAGCGCAGATGCAGCAGGTGATCCGAACGAAGGCGGTTCTGATCCGCCGCGGCCTCGATGGCGTCAGCCATTTCGCGCATTTCACCCTTCTTGAAGCCGCCGTCTTCATCCGAACCGAGCCGGAGGCAGTCAAATACGGTGGTGATGCCGGAGGCGGCCACCTGGGCGTCATGGGCCTGAATGGCGGCGATCTTGTCCCAGATCACGCCGGGGCGCGGTGAATAATGCTGCTCAAGATGGTCGGTATGCAGTTCCACCAGACCCGGGATCAAATAATCACCTTCCAGGTCTTCGCCGGTTTTGGAAGCACCTTCGCTGATATCGGCGATCTTGCCGTCACGGATCAGGACGGAGCCCAGAATAATATCGTCTTCCAGAACGATACGGGCATTGGAAAGGGCGTGCTCGGTCATGGGTTCGCATCTTTCTTTGGTTGCTGGCCAAGGGGGTGCCAGCTGTGAACGGTAAAGGGCGCGCCGCGCTTTTCTTCAATGAACAAGGCGAGGCCGGAAATGCTGAGAGGTCGATCGGTGAATTCGGAAAACCGCGCCGAAAGCACCTCGTGCATGGCGGGCTGTTCGGTTTCATCGATGCGGCCGGTCAGCGTCATGTGAAAACGGAAATCATCCATGACATGCGGATAACCCCAGAGTGACAGATTTTGCCGCTGGCTCTCCGTCAGCATCTGTGGCCGCCGACGGGCAATATCGGTCTCGGACAGGGGCGCTCGAAACCGGTCGAAATGATCGACGATCTCGGCGGCAAAATCCTGCAGCGGCTGATAGGTGCGGTCCGGGACCAGTGCAAAAAAGGGCCCGAGCGCACCGACGACGACACGCGGAATTTCGAAGGTGGACTGGCTGGCCGCGAAATCTTCGAAGGCCGTGAGCAGCTCCGCCTCGCTGTATTTTTCGGCAAGCTCGAAAGGAGCCTTCAGGGTCGCGTGGAAACCGTAACGGCGTGGCTCCTCCGTCATGTCGGCATAGTCGTCGTGGTCGTCATGCAGCGTGCCGGAAAATGCATTGCGGCCCAGCCAGCGTGACGCAGCCTCAGTCAGCGGGTGATCTTTAGCCGGAGAAAAATAGATGGCATAGCGCACGGCAAGCACTCTTCAGTGTCATGGGAGACCAGGGATGAGAAGCTATTTGGCGTGACTCGCCGGCTTCCCGCAAGGTCAGGAGTGCGAGGTAATTGGTTTCCGTGACAGAATGATGATGCCGAAGGAAAAAAGCGCATTGGAAATGCGGTAACCCTTCCGAATATGCTGAAGGCGCAGACGGATATGATGAGGCGATGCGGCTGGCAGAATAAGGGCTGCATGAGCCTCCTGATGGGATGACGAAACTCTTTACGATTTTCGTCATCCATCCCCTTAATGCTCAGTGCTGTGTCTTGCCAATCAGGCGTGAACGCAGCGAATTGGAGATATGGTCGAACAGGAAAACGACGAAGAGGATGAGCAGGACCATATAGGCGACCTTGTCCCAGTCGGCATTGGTGCCCATCGCTTCCAGTAGTTTCAGACCGATGCCGCCGGCGCCCACCGCGCCGATGATGGTGGCGGAGCGGGTGTTGCTTTCCCAGAAATAGAGTGACTGCGAAATGAAGACCGGCAGGACCTGCGGCAGCACACCGAAACGGTTGACCGCAATCGGCGACGCGCCGACCGATTTGACACCCTCGCGCTGCTTGTCGTCGACATTTTCCAGCGCCTCGGCATAAACCTTGCCGAGCGCGCCGGTATCGGTGAAGAAGATCGCGGCAATGCCGGGGATTGGTCCGGGCCCGAAGCTGCGGGTGAAGAACAGCGCCCAGATCAGCATGTCGATGGAGCGCAGGAAGTCGAACAGCCGCTTCATGCCCCAGTTCGCAGCCTTGTTGGCGGTGATGTTGCGCGCCGCGATGAAGGCGAGCGGCAGGGCGACGAGCGTGCCGAACAGCGTGCCTACGAAAGCCATGACCAATGTCTGCATCAGCTTGGAAAGAATATCGGCATGCTGCCAGACGCTGTTGTCGAGGAAATCATCGACCATGTGGCCGATATTGGAGCGCTCGGGATCGAGCCTTTCTCCCCACAGAGCCAGCGCAGCGAGTTCGCCATAGCCCTTGCCCCAGAATTCCGATTTGGTGTCGAACAGGAAATTCGCCCATCCGAGGAACCGGCGCTGCACATAGACCTGACTGGTGCGGATCTCCGCCTGACCGGCAAAACCGTAATGCACGAGCACTTTCTTGCCATCCTGCTGGATTTCGTCGGGCAAGCCCTGCGGCGCGACCGCCGCATCGTCGTTGATGATGACAGGGTAGTTCTTGCCGTCGACATAAACATCCACCCGGGTCGGGGTCACGTCGAGTCGGTTTTCCATGCTTCCATAAATGACGCTATAGCCGCCGCCCGGCAGGGGCTGCAGCCAGTCGATCTTTGCATCGACCGGATATTGGCCGCGGCTCGACCATTGCGGCTCAACCTTGCCGTCTTCGAAGCGCAGGCGCGGCTGGGCACGCCAGGAATACCAGTCCTGAATATAGCTCGAGGCGCGATCCCAACGGCCCTGCATGAAGGCTGGACCGACATTGAAGAAGAAAAAGCAGCCGATAAGATAGACGGTGACGGCGAGAAGGCCGACGAGCAGACCATATCGCTGCATGAAACTGCGGTTGAATACTTGCGGATGTGCGGCCGTCAGCCTCTCGCGGTCGGCGGTGTTGAGAATGAAGCTGGACGACATCAGGCCGCTCCCCGTCCGAATTCGAAGGATTGATGGCCGATCAGCCTGCGGCGCAGCCAGCCGGAAAACTGGTCGACGGCGATGATGGTGATCAGCAGAAGGATGATGATGGCATAGGTCTTCGATGCATGATCGTTACCGATCGACAGCCGGAACACCTCGCCGATGCCGCCGCCGCCGACCGCACCGATGATGGTGGAGGCGCGCACGTTGATTTCGGCGCGCAGCAGCGCATAGGACACGAAATTGGGCAGAACCTGCGGCACGATGGCGAAGCGCACCCGTTCCAGCCAGTTGGCGCCGGCGGCGCGCAAGCCTTCATCCGGCTTCATGTCGGCATTTTCCACCACTTCGAAGAACAGCTTGCCCAAAGCGCCGATCGTGTGGACAGAAATCGCGATGATCGCGGCGATAGGACCGATCGACAGGATGGCGGTGAGCAACCCGGCGACGACGATTTCCGGAAAGGCGCGCAGGACTTCCATTACCCGGCGCACCACCCAGCGCACGAGGCCGGCGCCGACGAGATTGGTGGAGGCGAAGAAGCAGAGCACGAAGGCGAAGCCGGTGCCGATGATTGTCGAGACCAGCGCAATATTCAGTGTGATGATCAACTGATAGATGAAGTGCGGAATATAAAAGCTGTCGGTGATGTAAACGCGATCCGCGACATAATTATATTTCAGCGAACCGTCCGCATAGGGCGACGGCAGGTCGAACATTGCCCGAAAGATTTCCAGCGGGCTGTCCGGCACGAAAGTCTTCATGAAATCGAAGAAATAGGGCAGGCGCTCGAAGAACTTGCCCGAATTGGCCGCATTGGCGAAATTCAGGGAGGCGGCGAGGATGACGAGGAAGATCACGAGCGAAATGACGGTGTAAATCCGCCGTGTCGCAAGCTGCCGTCGATAATGGCGCATGACCGTCTGGGACGATGCGCTCAATCCCTCGGGCGAGAGGGTGCCGGGGTGCAGTGTGGTCGCCATGCCGCTTTTCCTTTATTGGCAAAAGCGGCGGCGCCGCGAGGCACCGCCGCTTCCAGATATCATCTGAGGATCAGCCGCCGATAACGGACTTACGGGCGTCGATGATCGTCTGGTAGAAGGACGGATCGACCTTGATGTAGGCGGTGTTCTTGCCCTGGGTGAAGCCCTGGAAGCAGGCCAGATCCTTCTTCGGCAGTTCCATGAAGAAGTCTTCGACCTTCTGCTTCATCGCATCGCCGAGCTTGTTGGTGACCATCAGCGGGCCGTTCGGGATCAGCGGCGACTTCCAGACTTCGACGATATCGTCCATGTCGAGGTTGCCCTTCTTGACCATCTGGTAGAGGTTGCCGGCGGTGTAGCCTTCTTCCCACTTGCCGACGCCCGAACCGAAGGTGGTGCCGACGTCGAACTTCTTGTCGAGAACGGCGAGAACGAGGTTCTCATGGCCGCCGCCGAAGCCGGTTTCGGAGAAGTATTCCTTGACCGGAACGCCGGTTTCCTTCGGGATAGCCACGTTCGGGACGAGGAAGCCGGAGGTGGAGTCAGGGTCGGCGAAGCCGATCTTCTTACCCTTGGCGTCAGCCAGCGTCTTGATACCGCTGTCCTTGCGGGCAACCATGATCGTGTAGTAGCCGGTCGAACCATCGGCGCCGGCGGTGGTCAGGATCGGATCGACGGCCTTCGGATCGGCCAGAGCGATCTTGGCGTAGGAGGACGCACCCATGGAAGCGATGTCGATGGTGCCGCCGAGAAGGCCCTGGATGACGCCGTTATAGTCCGGCGACGGGAAAACCTGAACTTCGGAAACGCCGGTCGCGGCCTTCAGGCCATCGGCAACGCACTTGGTGTTGCGGATCTGGTCGGCTTCGTTTTCGGAACCGTCGAGACCGATGCGCAGAACCTTGACGTCCTGAGCCATGGCGGAACCGGCCAGAACGCCAAGGGCGACTGCCGAAAGAAGGACTTTCTTCAACATGGACTTTCTCCTGTTTCCCGGCGAGCCGGAGTTTGTTGTGAAGTATCGGCCCTTGACGCGGGCGCAAACGATGCTGAGCGGTTCCTCAGAGCCCGGCGAGAGCGAGCGGTTCGGGGCCGGCAGATTGCTGCACCGGACGCGCGGGAAGCTGCGCGCCGGGAATATTGATGCTGGTCGAGGTCATGGTCTCATCGATGCCCGACCCCTGCGAATCGGTTCCGTAAATCTCCGTAACGGCCGCAGCCGTCAGCTCAGTAGGGGTTCCGTCGAAAACGACGCGGCCCTGAGACATGCCGATGATGCGTTCGCAATAATTGCGCGCCGTATCCAGCGTATGCAGGTTGGTGATGACAGTGATGCCCTCGCGCTCGTTGATGTCGCGCAGCGCGTCCATCACAATCTTGGCATTGAGCGGGTCGAGCGATGCGATCGGCTCATCGGCCAGAACCATCTTCGGAGACTGCATCAGGGCGCGGGCGATGGCGACGCGCTGCTGCTGACCGCCGGAAAGCGTGCCGGCAGCCTGCATGGCCACATGTTCGATGCCGAGCCTTTCCAGGGCGGCTATCGCCATCAGGCGCTCATCATTGGTGAAGATGTTGAACAGGCTGAGCGCCGTTGAACGGTGGTTGAGGCGACCGAGCATGACATTGGTGAGAACATCGAGGCGCGGCACCAGATTGAACTGCTGGAAGATCATGGCGCAGTCGCGCTGCCAGCTGCGAAGCGCAGCACCCTTCAGCGCCGAAACTTCCGTGTCGTTGAAATGGATGGAACCCGAGGACGGATCGACGAGGCGGTTGATCATGCGCAGCAGCGTCGATTTTCCCGCACCCGAGCGTCCGATAACGCCAACCATCTGGCCCTGCGGAATTTCGACATTCACGGAATCGACCGCAGTGTGGTTGCCGAAACGGCGCGTGACTTGCTTCAGGTGAAAGCTCATTTCCCCGTCCAATCTTCTTTTTGACGGGGTTCGGCGTAACAGCGGTGCGTGAAGTGTGGATGTCAGTTTGATGAATAAAATATTACAGATTTCAAGGATCTCATGTCCGCCTGTTTGCCGACAAAGCTTTCGGGAGGAATCTCGGACCGTTCAAATCCGCGTGTCTTTTTTGATCGCATAAACAAAAATCCCGGGATTTGTGTCCCGGGATTTGCAGGTGTTCGGCAGAGTGAGATTTCATCCGCCATATTTCGCGACGAAATCCTCGGCGTCCAGGCTGCGGAAATCGTCGAGAGCGACGCGCAATGTAGCGTGGTCCCAGTCCCACCACTTCAGATTATCCATTTGCCGGCCCAGTTCCGCCGGGAAGCGCTCCCGGATCAGCCGGGCGGGCACGCCGCCGACGATGGTATAGGGCGCGACGTCTTTTGAGACGACTGCACCCGCCCCGATCACCGCGCCATTTCCGACCGTGACGCCGGGCAGGATCGTCGCACCATGGCCGATCCACACATCATGGCCGATGATCACGCGTTTGGCGCGGCGGGCGGCGAAGAAGTCCGTCTCATCCTCCGCATCGTCCCAATAGCTGTGGGCACGATAGGTGAAGTGATGCAGCGTCGCCCGCTGCATCGGGTGATTGGTGGCGTTGATGCGGACGGAAGCGGCGATGTTGACGAATTTGCCGATGGTGGCGCACCAGATCGCACCATCCTGCATGACATAGGAGTAATCGCCCATCTCGACCTCCTCGATGCGGCAGCGTTCCGAAACTTCGGTATAGCGGCCAATCGAGGAATTGCTGACACGGGCGGTCTCATGGATGACGGGTTCCAGGCCGACCTTGACGCTCATGCCGCTGCCTTTCTGGGAGAAAACTGTGAGACGTCCAGAATGCGGTCGGCGACGGCTTCCCGCACCTCCTCGTCATGGAAAATGCCGAGCAGTGCCGTGCCCTTCTGTTTTTTCTCGACGATCATATCGACGACGACACGCCGGTTAAGGGCGTCCAGCGAGGCTGTCGGCTCGTCCAGAAGCAGGATCGCATGGTCGGTGATGAAACCGCGTGCGATATTCACGCGCTGCTGCTCGCCGCCCGAAAAGGTCGCAGGCGGGAGCGACCATAGTTCCCGTGGCAGGTTGAGCTTCGAAAGCAGCATGGCTGCATGTTCGCGGGCTTCATCGGCGGCAACCTTGCGCGCCAGAAGCGGCTCGGCGACGACATCTATGGCAGCGACACGCGGCACGGTGCGCAGGAACTGGCTGACATAACCGATGGTGCGGTGACGAATATCGAGGATCGTGCGCGGCGAGGCGTTGCCGATATCGACGACCTGGCCCTCATGACGGACGAGAATCTGCCCGCTGTCGATGGCGTAATTGCCATAGAGCATTTTCAGGATCGAGCTTTTGCCGATGCCGGAGGGACCGCCGAGCACGACGCATTCGCCGCCGCAAACGGAGAAATTGACATCGCGCACAACGGGCAATTCGATACCGTCGCGAAGATGCATGGTGAAGCTTTTGAAGACTTCCGAAACGATGAGAGGCGTCGGCATGGCGTCAAACCTGCAGAATAGAGGAAACAAGCAATTGCGTGTAGGGCTCGCGCGGATCGTCCAGCACCCGATCGGTCAGTCCGTGCTCGATGACGTCACCGCCTTTCATCACCATCATGCGATGGGAAAGCAGCCGCGCCACGGCCAGATCATGGGTGACGACGACGACGGCGAGACCGAGATCGTTGACCAGACCGCGGACCAGATCGAGCAGGCGCGCCTGCACGGAGACATCAAGGCCGCCGGTCGGTTCGTCCATGAAGACGAGGCGCGGCGAGGTGACGAGGTTGCGGGCGATCTGCAGGCGCTGCCGCATGCCGCCGGAAAAAGCGCGCGGCTGGTCATCGATGCGGTCGGTGCCGATTTCCACCCGCTCCAGCCATTCGCTGGCCGATTGCCGGATATTGCCGTAATGTCGGTTGCCGACGGCCATCAGCCGCTCGCCGACATTGGCGCCGGCCGAAACCGCCATGCGCAGCCCGTCCGCCGGGTTCTGGTGCACGAAGCCCCAGTCGGTGCGCATCAGGAAACGCCGTTCAGCCTCACCCATGTGGTAAAGGTCACGTACCGAACCGTCGCGCATGCGATATTCCACGCTGCCCGCCGTTGGGATCAGCCGGGTGGAAATGCAGTTGAGTAGCGTGGTCTTGCCGGAACCGGATTCACCGACAATGGCCAGAACCTCGCCCGGATAAAGCTCGAAGGAGACGTTGCGGCAGCCGGCGCGGTCGCCATAATATTTAGAAACGTCCCTGACTTTCAGAAGCGGTGCGTCGCTCATTCTGCGGCCTCCTTCACATCCGCCAGCAGATGGCCCTTGTGGCCATGGGCGCGGCGGTCCTCGCAATGGTCGGTATCGGAGCAGACGAACATCCGCCCGCCCTTATCATCAAGCACCACCTCGTCCAGATAGACATTCTCCGCACCGCACAGCGCGCAGGGCTTGTCGAAGCGCTGGATTTCGAAGGGATGGTCCTCGAAATCGAGGCTGACGACGTCGGTATAGGGTGGCACGGCATAGATGCGCTTTTCGCGTCCTGCGCCGAAGAGCTGCAGGGCGTCCGACATATTCATTTTCGGATTGTCGAATTTCGGCGTCGGCGAGGGGTCCATCACGTAACGCCCGGCCACCTTCACCGGATAGGCATAGGTGGTGGAGATGCGTCCGTTGCGGGCGATGTCCTCGTAAAGCTTGACATGCATCAGGCCGTATTCCTCCAGCGCGTGCATGACACGCGTTTCGGTCTCGCGCGGTTCGAGGAAGCGTAACGGCTCGGGAATGGGAACCTGATAGACGAGGACCTGACCCGAATGCAGTTCCTCTTCGGGAATACGGTGCCGCGTCTGGATGATGGTTGCATCCCTGGTGCGGGTGGTGACGGCAACATTTGCCACCTTCTGGAAAAAGGCGCGGATGGAAACCGCATTGGTCGTGTCGTCCGCGCCCTGATCGATAACCTTCAGCACATCCTCTGGGCCGAGGATGGAAGCGGTTACCTGCACACCGCCGGTGCCCCAGCCATAGGGCATGGGCATTTCGCGGGAAGCGAAGGGAACCTGATAACCGGGAATGGCGATGGCTTTCAGGATCGCCCGGCGGATCATCCGCTTGGTCTGTTCGTCCAGATAGGCGAAGTTGTAGGCAGCCAGCCCGTCGTCAAATGAAACTTCTTCAAGCATTGCGCGTTAGCCTTGTGAAAAAAGGAGTACAAGCTCATGGAGATTGGAATTCTTGCAGCCGTGTTCTTTGCTGTGTTTGCAGCATCGACCGTCTTTTGCGCTTACTGGTTTGGCGAGCAACACAGCCGCTGAGCTACTCGGCCGCATCGCCCATCCATTCCGCACCATCGGCGTTAATCGCTTCGAAATCGGCACGCATTTTCCTGACCAGACCGAGTTCGGCCTGGAAATCCACGTAATGCGGCAGTTTCAGATGTTCTACGAAACCCGTCGCCTGAACGTTGTCGGCGTGTGAAATGACGAATTCCTCGTCCTGCGCGGGGGCCACGACGTCCTCGCCGAATTCGCCCGCCCGCAGCGCCCGGTCGACCAGCGACATGGCCATCGCCTTGCGCTCGCTCTGGCCGAACACCAGACCGTAGCCGCGGGTGAATTGCGGCGGCGCCTTGGCCGAACCCTTGAACTGGTTGACCATCTGGCATTCGGTGACCTGTATGTCGCCAAGCGAGACGGAGAAGCCGAGTTCCGGCACGTCCAGTTCAACCTCGACCTCGCCGATGCGGATTTCACCGACGAACGGATGGGTGCGGCCGTAACCACGTTGCGTCGAATAAGCGAGCGCCAGAAGGAAACCCTCATCACCGCGCGCCAGCGATTGCAGGCGTAGGTCACGCGGCATCGGAAATTCCATCGGCTCCCGCGTCAGGTCGCCGGCAATATGGTCAGCCGGCATATCGCCGTCGGTCTCGATCAGTCCCTCTTGCGCCAGAATATCGGAAACTCGCATGACATGTTCCGGCTCGCCTTCGCGCTGGGTGGCTGTCTCAACGGCCTCGTCCTCGAGAAGCGAAGGATCGAGCAGGCGATGGGTGTAATCGAAGGTCGGCCCCAGCAATTGCCCGCCCGGCAAATCCTTGTAGGTCGCGGAAACACGCCGCTGCACCGTCATGTCAGCGGTATCCACCGGAACCGAATAACCGAAACGCGGCAGGGTCGTGCGGTAGGCGCGCAGCAGAAAAATGGCCTCGATCATGTCGCCGCGGGCCTGCTTGACGGCAAGGGCTGCAAGTGACTGATCGTAAAGAGACGCTTCCGCCATCACCCGGTCGACGGCGAGCGAAAGCTGCGAAACGATCTGCGACACCGTCATGGCGGGCATGTCGCGGTCTCCGCGCCGCTTGTCGGCCAGAAGCCGGTGGGCGTTGGCAATGGCGGTTTCCCCGCCTTTGACAGCAACATACATCTTACGCCTCCACGGGTTGAATGCGCGTCGTGCGCGGCAGGCAGACAAATCTGTCGGCGGATGTCAGGATGACGTCGACGCCGCGCGGGAAAATGGCGTTGTTCTCCGCCCACAGCCGCGGGAATATGTCCGGCAGGCCGGTGGGGCTGATGATGTTGACGTGGCGGATACCGGGGCCGGAGAGCAGCAATTCCCGCCCGCCATCCAGATCAGGCAACTCGATGATGAGCGTGGTGGAGCGGTCGGGATATTCCTGACTTCCCTGCGCGAAGAGACCGAAGGAGGCTATGGCGCTGCCCGCTTCGATGACGGCGAAATGCGCTGCGCTTTTTTCTTCAGTCGGAACCGCACCGGTATGAAATCCGATCCAGCCGGGGACGGTGGTTTTCCGCAGGGCGCCGCTCAGCCAGACCGGCGTATCGTGATCGCAGAGCGCCAGCAGGACCGCGCCGGTGGCGGGGGCGAGAGGCGATGGCGGGGCGACCGCGGTTTCGATTGTCTGCGGCGTGCCCGGCCGGGCCATGCCATCCATGAGTTTCTTGAAAATCCGTTGGGAATCGAAGACGGCGTCGGAAAAACCGCCCGTCAATGCTTCGGCCTTGACGCTCATCAATCTTCTCCTCGAACCATGGTGAAGAAATCGACCCGGGTGGCGGCGGTCTCTTTTGTTTTCCTGTCCTTCTCCTCGGCCAGTCGTTTCTCGACCGGTGAAAGAAGCTCGGTTTCGATGAAGCCGCGGGTCGGGCTTTCTTGCCAGAGCGCATCGAAAACGGCGGCGTACCAGGCCTTCTTGCGGCCGGTGCCGAGAACATGGGCGTGACCGACGGTGCCCGAGGCAAGCTTGACGGTTGCCCGTGTTACGGTCGTCTCACCCAGATTGAAGGGTGCGCCGCCGCCGCCGATGCGGCCCTTTACCATGACGAGGCCGGTTTCCGGCCCGCGCACATTTTCCGTCCGGGGGCTCTCATCCTGCCGGTTCCAGACGCTTTCGAGTTCGTGCACGGTGGCGCGGGCAAGAATCGCCGCCACCCGCTTTCTGTCTGCATGCAAATCCGCAGTTTCGTGAATCATCGCTTGACCTATAATGTATATTGATATAGACAACTATACAATATAAGTTACATTTAACGTTGATGAATGACAAGCGTGTGACATGGGCCCTTCGGCAGCGATGAAAAGAAAGAACGGCGTGGCGCTCTGGCGGCAGATCGCCGACAGGATCAGAGGCGAGATCGCGGCGGGCGATCACGATGAAACCGGCATGTTGCCGCCGGAAATGACGCTGGCCGAAAAATTCGGCGTCAACCGCCATACCGTCCGAAGCGCCATTGCGGCGCTGGCCAGCGAAGGTATTCTCGAGCCGATGCAGGGGCGCGGGACCATGATCGCCCGCAAGGAGCGCCTGAGTTTTCCGATTTCACGGCGCACGCGATTTACGGAGGGCATCGGCGATCAGGTTAAGGAAATGGAAGCGCTGCTTCTGTCCCATACGACCGAACCGGCCAATGCCGATCTGGCGGCGCGGCTGCAATTGCCGGCGGGTGCGCCGCTCATACGTCTCGAAACGCTCCGCAAGGCCGATAACCGCCCGGTGTCCCGCTCGACCACATGGTTTCCGGCCGATCGTTTCGCCGGAATAGGGGAGGCCTATCAGAAGAGCGGCTCGATAACCGCTGCCTTCAATATGCTGGGCGTGGCGGACTACGTGCGTATTTCCACCGTCATCTCCGCCAGCCATGCGGATACGCAGGATCTGGCCGATCTCGAATTGTCGCCGGGCGCGATCCTGCTTGTTACTCAAGCATTGAACGCCGATATGGATGGCGTACCGGTGCAATACGCCATCAGCCGCTTTTCGGCCGATACGGTCGAATTCACGGTGGAGAATTAAGCCGAAAGCTTACTCCGCCTGCGAAAGCCCCAGCACATCCAGCATCGAATAGAAGCCCGGCTTCTTGTCGAAGGCCCAGACGGCTGCAGCAATCGCGCCGCGTGCGAAAATGGAGCGGTCGCCGGCATAGTGCGAAAGCTCCACGCGCTCGCCCTCTCCGGCGAAGATCACCGAATGTTCGCCGATCACCGAGCCGCCACGCAGCGTGGCAAACCCGATGGTCCCCGCTTCACGCGCACCCGTATGCCCGTCGCGCACGCGAACGGACGATGTGGTGAGATCGACCTTGCGGCCCGCCGCCGCCGCCTCGCCGAGCAGAAGGGCGGTGCCGGAGGGCGCATCCACCTTGTGCTTGTGGTGCATTTCAAGGATTTCGATATCCCAGTTCTGCGCATCCAGCGCCTGCGCCGCCTGCTGTGTAAGAACACTGAGCAGGTTGACGCCGAGGCTCATATTGCCCGACTTGACGATGCGCGCATGACGCGATGCGGCCTTGAATTTTTCCTCGTCTTCCGCCGAGCAGCCCGTGGTGCCGATCACATGCACGATGCGGGCCTGCGCGGCGAGGCCGGCAAAGGTGACGCTGGTTGCCGGCGAAGTGAAATCGATCACCCCTTCTGCGTGGAGAAATGCCTGCAGCGGATCGCTGGTGATCTCGACGCCGATGGGCCCAAGACCGGCAATCTCGCCGGCATCGCGGCCGACAAAGGCCGAGCCTTCGCGCGCGACGGCGGCATGCAGCTGGACGCCGGGGGTCTGGTGAATGAGGCGGATCAGCGCCTGTCCCATGCGGCCCGCCGCGCCGACCACCACCAGTTTCATGCCGCTGCTGCCCATGCTGTCACTCACTTTTCATCTCGGGCGGATCGAAATTCGCCGGTATCGGTCGATTGATGTTTTCAGCAGCGACGTTAAAGACCGCCCGCCTGTTTCGCAAGCATCACATAAGAACAGGCCGGGCGATCAAGCCCTCCAGCGTCGTCCGTCCAGCGACAGGCCGAAATCGGACGGCGTTCTCGAATAGGTGGCAAGCCCGGAAAGAGCCGCCTGCGGATGGGTAACGACGAAGGTGGGAATGGTCCGCATCAGCGCGCTGTGCGGCGCCTTGTCTTCGAAGGCGGCCCGGAATTCCGGGCTCTTCAGCGCCGGAATGATCTTCTGCGAAATGCCGCCGGCCAGATAGACACCGCCCTTGGCCATGAAGATCAGCGCGAGGTCACCGGCGACGCGGCCGAGATAGGTGCTGAAAAGGGACAGGGTCTCTTTCGCCTGCGGATTCTCGCCCGAAAGCCCTTGAGACGTAATGTCGGCCGGATCGGAAAAGACGGGCTCGATGCCATCGGCGGTGCAGACGGCCCGGTAAAGATTGACCAGCCCGCGCCCGCACAGGATCTGCTCCCCGGCGACACGGCCCTCGATGGTTTCGATATGCGGGAAAACCGCATAGTCGCGCGCGCTTCTCGGGCCGATATCGATATGGCCGCCTTCGCCGGGCACGGGGAACCACATATGGCGGGCGTACACCAGCCCGGCGACGCCAAGCCCCGTGCCCGGTCCAAGAACGACGCGCGATGCCAGCACATCCTTGCGGCCGGAGCCGATGGATTCGCGGTTGTCGTCGTCAAGCGCTGCAATCGCCAGAGCCTGCGCCTCGAAGTCGTTGATGACGATGACATCTTTCAAGCCAAGATTGGCCAGCATGTCCTTTGGCTTGACGACCCAATGGCAGTTGGTGAGCGGTATCTCGTCACCTTCGATCGGGCCGGCGATCGCCAGAATGGTCGAGACAGGCTGCAGCGAGGTCTTGTCCAGAACCGCCTGCTGGATGGCGTCGTCGATGGTCGGATATTCCGCCGTCTTCACGGTGGTGAGGTGCACCGGTTCGGCAAAGGAATCGATCAGAATGGAAAAGCGGGCATTGGTGCCGCCGATGTCGCCAAGAAGGATCGGAAAGGACAGATATTCGGTATCGGACGTCTTCGGCATTGCCTGTTCCATGTTGGGAGGTTCAGTTGGCGACGTGGAAGTCGATGAGATTTTCTGCGGTGGCGCGGTTGAGCGCCATGGGAATATCGTAAACCGTAGCAAGCCGCGTCAGCGCCTTCACATCCACGTCATGGGGCATGGCTGTCAGCGGATCGGTGAAGAAGATCAGCATGTCCACCTCGCCGGTGGCGATCATCGCGCCGATCTGCTGGTCGCCGCCGAGAGGTCCGCTTTTGAGGCGAATGACTTCAAGACCCGGACAGGCTTCCTGCACGCGCCCACCCGTCGTGCCGGTGGCGACGATCCTGAAGCCGGCAAGCGCCTTCTGGTGATGACGGGCGAAATCCGCCATATCGTCCTTTTTCTCGTCATGAGCGATGAGCGCGATACAGCGTTGTCCTTCCATGGTCCCAGCCCGTTCCATCAAGAATTAAATCGATTTGAAGCCTTCTATAACAGCTTGCCGCCATTTGAAAAGGGAAGCTGTTGAATGCCCCATTTCTGTTTCAGTTCAATGTCGGGCGCTGGGTGGGAAGCGGAATATCCGAAGGCGGCTGCAGGGCGGGGGCTGCCTGAATGACCTGTTCCACGCTTTGCTGGCGCGTTGCCGGAGCAGGGGAGTAGGCCTGGGCCGCAAGTCCCTCGGGGTTAGTGGAAGGGGCGGCGGCCACGGCGGCGCAGGCCGAGGGCAGATCGGAAACCATGACCGGGCGCGGTTTCACCGGTTTGGCATTGGGGTCCTTTTTCGGCGGCGCCCATGGTTCCTTGCTGAACCACCAGGCAAGCGACTTGTCGCAGCCGTCGCCTTTGCCCACGGCCGCCTGCGGTTTGCAATTGGGCGCGCCGGGCGGGCATTCGAGACGGATGTGGAAATGCTCGTCATGGCCGTAGATCGGCCTGATCTTGCCCATGAAGGTGCGGTCGCCGGTCCATGTCTGGCAGAGTTTCTGCTTGATGGCGGGGTTGACGAAGACACGCTCCACCTGCGGATAGCTTGCCGCCATCATCACCAGCCGGGCATTGAGCGGTGACCACTTGCGGTCATCGACCGTCAGGAACTTGCTCTTGTCCAGCATGGAGATGAAAGGCACCGTTTCGCGCTGCTCCACGCTCAGCCGTGGGGTCGGCATAGGTCGCCACCAGATGTCCACATCGAGGCCGATCTGGTGCGAAGCATGGCCTGTCAGCATCGGCCCGCCGCGCGGTTGGGAAATATCGCCCAGCAGCAGGCCCGGCCAGCCGATCTTCTGGGCATCCTGCGAAAATTGCTCGAGGAAGGAAATCATCTGCGGCTGGCCCCAGCGCCGGTTGCGGGAAAGGCGCATGGCCTGCCAGCCGGGACCGTCCGTCGGCATGGCGATGGCGCCGGACTGGCAGCCCTTGGCATAGGATCCGATCGGCTGCGAGCCCGTGGCGGAAGGCAGCGCCATGTGGCCGAACACTTCTTTCGCGGGCCTGTCCTCGGCCGATGCGGTTTCCATCTGCAACTGCAGCGCGGAGACGACCGAAATCGCCAGCATGGCCGCCTTGAAAACTCTCGATGATCCCGCCGTCATATAGTCGTGCCCGTCCGATCAGATGATTCTCTTCCCCTTAAGATAAACTGGAACGGGATTTTGTTGAAACCATGTTTCGCCCGCATCTCGCAAAGCGCGAAGATAAAGGCGTCGATAAAGAGCTTGTGAGCCGGCGCATCTGTTTTTTGCCAATCTTTGTTTTATGCTCTCTCCAACAAACGCGAAAACAGGGACATTCCCCCGATGATATTGGCACCACTGAAATCCCGTCTCCTCATTGCTCTTGCGGCATCCGCCCTGCTGATACCGGCGGCGGCCTCCGCACAATCGGCCGATGTGTGGCGAAAGGGGATTTCGACGGTCGGGGAACTGAAACATCCCGATGGCTTCGATCATTTCGACTATGTGAACACCAAGGCGCCGAAAGGCGGCACCCTTCGCCTGTCGACGGCGGGCACCTTCGATACCCTCAATCCGCTGCTCGCCAAGGGCGAGGCGGCGACCGGCCTTTCGCTGGTTTTCGATACATTGATGAAATCGACGGAAGAGGAGCTGTCGGCCTCCTACGGTCTTCTGGCCGAGGGCGTGAGCTACCCGGACGATATTTCGAAAGCCACATTCCGGCTGCGTGCGGAGGCCAAATGGGCCGATGGCAAGCCGGTGACGCCGGAAGATGTCGTCTTCAGCTTCGAAAAAGCCAAGGATTTGAGTCCGCAGCTTGCGACCTATTACACCCACGTCACCAAGGCGGAGGTGAGCGGCGAAAGGGACATTACCTTCACTTTCGATGAAAAGAACAATCGCGAATTGCCGCAGATTGTCGGGCAATTGCTGATCGTTCCCAAGCACTGGTGGGAAGCCGCCGGCCCGGATGGCAAGCCGCGCGACATATCGCGCGGCACGCTGGAGCCGGTGATGGGTTCCGGCGCCTACAAGATTGCGGCAGTCTCTCCCGGCTCGACAATCACTTACGAGCGCCGCGACGACTACTGGGGCAAGGACGTCAACGTGAATGTGGGGATGAACAATTTCAAAACCATCGCCTACACCTTCTTTGCCGATCAGGATGTGGAATTCCAGGCCTTCAAGTCCGGCACCGTTGATTTTCGCCAGGAAGCCTCCTCCAGCCGCTGGGTCACGGGTTATGATTTTCCGGCCGTCAAGGAAGGCCGCGTCAAGAAGGAAGAACTGCCGAATATCTATCGTTCCGTTGGCATCATGCAGGCCTTCGTGCCGAACATGCGCCGCGAAAAATTCCAGAACCCGAACCTGCGCAAGGCGCTCAATTACGCCTTCGATTTCGAGGAGCTGAACCGCACCCTGGCTTACAGCCAGTTCCAGCGCATCAACAGCTTCTTCATGGGCAGCGAACTGGCCTCTTCCGGCCTGCCCACCGGTCGAGAGCTGGAAATTCTTCAGGAGCTGAAGGATCAGGTTCCGCCGGAGGTCTTCACCACCGAATATCGCAACCCGGTCGCGGGTGATCCGGCCAAGCAGCGTGACAATCTGCGCGAAGCGGTCAAACTGATGAAGGAAGCCGGTTACGAGCTGCGCGGCAACCGCATGGTCAATGCGAAAACCGGACAGCCGCTCGATATGGAGTTTCTGATCGATTCCGCCGGCATGGAAAGAACCATCCTGCCTTATGTCCAGAATCTGAAGAAGATCGGCATCAACGCGACGATCCGTACCGTCGACGCCTCGCAATATACCAACCGCACCCGCAGCTTCGATTATGACGTGATCGTCAAGCTCTGGGCGACCTCGGCCAACCCCGGAAACGAACAGGCGGATTTCTGGGGCTCGGCCGCCGCCGACCGGCAAGGGTCCAACAATATCGCCGGCATCAAGAACCCCGCCGTCGATGCCTTGGTCAGAAAGGTCATCTTTGCGCCCAACCGGGATGAGCAGGTGGCGGCGGCACGCGCTCTCGACCGGGTGCTTTTGGCAAACAGCTATGTCATCCCGCAATTCTACCGTGGTGAGATGTTCATCGCCTACTGGAACACGCTTATCCGTCCGGAAAGCCTGCCCCAATATGGCGTCGGTTTTCCAGATGCATGGTGGTCCAACCAGGCCGGAAACTGACGCCGGCCTTGCTTTCGTGGCGAAGGCTTGATTCACATAGGGCGAGACGAATCGCTCAAAGCGCAGGCTGCGCTTTCAGGAAAGGACCGGGTTTGACTGAGACGAAAACCGCTGACGTATCGGCCGGGAGCAGAGGCTGATGGGCGCCTATATCCTCAGACGTCTGGCGCTGATGATCCCGACCATCGTCGGCATTATGGGCATTTCGTTTCTCGTCATCCAGTTCGCGCCGGGCGGGCCGGTGGAACAGGTCGTCGCGCAATTGACGGGGCAGGGCGACAGCGCCTCCGACCGGCTCTCGGGTGGTGGCGATCTTATGGGCCAGTCCGGCGGTTTCGATGACAGCGGTTCGAAATATCGCGGTGCGCAGGGTCTCGATCCGGAGCTGATCGCCAAGCTCGAAAAGCAGTTCGGCTTCGACAAACCGCCGCTCACCCGCTTTCTCGAAATGATGTGGAACTACATCCGCTTCGATTTCGGCGACAGTTTCTTCCGCAATTCCTCTGTCATTGATCTTATCATCGACAAGCTGCCGGTCTCGGCCTCGCTCGGTTTCTGGATCCTGATCATTTCATACATCATCTCCATTCCGCTCGGCATCAAGAAAGCCGTGTCCGACGGCTCGACCTTCGACGTCTGGACCTCCGGCATCATCATCATCGGTTATGCCGTGCCGAGCTTCCTTTTCGGCATTCTGCTTATCGTCCTCTTCGCCGGCGGATCCTTCTTCGACTGGTTCCCGCTGCGCGGCCTTGTGTCGGACAATTTCGCGCAACTGAACTGGTGGCAGAAGATCATCGACTATTTCTGGCACCTGACCCTGCCGCTGATCGCGCTGTCGCTCTCGGCCTTCGCGACGACGACGCTGCTGACCAAGAATTCCTTCATCGACGAGATCAAGAAGCAATATGTCATCACCGCCCGCGCCAAGGGGCTCACCGAGCGCAGGGTTCTTTATGGTCATGTCTTCCGCAACGCGATGCTGATCGTGATCGCCGGTTTTCCCGGCGCCTTCATCTCGGCCTTCTTCACCGGCTCGCTGCTGATCGAGAATATCTTCTCGCTCGACGGTCTAGGTCGCCTCGGTTATCTCTCGGTCGTCAATCGTGATTACCCGATCGTGTTCGGCACGCTCTTCATCTTCTCGCTGATGGGCCTCGTGGTCGGCCTGATTTCCGACCTGATCTATACATGGATCGATCCGCGCATCGATTTCGAGCGGAGGGACGTGTGATGACGCTTGCCCATGCCGCCGAAACGGAAACGCTGGTAAAGCCGAAGCGCCCGTGGTTTTCGCCCACCACCAAGCGCCGCTGGCAGAATTTCAAGGCAAACCGGCGCGGTTACTGGTCCTTCTGGCTGTTCCTGATCCTGTTTTTCCTGAGCCTGATTGCGGAATTCATCGCCAATGACAAACCCATTCTCGCCTCTTACAAGGGCGAGATTCTGGTGCCGGTCATGGTCGATTATCCGGAGGAAAAATTCGGCGGGTTCCTGGCCCAGACCGACTACAAATCCTCCTTCATTCAGGACGAGATCAACGCCAATGGCTGGATGATCTGGCCGCCGATCCGCTATTCCTATCAGACCGTCAATTCCAATATTCCGCATTCTGCGCCGACCGCGCCCTTCTGGCTGATGGATAAAAAGGATCGCTGCTCGGCTTACCCGCAAGGCGATGCCGATCCCGGCTGCACGCTTGGCAATCTCAACTGGCTCGGAACCGACAATCAGGCGCGCGATGTCACTGCGCGGATGATCTATGGATTCCGCATTTCCGTGCTGTTCGGCCTGACGCTGACCATTGCGTCGGCCCTTGTCGGCGTCACCGCCGGTGCGATCCAGGGTTATTTCGGCGGCTGGACTGACCTTTTGTTGCAGCGTTTCATCGAAATCTGGTCGTCCATGCCGGTGCTCTACATCCTGCTCATCATCGCGGCCATCCTGCCTCCAGGCTTCTTCGTACTGCTCGGCATCATGCTGCTCTTTTCATGGGTCGGTTTCGTCGGCATCGTGCGCGCCGAATTCCTGCGGGCCAGAAACTTCGAATATGTCCGCGCCGCCCGTGCGCTTGGCGTCGGCAACTGGACGATCATGTTCCGCCACCTTCTGCCCAACGCCATGGTGGCGACACTGACCTTCCTGCCCTTCATCCTTTCCGGCTCGATCACGACGCTCACCTCGCTCGATTTCCTCGGCTTCGGCATGCCGCCGGGATCGCCGTCGCTGGGCGAGATGATCGCGCAGGGCAAGAACAATCTTCAGGCCCCCTGGCTTGGCCTCACTGCGTTTTTCACCATGTCCATCATGCTCTCACTGTTGATTTTCGTCGGTGAAGCGGTGCGCGACGCCTTTGACCCACGCAAGACGTTCCGGTGATCGCCATGACGGAAACAAAGACCCAACCGCTTCTCTCCGTCCGCGATCTCTCCGTCGCTTTCCACCAGGGCGGCGCGACCAGCATCGCCGTCGATCATGTCTCCTTCGACCTGATGCCGGGCGAAGTCGTTGCCCTCGTCGGCGAGTCCGGTTCCGGCAAATCGGTTACGGCAAACTCGATCCTCAAACTGCTGCCCTATCCGGCGGCGAGCCATCCCTCGGGCAAAATCCTGTTCGACGGCAAGGATATGCTGACTTTGCCGGAACGCGCCCTGCGCGCGGTCCGCGGCAACGATGTCACCATGATTTTTCAGGAGCCGATGACCTCGCTCAACCCGCTCCACACCATCGAGCGGCAGATCGGCGAGATTCTGGAACTGCATCAGGCAATCACCGGAGCGGAGGCGCGGGCGCGCACGTTGGAACTGCTGTTGCAGGTGGGTATCCGCGAACCGGAAAAGCGCCTGAAGGCCTATCCGCACGAATTGTCCGGTGGCCAGCGGCAGCGCGTGATGATTGCCATGGCGCTCGCCAACCGGCCGAAACTGCTGATCGCCGACGAGCCGACGACGGCGCTCGACGTGACGGTTCAGGCCCAGATTCTCGAGCTGCTCGGCGATCTGAAAAGGCAGCACGGCATGTCCATGCTGTTCATCACCCACGATCTTGGCATCGTTCGCAAATTTGCCGATCGCGTCTGCGTCATGACCAAGGGCAAGATCGTCGAGACCGGCACCGTGGAGCAGGTTTTCAACGATCCGCAGCACGCCTATACGCGCCATCTTCTGGCGGCGGAGCCGAAGGGCGAGCCGCCGCATTCCGACGCGACCAAACCGGTGGTCATGCAGGGCGACGATATCAAGGTCTGGTTCCCCATCAAGGCGGGGCTGATGCGCCGGGTGGTCGACCATGTGAAGGCGGTGGACGGCATCGATATCATCCTGCGCGCCGGGCAGACGGTTGGTGTGGTTGGCGAATCCGGCTCCGGCAAAACGACGCTCGGCCTGGCCCTCTCGCGGTTGATTGCGTCTGAGGGGCGTATCAGCTTCATCGGCCAGTCGATCGACCACTATTCCTATGAAATGATGAAGCCGCTCAGAAACCGGCTGCAGGTGGTGTTTCAGGATCCTTATGGGTCGCTCAGCCCGCGCATGTCGGTCGGCGAGATCGTCGCCGAGGGCCTGAAGGTGCATGAGCGGTCTCTGTCTGCCGATGAGCGCGATACGCGTGTCGCCACCGCACTGGAAGAGGTTGGCCTCGATCCAGCCACCCGCTGGCGATATCCGCATGAATTTTCCGGTGGCCAGCGCCAGCGCATCGCCATTGCCCGCGCCATGGTGCTTAAACCCCGTTTTGTCATGCTGGATGAGCCGACATCCGCGCTCGACATGAGCGTGCAGGCGCAGGTGGTCGATCTGCTGCGCGATCTGCAGGCGAAACATGAACTCGCTTACCTCTTCATCAGCCACGATCTGAAGGTGGTGAAGGCGCTCGCCAACGACCTGATCGTCATGCGCCACGGCAAGGTGGTGGAGAGCGGCCCGGCGGCGGAAATCTTCGCCAACCCGCAGCAGTACTATACCAAGGCGCTGCTGGCGGCTGCCTTCAACATCGAGGCGATGAAAACGAAGGCGATAAGCCAGTAGGCCGCATTGCTGTTTCTGTTAAGGTGATGATTTTTCTGTTGCTTTGCGGAAAATGCCGACCCATGTTGAAGGGCATGTGACGCGGAAACGGATTGATTGCCATGGCAGCGGATGTGATCGTTTTGGGGGCGGGGATCATCGGGGTCTCCATCGCCCTGCAGCTGGCCCGCAGGGGTAAGTCGGTGGTGCTGGTCGACCGGCGCGGGCCGGGCGAGGAGACCTCCTTCGGCAATGCCGGGCTGATACAGAGAGAAGGCGTTGTGCCTTATGCCTTCCCGCAGGATCTCGCCCTGCTGCTGCGCTATTCCCTGAACAACAGCATCGATGCCCGCTATCATCTCTCCGCCCTGCCGAAGATCGCGCCGTTTCTCGGCCGCTACTGGTACAATTCCGCAGCCACGCGCCACGCGGCAATTGCCCGCGCCTATGCGCCGCTGATCGAGCATTCGGTTTCGGAGCACAATATCCTGATCGACGAGGCAAAAGCCGGTGATCTGATCGTCAAGAACGGCTGGATGGAGGCCTACAGGACCGCCGCAAGGCGGGATGCCGATTTTGCTTTCGCCGAGCGTCTGGCGCGCGACCACGGTATTTCCCATACGAAACTCGACGCCGAGGAGCTTGCCGCAGCCGAACCCCATCTCAGCCATGATTTCGTCGGTGGCCTGAAATGGAACGATCCCTGGTCGGTGCGCGATCCGCATGCGCTGACGCTCGCTTATGTCCGGCTGTTCGAGAGCCTCGGCGGAAGCTTCGTCAGGGGCGATGCCTCCACCCTTAGCCAGACGGTGAGTGGGTGGACGGTGCGCACCGAAACCGGCGCGGTCGAGGCCGAACATGCCGTCGTGGCGCTTGGCCCCTGGGCGGATACCGTCACGGAACGGCTGGGTTATCGCTTTCCACTCGGCGTGAAACGCGGTTACCACATGCATTACGCGCCGCAGGAGGGCACGAAGCTCAATAACTGGCTGATCGACGCCGAGCGCGGCTATTTCCTCGCGCCGATGCGAAAGGGCATCCGCCTGACGACGGGCGCGGAATTTGCCGAACGAGATGCACCGAAATCTCCCGTGCAGATCGAGCGGGCGGAGCGGGTGGCGCGCACCGTTTTTCCTCTCGGCGGCCGGCTGGATGCGGAACCGTGGATGGGCGCGCGGCCCTGCACGCCGGATATGATGCCGATCATCGGCAAAGCGCCGCGCCATAAAACATTGTGGTTTGCTTTCGGCCACGCCCACCATGGCCTCACACTTGGGCCGATCACCGGCCGGGTGCTGGCGGAAACCATGCTGGGCGAAACGCCGGTTATCGCCATCGACGCCTATCGCCCGGAAAGGTTCAATCCCTGATAGCTAAATCCGCTGGCCTTCCGGGGACAGGCCACGTAACATGGTCGCATGCTGGAGCGGGATGGCGAAAAGTGTAAGCGGTTTTCGCCTGAAATCCCGTTCTAACTATATAATTTAGATCATGTAATGATCTAAAGGGAAAAGGGGCAAAACGTCATCATGGTGGCGAGGTTTCTCATCTATCAGCAGCAGGACGACTTTCGTTAGCGCAACTCGCTGCGCATGAAACGAGATGGAAACGGCTTGCTGGTGCATGATGGATGATATTGAAAACGCAAAGAAATTTTTCGCCGATAACCCTGATATCGAAATTCTCGAAGCTTTCGTCATAGATGCGAACGGCGTGCCGCGCGGCAAATGGATTCCGCGCGAACGGGCAATCGACGTTCTTGAAAAGGGAATGGCCATTCCCCGTTCGGTCTATGCGCTGGATATCTGGGGCCGGGATGTGCATGCCGCAGGTCTTGCGGAAGGCACGGGCGATCCGGACGGGTTTTGTTTCCCCGTTCCAGGCACACTGTCGCGGGTGACATGGCTTGGTCGCCCGACGGCACAGGTTCTGCTGGCAATGAAAAATCCGGATGGAACCGGCTTTTATGGCGATCCGCGCCATGTTCTGGCGCAGGTTCTGGGCGCCTATAAAAAGGCTGGTCTCACGCCGGTGGTGGCTACCGAACTCGAATTTTACCTGATCGATCCCGTTCGCTCCGCGCTCGATCCCGTTCGTCCGCCGCACAGCCGCGAGGGTCGGTGGCATACGGGCCAGACACAGGTTTTGTCGATTTCCGAACTTCAGGATTTCGAGGACGTCTTCCATGATATTGCCACGGCCTGCCGCGCACAGGGCGTGCTTGCCGACACGACGCTGCGGGAAAACGGTCCCGGCCAATATGAGATCAATCTCAACCATGTGCCGGATGCATTGCAGGCGGCCGATTTCGCCGTCTTCCTGAAACGCATCGTCAAGGGCGTGGCGCGGCGGCATGATCTCGACGCCACCTTCATGGCCAAGCCTTATGGGTTGCAGGCCGGCAATGGCATGCATGTGCATTTTTCCGTTCTCGACAGGGACGGCAGGAACATCTACGCCGGGGAGGACGGTCCATCGGATGCCTTGATGCATTCGGTCGGCGGCCTCTTGGAAAACATGGGTGAAAGCATGGCGATCTTCGCCCCCCATGCCAATTCCTATCGCCGCCTGACACCCAGCGAACACGCACCGACCTACGCCTCCTGGGGCATCGACAACCGCTCCGCAGCTGTGCGTGTCATCGTTGCCAGCAAGGCCGCGACGCGTATCGAACACCGGGTCGCCGGCGCCGATACCAATCCCTATCTCGTTGTCGCGATGATCCTGAGCGCCGCATTGGCAGGCATGAAGGAGAAGCGCCAACCGGGCGGCGCGATTGCCGGCGACAGCCACGCGATCAATCACGAGCCGCTGCCCACCAACTGGGACTATGCGTTGCAGCGCTTCACGCGGTCGAGCTTTGCCTATGCAACGCTTGGCCAGAAGTACCGCACGCTGTTTTCCGCCTGCAAACAGCAGGAGCTTTCCGAATTTTCCCTGCGTGTAACCGACGTCGAATATGACGCCTATATCAGGACGGTGTGAAATGGCTGAGGTAACGAACATTCCCAATCCCGGCCACACATCGTCATGGTATGCGGCCTCCGCCAATGTCAAAACCGTGCGGCCGACACTCGAAGGCGCGCTGGACGCCGATGTCTGCATCATCGGCGGTGGCTTCACTGGCATTTCCGCCGCGCTGGAACTCAGTGAACGCGGCTATTCCGTCATCGTTCTGGAAGGCGTCCGCGTCGGCTTCGGCGCTTCGGGTCGCAATGGCGGCCAGATCGTCAACGGCTATAGCCGCGATCTCGAAACCATCGCTGGCCGCTACGGGCATGACAAGGCGGTGAAACTCGGCGAAATGTCGCTTGAAGGCGGCGCGATCATCCGCAACCGCATCGCCAAATACGCCATCGATTGCGATCTCGTCGATGGCGGTTTCTTCGCCGCCTTCACGCCGAAACAGATCCGCGAGATGGAGGCCCATAAGGCCCATTGGGAGAAACACGGCCATGGCGGGCTCGAAATGGTCTCGAAGGCGGATGTCGGCCACTATGTGAAAACCGATCGATATGCCGGTGGCATGATCGACCGCTTCGGCGGGCATATCCACCCGCTCAATCTGGTGCAGGGCGAAGCGGCGGCGGCTGAAAGCCTCGGTGCTCGCATATTCGAAAATTCGCGGGTCATTGCGGTGGAGCAGGGCGCAAACCCCGTGGTGCGCACGGCAACAGGCAGCGTCAAGACGAAATATGTCCTCGTCTGCGGCAACGCCTATCTCGGCAAACTCTTGCCGGAAATCGGCGACCGGATGATGCCGGTCTCAAGTCAGGTCATGGCGACGGAACCCCTCGATGCCGATCTGATCGAGGCTCTTCTGCCTGCCGATTATTGTGTCGAGGATGCCAACTACATTCTCGACTACTATCGCCGGACCTCGGACAATCGCCTGCTCTATGGGGGCGGCATCGGTTATGGCGGCAGCGATCCGGCCGATCTGACGGGTGTGATCCGCCCGAACATGCTCAAAACATTCCCGCAACTGGAAAAAACGAAAATCGACTTTGCCTGGAGCGGAAATTTCGCGCTGACCCTGACGCGCATTCCGCATATGGGCAGGCTGTCGGACAATATCTATTTCTCGCATGGCGACAGCGGCCATGGGGTTACGACAACCCATCTGCTCGGCAAGATACTGGGCGAAGCCGTTGCCGGCCACGCCGAACGTTTCGATATCTGGAGTTCGCTGCCGAACTATCCGTTCCCCGGCGGCAAGACCTTCCGGGTGCCGCTGACCGTGCTTGGCGCATGGTGGTACGGCCTGCGCGACAGGCTCGGATTTTAGAACGTCACCGTCTTCAAACCGGAAAGTGCGTTATTCGCAATATCCTCCGGTGTGGCATCGATGCTGACGGTCACGACGCCCGGTTCACCGGTCGGCACTTCCAGCGTGGCAAGCTGGGTCTGAAGTAACGAAAGCGGCATGAAATGGCCCTTGCGCTCGCCCATGCGCCGGCTGAGAAGCTCCAGGCTGCCATCCAGATAGACGAAAGCCAGCGGGCCGCCGGTGGCCTTGCGAAGGCGGTCGCGATAGATTTTCTTGAGCGCCGAGCAGGAAACGACGACACCGTTGCTTTCGCTGCCCTTGCGCAGTTCCGCGCCGATAAGATCGAGCCAGGGCCAGCGGTCTTCGTCCGTCAGCGGAATACCTTCGGACATTTTATCGACATTGGATTTCGGGTGAAGCTTGTCACCCTCTATGAAGGCAACGCCCAGTTTCTCCGCTACTGCTTCCGCGACCGTGGACTTGCCGGAGCCGCTCACTCCCATCACGACAATTGCCTGTGTCACCCGAACCTCGAATGTTTCTGTTTCGACGGTCAGCCCCTACCATGTGCGGCAGATATCGGGAATATAAAAATGCGGGGCTTGCCTGTGTCAGTGCCCGGTTTTGCGCGCCGCACTCTTCTCCAGCGCGGAAAAGGCAGCGTGAATCAGGATCGCCAGCGCCGCAACGATCAGCCCGCCTTGAAGAATGAAGGCGAGATTGTTGGATTGCAGGCCGGCGATGATCACTTCGCCGAGGGTACGCGCCGCGACGGTCGAGCCGATGGTCGCGGTCGAAAGGCTGATGACCGCCGAAAGCCGGATGCCGGCGAGAATGGCTGGAAGGGCAAGCGGTAACTCCACTTTGACAAGGCGTTGCCAGCCGGTCATGCCGCTGCCTCTCGCGGCATCCATCACCGTGGCGGGCAGGGTCGTAAGACCCGTCAGCGTATTTTCGAATACTGGCAAAAGCGCATAGAGAAACAGCGCAATGAGCGTTGGTTTTTCGCCAAAGCCGATCATCGGTACGGCAAGCGCCAGCACCGCTACCGGCGGAAAGGTCTGGCCGATATTGACGATGCTGCGCGACAACGGCAGGAAATCCGCTCCGAATGGCCGGGTGACGAGAATCGCGAGCGCTCCCGCCGTGAGCGTGGCGAGCCCCGTGGCAATCGCCACGATGGTTAGATGCGACAGCGTGAGGGAAAACAGATTGGCCTGCGTGTAGATTGCCGGTGCATTGGCCTGCACGAGAGGGCGGAACACCGGTGCGAAGACCAGCGGCACGGAAAGGAAGACGATCAGCGCCAGCACCAGTAGCCCGAGAGCAAAGAAGGATAAGGCGTTTTTCATGGGGCTCCGGCGGCACGCTGGAGGAGAACGTCACGCCGCACCCGGCCGGCAGGTTGTCCATTGTCCCTGACGACCGGCAGGACATCGCAGCCCGCCCATAACATTGCCGACAGGGCGTCGCGCTGGCTTGTATGCTCGGTGAGCGGTTCGCCCTCTGCGTTTCCCGGCTCCACGACATCGGCAACGGAGAGAACGGAAAGCAGTTTCAGCGCCCGTTCGTTTTCGCCGATCATGGTGCGCACGAAATCCGTCGCCGGTTTCAGCACCAGTTCGGCCGGCGGGCAGTCCTGCACGATGCGTCCCTTGTCCATCACGGCGATACGGTCCGCCAGATGAAAGGCCTCGTCCATATCGTGCGTGACGAGAACGACGGTCACGCCGAGCTTTTTCTGGATATCGAGAAGATCGTTCTGGGCCTTGGCGCGGATCACCGGGTCCAGTGCGCCGAAGGGTTCGTCCATCAGAAGAATGTTCGGCTCGGCGGCCAGCGCACGCGCCACGCCGACACGCTGCTGCTGACCGCCTGAGAGTTCATGCGGGAAACGGTCGGCATAAAGCGCGGGATCGAGCTGGAAGAGATGCATCAGCGCGTCGATCTTCGCCTCGATCCGCTTGCGATCCCAGCCGATCAGCTGCGGAACGGTCGCGATATTTTCGGCCACCGTCCGGTGCGGAAACAGACCATGGCCCTGAATGGCGTAGCCGATCTGGCGACGCAGCTTGAAGCCGGGTATCGCGCTGACATCCTCACCGTCGATACGGATCGTGCCGGAGGTGGGCTCCACCAGCCGGTTTATCATGCGCAGCAGGGTGGTTTTTCCCGACCCGGAAGTGCCGACGATGACGGTGACGGTGCGCGGCGCGACAGTCAGCGATACCTGATCCACGACGGCTGCTTCGCCATATCGTTTTGTAATGGTGTCGATTTCGATCATGCCTTTTGCCTTCCGCCTGCGCTGAAGAGATTGCTGTCGATGAGAGCGTCGAGTGTTATCGCGGCGGCAAAGCCGAGAAGGACGGTCGGCACGGTGCCGAGCAGCACGAGGTCCATCGCCGTCTGCCCGATGCCCTGAAATACGAAAACGCCAAAGCCGCCGCCGCCGATCAGGGCGGCAATCGTCGCCAGGCCGATATTCTGCACCAGCACGATGCGGATGCCGGTGAGGATGACCGGCATGGCCAGCGGAAATTCCACCCGCAGCAGCCGTTGCACCGGCGTCATGCCAAGCCCGCGCGCCGCTTCCCGGACCGCCTGCGAAACACCGGAAAGACCGACCACCGTGTTGGAAACCACCGGCAGCAGCGAATACAGAAACAGCGCCACGAAAGCGGGCGCCATGCCGATGCCGGCGATGCCGATTTTCGCGGCACCCGGCACAGTGGCCGCGATCCACCCGAGCGGGGCGATCAAAAGGCCGAAAAGGGCGATGGAGGGAATGGTCTGGACGATGTTGAGGCTGTTCAGTACGCCTGCGCGCAACCGCTCGACCTTGTAACAGAGTATCCCCAGGGGAATGCCCACTACGGTCGCCGAGATCAACGAGCCGATGGCAAGTTCCACGTGCCGCAAAGCCTCGGTCCAGAATATATCGGCCCGGCCGGTATATTCCTTGATGATGGAGAGGTCGTTCCAGAGGCCGCTTGTCAGCACGGCCGCGAGCGCGGCGATGGCCACCAGCAGCAACAAAATCCGGGCAGCGGGCTTCGGCTCAAGACGCGCAATACAATCCGTGGCGAGCAGAGCCAGCCCGGCAAATATCAGCCAGAAGCCGCTGGCAGGTGAAACGCGGGCAAAACCGTCACCCTCCGGCATGAGGAAAGAAGCCGCCTGCCCGACGAAAACCGCCAGTGCCGCAAGACCGACCAGCGCGACGGCGAGTTTCAATCGTGTGGGAAAGCGGAAAAAGGCGATGAAGGCCGAAAGAAGAACGATGGTGGCGAGAACAGTTGCAGCCGAACCCGGAAGAGCTTCGAAGACCGTTCGTGTCTCGCCCTGAACGATCCGGTTGGCACGGAATGTCATGAAAGGCGACGCAAAAAGCGCATAAAGAAGCAGGCACGAAATCACCACGCCCACTTTGTCAGGCCATTTCGTCAAATCCTGCTCCCCTGTCTTCTCGCCCGTGTACTCTGATTTGGGACGGGACCACGGGAACGCACCGGTTCCCGCACCCCGCTCCGGCGCCGCGAGCGGTTACTTGACGAAGCCGTTCTTTGTCAGAAAGTCGAGCGCCACGGTCTTGGCCTGTTCGCCGCCGACCTGCACGCGGGCGTTCAAATCCTGCAGTGTTGCCAGATCGAGTTTTTCGAACACTGGTTTCAGCAACTCTTCGATATTCGGGTGCTTTTTCAGAACCTCTTCGCGAATGATCGGCGCTGGCTGATAGACCGGCTGCACATGTTTGTCGTCCTCCAGCACCACGAGACCTGAAGGCGCGATGCCGCCATCCGTGCCATAGACCATGGCGGCATTGGCGTTGTTCGTCTGGTTGGCGGCGGCGGCAATCGTGGCCGCGGTGTCGCCGCCGGAAAGCGTGATCAGCTGGTCAGGCTTCATGGTGAAGCCATAGGTGGTCTGAAATGCAGGGAGCGCGGCGGCGGAGTTGACGAATTCGGAAGAGGCGGCAAGGACGACCTCGCCGCCATCGGCAACATATTTGCCGAAATCGGAAAGCGTCTTCAGATTGTTCTTGTCGGCGACATCCTTGCGCAGCGCAATGGCCCAGGTGTTGTTTGCCGGCGATGGCGTCAGCCAGACGATCTTGTTGGCGTCGAAGTCGAGTGTTTTCGCCTCTTCATAGCCCTTGGCTGCATCTTTCCAGAGCGGATCGTCCGCCTTGGAGAAAAAGAACGCGGCGTTACCGGTATATTCCGGATAGATGTCGATTTCGCCCGCCGTGATCGCTTTTCGCACAACCGGCGTGGCGCCAAGCTGGATGCGATCCGTCGTTTCGATCTTGTTCTGGTTAAGGACGGCGAGGATGATGTTGCCGAGAACACCGCCTTCCGTGTCGATCTTCGACGACACGACCACCTGCGCCTGCGCGATGGAAACAGAAAGGGCAAGCGCAAGTCCGGCGCCCGTCAACGTCATCAAGCGGTTCATGGATGTTCCTCCGGTGGGTCAGCCTGCCGAACAGGCGAAAGATCGCCGCCGCAATTGCGGCCGAATATAAACGGCCGGGAGGAAAAATGGTTGCATGCCATCTGCTTTTTCGCGTCGATGGCTCCGGCTACACGCCGATGGTCAGGTTTCGCCGTCGCGCTTGCGTGCATCCTTGCCCATGACGAGCGGCATGAGAACCGAAAGAAACAAGAGCCTGATGACGTGGTGGGAGCCGACATAGGCGGTATCGGCATGCATCATCACCGCCATCGCCGCCATGGTCTCCAGGCCGCCCGGCGAATAGGCGATCATGACGGCATTGAGCGGAACGCCGGTCACGCCGGAAATCATCCAGGCGATGCCGCCGGCAATCAGCATCACGGCGATGGTGACGACAAAGCCCGCCAGAAAGCCTTTCCGCACGTCCATTAGTGAGACATTCGAAAAGCGCGTGCCGATGAGGCAGCCGATCAGCACATAGACGGGCAGGCTGAGCCAGGTGGGAACGCCGCCTTCGGTAAGGCCGGTAATGTGGGTGCCGATGGAAATGGCGACGCCGCCAAGCAGCAGCGCGGCCGGAAACTTCCAGCGCAGGAAAAGCCAGCCGGTCAGAAGCGATGCGCCGATGGTCAGCGCCAGCGTGAAAAGGCCCATTGGCGGGTTGGCCACAAGCGGTTCCGTGCTGACGAGATCGAAATATTCGACGATCAGCGGCACGGAAAGCGTCAGCGCCAGCACCCGCACGCTTTGCACGATGCTGACGGTCGCAAGGTCGCTTTTCGTCTCGGCGCCGAGGCTGATGATATAGCTGAGATGACCGGGAGAGGCGCCCAGCATCGCCGTTGTCCGGTCGTACCCGAAGCCATAATGCAGGATCCAGTAGGCGACATAGAGCATGATGACGACAGCGACGAGCACAACGACGAAGCTTACGGGCCAGGTCTTTGCGGCGTCGATTACGGAGGGCGTCACGCTCGTTCCCATGGAAATGCCGACGACGACGAAACAGGCATTGCGGATGAAGGCGGGAACACCAAGCCTCACACCGGCTAGCCCCGTGATCGTCACGGCCAGCGCCGGGCCGGAAAGAAAAGGTGCCGGAATATCGATGAGGCTGGCGAGTAGCGCCCCTATGCTGCCGACGAGCGCGGTGAGCGCAAATGTATGGAATTCAGGCTTGATGATCATTGCGACGCTGATTGGTTGCTTGAAAAAGCTCGCGACCAAATGCGCCGCTTCCATTCGCGACGTCAACACGCAGGATCAAAAATATTACATTTCATGCGTATTCTATAAAAAAGCCCGTGGCCTCAAGGACACGGGCTATGGCAATTGCCGATGCGGCAATGGGATGATCAGGCAGCCGGAAGGGCAGCGATCTTCGGCATTTCCGTATCGAGGCCAAGCAGGAAGTTGATCTGGGGCCGCGCCTTGACGAGATCGTCGATCGAATATTCCGCCAGAACGTCGAAAAAGGCATTGAGCGCCTTGCGAAGCGCCGAGTTGAGGCCGCAGCTATCCACAAGCGGACATTCCACAGCACCGTCCTCGAAGCATTCGGCCATGGCGAAGCTGTCTTCGGTCACCTTCACCACGTCGAACAGGCTGATCTTTTCGGCAGGTTTGCCAAGACGCACGCCGCCGTTGCGGCCACGCACGGTTTCCACCAGGCCTGCCTTGTTGAGCGGCTGCAGGATTTTGAACAGGAACAGCTCCGAAACGCCATAAGCCTTGGCGATCTCAGGAATGCGGCTCAGATGGCCTTCATTGGCGGCGCAATACATCAACATGCGAACGGCATAGTTGGTCTGTTTGGTCAAGCGCATGCTGGTCTCCTAACTCTCAATGTGGAGTTATATAGTCTCTTTTTCAGTTTAGAACAATTCCAGAAACTGAAAAAACTGGCACCCATCCGATATTTCTCGAACAGCCTTGTTGACCGTCCGGATGATTCATGAACAAACAAGTCAAGAATCGGAATGTAATGGAGGCATTCATAATGGCAAGCTTGAAATCATACTTTTCCGCTGCCGTTTTTTCAGGGCTGACGATCCTTGTCACCGCGCCCGTCGCTCTGGCAGAGGGGGAGGTTAACGTCTATTCCTATCGCCAGCCTGAATTGATCCAGCCGCTGCTCGATGCTTTCACGAAGGAAACCGGGATAGAGGCGAATGTGCTTTTTCTCGACAAAGGGCTAGTGGAACGCATTCAGGCCGAAGGCGTCAATTCGCCGGCCGATGTGCTGCTGACGGTCGATATCGCCCGTCTCGTCGAGGCGAAGGAGGGCAAGGTTACCCGGCCGGTCCTCAACGATCCCGTCATCGAAAAGGATATCCCCGCCAATCTGCGCGATCCCGAGGGCGAATGGTTTGGTCTCACCACGCGCGGCCGGGTGGTCTATGCGTCGAAGGAGCGGGTGACACAGAAGGACATTACCTATGAGGAGCTTGCCGATCCGAAATGGAAGGGCAAGATCTGCATTCGCGACGGCCAGCATTCCTATAATATCGCGCTGATCGCCTCGATGATCGCCCATCACGGCGTCGATTATACCCGTACATGGCTGACCGGCCTGAAGAACAATCTCGCCCGCAAGCCTGACGGAACCGACCGCAGCCAGGCGAAATCGATCTTTTCCGGTGAATGCGATATCGCGCTCGGCAACACCTATTATGTTGGCCTGATGCTGACCAACGATCGCGAGCCGGAAGAAAAGGAATGGGCCGGATCGGTGCGGGTGATCTTCCCCAATGCGGGCGATCGCGGCACGCACGTGAATATCTCCGGCATGGCGCTGACGAAATACGCCCCCAACAAAGACAATGCTCTGAAGCTGATGGAATTCCTGGCCTCGCGCGAGGCGCAGGAAATCTACGCCAAGCAGGTCTTCGAATATCCGGTGCTGCCCGGCGCGGAGCCATCCGATGTCGTGAAGGGTTTCGGTCCCATCAATCCCGACAAGCTGCCGCTGACGGACATAGCCGCCCATCGCAAGCAGGCGTCCGAACTGGTGGATGAAGTGGGTTTCAACGACGGCCCGACCAACTGAGTTTGCTCTTGATCGAGCTCTGAGAGTTGCGATACCGGCGGGTCAGTTACCCGCCGGTTTGTTGTCCAGGGAAGCGTTGTAATCGAGAATGGCCTTGCGCCTTTCCGGCGTTCCGGGATGGGTGGAGACAATGCTGGTGCCGTCCTTGTCGCCCAGCTTTTCCTCCAGCAGCGCAAAGAACCGTTCGATGGCGGTTGGGTCGAGCCCGGCCTTACGCATCAGTTCGACGGAGCGCTGGTCCGCCTGCCGCTCGGCATCGCGTGAATGCGATAGCGCCAGAAGACCGCCGCCCTGGGTGAGAATATCTTCCATGGCCGAACCGACATCGCCGGCAATCAGCATGACGAGACCGGCAACTCCGGCGGCGCGGTAAAGCTGCCGCAGGCTGTGTTCATATTCCACATGGCCGATTTCATGGGCGAGAACCCCGGTGATCATCTGCCTGTCGTCGCCTGCGAGTTCCACCAGCTCGTCTGTCAGTACCAGCGTGCCATCGGGAAGCGCAAAGGCATTGGGGCCGATATAACCGCCCTTGCGGAAATTCAGCTTGTAGTCCTCGGGCGAACCTTCCGCATGGGCGGCGATCCGGGCAAATTCCGCACGGATGGCGTCCTGCTCTTCCTGCGGAAGTTCGCTTGGAGAAAATACCGCCTGGTCGAAGGCCTGCATGGTGCTGGCCGACATGACCTGCGGAACGATGGGCGGCGTTACGGCGACCGCCAGTTCCACCAGCGCCGGAAGCGCCAGCTTGTAGGTGCCGTAAGCCAGAAGAACGGCTGCGGCGGTGATGCCGATCAGTCGTGGGCGGAACTGTTCCAGCCAGTGCACGAAACCGGAACGCTTGGTAATGTGCTGGCCAAGCAGCCGGTCCACGCCCTCATTGTCACGGGTTTCGAACAGCGACCCATCGGGAAAATGCAACTCCCGGGGGATGGTGCCGACCCGATGGCTGATCTCGACCGTTTTTATCTCCGCCTGGGTTCTGACGTGGTTGTCCTTCGCGTCGAGCACGAGAAGGACCGTGCCGCCAAGCTTCAGCCTGGCGGCGCTGGAAAGGTTGGAGCGAGCGGCATGCCACTCGCCCGCCACGGTTTCTCCGGTATCAGAAACCAAATTCGAAACCTTCCATATCCATATATTCGGCGCTGACGGCGGCGCCTGTCGCCTCCATCGAGGACAGAACCTCGCCGACATCGCCATTGAAACGGATTGCCGTGCGTTCAACGGTATAACGCGCCTCGCGCACCGCCGCCCATGGCCGCATCAGGCCAAGCGTGAAGACGGTGACGATGAGGTTGGAGATGACGATCCACAGGTAGCGGCCGCGATGAAGATCGCTGTGCAGGTCGTGCTTTCCGTCCAGCAGCATGGAGGAGATGACGACATTGCGAACGCCGGTGCGATAGACGACACCCGCAAGACCATAGACCAGAAACGCGCCGAAAATTCCGACATAAAGGGAAGCTAGCGCCGTGGCCATGGCTGCCGTCTCGTCTTCGAGCATCGCGCTATTGGCCGCAAAGGCGGCAATGCCGAAAAAGCCGACCACGATGCCGCCGATCACGACCATGATCGCGGGAATGATCCAGACCCGGTAGAGCTTGCCGATTCTGGGATCGGCGCTGAAGGGCCGGTCGCCGTAACGCAGGTTGCTGAAAATATAGCGGTTCGCCCAGCGGCTGGACAGCGGCGCCAGAATGCCGAAGGAGAAGAACGCAACGAGGCTGCCAAGCAGGATGGAGACAAAAGCGCCCCATGCCGTTCCGACAAAATCAAAACGCACATTGCGATAGCTCGTCACCCGCGCATTGAAACGAATGCTGCGCGTGATCAGCCATGGAAAGAAGATCATTAGAAGGATTGCCGGCACGAAAACCAGGAACGGATGGATGAGGCCGACGAGCTGCGAGACGACGATGAAGGCAAAGGCGATCAGCCGGCCCTTGAAGATTTGCCCGCCGGTGGCGTGATAACCGAAGGCGCGACCGGCCAGCACGGTATTGCCATTGAAATAACGCTTGCGGCGCACCTTCGCCCAGGCGGAATAGATGCCGATGGTGACGATCGTCAGCAGAATATTGACGATCCAGATTCCGAAATATTCCTTGGCATTTCCGCTGAACGAGCCGCGTTCAAGCGCGCGCTGATCCGCACTCACTGAGATATCACTCATAATAGTCCCTCATGACATGCCCCTCTCCGGGCAGATTGAGTTTGCAGGCTTCCCCGTTATCGTCGGTTTGGCAGCGTCCCCACGCCGCAACTGCTCTCTTACGCCATAACAGCTTTAAGTGGAAATATTTTGAAGGAAAAACTTGATTTTTAAAGTTATCTTTTAATCGAAAAAGCCCCGCCGTGAAAACAGCGAGGCTCTTTGTAATTTAGAGGGCTCCGCCCGCTTACTTCATTGTCGGCATCACGAATTCGGCGCCCGACTTGATGCCCGACGGCCAGCGCGAGGTGATCGTCTTGGTCTTCGTCCAGAACTTGATGGAATCCGTCCCGTGCTGGTTGAGATCGCCGAAGCTCGAAGCCTTCCAGCCGCCGAAGGAGTGATAGGCAAGCGGAACCGGGATCGGGACGTTGACGCCGATCATGCCGATATTGACGCGGCTTGCGAAGTCGCGGGCGGCATCGCCGTCACGGGTATAGATCGCGACGCCGTTGCCATATTCATGCTTCATCGGCAGTTCCAGCGCGTCTTCGTAGTTCTTGGCGCGAACGACGGAGAGAACGGGTCCGAAGATTTCCGTCTTGTAGATGTCCATGTCAGGGGTCACGTGGTCGAACAGGCAGCCGCCGACGAAATAGCCGTCTTCATAGCCCTGAAGCTTGAAGTCGCGGCCATCGACCAGAAGCTTCGCACCCTGTGCGACGCCGCTGTCGATCAGGCCCTTGACGCGCGTCTGCGCTTCCTTGGTGACGAGCGGACCCATATCGGCCTTGTCGTCGGTATAGGGGCCGATTCTCAGGCTTTCGATCTGCGGAATGAGCTTTTCAACGAGACGGTTTGCCGTCTCCTCACCAACCGGAACCGCAACGGAAACAGCCATGCAGCGCTCGCCCGCCGAACCGTAACCCGCGCCCATCAGCGCGTTCACGGCCTGGTCAAGATCGGCATCCGGCATGATGATCATGTGGTTCTTCGCACCGCCGAAGCACTGCGCGCGCTTGCCGTTCATGGCGGCTGTGCCATAGACGTAACGGGCGATCGGCGTCGAGCCGACGAAGGAGACCGCGCCGATATCGGGATCGGTCAGGATGGCGTCGACGGCGCCCTTGTCACCGTTGACGACGTTCAGGATGCCGGCCGGAAGACCGGCTTCAACCATCAGTTCTGCAAGACGGATCGGCAGCGACGGGTCGCGCTCGGAAGGCTTGAGGATGAAGGCGTTGCCGCAGGCGATTGCCGGCGCGAACATCCACATCGGGATCATGCCGGGGAAGTTGAACGGGGTGATGCCCGCGCCGATGCCAACCGGCTGGCGGATCGAATACATATCGATGGCCGGGCCAGCGCCTTCGGTGAACTCACCCTTCTGCAGATGCGGAATGCCGCAGACGAATTCGCAGACTTCGAGACCGCGGACGATATCGCCCTTGGAATCTTCAACGGTCTTGCCGTGCTCGCTCGAGAGCAGCACCGCCAGCTCGTTCATGTCGCGGTTCAGAAGTTCGACGAACTTGAAGAAAACGCGGGCGCGACGCTGAGGGTTGGTGGCGGCCCATTTCGGCTGCGCAGCCTTGGCGCTCTCCACGGCGGCGCGCAGTTCGGCATCGCTTGCAAGCGCGACAGTTGCCTGAACTTCACCGGTGGCGGGGTTGTAGACATTCGATGTGCGGCCGCTGGTGCCGGGCACATGCTTGCCGTTAATGAAATGACCGATTTCCTTCATGGGCTTTCCTCCAGAATGTGATGGCGCAGCATTACCTTTCGATTTGCACAAATCAATCGCCTGAAATAAGCATCCATTGTGCAAAAATAGACATAAGGAGGGTGCCATGAACTGGGATGATGTGCGTTTGTTTCTAAGCGTGGCGCGAAGCGGCCAGTTTCTTTCGGCGGCCAGAAAGCTTGGCGTCAACCACGCCACCCTCAGCCGGCGCATTTCCGCACTGGAAGCGGCCATCGGCACGCAGCTCTTCCTGCGGAGCACCAATGGCTGCGAGTTGACCGAAGAGGGGCAGCGCCTTCTTGCCGGGGCCGAGCGCATGGAAACGGAAATGCTGAATGCCCAGGCAAATCTCGGCCGCGTCGATACGGCGGTGGCGGGAACGGTGCGCATCGGCGCGCCGGATGGTCTCGGCGTGTCGTTCCTCGCGCCACGGCTCGGCCGACTGACGGCGCGTTATCCCGATCTGAAAATCCAGCTCGTGCCGGTGCCGCGCTCTTTCTCACTGTCGCAGCGTGAGGCCGATATCGCCATCACCATCGAAAGGCCGGAGCAGGGCAGGCTGATGTTTTCAAAGCTCACCGATTATTCGCTGGGTCTCTATGCCTCGGCGGATTATCTGGCCGATTATGGAACGCCTGATGATGTCGAGGCGCTGAAGCGCCACCGGCGGATCGGTTATGTGGAGGACCTGATCTTTTCGCCCTCACTGAACTTTACCGGTGAGATCATGCGCGACTGGGACGCCGCCTTCGAAATCTCCAGCGCCACCGGGCAGACCGAGGCGGTGCGTTCCGGTGCGGGTATCGGCATCCTGCATAATTACATCGCCGGGCAATACCCCGAACTGCTGCGTATCATGCCGCAACTCACCATCAGCCGGTCCTACTGGACGGCCTATCACGAATCCGCCCGTCAACTGGTCCGCGTCCGCACGGTGGTCGATTTTCTCCAGGAACTCGTAGCCGAAGAACGGCGAATTTTCATCTGACATCCGCATGCCGATATTATTAGTACTATTAATTGTTCGAGCCCGGCCGTTCGGGGCTTGACAAAGGATGGCTGACTGGACGACCAATGCAGCCATTGGGAGAGATCGGAACTGACATGTCTATGATACGTAAGCTTTCGCCGACTGGCCTCGGCGTGGCCGTCATGCTGCTTGGAATGCTGCTTTTCGCACTGAACGACGCCATGGGAAAATGGCTCGTGGCCACCTATAGCCAGGGTCAGGTGATCCTCATTCGCAGCGCGGCGGCGCTTATTATTCTCGTTCCGATCGTCTGGCGCGCCGGCCTCTCTGGCCTTGTCAGAATTGAGCGTCCCGGCCTTCAGTTTGCACGCGTCTTCTTTTCCACCGCAGAGCTTTTCTGTTTCTATTTCGCGGTCGCGGCCCTGCCGCTCGCCGATGTCATGACCTATTGGCTGGCCGCCCCCATCTATGTGGCGGCGCTCTCGCCGTTTCTGCTCGGAGAAAAGGTGGGTTGGCGTCGCTGGACGGCCATCGCCATCGGTTTTGTCGGCGTTCTCATCGCGCTCAAACCCAGTTCGGCAAGCCTCACCTCCGCAGCATTGTTTTCGATCCTCGGCAGCGCCGCCTTTGCTTTCATGATGTTATCCGGCCGTCAGCTGCGCAATACGCCGGATACGGTGCTTGCCTTCTGGCAGATCATCGGTGCGGCGCTTGCGGGCATTGTCGCGGTATTCCTCACGCCATCGGGATGGCTGCCGGTTCAGTCCAGTTTCGATCTCGCCTTCCTCGGCCTGCTCGGCGTCGTCGCCATGACGGCGCATGTTCTGGTCAATCGGGCGCTTAAACTCGCCGACGCCGCGACCGTCGCGCCGCTGCAATATACGCTGCTGCTCTGGGCGGTGATTTTCGGCTGGCTGTTCTTCGGCGATGTGCCGCAGACGAGTATCGTCGTCGGCGCGGGCCTGATCGTTCTTTCCGGCCTTTATATCTTCTTCCGCGAAAATACTCTCAAGCGACGCCGCGAAACCGCTGAAGACCTGGCCGCGGAGCAGGTTTGATCTTTCTCACAGCCTTGATCACGATCACGGGACTTGACGAAGGCGTGATCTTCGGGGAGTAAGAAAGAGCCCTGCGATGATTTGTCTCGCAACGGCAGAGGAAACAAAGGTGCCGGGCCCCTCTGGCGAGAGTTTTACGGCGCTCTCGCGATGTCGGTACCGCCTGCAAAAATTGGCCGGCGGATTAAAAACTATGAAAAACCTGAATGTGCTTCGCGCGCGTGCTTTCTGCGTGCGGTCTGACGCCCCGCGTCGGTCCGTGAACGCCCTCTTTATGGGAGGCGACCGGACATGAGCGCTGCCCAGAAAAACACCCTTACCTACTTCAAGTGGGCCTTTATCGTCACCGTGGTCGGTTTGATCCTCGGCGGTTATCTCGGTTGGGAAATGACCGGAACGGTGGGCGGCACGGCGACGATCTTTTTCATCTGCGTCGTGCTGGCGGTGCTGGAAATCTCACTTTCCTTCGACAACGCTATCGTCAACGCCAACAAGCTGAAAGATATGACACCGGTCTGGCAGCACCGCTTCCTGACCTGGGGTATCCTGATTGCCGTTTTCGGCATGCGTATCGTCTTCCCGCTGCTCATCGTGGTCGTCGCGGCCAATGTCGGCCCGTGGACGGCAATCGTCATGGCGGCCACGCAGCCGGAACGTTATGCGGAAATCATGCGTGACGCCCATCTGCCGATTGCGGCTTTCGGCGGCACCTTCCTGATGATGGTCGGTCTCAACTTCTTCTTCGACCATGAAAAGGACGTGCACTGGGTGCGCTGGATCGAGGAAAAGGCTGCAACCTATTCCTCCGTCAAGGGCATCGAGATTGCCTTCGTGCTGGTCGTCATGCTGATCTTTTCCCGCATCATCGGTGCTAGCGACAATCCGGAACTTGGTCCGGTCGCGGCCAACACCTTCTTCCATTCGGCGATCTGGGGTCTTTTGACCTTCCTGCTGGTGGAAGTCGTCGGCGGCATTCTCGACCGCAGCCAGGAGATGCTGGAAGGCGCGGCGAAAGGCGGCTTCGGTGCGTTTCTTTATCTCGAAGTGCTGGATGCCAGCTTCTCCTTCGACGGCGTTATCGGCGCTTTCGCGCTGACGCAGAACCTCTTCATCATCGCCATCGGCCTCGGCATCGGCGCCATGTATGTGCGTTCGATGACCATCATGCTGGTCGAGAAGGGAACCCTGGCCGAATATCGCTATCTGGAGCACGGCGCCTTTTATGCGATCCTCATCCTGTCCGTCATCATGTACGTGCAGACCATGGTGCATATTCCGGAGGTCATCACGGGCCTTGGCGGCGCGGGCCTGATCGGCATCTCGCTCTGGTCGTCGATCCGCTATAACCGGCGACAGAATGCCGATGCGGTCGATGCCGCGCGCGGCGCGGAAATCTGATCCGCAATTGCCCTTGCCTTCCGCTGTCGCGGCGGAAGGCAGTTTTTAAGCATTGAATTATTTTTCGCCTGTTTTTGTTGCTGTTTATCCTTTGCGAAAAATTTCGCCAAAAGGCCGAATTTTCGTCTTAAGCCGCTGTTTTTACGATTATTTATGCGCTGCATCAAAATTGGCACGCTTCCTGCATCTCATTCTGCAAGTCCAGAGGGGACATTGGCTCGAAAACGGGTCAACAAATACCGCCGCGCCGCGCGATCTTTCCGATCTGCGCCGTGCGGCGGTTCTGTTTGTGCAGAATGGTTCTTGAGTTTTACGTTCGGTTGAATGAAAACGATAAGACAACGACTGGAAGGGTCACGGTTTGCCTGCACAATTGTCGCCCACGGAGGCCCTGGGTCTCTGGCATCGTGTATCCACGGTGCAGGTCATTGACGATCAGCCGGATTTGACCTTGCGTCAAACCGCCATCCTGCTGCAGATTTATCTCGTGCCGCCGCCGCACACCGTGCGGGGCCTCGCCGCCATGCTGGGTGTGACCAAACCCGTTATTACCCGCGCCCTCGACAGTCTGGGTGCTCTCGGACTGGTCGATCGGGTTCGGGATGAGCGGGACAAGCGCAATGTCGTGATAAAACGCACCGTGGCCGGTGCGCTTTATCTGGAAAAATTCGGCGATCTGATTATTGATCAGGCGCGCAAGATCTAACCTCTGGATGTGAAACCCATGATGCTCGACCGCCGCCTGAATGTCTTCCGCTCCGATCTCGCCGATGAAAAGCTGCAGGGCGTGGTGCAGGCCGAACGTTTTGTCAGCGGCTCGCCCGCGCAGATCGCGGTGCCGGTTGTTGGCCTGCGGCCGACGCCGGACCTTGCCGCCGGCATCGATACCGAGCTGCTGTCTGGCGAAACCGTCAGTGTTTTCGAGCACGCGAACGGCTGGGCCTGGGTGCAGGCGGATGCGGATGGTTATGCCGGCTATGTGCCGGAAACGGCGATTTGCGATGTCGCCGTCGCCACCCATCGAGTGGTTGCACCGCGCACTTTTCTCTATCCAGCTGCTGAATTGCGCAAACCGCCCGTCGCAGCGCTGTCCATGGGCAGTCTCATCCGCATCGTCGGCGAGGCGGAGACACGCGGCACCCGTTACCTGCTGACCGAAAAGGGCGAAGGCATCATCGCCGCCCATTGCCGCGCCGTCGATGCGGCGCTTGAAGAGGATTATGTGGCGGTGGCGCTGCGCTTTATCGAGACCCCCTATCTCTGGGGCGGCCGTTCCGGCTTCGGTATCGATTGTTCCGGCCTCGTGCAGCTTTCCATGGCCATGACGGGCCGGCGGGTTCTGCGCGATACCGACATGCAGGTGAAGTCGCTCGGTGTGGAAATAGAGCGGGATGAATTGCGCCGCGGCGATCTCGTCTTCTGGAAGGGCCATGTCGGCCTCATGGAAAACGAGGAAACTCTGCTGCATGCCAATGGCCATACGATGAATGTCGCACGCGAAAATCTCGATGCGGCCATCGAGCGCATCGGCTGGCTTTACGAAAAGCCGACGGCTTTCCGCCGCCTGGAAGGCTGAAAAGGCGGCTTTCACGAAATTGTGCCTGCCCGGCCCTTTGTGCCAGAGCCGCCGACAGCCTACATCGGTTGGATGATGGTACGGAACCGGCATCGATGAAGACAAGAACGGCGACACGATTGGCAGCGATCCTCACGGCGGTTTTGCTGAGCGCGTCGGCGCAGGCGCAGACTGTTTTCCAGAACGGTTTTGCTCCCGCGCCGGATGCCTATGCAAACCTGCCCGGCGTCAAGGATCCGCGCACGCTGCAGCCAAAGGTCCGTTACAACTGCCATAGCGCACTTGGCTCGACCGGATATTCGCGCGGCCCCTACCGGAATGTCTTCGGCAGCCGTGGACTTCCCGTTCAGGGTTACCGTTGCACCGATGAAAACGGAATTTCCAGCTTCGGCGGCAGAAATCCGGTTTCCAAGGACTGGTATCCCGGCATAAACCCCGTAGACCCGACCTTCTGAAGCAGCATCGCTCCCGGACCGGATCGAAAACCCCATCGCGCTTTTCGGAAAATCGATGCGCGGGCGGTGGCGGCAGGCATTTGCTCGGCCGGTGCTCTGGACTTGTTGTCGCTTTTTCAGATAAATCTTCCGCATGACAGGTTGATACCTGCCTGGGTGCGGAGTGACATCGGCTATTCTGACCTTAGCCGATATTGGGGAATGCGAGTATGACGAAGACCGATATAGCCACCCGTGTCCATAATCATACCTGGAAACTCGACCCTATCGTCCGCAGCTTGATCGATACGGATTTCTACAAGCTCTTGATGTTGCAGATGATCTGGAAACTCTATCCGGAAGTCGATGCGACGTTTTCGCTGATCAACCGCACGAAGACGGTGCGGCTGGCGGAAGAGATCGACGAGATGGAGCTGCGCGAACAGCTCGATCATGCACGCACGCTGCGTCTTTCCAAGAAGGAAAACATCTGGCTTGCGGGTAACACGTTTTACGGCCGCTCGCAGATTTTCGAGCCGGAATTCCTCTCCTGGCTTTCAAGCTATCAATTGCCGGAATATGAGCTTTTCAAGCGCGACGGGCAATATGAGCTGAATTTTCATGGCCGCTGGATGGACACGACGCTCTGGGAAATCCCGGCGCTCGCCATCATCAACGAGTTGCGCTCGCGCAGCGCCATGCGCTCGCTCGGTTATTTCACGCTCGATGTGCTTTATGCCCGCGCAAAGGCCAAGATGTGGGAGAAGGTCGAGCGGCTGCGGGAACTGCCGGGCCTGCGCATTTCCGATTTCGGCACCCGCCGCCGCCACAGCTTCCTTTGGCAACGCTGGTGCGTCGAAGCGCTGAAGGAAGGCATCGGGCCTGCCTTTACCGGTACGAGTAACGTCCTGCTCGCCATGGATTCCGATCTCGAAGCCGTGGGCACGAACGCGCATGAATTGCCCATGGTGGTCGCGGCGCTGGCGCAGACGGATGAGGAACTGGCTGCAGCACCCTATCAGGTTCTGAAGGACTGGAACCGGCTTTATGGCGGCAACCTGCTGATCGTGCTGCCGGACGCCTTCGGCACGGCGGCTTTCCTGCGCAACGCGCCGGAATGGGTGGCAGACTGGACGGGTTTCCGTCCCGACAGTGCGCCGCCGATCGAAGGCGGCGAAAAAATCATCGAGTGGTGGCAGAAGATGGGCCGCGATCCGCGCAAGAAGATGTTGATCTTCTCCGACGGTCTCGATGTCGACGCCATTATCGACACCTACAGGCATTTCGAAGGCCGCGTCCGCATGAGCTTCGGCTGGGGTACCAACCTCACCAATGATTTTGCCGGTTGCGCGCCAAAAACCATCGCCAGCCTCAAGCCGATTTCCATCGTCTGCAAGGTGAGCGACGCCAATGGCCGGCCGGCGGTGAAACTCTCGGACAATCCGCAAAAGGCAACCGGCGATCCGGCCGAAGTGGAGCGTTACCTGAAGTTCTTCGGCGAAGAGGACCACAAGGAACAGAAGGTTCTGGTTTAAAGCGTTTCCAGGAAAATTGGACCCCGGTTTTCCGTCCGGAAATGCTCTAAATTGAGAACGGGCGCTCCGGTTGAGGAAGCGCCCGTGGAAGCCTGCACCGATTCAGCAGATTACTTCGCGAATTGATGTGCGATGTAGTGGAAGAGTGCGCGGATACCCTGCGCTTCTCCGCCGATCGATGAGTGATGTCTCTCGCTCAGAGACCAGCCGTAAATATCGAAATGCGCCCAGCGCCTGGTATTGGTGACGAAACGCTTCAGGAACAGGGCGGCGGTGATCGATCCGCCCATGCCGCCCGAAGGCGCGTTGGTGATATCGGCTGCGCGTGAGCGGATATCCTTGTCGTAGCCCATATAGAGCGGCATGCGCCACAGCGGATCGTCCGTATCGATGCTGGCTTCCGCGATATCATGCGCCAGATCCTCATCATCGGTGTAGAAGGGCGGCAGATCCGGGCCGAGCGCGACGCGTGCGGCACCCGTCAGCGTCGCCATGTCGATCATCAGGTCCGGCGCATCTTCGTCCGCATAGGCCAGCGCATCCGCCAGAACAAGACGGCCTTCAGCGTCGGTATTGTCGATCTGCACCGTCAGCCCCTTGCGGCTGCGGTAGATATCGCCGGGGCGGAAGGCATTGGAGGAGATGGAGTTTTCGACCGCGGGCACGAGAACGCGAAGATCGACCGGCAGCTTCGCATCCATGATCATCAGCGCAAGGCCGAGCACATTGGCCGCGCCTCCCATATCCTTCTTCATCAGCGCCATGGAAGCGGCGGGTTTGATATCGAGGCCGCCTGTATCGAAGCAGACGCCCTTGCCGACAAGGGTGAGGCGCGGATTGCCCTTCTTGCCCCAGTTCATCTCCAGAAGCCGCGGTGCGCTTTCGCTGGCCCGGCCGACAGCATGGATCAGGGGGAAGTTTTCCTTGAGCAGTTCGTCACCAGTGGTGACCTTCACCTTTGCCTTGTAATGGGCGGCGAGCGCGCGGAAGGCAATCTCAAGCTCATCCGGTCCCATATCGTTGGCCGGGACATTGATGAGGTCGCGCGCAAGGAAAACGCCGGCCAGAACGCGCTTGATCTCGCCGTCTTCCGCATCCTGTGGAATAAGGAGCTTTGCCCCGTTCGTCTTGGTGGTCTTGTATTTGTCGAAGCGATAGCTGCCGAGACCGAAACCGAGAGCGAGGCGATTGGCCGTCAGGGGTGCGGTCTCGATGTGCCATTCGCCTTCCGGCAGCTCACGGGCGAGTTTCCCGGTGATGAAGGGGATTTCCGAGGGATTGCCGCCGAGGCCTAGAAGCACGCCGCCCAGCGAACCATCGGCGGAAGGAACGAGGAGGATGGCGCCTGCCTCGGCCTTGAACCCCGCCTTCTTCGCCCAGTCCAGAGCGACAGGGTCGATGGCGCCCTGTTCGATATGGGCCGGCGTGACGGCGAAAACCGGCAATGTGCTGCCGGCCTTGGAGCTGAAAGGGGTTGGGCGTTCGATGAACTGATAGGGCGCCATTGTATGCTTCCGTAAATGTCGAGAATCGGTGCGATTAACGCTCTGTTAGGGTTAACAGATTATTGCTTAAGCGAAAGTTGCGTCATGTGAGTCTGTCGTGTGTCGGGCGCAAGATTGATCATTCTTGGGCGGGGGCGCTGCCATGACTGCATTTTCTTTGGGCGAGACAGGCCGGACACGGTTGCTGCGGGGAGCATGTCTTGCCGCATTGGTTCTTGCGGTTTCGGGATGCGCGAGCACCAACAAGCCCGATCGCATGTCCACCGGCTCCATTCCTGCCGCCACACGCTCCTATGATCACATGAACATGGAGCAGCTTCGGCAGGCGGAAGAGAGCGCCGGCAAAGCCTATGAACGCAGCCCCAAGGATAAATCCGTCGGCATGAATTATGCCAGCGTGCTGATGATGACCGGCAAGAACACACAGGCTCTCGCCGTCATGCAACAGATCGCCATCGCCAATCCGGCCGACCGCGATGTCCTTGCCGCCTATGGCAAATCGCAGGCCGCCGCCGGCCAGCTGGAGCAGGCGCTTTCGACCATCCAGCGGGCACAGACGCCGGATCGACCCGACTGGCGGCTTTATTCTGCCGAGGGCGCCGTGCTCGATCAGCTTGGACGCTCGAACGAAGCGCGTTCCCGCTACAGGCAGGCGCTTGACCTGAAGCCGAACGACCCGAGCGTGTTGTCCAACCTCGGCATGTCCTATGTCCTGTCGAGCGATCCGCGCGCCGCCGAAACATATCTGCAATCCGCCATCGCCCAGCCGGGAGCCGATAGCCGCGTTCGCCAGAACCTCGCGCTCGTGGTCGGTCTACAGGGCCGCTTCGCCGAAGCCGAGCGCATCGCGGTTCAGGAACTCTCTGCGCAGCAGGCGCAGGCTAACCTCACCTATCTGCGTGCAATGCTTTCGCAACAGAATTCCTGGCAGCAACTGGCGAAGAAGGACGGCAAGCGGGCTGGTTGATATGTTCGAGCATCCGGCTGGCTGAGAGGCAATCGCCCTGCAACATTTTCTCTGTCAGAATGTATCCAGAACGCGGATGATAGCCGGTCCGAGAATGACTGCGATCAGTACCGGCAGGAAAAATACGATCATCGGCACAGTCAGTTTCGGCGGCAGCGCGGCAGCCTTTTTTTCGGCGTCATTCATGCGCTCGTCGCGGCCTTCCTGTGCGAGAACACGAAGCGCCTGGGCGAGCGGTGTGCCGTATCGCTCCGCCTGAATAAGCGCCTGTACCACGCTTTTGACGGTTTCGAGCTGGGTACGCGTGCCGAAATTCTCAAGAGCGACACGCCTGTCCTGAAGAAAGGATAGTTCCGCTGTCGTCAACATCATTTCTTCCGCCAGTTCGGGTGACTGCTCGCCCACTTCTTCCGCCACGCGACGCATGGCAGCTTCCATGGAGACGCCGGATTCGATGCAGATCAGCATGAGGTCGAGCGCGTCGGGCCAGGCCCGCTTGATTGATGCCTGCCGCTTGTTCATGCGATTCGATACGTAAATATTGGGAGCGTAAAAACCGATATAACCGAAAAGAAGCACAGCCATTAGCCGGATGATAAACGCTTTGTCGGCGAGGTTTCCGAGAACGAAGATCCAAGTGAAGGCGATGGCCAGAAAAATAAAAGGTAAGACGAACCGTGCGGCAAGGAACGTGTTGAAGGCGTTTTGTGAACGAAGCCCGGCCGCCCGCAGCTTGTTCATTGTGTTCTTGTCGGCCAATGCTTCTTGCAGATTGAATTTCTCAACGATGCGGCGGGCGGATTTGTTGTTGTTACCTCGCAGCGAGGTTTTGCCGTCTCTCGCAACAGCCGCCATACGATCGCGCTCGCGACTACGGATGAGGTCGCGTTCCGATGACACCGCTTTCATGCGCTTGGCGAAATCTTTCCGCTCAAAAACCGGCATGATAAGGGTATAGAAGGTCGCGAAAACCGCGAGCGTTACAAGAACGGCGATGATCGTTTGTGGGTCAGTCAGGCGAGAAAGAAGATTTCCTGTCATACCGCGACCTCAGATATCGAAATTGATCATTTGGCGCATGATGAATATTCCGATCAGCATCCAGATCGCGGATGCTCCGAGAATAATGTGGCCGCGCAAGTCGGTGAAAAGTACCGACAGATAGTCAGGCGATGTGAAATGCACCAGCAGCATGACGACGAAAGGCAGCGAGCCGATGATGACTGCGGAGGCCTTCGCTTCCATCGAAAGAGCGCTCACCTTGGCGCGCATCTTCTTGCGGTCACGCAAAACCTTTGAAAGATTGGACAACGCTTCCGAGAGGTTGCCGCCGGCCTGCGCTTGAATATTGATGACGGTGCTGAAGAAGCTTACCTCAAAAAGCGGCATGGTCAGCATCATGCGTTCGATCCCCTGCGGAATTCCAATGCCAACCTGTTGGGCATCGACGACGCGCTGAAACTCCGTTTTCACCGGTTCCTGACCGTCCGACGCGATTAGCCGCACGGCGTCGTTCAGCGGCAATCCTGATTTGATCGACCGGCACATGACGTCCAATGCATTCGGAAACTCTTCAAGAAATTTTTTCTGTCTGCGCTTGAGAACAAACGCCAGCGCCCACCGCGGTACGCCCAGCGCCACGACAACTCCTATGAGCAGAGCAAGAAGCGACGACAGGCCGTATAGAAGGGCCATGAGGGCGGAAAAAACAGCCGCGCCGAGGCTTAGCAGATGGAACTGCCGAGCGGAAAGCACCAGCCCCGCCTGAACCAGTTTGTCGCGCAGGCCGATATTCTTCGCTTTTTTTGCCTTTTCATTCTGTTTCTTTTCCATTTCCCGCAGGTTGTCCTGCATGGATTTGCGGCGCTTGCTGAGTTCCTGGACGCGGTCTCGTGCAGCTTTGATGTTTGTATGATCAGTCTCTGCGGCCTGTACCCGCTTGAAGCGGTTGGTGGTTTTTTTTTCGACCTCTATCTGCTGGAAAAGAAAGGCGTAGGCGAGCGCTCCCGCCGAGATGGCGACAAGTACGGCCAGTAACACTATTGTCGGGTCCATGGCGTCGCTTTCCCTTAGGATGTCTTTTCCATTTCATCGAGCGCGGCCGCCAGGCGTTTCTCTTCGCCGTAATAGCGTGCACGATCCCAGAAATTGGGCTTGCTGATGCCGGTCGATACGTGTCTGCCGATCAGCTTGCCGTTCGCATCTTCGCCTTCGATTTCGTATCGCATCAGATCCTGGGTGACGATGACATCGCCTTCCATGCCGATCACCTCCGTAATCTGCGTTATCCGGCGCGAGCCGTCACGCAGACGTGCTGCCTGAATGACGACATCGATCGATCCCGAAATGATCTCACGCACGGTCTTGGCCGGCAGGCTGAAACCACCCATGGCGATCATCGATTCGATACGGCTGAGGCATTCGCGTGGCGTATTGGCGTGCAGCGTTCCCATCGAACCGTCGTGACCGGTGTTCATGGCCTGGAGAAGGTCGAAAACTTCCGGTCCGCGCACTTCGCCGACGATGATGCGTTCGGGCCGCATGCGAAGGCAGTTCTTGACGAGATCGCGCATGGTGATCTCGCCTTCCCCTTCGATATTGGGCGGACGCGTTTCGAGCCTCACCACATGCGGTTGCTGCAGCTGCAGTTCGGCGGTGTCTTCGCAGGTGATGACACGTTCATCCCTGTCGATGAAGTTCGTCAGGCAGTTAAGAAGCGTCGTCTTGCCCGAGCCGGTGCCGCCCGATATGACGACATTGCAGCGGACGCGACCGATAATCTTGAGCAATGTCGCGCCTTCGGGCGTGATCGCCCCGAAGCGCACGAGCTGATCGAGTGTCAGCTTGTCCTTCTTGAATTTTCGGATCGTCAGCGCCGGGCCGTCGATGGCAAGCGGCGGAGCGATGACGTTGACGCGCGATCCATCCGGCAGGCGTGCGTCGCATATCGGGCTCGACTCATCCACGCGTCGGCCGACCTGGCTGACGATGCGCTGGCAGATGGAAAGCAACTGCGCATTGTCACGAAAGCGGATATCGGATTCGATGGTTTTACCGCCGACTTCGATAAAGGTCTGGCCGGAACCGTTGACCATGATATCGGCAATGTCGTCGCGCGCGAGGAGAGGCTCCAGCGGCCCGTAACCAAGAACGTCGTTGCAGATATCTTCGAGCAGCTCTTCCTGCTCGGCAATCGACATGGCGAAATTCTTGATCGTGATAATGTCATTGACGATATCGCGAATTTCCTCGCGCGCGCTTTCCGCGTCGAGCTTGGCGAGCTGCGAAAGGTCGATCGTATCGATAAGTGCGGAAAATACCTGGCTCTTGGTATTGTAGTAATCTTCCGTGCGTGCGCGTTTTCTCTGCGCGGGCGGTGCGCTTGCTGTTGCCTGACGCATTGCCGGTGATTGGCCGGGTTCAAGAGTGTCAATTGCAGCAGAACGAGGCTCAGGCGCTGTCGTCACCTGCATGGGCGCAGGTGCAACAAGATCCGGCTTCGTGCTTCTGGCTGGGCCTTCGGGCCCGCGTTTTCCGAACATCGGCGTTTCCGTCTAAGGACGCAGGCAAAAGACCTACTTGCGCTTGAGAATATTTTTCAGTTTTTCCAGACCGCCGCGCCTGCTTTTGCGCAGCACGGAGCGACCTGTGATGGTATGCGCGATTTGCGAGAAAGTTTCCGCCGTCTGGGATTTTTCATCCATCTCGCTGATCATGCGTCCGCTATTGGCGGCATTTCCGAACAATTGTGCGTCGAACGGAATGATCGCGATCGGCTCGATTTCCAGCGGCTCAAGGAAATCCGCCGGCGCGATTTCCGGACGTTTGGGCATGCCGACCTGATTGAGAACGAGATGCGGCAACTTGTCGTTGGGTCTCAGCTTGATCAGTGCGTCGAAGAGATTCTTCGTATTGCGCAGATTTGCCAGATCGGGAACGGCCGTTATGATCACCTCGTCGGCTTCCGCAAGGACTGCCCGTGTCCAGTCGCACCATTGGTGGGGAAGATCGAGAACCGCAACCGGGGCACTGCGCTGCAAAACCTCGAGGATCGGCAGAAAGGCCTGACGATCGAGATCATAGGTTCTGTCGAGAAGAGACGGCGCTGCCAAAAGCGACAGATGATCGGAACATTTCGTCAAAAGACGGTCGAGAAATACCTCGTCCAGCCGCTCCGGCGAAAAGACCGCTTCAGCCATGCCCTGGGCAGGGTCCTGATCGAAATCGATATTCGCCGTTCCATAGGCAAGGTCCATATCCGCCAGAATGGTTTCCGTGGAGAAAAGGCTAGAAATGCCGAAGGCGCAATTATGCGCTATGGTTGACGAGCCTACGCCGCCCTTGGCACCAATGAAGGCGATGTTGCGGCCCAGCGGCTCCGCTTCCGGATCGACGAAGATCGCGGCGATCGAAGCCAGGAGATCGGCCATATTGACCGGGGCGACGAGATATTCGGAAATGCCGTTGCGGATAAGATCGCGATACAGCGTTATATCGTTGTGCCGGCCGACGATGATGACCCGGGTGGAAGGATCGCAAACTTCTGCCAGGGGCGCGAGATCGTCCAGCAGCGAGGCGGGTGAGCTTGCTGTTTCGAGAACGATGAGATTGGGCGTGGGCGACGTGGAAAACATCGTGGCTGCCGCATTGATATCGCCTTTGGTCACCCGCAGGGTAACCTTGCTCATGCGCCGGTCGCTGGACAATGCGTCCATGACGCCTTGCATATTATCGCTGACGCAGAAAGCGTGAACGGAAATGCGGGGCAGGGGCCGCAGGTGGTCCATATCCGAAGCGCGTACGGGCGGCTCGGTTTCTGAGCCGCCGCTTGGCTTGATATCGTATTCTACAGCGCTCATCGTTGTTCCTGCCGTAACAAATGTTGGATCCGCATCAATTAGCCGTCGCCGTTGACTTGCCTTGGCGATAGTTGTCGATGACTACCGCGCGACGTTCCGCATCTATCGGGCTCATGCCGCGCGGACCAACCAGATCCATGGGATTGGCGATCTGCGCCGCGAGATTGCTTTGGGAAGCGCACCCGAAATTGTACCAGTTCTTGTTGGCGAAGGTATTATCCGAGAGATCCTCGGGCCACTGGCCGCACTGGCCAGTCATGGCGGTAACGGCGACATAGCTCAGACGGATGGGGGAGGCGTCGCCATTCGGGGAAGCGGCATAACGCGTCTCCATGATCTTGCCGGGCGCTACACCCGCACCGGAAAGCGTCGAGCGGATCTGTTTCGCCATTCGCGATGCGGCCGCCGAATTGGCCGATCCCGACGGGGTCTGAATATTGATGATTCCGGTCGACATCGACGCATAATTCTGGGCAAAACCGCGGACATTATCCGCCATCGCTGTGGTCAGCCGGCTGTCGCTGGCCGAGACCGGAATGTCCAGCGAATGCTCCGCTTCCGACAGGGTAATCGGGTGGCGTGTGCGATAATCGTCGGGAATGGCGTTGGTGGTCATCGGATCCCGCGCGCAGCCCTGCAACAGGCCGGCGGCAAGCGCGGCAACGACGACGAGGCCGGTCCGTCTTCCGGACAGGTAGGGGGAAAAGGAGGAATAGGGTTCCTTCATGACGTTTCCTGCCCTGACCGGGCTTGCTGTGAAGAGGGGATTTTGTGTGCGTGTCGTCATTTGTAGATGAACCCCACTGACCCCTGATAGGGCGCGGCCTGAACCTGGTCCTTGCGGCCATAGACCTTGTTGACGCGGTTCATGAAATACATGGCGGCGTCGTTTTCCGGATTGAAGTTATCGTCTGGCCGGGCGATCTGATTGCGGGCAACGGGCCGCACCAGATAGGGCGTTGCGATGATGACCAGTTCCGTTTCGTTGCGCAGGAAGTCCTTGCTGCGGAAAAGCGTACCGAAGATTGGGATTTTCGATATGCCGGGAAGGCCTGACATGGCTTGGCGGATATTGTCCTGGACCAAGCCGGCGATGACGATCGAGCCACCCGAAGGAAGTTCAACGGTTGTCGAGGTCTCGCGCTTGCGGATCGACATATAAGTCGAACCCGGGATGTTACGGCCCCCATTTCCTGTCACCACGTTGCCCTCATAGGTCGGCTCGGAAACATTGGTCTCGATCTTAAGGCTGATCCGCCCCGGCGAAAGCACGACAGGCCTGAAATTCAATGTTATGCCATAGTCAACTGTGTCGGTTGCACGCGTTATGGTCTGTTGGCCTGTATCGTTGTCGACGGAGATTTCCTGTTCTGCAGCCAGACGGAAGTCGCCTCCTACATAGAACTTGGCCTGTTCGCCGGAAATAGCGGTCAGGCTCGGTTCAGCCAGCGTGCGCACAACGCCGGCCTGTTCCATGGCGTTGAGATAGGTGGCAAAGTTAAGCGAGCCGGAACCGATCGCGCCGCTGGCGATCCGTGAGGCACCGCTGATTGCATTTCCGAGATTGGAAGGATTTGCGAATTCGAACCCGTTGTTGCTGGTCGAGCTGCTAATAGAGCCATTGAAGCCGAGCTGTTTCAGTACCTGCCGGCTGACTTCGGCGACAGTGACCTTCAGCGTCACCTGATCCTCGCCTTCGATCGTCAGCATATTGACGATCTGCGATACCTGACGGTTTTCGGCGAAAATTGCCGCATCGCCGCCATTGTCGCCACCGGTGAGCGATATATTGCGGGTGGTGGCTTCACCACCTTTCAGAAAGGCTTCCGCAAGCTGAACGGCGCGTGCCGAATCCTGCGGTGTGCGCACCGTTCCGGTCAGAACGATGTTATCCGAAACGATTTCGACCTTGATGTCGGATTCGGGAATGAAGCGGCGAATATTGCCTTCCAGCCCGACAATATCCCGCTCCACCTCCAGATCGAGGCTGACGATTTCGCGACCGCCCTCGCCGAAAATGAAAATATTGGTCTGCCCAACTGTTTTTCCGAAGAGATAGATACGTTTGGAGGTGCGGGTCACGGCGTCGGCAAGGCTGGGATCCGCAACAAGAATGTCATGGGCGTCTTCCGGCAGGTCGATGACCAGCGCCTTGTTGAGGCCGAGCTTCAGGCGCTTGCGCGTGCCCGTGCCGCTCTCGGTGATCCGGACGATGCTGGCGCTTTGCGCCTCTGCTTCGCCGAGACGAAGAAATTCAGGCAAATGCTTTCCTGGAATACCTGCAAAAGCCACGCATAATGCGAGGCCGCCGGTGATCGAAGAACGTAGGTGTTTCTTAAGATGCTTTAACATGCCCCCCCCGATCATTGGGATGCTCCCTGATTGCCCTTGACGATCGAGCCGGACTTGATCACCTGAATTTCCGGCTGGCCGGAACCGCCGTTGAGAAGGTAGTCGGCCGAAAGCGTATCGTTTTCCTGGGCATCGGCGACGGAGCGCAAGGCAAGGGTGAGGCGATCCGCCATTTGCTGTGCCACGGTTATGATCTTGGCCTGTTCGGGGGTCAGTTCCAGGGTCGCAGTCGCCCCCACGACAGCGGAGGTACCATCCTCGCCTTCCTTGATCTGCTGGTCGATCGCTAGAACGCGGACGTTGTTCAGAACATTCTCAGTCAAGAAATTGCCGGCATCGCCCTTGCGGACCATGATGACGTCCACCCGGTCATTCGGCAGCACGAAACCACCGGCACCTGTCGAGACGGAAATCTCGGTGGCGACGGCGCGCTTACCGGCCGGCAAAAGCGAAGACATGATGCGGGTGCTGGAATCGACCACTTTTTCCGATCGTATCGGTTCGCCCTCGAATAAGGGGAGACGCACGACTGCGCCAGCGAGTTCGGTGATCGCGTTCGGGCTTTTTGCTTCCGTTATGAAACTGTCGACGACATTACCCTGCGGCCATGGCGTCCAGCGTACTGAGCTATCGTTCAAGCGGCTGCCGACAGGCAGATTGACCGAGGAAACGAGAACATTGACCGTCGGCTCCTTCTGGATGATCGTTTCCGCTTTTTCGATGACCTGCTTTGCGCCGGAAATCTGCATGGCGACAAGGCCGGCAAGACCGGCGGCGACCAGGGCAACGGAAAGAATGACAATACGCGACGGCTTCATGCTGGATCCTTGAGGGAATCAGATTCGTTCTCCCTTCAGGATGGCGTGCGATTGGTATAATTATGGTTAATATTGTGCTTGGGTTTGTGGTTAACGAAGGTTTAATTCTAAATCTTCAGTAACGTATCAGGAAAGACTGGAGATCGCCGCCTTAACGATCGGCGCGTCCCCGTACGTTAAAAGCCCGGCAATAGCGATGCCAATACCATATGGAATCTTTTTCGCCACCATCAATGAATCCGGAATAGGAATACCGATGGCCATGACTTCCTGTGAGCGTGATCGCAAAAATAGGATGCCAAGGGTCAACAAACCGCCGATGAAGGTTACTGCGAGCAGAAATTCTATGAGGGAAATGTTGAAGCCATACCACACTGCCGTGGCAGTCAGCAGTTTGGCATCTCCTCCACCCATGGCATTGGTGGCGAAGAGAGCAAAGCAGGCCAAAAATACCGCGGCGGCGGCGGCAAGGCTCATCGCAAAAGTCTGCCAGTCCATGCCGGAAAGAGGAGCAACGATAATGAAAGATAGCAGTAGGAAAAGTGTTATTCTGTTGGGTATCGTCATACTGAAAAGATCGTTCAGGGCGGCAAAGGCGAGGCAAAAAGGCAATATGAGAAAAATTGCAGCAACTACCACGGCCGTCTCCTTAGTTCTATTAAGCAAAAGACACGCCACCTTAGAGGCGGCGTGTCTGTTTAGGATCTAGCGAAACGCTTAGACTGGGTTTGTAGCGGCCGGCGCGTTGGCATTGATTCGCTGGGAAAGTGCAGTGAAGAATGCATTGAGTCGCGTACCAACGGCCGAAGCGCCGCCGATAATTGCGACGGAAATGAGCGCAGCAATCAAACCATATTCGATTGCCGTGGCACCGGATTCATCCTTGAGGAAACGAGCGAAAATCTTGGTCATAGGGTCTCTCCTAACTCTGTGTTGGTTCAGCACGCCGACAACTGTTCTCCGTTGTTCGGTTGGGTTCAAACTACAGCCGAGCGATTTCCAAGCGCTTAAAAAAAACGATTAACTCAAAGTAAACGGCAGGATGAGTTTCTCTTGGTAAATAAAAGCAAAAAGTATTGTCTGCATTTTTATATTTGCTGATAAACAAATATATTCAGACGCTGGCCATCTCTCTCTTGCGGCAAAGTTTCCTTTGAAAGAGGCGCGGCTGTTCAGTTTTGACGCGGGGCGGAGAGACGTGAAAATATCAATACATTACGAATGGTTACCATCCTCGTTGCGGATTTCCGCCATTTAACGCTTCATTCACTAAAACCGCGCATTCTGTGGAACAATAAAGTGCGGGTAGTGAGCAAGGGCCAAACGCGTGTCATCCGGAAAACTGGCGAAAATTGTGGTCGGCTTGTCCGTCTTTCTATCGGGTTCGCTGCAGCCCGTTTTTGCTGAGGATGACATATTGCGTGTTTCGATGAATCACGCCCGTGTCCTTCGTCTCGACCGCGCCGTCAGCAAGGTTATCGTCGGCAACTCCAAAGTCGCCGATGCCACGGTTGCCGATGCCACCACGATTGTTTTGACCGGTCGCAGTTTCGGCACGACCAATCTCGTGCTTCTGGATGCCGATGGCAATCCAATCGTGGATGAACGCATTCTCGTTTCCATCGACGAGGGCAATACGGTGCGTGTTTTCCGCCAGACGGAGCGGACCGTTCTGTCCTGTACGCCGAATTGCGAACAGCATTCGCAAAATAGTGGCGACAAAGACGCTCAGCCATAACAGGCAAGGTCAATTGTATTCCAGACAGGACAACAGGCCTTCCGGCAAAAAACGGAAGCGGGCCTGTTCGCAGCTTTTCTGTAAGTGGAAAAGGCGAAAAAGCAACACGCTTCCCGGCGTTTACCGGTCGGCTATATGTTGCTGTTTTTTCGGCTAAGTTCTTGATCTGGCTAAGATCAAAAATGGAATGGTGCCCAGAAGAGGACTCGAACCTCCACACCCTTGCGAGTACCAGCACCTGAAGCTGGCGCGTCTACCAATTCCGCCATCTGGGCGACGGAGAGCGATGTACGAGGGCAGCCGCCCGGTGTCAACAGACTTTTTGAACTTTTATGACGATCATTGATTTTAAAGGGAAAAAACTTGGTTGGGGCTGTTGAAACATGTCGCCGGGTCAGGTGTCGAGCCCTTCATGCTTCGTTCTGTCCACATGACCGAGGTCGCGCTCCGGGTCGATGATGTCACGGATTCTCTGTTTGAGTTCTTTCGGGCCAGGAAAACCGCCATCGCGTTTGCGTTCCCATATGGTCGTGCCGTCCACGGTGATCTCGAACAGACCGCCGGTGGAGGGAACGAGGCTGACTTCGCCGACATCGGAAGCGAAGGTCTGCAGGATTTCCTGCGCCATCCAGCCTGCCCGAAGCAGCCAGTTGCATTGCGTGCAGTAGCGGATGGTTATGCGGGGTTTGGTCTCGGTCATCCTCAGGTCTCCTTCACCGCCCGGCGGCAATAATGTTCACGATAATGTCAACTATAATACTCATGTTTTTACCGGGCGTACGCTTGTTCTTATCATGCGGCTTTGCGAACAGAGAAGCTGTCGAAGGCTGAAACGTGGAGATCCTATGGCCCAGTTCGAGAATAATCGTCAGCGTCTTTTCGTTCCGGCGGTCGCACCGCTTTATAATGCGACACACGATCTGGTGGAGACGATCCTGCGCGTCACGGCCGGGCTTCTCCTCGTCACCCATGGTTTCGGCAAGATCGTCAATCCTTTCGGCGCAGTCGGCATGGTGGAGAGCCTCGGCTTTTATCCCGGCGTTTTCTGGTCGCCGCTGCTTGCCGCCACGGAATTTTTCGGCGGCATTCTGGTCGCCATCGGCCTGTTTACACGGCCGGCATCCTTCGCGGCCATGATCGTTCTTTTGGTAACGGTTTATTTTCACGGCATCGTAAAGGCGGAAGGTCTGGGCGGCGCGGAAAAATCGATTCTGTGGGCCGCGATTTTCCTGTTCTTCGCCGTTCGCGGCGGCAACCGGCATTCCGCAGACGCCAAGCTGGCGCGTGAATTCTAAGGCGCATCCGGTCAGGTCATCCGCCCGTTGTCGCACTGACGATGCCGCGGCTCTTGAAAATCGATTTTTCTCGTGGTGAAGCTGGATTCGATCGGCACTCTTGGCCGGTTGAATCCATTATCGTCTCCACGAGGTCTTATGCGCGTCGCAATCATAGAAAACATGGCGGGTACGCCGCACGGGCAGCTCGGCGTAGCGCTGGAAGAAGCGGCGGCGGAAATCCATGTCATCCGCGCCTATGCGGGTGAGCCTCTCCCCACCGATGCCGCCGACCATGATGCGCTCATCGTTCTGGGCGGCGAACAGAACGCGCTTGACGATGTGCTTCATCCCTATCTTGCCGATCTCGCCCTTCTCATGAAAGCCTTTGGCGATGCTGGTAAAGCGGTCATGGGTGTGTGCCTCGGCAGCCAGTTGCTGGCGCGTGCCTATGGCGGAGAGAATATTCTCTCGGGGCCGCCGGAATTCGGCTGGCAGGATATATCCCTGACGGAAGAGGGCATGTCCGATCCGTTATTGGCCGGGTTGAAAAAGACCTTCCCGATTTTTCAGTGGCATTGCGATACATTTACGCTTCCGCCGGACGCCACGCGGCTTGCGACCAATGGCGCGACACGAAATCAGGCCTTTCGCATCGGCCGGGCGGTCTATGGCACGCAATTCCATTTCGAGGCCTCGACCGCCGTGGTTGATGGCTGGTGTCAGGCGTTTCCTGCTTCCGTCGAAAGAATGTCGCCGGGCTGGCTGGAGAATTATCGTGACCATCGTGACTTGCGCGCAGAAATGGCCGATGCAGCCGGGCTGGAAATCGCTCGAGCCTGGGTACGGCTCATCCAGATCGGCGATTTTCCGTTGCGAAAGTGATCGAGGCCGAACAGAGTTGCGGCTGAAAGACGACCGCGCGAAAGGAGGCGCAAAGATCATGTACAAATTCGAAATCTATCAGGACAAGGCTGGCGAATACCGTTTCCGCTTCAAGGCATCAAACGGGGAAACAATGTTCTCGTCGGAAGGATACCAGCAGAAGGCGTCGGCCATCCATGCGATCGAATCGATCAAGAGAAATGCCCCCGGCGCCGATACTGTCGATCTGACCGCCATGACGGCCTGAGCCGCGCCGCTGCGTGTGAACTCGAACCGTTTCGCCTGCCAGAAATGACGGGCGCATCGGCAGGTGCCGACGTAAAGATAAGATTCAGTCTTTTTTGATAATCTTCCGTTAGCATTTGTATTTCGAGGTCTCCGGGCGGCATCAGAGTGCCCCCGATTTGTTTTGCGTACGGGTTCTCATGCGTTCATCGGCTGTGCCAGCACTTTTCTTCGGTTGCTTCCTGCTTGGAGGCTGCACGTCCAGTTCCGGGCCGGAAAGCCTGATGGCCGGCTTGCCCTCGAAGGAAACGACGAGTTCGGTCACGCCATCCGCACCGGTGCCGCAGGCAGGCGTCGGCACCCAGGCCATCGCGGCCCAGCCACGGCAGGAAGTTCTGGCATGGGGCGGGCCGGTGCCCGATGAACCCAAGGCCTTTTCCGCCGTCACCCCTAGGGCGTCGCTAACGCAGAATGCACCTGAAATCCGTTTGCCGGTTCCGTCACAGGCGGCGGGAATGGTGCGGCCGGCGGAGCGCCCGACGATCAACCAGATGGAGCGTCCGGTACAATTGGCGATGGCTGCGGCCCCGGCGGCGAGCGCCGGTGCGCAGATCCGCTCGCGCATTTTCCGCTCCAGCTTCAGCGATGCCAAGCCGATCAATTTCGGCAGGGTCCAGCCCCGTCATTTCCAGGTCCATGGCGTCGATGTATCCCGCTGGCAGGCCAATATAAACTGGCCGCAGCTGCGCACGCGCGGCGCCAATTTCGCCTTCATCAAGGCGACGGATGGCGGCGATCATCTCGATCCGATGTTCCGCACCAACTGGCAGCGCGCCAAGGAAGCGGGCATTCGCCGCGGCGCTTACCACTTCTTCTACTGGTGCCGCAACGCCAGCGAACAGGCGGACTGGTTCATTCGCAATGTACCGCGCGATCCTGACGCGCTGCCGCCGGTGATCGACGTGGAATATAACGGCGAATCGAGCTGCAAGATGCGCCATTCCCGTGAACGCGTTCTGGAAAAGATGCGCGTCTTCATGGACAAGCTCGAACGCCATTATGGCCAGCGGCCGATCATTTATACGGCGCCCGATTTTTACAAGGACAACCTCCAGGGCGAATTCCAGGATTATCCCTTCTGGCTGCGTGCGGTCGCCCAGCATCCGTCGGTGGTTTATCCCGGCCGCAAGTGGCTGTTCTGGCAATATTCCGGTTCCGGCCTGTCACACGGCGTCGATGGCCGCATCGATCTCAATGTCTTCAACGGCAGTGAGGATGCATGGCATCGCTGGGTGGACCGCCGTTCGAGCTGACGATGGCAGCCGTCAGCGCGCGAATTTTCGCGCGCCTGCGACACAAAGCACCACGATAAGCGTAACGGCGATCATGGCCGGGCTCACCTCCTCATGCAGCAGGGTCGCGGCAAGTGCCAGCCCGAAGAAGGGCTGAAGCAGTTGCAGCTGGCCCACGGCGGCGATGCCGCCGAGCGCCAGTCCGCGATACCAGAATATGAAGCCGATCAGCATGCTGAACAGGGAAACATAAGCAAGGCCGGCCCAGGCCTGCGGATCGATGCCGGCAAGCGTTTCCGGCCCGGTGAAGAAAGCAAGCGGCAGCATGACCGGCAGGGAAAGAACCAGCGCCCAGGAAATGACCTGCCAGCCGCCCAGCTTGCGGGAAAGGGCAGCACCCTCCGCATAGCCGAGCCCGCAGACGATGATTGCGCCGAGCATCAGAAGATCGCCGGCAAGCGAGGCCTCGATCCCGGCGGCAAACGAATTCGACAGGGAAAACCCTGCCACAAGCGCACTGCCCAGACAGGAAAAGAACCAGAACACCGGGCGTGGGCGTTCTCCGCCGCGCAGCACGGCGAAGATTGCTGTTGCAAGCGGCAAGAGCCCCACGAAAACGATGGAATGCGCCGAGGTGACATGCCGCAGGGCGAGCGCGGTCAATAGCGGGAAACCCACCACGACACCGAGCGAGACAATGAAAAGCGATGTCAGGTCATCGCGCGCCGGGCGCCTTTGCCTGAACAGAAACAGCAGCGCCAGCGCCAGCAGGCCGGCAATGCTGGCACGGGCGACGGTCAGGAACACCGGATCGAAACCCGTTACCGCAATGCGTGTCGCGGGCAGCGAACCGCTGAATATCACCACACCTGTCAGGCCGCTCAGCCAACCGCTCGTCGTCTTGTCCATTGTCAACTCCTGCGTTTTGCCTTTCTTGATCCCGAATGGCTGGCAGGAACAGCGACAATCATATACAATTTCAACAAACTGTTATGGTGTCATAAGCGGTACAGTTGGAGGAAAATGTGGACGGACAGGTCGCTGCGGGCACGCGCATAGAAAAGGTGATGGCAAGTGTGCGGCAACGCATCGCCTCGCGCAGCCTCGTGCCAGGCGCGCGCCTGCCGTCGGTCAGGGCGCTAGCGAAGACCATGCAGGTTTCCACCTCCACCGTCGTCGAAGCCTATGACCGGCTCGTGGCGGATGGCACTATAAGCTCGCGGCCCGGCTCCGGGTTTTTCGTTTCGGGCCCGCTTGCGCCCCTGTCGCTCGCCGATATCGAGCCGCAACTCGATAGGGCGGTGGATCCTTTATGGGTCTCGCGGCAGGCGCTGGATGAAGGTTCCGTTCTCGCCAAACCCGGCTGCGGCTGGCTTCCCGCATCGTGGATGCCGCAGGAGGCGTTAAGGCGGGCGATGCGCGGCCTTGCCCGCGCCGACGCCGCTCTGCTGACGGATTATGGCAGTCCGATGGGGCTGCTGCTGCTGCGCCAGCTTCTGTCGCGCCGGCTGGCCGAACACGGGGTGCAGGCGGGCGCCAGCCAGATCATGCTCACCGATTCCGGCACGCAGGCGATCGATCTTCTGTGCCGTTTCCTGCTGCAGCCGGGCGATACGGTTATTGTCGATGATCCCTGTTATTTCAATTTCCACGCCCTCCTGCGGGCGCATCGGGTGAGGATCGTCGGTGTTCCCTATACGCCGACCGGACCGGATCTGGCACTTTTCGAGCAGGCGCTGAAAGATCATCAGCCCCGGCTTTATATCACCAATTCCGCAATCCATAATCCGACAGGTGCAAGGCTTTCCGCCGTTTCCGCCCATCGCCTGCTGATACTCGCCGAGCAGGTGGGACTGACCATCATCGAGGATGATATTTTTGCCGATTTCGAAACCCAGGCCGCGCCCCGGCTGGCGGCCTTCGATGGTCTGAACCGCGTCGTCCAGATAGGCAGTTTTTCAAAAACACTGTCGGCCTCCGTGCGGTGCGGTTTCATCGCAGCACCCATGGCTTGGGTGGAGGCCCTGACCGATCTCAAGATCGCCACCACTTTTGGCGGAACGCATTTTTCGGCGGCGCTGATCCTCTCGCTTTTGACCGATGGCAGTTACCGCAAGCATGTCGAGGCGCTGAGGCAACGTCTTGCGGCAACGATGCCGGAGGTGGCGACGCGTCTGAGGTCGGTCGGATGTGCGCCGTGGATCGAACCGCAGGCGGGCATGTTTTTATGGTGCCGCCTGCCGGACGGGGTTGATGCCGCCGATGTAGCGCGCCGGGCGCTTTCGCGGCAGGTGGTGCTGGCCCCCGGCAATGTGTTCAGTTCCTCGCAGAACGCCTCCGGTTTCATGCGTTTCAATGTGTCGCAAATGGCAGGTCCGCAGGTTATGGCGGTGCTGGCGGAGGCGCTTCAGCAAACGCCCGAACCTCGTCGATTGTAAGCGTTCTGAAAGGAATCGGAACAAAATCCCGTGAACGTCGTTTTCTCCGCAGAATGAAGAGGAGGAAACACCATGACATTCGATCCCAACAACCCGCGTCCGGACCGCGATCTTCGTCCGGAAGTGAATATCAGTAATGAACCGCGTGCCCGCACGTCGTCGTCCTGGGTGCCGTGGTTGGCGATCATCGTCGTCGTATTGGTGGGCGTTTTCGCCTGGTCGCAGATGAGCGGCCCGACCACCGATCCGGCCACGACATCCTCCACCACGCCGCCTGCGGCAACGGATCAGGCACCGGCGCCCATGGCTCCGACCGCTCCGGCAACACCGCCTGCGAACAATACCGCACCGGCAAGCCCGAATACGGGCGGCACGCAGACCCAGCCGTAACCGGCTTACTGATATGATAAAACCGCCTGCCTCCGTGCAGGCGGTTTTTCTTTGCAAGAGGAGGACAGTTGTCCGCCCCTTAAAGCTGCTCCATCGCGGAAGGGTGGTTGGAAACCCTGGACCAGCGGCTGATGGACTCCTGTGCCAGCTGCGAAAGGGCAATGCTTCCGAAGCGGGACAGCAGAATGTTTTCCGCCTCTTTCATGGCGTCGAAAAGGGCTGCATTGACGGCCTGTTCGATGACGCAGTTCGGGTTGTCGCCCGCCAGCCCGATCGAGAACAGTTCCGGCGCGCCGAGCGCCCGGTAAATATCGAGCAGCGTGATCTCGCTGAGCGGCCGCGCCAGCACCCACCCACCGCCATGGCCTTTTTCCGACGAGACATACCCATGCTCGCGCAAGCCTGCCATTGTCCTGCGCACCACCACCGGATTGGTCTGAAGCATCGCCGCGATGCTCTCGGATGTCGCCGCAGCCTTATGATTTTCCATATGGATCAAAATATGCAGCACCCGTGAAAGGCGCGTGTCGTGTCTCATTGTCCAAACCCGTCCGTTTACACCGACGCTATCACTTTCGAGGTGATGTAACAATATAAGTTGCGTGACTATTGACTCCGAAAATCATGTAACAATATAAGTATCGTGAAATGAACGGGCACTTCCGCCTCTTTCCTGAAACGATGGGTGCATCATGAAATTCGACGTCATCATTATCGGCGGCAGCTACGCCGGCCTCTCGGCCGCCCTGCAGCTTGGACGCGCCAGAAAAAACATTCTGGTGGTGGACGCCGGTGAACGGAGAAACCGTTTCGCCAGCCATTCCCACGGTTTTCTCGGCCAGGATGGCAAGGCGCCGGGTGAAATTATCGCCGAGGCGCGCCGCCAGATCGAACGTTATCCGACCATAGATTGGGCTGAGGGCAGGGTGACCGATGCCGAAGGCGCCTTCGGCGATTTTGTAATCGAGATCGATGGCAAACGCCGTGAGACAGCGGACCGGCTGATCCTCGCCATGGGGGTCGCCGATGAATTGCCTGTTATTGCCGGGCTGAAAGAGCGTTGGGGCTCTTCGGTCTTCCATTGCCCCTATTGCCATGGTTACGAGCTCAATCAGGAAAAGATCGGCGTCATCGCCGCTTCACCTTTGGCCATTCACCACGCATTGATGCTGCCCGACTGGGGCGACACGACCTTTTTCACCAATGGCGTATTCGAACCGGATGGGGATCAGCAAGCATTGTTGTCGGACCGGGGCGTGCGCGTGGAAACAACCCGCATCCGGGAAATTACGGGGCATGCGGATGTCGTTCTGGCGGATGAACGCAGCATCGCATTGGCTGGCCTTTTCACCCAGCCGAAATTGCGTATCGCCTCGAACTGGCTGGAAAAACTTGGCTGCGCCGTGGAGGAGGGGCCGATGGGATCGACCATCGTGACAGATCCCATGAAACAGACCACCGCCCGCGGCATCTTCGCATGCGGTGATGTGGCAAGGCCTGCCGGCTCGGTCGCCCTTTCGGTGGGAGACGGCGCCATGGCGGGTGCTGCGGCTCACCGGTCGATCCTGTTTCCGGAATGATCAATGCGAAACAAGGTTGAGCCAGCGTCCCGGCGGCATGCCGAAGGCATTTTTGAAATGTCGGGTAAAATGCGCCTGATCCGCAAAACCGCAGGCAAATGCCGTTTCCGCAAGGCCCGCACCCGCACGCATCATGTCCTTGCATTTTTGCAGTCGGCGCATAATGAGATAACGGTGCGGGCTGGTGCCGAACAGGAAGCGAAAGTGCCGAAAGAGCGTGAAGCGGTCGAGCCCGCTTATCCGTTCCAGCTCTTCAGAGCCGACCGTGTCGGCGCTATTCTCCAGCAGATAGTCCCGGCACCGTAAAACGGCGATACGGTCGATCCGTTTGATGGTTCTGGCGCTTCCGTTTGAATGTTTCCAGAGCAAATCCGCCAGTCTCGACTGCCAGTCGGTGAGAAGCAGATTGTCCGGCTCGCCTTCCAGATTGCCAAGCGCCTCGATGAGGCATTGCCGGAATTCCTCATCTTCTATGACGGGATTCTGGGCGAAGGGCAGCGCATTATATCCCGCCTCAGTCGTTTTTTCGGGCGCAAGATAAAGCACACGGTAGCGCAGGCCTTCATCGGTGCCTGCGCCGCCATCGTGAACTTCGTCCGGATGCAGCACGATTACTTTCCCGGGCGTGCTGAAATGCGATTTCCCCCGATAGGAAAAGGTCTGGACGCCGGAAAGCGTGACACCCAGCGCATAAGTATCATGGCGGTGCGGCGCATAAGCGTTGCCATGAAAGCGCGCTTCGATGCGTTCTATGCCTTCACTGGAGGGCGCCTGCACGATCCCTTCGAATTTGCACGAACGTTCAAGATCGCCGGCGCCCCGAGGCGCTAGGATCGCTTCTCTTTCGTAACCACAGCCAGATTGAGTTCGCATGTTTGATACCAAGATCGCCGTCATCCTTCGTGATGACCTTGCCGTGTGGCAAAAACTGAACGTTACCGCATTTCTCATGTCCGGGATCGTCGCCCAGACCAAGGAGATCATTGGAGAACCATACCGCGACGGGGCGGGCAACGTCTATAATCCCCTGTCCATCCAGCCGATTGTCGTCATGGCCACGGATCAGGAGGCGTTGCGCAAAATCCACCAGCGATCCCTCGAGCGCGACGTCACGACATCGCTTTATATCGAGGAAATGTTCGCCACCGGGCACGATGTCGCCAATCGCCAGGTATTTTCGGAGTTTTCACCGGAGAATGCCAAGGTGGTCGGCATGGCGCTGAGGGCCGACAGGAAGATCGTCGACAAGATCACCAAGGGCGCAAAGCTGCACGCGTGACAGAACCTTAAACGCAAAAGGGAGGCTAGGGGCCTCCCTTCGATAGCGATGGCAATATGATCTTGCCGCTTATTCGTCGTTCATCTTCAGCGCAGCGATGAAGGCTTCCTGCGGAATTTCCACCTTGCCGAACTGGCGCATACGCTTCTTGCCTTCCTTCTGCTTGTCCAGAAGCTTGCGTTTGCGCGTCGCGTCGCCGCCGTAGCACTTCGCCGTCACGTCCTTGCGCAGGGCGCGCACGGTTTCACGGGCGATGACCTTGCCGCCGATGGCCGCCTGAATCGGGATCTGGAACATGTGCGGCGGAATGAGTTCCTTCAGCTTTTCGCACATGCCGCGTCCGCGCCGGTCGGCCGCCGAGCGGTGCACCAGCATGGAGAGAGCATCCACCGGATCGCCATTGACGAGGATCGACATCTTGACGAGATCGCCTTCGCGGTAATCGATGATGTTGTAATCGAACGAGGCGTAACCCTTGGAGATGGATTTCAGGCGGTCGTAGAAATCGAACACCACTTCGTTGAGCGGCAACTCATAGGTGATCATCGCACGGTTGCCGACATAGGTCAGCTCCGTCTGCAGGCCGCGCCGGTCCTGACAAAGTTTCAGAATGCCGCCGAGATATTCGTCCGGCGTCATGATCGTCGCCTTGATCCACGGCTCGCGGATTTCCTTGATCTTCACAACGTCGGGCATGTCGGCCGGGTTGTGCAGTTCCTTCTCCGTGCCATCCGTCAGCGTCATTTCATAAACAACGGAAGGCGCTGTCGCGACGAGATCGAGATTGAACTCGCGCTCAAGGCGTTCCTGAATGATTTCGAGATGCAGCAGGCCGAGGAAGCCGCAGCGGAAACCGAAGCCGAGAGCAGCGGAGGATTCCATTTCGAAGGAGAAGGAAGCGTCGTTGAGGCGAAGCTTGCCCACCGCCGCGCGCAAATCTTCGAAGTCGGCCGCATCGACCGGGAACAGGCCGCAGAACACCACGGGCTGCGCGGGCTTGAAGCCGGGCAGGGCCTGCGCCGTCGGGCGCTTGTCGTCGGTGATGGTATCGCCAACACGGGTATCGGCGACTTCCTTGATCGAGGCGGTGATGAAGCCGATCTCGCCGGGGCCGAGGCTGTCGACATTGACCATCTTCGGGGTCAGCACGCCGACGCGCTCGATGCCGTATTTCGCGCCCGAGCCCATCATGCGAATCTGCTGGCCCTTGCTCAGCACGCCATCGATGACGCGCACCAGAACCATGACGCCGAGATAGGTGTCATACCAGCTATCGACCAGCAGCGCCTTCAGCGGTCCGTTTTCGCCGACTTCGCTCTTCGGCGGCGGCAGACGATGGACGATGGCTTCCAGCACATCGGGAATGCCAAGACCGGTCTTGGCGGAAATCATCACGGCGTCGGAGGCGTCGATGCCGATCACTTCCTCGATCTGTTCCTTGATACGGTCGGGTTCGGCCGCCGGCAGGTCGATCTTGTTGAGCACCGTCACCAACTCGTGATTGTTGTCGATGGCCTGATAGACGTTGGCGAGCGTCTGGGCTTCCACGCCCTGCGATGCATCGACCACCAGCAGCGAACCTTCGCAGGCCGAAAGCGAGCGGGACACTTCGTAGGCAAAGTCGACGTGGCCGGGCGTGTCGATGAGGTTCAGCACATAGGTCTCGCCGTTATTCGCCTTGTAGTGCAGGCGCACGGTCTGGGCCTTGATGGTGATGCCGCGCTCGCGCTCGATATCCATCGAATCGAGAACCTGTTCCGACATGTCGCGTTCGGCAAGGCCGCCTGTCGACTGGATCAACCGGTCGGCCAGCGTCGATTTGCCGTGATCGATGTGGGCAACGATCGAGAAGTTGCGGATATGGTCCAGGGGCGTGCGGGTCGAATTTGTGCTCATGTCCCGCGCTATAGCAGGGGCTTGTCACACCGCAAAGCGGGAATTTGGTTAAAAGCCCTTTAAAATGGGCTTTTCAGACCGCAAATTGCTCCGGCCAGTCGCGGCGGGTGGCAACCTGTCCTTCGGTGCGGAGCCTTGCGACGGCGGCAAGATCGATATCGGCGATGAGCAGCGAGCTTTGCGTGACCGCATCACGCTCGCTTTCCGCGATGATGCCGGATGCCGGCATGCCGTAGTCCGAAGGCACGTAAAGGGCGGCGCGGCCGCGATTTTCATCGACGGCGGGAGACCAGGGAGCCTCGCCCGCGGTGGGGGAGGAGAGGATGGCGTATTGGTTTTCCAATGCCCTGGCCTGCGCGCCGATGCGTACCCGGTAAGCACCCGCCAGCGTATCGGTGCAACTCGGCGCGAGCACGAGTTCGACGCCGAGCTCCGCCAGCCTGCGGCCCAGCATCGGGAACTCGTTGTCGTAACAGATCAGGATGCCCAGCCTGCCTATCGGCGTCTCGAAGGCTTTCAGGCCCTCGACGCCGGCATGAATGTTCCATTGCTCCCGCTCGAAGCGGGTCATGATCTGCTTGTCCTGATAACCGATCAACCCATCCGGGCCGAACAGCCATGCGCGGTTGCGGAACTTGCCGTCCGGATCCTTCACCGGCGCACTGCCCGGCTGGAAGAGGATTTGATGTTGCCGCGCCAGCTCCTCGCAAAGCTCCACCCAGGAGGGGATCAGCGGCTGTATTTCTTCGATGGAACGGTGCAGATCGGAGCGCATGTCGGGCGGCAATTGCCCGGTTAGCGCCATGGCCGAATATTCAGGAAGCAGTAGCAATTCAGCGCCTTTTTCCTTCGCCTCGCGAACGATGGCGGAGAGATGCGCGGCATAAGCCTCCCATGTTTCGATCAACTCGATGGCATATTGGCTGGCGGCCAGGCGCGTCATTTGTCTCCGTCTCCGGCAAGAATGGTCTTCATCCAGAAAGACAGGGGTTTCGGGCTCTCGGTGCTCTCGTCGAGGTCCTGCCAGGTGAAGCTGGTGTGCAGTTCAGGGTGATGTCGGTATCCGCGCTTTTCCCAGAACGCGTTCAGCGGCACGTAGTCCGCCGGGCGTCGTGGATGATCTGCGGGTCGCTCCACAGCACAGAAAGTGCACCTGTCGAAACCGTGCCGCTTTGCATGCGCTTCCCGCTCCTCGAAGAAGCGCACGCCGATGCCGTGGCCGCGATAGCCGGGCAGCAGCACGCTTTCACCGAAGTAAAATATGCGGTCCGGATCGTAACCCGCTTTGACGAAGGGCGTCTTGACCTCGTCGGTCTCTGCCGCCATCGGCATGCCCGTGGACATGCCGATCACTTTGCTGTCGTCCAACGCCAGCACGAAGACGGCGCCGTCCGTATCGGCATAGGTCGCGAGATATTTGCGCTCATAGTCCAGCGAGCCGTCATAGAGATAGGGAAAGGCGCGAAACACCTCGATCCGCAGGCGCGCGAGGTCATCGAAATAGGGCGTGGCGTCAATGCCGGAAAGAGACTTGATTTCGACGGTCATGGGCATTTTCACTTTCGGTTGCACTGGTTATACCGTCATGGAAAACCCGCGCAAGCATTGAACGGAGAAGACGATGACCGCTGCCGAGACCATCCGCGCCTATTACGAAGCCTTCAACCGTCAGGACATGGATGCCTTTCTGGCGCTTCTTCACGATGAGGTGGTGCACGACATCAATCAGGGCGAGCGCCAGACCGGCAAGGCCGCCTTCGCCTCTTTCATGGACCACATGAACCGCTGCTATAAGGAAAACCTCACCGATATGGTGATCATGGCGAGCGACGACGGCAAGCGTGCTTCCGCGGAATTCATCGTCAATGGCGAATATCTCAACACCGATGAGGGATTGCCCGAGGCGAATGGCCAGAAATACGTACTGCCGGCCGGTGCCTTTTTCGACCTGAAGGACGGAAAAGTTAGCCGAGTAACGAACTACTATAATCTGCACGACTGGATTGCGCAGGTCGGCGCCTGAGACGCCCTTTAGCCGCAAAGCGACCAGCGGCAAAGAAGATGATAATTTCCATTATCGTGGATATTGACTCCATCATATGAGAGTGCAATTCTCATATGATGGAAAACGAAGATCATATCCTCGAACGCTCTATTGGCGAGCGGATCAAAGCATTACGGGCTGAAAGCGGCTTGACGCTGGACCGCCTCGCGTCCGAATCCGGCGTCAGCCGCGCCATGATCTCCCGCATCGAGCGCGGGGAGGCGAGCCCCACGGCCTCGCTGCTGGCCCGTATCTGCGCAGCTCTTGGCCTGTCGCTCTCCGGTTTCTTCGCCGAAAACGAAGAGGCTGTTTCCCCGTTGGTGAGAAAACGCGACCAGCAGCTCTGGAAAGATCCGGAGACCGGTTATGTGCGCCGCGCCATTTCCCCGCCGCGTGTGGGATCCGATGTCGATATCGTCGAAGTCGAGTTTCCCGCTGGCCCGCGGGTCGGTTTTCCGCCGCATGCGGCAAGCCGGGGAATGACGCAATATGTCTGGCTTTTCGAAGGTGTGCTGGAAATGACGAGCGGTGGAGACGTTCACCGGCTCGAGCCCGGCGATTGCCTTTTCATGCCGGTCGGCGAGGGACATGTTTTCCACAATCCTTCCGAAAAACCTGCCCGCTACGCTGTCGTGCTGGATCGAAGACAGCGCTGATTTTCCCGACAGGAGTTATCATGACCACCATCCGCGTGTTGAACGGGCAAGAGACTATCGATGTCTTGCCCGAGCTCTGTGAGGTTCTGGCTGCCTGCGTGAACGGCGGCGCATCCGTCGGCTTCATGTTACCCTTTTCACCGCAGGATGCGCAGCCTTTCTGGCAGGCCGTTGCAGAAGCGGCGGGCGAGGGCAGCACCATTCACGTGGTGGCGGAAGTGGATGGGAAAGTAGTGGGCACCGTCCAGGTCGGCCTTGCCTCCAAACCCAACCAGCCGCATCGCGGCGACCTCATGAAGCTCCTCGTGCATCCGTCCGCGCGAGGCCTCGGGCTTGCCCGCATGCTCATGCAAAAAGTGGAAGAGGAGGCGGCAAAACGCGGCCGTACCCTTTTGGTGCTGGATACGGCCACGGGCAGCGATGCCGAGGCGATTTATCCTCGTCTCGGCTGGGAGCGGGTTGGCGTCATCCCCGATTACGCCCAGTTTCCGGATGGACGCTTTTGCGGCACGACCCTGTTTTACAAGCGAATCGGCTAGTCCTTTCAGACTGCCGCCTTATTGACCCGGCTTCAGCGTACGATTGAAGGCGGCAACGATCATCGTTTCCAATTGTTTGTGAATATCCGCACGGTCCCGCAGCCCGGCCGGTTCGCAGATGGGGTCGCGTTCGCCGACGGATTTGAGAAACGCGTCAGCATCCGGTTTGCAAAGCGGCAGGAAGCTGAAATGATTGGCCTCGTCCACCTGCCGATAGCTTGCGCCGGGCACTTCGTCCGCGAGTTTATCCGCAAGCACGGCCGGCGGAATTTTGCCCTTGCTGCCGAGATTGACGAAGGTTAGCGGAATATCGATCTCTTTCAGGCTCTCCGGTTTGAAGGCCAGCGCCAGACCGGGATCGACCAACACGGCGGACCGAATGCGGGGATCGCGGTTCTGCTGCTCGAAACGGGCCTTGTCGAGGGTTCTGAGATCGAGCTTCGGCACGCTCACCGGCTCGCCATCGAGATAACCGCGGCCGCCGGCGAACCATTGGCAATCCATCATCGTGGCATAATCTTCGCAATAGCGCACATAGGCATCGAGATCGGCGCGCGCACCCGAAATCTCCATCGCCGCACTGCCGCCGAGCGAAAAGCCCAGCACGCCGATCCTTTGTGCGTCGATAGCACTCGACCATTTGCCGTTTGCCGTTAGAACAGTGACAATCGTGGAGAGATCGTCCGTTCGCTCCCAGATTTTCGGCGTATCGGCGGGCGTGGAATCGCCGCTGGTGGTGCCGGGATGGTTGGCGCCGGCGACAATGAAACCTTCGCTCGCAAGTTTCGCGGCGATCCATGCCATGCCGGACACTCGTGAACCCGAGCCGTGGGACAGAAGCACAAGCGGCAGGCGACCCGGCCTCAACGCGCCATCCTTGAACACGGGCGTGCCCTGAAAAATCCGGTCATCGCCGGAAAGCGTCTGCGTGCCCTTTCCGTCGGAGGGATACCAGACCGTGACGGCAAGGTCCTTGCCGCGTGCCGGCGAATGGATAGTTGTTTCGCTGACGCCGACAGCCTCGCCTGCAAAAGCCGGCTGGGTGACGAGAGCGGAAAACAGGATGGTTGTGATGGTGGTGACAGGGCGCATGAAAACCTCGTGCGATTGGAAAGAACAGGGTTCAATCTGCGCCACGACATATTTTTTGCGTCCTCGATCGTGTTAAAGGTCGTCCCGAAACGCGATCTGGTCCATGAATTGGCAATATAGGCCGTTATTCCGGGGATATTCATTCGTGTTGTTCATTCCGCTGCCTTTCGTTGTGGCGCTTCTGCTGGTTGTCATGTTCATCGTTTTCTTTCGAGGCGGAGACGATGTGCGAACCAATCGGGCCTTTCTGACGCTGATCGCGCTTTGTGCCGTGCAATCCGTCCTTGTCGGCCTGCGCTGGGGGTATGGCGTCAACGAAACGCGTTATGTTCTGCCGATCCTGGCCGCCTGCCTGCCGCCGCTCGTCTACATTGCTTTTCGTGGGCTGATGAGAGTGGCGGCCGAGAGCAGGATGGTGATGCTCGCCAACCTCGCTTTCTCGCCTTTGCTCATCGTCATCATGGAACTCACCTGGCCGATGGCGATCGATCTTGCGCTGATCGTCATCTTTGTCGGCCACGCCATTGCCCTGCTTCTTCTTGGCAGAAAGGGCCCGGATGGGCTGGACGAGGCGCAATTTGCCAGCGTCGCCTCGGCGCACCGGGCGCTGATAATCGCCGCCATTGCCCTGTGCGTTTCTGCCCTGTTCGATCTTCTGGTGTTTTTCGATTTCGAATGGGCGCATGGGCAGAATGTTGCAGTGCTGGTCAGTAACGCCAATCTTTTCGGCCTGCTGTTGATTGGCCTCATGGCCGCGCTGGCCGGCAGGAGCAAGGCACCGCAAACAGGCACAGAACCTGTCGTGGAATTGTCAGCGTCGGCGGAACCATCGGAACAGGACCGGGATATCGTTGCAAGGGTTGATCGACTGATGGAGACACAGGCGCTTTACCGCGACGAGAACCTCAACCTGTCGCGGCTAGCAAGACGCCTCGGCTTGCCGAGCCGGCAGATATCGGGCGCGATCAACCGCTCGCTCGGCGTCAATGTCTCGCAATATGTCAACCAGCTGCGCATCCGCGAAGCCTGCCGGCTGCTGGAGGAGACGGAGCAATCGGTGACGGCGATCATGCTATCCTCCGGCTTTCAGACCAAGTCCAACTTCAACCGCGAATTTCGCCGCGTCACCGGCATGAGCCCGGTGGACTGGCGGGAGCGTGAAGTGTGGAAGCTGGTCTCGCCAAACAAAACGGCCACCCGGCAGATGCCGGATGACCGTTTGAAGATCGTCGGGAAATGATGGGGATCAGAGCGTGCCGTTGCGCTGCTGGATCATCATGTAGGTGTCATAGGTATATTCGGCGATCTGCGCCCAGAGATAGGCATCCTTCTTGAAGGCCTGCTGGCTCTCGTAAATCTTCTTGAAGCTTTCGTTCTTGGCCGAAATCTCCGCATAGGTGTCCTGCGCCGCCTTGTGGCAGACATCGAGGATTTCCTGGCTGAAGGGGCGCAGGATGGCGCCCTGCGCCACGAGTTCCTTCAGCGCCTTCGGATTGCGCGCATCGTAACGTTCCAGCATGCTGGCGCTGCCGGCGGCGCAGGCGTCTTTCAGGATGCGCTTGTAGTTTTCAGGCAGCTCGTTGAACTTCTGCAGGTTCACGAAGGCATGCACGGCCGGGCCGCCTTCCCACCATGCGGGGTAGTAGTAATATTTCGCGACCTTGTAGAAGCCGAGCTTCTGGTCGTCATAGGGGCCGACGAATTCGGTGGCGTCGATGGTACCCTTTTCCAGAGCCGCATAGACATCGCCGCCGGCGATCTGCTGCGGCGTGACGCCGACCTTCTGCATCACCTGGCCGGTCAGGCCGGCGATGCGCATCTTCAGGCCCTTCAAGTCATCGATGGTGTTGATTTCCTTGCGGAACCAGCCGCCCATCTGGGCGCCGGTATTGCCGAGCAGGATCGAGTAGATATTGTGCTGGGCAAGGAATTCATTGAGCAGCTCATTGCCACCGGCCTGGTTGAACCAGGCATTGGTCTGGCGGGCATTGAGGCCGAAGGGAACCGACGTTCCGAGCGCGAAGGTCGGGTCCTTGCCGACGTAATAATAGGAGCAGGTATGCGCCATTTCGACGGTGCCGGCCGTCACCGCATCCGCCGCCTGCAGCGCCGGCACGATTTCACCGCCGGCAAAGTGCTGAATGACGAAGTTGCCGCCAGAGGCTTCCTTGACATGGTCAGCGACGATCTGGCCCGCGCCGAAAAGAATGTCGAGGCCCTTGGTGAAGGACGATGTCATGCGCCAGGTGATCTTGGGGTTTTCCTGTGCGATGGCCGGAGCGGCCAGCGCCGTTGCGGTAACACCGGCGCCGAGAGCGCCCGCCTTGCGGATAAATGATCTGCGATCCATGTCGATAAGCCCTGCTATGTCTGCACATTATAGGCGAACCGCACGGTACGCCTCCCGCCGGCTACTAAACATTTATCCCTCCGGCCATCAAGAGGGAATGTTTGAAACTTGCGTGATCTGACGCACGGCTTGGCAATTGTTGCTTGTACCGGCCTTTCGCTGTTCGGCGCGGCTGCCGCTAAGGCGCGCTGCGCTTTAATGCCGGGTCATCCATCGCAGGATTGTAAAACAGCGAAAGCGTCAGGCTTCTGGCGATGCGTTGTGCCGTTTCCATGAACCAGTCGTGGGCCTCTTTGCTTGGCGCAATATCATCAAGCGTAGCGGAAAACAGCGTGAGCCACTGCGGAAAAAGCTCTGCCGACATGCCTTTTACCCCGAGATGGGCCTGCACGGGCTTGCCGCCATAACCGCCATTCTTGAACGCGACAGCTGCCCAGAACTGTTTCATCTTGGCCATATGCTCCGGCCAGCGCCCGGCGAGCCGCGCATCGAAAACCGGGCCAAGCGTGGGGTGTTCAAGAACGCGGCCGTAAAATGTTTCCACCAGCAGGTCGATGAAACCGGCATCGACGCCGATCTCCGCCATGGCTTTTTCCGCCCTGTCCTGAATTTCCGCGCTGTGGGCGGCTCTGGCCGCAATGTCGTCCTGCATGGTGGTTCCTTTTCTGCGAATTTACCCCGCTGCGATGCGGCCTGCAATGCGACCCTTTGCCATATTAGAATTATTCTAATATGGCTTGATCCTGCTGCAGCATGGATGTATTTAGAATTATTCTAAAAAGGTTTCAGCCATGTTTCGCAGTCTTTTTTCCCTGTCCAAACGTCCCTTTTCCTCCCTCGGCGAACAGGAAATCCTCGCGCTCGCCATTTCGTCTGAAGAAGACGATTCCCGCATCTATCGCTCCTATGCCGACCATCTGCGTGCGCAATATCCGCAATCGGCGAAAGTCTTCGACGATATGGCGGAGGTCGAGCAGCAGCATCGAAATATCCTGATCGACATGCATCGCCGTCGTTTCGGAGAAACCATCCCGCTGATCCGCCGCGAACATGTCCGTGGTTTTTACGAGCGCACCCCGGACTGGCTGGTGAAGAACCTGTCGCTCGAGAAAATCCGTGCCCAGGCCGAATTGATGGAAGCCCAGGCGATCCGTTTTTACGACGAGGCCGTCAAGCGCACCAGCGATGCCTCGACGCGCAAGCTGCTCGGCGATCTGGCCGAGGCGGAGCGGGGTCACGAAGACATCGCGCAGATGCTGGAAGAAAAACACCTCGATGAAGATGGCAAGACCGAAGAGGCGGAAACCGCAAGGCGGCAATTTCTTCTGACCTATGTGCAGCCGGGTCTTGCGGGATTGATGGATGGTTCCGTCTCGACGCTCGCGCCAATTTTCGCGGCCGCCTTTGCCACCCAGGATACCTGGCAGACCTTCCTCATCGGCCTCTCGGCCTCCGTCGGTGCGGGCATCTCCATGGGTTTCACCGAGGCCGCCCATGATGACGGCAAGCTTTCTGGCCGCGGTTCTCCGGTAAAGCGCGGTCTGGCGTCGGGCATCATGACGGCCATAGGCGGTCTCGGCCACGCATTGCCCTATCTCATTCCGCATTTCTGGACGGCAACCGCGATTGCCGCCGTCGTCGTTTTCGTGGAACTCTGGGCCATTGCCTTCATTCAGAACCGCTTCATGGAAACGCCGTTCCTGCGCGCGGTGTTTCAGGTGGTCCTCGGCGGCTCACTGGTGCTGGCGGCCGGCATCATCATCGGCAATGGGTGAAAAAGAAAGAGCCCGCAATAGCGGGCTCTCAATCTATCGAACGTGGAACCAGGCGTTAGCGCAATGCGCCAACCAGTACGTCGCGGCCGTCTTCGATCGAGACCCAACGGCCCGTATTGAAGGACGCCTGCCGCTTCAGGTAGGTGTAGTTGGTGTCGGTCCACAGCTTCACGTCGTCGGTGAGATTATCGAGAATGTAATCACCGTCGGTGGTGCGAAGGGTCAGCACGGCATGGCCCTCGCCATCCGGCTTGCGCACGACGGTGATTAGAAGATCAGCCACGGAAAAACCACGCTCGACCAGCTTCTTGCGCTTCAGCAGCACGAAATCTTCGCAGTCGCCGGCGGTCGTCGGATATTCCCAGACTTCGTCTTTGCCGTAGATTTCCTGGTCGGTCATCGCCACGATTGTGGTGTTGACGGACGTATTGACCTCGCGAATGACATCCCAGCCATAATCCGTGACGCGCGGCGGCGGCGTCGCCTTGCTGCGAATATTGCACTCGTCGGCATATTTCTGACAGAACTCATAATGGCCGATCGGCTGGGATGTGATCCCCCCCGTCACCATGGAAGGGCTTCCCTTGGTTTCCGCCGTGGCGGAGGCAGCAGTCATTAGCCCGGCGGCAACTGCAAACAGCAGCGCACGCGCCAGCGGTGCGTTCATCATGAAACCCGTCCCTTAATTCTTAACGAAAAGTTAAGAGGGATAGGGGGCTTGAGTCAATCGCTAGCAATCGGCGGCGCGCAAGACTCGTCGAATATGGTTAAGAGCGTTGCGCAAATGCCTATATTGCAAGGGCTTTGACCGCGGCGAGCATCCGCTCGATATCCTGCGGCCGGGAAAGCCGATGGTCGCCGTCGCGGATCAGCGTCAGCACGACGTCGTCGGACGGAAGATGTTCGAGAAGCTTCAGCGCATGCTGATAGGGAACATCGGGATCGCGCATGCCCTGCAGGATGTGAACGGGGCAGCCGGTGGTGATGATACCCTGCAGCACGCGGTTCTGCTTCCCGTCCTCCATCAGCGCGCGGGTGAAGATGTTGGGCTCGGGGCTATATTCCGAATGTTCCTCGAAATAGCCCTTTTCCGCCAGAGAGGTTTTTTCCGCATCCGAAAGGCTGGGCTCTATCAGCTCCTGCGTGAAATCCGGCGCTGGCGCAATGAGGACGAGACCGGCGACCGATGGTGCGCCACCGGCCTTGCGCAGCTCCTCGACCATGCGCAGCGCAATCCATCCGCCCATGGAGGAGCCGATGAGAACGACGCGCGACGGCGCCTTTGCGCGCACCACGGCAAGCGCCTCTTCCAGCCAGCGGGAAATCGTGCCCTTCCTGAAGTCGCCGCCGGAAGCGCCATGGCCGGAATAGTCGAGCCGCAGGCAGGCAAGACCGTTTTCAGCGGCGAAGCGATCGAGTTCAACCGCCTTGGTTCCGGTCATGTCGGAACGATAGCCGCCGAGCCATACCAGCGTCGGCATATTCTCGCCCGAAGCCGCCGGGCGATGAAGGAAAGCGATGTCGCGCGTGTCGTTGTCGGGGCCTACACGCAGGAATTCAGCGGCTTGTTCGGTCATGTATATGCAATTCTCCTGATTTTGGTGCAACAACGGCGGCGTATTTGCAAAAACCGTGACAACAGGTGATCTTTTCGGGCAGATATGCTATTGACTTCGCCACGGCAATAACGACATTTCCGCCGCTTGTACCAAACAAGCTGTTTTTTGCTGACGTGATCCAGAAACAGATCAGGAGAATACGACCATTCGCAGACCTTTCAAAGCCGATGCCCCCGTCAAGGAGGGGCCGCGCTCCAACCGGGAAATTCGGGTTCCCAGAGTTCAGCTTATTGATGAAGAGGGCCAGAACCTCGGTAGCATGCCGACGGATCAGGCTTTGAAACTGGCGGAGGAGGCCGGTCTCGATCTCGTTGAGATTTCGCCGAACGCGGAACCGCCGGTATGCAAGATCCTCGATCTCGGCAAGCTGAAGTACTCGACCCAGAAAAAGGCCGCTGAAGCGCGCAAGAAACAGAAGATCGTCGAAGTTAAAGAAATCAAGATGCGCCCGAACATCGACACGCATGACTATGACGTGAAGATGAAGGCGATGGGCCGTTTCTTTGACGATGGCGACAAGGTGAAGGTAACGCTGAAGTTCCGCGGCCGCGAAATGGCCCACCAGGAACTCGGCATGAAGCTTCTCCTCCAGGTGAAGGAAGACACCCAGGCGATTGCCAAGGTGGAGGCCGAGCCGAAGCTGGAAGGCCGTCAGATGATGATGGTTCTCGCCCCGAAATAATCTTTTTACGCGTTCACATCACCGGCGCGTATCCCACCGCAAGGGGAAATTTTCATTCCCCGTTGCGCTTTTAGCCGACTGCGGTTATAAGCGCGCGTCCGAACGGTCCGGCAGGGCATGCCGAGGCCGTTCCTGAATAGCTTGAAATAGGCCTCGTCTGCCTGTTTCGATACAAAAACGGAGTAGCAAAATGCCCAAGATGAAGACGAAGTCCGCTGCAAAGAAGCGGTTCAAGATCACCGCAACCGGCAAGGTTGTTGCAGCCGCCGCCGGCAAGCGCCACGGCATGATCAAGCGTACCAACAAGTTCATTCGCGACGCGCGTGGAACCATGGTTCTCGCCGAAGCTGACGGCAAGAAGGTCGTCAAGAACTACCTGCCGAACGGTCTCTGAGACTTTTCCGCACTTTTGGACACTTTAAGGAGATCATGACATGGCACGCGTAAAACGTGGCGTAACTTCCCGCGCCAAGCACACCAAGACACTCAAGGCAGCCAAGGGCTTCTACGGCCGCCGCAAGAACACCATCCGCGCAGCAAAGGCTGCCGTGGATCGTTCCAAGCAGTACGCTTACCGCGACCGCAAGGTCAACAAGCGCAACTTCCGCGCTCTGTGGATCCAGCGTATCAACGCTGCTGTTCGCGAATTCGGCCTGACCTATGGCCGCTTCATCGACGGCCTGAACAAGGCTGGCATCGAAGTCGACCGCAAGGTTCTGTCCGACATGGCTATCCATGAGCCGGCAGCATTCGGCGCGCTCGTCGAAGCAGCGAAGAAGGCGCTTGAGTACCTCAAGGATGCTGGTACGGCCAACGAGTTTGAAACCGCTGTAAAGTAATTACGGCGCGGACAATCTGTTGTTCATTTGAAACCCGTGCCGGTTCTCCGGCGCGGGTTTTCGTTTTTTGGAATTCACGGCAGTTTCGGCAAAGGCGTGGAACGCTTTTGCGCCGAGGTTGCCAGAAGGGTGGGGCATCCGGCTCTCGGTCGGCGGGTTCCATTGGGGGCGGAAAATGCTGGTTGCCGCAAGCGAGGCGGAAAAGGCGAAGGGTTTCCACGTCCATCTCGAAGATGGCGATATCGCAGCCTTGATGCGGGCTTTGCTTAAGAGCGAGCGCCGCGTGCAGAAACTCGAGCTTTCCACGACAACCGTCTGGATCAAGCGCCAGGGTACGGAAACGCCATCCTGGTGGATAAAGCTGCAGACCTTTCTCGCAAAGCTGCTTCCCTACACTTTCATGCGCCCATCACCGCCGCTCGATGGCGCAGGCCTGATGCGCCGTGAACTCGAAACATTGCAGGTCTTCAAGGCCCGCGGGTTTCCCGTTCCGCCCATCATCTATTCTTCGTTGACGGCCGTTGTCCTGGGGGATGTCGGCCCCACCATCATGGAGCATATGGACGCGATTAAAACCGCGAGGCCGGCGGAACATGATGCCCTGCTGGTAAAATCTGCCGAGGCACTCGGCGAATTGCATGCGGCAGGCCTTTGCCACGGGCGACCGCATGTGCGCGACTTTTTTCTCGAACACGGCCGCGTCGGTTTCATGGATTTCGAGGAGCGCCCGCAGGAAGTCATGCCGCTCGAGACGGCGCAGGCCCGCGATATATGGCTGCTGTTTCTGCAGGTCGCGACACGCGCCTGCGATGCGCGGAAAACCTGCGATGCCGCCTTCGCCCGCTGGCGCGAAAACGCCCCGCCCCGGGCGCTGGAAGAATTGTGCCGTCTGACCGGCATTCTGGGGCGTTTTTTACCGGTTGCCCGGTTGATCGGGCGCGTGCGGATGGGTAGTGATCTGCGACGCTTTATCATGGCGACCGACTATCTGATGAATGCTGTGAACCCCGAAGCCGCTGTTAAAAAGACCGGCAAGGCAGGAAAAGATGACTGAACTTGATACCTTGAAATCGCAATTGATGTCGGAGATCGCCACGGCTGCCGATGAGCCGGCCATCGAAGCCGTGCGCGTTTCCGCGCTGGGCAAGAAGGGCTCGGTTTCGGAGCTTCTGAAGACGCTTGGCAGCATGACGCCGGAAGAGCGCCAGACGCGTGGCGCCGCCATCAACCAGCTCAAGACCGAAATCACCGACCTCATCGGTGAGCGCAAGAACGCGCTGAAGGACGCCGCCATTACTGCCCGGCTGAAAGCGGAAACGGTGGATGTCAGCCTGCCGGTCCGCCAGTCTCCGGCCGAGCGCGGCCGCATTCATCCGATCAGCCAGATCGTTGATGAAATCACCGCCATCTTCGCGGATATGGGTTTCTCGATTGCCGAAGGTCCGGATATCGAAACCGACTACTACAACTTCACGGCGCTGAATTTCCCCGAAGGCCATCCGGCCCGCGAAATGCACGATACCTTCTTCTTCCAGCCGGATGAAAACGGCGAGCGCAAGGTGCTGCGCACCCACACCTCGCCGGTGCAGATCCGCACCATGGAAAGCCAGAAGCCACCGATCCGCATCGTCATTCCCGGCAAGACCTACCGTCAGGATTCCGACGCCACCCATTCGCCGATGTTCCATCAGGTCGAAGGCCTCGTCATCGACAAGAAGGCGCATGTCGGCAATCTGCGCTGGATTCTGGAAGAATTCTGCAAGACCTTCTTCGAGGTCGACAGCGTCGTCATGCGCTTCCGCCCGTCCTTCTTCCCCTTCACGGAGCCGAGCTTCGAGGTGGATATCCAGTGCGACCGTTCCGGCCCGATCGTCAAGTTCGGCGAAGGTAACGACTGGATGGAAATTCTCGGCTGCGGCATGGTGCACCCGAACGTGCTGCGTGCTGGTGGGCTGGACCCGGACGAATATCAGGGCTTTGCCTGGGGCATGGGCCTCGACCGCATCGCCATGCTGAAATACGGCATGCCTGATCTGCGCGATTTCTTCAACGCCGATGTCCGCTGGATGAACCATTACGGCTTCCGCCCGCTCGACATGCCGACGCTGTTCGGCGGTTTGAGCGTTTAATCCGGTTAGCCAAGGAGCAAAGACATGAAATTCACTCTTTCCTGGCTGAAAGAGCATCTCGATACCGATGCGACGCTGGACGAGATTTGCGAGCGGCTGACGGCAATCGGCCTCGAGGTCGAAGAGGTTGACGACAAGGCGGCTTACAAGCCTTTCGTCATTGCCAAGGTGGTTTCCGCTGAAAAACACCCTGAGGCCGACCGCCTCAAGGTGCTGATGGTCGATGCCGGTGACGGCAAGCCGGTGCAGATCGTCTGCGGTGCGCCCAATGCACGCGCCGGCCTTGTCGGTGCGCTGGCGCGTCCGGGCGTGTATGTCCCAGGTATCGATGTCACCCTTGCTGTCGGCAAAATTCGCGGCGTCGAAAGCCACGGCATGATGTGCTCCGAAAAGGAGCTCAACATTTCCGACGATCATGACGGCATCATCGATCTGCCGCAGGATGCCCCTGTCGGCACGTCCTTCGCCACCTATGCCGGCCTCGACGATCCGATGATCGAAATCAACCTGACGCCGAACCGTCCGGATTGCACGTCGATCTACGGCATTGCCCGTGATCTTGCGGCTTCCGGTCTCGGCAAGCTGAAGACGAGGCCTGCGCCGACCTTCAAGGTGGAAGGCGCAACGCCCGTCGATGTGAAGCTGGAACTGGACGATGCGGCGCTCTGCCCCGGCTTTTCGCTGCGCATCGTACGTGGCGTGAAGAACGGCCCGAGCCCGAAATGGATGCAGCAGCGCCTGATGGCAATCGGCCTGCGCCCCATCAACGCGCTTGTCGACATCACCAACTACATGACCTTCGACCAGGGCCGGCCGATGCACGTCTTCGACGCTGCCAAGGTCAAGGGCGATCTGACGGTTCGTCGTGCGAAAGAGGGTGAGACCATCCTCGCACTCGACCAGCGGGAATATAAGCTCGGCCCGAACAATGTCGTCATTGCCGACGAAAAGGGCCTCGAGTCCATCGGCGGCGTGATGGGCGGCGAACATTCCGGCTGCGACGAAAACACTGTCGACGTGCTGATCGAGTCCGCACTCTGGGATCCGATCAACATCGCCAAGACCGGCCGTTCGCTCGGCATCATCACCGATGCGCGTTATCGTTTCGAGCGCGGCGTTGATCCGGAATACATGGTTCCGGGTCTGGAGCGCACCACCGAACTGGTTCTGGAACTCTGCGGCGGCGTCGCTGGCGAAGCCCGGGTCGTGGGCTATAAGGGCCATCAGCCCAAGGTCGTGGATTTCCCGCTCGCGGAAGTGAAACGCCTGACGGGTCTGGAAGTCTCGGCAGAAGAGAGCCTCACGATTCTCAAGGGCCTTGGTTTCGGTGTCGAGGGAACGGGCGAGCGCGTTTCCGTCACCGTCCCGTCCTGGCGTCCTGATGTCGACGGCAAGGCCGATCTGGTGGAAGAGGTCATGCGCATCCATGGCGTCGACAATATCAAGCCGGAGCCGCTGGAAAGTTTTGGGGCCGTCAACGGCCGTATCCTGACCACGCTGCAGATCCGTACCCGCACCGCGCGCCGCGCGCTGGCAAGCCGCGGCATGCTCGAGGCCGTCACCTGGTCTTTCATCCCGGCAGCGCAGGCAAAGCTTTTCGGCGGCGGTTCACCCGCGCTGAAACTCGCCAACCCCATCGCAGCGGATATGTCGGACATGCGGCCTTCGCTGCTGCCCGGTCTTCTGACCGCCGCGCAGCGCAATGCCGATAAAGGGCATAGTGATGTCGCGATCTTCGAGGTCTCCGGCACCTATGAGGGCGATACGCCTGAGAAGCAGCGCCGCGTTGCCGGCGGTGTCCGCCGTGGCACGGCCTCGCTCGCAGGCAGCGGCCGCATGTGGTCCAATGCTTTGAAGGGTGGCGGCAAGCCGGTGGATGTCTATGACGCCAAGGCCGATGCGCTGGCGGTGCTGGAAGCCTGCGGCCTGCCCATGGCCAATGTGCAGATCGAAGCGGGCGGCCCCGGCTGGTATCACCCCGGCCGCTCCGGCACCATCAAGATGGGGCCGAAGGTCGTGCTCGGTTATTTCGGCGAGTTCCATCCAAAGACGCTGTCCGAACTGGATGTCTCCGGCGCCTATTGCGGTTTCGAGATTTATCTCGACGCCATGCAGGAGCCGAAGAAGAAGGCGACCCGCACTAAGCCTGCGCTCGAGCTTTCGCCCTTCCAGGCGGTGAAGCGCGACTTCGCCTTCGTGGTCGACAAGTCGGTCGAGGCGGGGGCCATCATCAAGGCTGCAACGAGCGCCGACCGGAAGCTGATCACCGGCGTCAATGTCTTCGATATTTTCGAAGGCGCGTCGCTCGGTGAAAACCGCAAGTCAGTCGCCATCGAAGTACAGATCCAGCCGGTCGACAAGACGCTGACCGATGAGGATTTCGAGGCCCTGACGGCCAAGATCGTCGGTAATGTCGAGAAAACGACGGGCGGCGTCCTGCGCGCCTGAGGTTGAAGGCATCTGTCGGAATGAAAAAAGCCGCGGCAACCGCCGCGGCTTTTTTGTTTTTAGCGATTGGCCATCCGTGACATCTGTTCCGGGTAACGCGCGCCGGCGACTTTTGCGGGCGAAAGCAGCGCGCCGAGGCTGGCGGCTTCTTCCGCTGTCAGCGACACCTCCGCTGCGGCAACGTTCTTCTCCAGATTGGCGATTTTTGTCGTGCCGGGAATCGGAACGATGAAGTCGCCCTGTGCCAGAACCCAAGCCAGCGCCAGTTGCCCGGCGGTTACGCCCTTCTCAGTCGCCATGTCCTCCAGAAGCTTGATGAGCGCCAGATTGGCGTCGAAGTTTTCGCTCTGGAACCGTGGCAGGCCGCGGCGGAAGTCGTCGGATGCAAGGCCGTCGAGTGACTTCAGTGCACCCGTCAGAGCGCCGCGTCCAAGTGGGCTGAAGGGGACGAAACCGATGCCCAGTTCACGGCAGGTTTCCAGCACGCCGTTCTCCTCCACATCACGGGTCCACAGCGAATATTCGCTCTGAATTGCCGCAATCGGATGAGCGGCGTGCGCTTTGCGAAGTGTTTCGGCGCTTGCTTCCGACAGGCCGAGATGCTTCACCTTGCCCTGCTTTACCAGCTCGGCCATGGCGCCCACCGTATCCTCGATCGGAACATTCGGATCGACGCGATGCTGGTAGAACAGGTCGATCTCATCGACGCCAAGGCGTTTGAGAGAGGCTTCGGCGACGGCGCGCACATTTTCCGGGCGGCTGTCGGTGCCCACCATCATCTGGCCAGCGGGTTTGCTGGTGTCGATTTTGAAGCCGAATTTGGTGGCGATGACCACCCTGTCGCGATAGGGCTTCAAACCCTTGCCGACAAGAAGCTCGTTATTGTAAGGCCCGTAAACCTCCGCCGTATCGAAAAAGGTGACGCCGAGTTCGACGGCGCGGTGCAGCGTTGCAATTGCGCTGCTCTCATCGCCGGTCGGGCTGTAGGCATGGGTCATTCCCATGCAGCCGAGGCCAAGCGCCGAAACGGAAAGGTTGTTTCCAAGGGTTCTTTGTTTCATCTGTTCGTCCTTCCATAAGGAATCGCCCATCGCTAAGGGCGTGATGAGAAAATAGCGTCTCACGGCGGTAAAAATAATCGCTGCAAATCCGCTTGGGTTGTTCTATCATTTAGAACAATGAACCGTGTGCAACTCTCCCAGCTGGCTGTTCTCGCCGCCGTTGCCGAAGGCCGCAGCTTTCGCAAGGCCGCCGCCGAACTTGCCATTGCCCCTTCCGCCGTCAGCCATGCGGTGTCATCGCTGGAGGCGAGCCTTGGGCTGCGCCTGCTTCATCGTACCACCCGCAGCGTTTCTCCGACAGAGGAGGGCAAGCGGCTTCTCGAGACGCTTGGCCCTGCACTTGCCGATATAGATGCGGTCATCGAGACGCTTGCCGAGCAGGGCGGAAGACCCGCTGGCCCCCTGCGCATCACCCTGCCGCGACTTGCCGCTGAGGACCTCATCGTGCCCCGGCTGGGTGAATTCCTGCAGCTCTACCCCGATATTTCACTCGAAATCTCAACCGACGACCGCTTCGAGGATATTGTCGCGAAAGGTTTCGATGCGGGTCTGCGGCTTGGCGAGCACCTCGATGCGGATATGATTGCGGTGAAAGCGAGCGGCGCATGGCGCGGCGCGATTGTTGGCGCGCCCCCTTATTTCTTAGAAAATCCACCACCGCAGGATCCAAGGGATCTCATCCGGCATCGCTGCATTCGCCGGCGTTTCGCCAGCGGCCTTATCTATCGCTGGGAACTGGAGAAGAATGGCAAGCCATTGGTGGTCGATGTGCAGGGGCCGCTGATTCTGTCGGACCAGAGCCTCATTCGAAGGGCAGCGATTGACGGCGCAGGGCTTGCCTTCGTGTTCGAGCAGCGTGTCGAGGACGATATCAGGGAGGGAAGGCTGATCCGGGTGCTGGAGGACTGGTGCGCGCCCTTTGACGGTTTTTACATTTATTATCCCTCGCGCCGGCAGATGCGGCCGGCGCTGAGAGCCTTTGTGGATTTCTTCCGTTTCCGGGGATGATCAGAGGGTTATGCGATAGCGGATATGGCCGTCGCTTTTCACGTAGCTGTCGTAGAGCTTCTGGGCGCGGTGGTTATCCTCGCCGGTGTTCCAGTAAAGCCGTGACCAGCCCTTTTCCTTGCAGATGGCGATAAGATCGTCCATCAGCGCCCGACCTGTCCCCTTGCCACGGATTTCGCCATCGACGAACAGGTCTTCCAGATAGCAGTCTGGCGTCTTTACCCAGGTGGAATCATGGAAGTGGTGAATGGCGAAACCGGCCATGCGGTCGCCGAGCATGGCCACGCGCATGGAGACGCGGGATGCGGGGTCGAGAATGCGTGCCCAGGTATGCTCGGTTACCTCATCGGCAAGATTAACATCATAAAAGGCGAGGTAGTCGTTCCATAGGCGCAGCCATTCCGCCCGGTCAGCGGGCTGCGCGTCGCGAATTCTAAGCTCCATGTTACGCACCCGCTTTGTCGAGAAGTGTCATCATCTCATCCGTCAGCTTTAATTCGACGGCGCGTTTGAAACTTTCGAGCTGGGACAGGCTGGTGGCGCTGGCGATTGGCGCGGTTATCGCCTTCTTTCGTAACAGCCAGGCCAGGGCGATATCGGCGAGCTTGGCCCCGGTTTCCACTGCCACCGCATCCATGGCGCCCAGAATGGCAAGACCGCGCGTATTGACATATTCACCCACGCGATAGCCGCGGGCGACGCCTTCCGTATCGGCCTTGGCGCGATATTTCCCGGTCAGGAAACCGGCGGCGAGGCTGTAATAATTGATGACGCCGATCTCTTCCTTCTGGCAAAGCTCGGCAAGCGGACCTTCGAAATCCGCGCGGTTATAGAGATTGTACTCCGGCTGCAGCACGTCATAACGGGGAAGATTGTTTTTCTCAGCCGTGTCCAGCGCGTCCTGAAGCTGGCTGGCGGAATAATTGGAGCAGCCGATGGCGCGGATTTTTCCCTGTTCCTTCAGTCTGCCGAAAGCGGCGAGCGTTTCCTCCAGCGGCACATCCGCGTCTGGCTTATGGGCGAGGTAAAGGTCGATATAGTCGGTTTGCAGGCGCTTCAGCGAGGCGTCGACAGCTTCCGCGATCCATTTGGCGCTGAGGCCGGTCTTCTGGCCGCGATTGTCAAAACCGACCTTGGTGACGATCACTGCATCCTCACGCCTGACGCTCGATTGCTTCAGCCATTTGCCGATGATCGTCTCGGACTCGCCGCCCACATGCCCGTCCACCCATGCGGAATAGACATCCGCCGTGTCGATGGCGTTGAACCCGGCGTCGAAAAAGGCGTCGAGAAGGGCAAAGGAAGTCTTCTCATCCGCTGTCCAGCCGAACACGTTGCCGCCGAAGACGATTGGGGCGATGGAGAGGCCGGTGCGGCCGAGGCTTCGTTTTTCCACGGGGAATGCTCCTGTTGCTGTCTTGGTGGCAAGGTTAGCAACTGCTCACCCGCATAACCATTCAATTCCTTTGATGGCATTCATCAGGCAGCGGCAGGGCCTGAGATTATCAGGCCTGAAAACCGCGATAATGGCTGGGCGGGTAACGATTATGCTGCTGCCACACGCGCCGTAAATGCCGGGCGGAGGCAAAACCCACCCGTTCGGCAATGGCTTCCATATCCAGGCGGCTGTTGGCGAGAATGTCGCGGGCAAGATTGACCCGCATCAGGTTGACATAATCGATGACGCTGATGCCGGTATGCTCGCGAAACAGACGCGACAGGTGCCTTTCGCTGAGCGCGGCAATATCGGCCAGCCGCTCCAGCGACCAGTCCTGCGCCGGCTCGGCCATCACACGGTCCTGAACCCGGTGAATGGCGGGGTGGATGTGGTTGCGGCCGGTCATCCAGGGGGAGATTTGCGGATCGCTGCCGCTGCGCCTGAGATAAACCACCATGGTTTTGGCAATACGCGCCGCGACCGCAGGCGATGTCAGCCGGGAAACCACATGCAGCATCAGGTCGATGCCGGTGGAAATACCGGCGCTTGAGAAGCGGTTGCCATCCTCGACGAAAAGGCGGTTTTCGGCCACCTGGGACAGCGGCGCGATGCGGCGCAGCCCTTCAACGCAGTCGGCATGGGTCGTGCAATTGCGCCCGTCGAAAAGCCCGGCTTCGCCCGCCAGCAGTGCGCCGGAGCAGATGGAAATGACTGTCGTATCGGGGCGCACCGCGCGGCGCAGCCATGCCGCCAGCGCCTGCCGCTCTCGCCGTGTCTCCGGATCGTTGTCGAAGCGCGATGTGCTGCCCGAGATCAGCAGGAAAGCATTTTCCGGCAGGGTCTCAGGCAAGCTCTCCAGCCCTGAAAGCGCAAGGCCGATGGAAGATTGTTGTTTGTCAGTCGCGGCAATGTAGCGGCAGTCGAAATAAATGTCCCGCTGTTCCCCGTTGGCATAGCGGATCACTTCGAGCGGACCGGCAATATCGAGCAACAGCGCATGTGGCGGCACAAGCGTATAAAAGGGAATGAAGCGTGTGCCGCCTTTATCCATCAGGCGGCCTCTTTGACGGTGGCAAGTGCGTCGTCGACGGTCACGATGCGCGCGAAGCGGCCGGCCAGCACCAGTTCGGTCCGCTTGCGGATATCGTCCGGGCTGAAGACGGTGCCGGAAGCATGTGTCATCGGGAAAGTCAGCGTCGCTTCGGTGACGTAATCGACGCTATAGCCAAGATCGGAAGCATGCCGGGTGGTGGTTTCACAGCATTGTTCGGTGCGGATACCGGAGACGATCAGCCGGTTGATGCCCTTCTGCGTCAGCCAGATTTCGAGGCCGGTGCCGGCAAAAGCCGAATGGCGGTTCTTATGAAAGGTGACATCTGGGGTAATCCGCACACCCTCCAGCGCCCGGATATAGCCGCTGTCTTTTGAGAAGGCCCTGTCGCCATCGACATGGAAGATTTGCACGACGGGAATGCCCGCAGCCCTTGCACCGTCGATCAGTGCCTGCTGCTTTTCCAGATAGGCGGCAAGCTTGCTTTCTTCGAAGTAAGGGGCGTGCCGAAAGGATTCCTGAACGTCGATAACAAGCAGTGCTGTGTGGGAAGAGGACATTTCATGTTTCTCCATTGGGTTCATGCATAGCATAATTCCTCTAAGTAAACTCGGAGAAAAGCAGGCATTCCGACAAAGACAGGACAAATTCAGCCATACTTTGCTCTATCATGCATCTGCGGCTTGCCAGACCGTGTGACGATGGTAAGTTTTCGGCGGATGGCAGAGCGGGAGAATGGAATGCTGCGTTTCGGAATAATCTCAACGGCGAAAATCGCTCAGGATCACGTCATTCCGGCGATACAGGATGCGCAAAACTGCGTGGTCGGCGCCATCGCCAGCCGTGACCATGCCAGGGCCCGCGCGGTGGCGGATCGTTTTTCCGTGCCATACGCCTTCGGCTCCTATGAGGAGATGCTGGCCTCGGATGTGATCGACGCCGTCTATATTCCGCTTCCGACCTCGCAGCATGTGGAATGGACCATCAAGGCCGCCGATGCCGGCAAGCATGTTCTGTGCGAAAAGCCGATTGCGTTGAAGGCAGAGGAGATCGACACCCTCATCGCCGCGCGTGACCGCAACCGTGTTATCATCTCGGAAGCCTTCATGGTCACCTATGCGCCCGTCTGGGCGAAGGTGAAGGAGTTGCTGGCATCCGGCGCGATCGGCACACTGAAGCATGTTCAGGGCGCTTTCAGCTATTTCAACCGCGATCCCGGCAATATGCGCAATATTCCCGAACTGGGTGGCGGCGCCTTGCCGGATATCGGCGTTTACCCGACCATCGTTACCCGCTTCGCTACGGGTGCGGAGCCCCGGCGCGTACAGGCCACCGTCGAGCGCGATAAGGAATTCGGCACGGATATCTACTCCAGCGTCAGAGCCGATTTCGGCGATTTCGAACTGAGCTTTTATCTGGCCACGCAGCTTGCCGCCCGTCAGCTCATGGTTTTCCATGGCACTGAGGGATACATTGAGGTCAAATCTCCCTTCAATGCCAATCGCTGGGGGGCGGAAGAGATCGAACTGACCAATCAGGCCCATAACCAGTCGCAAATCTTCCGGTTTCAGGATAGCCGCCAATATAAGCTGGAGGCGGAGGCCTTTGCCCGTGCGGCGAAGGGCGAGGGCGATGTCGTGACGCTGGAAAGCTCGAGAAAGAACCAGCTTTTCATCGACGCTATCTACCGGGCGGCGGAAAAAAATGGCTGGGAGACGGTTTAGTCCTGATCTTGCCGTTGCTTTTGAAGCCGCCAGTAGCCGTAAAGCGCCAGCACCAGTGCCGCCAACGCTGAAAAGGCAAGCGGAATGAGCGGCTGTACAAGCGGGTTGCGCCATTGCAGCAGGGCAAACAGGCCGACACTGACGATACGTGAGGTGAGCGTGACGGCATTCATCAGAAAGCTGCTCAGCCTGGCTGATGCCTCACTATTTGTGCGGTTCAGCCGCCAGCTTGTTGCAAGCCCCGTTGCTGCGCCCGGCAAACGGGCGGCCAGCGGATCGACGCCGAGATAGAAAATAAGCAGACAGGTAACGGCAAGGTCGGCGGCCAGTCCGCATGTCTCGGTCAGCGCAAAGTGCGGAAGCCTCAAGGTCGTGGGCTTTTAGAGGGTTGGCTGGGTGGAACGCGGGCGCTGCAGCACCAGAAGGCCGAGGACGACACCCACGACACCGAAATTATAACCGGCGAGTGCCAGAAGCAGCGACATCAAGGGCACGGCCGTGGAAGAAAGTGCAATCGCCACGCCATAGGCACCGATAATCATCATGCAGATGAAAACGATGCTGAAAACCGAACGGAGCGCAACTGCGGTTACGCCGAGCGCTGTGGCGGTAAGAAAAATCATGATGCCGCCTCCTCTTTGGTTGCCGGGCCTGGGGCAAGACGTAACGCCGTTTTCCCTAACGAACCCTTGTTTCCTCCTCCAATCCCCATTTTCCTAACTCGTTAGTTGAGGATATGGTTTCATCGCCGTTAAAATGAGGCTGGCCGGTGCCGGCATTTCCGAATCGACGGGTTTTGGTTACAAACGGGCATGAGCGATATCTTCTCCCACGCAGCATTGAGCAATCTTGCCGAGTTCTCGGTTTCCGAACTGTCGGGTTCCATCAAGCGCACGGTGGAGACAGCTTTCGAGCAGGTGCGGGTGCGCGGCGAAATTTCCGGCTATCGTGGGCCGCATTCGTCAGGACACGCCTATTTCTCGTTGAAGGACGACCGCGCCCGTATCGATGCGGTGATCTGGAAAGGCACCTTTTCACGGCTGAAGTTCCGCCCGGAAGAGGGCATGGAAGTCATCGCCACCGGCAAGGTCACAACCTTTCCCGGCTCCTCGAAATACCAGATCGTCATAGAAAGCCTTGAGCCTGCCGGTGCGGGTGCGCTGATGGCGCTTCTCGAAGATCGCCGCCGGCGTCTGGCGGCGGAAGGGCTGTTCGATGCGACCCGCAAGCGCCGGCTGCCCTTCATGCCGCATGTCATCGGCGTCGTCACTTCGCCCACCGGCGCGGTTATTCGCGATATTCTTCACCGCATTTCGGATCGCTTTCCGGTCCATGTGATCGTCTGGCCGGTCAAGGTGCAGGGGGAAGGTTCGGGCGAAGAAGTGGCGAACGCCATTCGCGGTTTCAACGCGCTTCAGCCCGGTGGTGAGATTGCGCGGCCCGACGTCCTGATTGTCGCGCGCGGCGGCGGCAGTCTGGAGGACCTCTGGAGCTTCAACGACGAAATCGTCGTACGCGCCGCCGCCGAAAGCGAAATCCCGCTGATTTCCGCCGTCGGGCATGAAACCGATACGACCTTGATCGACTACGCCGCCGATGTTCGTGCGCCGACCCCGACGGGGGCCGCCGAAATGGCCGTGCCGGTGCGTGCGGAACTGGAAGCGCAGCTCTCCGGCCTTGCCGCGCGACTTTCAGGCTCGGTATCGCGGCAGATGGACAATCGCCGTCAGGGCTTGCGGGCGCTGGTGCGCGCGCTGCCGTCGCTCGATCAGCTTCTGGCCCTGCCGCGCCGCCGGTTTGATGAGGCGGCGAGCGGTCTCGGTCGAGGATTGGAAATGACAACGCTCAACAAGCGCCGTGCTTTTGAGCGGTCCGCCTCCGGTCTCAGGCCGGAAACTCTGCTGAACGGTCTCAAACAGCACAGGCAACGGATTACCGAGCGCATGCACCGGGCCGAGACCCTGGTGGAGCGCCGTCTGCTGCAGGGAAAAGGCCGCGTCGATGCCTTCGATTCCGCGCTGCGTTCGCTTCCCGCCCGGCTGCTCGGCCAGTTGGAGCGGCAGAAGGAGCGGGTCGTTACCGGCGCGCGCCGGGTCGATACAGCCGTATTGCACCGCATGACGCAGAACCGTGCAGGCCTTGCCGCCCATGACCGCATCCTGCAATCGCTCTCTTATAAAAACGTGCTGAAACGCGGTTATGCCGTGATCCGCGATGAAGAAGACCGGCCGCTGACCCGCGCTGCCGCTGTCGCTTCAGGTGCTGTAATCTCGATGGAATTTGCCGATGGCCGCGTCTCGGCCATCACGACGGGGGAGGGGACGCCATCCTCCGATAACCACGTAGTGCCAAAAAAGAAGCCGGCCAAACCGGCTTCTTCCGATCCGGGCAATCAGGGTAGCCTGTTCTGATCAGATCGACGCCGCATCCGAAAAACGGCGGCTGACGGTGAAGGCCTTTTCGATGTCGGGATGCAGTTCCATGCCAAGGCCGGCGCCCGGCGGCACGGTGATCATGCCATTCTTCACTTCAGGCAATGCGGTGACGAGATCGCGATACCAGGTCTTGTAGAAGGCGCGCACGCTTTCCTGCACCAGCGCGTTCGGCGCGTTGAGCGACAGATGGGTGGAGGCGCAGAGCACCACCGGCCCGGTGCAATCATGCGGGGCGACCGGCAGATGCCAGGCTTCCGCCATCGAAGCGATCTTGCGCGCCTCCGAAAGCCCGCCGCACCAGCTGATATCAAGCATCACCACGCCAGCTGCACCCGTTTCCAGCAGGTCGCGGAAAGCCCAGCGGGAACCCAGCGTTTCGGATGCGGAAATCGGCGCGGGCGAAACGGCGGCATAACGCGTCAGGCTGGAAAGGCTGTCCATCTTGATCGGGTCTTCATGCCAGAAGGTCTGGTAGGGGGTGAGCGCCTTGGCGATCTGCATGGCCGGCAGAAGCTGCCACATGGAGTGAAACTCCACCATGATATCCATCTTGTCACCCACCGCCTTGCGGATTTTTTCGAAGGGCTCGAGCGCGCTTCTCAGGTCCGGCATCGAGATGTATTGCCCGCGCGTCTTTTCCGCCGCCGCGTCGAAGGGCCAGATCTTCATGGCGGTGATGCCGTCTTCCAGCAGCGAATGGGCAAGCTCGTCCGCCCGGTGCAGGAAGCCGTTCAGATCGTCATAGTCCTTGCCGCCGGAAAGGCCGTAATTGGCCGTCTGCTGCCCGGTGGCCTTCTTGATATATTCGGTGCCCGCGCAGGTATTGTAGGTGCGGATTTCCTTGCGGCTGAAACCGCCGAGAAGCTGGGCGATGGGCTGGTTTGTGGCCTTGCCGAAAATATCCCACAGCGCGATATCGAAAGCTGAGTTGCCGCGCACTTCCGCGCCCGATGAACGGAAGCCGAGATAACCGACGAGATCCTGCGCCAGAAGGTCGATCTGCAGCGGATCGCGGCCGATCACCCGGGGCGCGATATATTCGTGCACATAGGTTTCCACCGTTTCGGCGCCATAAAAGGTTTCGCCAAGCCCGGTAATGCCCTCATCGGTATGGACCAGAACCCAGAGCAGGTTTGCCCGTTCCGCCACACGGACGGTCTCGAGTTTCGTGATTTTCATGAAAGTGTCTCCTCCAGAGATTTTCGCCTGGGATTGCGTTGAAAAAATCAGGCGATGCCGGCGGCCAGAAGCGCATGCACGCTTTCATCGAAATGTCGCGCCATCAGCGTCGAGGCCGTTTGCGGATCGCCGGCGGCAATGGCCTGCCCGATGGCGACGTGAAGTTCGCCGGCTGCATGGCGCTGCGCATCGGATGTGCGGCTTTTCCAGCCGATCGGCCATGTCTGGCGCGTCACATTCTGGAAAGCGCCGAGAATGAGCTCGAAAACCGGGTTCTTGGAGGCCCGGGCGACGGCGAGGTGAAAGGCAAGGTCGTGTTCCATGACCTTGTCATTGTCACCGAAATCCCGCTCCATGTTGTTGGCATGGTCGAGAATGGTGAGCGCTTCCGCATCCGTGCGCCTAAGCGCCGCCAGAGTTACGGTTCTGACTTCGATCGTGCGGCGCACGTCGTAAATCTGCTGGATGTTGATCTGTTCGGTATGAATGCCATGTTCGAACATCAAGGACATTGCACCGTGATCCAGCGTCGCCACCGTCGCGCGCTTGCCGGCGCTCACGTCGATCAGTCGCATGGCCGAGAGGGACCGGAAGGCCTCACGAACGACGGTGCGCGAAACACCGAGCTGCTGTGAGAGCGAGAGCTCGCTGGGGAGTTTCGCCCCGGGTGCAAGTTCGTTTTCCCTGATATGGCGGGTGATCGCTCCGATCGTGCTGCTGACGAGACCGGATTCATGCGAAATGGCAGTTAACATTTTTCCTCCAACCTGTAGTACAGGTTTATGGAAAATTGCTTACAGGATTTTTTTGGGCGAAACAAGCGTCATCATGGAACCATCGTGTTTGGCGGGCCGAAAAGCCTATTCTTCGAAATCCCGCAAAAACCGTTTCAGCAGCCGGTTCAGCGTCACACGCTCTTCTTCGCTGAGGCCGGCGACCAGGCGGTGCTGGTTTTCGACGTGAGCGCCTGCCGCTTCCTCGACAATGGCAAACCCCCGTTCCGTCAACGATATCAGGACGCTGCGCCGGTCGTTCGGGTTATGGATGCGCTCCACCAGCCCGGCTTTCTCGAGCTGGTCGATGCGGTTGGTCATGGTGCCGGAACTCACCATCGTCATGGCCAGGAGATCGCCGGGGGAAAGCCGGTATGGCGAGCCGGAGCGCCGCAATGTCGCCAGCACATCGAAAGCGGAAGAGGAAAGCCCGTGCTTCAGCAGCACTGCCTCCACCTCCCGGCCGAGATGGGTAGCGAGACGGTTCAGTCGCCCGAGCAGCCCCATGGGGCCGACATCGAGATCGGGTCGCTCCCTGCGCCATTGCGCCAGAATGTGATCGACGTGGTCCAGCGGTTCTTTGCTCATCACCAAGGCATAACAATTGATGTCTTGACGTCAAGATAAAATCGACTAGACTGTATTTATCTTGATATAGAGATTCTTGAAATGAAGAAAAATACGACCTACGCCGCCGATGTGCTGGTGACCGCCCTTGCTCCGGCCATCTGGGGAACCACTTATTTCGTGACGACCGAATTTTTGCCGCACGGTTATCCCTTTCATGTCGCGATGCTGCGCGCATTGCCCGCCGGTGTGCTTTTGCTGCTTTTCGTGAGAAAGCTGCCGCACGGCATCTGGTGGCCGCGCAGCTTCATTCTCGGGGCGCTGAATTTCTCGTTCTTCTGGGCGATGCTTTTCGTGTCGGCCTATCGGCTGCCGGGCGGCGTCGCGGCAACGGTGGGCGCAGTCCAGCCCCTGATCGTAATTGGCCTTTCCCGCCTGTTTCTCGCGGCGCCCGTCCGGCCGCTGGCCATCGCGGCCGGTTTTCTGGGCATTGTCGGCGTCGCGCTTCTGGTTCTGGCGCCGGGCGCTGCGCTGGATGGTATTGGCGTGGCGGCAGGTCTTGCCGGTGCCGTCTCCATGGCTTTTGGAACGGTGCTGACCCGTAAATGGCGGCCGCCGGTGTCGAACCTCACGTTTACCGCCTGGCAATTGACGGCGGGCGGCCTTCTGTTGCTGCCCGTTGCCTATTTCCTGGAACCGGCCCTGCCGACGCCGACAGCGGCCAATATTCTCGGCATGGCCTATCTGGGACTTATCGGTGCCGCCCTGACCTATTTTCTGTGGTTTCGCGGGCTTGCCCGCATCGAACCTTCCGCCGCCGCATCGCTCGGTTTTCTAAGCCCGGTCGTTGCAACCCTGCTCGGCTGGCTGGCGCTCGGCCAAAGCCTTACGCCAGCGCAGATCGCCGGTTTCGTTGCGGTGCTTTTCAGCATCTGGCTCAGTCAGCGCAGCCAGTTGCCGAGATAGGCGTCGTCAGGCCCATTCGCCCTTGCGCATCACCGGAACCGTGGAGCCATCCGGCTTCACACCGTCAATATCCACCTTGTCGGAGCCGATCATCCAGTCGATATGGATCAGGCTTGAGTTGCCGCCCTGCGCCTTGATCTCATCCTGCGACAGCGAAGCGCCGTCGAGGAAGCATTTCGAATAGCATTGGCCAAGCGCGATGTGGCAGGAGGCGTTTTCATCGAAAAGCGTATTGTAGAACAGAATGCCGCTTGCCGAGATCGGCGAGGAATGCGGCACCAGCGCGACTTCGCCGAGACGCCGTGCGCCCTCGTCGGTGTCGAGCACCTTGTTCAGCACCGCTTCGCCCTTCGAAGCCTTGGCTTCGACGATACGGCCGGCTTCGAACTTCACCTGTATGTCGTCGATCAGCGTTCCCTGATGCGACAGCGGCTTGGTGCTGGAGACGTAACCGTCGACACGCAGCGCATGCGGGGTGGTAAAGACTTCTTCCGTCGGGATATTCGGGTTGCAGGTCACGCCATTCTTGGCGGTGGAGGCGCCGCCATGCCATTCATGGCCGTCGGCGAGGCCGATCTTCACATCCGTACCGGGGCCGGTGAAATGCAATGAGGAGAAGCGCTCGCCGTTCAGCCATGCCGAACGTTTGGCGAGATTGGCATTGTGCTGCGCCCAGGCTGCCACCGGATCGGCCAGATCCACCCGCGATGCGGCGAAGATAGCGTCCGCGAGCTTGCGGACCGCTTCGTCTTCCGCGAGACCGGGGAAGACCTGCTTTGCCCAGGAGGGGTTCGGATAGGAGATGATGTTCCAGTTGATGTCGAAATTGGAAATCTTCTCCAGCGCCGGCTTGTAGGCCGTGGAGTTTGCCTTGTTGGCGCGGGCCACCTTGGCGGGGTCCTGTTCAGCCAGCAGCATGGGGTTGTCGCCGGCAATCGCCAGCCGTGCCGCGCCGTTGGCATAGGCCTTCGCCATGCCTTCATAAAGCCAGCCGGAAGCCCGGTCGAAATTGGCGTCGCTGGCGTGGCGATAGCGGGCAAGCGTGGTTTCTTCGTCGGAATAAAAGGTGGTGACCAGTCCGCCCCCCGCCATATAGGCGTGTTTGGTCAAAAATCGCACCAGCGGTAGAGCCGCCAGCGGTGCGGTAATCACCAGATCCTGATCCTTCTGCAATTGCAGGCCGACCTTGACGGCGACTTCGGCCAGTTTTTCGAGTTTGACGGGATCGATGGGGGAAACGGTCATGATCTGCCTTCGTCTATTTCAATAGGAGGCGCCGACCATAGCCCATTCCTTCCGAAAGCCAAATGCTTTCAGGTGCGTCCCTTACGCTTCAATCGGCGACCAGCGGCGCGGCAATGGCCTTCAGTGCGCTTTGGGCATCGCGGGGCGAAAGCCTCACCTGCAGGCCGCGTTGCCCACCATTCATGTAGACATAATCATGCGCCATGGCCCCGGCCTCGATGGCCGTCGGCACCTGTTTCTTCTGCCCGAAAGGGCTGATGCCGCCGACATGGTAACCGGTGGCGCGCTCCGCATCGGCAGGCTTCATCATGCCGGCGGATTTGCCTCCGAAGGCGGCGGCCAGCTTCTTCATGCTGACCTCGCGATCCGAAGGAACGACGACGCAGACCGGTTTGCCATCGAGTTCCGCCATCAGCGTTTTCAGCACCAGATGCGGTGGCTCACCGATCGCCTCGGCCGCCTGCAGGCCGATGCGGTCGGCATTCGGATCGTAGTCATAAGTGACGGTGGTGAAGGCAACGCCGGCCTTGGTCAGCACCTGGGTGGCGCGGGTTGTTTTGGACATGGCGGGCTGCGTTCACGCAAAAAGGGTCTGGTAGGTTTCAGGCTTGAAACCGACGGTTATCCTGTCCTTCGCTTCCAGCACGGGACGCTTGATCATGGAGGGCTGTTCCAGCATCAGCTCGATGGCCTTCTCACGGGTGAGATCGGCCTTCTGGCCGTCGTCGAGTTTTTTGAAGGTCGTGCCGGCCCGGTTGAGAACCGTTTCCCAGCCCGCGGCATCGCACCATGTTTCCAGATGGGCACGGTCGATGCCGGCCGTCTTATAGTCATGGAAAGAATAGTCGACGCCGTTGGCTTCCAGCCAGCTTCTGGCCTTCTTCATCGTGTCGCAGTTCTTGATGCCGTAAATCGTGACCGTCATGCCTTCTGCCTCTTCGTCTCTAAAAGCACTTCCGGCATAACAAAATATCCGTCTTATTCAACCCGCCTGCTGAAGTGCCCTGCGGATATATCCGGTCCTGACGCTTAAGCCATGCAAAATCGCAATAGCTGATATCCAAACGAGCGCGAGCAAAGCTGCATGGCTTCCCTGCTACATCATGAGTTGTAGAGCGGCCCGGAAATGCCCATTATCTGGGCATCAAAGATGGAGAGAAAAATGCGTCAGGTTGCAAAGACATCGCGTAACTTCTTCGGTGAAACTTTCGCCGTTCTCGGTGCAGCGCTCTCGGTTTCGGCCGCTGTTCGCGCACATCGCAAGCCCGCCCGCGCCGATCTCGAAGCCCTCGGCATCGACGGCAAGGCTTTCGACAAGGTACAGCTCTAAGCTGGTCATCCGTTGCGAGGCGATATCGCCTCGCTTGCGCTCAGGATCGATAACCGGATCGGTTTTCGGCTGGCGTGGCGGATTTGCGGCTGGCGCAAACGCCTCGGATTCGCACAGCAAGGTTCCGCATAGTTCTCAATGGAGAATGCGGAAAAATTGTCGGTATCAGCGCTATGCCGCTTCAGGTGCATGTTATCGCACCGATGCCCTTTGTGTCGGCCGTTTCGAAGGTCCGATCACTTTTTCCGGCAAATGTAGCTGGCTTTCAGGCCGTTCATAACGCTCCGCTTTCGGCGAGAGTGCGAAGCGCCCGAGCAGCTCATGCCGTGTTTCGCCATTGTGGCTGAAAACGAGTTCGAAGCTCCCCGCCAGCCAGCTATAGGGTTTATCAGCCGGCATCAGCTCAATTTTCCCGCAGCCGTAGATCACTGTGAGATGTGGCGTAAATGACGATGCGGCGACATAGGGCAGGTTTGCCCGCCGCAGGGCGCGCTGCACGATTTTCGCCAGAGCCTTAAGTTCCTGCATCTCGCGGCTGCTGCGTAGCGCCAGACTGTTGCGATTGCCGAAAAGCGATGTTCCATCGAATGTGATCGGCACAGGCCGCGCCTTGATCTCCCCCAGTGCCGCCTTCAGCCTCTTTACCAGCCCTTGAGGCACGGTCTCGAAACCTCCGATACAGAGCAGGCTTATATGCAGAAGCTCCGGCGGATAGGCCTCACGCTTCGTCCGCCCTGCGGCATGGCGCGACGCATCGGCAAAAATTCGTTCCGCCAGGGCTGCCGGCGGTTTCACCGTAATCAAGAGCTTGCTGCTAAATCGCGGATTGAAACGCCGTATTTTCTCCGGCTCCCATCCTTCGAAGAAAAGCTGCCTTAAACCTCCTTCATCTGCCAACCCGAAACCCATAGCGATGCTCCACGGCCTTTGCCCGGGCCGGGATATTATCACCAATGGCAATAATTTAAAGAACAAAAAGAGAACACTTGTCTTGTGGCGCTTACCAGATGCCGGGAAATAGGCGGTAGCGCCTTTCACGGGCATAATCAGCATAACCGGGCAACTCTGCCTGGAGCAGACGATCTTCCCAGCCGGTGCGCAGGATCAGCAGGGCGATGGCCAAAGCGGCGGGGAGCAGAGCCACCCAGGAACCCAATGCGGGCGGTATGCCAGTGAACATGGCGATTGCTGCCGTGTAACCGGGGTGGCGCACGATAGCGTATGGGCCCGACGTGATCACCCGCTGTCCGCGCTCGCTTTGGATGCGGACACCCGGCTCGAAGAACGGATTGACAGCCTGAGCCCACGCCGTAACCGCAATGCCGCCGACAAGCAGGATATACCCGAGCAGAATGGCCCAAAGCGGCACGGTGGACCATCCCATCCGGCCGGCATCGAGTGCCGCAACCGGGATTTCAGCGGCAAAAGCGAGAAGGATGCCGGTGACGAGGAACAGGTCCCATGTCTTGGTGCCCGGCTGGAACCGGCTGCGCGCGCGGAAAATGGCCGGGTTCACACGCGCCAATACCAGGGCGGAAAGGCCAAAAGCGGCGACGACGACCGCGAGGAAAACCCAGCCCGGACACCAGTCGATCCGGCCCGCAGGCAGAAAGATCAGGGCCAGCAGGCTGAGCGGTGAAATAATGGCGTAGAGGATCGCGGCGGCGCGTGACATTGGCTTCGGATCGACATCGTGTGTCATCGATGGGCTCCTCCCCTTGCCCTTCGCAGGCGAATGTAGCCTCTCCTAGCGGACTGCATGACACTGGCTAAAGCCGTGCCGGACCGAGAGTACTCTGCGAAGGACAGTCGAAATACTGGCGAAAAAGGGCACAAAGTCAAACGTGCAAGCGGCGTCGTGGCTCGTCAACCGCATGACACGAGCTTCTCGACCCGGACGATGCGGCCTCGGTTGGGGGGGATCAGCTGCCACCGGCTTTGGAGGAGTCCCGTCATATCCGTCACGCGCACTCGGTCTCCGGCAAGCTCTTGGCAGCTGTCATAGGTTAAAACCGCTTGGCATTGACATTCTATCTACTAGTCGGTAGGTAACTTCCATGAAAAATCCACAAACCAAAGCTGATGAAATCCTCCGTTGCGCACGCTCCCTGATCATAAAGGGCGGCTATAACAGTTTCAGCTACGCCGACATTTCCGCCGTGGTCGGCATTCGCAATGCGAGCATTCACCACCATTTTCCCAGCAAGTCCGATCTGGTCCAAAGGCTTGTTGCCCAATACAGGCAGGAGGCGGAAGCCGGTATCGCCGAACTGGAGCGAAACATTTCCGACCCGCTCGAACAGCTCCGCGCCTATATCGGCTATTGGGAGGGGTGTATCGCCGAGGCCACTCATCCCTTCTGCGTCTGCGCTCTGCTCGCCAGTGAAATTCCGGTTCTTCCTGAAACGGTCGCTCTCGAAGTGCGCGCGCATTTTCGAAATCTCTCCGACTGGCTCACCGCCGTTCTGGAACGTGGCGTTGCCCAGGGGCGCCTCGCGCTGAAGGGAACCGCCAAAGCCAATGCTGAAATCTTCATGGCCACCGTGCACGGCGCGATGCTTTCCGCCCGTGCCCATGGTGATGCAACGACTTTTGGAGCAATAACCCGCCCCATGCTGGAGCGCATGACCTGAGCGGCACGCCACCGAAAAAATAGACCGTATTAAGCTGGCAGATTTGTCGATGACAGTCCGCTTCCCCGACCACCACGTCCTTCTGGACGAGAAAGGCAATCTCTCATGTTCGGAATTTCTCCGCTCGGCTGGATCCATACGCTTGGAAGCCTGCCGGCCATTCCCGCCGCCATTTACATGTTTGCCCGCCATGGTCGAATCGTTCCCCGATCAGCGCCGGGCGCCCTCTATCTTGTCTCCATGCTGATCGGCGCTGCGACGGTCTTCCTCGTGGCGCATCAGCCGATCAGTTACGGCGTTGGCGTCCTGACCATCCTGTTCCTGCTCGCAGGTTACGGCATCGAAGGCGTTCTGGGTTCAACGCGCATGGCCAGATATATTGAAACCATCTGTCTCAGCATCAGTGCGTTTCTTTTGATGGTTCCGACGGTGAGCGAAATCCTGCGCCGTGTTCCAGACGGTCACCCTCTGGTTACGGACCTGAAATCGCCGCTGCTTCTCGGCGCTCAGGCAGGGTTGCTGGCGATCCTTGTGGTCGGCCTGACCGCCCAGATCATCTATCTCGCACGACAAAACAGAAGCGCCGCGAACTAGTCGCGGCGTCATCTTTACAGGATCGTTTCGAGTATAGTCCTTATTCCCACTCGATCGTGCCGGGCGGCTTGCTCGTCACGTCATAGACGACGCGATTGATGCCGCGCACCTCGTTGATGATGCGGGTTGCCGCGCGGCCAAGGAAATTCATGTCATAGGGATAGAAATCCGCCGTCATGCCATCCACCGAGGTCACGGCGCGAAGCGCGCAGACGAAGTCATAGGTACGGTAATCGCCCATGACGCCGACGGTCTGCACCGGCAGCAGCACGGCGAAAGCCTGCCAGATGGTGTCGTAGAGACCGGCCTTGCGGATTTCATCGAGATAGATCGCATCCGCCTTGCGCAGAATATCCAGCTTCTCACGGGTAATCGCACCGGGGCAACGGATTGCCAGGCCCGGGCCGGGGAAGGGGTGGCGGCCGATGAAGCTGTCCGGCAGGCCGAGTTCACGGCCGAGCGCGCGCACTTCATCCTTGAAGAGTTCGCGCAGCGGCTCAACGAGCTGCATGTTCATCCGCTCGGGAAGGCCGCCGACATTGTGGTGGCTCTTGATGGTGACGGAGGGGCCGCCGGAGAAGGAGACGCTCTCGATGACGTCAGGGTAAAGCGTGCCCTGCGCCAGGAAATTCGGTGCGCCCTTGCCATCGGCGGCAATCTTGGCCGCTTCGGCCTCGAAAACCTCGATGAACAGGCGGCCGATGGTCTTGCGCTTCACTTCCGGATCGGAAACGCCCGACAGTTCGCCGAGGAACAGGTCGGCGGCATCCACATGCACCAGCGGAATATTGTAATGGTCGCGGAACATGCCAACGACCTGCTCGCTTTCGCCAAGCCGCATCAGTCCGTGGTCGACGTAAACGCAGGTGAGCTGGTCGCCGATCGCCTCATGGATAAGGATGGCCGCAACCGAGGAATCGACGCCGCCGGAAAGCGCGCAGAGTACGCGGCCGGTGCCGACCTGCTCGCGGATCTTGCGGATCATTTCGGCGCGATAGGCCGCCATCGTCCAGTCGGATTTAAGCCCGACGATCTTGTGCACGAAGTTGGAGAGCAGCTTGCCGCCGTCAGGCGTATGCACCACTTCCGGGTGGAACATGGTGGAGTAGTAGTGGCGCTTCTCGTCCGCGGCGATGGCGAAAGGTGCGTTCTCGGAGGTCGCGATGACCTCGAAACCTTCCGGCAGCTTCGTTACGCGGTCGCCATGGCTCATCCAGACGGGATAGCTCTTGCCCTCATCCCAGAAGCCTTCGAAAAGCGGGCTTGCCTTTTTGATGTCGATATCGGCGCGGCCGAATTCCGCCGCATGGCCACCCTCGACCACACCGCCGAGCTGCGTGCAGAGCGTCTGCTGGCCGTAGCAAATGCCGAGGATCGGAACCTTGCTGTCGAACACCGCCTGCGGTGCGCGCGGGCTTCCTTCCGCCGTGACAGATGCGGGGCCGCCGGAGAAGATCACGCCCTTGGGCTGAAGCTTCTCGAACGCCTCTGCGGCATTCTGGAACGGGTGGATTTCGCAATAGACCCCGGCTTCGCGGATGCGGCGCGCAATCAGCTGCGTCACCTGGCTGCCGAAATCGATGATGAGAATGCTGTCGGGATGGGCTATCTGGGTCATGGCGAGCCTTTAAAGAAAATGGCGGCTTTAGGCAACCCGGGAGCGGGCGTCAAACAACGGAAATTTGCGAAAATCGCAAGGTTCTAAAGGGCAATCACGCCGTCCTCGATGGCGCGGCAAAGCCGGTGGACGGCATCCGCCAGCTTTTCATCGATGATGTGCAGGTACTCCGTCCAGTCGTCCACATGGTTCACATCCACCTTGCCATCGGAAATGCCGCGCAGACTGATGAGCGGTACACCGAAGCGCTGGCAGGCTCTTAAAACCGCAAAGGTTTCCATTTCCACCATATCGGCGTCGATCAGCCCGTAGGCCTCGCCCGAAACGACATTGGCGCCCGTGGAAAGCCTCGCCTCGGCAATTTCGGGTATCCGCAAAGGCAAGGCCACTTCGGCGGGCAGATCGAGCAGCGGCGTGCAGCCCTTTTCGAAACCAAAGGCGGAGGCGTCCATATCGCGATAGGAAACCGAAATCGCCTGATAGATGCCGGTTTGCTCCAGCGTCCGCGAACCGGCGGAACCGAGCGAAACGACGAGGTCCGGCAGGTGATCGGCCGCATCGAGACCGGCAAGAACGGCCGTGACGGCAATCGCCGCCTCGACCGGGCCGATACCGGTCATCAGCGGCGCAATGCGTGCTTGGAGATGGGGACCGTATTCGGGGGAAGCCGCCATGACGAAGAGGACGGATTTATCCGCAACATGCAAAAGCCGGTAGCTCATCCGGTAATATCCTCACGCCCCTTCACCACCATCATCGTCCCCGTCATGGAGGCGATCAGCTTCGCGGGTCCATCGGACAGCGCATAGGCGCGGCCATCGGCGACGATCAGGTTGTTCCCTGGTTTGATGATCTCGCCGCGAAACAGAAACCGCTCGCCGCGCCCGGGCGACATGAGGTTGACCTTGAACTCGATGGTCAGCAGCGAGGCCTCCGGCTCGATGATCGTATAAGCGGCATAGGTGCAGGCCGTATCCAGACCGGCGGCGATGACGCCCGCATGCAATATACCGTGCTGCTGCGTCAGCTTTTCATGAAAAGGGAGTTCGATTTCCACCAGCCGGTGTTCGATACGGCTGATCTCGGCGTTAATCGCCTGCACCACGCCCTGCCGCGCAAAGCTTTTTTCTATCCGCTGACGAAAATCGCCGGGATCCGTGATCTCCATGGCCTACCTGCCTGCTTCTGCCTCATCGCAAACTGACATGGCGCGTGGCGGCAGACAAGGCAAGTGCGGTGCGGGGATTTAGTTCAACATGCCGATGCTTGCATTCAGCACCGTGGCAAAGGCGACCCATACCGCATAGGGCACGAAAAGCCACATGGATATGCGGTCACGACGGTAGGCGAGCGCCACGAAGGCGACGATGCAGATCAGCATCGGAATGATGACGATGAGTGCGCCCGCCGGGCTCTGCATTCCGAAAAAAATCGGAGACCACAGGAAGTTCAGCACCATCTGCGTGAACCAGAGCCGCATGCGCGTTCCCATCGGCTTGCGGAGCCATGTCCGTGCGCCGGCAATGCCGATCAACACGTAAAGCGCGGTCCAGACGGGTCCGAAAATCCAGTTGGGCGGATTGAAGAAGGGCTTCTGCAGCGATTGATACCATTCGCCGGGCACATTGTTGACGCCGATCAGCGCCCCCACGGCAACAACAGCAACCACAAAAACGACATAGACGGCAAGGTTTCTCATGATCCGTCCAATGCGCCGGCCGGGCTTTTGTTCCCCTTTCTTTTCAGTATTTTAGCTGGACAGACGCACGATGTGCTGGTCCCATGCCACGTCGCTGCGCCGGGTCTCGAAAAATCCGTCATAGGAAGAAACCGCAATGCCTCTCGCGGCGGGCGCGACGCCTGCCGCTTCCCGCACGGTCGTCTCGGAAACGACGCGGCCGGTTTTTGCATCCAGCGTCACGGCGGCGTTGCCGTTGGGCGAGGTCAGGCCCACCAGCCCATCTCGGCGGTTGACGGCAATGGCCCCGACATAATTGGCAAGGCGCACCGTCGTTTCTTCCGGCAGATCGACGAAGGTCAGAGCCTCGCCCTTGGAGAAATGGCCGACAAGCGGCGGGAGATCGTTGCGCGGTCCCTCATATTGGCAGGCGAACCAGATACGCCCGTCATCGCCGAGATCGACATGGCGGGTGGAAAGCTGCCGCAGATGCGCCGGCATGGCGTGTTTCTGGATCACTTGCCCGGTCGAGGCGTCCAGAAGCACGAGCGACGGCTGCATATTGTCGATATTGAGCTTGGTTCGGCCGAAATCCGGATGGGTCTCGATGCCGCCATTGGCGATCACGATCAGCCGGCCGTCATCGCTCACCGTCATGTCATGTGTGCCGATGCCATGCGCATCATATTCGCCGATGCGGGCAAAGCCGTTACGGGCGTCATAGAGCCCGATAACGCCGCGATTGCCGTCGAAGTCGTTTTCGCTGGCATAGAGGATTGCCCCGTCAGGGGAAAATTGCCCATGGCCGTAGAAGTGGCGGTTTTCCGGCGTGTGCATCACGATGGGTTCGCCGCGCCGCGCGGGGTCGAAGGCCATGAAGAAGGTGCCGGGCCGGCGCGCAAAGGCCACGGTCATGCCAGTCGCGTGGCTCGTCGCCATTCCATGCGCGCGGGCAGGAAGCGCGACGCGGTCGATGATCTCGCCGCGTTCGCTCACCGTCGCAATGCCGTAGGACCCGTCACGGGCGCGGAAGGCGGAGGCAAAGACCGCGTCTGTCCGCTCCAGCGCATAAAGTGAACGGGGAGCCAGCCCGGCGAGGAAGGGAACTCCCACCGCTTTGATGAAGCTGCGCCGGTCTATCAGCATCCGTTTGGTGCCGGAGATCATCGGCTCAGTCTCCATCGGCGAAGGAAAAGCCGGAGCTGAGGCCGATGGCGCCGCCATACTGATCGTTCAAGCGGTAGATCAGGTCTTTGCCGTTGAGCAGCAGATAATCCACCTTGGCGCGCTGATCGCCCTGATCCAGCGCCTTTTGCACATCCGTATCGATTGTCCCGGCAACGCGGATCATCGATTTGGCGATGAAATCGATGGAGTTGACGATGGAGCGCTGATCGGGCGGTACGAGTTCCACCATATCTGCCGTGTGCAGCAGCGTCTGAACCGCCTTGATATTGGTGGAAATGCTCTGCCATGTCAGGCCGGAGCGCCAATAAATGGCGGTGCGGGGAAATCTTGCCTTATCCGGCCCCTTGTAGAAGGTTTCGATCCGCTGGTCGCGAATGGCTTCGGAGCCATGGACGAGAATGCCGAGCAGAGCAACAAGCGCCTCGCGCTCGTCACGAAAGACGGGGTTGTCCGCTCCGGGCTGCGTCCAGTTTTTCAAGGCACCGTTGGGCGCATTCCAGCTGTCGGAAAGTTCTGCCGCCACATTGGCGATATTACCGGCGATGGCCGCACCGTAACGGCAGCGGAAATCACCCTTCCTGTCTAGCAGTTCTTCCGCCCCGGTTCCGTAAAGCACGAACTCAAGAGCGCCGAGCCCCTGCGCCGCAACGCTCTTGCCGCTCAGACCATCCGCACTCGTGACGCTTTCATCCTTTTCGGTAAGATAACGCTGCACCTGTTTCAGCCCGAGACCCTTCTTGTCGGGATAATAAAGCACACGTTCGAAACGGTTCTTCTCGATGACGGGGCCGACACGAACGATCTCGATGGTCGACCAGCTTGACACCGTATCGACAAAGGCAGCCTTGGCCGCCGCTGCCGTCGTTTCGGAGGGAGCGGTGCAGAAAGCTTTCATGCGGCTTTCCAGCGTCTCCGCCGACTGCCGGAAGCGATCATAGCCGGGACGGATGAAACCGTTCACCGCCTTTTCCATCACGCCCCGCACCTGAACCGGGTCGAGCGGCGGCGGCGGCATCAGCTCCACATCCTGCGCCCTTGCCGGCGGCGTGGTCAGAAGCAGCAGCACGGACAGGACGCCGGAAATTTTTCGCATGGCATTTTTCATCAAAGGGACTCCAGAAAGGCCAGCAAAGCCTGCCGGTCGGATTTTTGCAAGGCGGCAAAGGCGTCGCGCGCTTTTTGCCCTTCGCCGCCGTGCCACAATATCGCTTCCGGCAGGCTGCGCGCCCGGCCGTCATGCAGGTAAAAACCGTTGCCATTGACCTTTTGCGTCAGGCCTATGCCCCAGAGCGGCTGGGTTCGCCACTGTCTGCCATTTGCTTCTCCTACCTGCTGGCCATCGGCAAGTCCTTCGCCCATGTCATGCAGCAGAAAATCGGAATAGGGCCAGATCAGCTGGAAAGAATGAATGGGGTCGGCAGCGTCGCGGCGTGTGACGAATTTCGGGGCGTGGCAGGCGGTGCAGCCTGAGGCGTAGAAAAGCTGCTTTCCCTGCAGGACCGTCGGATCATCGACATTGCGGCGGCGCGGCACGGCGAGATTTTCGGTGTAGAAGGTCACGAGGTCGAGAACCGGGTCGGGCGCCTCCACCGGCCCGAGCCGGGGCTGCACGCCGGTCGGCATGGCAAGACAGTCCTTCTGGACGTCCGTGCAGTCGCCATAGGCATTCGGCGCATCCGGCGTGGAAACGCCGATATCGTGGGAGAAGGCGCTGGCGCTCTGGTCTCGCACGCTCGCATTCTGCGCTTTCCAGCCAAACCGCCCGAGTTTCACCTCGCCGGTCCGATGGTCTTTGACCCATGCGGGACGCCCGGCAATGCCGTCGCCATCATTGTCGTCCGGGTCGGCCTGGGCCAGAATATCGGCCTCGGCAATGGCCTCGATCAGGCCAAGACCGAGGGTGGGCATGGCGATGCGCGCCGAAAGCGTCGTGTCGGCGCCAAGCGGACCATATTGCAGGTTCGCCACGGCATAGTCGGGCTTGCGCAGCATCACCACCTCGCCATCCGCCAGCTGAACCGGTTCTTCCGTATAGGCGATGACCGGCTTGCCTTCGGCGGCGAGACCGGGAATGGCCAGGTTCTGAAGCTGCCGGCCATAGGTCTCATCGGGAAAATTTAAGGTCTGGTGGCTGGCAATGGCCTGTTGTTCGGCCTCATTGCGCGCCGGTCGCGCCAGCCGTAGAAACAGCGAGACGGCGTCTTCTCCGGCAAGAGGCGGTCGACCCCTGCCATCCTTCACGTGGCAGGTCTGGCAGGATCGGGCGTTGAAGAGCGGCCCGAGCCCGTCCGAGGCCTGTGTGGAGGACGGAGAGGAGACCCAGAGCTTCTGGAACAGCGCATTGCCGAGCTTGAAATCCTGCTTCCGCTCGAGCGGCATGGTGGCGGAAGGATGCGAAAACGCGCCACTGTCGGCCTTGCTGACGCTGGTCGTCGCTCCGCCGGCCATGGCCTCGAAAGGTTCCGGCCGGGTAAAATCCGTCGTTGGCGCAGTCACGGCCAGCACGCGGCTTCGATCGTTCTCCGTCAGGTCGTCGCGCAGCGGTTCGGCAAGCGCCATCGACGCCACAAGGCAGGCTGCCCCGGCGAAGAAGAATGGCTTGCGGATCGGCGGCAGCAAAAATTGCATGACAATAAGGGCGGGTGAAAAGTGACGGGCCGCAGCGATCTGCGGCCCGTTTTACCGCTTATTTGAAGACGGCGTTCGGATTGTCGAGGCTGTCGGAGCCTTCAAGCTCGATCTTGCCGAGATCGAGCGCCGCGATGACGCGTTCGACGGTCTTCGTCTGGTCGAGAAGGCCGTCGATGGCCGTCTGAACCACGGCGTTGCCTTCCTTGTTGCCTTCGCCGATCATCTGGTCATAGGCCTCGACGGTCTGCGCGCGCTTTTCCATTGCATGCATGGCGTCGAGCGTCTTGTTCAGCTTCGCCAGCATCTCGTCGTTCAGCGCCTTGTCCTTGGCGCCGACCAGTTCCGACAGCGAGGCGCCCGTCATCTTCGTTCCGTCCACACGGGTATAGTCGCCGGTATAGGCCGAGGCGATGCCGATCGCGTCGTAAAGATGCGAATTGTAGGTGTTGTCGGAGAAGCAATCATGCTCCTCTTCCGGATCGTGCAGCAGAAGGCCGAGCTTCATGCGTTCACCCGCCAGCTCGCCATAGGAGAGCGAACCCATGCCGGTGAGAATGGCGGTCAGGCCCGCTTTCGGATCGGCTTCCACCGTTTTCGTGGCTTCGCCTTCCGGCGCCCAGGCATCCACCATCTCCTGAAGATCCTTGATCAGCAGGGTCGAGGCGGATTTCAGGTAGTCGGCGCGGCGGTCGCAATTGCCGTTCGTGCATTTCGCCTTGTCGTAATCGGTGTAGGGGCGGTTGCCGGCGCCCGGTCCGGTGCCGTTCAGATCCTGACCCCAGAGCAGGAATTCGATGGCGTGGTACCCGGTCGTCACATTGGCTTCGACATCGCCCGCCTCGTGCAGGCTTTCGATCAGCTCGGGGGTGATCTTGGAGGCGTCGACCTCTTCACCGCTGATCTTGATCTTCGGATTGGCGATGATGTTGGCAACGTAAAGCTCGTTCTCGTCGCTTTCCGTGCCGTAAGAACCGTCGACATAGTCGATCAGGCCTTCATCCAGCGGCCAGGCATTCACCTTGCCTTCCCAATCGTCGACGATCGGGTTGCCGAAACGATAGACTTCCGACTGCTGATAGGGAACGCGGGCCTTGATCCATGCTTCGCGGGCGGCCTTCAGGGTTTCTTCGCTCGGCGTTGCGATCAGTGCATCGATGGCCTTGTCCAGCGCCTTCGCCGTGGTCAGCGAATCCTCATATTTCGCATGCGCGACATCGGCATAATGCTTGACGACGGCGGCCGCGTCGGTGGCGGCCCGGGCGGGAAGCGCGGTGAAAGCCGCAGATGCGGCAAGAAGCGCAAAAGAAGCGCTAAGAATGGTTTTGCGGATCATGATCCCTCTCCTTCGGCAGGCGCGAAATGACTTCGCGCCGCGGCAAGCGAGTTCTGACCCAATCACAAACTTGTGTCAAACATTCTAGTTTAGAATGCTTTGAAACAAGACCTGGTGTTGTTTTCCAAGTAAAATCAGTGCTTGCAAAGACGGTGTTATGCTTTGCGTTTCATCAAGCAGAAGAAGAAGCCATCCGTATCTGTGGTTGCAGGCGTCAGCGTCACTGTCTTGCCGTCGGAAGAATGCGGTTTATTCGCGTTGCCGCCGAAAGTCGTCTGCCAGCGTTCCAGTGCGGAGCCGATGGAAAATTCCGGATTTTCCGCGCAGAAACGCCTTACCTGCTGCTCGTTTTCTTCGGGAAGTACCGAACAGGTAACATAAAGCAGCTCTCCGCCCGGGCGTACGAACCCCTTGGCCTGCGAAAGCGCCTCGCCCTGCTGCTGCACGCGCTCCTCCAGATTACGGGCCGTCAGCCGCCATTTGGTGTCGGGCCGGCGACGCCATGTCCCGGTGCCGGTGCAGGGCGCGTCCACCAGAACGCGGTCGAATTTTTCCTGGAACGGCGTCAGGCCGGAGGCGCGGTCGTGTACCTGCACATTGCGCGTGCCGGCCCGCTTCAGCCGTTCGATGATCGGCGCAAGGCGCTTGCGGTCAGCGTCAAAGGCGTGGACCTGGCCCTTATTGTTCATGCTGGCCGCCATGGCCAGCGTCTTGCCGCCGCCGCCCGCGCAATAATCGAGGATCTGTTCGCCTTCATGCGCACCGGCAAGATCGGCAACGATCTGCGAACCCTCGTCCTGCACTTCGAACCAGCCCTTCTGGAAGGACAGTTCGGCGGTGACGTTCGGCAGGCGGGAAGGACCTTCGCCGGCGGGAATGCGCACGCCCTGCCGGGCGATATGTGTGGCTTCCGCGCCGCTTTCCTCCAGAGCCTTCAGCACCTTGTCACGTGTCGCTTTCAAGGTGTTGGCGCGCAGATCAAGCGTGGGCCGCTCGTTCAGCGCCTGCGCCTCGGCGAGCCAGCGCTCTCCGAAGGCGGTTTCGAAGGAGGATTGTACCCATTCGGGTATGTCGCCCTGAATATGGGCCGGTGCTTCACCGAGGGAACGGGACAGAAAGGCCTGCTGCCTTTGTTCATCCGGTGCGGCGGGGGCGAATTTGTCGCCGTCGAATTCCGACGAAAGGTCCGAAAAGCTCTTGCCCCATTGGCGCAGCAGCACGGCATAACCAAGCGAGGCGGCGCTGTCGTCATCCATCAGCCAGGCGTGCGACAGTTTCATGCGCAGCGCGTCATAGACAATGTTGCCGATTGCGGCCCTGTCGCCGGAACCGGCGAAACGATGGGCAAGGCCCCAATCTTTCAGAGCATCGGCGACGGGACGCCTGCGTCCCTCAATATCCGCCAATACTTCGATTGCTCCGGCCAAACGCCCGCCTAAACGCATTGTCTACCTCGTTCTTGTGCTAAGCCCGGTTGGTAGACGCGAATGGCGGCGAGGGCAAGGCTCAATCGGCCTTGACGACCTCGTAGCAGACCTTGGCGGTGCCGGAGTTGATCATGCCGATGTTCTTGGCGGCTGCCTTGGAAAGATCGAGAACGCGGCCCTTGATGAACGGCCCACGGTCATTGATGCGCACCACAACGGCCTTGCCATTGCGCGCATTGGTAACCTTGACCTTGGTGCCGAACCGCAGCGAGCGGTGGGCGGCGGTCAGGTTGGCGGCGTTCATGCGCTCGCCCGAAGCAGTCTTGGAGGTCAACGCATACCACGATGCGCCTCCACAACCATTTGCCGCATTCGCCTGAAGAGGCGCAATGATGGAACAGGCGGCGATAGTTGCAGCGGTGAAAGTTATACGACGGATATTCAACAAACTGTGCTTCCCTGAAAATCGGCCCCGCGCCGATTGATTGTGCCCTTGCTAAACGGCCATGAACTGGCCTGAACGCCTTTTGATGCGAGATTGTAGGGCGAGGGAAAAATGGCGAAAAAAAGCTGACCTCAAATCACGAACTGTTACAGTCTGTAATATTCGTGATCGTTAGCCGGAAAGCCGTCGGCAGGACATCCCGGTCAGAAGCTCGAAAAAATAACGCAGAATCAATGGATAACGGAAATGCTGTTGCGGGTCACGGCTTCGTGAATCCAGTTCACGAAATGTGAGTGAAATATTTTTCTAATGACTACGATTTTAGCGATTTTTGGATGGTTAATAAAATCCTAATTGGCTGAAATAAGACGAAAACCATCCGCAAAAGCGGGATTGGAAGGATTTTTCATCGCTTTTCAGGGTGGGATTTTTCAGCCCCGCCAGAGGCCGTTTTGCCACAATTGTCTGAGGGAGAACCTGTACTCCGGAAAGCGGAAATCGAAACCGAGATCGCGTATTCTGGCGTTGGAAACGCGCTTGTTCTCGCCATAAAAAGAGCGCGCCATCGGCGTCAGATCGGCGGTCTCGAAGGCCTGCTCGGGCGGCGGTTCCACCCCCATCAGCGCTGCTGCGAAGCTCACCACATCCTGCGGCGGGCAGGGTTCGTCGTCGGTCACGTTGAAGATGCCGCGTTCGTTTTTCCGTGCCAGAAAGGCAAGTGCGGCACCGATATCCTCGACCCGGATGCGATTGAACACCTGGTCTTTTTTCACCAGCCGCCGCGCCGTTCCCTTCTCGAAATTCATGAAGGCATTGCGTCCGGGGCCGTAAATTCCGGAAAGGCGCAGGATGGAAAGCGGCACATCCGCCTTTTCCGCTGCCGCAGTCCAGGCGGTTTCCGCAGCCACCCGTTCCACGGATCGCGCGGAGACCGGGCGGCAAGGCGTTGTCTCGTCCACCCAGGCGCCGCCATGGTCGCCATAAACGCCGACGGTGGAAAGATAAGCGACCCATTTCAGATTGGGCATGAGCTTTTTCAGATCGCCGCCCAGAAGCGCAAGCAGCGGATCGCCCTCCTTGCCCGGCGCGACGGATTGTACGAGATGCGTGACATTGCCCATTGCGGCGACGAGTTCGTCATTGAGCTGAACGCCATCGAAGAGCAACGGCGTCATGCCTGCGGCGACGAGGTTTGGAAACTTTTCCTGGCTGCGTGTGGTGCCGGAAACGCTTGCCGCTTCGGTTCTTAGCGCCTTAGCGATCGCTTTTCCCGAATATCCCGCGCCGAAAATCATCACATGCATGCGTCACGCCTCTGCCAGTTGCCATTCCATTTCCGCCTCCGGATCAGGCTCCGGCGCGCGACCGGCAGAGTATGTACGGAATTCGTCCCTGTCCATAAGCCGTGACAAAGCCCATGCGGCCATGCCGCGTACTTCGGGCGAAGGGTCGGTTTCGGCAAGTGCTTTGCATTGTTCCACGAATTGCCGGTCTGCGGAGTTGCCCGCCGCGATCAGCACGTTGCGGATGAAGCGATTGCGGCCGATGCGCTTCACGGGCGAGCCGCTGAAAAAACCGCGAAAGGCGGCGTCATCGAGCGTGAGCAGGAAGGCGATGGAAGGTTCCTTCAGATCCTCGCGCGCCTGCAATTTCATTTCGGAGGCGCTGGCGGCGAATTTATTCCACGGACAGGCGGCAAGGCAATCGTCGCAGCCATAGATGCGATTACCGATCATGGGCCGGAATTCGTGCGGGATCGGCCCCTTGTGCTCGATGGTGAGATAGGAAATGCAGCGGCGCGCATCCAGTTGATAGGGAGCGGGGAAGGCGGCCGTCGGACAGGCATCGAGACAGGCGCGGCAGGAGCCGCAATGGTCCCTCTCAGCCTCGTCAAGACAGAGTTCGGCCGTGGTGAACATGCTGCCGAGAAACAGCCACGAACCATGGGTGCGGCTGACGAGGTTGGTGTGCTTGCCCTGCCAGCCGAGACCGGCGGCGGCGGCAAGCGGTTTTTCCATTACGGGTGCGGTATCGACAAAGACTTTCACATCCTCACCGGCGCGCGCGGCAAAACGGGTAGCGATTTCCTTCAACCGCCCCTTGATGATGTCGTGATAATCGCGATTGCGGGCATAGACCGAAATGGCCGCCTTGTCGGGTTTGGAAAGCAGGCCGCGTGGGTCTTCCTCGGGGCCGTAGTTCAGCCCGAACATGACGATGGAGCGCACGTCTCCCCAGAGCGTTTTCGGCTCTGCCCGGCGGGCCTCGGTTTCTTCCATCCACGCCATCGTGCCGTGATAGCCATTGTCGAGAAATTGCCTCAGCCGTTCGGGTGCGAGCGGAATGCTGTCTGGGGCAGTGATGCGGCAGAGATCGAAGCCAAGCGAAAGCGCTTCCTGACGAACGAAGTCCGTCAGTTTACGCGCGCGTATCCGCTGCTTTTCGCTCGCGACGTCGATGGTCGTCTCTCCTGCGGGTTATTCTGCGGCATATATAATGCATGTCGCCCGAAAGTGCGCAGCGGTTTCGGGACAATGACATGCTTTAGATACAGCCGCACGCCACAGCAAATAACCCCGAGGCCAGACCTCAGAAGTCCAGATCGGCGTAGTGGGAGGAAGGGGCAAGGCGCGGAATGCGTTCGCTGAGGAACGGCCGGAAGGAAGGCCGGGATTTCACCCGCTGATACCATTCCTTGGCAATCGGCGCTTCGAGCCAGTTGATCTCACCGAGATAATCCAGCACCGAGACCGCGGCAGCCGCGGCAAGATCGGCATAGCTCAACCGGTCGCCGGCAAGCCAGGTGCGTGAACCGGCCAGCCATTCCAGATATTTGATGTGCTGGCGAATGTTGTTGCGGGCGGTGCGCAGCAGCTTGGAATCCGGCGGTCCGCCACCCTGCGCTGCCGTCATCTGCAATTTATAGACCCGTTCCCGCACCAGCGGCCGGGTCACATCGTTTTCCATCTTCTGCAGAAACCATTCCGTCAGCCGGCGGATTTCCGCGCGCTGAAACGGGTCTTCGGCAAGAAGCCGACGGTCGCGCTTCAGAACGCCATGCGTTTCATCAAGAAATTCCGCAAGCACATAAGGCCCGCTCAGCGAGCGCATATTGTCGTCCAGATAGACCGGCAGGGTGCCGGCCGGATTGAGCGCCAGAAACTCCCGCCGTCTTTCCCACGGTTGCTCCTCCACGAGATCGGTCTGGAACCCGTATTCCGCGAGAATCAGACGAACGAACCGGGATGCGGTCGACATCGGAGAGTGATAGAGAGTTGGCATCGGTACTCAATTTTTACGATTGGTTGTCATGATCGGCATTTGCCGAAAAACTTTTTCAGTTTCGCTTCATCAAGACGCTATAAGAGCTTGGCTACTTTAAAACAAGTTTAACGCAATTGCCTTCCATTGCCACTTTCCCCCTGAAAAGAAGGATACCTCATGGGTGACCAATCGATCATCAGCGCGCTTCTGCTGGGCATTATCGAGGGTCTGACGGAGTTCATTCCCGTCTCCTCAACGGCGCACGTGCTGCTGGCCGGGCATTTCCTCGGCTTCAAATCACCCGGCAACACCTTTGCCGTTCTTATTCAGCTTGGTGCGATCCTTGCGATCCTTCTTGTTTATTTTCAAAAGCTTGTGTCGATTGCGCTCGCTCTGCCGACAAGCGCGAAAGCGCGCCGCTTCGTGCTGGCCGTCGCTCTCGCTTTCCTGCCGGCGGCGATAATCGGCGCTTTGGCGCATGACTTCATCAAGACCGTGCTGTTTGAAACGCCGATGCTCATCTGCGTGGTGCTGATCATCGGCGGCGTCATTCTGCTCGGCGTCGACCGCATGCCCCTGAAACCGAAATATACCGACATCATGGATTATCCGCCGTCGCTCGCCTTCAAGATCGGCCTCTTCCAGTGCCTTGCGATGATTCCCGGCACATCGCGGTCCGGCGCCACAATCGTCGGGTCGTTGCTGATGGGAACGGACAAGCGCTCCGCCGCTGAATTTTCGTTCTTCCTGGCGATGCCGACCATGCTCGGCGCTTTCACGCTCGATCTTTACAAGAACCGCGATGCGCTGAGCTTCGATGATGGCGCGCTGATCGCCGTGGGTTTCATCGCCGCTTTCGTCTCGGGCCTCTTCGTCGTTCGCTCCCTGCTGGATTTCGTATCGCGGCGGGGCTTTGCACCCTTCGCCTGGTGGCGCATCGCCATCGGTTCGCTGGGCCTGATCGCGCTTCTGGTTCTGGGTTGAACCAGGGGCGGGAATAATCTCCGTTCGCGACGAACGAACAGAAAAAGAAAAAGCGCCCCCGGAGAACCGGCGGCGCTTTTTCTTTGAAACTTTTAAAGGCCAATCAGTTGGTGCTGATCGAAGCCGTTGCGCAGGGGTCGACGCCATAGGCGGGAGCGCAACCGCTCTTACCCGCTGCAACCGTTCCCGGCGCCATGAAAGAACCCGCCAGAACCACCAAAGCCGCACACGCAAAAAAGAGTGCGATAGATCTGCCCATTTTATGATTGCCTTTCAGACGTTCGTTCGCGCGGATCATGCCGCCCTGTGTGAATTGAGTGGTCGGGATATGTTTGGAATGTGGCGAATATCAATAAAGCAGCTTGTTGAATACCGGGTTAATACGAAGTCTTTTCCACAGTTGCGCTTGTGCCACGCTTGCCTGTGGAGGCCGGACCGCCGTTAACTTTTACCCGGCTTTGCAAAACAGCCCTCGTTCATTCAACACCTCCCCTGCAGTTGAGGGGGAAATGCACGAATAGCGGTTTGGTTGCAATTGAATTGCGCAAAAACAAAAAGCGGGAATGGCTCCCGCTTTCGTTTATGGTCGATGAGGCTGAAGGTGGGCTTCAGGCCGCTTTTCCGGCATTGGAGAACTGGCCGTGAGGGCGATATTGCACCATGTAGGAAGGCAGAATGGACGCGACGCAAACGGGGGTGATGCCGATGCCTTCCAGCGTCAGGCCGTTCTTTTCGGCGTCAGCGGAAACGACATTGTCCTTTTTCAGCATGGTCACCTGATCGACCGTAAGCGGCGGCTTAATCAGCGGTACTAGCGAAGTGATCTTGGCGATCGTCGAGGCGATACCGAAAGGCAGGTCCACGAAAGGACGCTGGCGGTACGTTGCAGCAAGAACCGCCTCAAGACAGTCGCGGAAAGTCATGACGTCCTGGCCACCGAGTTCGTAAATGGCGCCGGGCTTCAGCTTGCCGTCGACGCTGCGAGCGACGGCTTCCGCGACATCTTCGACATAGACCGGCTGGAACCTGGTTTTCCCGCCACCAATCAGCGGCAGGAACGGCATGCTGCGGGCCATTTTTGCGAACTTGTTGAAGAAATCGTCTTCCGGTCCAAAAATGATCGACGGGCGCAGGATCACGGCGCCAGGCAGGATGGAATGAATGGCGGCCTCGGCGCGGCCCTTGGTGCGGCCATAACCGGTCGACGAACTGGCATCCGCGCCGATGGCGGAGATATGCGTCAGCGTGGCGCCGGCATCGCGGGCCGCCTCGGCAATGGCTTTCGCGCCGAATTCCTGTACGGCGTCAAAGGTGTTGCGGCCGCTTTCGGTCAGGATGCCAACGCAATTGACCACATGGTCGGCGTCTTCCACGGCTTTGACGATGGAATCGCGATAACGCAGGTTCGCCTGGGCGAAGGAAATCTGCCCGACATTGCCGAGCGGCTGCAGGAAACCGGCGAGATCCGGGCGGCGCACGGCGACGCGGATGCGATAACCGCGCTTCGCAAGTATCCGCACGACATGCCGCCCGACAAAACCCGAACCGCCGAAAACGGTGACGAGGGGTGGAAGGTTGGCCAAGGTCATGGGAGGCTCCTCAGAAGCTGTCGATAAAGCGTTTTTCAGTCTCTTAGCCCAAAGCCGCGCGCGCGTGAAGAGATGTTGTCGCGAGGCTAAAAGCCGGTTCGGGAAATGCGGTTGACGGACGTCAAATTCCTTCGACGATCATCATCTCCGCATCCGCGACTTCCTGGCGGATTTTGGCCGCGGCCTGATATTCGGGAGAATTATAGCAGTCGATGGCGTGTTGCACCGAGGGGAACTCGATGATGACGTTGCGTGCACGCGCCTTGCCCTCCAGCTCGGTCAGTGCACCGCCACGGGCCAGGAAATTGGCGCCGAACCGCTCGAATGCGGGCTTAGCCGTCGTGACATAGTCCTTGTAACGCTCACTGTCGCGCACATCGACGCGGGCGATCCAATATCCCTTTGCCATTTCATCTCCTCCGATTGTCGTTACTGATTGGCCGGAAAGCTGGCGCGCAGCATGTCGTCAAGAATGGCGCGGGCCGCCGCTTTCGGGTCTTCCGCCCTGACGATCGGCCGGGCGACCACCAGATGGCTCGATCCGGCCTTGATGGCGTCGTAGGGTGTCATCACCCGCTTCTGATCGCCGAGATCTGCGCCGGCCGGGCGAATGCCGGGGGTGACGACGGCAAGGTCCGGACCGAGGATTTCGCGCACGGCGGTCGATTCTTCCGCCGAACAGACGATGCCGCCCATGCGCGCCTCGCTTGCCTGCTCCGCCCGGCGCAGCACCAGCGAACGGGCGTCAAGGGCATAACCCGCCTCGGCGAGATCGACGTCGTCCATCGAGGTCAGCACGGTGACGCCCAGCAGGCAGAGACCGGAGCCTTCGGCGGCCTTGACGGCAGCGCGCATCGCTTTGGGATAGGCATGCAGCGTCAGCATCGACATACCCATGCGGGCGATGTTTTCGACACCGGAGGCGACGGTGTTGTCGATGTCGAGCAGTTTCATGTCGAGAAAGACCTTCTTGCCGCTCTGGACAAGGTCGCGCGCGAATTCGAGACCGCCGGCAAAGACCAGCTGATAACCGATCTTGTAGAACAGAACCTCGTCGCCGATTTTCGACACGATGTCTTCGGCCTGCTGCACAGTCGGAACATCCAGCCCGACGATGAGTTTTTCGCGCGCGGTCATTGTCTTATCCCTGCCATGTTTCCATTGCCGTCCAGTCGCATGTGGGGGACGCGGCTGCAAGTGAAAAGTCGGCGATGGAGAAGCGAAAGAGATTGCCGCCACCGGGCGGCTGGTCCTTGCTGCGGCTGATGCCGCGGCCTTCGATATGGCATTTCAGAAGCGTACCCACGCCACCATGGCCGACAAAGGCAATCGGCTGCTGCGGGTCGTGCCGGTCAAGAATGGCTTTGACTGCCCCGACGATCCTTGCCTGAGCGTCGATTGCACGCTCCCAGCCGTGAAAACTCTCCTCGGGATGGGCGAAGAACCAGTCCGCCGCCTTTTCGAATTCCGGCGGCGGCAGGAAACCGGTGGCGGACCGGTCATTTTCGTGCATCGCCTCGACGATGTCCATTTCCGCCCCGGAGGTTTCAGCCAGGATGCGGGCGGTTTCGATCGCCTTGGTCTCGGCGCTGGAAACGATGCGGCGCAATGACCGTGCCCAGGGCAGGTGGCTTGCCTCACGCGTCCGCTCGGCACCCCTGTCCGAAAGCCCCCATTCGGGAACGGGAACAGCCGGATCGATCTTGACCTGGGGGTGGGTGATGTAGAGCGCATGCATGGCAATCGGTCCTCAAGGGCGATGGAAAGGGCAAATCGACACCCTAACCATTCGTCACGACCGGGAAATGACGGGTTCCGGCACTCTGTCGAATATCAGGCCCGCGTATAGGTCCACAATTGCGCCGGCGGAATATTGCGCACGATGAAATCGAAATGGCGGATGTGGTAGAGATGCGGCTGCGCGACGATGGGGGAAATCGGGCCGTAGGATATCTGCACGACAGGGCGGCCATGGGGCACGCGCTTCAGCAATTCGTCGAGAAGCTTGATACGGGCGGCCATGGGGAAATTCAGCATCGGCACGGCGGAAACGACGCTGTCGAACATCTGGCCCTTGTGTTCGCCAAGCGTCGCATCGAGATCGAAGGCGTCGCCATTGACGAAATTGACGCCCGGATAACTCCTGAGCAGCTGGTTGTAGAAATCGGTCGAATATTCGATGGCGGTCAGGTTCTCCGGCTTGATGCCGCGCGCCAGAATGGCCTTGGTGATGACACCCGTGCCGGGGCCGAGTTCGAGAACCGGCAGGCCGGAATGGGGATTGATGACACTCGCCATTTTTTTCGCCGTGATCGACGATGTCGGCACAATGGCCCCGACTTTTTTCGGCTGGCTGACCATGCCCTTGAAAAAGCGGATTTCTTCTTCAAATTTCTGTTCAAGCCGTTGCTTCAGGTTAAGTGCCATAGTTCCCTCAGATGCTTTTGGTCATTGTCAAAAAACTGTTACGCAATGTTGATCCCATTTGGCGCAAAAACAAGGCAAAATGTCGTAACTGGAAAAATTCACTTCCGACGGGAAACCTTCTTCGGCCGAATCAAAAAACGCCGGTGAAGCAGTTCCCCGGCGTTTTGGATGAAACCGATGAGAAATTCGCGTTTTCAAACGCGCATCGGCATCAAAACATATAACGCATCATCGCCAGCGGTGTCGCGAACGAGCGTCGGCGAGCCGGCGTCGGCCAGCAGGAAAATCGCGTCGTCGCCGGACAGCTGCGAGGTGATGTCGAGCAGATATTTGGCGTTGAAGCCGATTTCCATCGAATCATTGTCGTAGCCAACGGCGACTTCTTCCGTAGCACTTCCCGAATCGGGATTGTTGACGGTTAGCGTCAATTGCCCCTCTGTCAGCGCCAGCTTTACGGCGCGGCCGCGTTCGGAGGAAATGGTGGAGACGCGGTCGACAGCCTGCGCGAAGGTCTGGCAATCGACCCGCATTTCCTTGTCGTTGCCGGTCGGGATCACGCGCTGATAATCCGGGAAGGTGCCGTCGATCAGCTTCGAGGTCAGAACGACCGAGCCGATGGTCAGGCGGATTTTCGCATCCGAAACTTCAACCGTGACTTCCAGTTCCGGGTTGTCCATCAGCTTCTGCAACTCGCCGACGGTCTTGCGCGGAATGATGATGCCCGGCATGCCTTCGGAGCCGGAAGGCGCATCCACATCGGCGCGCGCCAGGCGGTGACCATCGGTCGCGACGGCGCGCAGCTTCAGGTCGCCATTGCTTTCGATGGTATGGAAGAAGATGCCGTTCAGGTAATAGCGCGTTTCTTCGGTCGAGATCGCAAATTGCGTCCGGTCGATCAGCATCTTCAGGTCGGTCGCCTTCAGTTTGAAGGTGTGGCTGAAGGTGCCGGCCGTCAGGTCCGGGAAGTCCGCTTCCGGCAGGCATTGCAGCGAGAATTTCGAACGGCCGGAGGCGACCGTCATCGAGGAGCCGTCCGGATTGGTGGCCAGAAGCACTTCGGAACCGTCCGGCAGCTTGCGCACGATTTCATAGAGCAGGTGCGCCGGCACGGTGGTGGCGCCTGCCTGCTCCACCATGGCCGGCGTCGCTTCGGTGATTTCGAGATCGAGGTCGGTCGCCTTCATGTCCAGATTGGCGCCGGAGGCGCGCAGCAGGACGTTGGACAGGATCGGGATCGTGTTGCGACGCTCGACGACCCGGTGGACGTGGTTCAGCGATTTCAGAAGGTTCGACCGCTCAAGAGTAATACGCATGGACGCTACCGCTTTCAACCGTTGCGAACCGGCCACCGCCGGATCGGCAAGAAGAGTCTTCACCGGCCAGAAAGCCGGATAATGTGGACGGGCAAAATGGCAGAGTTATTGCAGGAAATGCAAGAGCCGAGTGCATCTGCGGCGGGTCATTTTGCTGCTATACAGCATGATCCACAGGCTGGCACCGCTCATGGACCTTGTTCGCCTGTTTTCTATTGCCCATAAAGAGGGGTAAACCAGAGCGACCGGCCTGACAGGATCGGCCAGAATGATTGGAAGCCGAGTGACGGAAGACATATCGAACAGCGACATGAGAGAGGCGACCAAGAGCTTCAGGATCGGCACTGCCACCATTCCGGCGCGGCCGCTGGAGCCGGCGCTTTATCTCGTGGCCACGCCCATCGGCAATCTTGGCGATATCACCATCCGCGCGCTGGAAACGCTGGCCTCGGCCGATGTTCTCGCCTGCGAGGATACCCGCGTCACCCGCATCCTGCTCGAACGTTACGGCATCCGCACCCGCCCGCTCGCCTATCATGAGCACAATGCAAACGAAGCGGGGCCGAAGCTCATTGCGGCGCTCGAGGCGGGAAAATCCGTGGCGCTGGTCTCGGATGCCGGAACGCCGCTCGTTTCCGATCCCGGTTACCGCCTCGGCCAGCTCGCGCTCGAGGCTGGGCACCGTGTCGTGCCGGTGCCGGGAGCATCCGCACCGCTCGCCGCCCTCGTGGGTTCGGGAATGCCGAGCGACGCTTTCCTGTTTGCGGGCTTCCTGCCGGTGAAGGATCGCGGCAAGCGCGACCGTTTTGCTGAACTCGCGAAAATCCCGGCCACGTTGATCTTCTTTGAATCGCCGCATCGCATCGGCGCTTCCGTCAAGGTCGCGTCCGAAGTGCTCGGCCGCGACCGCCGCGCCGTGGTCTGCCGCGAGCTGACCAAGACCTTCGAGGAGTTCCGGCGCGGCACGCTGGGCGAGCTTGCGGATTATTACGATGGCGACCGTGTGGTGAAGGGTGAGATCGTGCTTCTGGTGGAGCCGCCCTCCTATGACGAGATTCCCGATATCGAGGATGTCGAGAAACTGCTGAAGGATCTCGTCGCCACCATGCCCGCCGCCAAGGCGGCAGGCGAAGCCGCAAAGCTGACGGGCCTGCCGCGCAAGGAGCTTTATCAAAGGCTGCTGGACATGAAGGAAACGGATGGCCGCTGACGGGCGAAGCAATAAAAGGCGCAAGGCCGAGCGACGCGGCCATGCCGCGGAATATTGGGCGGCTCTTTATCTGCTGCTGAAGGGATATCGCATCCTCGCCATTCGTTATCGCACCCGGCTGGGGGAAATCGATCTCATCGCCCGCAAGAAGGACCTCGTCGCCATCGTCGAGGTCAAGGCGCGAACGTCCGGCGCGGGTGCGGTGGATGCCGTTGGTTTCCATTCGCAGCAGCGCATTCGGGCGGCGGCCGATCTATGGCTCGCCCGTCGCAAGGATGCAGCGCGGTTTTCACTGCGTTTCGATATCATCGCCGTTTTGCCGCGACGCCTGCCGCAGCATTTTATCGACGCCTTTTGAGGGGAGGGAGACAATGTCCACCGAGCGGGAAAAAATGGCCGCGGGCGAATGGTACAGCTGCATGGATGCCGAGCTGGATATATTGCGCTGGCGGGCACGAGGGGCCGTCCACCAGCACAATACGATGCCGCCGGATGGGCGCGGGGGCAATGGCCCCCTTGCTACGGGCTCTTTTCGCTTCTGTTGGTGAAGGGGCATTTATCGAAGCGCTGTTTCATTGCGCTTACGGTTTCAACATCACGCTGGGCAAAAATGTTTATCTCAATGCCGGCTGCACCATTCTCGATTCCGCGAAAGTTACGATAGGCGACGGCGCGATGCTGGGGCCTGCGGTGCAGATCTATTGTGCGGAACACCATCTGGACCCGGTGCCGCGCGCGCAAGGCATTGAAATCGCAAAGCCCGTCACGATCGGCCGTGATGTCTGGATCGGCGGCGGAGCGATCCTTCTGGCTGGCATCACCATCGGTGACGGAGCGATTGTCGGCGCCGGTTCGGTGGTGACGCGCAATGTGCCGCCGGGGGTTACGGTGGTCGGAAATCCGGCTCGGCCCATAAAGCGCATGGCCGACTGAGATTTTCGTCAGTCGCTGTAATAAATCTGACATGGAACTGTCAAAGAGGCGTCATGGAACGTCTCTATTCGCATCCTCATCCCAATAAATGGTGGAGAGGATTTAGTAATGTTGAAGAAGATTTCCATGGCCGCAGTGGCCGTCAGCATTTCGGCGACGTCTTCCATGGCTGCTACCAACATCACCTGGTGGCACGGCATGGGCGGCCGCAATGGCGAAGTCATCAACGAAGTCGCCCAGAAGTTCAACGAAGCCCAGAAAGAATGCGCTCTGACGCCGGTTTCCAAGGGCTCCTACGAAGAAGCCCTGGCCAGCGGCATCGCTGCTTTCCGCTCCGGCGAACAGCCGAACATCCTCCAGGTTTTCGATGCTGGCGCCGCCACCATCATCAACGCCAAGGGCGCTGTCATTCCCGCCGAAGACCTCATCAACAAGGCCGGTTACAAGTTCGACCGCGACGCCTTCATCAACGGCGTGCGTTATTTCTACGCTGCCGCTGACGGCAAGTTTGTCGGCATGCCGTTCAACTCCTCCGCTCCCATCATGTACGTCAATGACGAAGCCCTGAAGAAGGCCGGCGTCGAAGCCCCGAAGACCTGGGAAGAGTTCGAGCAGGTTGCGCCGAAGCTGAAGGAAGCCGGCTACATTCCGCTCGTTCAGTCGCAGCTCACCTGGCAGTTCACGGAGAACTTCTTCTCCCGCAACAACATCCAGTTCGCCACCAACAATAACGGCTACGACAGCGTCACCGACACCAAACTCAAGGTCACCGACCCGAACCTCGTCATGATGTTCGACAAGCTCAAGGACTGGAAAGACAAGGGCCTGTTCGCCTATTACGGCGCCGGCTGGAACGACAACCAGAAGCCCTTCGAAGAAGGCAAGGTCGCCTTCTGGATCGGTTCCTCGGGCTCCTTCGGCGGCCTGCAGAAGACGGCGACCATGCCGTTCTCGGCAACCTTCCTTCCTTACTGGGGCTCCATCAAGGGTGCCGGCACCAACTCCTTCATCGGCGGCGCTGCGCTCTTTGCAATGTCTGGCAAGTCTGAAGCAGAAAACAAGTGCGTGGCCGACTTCTTCCAGTTCCTGACCTCGCCGGAAATCCAGGTCTTCTACCACAAGGCAACCGGTTACGTCGCCATCACCAAGGCGGCTTACGAAAAGGCCAAGGCTGAAGGCTACTACAAGGAAAAGCCGGTCGCGGAAGTCGGTATCCAGCAGCTCTCGCTGCCGGGCGGCGAATGGTCGAAGGGCTACCGCCTCGGCTTCTACCCGCAGATCCGCGCCGTCATGGAACGCGAATATAACCGCATCTTCTCCGGCGAAGTTACGCCGAAGGCTGCTTTCGAGATCATCGAGAAGGAAGGCAACGACCTGCTCGCCCGTTTCGCCAAGACGGCCGGCTGATCGTCTGTTTCGAAACCAATGACCATTGCCGAGCCTCCTTTCCCACGGAAGGGAGGCTCGCTCTCGGATAAGGAAGCGCAAGCGTGGCCTATACATCGTCTCAACCGCGCCGGTTTTTGTCCGGCTGGTCCGCAAAGGCTGGAAAGCCAGCCAAACCTGCCGACGCCGGCATGAAGCGCGTGCAGTTCTCCTCGTCCTACGTACCCTACCTGTTTCTGGCGCCGCAGCTTGCGGTGATTTTCATCTTCTTCTACTGGCCATCGGTTCAGGCCATACATTCGTCCTTCTATATCGAAGACCCGTTCGGCTTCGGCGCTTCCTTCGTCGGACTTGCCAATTATTCGGATGCGATCTTCAGCCCCGAATATCTCAGCATCGCCAAATTCACGGTTGTCTTCACCGTGCTGGTCACCTTCTTTTCGCTGGCGCTTGGCCTGCTGCTCGCCGTCAAGGCCGACGCGGTCATTCGCGGCAGCTCGACATACAAGACGCTGTTGATTTCCGTTTATGCCATCGCGCCGCCGGTCGCCGGTCTCATCGGCATGATGTTTTTCGACCAGCATATCGGCCCCTTCGTCAAAATGGCCGCATTCCTCGGCTGGGACATGAAGGTCGGCCTCAATTATTTCGATACGGCCTTCGCCATGATCGTCGTCGCGGTCTGGAAGCAGATCCCTTACAACTTCATCTTCTTCCTTTCGGGTCTTCAGGGCGTGCCGGTCTCGGTGCGGGAAGCCGCCGCCATCGACTGCCGCTCGGGCTTTCGCCGGTTCTGGACTGTGATCATGCCGCTTCTGGCGCCCACGGCCTTCTTCCTGCTGATCATCAACATCACCTATGCGCTCTTCGACACATTCGGCGTCATCGACGTGATGGTGAAGGACAAGGCCGCCAACAATCCGATCACGCTGGTCTACAAGGTGTTTCTCGACGGTTTCCGCGGCAATGACATCGGTGGCTCTTCGGCCCAGTCCGTCATCCTGATGCTGGTCGTCTTCGTTCTCACCATCATCCAGTTCCGCTTCATCGAAAAGCGCATCCATTACAATTGAGGGAAAAGACCATGTACAAGACAAAACCCCTCGATCATCTGGTGCTGATCATCGGCGCGCTGTTCCTGATACTACCGGTCATCGTGGCCTTCATGACCTCCACCCACACCGCTGCGGAAATCCACCGCAGCGGTCTGACGATGGTTCCCGGCGACAATTTCATCGAGACTTATGAAAAGGTCCTGACCCAGAAGGGCGGCTTCACCGGGCAGATCACGGGTCTCAATATGGTGCTGAATTCGCTGATCCTCGGCATCGGTTTTGCCGTCGGCAAGATCGTCCTGTCGATGACGGCGGCCTATGCGATCGTCTATTTCCGTTTCCGGTTTGCAACGCTCGCCTTCTGGATCATTTTCACCACGCTGCTTCTGCCGCTCGAAGTGCGCATCATGCCCTCCTACGAGGTGATGAGCAAACTTGGGCTTCTGAACTCCTATACCGGCCTCATCGTGCCGCTTCTTGCTTCGGCGACAGGCACCTTCTATTTCCGGCAGTTCTTCAAATCCGTGCCAGAGGAGTTGCTGGAGGCTGCCCGCATTGACGGCGCAGGGCCGGTGAAATTCTTCATCGACGTTCTCATCCCGCTGTCCCGCACCATGATGGCGGCGATCTTCATCATCATGTTCGTTTATGGCTGGAACCAGTATCTCTGGCCCATGCTGATGACGACGGATGAGGGCTTCTTCACCCTGATGCGCGGCATCAAGTCGATCCTGCAGGTCTGGGTCGGTTCGCAAATTCCCGATTACAACGAAGCTTTCGCGCTCGCCGTGCTGGCCATGCTGCCGCCGGTGCTGATCGTCGTCATTTTCCAGCGCTGGTTCATCAAGGGCCTGACCGAAAGCGATAAATAAGGAGACCGAAATGGCCGCGATAGAAATCAGTCAGGTCTGCAAGGATTATCATGGCGGCGTGCGCGCCGTGCACCACGTCGATATCGACATCAGGGACGGCGAGTTCATCGTTCTGGTCGGGCCCTCCGGATGCGGCAAATCCACGCTTCTGCGCATGGTCGCAGGGCTTGAGGATATTTCCGAAGGCACGGTGAAGATCGGCGACCGGGTGGTCAATCAGGCCGATCCGGCTGACCGGGATATCGCCATGGTGTTTCAGAACTATGCGCTTTATCCGCATATGTCGGTGCGCCAGAACCTGGAATACGGGTTGAAGAACCGCAAGACGCCGAAGACGGAGATCGATGCGCGTGTGGCCGAAGCCGCGCGTATGCTGCAGCTCGAACCCTATCTGGATCGCAAGCCGCGCGCCCTTTCCGGCGGCCAGCGGCAACGCGTCGCCATGGGTCGCGCCATCGTGCGCAAACCGGCGGCCTTCCTGTTCGATGAGCCTTTGTCCAACCTCGATGCCAAGCTGCGCGTTTCCATGCGCGGCGAGATCAAGCGCCTGCAAAAGCGTCTCGGCACCACCTCGATCTACGTCACCCACGATCAGCTGGAGGCCATGACGCTCGCCGATCGTCTTGTGGTGCTGAATGGCGGCTGTATCGAACAGATCGGCGCGCCGCTGGATGTCTATCATACGCCTGCCTCGACCTTCGTTGCGAGTTTCATTGGCTCTCCCGCCATGAACCTGCTGAACGCCGAATTGCATGGCGATAGCCTCGCCATCGGTCCGTCGCTCTTTGCGCTCAACGGTTTCGCACCTGCCTCCGGCCCCGTGACGGTGGGCATGCGGGCTGAGGATTTCCGCCTTGCTGCGGCAGGTGAGCAGGGCTTCCCGCTTCGGGTCGATTATATCGAGGAACTGGGTTCGCAGCGCCTTATCCACGGCATGATCGGCGACCAGAGCCTGACAGTTGCTTTCCCGCCGGATGTCGAGGTTCCGTCTGCGCTCTCCGTCACGATAGCGCCGGAAAAACTGCATTTCTTCTCCAGCGAAACCGGCAAGCGCATTGCCGGCAAAGCGGAGCAGCTGGCGACGCAGCCCACGCAACTGGCGACGGCCTGAGTGCTTCGCAGAAATCGGCGCGATGACTAAAATTGCGCCGATTGTCAAAACCGCTTCGTTACGATCCCGATGATAGAAGACCTCCAATATTTCACGGGGGTTTTCTAATATGTCCTTCAAAATGATGTTCGCTGCCGCGGCAACCATGGCGATCCGCACGGTGCCGATATTGCCGGCCTATTTGCGCCGGTCAAAAGACGAAGCTGTCGTCAGCGCATCTTGCACCGATCTGCGGCTTCAGCCGGCCCCCATCAATCCGGAATGGATCATTTCCGGTAACCCCCAGGCGCGCGCGGCGGATCATTCCAGAAGCGGCGACCGTGCCTCCAGCACCGCCATGTGGGATTGCACAGCGGGTGAGTTCCGCTGGTTCTTCGGTTGGGATGAAACCGTGTATATTCTCGAAGGCGAAGTGCATGTGACCGCGGAAGACGGTTCCATCAGCATCCTGCGGGTCGGCGATGTCGCCTATTTCCCTGCGGGAACATGGGCCACCTGGCGGGTGGATGATTATGTCCGCAAGGTTGCCTTCATGCGCCGTCCGTTCCCCAAGGCGCTGGCGCTTGCCTATCGCGTCAAGAACAAGCTGTTTGCCGGCCGTTCCTATAAGCTGGCGGCCTGAACCCATAAAACATTCCAGTCGGCGGGGCCTGCATGGCTTCGCCGACGGAATTGTGAAGGTTCAATAAAACTCACACGAACCACCGCTTGCAGCAGTTGCCTTTGAATGGGCGCTGCCCTACATCTTCAGGGTTTTCTGAAGCATTTCCGGGTTTCTACCGGTCCTGCAGGGAAGCTTGAAAAGGCGAGGCAATGGGCACCGCGGGCCGGCAAAGCGTCCGCATGCTGCAAGAGGAACATGCGCATGGCGAAGATCAAGAACGTCGCGATCCAGATGGATCATGTCTCCGGCATCAATATCGCCGGTGACTCCACCTTCGCCATGAGTCTTGAGGCGCAGGCCCGCGGATACCGGTTGTTCCACTATACGCCTGAGCGCCTCTCCATGCGCGATGGCAAGATTTACGCCACTGTCGAGCAGATGGAACTGCGCGACATCAAGGGCGATCATTTCTCCCTGTCCGAACCGGAGCGCGTCGATCTGTCGACCATGGATGTCATCCATCTGCGTCAGGATCCCCCATTCGACATGGCTTATATCACCTCGACCCATCTGCTGGAACGCATTCATCCGAAAACGCTGGTGGTCAACGATCCCGCCTGGGTCCGCAACTCGCCGGAAAAGATTTTCGTCACCGAATTCGCCGATCTGATGCCGAAGACGCTGATCACCAAGGACGTCGAGGAAATCGCCCGCTTCCGCAATGAAATGGGCGATATCATCCTCAAGCCGCTTTATGGCAATGGTGGCGCCGGCGTCTTCCATTCCGCGCGCGACGACCGCAATTTCTCCTCGCTGCTGGAGATGTTCGGTCAGATGTTCCGCGAGCCTTACATCGCCCAGCAATATCTGCCTGACGTCCGCAAGGGCGACAAGCGCATCCTCCTGGTAGATGGCGAGCCGGTTGGCGCAATCAACCGAGTGCCGGCGGAAAACGACGCCCGCTCCAACATGCATGCCGGCGGCCGGCCGGAACCGACGGAACTGACGGCGCGCGAGAAGGAAATCTGCCGCCGCATCGGCCCTGCCTTGCGGGAACGTGGTTTCCTTTTCGTCGGCATCGATGTGATTGGCGACTATATGACGGAAATCAACGTCACCTCGCCGACCGGCATTCGCGAAGTGCGGAAATTCGGTGGTGCGGATGTCGCAAGCCTGTTGTGGGATGCGATCGAGAAAAAGCGCGAAGCGCAGGATTTCTGAGGCGAGCTTACGCCGATCCAGCTTTGTTCCGCGAGTACAACTAGATACAACTAAAATACATCGCCAGCGAGAAATTGTTCGCTGGATGTTCTTGTTTTATTCTTTGCCCTGTGGCACGTTGCTTTCGGGTGGCCGTGATGGGGCGTGAAGCTCTGTTGATGCGGCCGGTTTGCGGGGGCAGGCCATGGTGGCAAGGGTCAATACGGTCGCATTTCAGGGCATAGAGGGTGTGCCCGTCGAGGTGCAGGTCATGGTCGCACCGGGAAAGGTGGGCATCCAGATTGTCGGCCTGCCCGATAAGGCGGTGGTCGAAAGCCGCGAGCGGGTGCAGGCCGCCCTGCATGCCTCCGGTCTGGCGCTGCCGGCCAAAAAAGTCACGGTCAATCTCGCGCCTGCCGATCTGCCCAAGGAAGGATCGCATTTCGATCTTCCCATTGCGCTTGGCCTCATGGCCGCTTTGGGCGCGATACCGGCAGAAATGCTGGGACGTTATGTGGTTCTCGGCGAACTCAATCTCGATGGCACCATCGGTATGGTTTCGGGCGCCCTGCCGGCGGCGATCGGCGCCAATGCGCTTGGCAAGGGGCTGATCTGCCCGGCTGAAAGCGGGCCGGAAGCGGCTTGGGCCGGCGCCGGTATCGATATTCTCGCCCCGCGCAGCCTGATTGCGCTGGCCAATCATTTTCGCGGCACCCAGCTTCTCTCGCGCCCGACGCCCGCCATTCGCGCCAACCCGGTCAATCTGCCGGATTTAGCGGATATCAAAGGACAGGAGAGCGCCCGGCGTGCACTGGAGGTGGCGGCCGCCGGCGGCCACAATCTGCTTATGGTCGGCCCGCCCGGCTCCGGCAAATCCATGCTCGCAGCCCGCCTGCCATCCATCCTGCCGCCGCTAGAGGCGGCGGAATTGCTGGAAGTTTCGATGGTTCATTCCATCGCTGGCCAATTGTCCGGCGGCAAGCTCTCGGACCGCAGGCCGTTCCGCACCCCGCACCATTCCGCTACCATGGCGGCGCTGATCGGCGGGGGGCTTCGCGCCAAGCCGGGTGAGGCTTCGCTCGCCCATCACGGCGTTCTTTTTCTGGATGAGTTCCCGGAATTTTCGCCGCAGGTTCTGGATGCACTGCGCCAGCCGCTGGAAACGGGCGAATGCATTATTGCTCGGGCCAATCATCGCGTCAGCTATCCGGCGGAAATTCAGCTCGTTGCGGCGATGAACCCCTGCCGCTGCGGCATGGCGGGAGAGCCAGGTTTCACCTGTGCCCGAGGCCCGCGCTGTGTGACGGATTATCAGGCCCGCATTTCCGGCCCGCTGCTGGATCGTATCGATATCCGCATCGACGTTCCCGCTGTCTCCGCCGCCGATCTCATCCGCCCAGTCGCGTCAGAGCCGAGTGCGGCGGTCGCCGCCCGTGTTGCCCGGGCGCGCCTTGCGCAGCAGGAACGTTACGCTGCAGCGGGATTTGGCGCCATTCGCACCAATGCCCGCTGCATGACGACCCTGATAGAAAAATATGCCGAGCCGGATGCGTCCGGGCTGCAATTGTTGCGCGATGCAGCCGAGCGGCTGAAGTTCTCCGCGCGCGGTTATCATCGCATTCTCAAGGTTGCCCGCACCCTGGCCGATCTGGATGGCAAACAGACGGTCGGCCGCATCCATGTGGCGGAAGCCGTGTCCTATCGTATCTCAGGCGAAAGGCTGACGGCGGCAGCCTAGAGCAGCCAGTAAAGTGCGAAGCGGTTGTGCGTCCGGAAATCCGTAAAAACAGGGAGATAGAGCACACCCACCGATTCCGTTTAAACCGGATATGCTCTGGAAGGTTGCCCTTTGTGCCTTGCCTAAAAAACATTGTGCCGCCAGCGGAGCCGGCGGCACATAAGAATATTCGCTAATCTGGCGCGCGATCGTACCGCGCTTGAAAGCGTGGACTTAAAGTCCAAGGCCCTCGAAAAGCGCCGTCGAAAGGTAACGTTCCGCAAAGGAAGGAATGATGACGACGATGTTCTTGCCGGCATTTTCTTCCCGCGCGCCGACCTTGATTGCCGCCGCCAGCGCCGCACCCGAGGAGATGCCGACCGGCACGCCTTCCAGCCTTGCCGCCAGACGTGCGGTTTCGAAAGCCTCGTCATTGGTCACGGTGACGATCTCGTCATAAATGCCGGTATCAAGGATGGCGGGTGCAAAACCGGCGCCGATGCCCTGAATCTTGTGCGGGCCGGGGTTGCCGCCGGAAAGAACCGGGCTGTCGGCAGGTTCGACCGCAATGACCTTCACCTCGGGCTTGCGGGATTTCAGCACCTGACCCGTGCCGGTGATCGTGCCGCCGGTGCCGATACCCGAGACGAGAATATCGACCGTGCCTTCGGTGTCGTTCCAGATTTCTTCAGCCGTCGTCTTGCGGTGAATATCGGGATTGGCAGGGTTTTCGAACTGCTGCGGAATGATGGCGTCAGGCAGCGTTTCGGCCAGTTCCTGCGCCTTGGCGATGGCGCCCTTCATGCCCTTGGGACCTTCGGTCAACACCAGTTCGGCGCCGAGCAGGGCCAGCATTTTCCGGCGCTCAACCGACATGGTTTCAGGCATGGTCAGGATCAGCTTGTAGCCCTTCGCAGCGGCCGCGAAGGCAAGCGCGATGCCCGTGTTGCCGGAGGTCGGCTCCACCAGCGTGGTCTTGCCAAGGGTGATCTTGCCCTGAGCTTCCAGAGCTTCGATCATGGCGACGCCTATGCGGTCCTTCACGGAAGCGATGGGATTGAAAAATTCGAGCTTGGCGAGAAGGTTGGCCTTCACGCCCTTCTCTTTCGCCAGCTTGTCGAGCCGCACGATCGGCGTGTCGCCGATTGTTTCCGTAATCGAGGAATAGACGCGTCCGCGTCCGGGCTTTCTGGCTTCGGGCATGATGCTCTCCTGTGTAAGACCGCAAGATTTGAGCGGCAGAATAGGAGCAATAGCTTTCGCAAGCTAGCGAACGTTCGTCCTAATATCCCTAGATTGCAGGAATAATTTCACGATAAATCGCGTAAATGCACTAATTTGTTTTACGTGCTGCGGATCGCGATCATGGTCGCGGTTCCGGCCAGAATACCCGCCGCCGTGCGGTTGAGGATCGTCAAGGCGCTCGGCCTTTTCAGGAGGTTACGCGCCTTGGCCGCAAGCAGGATATAAGGCAGGAGAACCGCCATCAGCACGACGAAGGTGATGGCGAGAAGTGTCGCATATTCCGACGGGCCGATCATGCGGATATCGATCAGCGTCGGCACCAGCGCCACATAAAACAGCATGGTTTTCGGGTTGCCGAGCGTGATCAGCAGGCCGGACAGGAAGGACATGGGCATGCTGGTGCTTTTCTTTGCCTTCAGCTCCTGTGGCAGCAGGCCGGCGGTCCAAAGCTTCCAGGCGATATAAAGGAGATAGGCCGCGCCCGCGAATTTCAGCACCATGAAGGCTTCCTGAAAGGTCTGCGCCACGAAGGCCAGGCCCAGGATCACAGCGGTCAGGTAAATCATGTCGCCCAGCACCAGCCCGAGACCCATGAAGAAGGTTTCGCGAAAGCCTGAACCCAGCGCCCGCGCCACGATCGCCGTCATGCCGGGGCCTGGAATGGCGGCGGCGATGAAGAGGGCAGTGGCATAGGCGAAAAGGGTCGTCAGCGTCATGATCGTGTTTCCCGGAAAATCCGCTAAATCCATAACGAAATTGCCGGATAAAGACAATCAGTCCGCGCGTCTGTTCCAGCGGCGTCGCTAAACCCCGGTGGAGCCAAAACCGCCGGTACCCCGTGCCGTCTGCGAGGTCTCCGTCACCTCGCTCACAACAACCTGGGTTACCGGCGCAATCACCATCTGCGCAATGCGCATGCCGCGCTCGATGATAAAAGCCTCCTGGCCAAGATTGGCGAGGATGACTTTCACCTCGCCGCGATAATCGCTATCCACCGTGCCGGGAGAGTTGAGGCAGGTGATGCCGTTCTTGATGGCGAGGCCGGAGCGGGGGCGGATTTGCGCCTCATAACCCTGCGGAACCTCGAAGACGAAACCGGTCGGGACCAGGGCGCGTTCGCCGGGTTGCAGGCTCATCGGTTCACCGGCAGGTACGGCAGCGCGCAGGTCCATGCCGGCGGCGCCACGGGTCTCATAGGACGGCAATTCGAGGTCAGCGCCATTGGCGAGGCGGACGAGCCGGAGAGGGGGGCGATTGTCGTTTTGAAGGGTCATGCGGCATTAGTTTGCCGAGATCGCGGCAAGGTCAATTGCAAATGCGGGCCTGAAACGCTAGATAGCCCGCAATTCCACAGGATTTGTCAGATGGCCGAAACACTTGCCGAGGCGGTCTCCCGCCGCCGCACCTTTGCTATTATTGCGCACCCGGACGCGGGTAAGACCACGCTTACCGAAAAACTGCTGCTGTTCGGCGGAGCGATCCAGCTTGCCGGTGAGGTGAAGGCGAAGAAGGACCGCATCCAGACCCGTTCGGACTGGATGAAGATCGAGCGCGAGCGCGGCATTTCGGTCGTCACTTCGGTCATGACCTTCGAATATAACGATCGTGTCTTCAACATTCTCGATACGCCCGGTCACGAGGACTTTGCTGACGACACCTACCGCACGCTGACGGCGGTGGATGCGGCAATCATGGTCATCGACGCCGCCAAGGGTATCGAGCCGCGTACGCTGAAACTGTTCGAAGTCTGCCGCATGCGCGATATTCCGATCATCACCTTCATCAACAAGATGGACCGTGAAAGCCGTGACCCCTTCGAGATTCTGGATGAAGTGGAAGAGAAGCTCGCGCTCGATACCGCGCCCATCACCTGGCCGGTCGGTCGGGCAAAGACCTTCTGCGGCGCCTATAATCTCGCCGACAGCACCTTCCGTGGCGTCGATACGCAGGTGGAAGCCATGCCGGTTAACGGTCCGCAGGCAGTTGCCGATCGTCTGCCGGAAAATGAGCGCCATCTTTTTGTCGAAGAAACGGAACTGGCGCTGGAGGCCTGCCGTCCTTTCGATCGTCAGGCATTCCTCGAAGGTCATATGACGCCGGTGTTCTTCGGTTCGGCGCTGCGCAATTTCGGTGTGCGTGACCTCATCAATGCGCTTGGCGATTTCGCACCGCCGCCGCGCGATCAGGTGGCGGATACCCGCACTGTACATGCAGCTGAAGAGAAAATGACGGCCTTTGTCTTCAAGATTCAGGCCAATATGGACCCGAACCATCGTGACCGCATCGCTTTTGCCCGCATCTGCTCCGGCAAGCTGGAGCGCGGCATGAAGGCGCGGCTTGCTCGCACCGGCAAACAGATGGGCCTCACTGCGCCGCAGTTCTTTTTCGCCTCGCAGCGCCAGCTTGCCGATACGGCCTTCGCGGGTGACGTGGTCGGCATCCCGAACCATGGTACGCTGCGCATCGGCGATACGCTGACCGAGGGTGAAAACCTGGTTTTCCAGGGCGTGCCGAACTTCTCGCCGGAAATCCTGCGCCGAGTGCGTCTGGAAGACGCCATGAAGGCCAAGAAGCTGAAAGAAGCCCTGCAGCAGATGGCGGAAGAAGGCGTCGTGCAGCTCTTCTCGCCGGAAGACGGTTCGCCGGCCATCGTCGGTGTCGTTGGTGCGCTGCAGCTCGACGTGTTGAAGGAGCGCCTGATGGGCGAATATGGCCTGCCGGTCTCCTTCGAAATGTCGCGCTTTTCCGTCTGCCGCTGGATTTCTTCCGATCAGCCGGCGGAAATGGACAAGTTCCTCAACGTCAAGCGCGGCGATATCGCCCGCGATCTGGATGGCGATCCGGTGTTTCTGGCGCAGGACGCCTTCTCGCTCCGCTATGAGTCCGAGCGTTTTCCGGCGATCAAGATGGTCGCGATCAAGGAATATCACGTCGCCAAGGCGGCGTGACAAAGGCGTGATTGCACTTTGTATGCCAAGGGCTTAGTTTCCCCTCAAACGGGAAACTGGTCCGGCATCATGACGCTTTCAGGCAAACATATTCTCCTCATCATCTCCGGCGGCATCGCGGCCTATAAAAGCCTCGATCTCATCCGCCGCCTGAAAGAGCGCGGCGCGAAGGTAACGCCGGTGATGACGAAGGGCGCCCAGGAATTCGTCACGCCGCTTGCTGTCGGTGCGCTGTCTGCCACCCATGTCTTCACCGAGCTCTTTTCCCGGCAGGATGAACAGGATGTCGGCCATATCAGGCTGGCGCGTGACTGCGACCTCGTGCTTGTGGCGCCCACTACCGCCGATCTGATGGCGAAGATGGCGCATGGTCTGGCAGACGATCTTGCTTCCACAGTCCTTCTCGCGACGGATCGAAAGGTGCTGGTGGCACCGGCGATGAACCCGAAAATGTGGACGGCGAAGCCCACGCTGCGGAATGTCGAAACGCTGAGAGAAGACGGCGTGTTTTTCATCGGACCCATGGCCGGTGAGATGGCAGAGAAGGGTGAGGCTGGTTTTGGCCGTATGGCCGAGCCATTGCAGATCGTCGAAGCCGTCGCCGCACTGCTGGATGAGGGGCCAAAGCCACTGAAGGGCAGAACGGCCATCGTGACCTCCGGTCCCACGCATGAACCGATTGACCCGGTGCGCTACATCGCCAACCGCTCCTCGGGCAAGCAGGGCCATGCCATTGCGGCGGCTCTGGCTAAGCTGGGGGCAGAGGTCACGCTGGTGTCCGGTCCGGTCACCATCGCCGATCCTGCCGGGGTCACGACGATCCATGTCGAGCGCGCCGAGGAGATGCGCGATGCGGTGATATCGAGACTGCCGGCGGATATCGCCGTCATGGTCGCCGCCGTCGCCGATTGGCGGGTGACGGGCTCGTCGGAGCAGAAGATCAAGAAGCAGCCGGGCGATGCGCCGCCAGCGCTGCAACTGACGGAAAATCCCGATATTCTCAAAACCGTCGGCCATCATGAAAAGCGCCCGAGGATTGTGGTGGGCTTCGCTGCCGAAACGCAGGATGTCGAGAAGAACGGCCGGGCGAAGCTGGAGCGCAAAGGCGCGGATTATATCGTCGCGAATGATGTTTCGGTGGAAACCGGCATTATGGGCGGGGATCGCAACAGCGTGAAGATCATTTCCGCAGATGGCATCGACGTTTGGCCGGATCTGGACAAGGTCGACGTTGCAAAACGTCTGGCGGCCCTGATTGCGGAGAAACTCGCATGAGCCTGTTCGATCGCAAGACTTTCGACAGGGTGCTCGGTAAATGGCCGGGCGTGCGTTTTGTCGACCAATGGGATTCCCATGTCGCCAAGGTGGGCGACAAGGTCTTTGCCGTGCTTGGCGAGCGGGAGGACTGGCGGCTGGTCGTGAAATGCTCGGAAGAGAGCTTCGAGATATTGACCTCGCTGGAAGGCATAGGGCAAGCGCCCTATTTCGCCAAACGCAAATGGATATCGATTGGCGATCATTCCCCGCTCGAACAGGAAGAACTGGAGCATTATGTGCGCCGCTCCTATGAGCTTGTCGCAGCCGGTCTGACCAAAAAACTGCGGGGCGAACTCGGTATCGTGATCGATACTGCGCGTGCCCTGTAGTTTTTCGGTTCAGTCGAGCTTGGTGTCCTTGCCGATGATCTGGCGGACGCCTTCCTTGGTGAAGGGCTGCAGGAGCTGCGGCAGGAATCCTTTCGCAATCTTACCCTTGATACCGATATCGGTGGAAGAGGGCCTGTCGGGGTTATGATAGGAGCCGAAGATCAAATCGAAGAAGACGAGATTCTCGCCGTAATTGGTGTTTCCTTCCGGAAGCTGCTTGGAATGGTGCCAGCGATGCAGGCGCGGTGTGCTGAACACGTAATCGAGCGGCCCCGTTTTCATATCGACGTTGCAATGGGTCAAAATGCCGATGAATGCGGTAACGGCACCGAGCCACCAGAAAACCTGTAGCGGCGCACCCATGAAATAGAGCGGAATCTGGCTGAGCGCGATCTTGAACAGGGAATCGGCCACATGGAACCGTCCCGTATTGACGACCCAGAGCCGCACGACGCTGTGATGCAGCGCATGGAAACGCCAGAAGAATACGGTTTCATGCGCAATACGGTGGGACCAGTAGAGGCCGAATTCGGCAATCGTCACCGCAAGGGCGACCTGAACGATCATCGGCAGATGATCCGGCCACAGATCGAACCGCATGGCGGCGAGCGGCTGCAGCACATTGGCGGTCACCATCGGGAAGATTGCTGCTGCGGCTGCTGCGAGCTGGACCAGCCCTTTCGTCAAAAGCGTATGGCCGATGCTGTTCACGGTCTCGCCATCACCCTCAAGCCATTGGATTTCGTAAGGAATATAGCGTTCGAGAAGAAACAGGCTCAAAACCGCGCCCGCATAGACGGTCAAAAAGGCCGCGATCGGATGGCTGCTCGTAAAAGCGAAATAGGACCCCACCAGGCCGCCGACAAACACCAGCGGCCACGAAGAATAGGAAAGGGCCTCTTTCAGTACCTGCGCTTTTGCCATCAAAATCAAATCCCGTCCGGCATCGTCCGTCTATACCGCCGGCGCAATTCCGCGCAGGCATCAAAGCAGCCCTTACCCCGCATCGATCACCTGTCTCGATTAGAGATCAGGCCCTTATCGCTCCAATGCATTACACAAACATGGCACTCACCGGTGCCGAGATGCTCAGCTTATCCTGATTGCGATGTAAAGAAGCGTCAGCGCTATGACCCAGAGTGCCGCCCGTCCCCATTTGGTGTGGCGCGCTTCCGCCTTGCCGATGGCTTCCGCCGTCTGCGCGTCGAAACGCAGGCCGTTCTCGCTCATATACATCAACTCGGAATGCAGCTTTTCGGTCTTGGCGGCGATCTCCGGGGCTGCCTCGGCAAGTTTGAGAGCCGCCTTCACGCCGTCCTTCAGATCGGTGACGATGCGTTTCGGGCCGAGATTGTCCCTGATCCAACCGCCGACAACCGGGTCTGCCGCCTTCCACATGTTGAAGCGCGGATTGAGCATGCGCGACACGCCTTCCACCACCACCATGGTCTTTTGCAGCATCACCAGTTCCGGCCGCGTTTCCATGTCGAAAAGCTCGGTCACTTCGAATAGCAGCGTCAAAAGCTTGCCCATGGAGATCGTTTCGGCCGGCTGGCCGTGGATCGGCTCACCAATGGCGCGGATCGCCTGGGCGAAGCTTGCTATATCGTGATGGCCCGGCACGTATCCGGCCTCGAAATGCACTTCCGCCACCCGCATGTAATCGCGGGTAATGAAGCCGTAGAGAATTTCGGCAAGGAAGCGGCGTTCTTTTTTGCCGAGACGTCCGGCAATGCCCATGTCGACGGCGACGATCTCGCCCTCAGCATCGACGAAGAGATTGCCGGGATGCATGTCGGCATGGAAGAAGCCATCGCGCAGGGTGTGCCGCAGGAAAGATTGGATCAGCGTGTCGGCGAGTTTGTTCAGGTCGTGGCCGGCGGCCTTCAACCCTTCGATGTCCGACATCTTGACGCCGTCGATCCACTCCATGGTGACGACATCGCGCCCGGTGCGTTCCCAGTCGACCTCGGGAACCCGGAATCCGGGATCGTCCCTGGTGTTTTCCGCAAGTTCGGAAAGGGCGGCGGCCTCGAGTCGCAGATCCATCTCGATCTTGGTGGTCTGCTCCAGCGTGCGTGTAACCTCGACGGGGCGCAGGCGACGGGCGGAGCGGACGAAACGCTGCTGCAGATCGGCGATCAGATACATCGCCTCGAGATCGTTCTGGAAACGCTGGCGCACGCCAGGGCGGATGACCTTGACGGCCACCTTGCGCGGCCCCTTCGGCGTATCCACCATTGCCGGATGAACCTGGGCAATGGAGGCGGCGGCGATAGGATCGCCGAATTCCCTGTAGAGATCGGACACCGAACGTCCGAGCGAGCCTTCGATATTGGCTTTCGCCGCAGCCGCCGGAAAAAAGGCCATGCGGTCCTGGAGGCTCGCGAGATCGTCGGCGAAGTCGGCGCCCACCACATCCGGCCGGGTGGCGAGAAACTGACCCATCTTCACATAGGAAGGACCAAGCCGTTCGACAGCCACCGCCAGACGGTCGCTGCGCTGCGCCCTTTTCGCCTTGCTGCGGGCGAATGGCTTCAGCAGCGCTTTCAACAATTGGGCGGGAGCAGGCAGGTCATCGGAAGGCAGGGCCAGCACGACGCCTTCGCGCACGAGAACCCAGCCAACCCTTGCGAGGCGGAAATATGCGCCCAAAGTACTCATGCTTATGCTTGTCTCCTGCGTCTGCCGGCCATGGTCTTAAAGCTTCCAGCCGAAATGCAGGGCGGCGATGCCGCCGGTGTAATTGGTGTAGGTGACACGGGAGAAGCCGGCGGCGCGGATCATCGTCGCGAAATCCTCCTGATTGGGGAATTTGCGGATCGATTCGACCAGATATTGATAGGGCTCGGCGTCACCCGTGATCATCTTGCCGAATTGCGGGATGGCGTTGAACGACCAGGCGTCATAAACGCGGTCGAGCAACGGCATTTCGACTTCGGAAAATTCCAGCACCAGCAGCCGCCCGCCGCGTTTCAGCACGCGATGGGCCTCCTTCAGCGCGACATCGATGCGCGGTACGTTGCGAATGCCGAACGCGATCGTATAGGCGTCGAAACTGTTTGCCTCGAAAGGCAGTTCCTCGGCATTGGCTTCCACGAAGGTCAGATTGTCGGAAAGCTTCTTTTTTGCCGCGCGCTCTTCGCCGACGGCCAGCATCGAGCCGTTGATGTCGAGAACGGTGGCATGCGCCAGACGGTTGGAGGCTTCGATGATGCGGAAGGCGATATCGCCAGTGCCGCCGGCAACGTCCAGAACCTTGTAGGACGCGTCCTTGCGCGGCGAAAGCGAAGAGACCATGGCGTCTTTCCACAGTCGATGCAGGCCAGCCGACATCACGTCGTTCATGATGTCGTAGCGTTTGGCCACCTTGTGGAAGACTTCGTTGACCAGCCCCTGCTTTTTGCCTTCGTCCACCTTGTGGAAGCCATAGGACGTTTCCATGCCGCCTTGGGCAGTGGTACGGGCGTCGGTCATCGTCTGTCTCCATATTTATTGCGTGGCGGACCATAGCGGAAACGCCATGGCAACGCTATCTGTTGCCGCATCGCCTGGGCGCGACATTTCGCGTGCACTGTATAGACCACATGGTCCTAACGATAAACTGTCGGATAAGCCAGATGCCAGAATTGCCAGAAGTCGAAACCGTCAGACGCGGCCTTGCGCCCGCCATGGAAGGCGCAAGGGTCCGCAGGCTCCATCTCGGCCGCCCCGATTTGCGCTTTCCATTCCCGCAGGATTTCGCAGCGCTTATCGAAGGCAAGACGATCCTGTCGCTCGGGCGCAGGGCGAAATATCTTCTGATCGAACTGGAGGATGGGCTGACCATCGTTTCCCACCTCGGCATGTCCGGCTCGTTTCGCATCGAGGCGGAAGCGGGCGAGGCCCGCGATGCTCCCGGCGTGTTTCACCATGCCCGTTCCAAGGACGGCAAACATGACCATGTCGTCTTTCATCTGGATAAAGGAGAAGAGCGCGTCTGCGTCATCTATAATGATCCGCGCCGCTTCGGCTTCATGCATCTGGTGGAGCGCAACAAGCTCGACCTTTACCCGGCCTTTGCCGAGCTTGGCCCGGAGCCGACAGGCAATGCGCTGAGCGCGGATTATCTGGCGAGCCGGTTTGAAGGTAAAAGCCAGCCCCTGAAAAGCACGCTGCTGGACCAGAAGGTCATTGCCGGTCTCGGCAATATCTATGTCTGCGAGGCGCTGTGGCGCGCGCAGCTTTCGCCTTTGCGGGCGGCGGGAACGCTGGTGACGAAAGGTGGCAAGCCCAAAGCGCAGCTCGTCGATCTGACGGAGAAAATCCGCGACGTGATCGCGGATGCGATAGCGGCCGGCGGTTCCTCATTGCGAGACCATATACAGACGGACGGAACGCTCGGTTATTTCCAGCATTCCTTTTCGGTCTACGATCAGGAAGGCCAGCCTTGCCGGACACCCGGCTGCGGGGGTACGGTTGAAAGGGTGGTGCAGGCGGGTCGTTCGACCTTTTATTGCGCCGCCTGCCAGAAGTAACGGAGCCGGAGTGCCGGAAGGGGAGATTGCCGTGGACTATGAAACGATACTGGTCGAGAAACGCGATGAGGTGGGTGTCATCACCCTCAACCGCCCCAAGGCGCTCAACGCTCTCAATTCGGTGCTTCTGAAAGAGCTGCGGCACATTCTGTCTTCGTTTTCCGCCGATGATTCCATCGGTGCGATCATTATCACCGGTTCGGAAAAGGCATTTGCGGCAGGCGCCGATATCAAGGAAATGCAGGGGCTGGATTTCGTCGATGCCTATGTCGGCGATTTTCTCGGCGGCTGGGACGAGGTTGCGGCCACCCGCAAGCCGGTCATCGCTGCCGTATCCGGCTTTGCGCTGGGCGGCGGCTGCGAACTGGCGATGATGTGCGATTTCATCATCGCTTCGGAGACGGCAAAATTCGGCCAGCCGGAAATCACCCTCGGCGTCATCCCTGGCATGGGCGGCTCGCAGCGGCTGACACGGGCAGTCGGCAAGGCGAAAGCCATGGATCTGGTTCTGACGGGGCGTATGATGGATGCGGCGGAGGCTGAACGGGCCGGTCTCGTGTCGCGTGTTGTGCCGGCTGCAAATCTCATGGAGGAGGCGGTGGAGGCGGCAACCCGCATCGCTTCCCTGTCGCGTGCTTCCGTTCTCATGGCCAAGGAAAGCGTCAATCGCTCCTTCGAGGTGCCGCTTGCGGAGGGACTGAGATATGAAAGACGATCCTTCCAGTCGCTCTTTGCGACAGTGGATCAGAAGGAGGGCATGGCCGCCTTCGTGGAAAAGCGCAAACCCGCTTTCCGGAATCGCTAAGGATTCGGAATATCGGCGCTTTTAAGCGTTTTGCGCGTTGACGGGCGTAAGCTTTAGCGGTATATGCCCGCCCACGGTTAAGGAAAGCCATCCGGCTTGTCCGAAATTACTCCCGCATTCTTGGGTTACGTGAGGTCTTCGAACGACCCGATCCTATGGTTGCGGAATTTGGTTTGAATTCGAAGAGAGGCATACATGGCCAATACAACTTCGGCGAAAAAGGCGACCCGCAAGATCGCTCGCCGTACCGCAGTCAACAAGGCTCGCCGTTCGCGCGTTCGCGGCTTCATCCGCAAGGTCGAGGAAGCCATCGCTTCCGGTGATCTCGCAGTCGCTACCGAAGCTCTGAAGGCAGCTCAGCCCGAGATCCAGCGCGCCGCCACCCGGGGCGTTCTGCACGGCAACACCGCATCCCGCAAGGTGTCGCGTCTCGCACAGCGCGTTAAGGCTCTTTCCGCCTAATCCGGCTAATCACAAATAATTATTCAAAAAGCCTGGTCTTTTGACCGGGCTTTTTGTGATTCTAACTGCCCGTTAACCATTGCTGCCGTAACGTGACAAACGCGTGTCAGATGGACGACAGGAAATTTGCAATAAAAACAACAGCTTGCTGGAGGTCTCTGGAAAACTCGGGGGCTTTCTCTACGGAAGTCGCGGCTAGTTTTGAGTCAAGAAGATTTTTATTTTTTTGCCAAAATCAGCTCTCAAAAATCGCCAAAATTGAATCTCATTGATTCATAAGCGATTCTGCTTCGCACCTCGTCGGTGATGCAAAACGGCCTTTGCGAGTCAATGGCCGATCTGAGTTTTTGCAGAAAAAACGCCATTGATCTCTCCCCACGATCCTGCCTAAATGCATTTCAACAAGGGGTGCGGATCTCAGTCCACAGATTATCTCGATGATCGTATCGACGATATTCACCTTCTTGCTGGCGGGTCTTTCGGGGTCCGTTTTTTCAGGTCATGGAGCTTTTTGTGCCGTTTCGGTCTCCGGAACGGGCGGGAGTTTTTTGTCCTCAAGAATGCGCCTTTAGGTTGTAACGAAAGGAGCGTTTTAGCGTGTCGCAGGCCTCTCCATGAGGGGGAGGGAAATGGGATAACCGGCTCGCAAACGAGTAGTCGCCTTTGCGTTCTTTCGAGGGGAACGCTGAAGGCAAAAATATACGAGGGGGATCTCTGGCGATCGATCTTTGATCGTCAGGCTATGATTGGCAATTTGAAAGGCGGCAATATGCAACTGAATTTGGCGATGGGTGCGGTGGCTGATGGGGACCGCGCACCAAAGACGCGTGATGCAACTTGCTCAGATGCGGCAGGGGACAAATCGGCAATGACGCACGATGCGCTGTTTGAACGTTTTAGCGCGCGGCTCAAGGCACAGGTTGGTCCGGAGGTCTATGCAAGCTGGTTTGCACGGCTCAAACTCCATTCCGTTTCGAAAAGCGTCGTCCGTTTTACCGTTCCGACGACCTTTCTGAAGTCCTGGATCAACAACCGTTACATGGATCTGATCACGAACCTCGTCCAGAGCGAGGATCCGGATGTGCTGAAGGTGGAGATTCTGGTCCGCTCGGCCAGCCGCCCGGTCCGTCCGGCTCAGACCGAGGAAAGGGCGCAGCCCGTTCCGGAAGTCGGCGCGGTTCAACGTAACAAGTCCTTCATTCCGTCGCAGCCCGCGACGCCTGCCGCGCAGCCTGCGGCTTCGCAGGCGACCCTGCGTCAGGGCGGTTCCGGGCCGTTGTTCGGCTCGCCGCTCGACACACGTTTCACCTTCGATACCTTTGTCGAAGGCTCGTCCAACCGCGTCGCGCTTGCGGCGGCAAAGACGATCGCCGAAGCCGGTGCCGGCGCCGTGCGCTTCAATCCGCTGTTCATTCATGCGGGTGTCGGCCTCGGCAAGACGCATCTTCTGCAGGCCATTGCCAATGCCGCCATCGACAGCCCGCGCAATCCGCGCGTGGTCTATCTGACGGCCGAATATTTCATGTGGCGTTTCGCCACTGCGATCCGCGACAATGATGCGCTGACGCTGAAGGACACGCTGCGCAATATCGACCTGCTCGTCATCGACGACATGCAGTTCCTGCAGGGCAAGATGATCCAGCACGAATTCTGCCATCTGCTGAACATGCTGCTCGACAGCGCCAAGCAGGTCGTGGTCGCGGCTGACCGTGCGCCGTGGGAGCTGGAATCGCTCGATCCGCGTGTCCGTTCCCGTCTTCAGGGCGGCATGGCCATCGAGATCGAAGGTCCCGACTACGATATGCGCTATGAAATGCTCAACCGCCGCCTCGGCTCTGCACGCCAGGACGATCCGTCCTTCGAGATTTCGGATGAAATCCTGACCCATGTGGCCAAGAGCGTGACGGCAAGCGGCCGCGAACTGGAAGGCGCCTTCAACCAGCTGATGTTCCGTCGCTCCTTCGAGCCGAACCTCTCGGTTGATCGTGTCGATGAGCTGCTGTCGCATCTCGTCGGGACGGGTGAGGCCAAGCGTGTACGCATCGAGGATATTCAGCGCATCGTCGCCAAGCACTATAACGTGTCGCGACAGGAGCTGGTGTCCAACCGCCGCACCCGCGTCATCGTCAAGCCGCGCCAGATCGCCATGTATCTGGCAAAGATGCTGACGCCGCGGTCTTTCCCCGAGATCGGTCGCCGTTTCGGCGGTCGCGATCACACCACGGTTCTGCATGCCGTGCGCAAGATCGAGGAACTGATTTCCGGTGACACCAAGCTCGGCCACGAGGTTGAGCTGTTGAAACGCCTGATCAACGAAAACAACGCATGAAAAAAGCGGCCTTCGGGCCGCTTTTTTATTGTCGTCTTGTTTATGGGGCTAAAGCTGGGTGGAGGCTGGCGTCAGCAGGCGAGATCGGCCACCACCGCATCGAGAATGAGCATGCCGGACGGCGTGCAGCGCAGGCGGGAATTGCCGAGCCTCTCCACGAAACCGTGCTGAAGGAGGAATTCCTCCTTTTCCGGGTCGAGATCGCGGCCGGAAAGGTCGCTCCAGCGGGCGAGGTCGATACCTTCGCGCAGGCGAAGGCCCATCAGCAGCAACTCATCGGCCTGCTCGTCGACGCCAAGCAACTCCTGATCGACCATGCCGTGGCCTTCCCGCTCAACGGTTTCGAGCCAGTTTTCCGGGTGGCGCTCGGTGGCGGTTGCGAGCTTGGAAGCGCCTCTCGTCAGGCGTCCATGCGCGCCGGGGCCGATGCCGGCATAATCGCCATAACGCCAGTAGGTCAGGTTGTGGCGGCTTTCAGCCCCCGGCCGGGCATGGTTGGAAACCTCATAGGCAGGCATGCCGTAACGCTCGGTGATTTCCTGCGTCGCTTCATAAAGCACGGCCGAATGTTCGCCATCCGGCACGATCAGCTTGCCGGCCTTGTGCAGCCCGTAGAAGGGCGTGCCTTCCTCGATGGTCAGCTGATAGAGCGACAGATGGTCGACCGCGTAGGAGACAGCCTCTTTCAGCTCGGCGTCCCATTCGGCCACCGTCTGGTTCGGACGGGCATAGATGAGATCGAAGGACATGCGCGGAAAAATCTCCCGCGCCAGCCGGATGGCTTTCAAGGCATCGGCAACATCATGCAGGCGGCCGAGGAACTTCAGGTCCCGGTCGTTCAGCGCCTGCACGCCGAGCGAGACACGGTTGACGCCCGCCGCGCGGTAACCGCGAAACCGTTCCGCCTCGACGCTGGAAGGATTGGCTTCCATGGTGATCTCGATACCATCGGGCACATGCCAGAAGCGCGAGACGCCATCGAGAAGTGCTGCGACCGTCTGCGGGTCCATCAGCGATGGCGTGCCGCCGCCCATGAAGATACTGGTCACGACCCGCGGGCCGCTCAGCGTCCGCATATGTTCCATTTCACGGAGAAAGGCCGCCGTAAACCGTTCCTGATCCACCGGCCGGTGGCGGACATGGCTGTTGAAATCGCAATAGGGACATTTGGCCGCACAGAAGGGCCAATGCAGATAGATCCCGAAACCGGGATCGCCCGTATCCGGCAGAAGCGATGCGCCGGGGGCAGAAAGTTGATGCTCCCCGACCATCGGGTTCATGCCTCCAGGCAGGTTTCTACGAATTTTTTAAACGCACGCGCACGGTGCGAAAGCGCGAAGGCGTCGCCATGTTTCCAGCCGTGTTTTTCATCCGCGCTCATCTCACCGAATGTGGTGTCGTATCCCTCCGGTTTGAAGACCGGATCGTAACCGAAACCGCTCGTTCCGCGCGGCGGCCACACCACCGTGCCTTCCACCTCGCCACGGAAATATTCGAGATGCCCGTCCGGCCAGGCGAGGCACAGCACGCTGACGAAACGGCCCGTGCGATCTTCGGGTTTCGATGCGCCGCGCTCGGCCAGCGCATCCTCGACCTTCTGCATCGCCATGGCGAAATCACGCGTGCCATCGGCCGTTTCCGCCCAATTGGCGGTATAGACACCCGGCGCGCCATCCAGCGCATCAATGACCAGACCGGAATCGTCTGACAAAGCCGGAAGGCCGGATGCCTTTGCGGAGGCAAGCGCCTTGATGGCGGCATTTTCCTCGAAGGTCGTACCCGTCTCATCCGGCTCTTCGAAATTCAGCTCTGCCGCCGATTTGGCGGAGAAGCCGAAAGGCCCGATCAGATCGGCGATTTCGGCGATCTTGCCCTTGTTGTGGCTGGCGACGACGATCGTTCTGGTATCGAGCTTGCGCATGGTGCTTTCCTGTCGGCTCAGGCGATTGCCTGTTTCTGAAGGGCGACCAGTTCGCCGCAACCGGCCTTGGCAAGACCGAGCAGCGTCAGGAATTCTTCCTCGGAGAAGGGCGCGCCTTCCGCCGTGCCCTGAACCTCGACGATGCCGCCGGAGCCGGTGATGACGAAATTTGCATCGGTCTCGGCCGACGAATCCTCGAGATAATCGAGATCGATCACCGGCTGGTTGGCGAAGATACCGCAGGAGATCGCGGCGATATGGTCCTTCAGAACCTTCTCGACCTTGATCATGTTGCGGGTTTCCATCCATTTCAGGCAATCGTGGAGCGCAATCCATGCGCCGGTGATGGAGGCGGTGCGGGTGCCGCCATCGGCCTGGATCACGTCGCAGTCGATGCTGATCTGGCGCTCGCCGAGCGCCTGCAGATCGACGACGGCGCGCAGCGAACGGCCGATGAGGCGCTGAATTTCCTGCGTTCGGCCGCCCTGCTTGCCGGAAGCGGCCTCGCGCTTCATGCGCTCATGGGTGGAGCGCGGCAGCATGCCGTATTCGGCGGTGACCCAGCCCTTGCCGCTGTTGCGCAGCCACGGCGGCGTCTTTTCTTCAAGGCTTGCGGTGACGAGCACATGCGTGTCGCCGAATTTCACGAGACAGGAACCTTCGGCATGTTTCGAGAAATTGCGCTCGAAGGAAACCTTGCGCATCTGGTCGGTTTTTCTGCCTGAAGGCCGCATATGATCCACTCTCCATGTTGGTCCCTGCCTTCTAAGACGAGGTCCGGGCTTTTGCAAAGCCAATTTCCATTTTGCCCCGGCGTTGCAACGCATTATATTGATGCAAGCTGGTTTGAACGACAAAGAACGGACGAAATGGGTTTTTCCGCACCGCTATCAAAAGATCAGGCATCGCTGCTGGATGAACGGTCTCGGGAAATTTTCCGGCGCATCGTCGAAGGCTATCTCGATACGGGCGAGCCGCTCGGATCGCGCAGCCTGTCGCGGCTGTTGCCGATGTCGCTTTCACCCGCCTCCGTTCGCAATGTCATGAGCGATCTCGAAGAGCTCGGCCTCATCTATTCGCCGCATATCAGCGCCGGTCGCCTGCCGACCCAGACGGGGCTGCGCTTCTTTGTTGACGCCTTCATGCAGGTGGGTGATCTGCCCGCCGAGGAAAGGGCGACTATCGACCGTCAGATCGGGCCGGTCGCCGGTCACGAACAGTCGCTGGAAGGGCTGCTGACGGAGGCGAGCCGCATGCTGTCCGGCATGTCGCGCGGCGCCGGCCTCGTATTGACGGCGAAGAACGACGTCATCCTCAAGCATGTCGAATTCATAAGGCTGGAACCCACCAAGGCGCTCGCCGTGCTGGTGGGCGACCACAATCAGGTCGAAAACCGCATCATCGAGCTGCCGGCCGGCATTTCCTCGTCGCAATTGACCGAAGCGGCGAATTTCATCAATGCTCATCTCTCCGGTCAGACGCTGCATGAGTTGCGCGGTCAGTTCCAGACGCAGCGGGCGGAGCTGCAATCGGAACTTGGTATATTGGCGCAGGACCTCGTGGAGCGTGGTCTTGCGGTATGGGCGGGAGACAATGAGGAGGGCAAGCTCGGCCGTCTCATCGTTCGCGGTCGCTCCAACCTGCTCGAAGGTCTCGCCGGTGAGGAAGATATCGATCGGGTGCGCCTGCTGTTCGATGACCTGGAGCGCAAGGAAAACCTCATTGAAATCCTCAATCTCGCGGAAAGCGGCTCGGGTGTCAGGATTTTCATCGGCTCGGAAAACAAGCTGTTTTCGCTGTCCGGTTCGTCGCTGATCGTCGCGCCCTATCGTGATGAGGACAATCGTGTCGTGGGTGCGGTCGGCGTCATTGGCCCAACCCGGCTGAATTACGCCCGTATCGTGCCGATGGTGGACTACACGGCGCAGATCATGGCCCGCCTTTCCCGCAAGCAGAGATAGGACAAACCCGCAAGGTCAGGGAATGCGGCAAGCTTTTCGCCGCAAGCCTTGATTTTTGCCCGTCAAAGCTCGATATCGGGCGCAACCAACATATTCAAATCTGGAGAACGTCATGACCGACGATACAAAAAAGCCCGGACCTGACGCGGACGTCGCCGAAGAGTTTGTCGAACCCGCGCTCGCCGGGGAAGAGCCGATTGACGCTGCCGAACCCGATCCGGTCGAGCTGCTGAAGGCTGAAAATGCCGACCTGCGTGACAAGTTCCTGCGCCTTGCAGCCGAAATGGACAATCTTCGTCGTCGCACGGAGCGCGATGTCAAGGATGCGAAAGCCTATTCGCTCGCGGGTTTCGCGCGCGATATGCTCGCCGTTTCCGATAATCTTCGCCGCGCGCTTGAAGCCATTCCCGATGAACTCAAGACCAATGGCGAAGCCGGTCTCAATGGTTTGATCGAGGGCGTCGAGATGACGGAACGTTCGATGCTGTCGACGCTGGAACGTCACGGCGTGAAGAAGATCGATGCCGAAGGCCAGAAGTTCGACCCGAATTTCCATCAGGCCATGTTCGAAATTCCGAATCCGGCGGTTCCGAACAATACCGTGCTGCAGGTGGTTCAGGCCGGTTTCACCATCGGCGACCGCGTCCTGCGCCCGGCAATGGTCGGCGTCGCCAAGGGCGGCCCGAAGGCGGAAGTTGCCGCATCGGCCGAGCCGGGCACCTCGTCTCTCAATGAAAAGGACGCGTAAGGCATCTGTTCTTACGTCATAAAAAACGCGCCTTCAGGGCGCGTTTTTTATTGCCGTTAAACTGAGGGAATTAGCCCGCGATCAGGCCGCCGTCGCCTGCTCCTGATTGAGGAAAGCGTAGATTGCGGTGTCGGAATCGGTGGCGCGCAGCTTGGCGACCAGTTCAGGGTCGCGCAGGGCGCGTGCAATTCTGGACAAGGCCTTCAGGTGATCCGCGCCGGCGCCCTCGGGCGCGAGCAGCAGGAAAACCAGATCGACCGGCTGGTCGTCCAGCGCTTCGAAATCGACCGGTGTTTCAAGACGTGCGAAGACGCCGGTGATCTGGTGGATGCTGTTGAGCTTGCCATGCGGAATGGCGATGCCGTGGCCCACACCGGTGGAGCCGAGTTTCTCACGCTGGAGGATGACGTCGAAAACTTCCCGTTCCGAGACTCCGGTAATTCTGGCTGCCTTTGCGGCCAGCTCCTGAAGCAACTGCTTTTTGGAATTCACCTTGAGGGCGGGAATAATCGCATCTTGTTGCAGCAAATCTGCCAACGCCATTCTCTTTTTCCTTCATGCCATCGAGACGATGCAGGAGGCAGCTACGCTTTCGCGCTCTGCCTCCCACGTCTTGTCAGACTGTTCAGCTCTTGATCGTTTCCGCGTCGATCCAGCCAATATTGCCGTCATGACGCCGGTAAACGATGTTGAGATATTCCTTGCCCGGGCTGCGGAACAGCAGAACCGGTTCGTCCGTCATGTCGAGCGCCATCACGGCGCTGGCGACGGACATTGTCTTAATCTGTTTCGAACTCTCCGCTACGATGGTGGGTGCGTAATCTTCAGGAACCTCGTGGTCCTCATCGGGAATAGCATCCATCACCGTATAGGCGATTTCCTGCGACACGCCATTCGCACCATTGTGGTGGTCCTTAAGCTTGCGCTTGTAGCGGCGCAGGCGCTTCTCGATCCGCTCTGCGGCGGCATCGAAGCTCGCCTGCGGATCATTTGCCTGACCCGCGGCATGCAATACAACGCCGGTATCGAGATGCAGCTTGCAGTCCGCGGCAAAACGCGATCCGGACTTCTCCACGGTCACCTGGCCTGAATACCCCCCATCGAAGTATTTGGTAACCGCCAGACCTATATTGTCCTCGATCCGCTGACGGAAAGATTCACCGATCTCCATATGTTTACCAGATACACGCACACTCATGGAAATTTTCCTTTTTGTAGTGATTTGCGAGTACCAGCTTACGTCAAGCCGCGCGCGCATCCAAGCGTTTCGAAGACCTTAAAAAGCCCTCATTCGAATTTTACGCCCATGGACGGTGGAGATGAATCCGTTACAAATGACCTTGCTTACGTGTGCGGCGGGCTTCTAGCCCTTGCCGTGGCAAGAGTCAATGGTGCGGCAAAAAACCGCCATAAACGTGATCGCGGCCGCCGCTCAGAAGGCGGACAGCTTGGCCAGCGCCTTCTTTTCCCGACGTCTCTGCACGGAGGAGGGGATGTTCATCGCCTCGCGATATTTGGCGACGGTGCGGCGGGCGATATCGATACCGCTCTTTTTCAGATTGTCGACGATATCATCGTCTGAAAGAACCGCCTCGGCGGCCTCCTGCGCGATCATGGCCTTGATGCGGTGGCGCACCGCTTCCGCCGAATGGCTGTCTCCGCCTTCCACGGCGCTGATCGACACGCTGAAGAAATATTTCAGCTCGAACAGACCGCGCGGCGTCAGCATGTATTTTTTCGATGTCACCCGGCTGACGGTGGATTCGTGCATCTTGATGGCGTCGGCCACCGTCTTGAGGTTGAGCGGGCGCAGATGATCCACGCCATTCACGAGAAAGGCGTCCTGCTGGCGCACGATTTCCGTCGCCACCTTCATGATCGTCCGGGCGCGCTGGTCGAGGCTGCGGGTCAACCAATGCGCCGTCTGCATGCACTCAGTCAGGAAATCCTGATCCTCGCCTGCACGCGCCTTGTGTTTCGACACCTCTGCGAAATAACTCTGGTTGATAAGCACGCGCGGCAGCGTCTCGGGATTGATTTCCACCAGCCAGCCGCCGGTGGAGGAGGGACGAACGATAATATCGGGAACGATGGTTTCGGACACCATCGAATCGTAGCCTGCGCCCGGGCGGGGATTGAGCGTGCGGATTTCCGCCAGCATGTCGAGGAGGTCTTCCTCATCGACGCCACAGATTTTTTTCAAGGAGGCGAAGTCGCGTTTCGCAAGAAGTTCCAGATTGTCGACGAAAGCCCGCATGGCCGGGTCGAGCCGGTCCTTCTGGGCAAGCTGGATCGACAGACATTCGCTTAAAGAACGGGAAAATACACCCGGTGGGTCGAAGCCCTGAAGTGTCTTCAGAACGTGCTCGACCGCTGATGGGGCCGCTCCCAGCCGTTCGGCGACATCATCGACGGCATCCGCCGCAATATAGCCGGTCTCGTCAAGCTGGCCGATCAGCGCATCGGCGATCATCCGGTCCTCGGCGGCGGATATGGCGAGCGGCAGTTGCTGATTGAGATGGTCGCCGAGGCTCTGTCTGGCCGCGACGAAATCGTCGAGATCGTAACTTTCCCCCGACTCCTGGCCGGGCATGGATTTCCATTGGCCGGCCAGTTCGGGCGCATCGGCCTTTCGGGGCTCGGCATCGTCGGGAAAGACGTTTTCGAAGCTGGTGTCCAGTTGCTCGCCGAGATTTGCGGCGCGATCACCATACCAGTCGTCGCTGTCGGGCGTCACCGTGGCGGATCTCTCCGAGCCTTCGCCGTCCGCGTCACCGAAACTCTCAGTCTCTGCCGGGGCATCGCTGCTCAAATCGCCATCGTTTGCCGCAATTTCCAGCAGCGGATTGCGCTCCACCTCCTGCGCGATGAACTGCGTCAGCTCGAAATGCGTCATCTGAAGCAGCTGGATGGACTGCATCAGTTGCGGTGTCATTACGAGAGACTGGTTTTGACGCAGCAAAAGGCTGGCAGACAATGCCATGGCGGACGCGAAACTCCCCTTACAGCTTCTCCGTCGCCTGATTTTCCAGAAATTTTACTGAGACGACGGAACTTGGCCCAAAAATTGCTTTTTTATCTTGTTTGGTCAAGCGTCAGGGTGGGGCGCGATGAAGAATCTTTCGCGCCCAGGCGTTTAAAGGCTAAAATTATTGCCGAGATAGAGACGGCGTACATCCGGATTGTTGACGATATCGTCCGGACGTCCATGCGTCAGAACCTCGCCGGCATGGATGATGTACGCGCGGTCGATGAGACCGAGCGTTTCACGGACATTGTGGTCGGTCACGAGAACGCCGATGCCGCGCGCTGTCAGGTGTCTCACCAGATTCTGAATATCGCTGACCGAAATCGGATCGACGCCCGCGAAAGGTTCGTCGAGCAGCATGAAGGTTGGATCGGTCGCGAGTGCGCGCGCAATTTCCAGACGCCGCCGCTCACCACCCGAAAGCGCCACGGCAGGGGACTTTCGCAGTTGCGCGATATGAAACTCTTCCAGCAGCTCATCGAGCTTGCGGTTGCGCTTGGCAGCGTCCGGCTCATGCACTTCCAGCACGGCGCGGATGTTTTCCTCGACCGTCAAGCCCCGGAAGATCGATGCTTCCTGCGGAAGATAACCGACACCGAGACGCGCGCGTCGATACATCGGCATGGTGGTGACATCATTGCCGTTGATGGCGATCTTGCCGGTATCCACGGGCACCAGGCCCGTGATCATGTAAAAACAGGTGGTTTTGCCCGCACCGTTCGGGCCGAGCAGTCCCACGGCCTCGCCACGGCGTACGACCAGCGAAACCCCGTTGACGACACGGCGCGTATTATAGGTCTTCGTCAGGCCATGCGCGATCAGCGTGCCCTGATAGGGGGTCTTGTCCGCCGGCGAGGCCGCGTCCGCGGATCGGCTGCGCCCGCCGCCGAATATCTTTGAGATCGAGGGTATCTTCACGAGGAAAGACTACTGTTTTTTCTGCGATTTCGGATCGAGCATGATCCGGACAGGGCCGCCGCAGCTTTCCAGCTTGGCCTGTCCTGTATTCATCAGGACGGTGAGCTTGCAGCCCGTGAAGACATTCGTGCCTTCGGACAGCACGACCTGCTTGCCGGTCAGAATGAAGGTCTGCGCCGCCATGTCGAATTCGCCGTGATCGGCCGTCGCCTTCTGGGTCTCGGACGTCAGATAGACATTATTGTCGACGAAGATTTTTTCGATATTGGCGTCACCGCTGGTGAGCGAAGAACCCTCGCCCTTGTAATTCACGGTCATCTTGCCGGCCTGAAGGGTGGTCGTTCCCTGCACCACTTTCACATTGCCGGTGAAATAGGCCTTGCGCTCCTGATCGCGAATCTCGAGCTGGTCGCTTTCAATCGCGATCGGCTGGTCGCCGGAAAGCTTGACGCCCTGCATGTTGCTGGTGGTGTTCTGGGCGAAAGCCACAGTTGCAAGACACGAAAAGACAAGGCCTGCGGCTGCAAGGCCGGCGGATTTGCCAAGGGAAACGGGACGGGAAATTTGCATCATCTGGACCGGGCTCTCACTTGCCTTCATTCTTGATATTGGATGCAGCGATACGTGCCCGTACCTGCCCCGAAAATGTAATTGTCTTGCCATTATCGGCGATGTCAATCGATTGCGCAACAATCGAGCCGTCGTTTGTTTTGATCGAAACCGGCTCCTGGCTGCTCATTTTCCCGGCCTTCAGATCGACATCCGCAGACTGGAACTTCGCTTGTATGCCATTGCTGAGATTGATGTCAAAAGGGGCGGTCATCTTCAGCTTGTTGGTCGCCCGGTCGAAAATGCCTTCCTGGGCGATCACCTGCGCGACGCTGTCGTTTACCGGCACTGCCGCCAGAACCTTCTCAAGCGTCATGAGATTGGGGTTGGCGATGTCCTGCAACGCACGGTCGGCGTTCATGGAATAATCGATCCCCTTCTCGTTGCGGCCGGCAACAGCGGGTTTTTCCATCACGATCTTGCCGTCTTCAATTCGTGCGCTCTCAAGAGAAACCTCGTCGGGCGCCCAGGTGCGGATAACCGAAACAGCGATGAAGGCGAGCGAAATGATTGCCGCGCCGAGCGGCAGAATGATTTTCAGCCGCTTCACGCGCGCAGAATGCCGCAGCGCGGTGTCATAAGCGCCGTTCTGGTCATTGGGCAGCGAAAATGCTGGCGCGGGTTCGCGGAGTCTTTCGAGCATAAGAGTGGGTCCGGAATGCTTCTAGGGCGCCATTCTGGCGCACAATCGAAGCTTGTGTCTCTATCTAAATGTCTTTGGCATGAGTGCTTTGTCCTGCCAATATGGTTTTTGTCTGGAGAGGTGCAAGGGAAATGCGAATTTTATCGTAATTCTGGTTTCCTTATTGTTTCCTTGCGGCTTCGCGTTAGAAGAACCATATGGCCTGAAGCGCAAAACCGGATGACAGAGGTTTTTATGGATAATATGGCGATAGCGGATCGCAGGCGGTTGCGCCGCAAGCTGACTTTCTGGCGGATTGCCGCCGTTCTCCTGCTTGTCGCCGGCGCTTTCGGTCTTTACCGGTTCTTATGGGATGGACCGCAACAAAGTGCGAAGCCCCATATTGCCCGCGTCGAGGTTTCCGGCCTGATCACCGACAATACCGAACTTCTCGAGCGGCTCGACAAGATCGCCAAGAGCGAGAATGTCAAAGGGCTGATCGTGTCGATTTCCTCGCCAGGCGGCACCACCTATGGCGGTGAGCGCATCTTCAAGGCCATTCGAGGCGTCGCGGAAAAGAAGCCGGTCGTCTCGGATGTGCGCACGCTCGCCGCTTCCGCAGGTTATATGATCGCATCGGCAGGCGATGTCATCGTTGCCGGCGAGACCTCGATCACCGGCTCGATCGGCGTGATCTTCCAGTATCCCCAGCTTGGCCCGTTGATGGAAAAGCTCGGCGTTTCGCTGCAGGAAATCAAGTCGTCGCCGATGAAGGCGGAGCCTTCGCCGTTCCACGAGGCGCCGGAAGAAGCGAAGACGATGATCCGCGCGATGGTGATGGACAGCTATGGCTGGTTCGTCGACCTTGTGGCCGATCGTCGCAAGCTGCCGCGCGAAGACGTGCTGAAACTGGCGGATGGATCGATTTTCACCGGCAGGCAGGCGCTCGCCAACAAGCTGGTTGATACCCTGGGCGGCGAAAAGGAAATTCGCAGCTATTTCGAAACACGCGGTGTTGCCAAGGATCTGCCGATCGTCGAATGGCGCGCGCCGTCATCCCGTTCGCCTTTTGCGCTTTTCAGTGTTGCGCAAATAGCGAAGTTTCTGGGATATGACGATTTAATTCCCTTCGCAGGCCCCGGCCAGCTCGGTACGGACAAGTTGTTTCTTGACGGTCTTGTTTCCGTTTGGCAGGTTGAGCCGCGTTAAAAATCCAATTCTTTCAGGGGGCAACCGTGATCAAGTCTGAACTGGTGCAGATCGTTGCTGCGCGTAACCCGCACCTTTATCACCGTGACGTGGAAAACATCGTCAATGCGGTGCTGGATGAAATCACCGACGCCCTGGCGGCAGGAAATCGTGTCGAGCTTCGTGGTTTCGGCGCATTTTCGGTGAAAAACCGTCCGTCGCGTTCCGGTAGGAACCCGCGCACGGGTGAATCGGTTTTCGTCGAGGAAAAATGGGTGCCTTTCTTCAAGACGGGCAAGGAACTGCGCGAGCGCCTGAACCCCGGCATGGGTGACGAAGAGGACGATTGATCGTCCTCACTGCCCGCGCCGGAAACGGAGCTAGCGGAGCCCCGCAGCGATGGAGTATTCTCGGATGTCGAAAAAAATCATCAACCTCATCATCCTGCTTCCGCTGGCGATTATCCTCGTCATCCTGTGCGTGGCCAACCGCCAGTCCGTGACGCTGGCGCTCAATCCGTTCCGACCGGAAGATGGCGTTCTGTCCTTCACCGCGCCGTTTTTCGTATTCCTGTTTCTGGCGGTCATTTTCGGTGTGCTGCTGGGATCGGCGGCCACATGGTTCGCCCAGGGCAAACATCGCAAACGCGCCCGCATCGAGGCGAAGGAAGCCGTTCGCTGGCATGACGAAGCGAACCGGCAGAAAGCCGCTGCGACAGGCCATCTTCCAAATGCCGGACAACTCCCCGCAAAGTGATGTAGCCGACATTCGTTCCGGCTCTAGGCGAGCGGCGCGTGGAATGCTATTTGCTGCGCCATAAGACGCGGGCAGAAGCGGAAAGATTTCCATTGAAGAAAAAAGACAGTCGGCCGGGCAATCGTGCACGTGCCGGGAGCGAGAAAAAACAGGTTCATGCCGCAAAGCCGGCACGACGGGCGGAAGTGGCACCGAAAAAGCGCGAGCCGGACGCTGTCCGCAGCGCGCCAAAACCTGCGCCGAGGGAAAAGGTTACTCCGGCGACAGCCGTTGAGCAGGTGCCTGCGCGACCGCTCAAGCCCCGCACCGGCGACCGTCCCGCTGAACAGGTTCCGGTTATTCTGGAATCGAGCGGTGCTGGCGATTTTCACCTGATCGACAGCGGTAACGGCCTGAAGCTCGAACAATACGGCGAATATCGCGTCGTCCGTCCCGAGGCGCAGGCGCTGTGGCAACCGTCGGTTCCCGACCGTGTATGGCAGAATGCCGACGCCGTCTTTACCGGCGATACCGATGAAGACGGCATGGGCCGCTGGCGCTTTCCGAAGGTGGCGCTCGGCGAAACCTGGCCCCTTTCCCTGCTCGGCATCGAATTTCTCGGCCGCTTCACGGCCTTTCGTCACGTCGGCGTCTTTCCGGAACAGATCGTGCATTGGGAATGGCTGAAACATGCCATCGAAACGGCCGACCGTCCGCTGAAAGTGCTGAACCTCTTCGGGTACACCGGCGTCGCGTCGCTGGTCGCGGCGGCCGCAGGCGCTGAAGTCACCCATGTCGATGCCTCCAAGAAGGCGATTGGCTGGGCCAAGGAAAATCAGGCGCTCGCCGGGCTCGAGCAGGCGCCCATCCGCTGGATCTGCGAAGACGCGATGAAGTTCATTCAGCGTGAGGAACGCCGCGGCAGCACCTACGATATCATCCTCACCGATCCGCCGAAATTCGGCCGAGGCACCCATGGCGAAGTCTGGCAATTATTCGACCATCTGCCGCTGATGCTGGATATCTGCCGGGAAATCCTGTCGCCCAAGGCGCTTGGCCTTGTGCTGACGGCCTATTCGATCAGGGCCAGCTTCTATTCGATGCATGAACTGATGCGTGAAACCATGCGCGGCGCCGGTGGTGTCGTCGCGTCCGGCGAACTCGTCATTCGCGAGGCCGGGCTTGATGGCAAGACGCCGGGCCGCGTGCTTTCCACATCGCTGTTCAGCCGCTGGGAGCCGAAATGACGAAAGATATGCGCGAAAACACCACGCGCCGGGTTGGCCAGGTCAAGGAAGTGACCAGCCTTGCCAATCCCATCATCAAGGATATCAAGGCGCTCACCCAGAAAAAGGGCAGGGAAGAGACCGGCACCTTCATGGCGGAAGGCCTGAAGCTGGTCATCGACGCGCTCGAACTCGGCTGGACGATCAAGACACTGGTTTACGCAAAGGCCGCCAAGGGCAAGTCGCTGGTGGAGCAGGCGGCGGTGAAGACGGTCGCATCGGGCGGACTGGTGCTCGAAGTCAGCGAAAAAGTTATCGCCTCGATCACCCGCCGCGACAATCCGCAGATGGTCGTCGGCATTTTCGAGCAGAAATGGAAGCCGCTGAAGGATATCCGCCCGGAAAAGGGCGAGACCTATATCGCGCTCGACCGGGTTCGCGATCCCGGCAATCTCGGCACCATCATCCGCACGGCGGATGCGGCGGGTGCTTCGGGCGTCATTCTTGTCGGCGACTGCACCGATCCGTTTTCGCTGGAAACAGTGCGCGCCACCATGGGTTCGGTCTTCGCCACCCCCGTCGCCCGCGCGTCGGTCGAGGAATTCCTGGCCTGGAAAAAATCGGCGCAGGTCAGCGTTGTCGCCACCCATCTCGCCGGCTCGGTGGATTATCGGAAGATCGACTATGCCGGAAGGCCGGTCGTGCTCCTGATGGGCAATGAGCAATCCGGCCTGCCGCCGGAACTCGCCGGCAAGGCCGACCAGCTCGCGCGCATTCCCCAGCAGGGCCGCGCCGACAGCCTCAATCTCGCCATCGCAACCGCCGTCATGCTGTTTGAAGCACGGCGACATCTCCTCGAACTCGCACCGGTGACGTAATGGCCAAAGCGGCTTTGTTCTCGAAATTCGGCCCGGCTTTCGCGCTGATCGTCGCCGCACTGGTGCTGGACCAGATCGTCAAGCAGTTGGTCGAAGCCTATCTGCCGTTGCGGGAGATGGTTCCCGTTGCCCCGTTCCTGGCGCTTTATCGCACCTATAATCTCGGCGTGGCCTTTTCGATGCTGGAGGATATGCATGGCTGGTTCATTGTCAGCATGCGGCTCATCATCGTCGTCTTCGTCTTGTGGCTGTGGCGCAAGACGGCGGCGGACCGCACCTTTGCCCATCTCGGTTTTGCCTTCATCATCGCGGGTGCAGCCGGCAATCTGCTCGACCGTTTTTTTTATGGACATGTCATCGACTATATCCTGTTTCATACGCAGACATGGTCTTTCGCGGTCTTCAATCTGGCTGACAGTTTCATAACCATCGGCGCAGCCTGCGTCATCCTCGACGAGTTTTTGCACGCCCGGACGGCTAAAAAGTAAAATTTTAGGGTTTCAGCCAAACATATCAAAACCGCTGCCGTGGTAGCGGTTGCCTATGAGCGAACTGGCAAGACTTCGGCAAAAAGTTTCAGATGAGCTGGGCCTGGCCGCCACGGCGGCGCAGCCGGCGGATCGTGTCGAGACAACAACGCACCATGCGGATGAAGAACATGCGACCGATACCAGGTCAATTGCGCTCTATGTCGCCGCGTCGTTATCGGTCGGGGCTTTTTCCGCAGCCCTGATCGCGCTTGCTGTGCCCTATGCGGTTACCGTTGCGCTGGCGACCTTCTTTGGCGCCGTGCTCGTCGGTGTCCTGCTCTATGCACTCTTTGATGAATCTTTCCATCAGCCCACCGTGCGGGCTGCAGATTCCGATCTTCGGCTGCGGCAAACGCAAAACCGCTCGCTGATTGCCGAAATGCAGGAATCCATGGGCGATATCGTCGTGATCCGCGACATGAACCGGCGCATTGTCGAGGCGAACCGCGTCTTTCGTGAAATGACCGGCTGTGCGGCGCCCGAAGGGCTGAGCTGCGAGGAAATCGGCATCGCTTTCCGTCCGGGCGAAAAGGTCCATGCCTATGATGTGGAGATCGCGACCCCGTTCGGTCAGCGCATCTTTTCCTGGCATGATGTCGTGACCCGCGATCTGGTAAGCAGCCGTCTTCTCATCAGCAGCATTGCCCGGGATGTGACCGAGGAGCGGCTTGCGCTGGCCGAAAGGGAAGACGCCCGGCAGCGCGCCGAAAAGGCCGATGCCGAAAAGGCGCGGCTGCTTGCCACGGTAAGCCATGAAATCCGCCTGCCGCTTTCCGGTATGCTGGGCATGAACCATCTTCTGTCGCAGACGAGGCTCAACGAGGAGCAGCGAAATTATCTCGATGGCATGCGGCAGTCCGGCCAGTCGCTGGTGCAGCTTGTCGAGGATCTGCTGGATTATTCGACCATGGAGGCCGGCCGCTTCAGGCTCAATCCGCGCGCGGAAAACCTGCGCCGGCTGATCGAGAGCATCGTGGAGATGCTGGCCCATCGCGCCCATGAAAAAGGCATAGAAATTACCTCCTTCGTTGCGCCGAATGTGCCCGATCATCTCGATTTCGACCCGGCGAGGCTACGTCAGGTCCTCTTCAATCTCCTCGGCAATGCCGTCAAATTCACGCAGGAAGGCGGCGTCGTCATCCGGGCGCGCATGGCCGACGACGAATTGCACATTGCCGTCGAGGATACCGGCCCGGGCATGAGCCGGGCGGAGCAGGCCCGTATTTTCGGGGAATTCGAGCAGGCGGGCCCGTTGTCGCAGCGAAGCGCCGGCACGGGCCTTGGGCTTGCGATCTCCGCCCGTATCGTGCGGGAATTCGGCGGCCGCCTCACGGTTTCGAGCCGCAAGGGCAAGGGCAGCACTTTCAAACTGGCATTTCGCCCGGCGGGCGCCCCGGCCGAAATGGCGGATCCGGCAAGGCGTCATTGTCTGCGGCATACAAATGTCCTGCTCATCGCACCGAAGGGCGTGGCGGCGGCGGTGACGATGGAGGCGATCGAGGCTTTCGGCGGTCAATGCACTCTCATCCATCAGCCTGAAGATCTGGAAAAGCTGAGGAGGGGTTCTGCCACGCGAGCGGCCGACCTTACCGATATCATCGTCGACCGGCGCATTTCGCCGCTTTTCAGGGACGCCCTGAAGGATTGGCCGCAACAGAATGTCCGCCGCACGCTGCTGGTCAGCCCCGAAGAGCGGCCGTCGACCATGCATGTGGCCTTCGACGCCTGGTTGATCCGGCCATTGCGGGAAAAATCCCTGATCGACGTCCTGTGCGGCCGTCTGCGCGGCATTGAGCGACGCGACGCCATCAACGACAACCACCCGGATGTGGGATTTTCCTCGCGGGTGGCGGAAGGGGCGAGCGGTATCGAGATACTCGTGGCCGAAGACGATGCCGTCAATCAGCGCATCATCCGCGCCGTTCTGGAAAAAAGCGGCTATATCGTCCGCGCTGTCGAGGACTTTGAGGCGTTGCGGCAATCTGTGGAGCCGGGCGCATCCCGCTTGCCTGACCTCATCGTCTCCGATCTCAACATGCCGGGCGGCGAGGGGCTCGATGTGCTTCCCGACCTTCTCCATATGCTGAAGGGCGAAAGAAATATTCCCGTCATCGTGCTCAGCGCAGATGCGAGTGACGCAACCGCCGAAATCCTGCTTGGGGCCGGTGTCGGTGCGGTTTTGACCAAGCCTGCCGACCCGCGACGGCTGGTTGAGGAAATTCGCCGTCTGCTGGAGGCGAAACGCCTGTCGCTATCATAACTTGACAGACTCGCGCTGGCGGCATTTTGTCACTATTCTGTCGTCAATTAGTGATTTATGACAGGAAAATTCTTTGGTGGCGGAGCGATTCCCCATGGTTGCCGAAATCCTCAATCACGACATTTGTGAAAACAATGTTGTCATTAATCCTCGTCCCGAGGCAGCTCAGGACAATGAGGGTCTTTTCGGCCGTATCGGCACGCTGGAAACACGGCTCGCCAGAAATGAACGCGAGATCGATGCCGCGCAATCCGTGCGTTACCGGGTTTTCGTCGAGGAAATGAAGGCGAGGCTTCCCGCGGAAGCCATGCGCCGCAAGCGCGACATCGATGCCTGGGACAGCGTCTGCGACCATCTGCTCGTGCTCGACAAGGCGATCGAAGGCGACAGCGAAGACCAGATCGTCGGCACCTATCGCCTGCTGCGGCAGGAAATCGCGCTTGCCAATAACGGTTTTTATTCCGCCAGCGAATTCGACATCGCCGGTCTCGTTGCGCGCCATCCGGGCAAGCGCTTCATGGAGCTTGGCCGTTCCTGCGTGCTGCCCGAATATCGCACCAAGCGCACCGTTGAGCTTCTGTGGCAGGGCAACTGGGCCTATGCCGTGAAACATCGCATGGACGCGATGATCGGCTGCGCCTCCTTCCCCGGCGTGCAGCCTGAAGCCCACGCGCTTGCCCTGTCTTTCCTGCACCATAATTGCGTGGCCAAGGGCGAGTGGGAAGCTTCCGCCCTTCCTGAGCTTTACCATGAGATGGATCTCGTCCCGGCCGAAGCGCTGAACGCCCGCAAGGCGCTGAACGCCATGCCGCCGCTGATCAAGGGCTATATGCGCCTCGGCGCCATGTTCGGCTCCGGCGCGGTCGTGGACCATGCCTTCAACACCACAGACGTCCTCGTGGTCCTGCCGGTTTCGTCCATCGCCGGTCGCTATATCAGCTATTACGGCGGCGAGGCCGAGCGCATCAACGGCTGACCGGGTTTTGGCGCAGCCGCGCGGGATGTTCCTGTGGGCAGCGTCCCGCGCGTGTTGTGTTGAGGTGGAGATTGCCGCTAGTGTCGGCGCTCCTTTTCCGCAACACGATATGACATCGGCAGGCCATTGACGGACGTTCTGACAACCGCTTCCCTGATCTCGGAAGAGAGCCGCGCGACGGCCACTCCGATGATGGAGCAATATATCGAGATCAAGGCGAACAATCCCGGTTCGCTGCTGTTCTACCGCATGGGCGATTTTTACGAATTGTTCTTCGACGATGCGGTTGAGGCTTCCCGTGCTCTCGGCATCACGCTGACGAAACGCGGCCAGCATATGGGGCACGATATCCCCATGTGCGGCGTTCCCGTCCATGCGGCAGATGATTATCTCCAGAAACTCATCCTGCGCGGTTATCGCGTCGCCGTCTGCGAACAGGTGGAAGATCCGGCGGAAGCCAAGAAGCGCGGATCGAAATCCGTGGTCAAGCGTGATGTGGTGCGGCTTGTCACGCCCGGCACGCTGACCGAGGAAAAACTGCTGTCGCCGACGGAATCCAACTATCTGATGGCGCTTGCCCGCATTCGCGGCAGTGCCGAGGCGCAGTTTGCGCTCGCCTGGATCGATATTTCCACCGGCGTTTTCCGTCTGGCGGAAACCACGCTGACGCGGCTGCTCGCCGATATCTGGCGCATCGATCCGCGCGAACTGATCGTCGCCGACAGCCTGTTCCATGACGAGGAACTGCGGCCGGTCTTCGATGTGCTTGGCCGCGTGGCGGTGCCGCAGCCGGCGATCCTCTTCGACAGCGCCACGGCGGAAGGGCGCATCGCCCGTTATTTCAACGTCTCGACACTGGATGGTTTCGGCACCTTTTCGCGGGTGGAAATGGCGGCCGCCGCCGCAGCCGTCGCCTATGTCGAAAAGACCCAGATCGCCGAGCGCCCGCCGCTTGGCGCACCGGAGCGCGAAAGTGCCGCCTCCACACTTTTCATCGACCCCGCCACCCGCGCCAATCTGGAGCTGGTGAAGACGCTGTCCGGTGAAAGAGACGGATCGCTGCTGCACGCCCTGAACCGCACGGTAACAGGCGGTGGTGCGCGGCTTCTGGCCGAGCGACTGATGTCGCCCCTGACCGACCCGGAAAAGATCAACGCCCGCCTCGATGCCGTGGCCTATCTCATCGATGACGTCTCGCTGTGTGATGGCCTGCGTGATGCTCTGAAACAGGTTGCCGATATGCCGCGTGCGCTCTCCCGCCTTGCGCTGGAGCGCGGCGGCCCGCGCGATCTCGGTGCCATCAGGCAGGGGCTGGCTTCGGCCGAAAGCATCGCCGCGATTCTGGATCAGGGATTGTTGCCGGATGAGCTGGCGGCGGCGCTCGCGGATTTGAAAGCCTTGCCCGGCGGTCTCGAAGCCATGCTCGGCTCGATGCTTGCCGACGATCTGCCGCTTCTGAAGCGTGATGGCGGTTTCCTGCGAGAAGGCGCCAATCCCGAACTCGACGAGGTGCGGGCGCTGCGCGACCAGTCACGCCGGGTGATTGCCGGGCTGCAACTGAAATATGCCGATGAGACCGGCATCAAGTCGCTCAAGATCAAGCACAACAATGTGCTGGGTTATTTCATCGAGGTGACAGCTGGCAATGCCGATGTGATGACGGCGACGGACGAGGCCAAGGCGCGCTTTATCCACCGTCAGACCATGGCGGGCGCCATGCGCTTCACCACCACCGAGCTTGCCGATCTCGAAAGCCGCATCGCCAATGCCGCCGCGCAGGCTTTGACCATGGAACTGGAAGCCTTCGAGCGCATGGTCAAGGCTGTGGTGCAGCAGGCGGAAGCGATAAAGGCCGGCGCGCTGGCGCTGGCGGTGATCGATGTCGCCTCGAGCCTTGCCTATCTCGCCACCGAACAGGCCTATTGCCGACCGATCGTCGATGCTTCCATGACCTTTGCGATCAAAGGGGGGAGGCATCCGGTGGTGGAGCAGGCGCTGCGGCGGCAGTCGGCCGGACCCTTCATCGCCAACAACTGCGATCTGTCGGCCGTCAATGGCGGCAAGAACGGCGCGATCTGGTTGCTCACCGGCCCCAATATGGGCGGTAAATCGACCTTCCTGCGCCAGAATGCGCTGATCGCCATCCTCGCGCAGATCGGCTCCTTCGTTCCGGCGGAAGCCGCCCATATCGGTGTCGTCGACCGGCTGTTTTCCCGTGTCGGCGCATCGGACGATCTGGCGCGCGGCCGCTCGACCTTCATGGTGGAAATGGTGGAAACCGCCGCCATTCTCAATCAGGCGACGGATCGTTCGCTGGTCATTCTGGACGAGATCGGCCGTGGCACGGCGACCTTTGACGGTCTTTCCATCGCCTGGGCGGCGGTGGAGCATCTGCACGAGGTCAATCGTTGCCGTGGTCTCTTCGCCACCCATTTCCACGAATTGACCGTGCTGTCGGAAAAACTCGGCCGCCTTTCCAATGCCACGATGCGGGTGAAGGAGTGGGAAGGTGACGTCATCTTCCTGCACGAAGTCGGACCGGGCGCTGCGGATCGTTCCTACGGTATTCAGGTGGCGCGGCTTGCGGGCCTGCCTGCCTCGGTGGTGGAGCGCGCCCGCGAGGTGCTGACGAAGCTCGAAGATGCCGACCGCAAGAACCCGGCGAGCCAGCTGATCGACGACCTGCCGCTGTTCCAGATAGCGGTTCGCCGCGAGGAAACCCGCAAGGCCGGACCGTCGAAGCTGGAGGAAGCTCTGAAAGGCTTCAACCCCGACGAAATGACGCCGCGTGAGGCATTGGACGCGCTCTATGCGTTGAAGAAAGAACTTGGCAAGGCTTGAGGGGATAGATTGCCTGTCCATCGCCTTTAAAACTCGCTATAGGACACTCCCATCGCAAGTGGTGGGATTTCCCACAGGACATGGATACCGGCATAGATGGCCATCAAGGACCTGGATTTTTCCGACATTCTCGATGTATCGGCGCTGAAGCGCGAATGCGACATCATCTTCAAGGAAGACGGCAAACGCATTGCCGATATTCGCTCCGATCTGCTGCCGATCTTTCGAAAGGCCAGCACGGAAGGCCGGGAAATGGCCAGGGAACTGCTGAAAGCCGATGGCAGCGGCATCGACTGCGCCAGACGCATCTCCTGGCTTCAGGATCGCCTGATTGAAATCCTCTATGATCTCGCCTGCCAATATGTCTACCCGAAAGATACACCGCAGATAGCGGTCGCTGCCGTCGGCGGTTATGGTCGTGGCACGCTCGCGCCTGGATCGGACATCGACCTCCTGTTCCTGCTGCCGGCCAAGAATACGCCGGACATGCACAAGGCCGTGGAGTTCGTGCTCTATCTCCTCTGGGATCTCGGTTTCAAGGTCGGCCACGCCACCCGCACGGTGGATGAGTGCATCCGCCTCTCCAAATCCGATATGACGATCCGCACCGCCATTCTGGAAGTGCGGGCGATCTGCGGTAAAAAATCCCTGACCGACGATCTCGAAAAACGCTTCGAGTCGGAAGTCGTCACCGGCACCGGCCCGGAATTCATCGCCGCAAAGCTGGCCGAGCGCGACCAGCGCCACCGCAAGGCGGGCGATACGCGTTATCTGGTGGAGCCGAACGTCAAGGAAGGCAAGGGCGGGTTGCGCGACCTGCACACGCTGTTCTGGATCGCCAAATATTATTACCATGTCCGCGATACGGCCGATCTGGTGAAGCTCGGTGTCCTGTCACGGCCTGAACTCCGGCTGTTCGAAAAGGCCGATGATTTTCTCTGGGCCGTCCGCTGCCAGATGCATTTCATCACCGGCAAGGCGGAAGAGCGACTTTCCTTCGACATTCAGCGCGAGATCGCCGATGCGTTGAACTACCAGCCGCGCCCGGGCCTTTCCGCCGTCGAACGCTTCATGAAGCATTATTTCCTCGTGGCGAAAGATGTGGGTGACCTGACCCGCATCGTCTGCGCCGCACTTGAAGACCGGCAGGCGAAGGATGTGCCTGGCCTTTCCGGCGTCCTCAGCCGCTTCGCCCACCGTGTGCGCAAGATTCCCGGCTCGGTGGAATTCGTCGAGGATCGTGGCCGCATCGCGCTCGCCAAGCCGGATGTCTTCAAGAACGACCCGGTCAATCTGATCCGGCTGTTCCACATTGCCGATATCAACAATCTGGAACTGCATCCCGATGCGCTGCGTGTCGTCACGCGTTCGCTTTCGCTCATCAATGACGAGCTGCGGGAGAACGAAGAGGCAAACCGGCTTTTCCTGTCGATTCTGACGTCTCGGCGCGATCCGGCGCTGACCCTGCGCCGCATGAACGAAGCAGGCGTGCTCGGCAAGTTCATCCCCGAATTTGGCAAGATCGTCGCGATGATGCAGTTCAACATGTATCATCACTATACGGTGGATGAGCATCTGATCCGCTCCGTTGGCGTGCTCTCGGAAGTGGACAAGGGAACGGCTGTCGATGCCCACCCGCTCGCCAACCAGCTGATGCCGAGCGTCGAGGAACGCGAGGCGCTTTATGTCGCCGTTCTGTTGCACGATGTGGCGAAGGGTCGCCAGGAAGACCACTCGATTGCCGGCGCGCGTGTCGCCCGCAAGCTCTGCCAGCGTTTTCGTCTCACCGGCAAGCAGACCGAAACCGTCGTCTGGCTGATCGAGCAGCATCTTCTGATGTCCATGGTTGCCCAGACGCGTGATCTGCACGACCGCAAGACGATCACCGACTTCGCCGACAAGGTGCAATCCATGGAGCGGCTGAAGATGCTGCTCATCCTGACGGTCTGCGATATCCGCGCCGTCGGTCCGGGCGTCTGGAACGGCTGGAAGGGGCAGCTGCTGCGTTCGCTCTATTACGAGACCGAACTGCTGCTGTCGGGCGGCTTCTCGGAGGTCTCCCGCAAGGAGCGTGCGCAGATCGCCCGGCAGGCGCTTTACGACGCCCTCGAAGACTGGGGCCAGAAGGCGCGGCGCAAATATACCAAGCTGCACTATGAACCTTATCTGCTGACGGTGGCGCTGGAAGACCAGGTGCGCCACACCCGCTTCATCCGCGAGGCCGACAAGCAGGAAAAAGCGCTGTCGACCATGGTGCGCACCCATTCCTTCCATGCCATCACCGAAATTACCGTGCTGGCGCCGGACCATCCGCGTCTGCTGTCCATCATCACCGGCGCCTGTGCGGCCGCCGGCGCCAATATCGCCGATGCGCAAATCTTCACGACGTCCGATGGGCGGGCGCTGGATACGATCCTCATCAACCGCGAATTTCCGATCGATGAGGACGAGACGCGGCGCGGCAACAATGTCGGCAAGCTGATCGAGGAAGTTCTCTCCGGCAAGCAGCGCCTGCCGGAAATGATCGCCACACGCACCAAAAGCCGCAAGAAGAAGAGCGCCTTCACCATTCCGCCCTCGGTCATCATCTCCAACGGGCTGTCGAACAAATTCACCGTCATCGAAGTGGAATGCCTTGACCGGCCGGGCCTTCTGGCTGACATGACGGCCGTCATCGCCGATCTGTCGCTCGATATTCACTCCGCCCGCATCACCACCTTCGGTGAAAAGGTCATCGATACCTTCTATGTGACCGACCTCTTCGGCCAGAAGGTGACGAATGACAACCGGCAGGCCAGCATCGCCACGCGCCTGAAGGCGGTGATGAGCGAGCAGGAAGACGAATTGCGAGACCGTATGCCCAACGGCATCATCGCCCACCCAGACGTGGCGGCCCTGCCGGCCGCGCGCACGGCAAAGGCTTGAGATTATGAGCCTGATCGGCAAGTTCGCCACCGTCGGCACCGCCACGCTCGGCAGCCGCATCTTCGGCTTTCTGCGGGAAACCCTGATGGCAGCCGCCGTCGGCACCGGCCCGGTGGCCGATGCCTTCAATGCCGCTTTCCGTTTTCCGAACACCTTCCGGCGACTTTTTGCCGAAGGCGCGTTCAACTCGGCTTTCGTGCCGCTCTTCGCCAAGGAAATCGAGGCGAACGGCATGGAGGGCGCAAGGCGCTTTTCCGAAGAGGTCTTCGGCGTTCTCTTCACCGTGCTTTTGGCCCTGACGATCCTGATGGAACTGTCGATGCCGTTCATCGTGCGCACGGTGATCGCGCCGGGCTTTCTGGAAGACCCGGTGAAGTTCGAAAACACCGTCCATCTCGCCACCATCATGTTTCCCTATCTCGCCTGCATGTCTCTGGCGGCGATGATGGGCGGCATGCTGAACTCGCTGCATCGTTATTTCGCAGCGGCAATCGCGCCCGTATTCCTCAACATCATCCTCATCGGCGTGCTCGCTTTGGCATGGTGGAAGAATTACGATCCGCTTCAGGTGGGTTATGCGCTCTCCTGGGGCGTCATGGCGGCAGGCCTGGTGCAGCTCGCCATCGTCTGGATCGCCGTGCGCAATGCCGGCATGCGCATCGGTTTCCGCAGGCCCCGTCTGACGAAGAATGTGCAGCGCCTTCTGGTCCTTGCCCTGCCGGCGGCCATCACCGGCGGCATCACCCAGATCAATCTTTTGATCAACACCAATATCGCATCTGCCGGCGAAGGCGTAATCTCCTCGCTCGCCTATGCGGACCGGATCTACCAGCTGCCGCTCGGCGTCGTGGGCATCGCGGTGGCCACCGTGCTTTTGCCGGAGCTGGCGCGGGCGTTGCGCGGCGGGCATATGGTGGAGGCGGGAAGCCTGCAGAACCGCTCGGTGGAATTCGTACTGTTCCTGACATTGCCCGCTGCCGCAGCACTTCTCGTCATGGCGGAACCCATCGTTCGTTTTCTTTACGAGCGCGGCAATTTCTCGCCTTCGGCCACGATCACCGTCGCGCAAATCCTCGGCATCTATGGTCTTGGTCTGCCCGCTTTTGTGCTGATCAAGGCCTTCATTCCCGGCTTCTTCGCCCGTGAGGATACGCGCACGCCGATGATCTTCGCGGCGATTTCCGTCGTCGTGAACGTCTCCCTGGCGCTGACGCTCTTCCCGCGCCTTGGCGGTCCGGGCATCGCCATTGCCGAAATCACTGCCGGCTGGGTCAATGCCGCCCTGCTGTTCGGCATGCTTTTGTGGCGTGGACACTGGCATGTGGATATTCCGCTGCTCACCCGCATTCCGCGTTTGCTGCTGGCAGCGGCCTTGATGGCCGGTTTCGTGCACTATGCGCTGACCTGGCTGACTTTCGAACTGTCTTCCGCCTCGTCCATTCTCGTGCGGGCCGGCACCATCATGGCTCTCGTTTTTGCGGCCATGCTGGTTTATTTCGGGCTCGCTTTCGTTTCCGGCGGTGCCGATATCGGCATGGTCAAACGAGCCATCCGCAAGCGCGGCAAGAAGAACATCGAGACGGAGGCGGGCTGATGTCCTTCGCCGAGAACCGCCGCATCGCGATCGTCACGCTTGTCGTGGATGATTACGATCGGGCGAAGGCGTTTTATTGCGACGTTCTCGGGTTCGAATGCCTTTCCGATCAGCCGCTTGGCGACGGCAAGCGGTGGCTGGTGGTGAAGCCGCAAGGCGTCGAGGGCGGCGGCCTGCTGCTTGCCGAGGCGGACGGTGAACAGCAGAGGCTTGCCATCGGTAACCAGACCGGCGGCGTGTCGGGTTTTTCCTGCATACCGATAATTTCCAGCGCGATTATGAGACCATGCTCGCCCGCGGCGTGCGCTTTCTGGAAGAACCGCGCCACGAGGTTTACGGCTCCGTTGCGGTCTTTGCCGATCCTTATGGAAATCGTTGGGATCTTCTGGAACCGCGCGGCTGACAGGCCCTGAAACCGCTTGATTGCCGGGGGCTGCGGGTGCATAAGCGCGCGTGCAATTCCAACCATGGGGCGGGGCCCTCCACAAGCCTTTTCGAGGACGACAATGAACGCATTCAAGCCGCTGGTTTTCTCGGGCGTCCAGCCGACCGGCAATCTGCATCTCGGTAATTATCTCGGCGCCATCCGCAAATTCGTGGCGCTGCAGGAAGATAACGACTGCATCTATTGCGTCGTCGATATGCATGCCATCACCGCCCAGCTCGTTCACTCGGACCTGAAGGCGCAGACCCGCTCGATTGCGGCCGCCTTCATCGCCTCGGGCATCGATCCCGTAAAACATATCGTCTTCAACCAGTCGGCCGTGCCTCAGCATGCGGAACTCGCATGGGTGTTCAACTGCGTGGCGCGCATCGGCTGGATGGAACGCATGACGCAGTTCAAGGACAAGTCCGGCAAGAATGCCGAGCAGGTCTCGCTCGGCCTGCTCGCCTATCCGAGCCTGATGGCCGCCGACATTCTCGTCTATCGCGCCACGCATGTTCCCGTCGGTGACGACCAGAAGCAGCACCTGGAACTTGCCCGCGATATCGCCCAGAAATTCAATATCGATTTCGGCGATCATATCCGCAAGGCGGGCCTCGGGCTCGATATCACCGTGGGCGATGAGCCGGTGCACGCCTATTTCCCGATGGTGGAGCCGCTGATCGGCGGTCCGGCGCCGCGCGTGATGTCGCTCAAGGACGGCACCAAGAAGATGTCGAAGTCCGATCCCTCCGATCTGTCGCGCATCAACCTGATGGATGATGTCGACGCGATCTCGAAGAAGATCAAGAAGGCGAAGACCGATCCGGATGCGCTGCCGAGCGAAGTGGAAGGCCTGAAGGGTCGCCCCGAGGCCGAAAACCTCGTCGGCATCTATGCCGCGCTGTCCGACAGGACCAAGGCGGATGTTCTTTCCGAATTCGGCGGACAGCAGTTCTCGGCCTTCAAGCCGGCCCTCGTCGAGCTTGCGGTCAATGTGCTGGCTCCCGTCAACAATGAGATGCGCCGCCTTCTCGATGACCCGACCCATATTGACGCCATCCTCAAACAGGGTGGCGAGCGGGCGCGTGCCATCGCCGAAAAGACGATGAACGAGGTGCGCGACATCATCGGCTTCCTGCGCTGACAGGTCGCTGCTGCGCGAATGCGGCGGGCGGTTTGCGCGTGCCGTGATTTGATATAATCTCCGCCCGAACCGTCGGGCGGTTTTACGGATCACGGCGGACCTAGGGAGTGCAGAATGGTTTCAAAACGGCTGTCGCGTCTGGAAGGGCATCGTCGCAAATTTCTTGCAGTTATCGATGACACACCGGAATGCGAGAGGGCCGTGCACTATGCCGGTCGTCGCGCCAAGAACTCCAATGGCGGGCTGGTGCTGCTCTACATGATCCCGGAAGGCGATTTCCAGCAATGGCTGGGTGTCGAACAGATCATGCGGGCCGAGGCGCGTGAGGAGGCGGAAGCCACGCTTGCCAAAATCGCCCAGAAGGTGCGCGAGACCATCGGCATCGAGCCGGAAGCGGTCATTCGCGAAGGCAGCGCCACCGAGCAGATTCACGGGCTGATCGAGGAAGACCGCGATATCGCGATTCTCGTTCTGGCAGCAGGCTCGACGAAGGAAGGGCCGGGACCGCTTGTTTCTTCCATCGCCGGACGCGGGGCAGCCTTTCCCATTCCCGTCACCGTGCTGCCGGATACGCTGTCGGACGAGGAAATCGACGCGCTCTGCTGATCCGGGTTCCGGACAAGATTTAGGGGCTGACGATTTCTTGAATGTAATTATCATGTCAGGGCTTGAAGTGCAGCTTCGCCGGGCGTATTTTTGGAAGAATTCTAAATTGCGGGGCGTGAACGGCGACCTCGAAGGAGACAGACGATGTTCATTCAGACGGAAGCCACGCCGAACCCGACGACGCTGAAGTTCCTGCCGGGCAAGGTGGTGCTGGAAAGCGGGACAGTTGAGTTTCTCAGCCCGTCGCAGGCGCAGGCTTCGCCACTGGCGGAACGCCTCTTCACCATTCCCGGCGTGACCGGCGTTTATTTCGGTTTCGATTTCATCACCGTCACCAAGGACGGCGCGGAATGGCAGCATCTGAAGCCCGCCATTCTGGGCTCCATCATGGAACATTTCATGTCCGGCCGCCCGATCATGGGCACGGCAATCGCTGCCGAAGTCTCGGATGAGGAAGGTGAGTTCTTCGAAGAGGGTGACGAAACCATCGTCGCCACCATCAAGGAACTGCTGGAAACCCGCGTCCGCCCCGCCGTGGCGCAGGATGGCGGCGACATCACCTTCCGCGGTTTCCGCGATGGCACGGTGTTCCTGAACATGAAGGGCGCCTGCTCGGGTTGCCCGTCCTCCACCGCCACGCTGAAGCATGGCGTTCAGAATCTGCTTCGCCATTTCGTGCCGGAAGTGCGCGAAGTCGAAGCGGTATAAAAGCGCAAGCCAGGCCATCATGATTGTTCTCGCACTCGACACCTCAGGTGTGGATTGTTCCGCCTGCGTTTATGACAGCGCCTCCGACAGGGTGCTCGGCGAGGTATGCGAAACGATCGGCAAGGGCCATGCCGAAAGGTTGATGGCGGTGATCGACGGTGCTCTGGGGCAGGCGCAACTGTCGCTCCAGAATGTCGGGCGCATCGCCGTGACCATCGGGCCGGGGTCTTTCACCGGTATCCGTGTCGGGGTTGCCGCCGCGCGCGGCTTTGCCCTGTCGCTCGGCGTCGAGGCCGTGGGCGTCACCACGCTTGAAACGCTGGCGCTTCATCATCTGCTTGCAAATCCCGGCCGGCCCGTGGCCGTCGGGCTGGATGCCAAACGCGGCGAAGCCCATCTCCAGACATTCGGTGCGGATGGATCGCCGCTGCGCGATGCCGCGCTTCTGTCTCTGGACGACGCCAAAACGGTCACTACCGGTTTCGATGGCGTCGTTATCGGTTCAGCCGCGCCGCTTTTGGCGGGGTTGGAGGCGGGTTCGGGACCGGATCACTTCCCGATTGCCTCGGTCGCGCGTGCTGCTGCGCGCAAGCCGGCTGGTCAGCCGAAACCCGCGCCGCTTTATCTGCGCGGGCCGGATGCCCGGCCGCAGACCGGTTTTGCGCTGGCACGCCAGGGCGTTGCCTGATAGGGCATTCCTCGACATGTGCAATGATTCCTGTGATGCCCGATTCCTGTTATGTTTGACGACTATCTGACCTGGAAACCCTATTTCGAGATCGTGCCGATGCAGCATGAGGATTGCGCCGCGGTGGCGGAGCTGCATGCGCTGCGCTTTCCGCGCCCTTGGAACGACGGGGAGTTTTCCGGACTTTTGACGCAAGGGTCGGTTTTCGGTGCTGTCGCACGCCAGACCAACGCCTTTTTCAGCAAGCCGCTCGGTGGTTTCGTGCTGGCGCGGGAAGTGGCGGGCGAGGCGGAAATTCTGACCGTTGCCGTGGCCGATAAATTCGCACGCGTCGGTCTCGGCTGGCGTCTGATGCAGTCGGCCATCCGCGAAGCGATGATGCGCGGCGCCGAAACCATGTTTCTTGAGGTGGATAATAATAATGCCTCTGCGCTGGGGCTTTACAGGAAGCTCGGCTTCAAAACCGTCGCGGAACGCAAGGCCTATTACACCGCAAAGGATGGAACGAAGTCGACGGCGCTTGTCATGCGTCGCGATCTTCGCTAGTTCCCTGCGACAGGCATTTTTTCGGCGAAAGCCGCAAACCGGAATTCTCAAAAGGCCAGAAGACGTGACAGACCTTTCGAAAACGCTGGAGGAGCTTTGTGCCGAACGCGGCATGCGGATGACCGACCAACGCCGTGTCATCGCCCGCGTCCTTCAGGAGTCAGCCGACCATCCCGATGTCGAGGAGCTTTACCGCCGTTCCTCCGCCGTGGATCCGCGCATATCGATTTCCACCGTCTACAGAACGGTGAAACTGTTCGAGGATGCCGGCATCATCGAGCGTCACGATTTTCGCGACGGCCGTTCGCGCTACGAGACCGTGCCCGAGGAACATCACGATCACCTGATCGACCTGAAGAACGGGGTGGTCATCGAATTTCATTCGGCCGAGATCGAGGCCCTTCAGGAAAAGATCGCCCGGGAACACGGCTTCAAGCTCGTGGATCACCGCCTGGAACTTTACGGCGTGCCGTTGAAGCCCGGCGAACACTGAGACGCCGGTGAACAAGCGGTCTTTCCCATCATGATGTGGCTGCGGACAGCCTATATTGCGGTCGTTCTCCTGATCGTCACGCTCGTCTTGCTGCCGCTTCAACTGCTGGGCCTTGCCTTCGACTGGCGGCTTCGCCGTCGCATTCCGCGCCTCTGGCATCGCATCGCCTGCCATGTTCTCGGCATCCGCGTGCATGTGCATGGCGATGTGGAGCGGGCGAAACCGCTGATGCTGGCGGTCAATCACGCCTCGTGGAAGGACATCCTCGTTTTGGGCAGCATTGCCGACGTCGTGTTCATCGCCAAGACGGAAGTGCGGGACTGGCCGGTATTCGGCTGGCTCGCCCGCCTGCAGAAAAGCATATTCGTTCAGCGTGAGCAGAAACGCAGCACCGGCGCGCAGGTGAGCGAGATCGCCAGCCGCATGGCCGATGGCGAGATCGTCGTTTTGTTTCCGGAAGGCACCACCTCGGACGGCAACCGCATGCTTGCCGTCAAATCCTCGCTGTTCGGTGCGGCCTCCACCGCCGCTGAACAGGTTCCGGGCAAGCTGGTTTATGTGCAGCCGGTCGCCATCGCCTATACAAGGGTGCAGGGCATGGCCATGGGGCGTTACCATCGCGTCATCGCCGCCTGGCCGGGCAGCATCACGCTGGTGCCGCATCTGCTCGGCATCATCAGGGCCGGCGCCATCGATGTCGACGTGACATTCGGTGACAGCGTTCCGTTTCACAGCACGGATAATCGCAAGCGCTTGGCGACCGATATCGCCGCTTCCATCCGCTCCATGCTGGCCTTCAGCCTGCGCGGCGGCTGGCGGAAATAGCGAGATCGTAGCTTTTCCGGCATTTTTCTGTTTAATCTGGCCGTGAAAAACACTAGATAGCCGCCATGACCCAGGAAACGCTTGGCCTTGACGCCCCACCCATGATCGCCCGCGAGGGTTCGAACAGCCAGCCCGCATCCATCGCGCGCGATGGGGCAAACAGCAGAAAGGTCTTCATCAAGACCTACGGCTGTCAGATGAACGTCTACGATTCCGTCCGTATGAGCGATGCGCTGGCGAAGGACGGTTACGTTCAGACAGAAGATATGGGCGAGGCGGATCTGGTTCTGCTGAACACCTGTCATATCCGCGAAAAGGCGGCTGAAAAGGTCTATTCGGCGCTCGGCCGCCTGCGCGACATGAAAAAATCGCGCGAAGAGCAGGGCCGTGAATTCATGATCGGTGTTGCCGGCTGCGTGGCGCAGGCGGAAGGCGAGGAAATCCTTCGCCGTGCGCCCGCCGTCGATGTCGTCATCGGCCCGCAGACCTATCATCGCCTGCCGGACGCCCTGAAGCGGGTGCGCGGCGGCGAGCGCGTCATCGAGACCGAATATGCGGTCGAGGACAAGTTCGAGCATCTGCCTGTGGCCGAAAAGGCGACGCTGCGCACGCGCGGCGTAACAGCGTTTCTGACGGTGCAGGAAGGTTGCGACAAGTTCTGTACCTTCTGTGTCGTGCCCTATACGCGCGGTTCGGAAGTCTCCCGCCCCGTGCGCCAGATCATCGATGAGGCGATGAAGCTCGTCGATGCCGGCGTGCGCGAGATCACGCTGCTTGGCCAGAACGTCAATGCCTGGCAGGGCGAAGGTCCAAAGGGCGAGAAATGGGGCCTTGCCGAACTGCTTTACCGGCTGGCGGAAATTCCGGGCCTTGCACGGCTTCGCTACACCACCAGCCATCCGCGCGACATGGACGAACGCCTGATCGGCGCGCATCGCGATCTGCGTATTCTCATGCCCTATCTGCATCTGCCGGTGCAGTCCGGGTCGGATCGCATTCTGAAAGCGATGAACCGTCGCCATACGGGTGAGGAATATATCCAGCTTGTCGAAAAAATCCGCGCCGCCCGCCCTGATATTGCCATGTCGGGAGACTTTATTGTCGGTTTCCCCGGTGAGACGGATCGCGATTTCGAAGATACGATGGCGATGGTCGAGACGGTGAAATATGCGCAGGCCTTCTCGTTCAAATATTCAACCCGCCCCGGCACGCCGGGAGCCGATCTCACCGATCAGGTTGCGGAAGAGGTGAAGGCCGAGCGGCTGGAAAGATTGCAGGCCCTGTTGCTGCGGCAGCAGAAGGAATTTGCGGAATCGCTGGTCGGAAAAACCATGGATGTGCTGCTGGAAAAGCCCGGCCGCATGCCTGAGCAGTTGATAGGTCGCTCTCCGTGGCTGCAATCCGTGAATCTTGATGCAAAGACTTTGAAAATCGGTGACATTGTTAATGTACGAATCACCGCAACGGGTCCAAACAGCTTGTTTGCCGAGGTGGCAGGGAGTTAGAGTGAGGAGCCGACACTGATTGGGACAGGAGCCTGACCGCTTGAACGCACACGAATTGGTATCAAATTCATCGCGCCAGCCACGCCAAGCCGCGACCGACGCCAATCACTTCGTCCTCACGTTCGAGAATAACAGGATAGCGGGAGAGCTATTCGGTCAGTTCGATCAGAACCTGAAGCTTCTGGAACAGCGCCTCAATATCGACGCTCGCCCGCGCGGCAATTCCGTCGCCATCACCGGCGATGTCATTGCCACCAATCAGGCTCGTCGGGCGCTGGATTTCCTTTATGAACGGCTGCTCAAGGGCGGAACCGCCGAGGTTTCCGACGTGGAAGGCGCGATCCGCATGGCCATGGCCGCGGACGACCAGCTGACCTTGCCGACGATGGAACGCAAGGCGAAGATTTCCATGGCGCAGATTTCCACCCGCAAGAAGACCATCGCTGCCCGCACGCCGACACAGGACGTCTACATGCGGGCACTGGAGCAATCCGAACTGGTTTTCGGCGTCGGCCCCGCCGGTACCGGCAAGACCTATCTTGCCGTCGCTCATGCGGCGCAGCTTCTGGAGCGCGGCGCGGTTGACCGCATCATCCTGTCGCGTCCTGCCGTCGAAGCGGGCGAACGTCTGGGCTTTCTGCCGGGCGACATGAAGGAAAAGGTCGATCCTTATCTGCGCCCGCTTTATGACGCGCTTTACGACATGATGCCGGGCGACAAGGTGGAGCGCGCCATTCAGGCGGGCGTCATCGAAATCGCGCCGCTGGCCTTCATGCGCGGCCGCACGCTCGCCAACGCCGCCGTCATTCTCGACGAAGCCCAGAACACCACGACCATGCAGATGAAGATGTTCCTGACCCGCCTTGGCGAGAACGGCCGCATGATCGTGACGGGTGACCCGAGCCAGGTGGATTTGCCGCGCGGCGTGAAATCCGGTCTTGTCGAGGCACTGCAAATCCTTGGCGATGTGGAAGGCGTGTCGGTCGTGCGCTTCAAGGATGTCGACGTCGTGCGTCATCCGATGGTGGCGCGCATTGTCCGGGCGTATGAATCCCACACGGCGGTGCCGGATGAAAGCCTTGTGAAGGGCAACTGACGTAAAGACAATGACAGCTCTGGATATTCAAATCAGCGTCGAGGCCGAAGGTTGGTCCTCGGAAGAGGATCTGCTGGCCTTTGCTACCAAGGTGTTGGACGCGGCGGTCGATTTTCTGAAGCGTGAAGAAGGCCAACCGTTCCCGAAAATGCCGGTGGAGCTGTCGCTGGTCTTTACCGACGATGAAAATATTCGGGAAATCAATGCCGAGTGGCGCGACAAGGACAAGGCGACCAATGTCCTGTCTTTCCCCGCTTTTCCGCTGGAGCCGGGCGGAATGCCGGGCCCGATGCTGGGCGATATCGTCATCGCGCGCGAGACGGTTGAACGCGAGGCCCTTGAACTTGAGAAGAGTTTCGGGGATCATCTGACCCATCTGCTCGTTCATGGGTTCCTGCATTTATTTGGTTATGACCACATGGACGAGGAAGAAGCGGAAGAAATGGAGTCGCTTGAGACTCGCATTTTGGCGGTGCTTGGCCTATCTGATCCATACGCGGGTCAGGAACCGCTTTGAATATTGTCTGGAGCCATGAACGAACATTCTGCACGACCTGCCAATGAGGGCAGAGAAAACGGCGAGCAGTCCTCTTCGGAGGAGGGCAGTAGTCACTTACGTCACGACTACAACGCCAAGCCGAAATCGACCATCTGGTCACGCATCGCACGGTTGCTGAAACCATCCCAGGGCGAGCGCCTGCGCGAGGATTTGACCGACGCGCTGATGGACGACACCGAAATCGGTGCGGCCTTTTCGCCCGAAGAACGGGCGATGCTGAACAATATCCTGCGTTTCCGCGAGGTTCGGGTCGAAGATATCATGATCCCGCGTGTGGACATCGACGGTCTCGATGAGAATATGACGATTGGGGATGCGCTGATCCTCTTCGAGGAAACCGGGCGTTCCCGCATGCCGGTCTATGACGAGACGCTGGATAATCCGAAGGGCATGATCCACATTCGCGATCTGCTGGCCTATGTCGCCAAGCAGGCCCGCAATAAACGCCGGGCCGGTTCGCGAAGCGTCGCTTACGGTGAGGTGAAGGCGCCTCGTTCACCGCGGCCGAATTTCGACCTGGCACGTGTCGATCTGGAGCAGACGGTCGCCGCTGCCGGGCTGGTGCGCAAAATTCTTTTCGCACCGCCCTCGATGCTCGCGTCCGACCTTTTGAAGACGATGCAGGCCCAGAGAACTCAGCTTGCGCTGGTGATCGATGAATATGGCGGCACCGATGGTCTCGTCAGCCACGAAGATATCGTTGAGATGGTCGTGGGTGACATCGACGACGAGCATGACAAGGACGAGGCGATGTTTTCGCGTCTTTCCGCCGATGTGCTTGTCGCGGATGCACGCGCGGAACTCACCGAACTTGCCGAGGTGATCGGGCCGGAATTCGATGTTCGTGAACATCTGGAGGAAATCGATACGCTCGGCGGTCTCATCTTCTTCGCGCTCGGCCGCATTCCGGCCAAGGGCGAGGTGGTCCGGGCCGTGCCCGGTTTCGAGTTCCAGATTCTCGATGCGGATAGCAGGCGCATCAAGGGCGTTCGTATCGTCCGGGATCATGGCTCCGAAGGTGAGGATGATCGCGCCCCGGGCGAAGCGGGCGCCAATGAGGTGATTGCGCTGCCTGCGCCGGATGTTCGCCTTATCACGCACCAGCAGAACGCCGATTAAGAAAGGTCGACGGGGTTTTTCCCCGTCGCTTCCACCTTTCGACAAATCAATCCGACAGGTATGAATGCCCGTGTTCGGCGTCGAAAAGAACAAGTGGCGCTTCGGTCGCCATGCCTCCTGTGGACTGCGAATCTTTTTTCCTTTACGTCGGGTCTGAGGGGAAATTCCGTGGCGCGGCCTTGTCGGCTGCGGGCTTTTCCGGACGCGCATAAACGGAGATGGCATGGAGCGTCTTGCAGGCAGGGTAATGCTGGCCGGCGGCATGAGCCGCGCAGTTATGGCGATTGCCGCAGGTGCGGTCGGGGCGCTCGCTTTGCCTCCATTCGGCTTTTTCGCGGCGCTGTTTTTCTCTTTCACCCTGCTTGTCTGGCTCGTGGATGGCTGCACCGGTAAGCCGGGCGGCGGCCTCTTCAGCCGCATCCTTCCGGCTTTCGGCATCGGCTGGTGTTTCGGGCTCGGTTACTTCGTCGCGGGCCTGTGGTGGCTCGGCAATGCTCTCCTGCTGGAGGCCGATGAATTCGCCTGGGCGCTGCCGCTCGCCATTCTTGGCCTTCCCGCTTTTCTGGCGTTGTTCTACGGTTTTGCGGTTGCCGCAGCCAATCTCCTCTGGTCCGAGGGCCTCGGCCGTATCGCTGCACTTGCTGCCGCCTTCGGCTTTTCGGAATGGCTGCGCAGCTTCCTGGCCACCGGCTTTCCGTGGAACGCCATCGGCTACGGCATCATGCCCATCCCGATCATGATGCAGTCGGCACATCTGCTTGGCCTTTTCAGCATAACGACGCTTGCGGTTTTCATCTTCGCCTCGCCCGCGCTGACAGGCACGAAAAAAGGCATGTGGCCGGGTCTCGCCGTGGCGGGGCTGCTGCTGGCCGGCCATTTCGGCTATGGCTTTTACCGTCTCCAGACGCCGGCGGAGGTGCCAGCGGACGCACTGACCGTTCGGATCGTGCAGCCTTCCATCGATCAGTCACGCAAGATGCTGAACGCGGACAGGGCGGAGATTTTTGGTGAGCATCTGCGGCTCTCTGCTCTGCCGCCCGGCGAAGGGAAAAAGCGCCCCGATATCATCGTCTGGCCCGAAACCTCCGTGCCGTTCATTCTGACGCAAAACCCGGATGCTCTGGCGGAAATCGCCAAAACGCTGGAGGATGGACAGGTGCTGTTCACCGGCGCCGTCAGAATGGAAGATCAGGGAGCCGGCCGCCCGCCGCGTTATTACAATTCGGTCTATGCGATCGACAGCCAGGGCGAGATCATCGGCGCGACCGACAAGGTGCATCTGACCCCCTTTGGTGAATATGTTCCCTTTGAAGGTATCCTGCGGGAATTCGGCATCGACAATGTCATCGCCCTGCCGGGGGGCTTTTCCGCCGCTTCCTCGCGCACGCCGCTCACGCTTCCCTCGGGCAAGACCTTTTATCCTCTCATCTGTTACGAGATCATTTTTCCGGGTGAGATGACGCCGGGGCTGGCCGGCTCGGCCGCTATCCTGAATGTGACCAATGATGGCTGGTTCGGCGACACGCCCGGCCCCTATCAGCATTTTCTGCAGGCGAGGGTCCGGGCCGTTGAGACGGGCGTGCCGGTGATTCGCGGTGCCAATACCGGAATTTCCGCCGTCATAGATCCCTATGGCCGCATTATTGCGGGGCTCGATTACGGTCGGGTGGGAATTGTTGACGCCACTTTGAGTGGTGGGTCAAACGACGCATTTACTTACGACACACATCGGACGTATTTCTGGTTGATTTTTTCTATCTTGATGATCGTTGCGGTATTTCCCGCCTTGAGTTTCGCTCGGCGCCAGAATTGACCGGGAACCCCTGTAATTGCATAGTGAATACGTCAGTCGTAAAACAAGTTTAGACGCTGTCGAATTGCCGACTCATTTCTTCGAATAGTAATGAAGCGAGATATCAACCCTTTCCGAGTGTCAGGACCGCATGATGACCGAGAATAAGAAAAAGCCTAACCCCATCGACATTCATGTCGGAAGCCGAATTCGCCTTCGCAGAACCATGCTCGGAATGAGCCAGGAGAAGCTGGGTGAAAGTCTCGGAATTACCTTTCAGCAAATCCAGAAATATGAAAAAGGCACGAACCGCGTTGGCGCCAGCCGCCTCCAGAACATTTCCGCGATCCTCAATGTGCCTGTTTCCTTTTTCTTCGAAGATGCACCCGGCGATCAGGTCGGCGGTACGACCGGCATGGCGGAAGCGTCGAGCTCCAATTACGTGGTCGACTTTCTGTCCTCGGCTGAAGGTCTGCAACTGAACCGCGCCTTCGTGAAGATCGCCGACCCGAAGGTTCGCCGCCGCCTTGTCGATCTCGTCAAGGCGCTCGCCGCCGAGGGTGACGCTGAGTAAGCGCAACCCGCGCGACGCAGAAAATTTCCGGCACGGGATGCCGGGCACTCAACGGTCCGCAAGGACCGTTTTTTTGTGCGCGATTAGAAAGGAATTCTCACATAAAGATATATTTATGTGGTTGTGTCCTTGTTTTTCACGGCCGAAATGACTAACAAACTCCAAGACCGTTCTTTGAGGGGAATCCCGCATGCGTGCCAATTATCTGTTCACCAGCGAGTCCGTGGCCGAGGGTCATCCGGACAAGGTTTGTGACCGTATTTCCGATGAAATCGTGGATCTCATCTATCGTGAAGCGTCCAAGACGGGCGTTGATCCCTGGACCGTGCGCATCGCATGCGAAACGCTTGCGACGACCAACCGCGTCGTTATCGCCGGTGAGGTTCGGGTTCCCGATACGCTTCTGAAGAAGGACAAGGACGGCAAGGTTCTCAAGGACGCCGCTGGCCATCCGGTCATCAACCCCTCGAAGTTCAAGTCCGCCGCCCGCAAGGCGATCCGCGACATCGGCTACGAGCAGGATGGTTTCCACTGGAAGACCGCCAAGATCGACGTTCTCCTGCATCCGCAGTCGGCTGATATCGCGCAGGGCGTGGACAACGCCTCCGACAAGCAGGGCGACGAGGGCGCCGGCGACCAGGGCATCATGTTCGGTTACGCCTGCAAGGAAACGCCGGACCTCATGCCGGCTCCGATCTATTATTCCCACCGTATCCTGCAGCTGCTCGCCACCGCCCGTAAAAGCGGCGAAGGCGAAGCGGCAAAGCTCGGCCCCGACGCCAAGAGTCAGGTCACGGTTCGTTACGTCGACGGCAAGGCGGCGGAAGCCGTATCCATCGTTCTGTCCACGCAGCATCTCGATGCAAGCTGGGATTCGAAGAAGGTTCGCGCCGTTGTCGAGCCCTATATCCGCGAAGCTCTGGGCGACCTGAAGATCGCTGACGATTGCCAGTGGTATATCAACCCGACCGGCAAGTTCGTCATCGGCGGTCCCGATGGTGACGCCGGCCTGACGGGTCGCAAGATCATCGTCGACACCTATGGCGGCGCTGCGCCCCATGGCGGCGGTGCATTCTCCGGCAAGGACACGACCAAGGTCGACCGTTCCGCCGCCTATGCCGCCCGTTATCTCGCCAAGAACGTCGTGGCTGCCGGTCTTGCCGAGCGCTGCACGATCCAGATTTCCTACGCAATCGGCATCGCCCAGCCGCTGTCGATCTATGTCGATCTGCATGGCACCGGCAAGGTCAGCGAAGATCAGGTCGAGGCCGCGATCCGTAAGGTCATGGACCTTTCGCCGTCGGGCATTCGCCGTCATCTCGATCTTAACAAGCCGATCTACGCCAAGACGTCTTCCTACGGCCATTTCGGCCGCAAGGCTGGCCGTGACGGCTCCTTCTCCTGGGAGAAGCTCGATCTGGTGAAGCCGCTCAAGGAAGCTTTGAGCGCTTGAAGCATTTCCAGTAAAACTGCGTAGCGGTTTTACGTCCGGAAAATGCGTCAACCAGATATGGCGCTTGTTATTTGACGGCGATTGAGAGATACCGTCACCAACTTTTGTAACCCGCACAGCGCCTCATGTGGCGCTGTGCGGGTTAAGTCTATTTGTTCTTGAGAGTATGAGATGACGGAAGAACGGCGTTCGCGCGCGACGGAAGCTTTTTTTGGCAGACGCAAGGGCAAGCCCTTGCGCAATCAGCAGGTCGATACAATCGAGAACCTGTTGCCTTTGCTGAAAATCGATCTGGAAAGCGCCCCGCCGCACAATCTCGCCGCTCTTTTTCCCGCGGATGTGCGATCGATCCGCCTGGAGATCGGTTTTGGCGGGGGCGAGCATCTCGCCCACCGCGCGGTTGAAAACCCGGAGACGGGTTTCATCGGCGTGGAACCCTTCGTCAATTCCATGGCCAAGCTGCTCGCCGCCGTGCACGAACGCGAGTTGATGAATATCCGCCTTTACGACGATGATGCGACGCAATTGCTGGACTGGTTGCCCGAGGGATCGATCGATCATATCGATCTTCTCTATCCTGACCCGTGGCCGAAGAAGAAGCACTGGAAGCGTCGTTTTGTTTCAGACGTCAACCTTGCCCGCTTCCATCGTGTGCTGAAACCCGGCGGAAAGTTCTGCTTCGCTTCCGATATCGATACCTACGTCAACTGGACGCTGCAGCATTGCGCCCGCCATGGCGGCTTCGAATGGACGGCGACGAGCGCCGATGACTGGCGCACGCCCTACGCCAACTGGCCGGGCACGCGTTATGAGAACAAGGCGAAAAGAGAAGGCCGCAGCTCGGCCTATCTCACCTTCATTCGCCGTTGAGCGGCTGATCCCTCAGAGGGCCGCATCCACTTCCGCTGCCAGCGGAATGGAAGGCTGGGCGCCGGCGCGGGTGCAGGCGAGCGAACCTGCGACGGCGGCGCGCTTCAGCGCCTTCTCGAAATCCATTCCCTGATCGAGGCTGGCGGCGAGATAGCCGCAGAAGGTATCGCCCGCACCGACCGTATCGACCGGCTCGATCTTGAGGCCGGAAGCCCGGAAAACCTTGCCGTTGCGCATCGCGATCACACCATCGGCGCCAAGCGTCACGATCAATGTCTGGCCGGTCCTGTCATGCAGGGCTTTCAGTTCGTTTTCCCGCTCAGAACCGGAAAGGCCGTTCTTTCCGAGCAACAATTCGAACTCGGTTTCGTTGGCTATGACGATATCGGCAAGGCCCGCAAGGCGCGGCCCATCGGCGGTCAGTGGCGCGGTATTGATGACGGTGGTGACGCGCTTTGCCTTCGCAGCCGTCAGCGCCGCTTCGATAGCGGACGCGGGTATCTCGAACTGCAGCATCAAAATATCGCCCGCCGACATTTCCGCCAGGGCTTTCGCGGCGTCGGATGCGGAGACTTCACCATTGGCGGCGGGAATGACCGAGATCATGTTTTCCCCGCCTTCGCCGATAAGGATCACTGCCGTCCCCGTAGGGCCGGGCGTGGTCTTCACCAGTGAGAGGTCGGTGCCGGCGTCGCGCAGCAATGTCAGCGCCGGCGCGGCAAAGGTGTCATCGCCCGCAGCCCCTGCCATCTTGACCGTGGCGCCCGCACGCCGTGCGGCCAGCGCCTGGTTGGCTCCCTTGCCGCCGGCGGCCGTGGAGAAGGTCTCGCCCGTCACGGTCTCACCGGGCTTGGGCAGGCGTTTGGCGGTGGCGACGAGGTCCATGTTGATGGAGCCAAAAACAGTAATCATGGAGGGCGTATCCGTATAGAATTCAAGCAAGGCGGCGACTTTGCCCGAGCGGATCACTCGTCGTCAACCACCCGCAACTTTGCCGTTCCCGCCCTGTTCTCGGCAAAGCGTCGGGCCTGCTCGATTTCCCCATGCGAAGTCTCTTTTTCCGTCGGTGAAAAATCGAGACCTTCGATTTTCTGACCGCGCGCCAGCACCTTGTCGGAGGAGATCAGCATCATGTCGATATCTTTTTGGGCCAGTCCAAAATGGGCCTGCAGCTTGCGCGTCCGGTCGTCCAGTCGCCGCACATCGTCCATGAGAAGGGCGACTTCGCCCTGAATGAGATGCGCCTGCTCGCGCATGCGCTGATCCTTGAGCACGGACTGGATGACCTGTACCGACAGCATCAGAAGCGATGGCGAAACGATGACGACACGGGCGCGGTGAGCGCGTTGCACCAGATATTCGAAATGCTGGTGGATATCGGCGAAGATCGATTCGGACGGCACGAAGATGAAGGCCGTATCCTGCGTCTCGCCGCGGATGAGGTATTTCTCGGCCACATCGCGAATATGCACTTCCATATCGCGGCGGAACTGCTGCACGGCGGCGCGTTTGGTTTCGGGCGTCTCGTCCGCCTTGATGGCATTCCACGCCTCCAGCGGAAACTTGGCGTCGATGACGAGCGGTGGGGCATTGTTGGGCATCTTGATGGTGCAGTCCGGCCGGTAACCGTTCGAAAGCGTCGGCTGCAACTGGAAGGCCCCGGCCGGAAGCGCATCGGCAATCAGCGTCTCCATGCGCGCCTGTCCGAAGGCGCCGCGCGTCTGTTTGTTGGAAAGAATGGCCTGCAGCCCGACGACGTCCTTGGCCAGATCCTGAATATTGCCCTGCGCGGCGTCGATGACCGCGAGGCGCTCCTGCAGGCGGCTCAGATTCTCATGCGTCGACCGGGTCTGCTCCGTCAGTGTTTCGCCAAGGCGCTGCGACATGCCGTCGAGGCGCTGGTTCAGCGTCTGGCTCATCTCGGTCTGGCGGGTGCCGAGCGTTTCCGCCATGGCGGCGATGCGGCCATGCAGTTCGGACTGTGTTTTCAGGAGGTCGGAGATTTCGCCGTCGGCTCCCGCTTTTTTCCCACGGCTCGCCGTCACCAGCCAGGTGGCGACCAGACCGAAAACCAGAGCCGCGAGCAGCGCGCCGAAGCTGATGTCGACGGAGCCGGCCCGCAGCGCGGGATCGAGGAGAACGGAGAAATCTATGCTCATGATTAAATCTAGCAGGTTTCTTGTGATTCGGAAGATCAAAACAAGAACATTCCTGCGGCGGAATTGAGTCGGGCGGGGCGGATGCCGGAGGCGGTTTGAACCTCGTGTTTTTTATTTCCTCCGCGCAAGAGATACGTTATGGGAAGCCATGACCATCAAACCGCTTATCATTTTGCCCGATCCCGTGCTGCGCCAGCAATCGAAACCCATCGAAAAGGTGGATGCCGAGGTGCTGCGTCTTGCCGACGACATGCTGGAAACCATGTATGATGCGCCGGGTATCGGCCTCGCCGCCATTCAGATCGGCGTGGCGCGCCGCATGCTGGTGATCGACGTTGCGCGCGAGGGCGAGGAAAAGACCCCGATCGTCTTCATCAATCCGGAAATCGTCAAGGTGTCGGACGATGTCTCGACCTATGAGGAAGGTTGCCTCTCCATCCCTGATTATTACGCCGAGGTGGAGCGTCCCGCGTCGCTCACGGTGCAATATGTCGGCCGTGACGGCAAGCAGCAGACGGTCGAGGCGGATGGCCTGCTCGCCACCTGCCTGCAGCACGAGATCGATCACCTGAACGGCGTTCTCTTCATCGACCATATTTCGCGGCTGAAGCGCGACATGGTCATCAAGAAATTCACGAAAGCGGCCCGCGCAAAGATCTGATCCGTCCTCTCTGGACCGGAATGGACGACAGGGCAGGGGGCGACGATGGCTCTTCGCATCATTTTTATGGGTACGCCGGAATTTTCCGTTCCCACCCTGCGTGCACTGGTGGAGGTCGGCCACGAGATCGCTGCGATCTACACCCAGCCGCCGCGTCCCGGCGGCCGTCGTGGCCTCGATCTGCAGAAGTCCCCGGTGCATCAGGCCGCCGAACTGCTGGGCCTGCCCGTACTGACGCCGGTGAACTTCAAGGCAGATGAAGATCGCCAGAAGTTTCGGGATTTCAATGCCGATGTGGCGGTTGTCGTGGCTTACGGGCTGCTGCTGCCGGAAGCGATCCTCAGCGGCACGCGCCTTGGCTGTTATAATGGTCACGCCTCGCTGCTGCCGCGCTGGCGCGGCGCTGCCCCCATCCAGCGGGCCATCATGGCCGGCGATGCCGAAACGGGCATGATGGTCATGAAAATGGAAAAGGGGCTCGATACCGGCCCCGTCGCGCTAACCGCGAAAGTCGCGATTAGCGAGAACATGACAGCCGGCGAGCTGCATGACAGCCTGATGCTAACAGGCGCGCGGCTGATGCGGCAGGCTATGGACAAGCTGGAATCCGGCGACCTGCCGCTCGTCACGCAGGCGGAAGAAGGCGTTCTCTACGCCGCGAAGATCGACAAGGGCGAGACCCGCATCGATTTTTCGAGGCCGGCGCAGGACGTGCATAATCACATTCGCGGCCTTTCGCCATTTCCCGGCGCATGGCTGGAAATGGACATCGGCGGCAAGGCGGAACGCGTGAAGGTTCTGGCCTCCGAACTGGCAAGCGGCATGGGAGAAGCGGGCGCGGCGCTCGATGACGCCCTTACCATTGCCTGCGGCAGCGGCGCCGTGCGGCTCACCCGTCTGCAAAAGGCGGGCGGCAAGCCGATGTCGGCTGCCGATTTCGTGCGCGGCACACCGGTTCCGACCACAACGAGGCTCGGCTGATGCCACGTTTCCGCATGACCGTCGAATATGACGGCACGCCCTATTATGGCTGGCAGAGACAGGATAACGGCCCCTCGGTTCAGGGTGCGCTGGAGGCTGCGGTTCGTTCACTGACGGGGGAGAGCGTCTCCATTCGCGGTGCGGGCCGCACTGATTCCGGCGTGCATGCCGTCGGGCAGGTCGTCCACGTCGATCTTTCCCGAGACTGGGAGCCCTACAAGCTGCGCAATGCCCTCAATGCGCATCTCGCCATGGCGGGCGAAGCCGTGGCCGTCCTCGATGCCGCTTCCGTGACCGAAGATTTCGACGCCCGGTTTTCCGCCCTTCGTCGGCACTACCTTTACCGCATCATCTGCCGGAAGGCCCGGCTGGCGCTGGAGCACAAGCGGGCATGGTGGGTGTCGAAGGACATGGACCATGAGCGCATGCATGAAGCGGCCCAGATGCTCGTCGGCCGGCATGATTTCACCACCTTCCGCTCCGTGCATTGTCAGGCGAACAGCCCCGTGCGCACGCTCGACCGGCTGGATGTGACGCGCACCGGCGATCTCATCGAGATACGTGCGACGGCGCAGAGCTTCCTGCATAACCAGATCCGTTCTTTCGCGGGCACGCTGAAACTGGCGGGCGAAGGCACGATGACGCCGGGGGATGTGCGCGCCGCGCTGGAGGCGCGCGATCGCAAGGCCTGCGGCCCGGTCGCACCGCCGGACGGTCTCTATTTCATGCAGGTCGATTATCCCGACGTCATTCCGCCGCGTCGCAGGTACCCTGAAGCCGATATGGCTGAGGACGCGGACTGACCGTGAAAACCCACGCCGCTTCTCAGGCCGGATAAACGCCGAGAAAACGCTGCAGCGCTTCCGACAGAAGCATGCCGGGCACCAGCAGCGTCATGACGATGGCCGAGACGAGCAGCGACTGGTCGCGGATGAAGAACCGCACAATTCGCGAGAAGGCAAAGACCAGCGACAGAAGCAGCGCCAGCCAGAGAATGGCGATCAGCCCCTGCAAGGGCGGCAGGAAGAATGCGATCAGGATCAGAACCGCATAGGCATAGGAAAATGGCAGCGACAGCCAGTTCATGGTGGTGACGAGCGGCGCGAATTTTTCCCGTGCGCCGAAGGCAAACAGCAGCATGCCGATCAACAGCAGCGGCACGATCCAGCAGATGGCCTCGACCATCGCCAGACGGAAGAAAAAGATGAAGCCCGTTCCGGTGCCGGGCGGATAGCTGGCGAGGAAGGCGGCGCGCAGCCACAGCCAGGAAACCAGCATGGCCGGCAGGCACCAGAGGGCGGAATAGAAGGACCGCCACATGCCGCGTTCGGAGAGGTCCAGATATCGCGCACCATTATGGTCGCCGAGCAGCAGAAGCCAAAGGCCCGTCAGATAAAGCCTTATTTCACTTGCCGTCGGCATGGGCGAACCAGCGTTCGATAAAGGTCTCGTAAATGCGCGTCAGCGTCTCGAGATCGGCAACGGCCACACGCTCATCGACCATATGCATGGTCTGTCCGACGAGGCCGAATTCCACCACCGGGCAATAATCCTTGATGAAACGCGCATCCGAGGTGCCGCCGGTGGTCGAAAGCTTCGGTTCCTTACCCGTCACGGCCTCCACCGCGCCGGAAAGCGACGAGATGAGGGCATTGTTCCGGGTAAGAAAGACATGGGCCGGGCGGTCGGCCCAGACGATATCGTATTTCACCGGTGCACGGTCGGGGCGAAGTTCGCCTTCCGCCGCGGCGGCATCGAGGCGGCGGATGATTTCCGCGCGCAGGCTCTCTGCAGTCCACGTATCGTTGAAACGGATGTTGAAGGAGGCCGTCGCCCGCGCCGGGATCACATTGGTGGCGGCATTGCCGGTATCGACGGTCGTTACTTCCAGATTGGAGGGCTGGAAATTGTCGGTGCCATGATCGAAGGGCGGATGCATCAGCGCATGAGTCAGTTGCAGCAGACCGCGAATGGGATTGTCGGCGAGATGCGGATAGGCGGCATGGCCCTGCACGCCATGGACCGTGATGCGGCCGGAGAGCGATCCCCGGCGGCCGATCTTGATCATGTCGCCAAGCTGGTCGGGATTGGTCGGCTCGCCAACCACACAGGCGTCCCATGTCTCGCCCTTGGCGGCCGCCCATTCCAGCAGCTTGGAGGTGCCGTTGATCGACGGGCCTTCCTCATCTCCTGTAATCAGGAAAGAGACGGAGCCCTGCGGCTTGCCGTGTTTTTCGATATGGCGGGCAATGGCGGCAACGAAACAGGCGATGCCGCCCTTCATATCCACCGCACCGCGACCGAACATTTCGCCGCCAGCGATTTCGGCCGCAAAAGGCGGATGGCTCCATGCGGCCTCGTCGCCCACGGGAACGACATCCGTATGGCCCGCAAACATCAGATGCGGACCCTCGGTGCCGAGCCGGGCGTAAAGGTTCTCCACGTCAGGCGTTCCCGCCTCGCTCGCCACCATCCTGTCCACCTGGAAACCTAGCGGTGAAAGCAGGGTGTTGAGCAGGGAAAGCGCGCCGCCTTCCGCAGGCGTCACCGAAGGGCAACGGATGAGGGCGGCGAGATTGGCAACTGGATCGGTCGTGGTCATGGCAGTCGCTTTATATCAGTCGCGCAGAAGCTCGTTGATGCCGGTCTTGGAACGGGTCTTTTCATCGACGCGCTTGACGATGACGGCGCAATAGAGGCTCGGGCCCGGTTCGCCGTTCGGGAAAGGCTTGCCCGGCATGGTGCCGGCAACGACGACGGAATAGGGCGGCACTTCGCCATAGGTGATCTCGCCGGTGGCGCGGTCGACGATCTTGGTGGACTTGCCGATGAAGACGCCCATGCCGAGAACCGCGCCTTCACGCACGATGCAGCCTTCCACGACTTCCGAACGGGCGCCGATAAAGCAATTGTCCTCGATGATCGTCGGGCCCGCCTGCAAGGGCTCCAGAACGCCGCCGATGCCGACGCCGCCGGAGAGGTGCACATTCTTGCCGATCTGCGCGCAGGAGCCGACGGTCGCCCAGGTGTCGACCATCGTGCCTTCATCGACATAGGCGCCGAGATTGACGAAGGAGGGCATCAACACGACGTTCTTGGCGACATAGGCGGAGCGGCGCACCACGGCGTTCGGCACGGCGCGGAAACCGGCGGCGCGGAACTGGTTTTCACCCCAGTTTTCGAACTTCGACGGCACCTTGTCCCACCAGGTGGATTCGCCCGGTCCGCCGGTCACGATTTCCATGTCGTTCAGGCGGAAGGAGAGCAGCACGGCCTTTTTCAGCCACTGGTTCACCTTCCAGCTTCCGTCAGCCTGCTTTTCGGCCACGCGTGCCTTGCCGCTGTCGAGAAGTTGAAGAGATGTGTCCACGGCGTCGCGAACCTCGCCCTTCGTCGATACGTTCACACCATCGCGGTTGTCGAAGGCGGTTTCGATGATGGTTTCGAGAGAGGTGAGATCCGTAAGGCTCATGGAAAATTCCTTAAAGTCGCGTGGTGTTCGTGGTCACGGATGGTCCCGCGCCGCTGGAAGGCTTTGGTCATTTGATCTAAGGGAGTGTTGGAAAGGCGTCAATGTGATTTGGGTGATTTGGCGCGTCAGACGAAAGGCATGGAAATGACACGACTGAAAAACGGCAAGTTGCGGCGCAAGGACGGGGTATGGGACCCCTTGAAGCGCAGTGCCGTGGACAAGCAGCAGGCCGAGGTCGTTCAAAAAACACCGCAGTCGGATTCCCCGTCCTATCGCCTCGCCTATGTGGACATGGATTTTCTCTGCCGCGAGGAATTGCGCCCCGTCAGGCTTCAATTGGAACTGCTGAAGACGGAGATGGCGCTGGCCGAGCGCGGGATCAAATCCACCGTCGTCATGTTCGGCGGCGCCCGCATTCCCGAACCCGGCGGCGAGGCTTGGGCGGCGCGCAACGAGACGCAGAAGCGCAATCTGGAGCAATCCTCGGTCTATTATGACGAGGCGCGTAAATTCGCCCGTCTCTGCACCGACTATGCCGCGAAATCCGACCACCTCGAATATGTCGTGGTCACCGGCGGCGGTCCCGGTGTCATGGAAGCGGGCAATCGCGGCGCTGCCGATGCCGGCGGCCCGTCCATCGGCCTCAACATCGTCCTGCCACACGAGCAGGCGCCGAACCCCTATGTGACGCCGGAACTGAGCTTCAACTTCCACTATTTCGCCATTCGCAAGATGCATTTCCTGATGCGGGCGAAGGCTGTGGTGATCTTCCCGGGCGGCTTCGGCACGCTGGACGAATTGTTCGAGGCCTTGACGCTCATCCAGACGAAACGCATGGAGCCCATTCCGCTCATCCTGTTCGGCGAGAAATTCTGGCGATCGGTGATCAATTTCGAATTCCTGGCGGATTTCGGCACCATCGCGCCTGAAGATATGAATCTTCTGCATTTCGCCGAAACGGCCGACGATGCATGGAAAATCATCTCGGCCCACTACGAACACTGATTATGCTTGGCGCGACGAAGTAATTTTAGGGCTTAATTAGCAATCTTCTTATAATTTTGCCCCGTCGCGCTGCAGCGCACTGTCCCCTGTGGACGGGCCTCCATGACGGAGATTTATCATCCGTTGACGTCAGCCTTTTCGGGCGGGCGATTTGATCGAGGCCAAAATGTTCAATTTCCAAGTGAAGTCGCTTGCGACCAAGCTGATCCTCGTAACCGGCTGCGCCATCACCACGGTTCTCGTTGCATCGAATTCTTTCCTCATTTCCCAGACGAGTGAGCGTGTGCACGCGCTGACCATGGATCAGGCCAATACCGAAGCGCGCGCCATCGCCAACGTCATCGCCGCCGATGTTGGTGAACTCGGCAGCGCCGCGCGCTCCATGGCCGGCGTCATCGGCCGTGCGCATCAGGCGAAATCGATGGATCGCCCCGGCATCGTCAACATCCTCAAGGCCAATGTCGAGCAGAATGCCTTTGCTTTCGGAAGCTGGTTCTGTGAGCAGCTCGGTCTCTTTGACGGGCAGAGCAAGGAGATTGCGGGCAGGCTCGATCTCGGCACCAATGAAAACGGTGCGTTTGCGCCTTATTGGTCGAAGACCCAGAAGGGCGACATCCAGTTCTCGACCTTCAAGAATGACTATGCGGCGGAATGGTATGCGCTCGCTTCCAAATCCGGCAAGGGCGCTATCACACAGCCCTATCTCGCAGAAGGCACGGAAGTACCCACAACCATGACTTCGCTTGCCTATCCGGTCATGTCGGACGGCAAGATGATCGGCGTGGCGGGTGTCGATATCTCCCTGGCCTCGCTGTCGCAGAAGCTGCAGGCGCTGCATCCTTTCGAGACCGGCCGCGTGACGCTCGTTTCGCAGGGCGGCCAGTGGCTGGTGCCGCCGACGCCCGCGCAGAATATGAAAGCCTATGACGGAGACGGTGCAAGCACCGTTCAGGCGGCAATCACCTCCGGCAAGCAGGGCCTCATCGAAAATCTCGGCCTCGATACGGACGCGCCCTATAACCGTCTCGTCTATCCCTTCGCCGTTCCGGGCCTCAACGCGACCTGGGTGGTGCTGGTGGATATTCCCCATCAGGCCCTGAACGCACCGGTTCAGGAACAGACCTACATGATGATCATCGGCGCGATCGTCATTCTCGCCGCCGTCATCACCGCGCTTTATTTCGCCGTGCGTCATTTCGTCCGCAATCCGCTCGCCTCGCTGGTTTCCGACGTCAGAACGCTGAGCGACGGTCGCTATGATGTGCCGGTTTCCGGACAGGAGCGCCGGGATGAGACGGGCGCCGTTGCTACCGCGCTTGAAGGTTTCCGCGCGAAGCTTGCCGGCATCCGCGAGATGGAGGCCGAAGCCGAGGCCCAGCGTGGTCACGCGGAAACGGCGCGCCAGCGCTCGGAATCCGAGCGTACTGAAAACAGCCGCATGCAGCAGCACATTGTCGGCGTGCTGGGTGCTGGCCTCAATGCGCTTTCGCAGGGCAATCTCACCTACCGTATCGAGGACGAGTTCCCCGGCGAATATGCGAAGCTGCGCGAGGACTTCAACTCGGCGCTTGCGAGCCTCGAGGAAACGGTTTCCACCGTCAACGCAACCGTCGTCAGCATCGGCAACGGCACAGGTGAGATCACCCGCGCCGCCAGCGATCTTTCGCACCGAACGGAACAGCAGGCCGCAAGCCTGGAAGAAACCGCCGCCGCCCTCAATGAGCTGACCGCGCAGGTCAATTCCAGCGCGGAAAACGCCGCAGAGGCGGCCGGAGCCGTCAGCCATGCCTGCGACGACGCGGGCAAGTCGGGTGAGGTCGTGCAGCAGGCCGTGAGCTCCATGGAAGGCATCGCGCAATCCTCGGCCGAAATCTCGCGCATCATCGGGGTTATCGACGAGATCGCCTTCCAGACCAACCTTCTGGCGCTGAATGCGGGCGTGGAAGCCGCGCGTGCGGGTGATGCCGGCAAGGGCTTTGCCGTCGTCGCCCAGGAAGTCCGCGAACTGGCGCAGCGGTCCGCCACCGCCGCCAAGGAGATCAAGGGCCTCATCAACACCTCGGCCATGCAGGTGGGCGAGGGCGTCCAGCTGGTCGGCAAGGCCGGTGAGACGATGAAAAAGATCGCCGATCAGGTCCTGCAGATCAACCAGCTGATACGGCAGATTTCCGCCTCCGCCAGTGAACAGGCGGTCGGCCTCAAGGAGATCAATTCCGCCGTCACGCAGATGGACCAGGTTACCCAGCAGAATGCGGCGATGGTGGAGGAAACCACGGCGGCCAGCGTAACGCTGAACAGCGAAGCCGAAACGCTGAAATCGCTCGTTGCCGGCTTCTCCGTCTCCGGCGACCATTCCAGCCAGCAGTTGCGCGCCACGGCGGCGGCAATGCGCGCACCCGCCGCCCCGGCGCAGGCACACGCACCTGCACGTGCCGCTACCCCCCGCGCGCGCCCGAGAACCAACGGTGCAAACGCTTTGGCGCAGGATGACTGGACGGAGTTCTGACGCGCCATTTCCGCCTCAAATGAAAAGGGCCGCTGGTATCGCCAGCGGCCCTTTTTCATGTCCGCTTCCGTCACAGACGGGCGAAACGTTCCGTCAGCAATTCGAAGAAACCGTCGGCATCCACATTGCGCATCACGCGGGCATTGGCGGGCCGTTCGGTAACATTCCACCAGTCCACCACGGTCATGCCCATGGTGAGTTCCGAATGGACCTCGATTTCGACATTGCACTCGCGACCCTGAAACAGTTCGGGTTTGACGAGATAGGCAATGACGGTCGGATCATGCAGCGGGCCGCCATCCGAGCCATATTTTTCGATGTCGAAACGCTCGAAGAATTCCAGCATTTCCGCCATGGCGATGGCCGGCCGTGTGCCAATGTCGCGAATGCGGCTGACCCGAGCCTTGGTCGTCAGCAACTGATGGGTGACGTCGAGCGGCATCATGACGATCGGCATGCCGGAGCGGAAAACGATATCGGCGGCCTGCGGGTCGACATAGATGTTGAATTCCGCCGCCGGTGTGATGTTGCCGCCCTCGAAGAAGCCGCCGCCCATCATCACCAGTTCCTTGACGCGGTCGGCGATCTCAGGCGCCTTCAGGAGCGCCAGCGCCACATTGGTCAGCGCGCCGAGCGTGCAGAGCGTTACGGTGCCTGAGGGTTCCCGCATCAGCGTTTCGATGATGAAATCGACCGCGTGCTGCTTTTGCGCTTCCATGGTCGGCTCATCGAGAACCGGGCCGTCGAGGCCGGTGCTGCCGTGAACGTGCTCGGCGGTGATGGGCTTGCGCACCAGCGGCTTCTCGGCGCCCTCATAGACGGGAATATCGGTGCGGCCGCACAATTCGCTGATGATGCGGATGTTGCGGCTGGTCAGCTTCAGCGGAACGTTGCCGGCGACGGCGCACAATCCGAGAATGTCGATTTCCTCCGGGCTTGCGAAGGCGAGCATGATTGCCGCCGCGTCGTCCTGGCCAGGATCGGTGTCGATAATGATTTTTCTGCGTTCTGCCATGTCTTGCCCGCCGTTGAGATGAGCGCTTTTTTCGAGCGGCGGATGCTCACTTGTCAAGCCTCATTCCCCGGTGTCCCCTTTGCTCGTCGCCGCGTCTTGCGTATTGCGGTTGTGCTTCCCATATTGCAGGGGCCGGTGCGATTGACCGGCGAGGTTGCCGGAAGCGGGACCGCGAAACGTCGCTTGGTTGCAAGGACAAAAGAGACATGAGCCGCATGACGCCATTCACCCACCCGCTTCTGCTGGGTTTTGATGCCATGGAAAAAACGCTGGAGCGCATGGCGAAGGCCAATGACGGCTATCCTCCCTACAACATTGAGCGCCTGCCCGGTGGGGAAGACGTGCCGGAACGCCTGCGCATCACCATCGCGGTTGCCGGTTTTTCGCAGGACGATCTGGATGTGACGACGGCCGATAATCAGCTCGTCATTCGCGGACGCCAGCAGGAACAGGAGAAACGCGATTTTCTCTATCGCGGCATCGCGGCGCGCCAGTTCCAGCGGGTTTTCGTGCTTGCCGATGGCATGCAGGTCAGGGAAGCGCGCCTGCGCAACGGCCTTCTTTCCATCGATCTGGTCCGGCCGGAAATTTCAAACGTGGTGAAGAAAATTAATATTTCCGTCTCAGAGTAGAACGTGAACGCCGGAATCCGACACGAATCGCTCGGCGTGAAGAAGGAGGCTGAAATATGCTGTTGAAAGAAGCGCATGCGCGTCTCACCCAATCCCAGCTCGCCCATATCGGCGAAGGAGAAGTGGGATATATCCGCAAGATCCGCGCGGAAGACGTCAGCCGCTGTTTCCCGGAAGCGCCCGATCTCGATCCGCAATTGGACCTTTGGGCGCTGTTCGGTGCAGATGGTACACCGATCCTCCTGACGGACAACCGGTCCAGTACGTTTTTCAAGGCTGCCGAAGACGATCTCCAGACCGTCAGCCTGCATTGAAGAAAAAAGCCCGCTTTTGAGCGGGCTTTTTCTTGAGCGGGTTAAAGGAACGGGCGGTCCGGCATGTCGTCGATGGAGATGACGCCGTCCTTGTTCTTGTCCAGCCGTTCGAACATCTTTTCGCCGGCGGCGGTGAATTCGGCCTTGCTGACCTGACCGTTCTCGTCGGTATCGGCCCAGCGGATCAGCGCGAAACCTGCGCCCTTGCCGCCATGCTTGCCCCAGCCCTGATGGCCGAAACGGCCGCCATGTTCGCGCTCGGCATGTCTTTCGGCGCGCTTGCCCTCGGGGCCCTTGCCGTCTTCGGCTTTGGCGTCCTCACGCTCGGGACGGGGATTGGCGGCGCGGAAAGCTTCCATCTTCGCCTGGCGATACTCGCGCATTTCCTTCGGCGTGATCGAGCCGTCCTTGTCCTTGTCGATCTCTGTGAAGAGCGTGTCCTGACGGGCGGCGAATTCCTCCTTGGAAATCTTGCCGTCCTTGTTGGTGTCAGCCACCTTCAGCAGGTGAACGAAGGCCGCCTCCTGGCGGATCGGCATGCGCTCGCCATGGCCTTTACCCGGAGCGGGCGGGGCGGCAAAGCTTGCCGTCGCGGCCGTGCCGATCAAAAGGGCTGCGCCAAGAGCAGACAGGGCGATTTTTCGTGTGGTCATCGTCATTACCTTTCTTTGGTGTCCCTGAAGAGAAGATAGTGACGTCCAATTCGCCTCACCACTTAAACATCCGTAAGGTGGATGAAGCTTCGGTAATGTTCGCTGCTCAGCTGGTGATAGTTTTCGTCAGGAAGCCGGTCAGGTCGTCGGTGATGTAGTCGATATGCGCGTCCGTCGCGGCGGGGATTTCCCAGCGTTCCATGATGATGCCCTCGAGATTGGCGGGGACGAGCAGAACGGTCTTCATGCCGAGCGCCTTGGGCGCCGCGAGATTGCGCGGCAAATCCTCGAACATGGCGGCTTTTTGCGTGTCGAGTTTCGCAAGCGCCGCAAACTTCTCATAGGTCGCGCTGGCCGGTTTCGGCAGATAGCCCGCGGCGACGATATCGAAAATATCCTCGAAATGATCGAGAATGCCGAGCGCACGGGCGGCGGCCTGCGCATGTTTGACGCTGCCGTTGGTAAGGATGAATTTGCGGCCCGGCAAAGCCTTGATTGCCTCACCGAGTTCCGGATGCGGTTTCAGCGCCGAATAATCGATGGCATGGGCGCGTTCCAGAAACTCGTCCGGGCTGATGCCGTAATGGATCATCAGCCCCTGAAGCGTCGTGCCGTGGTCATGATAATAGCGCTTCTGCAGTGCCCGGGCCTCGTCGGGATCGAGCTTCAGAAGCTCCGCCACATAGGCCGTCATGTTACGGTCGATCTGCGAAAACAGATTGATGTGATGGGGATAGAGCGTGTTGTCGAGATCGAAGACCCATTCGCTCACATGGTCGAAATCGGCGGCTTCGGGCAGGTTTTTCAGCTTTGTGTCCATGGCCTGCTTTATGCCCGTTTCGAAGGCCGGAGAAAATCGAAAAGACGACGATTGATCAGAAAATCGGGCTTGGCTGCGGCCTCCGGCCCATGATACCGCCAAGGCCATGGAACTCTGGATAGGCATCACTTTCGCAAGCGCGTTCTTGCAGAACCTGCGCTCGACCCTGCAGAAGCACCTCAAGGGCATGATGGGCACCACGGGCGCGACTTTCGTGCGCTTCGTGTTCGGCATGCCTTTCGCTCTCGCTTATCTTGCTTTCCTGCATTTCGGGCTCGGTCGCCCTCTGCCGGTGCCGAACATGTCCTTTGCCGTGTGGGCGACGGTCGGCGCCATGGCGCAGATTGCCGCCACCTTCCTGCTGGTGCACCTGTTCTCGTTTCGCAACTTCGCGGTTGGAACGGCCTATTCCCGCACAGAACCGGCGCAGGCGGCACTATTCGCGCTTATCTTCATCGGTGAAAGCGTCAATGGCGGCACATTGGCGGCCATCGCCATCTCGGTCGCCGGCGTCATGCTGATTTCGGTGGCGCGCACGGAAGTCACGCCCGCTTCCTTCTTCACCTCGATCTTCAGCCGGACGGCGGGTATCGGCCTTGCCTCGGGCGCTTTCTTCGGCCTCTCATCGGTCGCCTATCGATCGGCATCGCTCGCGCTTGCGCCGAGCCTTCCCGCTCCGGACGCGATGATGCAGGCAGGTTTTACCCTCGTTGTCGTCATCGTCATGCAGACGGTTTCGATGTTCCTGTGGATCGTCTGGCGCGAGCGGGAAGAGTTGCGGCGGATCGCCAGGGTGTGGAAACCGTCGCTTGCGGTCGGTTTCGTGGGCGCTACGGCCTCGTTCGGCTGGTTCACGGCGATGACCCTGCAGCAGGCCGCCGTGGTGAAGGCATTGGCGCAGGTTGAGATGCTTTTCGCCTTCGCCTCGACCGTGCTTTTCTTCAAGGAGAAGATCAACCGGCTCGAACTGTCCGGCTGCCTGCTGATTGTCGTGGGTGTGCTGTCGCTGCTGGCATTCGGCTGAATGCCTGTCGTGGCGGACAGGCTTGCCGTCCGCCACATGAAGCCTATCAGGGCACGATGAGCGTGCCGGCGCCTTCCGTGAAGATTTCCAGAAGGACGGAGTGGGGCGTCTTGCCGTTGAGGATCACCACGCCCTGAACACCGGCCTTGATAGCGTCGATGCAGGTCTCGACCTTCGGGATCATACCACCGGAAATCGTGCCGTCCTTGATGAGCGCACGCGCCTGCGAGACGGTAAGTTCCTTGATGAGTTCCTTGTTCTTGTCGAGAACGCCGGGAACGTCGGTGAGAAACAGCAGACGCGAGGCGTGAAGCGCACCCGCAATCGCGCCGGCGAAGGTATCGGCGTTGATATTGTAGGTGGCGCCATCGCGGCCAGGCGCGACCGGGGCGATGACCGGGATCATTTCCGACTTGGCGAGGAGGTCGAGCAGGGTGCGGTCGACTTCGGTGACTTCGCCGACGAAGCCGAGATCGAGCACACGTTCGATATTGCTGTCGGGATCGATGACGGTCTTTTTCGCCTTTTCGGCGAAGACCATGTTGCCGTCCTTGCCGCACAGGCCGATCGCCCATTCGCCCGTCTGGTTGATGAGGGCGACGATTTCCTTGTTGATCGAGCCGGCCAGAACCATTTCGACGATCTCGACCGTCTTGGCGTCAGTGACGCGCAGGCCGCCCTCGAATTTCGATTCGATGCCCATCTTGGTCAGCATCGCGCCGATCTGCGGGCCGCCGCCATGCACGACGATGGGGTTAATGCCCGATTGCTTCAAAAGGGCGATGTCTTCCGCGAAAGCCTTGCCGAGCGTGGAATCCCCCATGGCGTGGCCGCCATATTTCACCACGATGGTCTTGTTCTCGTATTTCTGCATGAAAGGCAGAGCCTGTGCGAGCAGCCGCGCCTGAGTTTCGCTTTCGGAAGACGTCATCTAAAAACCTCGGTCTGTGGTTGCGGCCGTTGAAAGCCTGTCACCGCTCTAAAGCAAGTCTTTGACGGATGAAATAACCTCCTGGCCTTATTGTGTCGGCAGCGGTCAAATTTCTTTTTTTTGGCTGTCCCAACGCTGTAATGCGATTGACATAAAGGCCCAATGGGACCAGCCTTGCAGGGGAAAGGGGAGGGGTTAATTCAGGGCGATATGGGATGTCGCGCGCCGCGGGAGCGATGCTGACCTGAACGACCGAGGAGCGCGAGACCACATGACGGCACCCGATCGAGACAAGCAAAGCGGTTTGCGGGATGAAGTCCTTGCGGGCGAATATGTGCTGGGTGCCCTGCCGCCGGAAAGCATGGCGGAGCTTGCCAAGCGCGTCAAACGCGACCGCCAGTTCGCGGCCATGGTCAGGCGCTGGCGGGACAATCTGGCGGAAACCGAATATCGCGAAAACGCGACCGTCGCCGCGCTGCTGGAGCGGGACCCAAGCCGCTCCGGCCTGCCTTTCAGGGGCCAGCCGCTGCGGGGTGGCAGCATGTTCGCAGCCATGCTTTCGGAGGTCTGGCATTCCGTGCGCTTCTGGCGCCTACTGGCGTTGACGGCGACGCTCTGGACCGCCGTTCTGCTTTTCACCATCGCCTGAGAGGCGTGCCTCTCAAAGAGAGATCGTTCTGACGATCTCGGCCCGCAGGCTATCCAGCCCGAATGATTTTTCCGAGGATGTGGCGAGAACTTCCGGATAGGCGGCGGGACGCTTGCGGATTTTCTCCAGCGTTTCGCCGATCAGACGCGGAACGCCGGCATCCTTGATCTTGTCCGTTTTCGTCAGCACGATCTGATAGGAAACGGCCGCCTTGTCGAGCAGGGTCAGAACCTCCTCGTCATTCTTTTTCACGCCGTGGCGGGAATCGATCAGCACGTAAACGCGCTTCAGGGTCGCACGGCCGCGCAGATAATCGAAGACGAGCTTGGTCCAGGCGTCGACCTGATCCTTGGGGGCCTGCGCATAACCATAACCGGGCATGTCAACCAGCGCCATCGGAGGCAGATCGCCCGCTTCGCCGGAATAACCATCCGGAACGAAATAGTTGAGTTCCTGCGTGCGTCCGGGCGTATTGGATGTGCGGGCGAGCCCCTTATGGCCCACCAGCGCATTGATGAGCGAGGACTTGCCGACATTCGAACGACCGGCGAAGGCAATCTCCGGCGGGCCTTCGGGCGGCAGGAATTTCATTGCGGGAACGCCGCGAATGAAAATCCAGGGTCGCCCGAACAGGGGCTTTTCGGTTGCCGTGCCGGTCTCACTCATTTCGATTGCACCGGCTTTCGCTTGAACAGCCCCTTGATGTTGTCGAACAGCTCGATCTTGGCGCCCTGGCGCTTCATGATGACGGCCTGCTGGGTGATGGACAGCGTATTGTTCCATGCCCAGTAGATGACCAAACCGGCCGGGAAGGAGGCCAGCATGAAGGTGAAGATCAGCGGCATCCAGTTGAAGATCATCGCCTGCGTCGGATCGGGCGGAGTCGGGTTCATGCGCATCTGCAGGAACATGGTGATGCCCATGACAAGCGGCCAGACACCGATCATCAGGAAGTGCGGCACGTCGTAAGGCAGAAGGCCGAAGAGGTTGAACAGCGACGTCGGATCGGGCGCGGAAAGGTCGTGAATCCAGCCGAAGAACGGCGCATGCCGCATTTCGATGGTGACGTAGATGACCTTGTAGAGCGCGAAGAAGACCGGGATCTGCAGCAGCATCGGCCAGCAGCCGGCAACCGGGTTGATCTTCTCTTCCTTGTAGAGCTGCATCATCGCCTGCTGCATGGCCATGCGGTCATCGCCATGCTTGGCCTTCAGCTCTTCCATCTTCGGCTGCACGCGCTTCATGTTCGCCATGGAAGCATATTGCTTGCTGGCGAGCGGGAAGAAGAGCGCCTTGACGACGATGGTGGTAAGCAGGATCGCCACGCCGAAATTGCCAAAATAACGGAAGAAGAAATCCATCAGTTTGAACATCGGCTTGGTGATGAAGTAGAACCAGCCCCAGTCGATCAGAAGGTCGAACTTCGGAATGGCGTAGGTCGTCTCGTAACGATCGACCAGCGGCACTTCCTTGGCGCCAGCGAAAACGAGGCTCTTCAGCTCGATCGACTGGCCGGGCTCGACCGTCATCGTGTCGCTCTTGAAATCGGCCTGATAGCTCGGCTGATTGCCGGTGATATGCGAAAAGCGGGTTTCGAACGGCGTTGTCTGCGGCGGAACGATGGCAGCAGCCCAATATTTGTCAGTGATGCCGAGCCAGCCGCCGGTTGCCTTGGCAATAGTTACCGGTGCTTCTTCAACATCCTTGTATTTTTCTTCCGTCAGGCTGCCGTCTTTGCCCGAAACGCCAAGAAAGCCTTCATGGATGACGAAGACGGGCGGGATCGCTGGCTTGTTGTTACGCGTCACGCGACCGTATGTGGCGAAGGAGACCGCAGCCTGTCCCGGGTTCTCGACCTTGTCGGCGACCGAGATCATGTAATGCTCGTCGATCGAAACCGTGCGGGAGAAAACCACACCCTTGGAATTGGTGTAGGTGAGGGTGACCGGGGTGGTTTCCGTCAGCTTGTCGCCGCTTGCCAGCGTCCAGACGGTGGTCGGGCCGGGAACGCCGCCGACTTCCTGTGCTGCAACGTAACCGAGTTCGGTGAAGTAGCCGTCCTTGGTGTCGGAGGGCGAGAACAGCGTGATGATCGGGCTCGAGTCATCGACGGTCTCATGGTAGTCCTTGAGCCGGATGTCATCGAAGCGGGCGCCGGTAAGGTTGATCGAGCCGGCGATGGCGTTGGTCTCGATGGCCACGCGCTGGGTTCTTGCAATCGACTCTTCGCGGGTCGCCGTGGCGGCAGTCTGCGGTGAGGAGGCGGGCGGTGCGCCTTCAACGGCGGCACCTGGTGCTGCACCCGGCGCCGGCTGCTGTTGCTGCGTCGTCTGCTGCTGCGCCTGGCGGGCCTCTTCGGCGCGGCGCTGCTGCTCGATACGCGGATTCATGTAAAGGAATTGCCAGGCGAGGACGATGACAACCGAAAGGGCTATCGCGATGAAGTAATTACGGTTCTTTTCCATCATTCTTTCCTGGAGCGGGTCTCCTGGGACCGTTTCGGTTTCGCCGTTCCTTCAATTCGCTCGTTAAGGAGAGACTGAAGTTTCGGGAAGGCCGTATCGAGCACGTCCCTGCGGGCGACAATCACATAGTCATGACCGGGCTTCATTGCGAATCCGGCAGAAAGCCTGACGGCTTCCTTGAGACGGCGGCGCATGCGATTTCGCTCGACCGCGTTGCCTTGTCTTTTCGTTACGGTAAAACCGACGCGAGGCTCGGTTTCCGGGGCTTTCCGGTCAAGCACTTCCAGAAGAAAGGTGCCTCCCCGCCGTTTTTCTCCTGCCTGAACGGCAAGGAAATCCGACCGGTTTTTAAGCCGGCCGGGCAGTTTTCCTGTCTTACTCATGTGCCCGCGACTTTCACCGGGTCACAGAGGCGGCAATTAAGCCGAAAGACGAGCGCGGCCGCGCGCACGGCGGGCTGCGAGAACCTTGCGGCCGCCAGCGGTAGCCATACGGGCGCGGAAGCCATGGCGACGCTTGCGGACAAGCTTGGACGGTTGGTAAGTACGCTTCGACATTTATTTAATACCGCGGTGTGCGGCCCTTCTTGAATTTGCAATAATTTGCAAGAGCGTTTCGTTTTTTGCACGGCTAACCCCGCCTGGGCGAGCTTTCAATGGCCGAGCGTGCGCGGCTTATAAGGGCATAGGCCGAGCAAAGTCAATTGCCGAAGGGGTTTTCGCGCTTCACCTTTTGCGGAAAACGCACCGTCGTCTCCTTCGCCGACTGCCGATAGGGGCCGATTCCGGCGCGCAATCGATAAAATCTGAAATTCTTTCTTAACGCAGCATTGATAAATCTTGTGACGCGAAAAGTTATGCCAGCTTCCCATTTTCATCGCGCGGCTGGTTTTTGTTGGGGGAACGAAGTTGAGAATTCGCGGTCGTATCAATCTACTTGTCGGGCTGATGAGCCTTGTGGCCTGTACCATTGGCGGGCTGTCCATCTATGCGATCAACGAATTCTGGGTTCGGTCGCATCACTTCGAGGAAGCGGCCGAAAGGGCCTACAAGGGCGAGGCGCTCAACCGCCTGGTAACGGCAGTCGTCATGGAGGCGCGCGGTGTCTACGCGGCGGCCGATGTGGCGGCAGCCACCCCCTTTGCCGACGGCATGGTCAAAAACCTCGACGCCATGGAAAAGCTCATTGCCAGCTGGGCGCCGCTCGTGCCGGCGGAACAACAGGCGAGTTTCGACAAGCTTGTCGGCCGGTCCAAGGAATTCCGCACCTTCCGTCTGGAGACCGTGCGACTGGCGAAGGAAAACGGGCCGCAGGCGGCCAGCCAGCAGGGCAATAACGAGGCGAACCGCGCCAACCGCAAGGCCTATCAGGCGGAGATCGACAGCGTCGTGAAAAACGACCTTGCCGAACTCGAAGTCGTGAAGGCAGGAGTCGATTCTTTCAGCACCGCCATATTCTGGGTGATCGTCGCGGTGACGGTTGCAGGTGTCGGCGCGGGAGCCGCCTTCGGCCTCTACATCGGAACGCGGCAGCTCAGCGCGCCCATCCGCAGGGTTTCGCAGGTGATGAATGCCGTGGCCGATGGAAATCTCGACGCGGACGTCCCCTATCTCGGCCGCAACGACGAAATCGGCGAAATGGCTGCGGCCGTCGAGGTCTTCAAGAAAAACGGCAGCGAAGTGCGCCGCATGAATGCGCAGGAAGCCGCCATGCGCGCCAAGAGCGACGATCTGCAGGCCGGCATGGCCGTCGTCGTCGACGCTGCGGCCCAGGGCGATTTCAGCCGCCGCATCAACAAGGATTATGGCGACGACAACCTCAATCGTTTCGCCGCGACAATCAATTCGCTCCTCACCGGCGTCCATAATGGCGTATCCGAGACCAGCCGCGTCATCGAAGGCCTTGCGCGGGGCGATCTGACGGAGAGAATGGATGGCGAGTTCCGCGGCGTCTTCGCCGAACTTCAGGAGAACGTCAACCAGACGCTGACCAAGCTGCGCGAGACGATGCGGGAAGTGCGCGGCAGCACGGAAGGCATCAGCGGCAACGCGAACGAATTGCGCTCGGCGGCCGACGACCTGTCGAAGCGGACCGAGCAGCAGGCCGCGGCGCTGGAGGAAACCTCCGCCGCTCTGGATGAGATCACCGCCGTCGTCCGCAATTCGACCGACCGTGCGCAGGAAGCCAGCGCCATGGTTGCCGAAACGAAGCAGAAGACGGAAGAGTCCGCCAATGTCGTGCGCGATGCCGTGTCCGCCATGGATCGCATCGAGCACGCCTCGCGTGAAATCAGCCAGATCATCAACGTCATCGACGAAATCGCCTTCCAGACCAACCTGCTGGCGCTGAATGCCGGCGTGGAAGCCGCGCGTGCGGGTGAAGCCGGCAAGGGCTTTGCCGTCGTCGCTCAGGAAGTGCGAGAACTTGCGCAGCGGTCCGCAACGGCGGCGAAGGACATCAAGGCGCTGATCACCAAATCCGGCGAAGAGGTCGGGCGTGGCGTATCGCTGGTGCAGAGAACCGGCGGCGCACTGAGCGAGATCGAGACCCGCGTTCTGGCAATCAATGAGCACATCCATTCGATCGCCACGGCCGCCAGGGAACAGTCCACCGGCCTGCATGAAGTGAATACCGCCATCAACCAGATGGACCAGGTAACGCAGCGCAACGCCGCCATGGTGGAGGAGACTTCGGCCGCAACCCACAAGCTGAGCAGCGAGGCCGACCATCTCGTGACGCTCGTGGCGCGCTTCAACGTCGGCGCGGAGAATGCGCAGCGCAGCCCCCGCATCGAGCAGCCCGCGAGGCCGATGACGGTTTCCGCCGGACCGGTGGCGGTCTCCGGCAGGACGCCGGCGGTGGCCTCTCCGGCCCGCAAATTGATGAACAGCGTCAGCCGGGCGCTCAATGCCCAGCCCGCGGCGGCACCTGCCCATGGCGACTGGCAGGAGTTCTAGGCGACCGGCGGGTTGCTTCAAAACCGGCTTACCTTCGAACGCCGCCCCTGCCGGGCGGCGTTTGTTTTTCCGGCAATGAAAACCTTTATTTTGCAGCGCATTGGAAAAATATCCATTAGGTCCTATTATCATCGCTGCATATAAACCGAGCCGTTCCACGCAAGCAGCGGCGCGCATACAGGATCATGGCCCGGTGTTTTCTAAAGGCGTAGACAGCTTGGACCGCACGCAAGACGATCCGGTGCATTGCATGCCGGGATTGACCGCCGGTCTTTCGGGACGGCTGCTGCTGCTCACGGTCATCTTCGTGATGATCGCCGAAGTGCTGATCTTCGTGCCTTCCGTCGCCAATATGCGTCTTTCATGGTTGCGCGACCGTCTGAATACGGCTGCGGCCGCCGGCGCTGTCATCGACGGCCTGCAGGCCGAACTGCCGCGAAGCGTGCAGAACGACACGCTGATGGCGACAGGGGCGAAGCTTATCGCGCTGCGCAAGGACGGCACCTCACGCCTGCTCGCCGTGGCGGAAACGCCGCCGGGTGTCGATGAGCAATATGATCTTTCCGACGTTTCGCAGGTGGCTGCGGTGCGGGACGCTTTTTCCACCCTGCTGTTCGGCGGCAACCGCGTCATCCGCGTTTTCGATGTCGTCGGCGACAGCGACACGATCATCGAACTGGTGCTCGGCGAAAACAAGCTGCGGGCGGCAATGCTTGCCTATGCCCGCAACGTTTTCCTGATTTCCATCGTCCTGTCGCTGATCACCGCAGGCCTGATTTTCATTTCCATCAATCGCATCATGATCCGGCCCATACGCCGGCTGACGCTCGGCATGCAGAACTTCTCCGAGGATCCGGGCAATCCCGAGCGGATTTTCGTGCCCGAGCAGGGGGCCGACGAACTGGCGGTTGCGGGCCGCCACCTTGCCGACATGCAGACCGAACTGCAGAAAACCCTGCGCCAGCAGAAGAACCTCGTGGATCTCGGCCTCGCGGTCTCGAAGATCAACCATGACATGCGCAACATCCTGTCCTCCGCGCAGCTCATGTCGGACCGTCTGGTGGATGCCAAGGATCCGATGGTCAGGAGCTTCGCGCCGAAACTGCTGCGCACCATCGACCGCGCCGTGGCTTATACCGGCGAGGTTCTGGCCTATGGCCAGGCGACCGAAGGCGCACCGAAACGCAAGATGGTGCAGTTGAGCCTTCTGGTGCGGGATGTGCGCGATATTCTGGCGCTCGATCCGGACAGCGGCATCGAATTTCAGGACAGCGTCCCCCCCGACCTCACGGTGGATGCGGATTCCGAGCAGCTTTTCCGGGTCATCCACAATCTCTGTCGCAATGCCGTTCAGGCCCTGCAATCGGATACCGCGAATGCCGCGCTTCGGCATCTCTCCATCTCGGCCCAGAGGGCCGGCAGCGTCGTCAGCATCGTCATCGACGACAATGGACCGGGCATGCCGCGCAAGGCCAAGGAGAACCTGTTTTCCGCTTTCAGGGGTTCGGCCCGCTCCGGCGGCACGGGCCTCGGGCTGGTCATTGCCCGCGAACTCGTGCTTGCCCATGGCGGCACGATCGCACTCGTCGAAAAGCCCGGTCCCGGCACGCAGTTCCGCATCGAGATCGCCGACCGCGCCGCTTCCGTACAGGCGGCCAGAACCGCCTGAAAAACCTGCTCCGCAGCCGGTTCGCGTAATCATTCTCCCCGCCCAAACGGTCACGGTATCTGGCCCGTGGAAAATGATCCTCATGGAATTTAAAATAAAATCAATGAGATAAATGAATTGCTGCGGAAAAATGACAATTTCGAAGCGAAATCGCTTGCATTCGGAATGAGGACGTTTTAGAGGATCGCCACGCCACCGGAAACGACCGGAACGGCACGCACCCGTAGCTCAGCTGGATAGAGCACCAGACTACGAATCTGGGGGTCAGGAGTTCGAATCTCTTCGGGTGCGCCATTTCTCTTCCCATAAAATTAGATACTGAGACAATCGCCCCCGCGTGCGATATGGCTGATATCGGTAAGTCCGTTCAGGCGGATGCTTCGACGCTCCGCAGGACCGAGTGAATTCCGAACGTCCCGAAGATATGTTAAAATCACCCGATCATCAGCTGTTCCCGGGGTGAAAGCCATGTTGGAAGCGGACAAGGTGTTTGCAGGTTCGATTCCGGAAAATTACGACCGCTATATGGTGCCGCTGATTTTTGCGCCATTCGCCGCCGATCTGGCGCGCCGGGCCGCTGCCTTGATGCCGATTGATATTCTCGAAATCGCCGCAGGCACCGGCGCCGTCACGCGCGAATTGGCCCCCCGATTATTGCCCGCGGCAAACTATGTGGTAACCGACCTCAACCAGCCGATGCTCGATTTTGCGGCGTCGCAACAGGCGCCGGATCGCCGCATAAAATGGCAGCAGGTGGATGCCCAGACGCTGCCTTTTGAAAACGCTGTGTTCGATCTCGTTTTCTGCCAGTTCGGCGCGATGTTCTTTAATGACCGCTTGTCGGCCTATCGCGAGGCGAAGCGGGTATTGAAGCCCGGCGGACATTATCTATTCAATGTATGGGATCGCATCGAGGAAAATCACTTCGCGGATGATGTGACAAACGCCCTGGCGCGCCTGTTCCCCGATGATCCGCCGCGCTTCATGGCCCGTACCCCGCACGGTTATCATGACACGGCACTCATTCGCCGCGAGCTGGAGGAGGCCGGCTTTTCCCGCGTGACGATTGAGACGGTGACCGCGCAGAGCCGCGCCTCTTCGCCACGCATTCCGGCCATGGCTTATTGTCAGGGAACCGTGCTTCGGACGGAAATTGAGGCGAGAGCACCGGGAAGGCTCGACACCGCGACAGATTGCGCCGCCGCAGCCATTGAAAAGCGGCATGGCGGTGGTGCGGTTGCCGCGAAAATTCAGGCGCATGTGATTCTCGCCGCCGTTTAAACCGGCGCTGCCGACCCGGTTCTCAGCCTATAAATGCGAACGGGGAATATTTGAGCGATACCCCTAAATATTAGTGGTTTTGGGTGGAGGCCTGTACCACCGGGTTTTCCGATAGTTCGAGATTATCGGGCTTTCGCGTGTCATCGAACTTTCCGCAAACCTTCGTCATATTGTCATACAATATAAGCATATGCGCTCCAGAAAAGGAGCGCAGAATGACGCCACAATCACTTGAACTTTCGGGCATCGGCAAAGGCTTCGGGGCTGACGATGTTCTGAAAGAGATCGATCTCTCCATTCGTCCCGGAGAGTTTTTGTCTCTCGTCGGCATGTCGGGCTGCGGCAAGTCCACGCTTCTGCGTATCATTGCGGGGCTGGAAACACCGGATCGCGGTTCGGTCTCCATCGGCGATCAGGATGTGACTGAGGTTGATCCGAGCGATCGAAATCTGGCGATGGTTTTCCAGTCCTATGCCCTTTATCCGCATATGAGCGTGCGCCAGAACATTGCCACACCGCTCAGGATGCGGCGTCTGCCCTTTGCCGCCCGCCTGCCCCTGATCGGACGGTTTGCGGCCCCGGCGGAAACGCTGAGCCAGATCGACGCTGCCGTCGAACAGGCGGCCGAAACCCTGCAGATCGCGCATCTGCTGGATCGCAAGCCGGCGCAGCTTTCCGGCGGCCAGCGTCAGCGTGTGGCGCTTGCCCGGGCGCTGGTGCGTTCGCCCGCCGCCTTCCTGATGGACGAACCGCTCTCCAACCTCGATGCGAAGCTTCGCGCCCATATGCGTGAGGAACTGGCCGGACTGCACCGTCGGCTGGGGGCGACTTTCATCTATGTCACCCACGACCAGATCGAAGCGATGACCATGTCCGACCGCATCGCCTTGATGTCGGAAGGCCGCATCGAGCAGCTGGGCACGCCGGACGAGCTTTACCGCAAGCCCGCGACGCTGACGGTCGCGCGTTTCATCGGCACGCCATCCATCAACCTGCTGCCGGTCGAAATCGACGCGCAGGGTAAAGTCACGGCCTTTGGACGCGATCTTGGCATCGAGGGTGTGGGCCGCGATGCCGGCCCGGCGACGCTCGGCCTTCGCGCCGAAGATTTGCGCCCGGGCGAAGAAGGTTTTGCCGTGCGTGTGGTGCGCAGCGAAACCCACGGGGCCGACCGCTTCGTGAGCTGCCGCCTGCTGAGCGACGAGACGGTCGCCATCACCCTGCGTCAGGGCGTCGGCGATGCCGTGGGCGCGGATATGAATGGCGTGATGAATCTCGGCTTCGCGCCGGAACGCGCGCATCTTTTCGCGGCCGATGGCCTGCGTCGCAAGGTGACGGTGCGCGAACGGGTGCCGGCATGACGGCGGTCGATTTTTCCACGCCCGCGCGCGCGAAGGCTCGCCCGCGGCTGTCGAAGGCGGACCGGCGGATGATCTGGCGCGGCCTGATGTTCGCTGCCCCCGCAAGCCTGCTGCTTCTGGCGATCTATATCGTTCCGATGCTCGTTCTGGCCGGTTTTTCCGTCACCGATTACCAGCTCGGTTCGCTCTCCACCCGTTTTGTCGGCCTTGGAAACTTCGTCAAGGCGTTTCAGGATCCGGTCTTCCTGCGCTCTCTGGCCAATACCGCCATCTATGCGCTCATCGTCATTCCCTTCGGTGTGTTTCTGGCGCTCGGCGTGGCTTTGCTCGTTTATAACCGCAAGCGCAGCCGGGCTTTCTGGGAGGTGGCTTATTTCCTCCCCGTCACCGCAACCCTCGTCGCCATGGCGACCGTGTGGCAGTTCCTGCTGCATCCCTCGCTCGGTCCGGTCAATGCGGCGATCAAATGGCTGGGCTTCGAGCCGGTCGCCTTCCTCTCCAATCCCGTCCTCCTCATTCCCACCATGGCGCTGATGGGCGTCTGGCAGATCCTGGGTTTCAACATGGTGCTGTTCCTCGCGGGCCTCACCGCCATTTCGAAGGATCTGCACGAGGCGGCGCGGCTGGATGGCGCCAAGAACCCGATCGACCGCTTCCTGACCGTGACCTGGCCGATGCTTGGGCCGACGACCATGTTCGTGGTGGTCACCACCTCCATCTCGGCCTTCAAGGTGTTCGAGACGGTGGCTGTGCTCACCAAGGGCCGCTTCGGATCGGAAACCCTGCTGTTCGATCTCTATCTGGAAGGTTTCGAATATTCGAACACCGGTTATGCCGCCGCGCTGACGATTATCTTCCTCGCGATCGTGCTGGTCCTGTCTATCGGCCAGACGCTGCACATGGACCGGAAGGTGCATTACTGATGGCCGCGCTCCGCAAATATCTCCCACATCTCGTGCTTGCCCTTGGCGCTTTCGTGATGCTCCTGCCGTTCTACTGGATGGTGTTGACCTCGATCCGTTCACCGGCAGAGATTTTCGATGTCTCGCTCTGGCCGATCCCGCAGAAATTCGACGCGGCCGATAATTACGCCCGGGCGGCGGGTCAGGTGCCGATGGCGCGTTTCATGCTGAACGGCGTCATCGTCTGCGTGGGCATTCTCGTCGTGCAGATCCTGACGTCGGTTCCGGCTGCCTATGCGCTGGCGAAACTCCGGTTCCCGGGCCGCAAGCTGCTGCTGGGCCTCGTCATTGCGGCGCTCTGCGTTCCCATTCAGGCGCTCGCATTGCCGCTTTTTGTCGGTCTCGCCAAGACGGAACTTCTGAACACCTATTTCGCGATGATGATGCCGTTCTTCCTTTCGGTCTTCGCCATCTTCCTGTTCAACCAGTCCTTCCGCAGCTATCCGAATGAGATCATCGAGGCCGCCCGCATGGACGGATTCTCGGAAATGGAGATTTGCTGGGGGCTGGTCCTTCGCGGATCGCTGCCTTCGCTCGCCGCTTTCTCGATCTTCTCGCTCGTTGCCCACTGGAACGACCTTTATTGGCCGATGATCGTGGTCTCTGACACCAATCTCGCCCCGCCGCCGCTTGGCATGATGCTCTTCGCCGATGTCGAATCCGGCGCGAATTACGGTGCGCTGATGGCGGGCGCCACACTGATTACCGCGCCGATGGTGCTGTGCTTCCTCCTCGCACGGCGGCACTTCATCGCCGGTATTACCATGACCGGCGTCAAGTGACGCCGTTCAGATTTCCTCCTCCCAACCTCTCTGGAGACTGACATGAAACTCAACCGACGCGCTGTGATGGGCGGTCTGGCTCTCGGCATGGCTTTTGCGGGCCTCGCTCAGCCGGTTCTGGCCAATGAAATCACGCTCAACGTTCTTTACAACCTGCCGGGCTTCACCAAGTTCCATCAGCCGCTGGCCGATGAATTCATGAAGAAGAACCCGGATGTGAAGATCAACTTCCTCGCTCCGGCCGCCGGTTATAATGAAGGCCAGCAGCAGGTTCTGCGTTCCGCCGTAACGGGCAATCTGCCGGATGTTTATTTCTCGGGTTACAACCTGACGGCGGAACTCGTTCACACGCTCGCACCGCGCAACCAGATCACCGATCTCGGCCCGTTCATTCAGGCTGAAGGCGGTCAGGCCTTCCTCGACAAGAACTACAGCCCGAAGATGGCCGCCCTCGGCCAGATCGACGGCAAGCAGTACGGCCTGCCAGTCAATGCGTCCTCGCCGATCATCTACATCAACTCCGACCTCGTCACCAAGGCTGGCGGCGATCCGGACAAGATGCCGACGACCTTTGCGGAACTCATTGCTCTCGCAAAGAAGATCAAGGCTCTCGACCCGAAGTTCGCCGGCATGAGCTACGACATCAACGGCTGGCCGGATGATTGGTTGTGGCAGGCGCTCATCGTCGAACAGGGCGGCAAGCTCGTTGACGAGAAGGCCAAGACCGTTGGCTTCGATAACGAGATCGGCCTCAACGCCCTGAAGATGACCCGTCAGTTCGTTACCGAAGGCGGCCAGAACCTGCTCGACTGGGATCAGTCGCGCCAGCAGTTCGGTGCAGGCCTCACCGGCTTCATCTTCTCGACGCCTGCCCATGTTCAGACGATCCAGGGTCTGGTCGGCGACCGCTTCAAGCTGAAGACCGCGACCTTCCCGCTCGACAATAAGGAAAAGGGCGGCGTTCCGACCGGCGGCAACTCGGCTGTTATCCTGACACAGGAAAAGGCCAAGCAGGACGCCGCCTGGAAGTACCTGAAGTGGATCACCGGTCCGGAAGCGCAGAACACCATCGTTCGCATCACCGGTTACCTGCCGACCAACAAGCTGGCCACCGGCCCGGACTTCCTCGCTCCTTATTATGTCGAGAACCCGAATGTGAAGACCGCTTCGCTTCAGGCTGACCGCTCTCTGCCCTGGGCCGGTTATCCGGGTGGCGATTCCGTCCGCATCTGGCGCACCCAGCGCGACATCATCGGCACCGTCATGCGCGGTGAGGTGACGCCGGAAGCTGGTCTCAAGCAGATTGTCGAGCAGACCAACGCCCTGCTGAAATAAGCAAGACCATCGAAAAGGCTGCGGGGAAATCCGTTCCCGCAGCCATTTTGCGCAGAAAGACCTGTTATGAAGATCATTCAGATCACCGACACCCATCTCGTACCCCCCGGCATTGCTGTAAACGGCGTCGACCCGGAAAAGCAGCTGCGCGCGGCGGTGGCGGATATTGTCGAAAAACATGCCGATGCCGATCTTCTTGTGATGACGGGTGATCTCTGCAATTACGGCGAGCCGGAAGCCTATGAGCTGCTTCGCGATATCCTCGCGCCCGTCTCGATCCCCGTGCGGTTGATGCTCGGCAATCACGACCGCCGCCCGGAATTCGTGGCCGCCTTTCCGGAACAGCCTCGCGACGATAACGGCTATATCCAGTCCTTCATCGATACCGAATTCGGTCGGCTGCTGTTTCTCGACAGCCACGAGGCCGATGTGATCGGCGGCATATATGGCGCGGATCGTATGGCTTGGCTGGAGAGTGCGCTGGAAAGCGCGGGCGAATTGCCGGTGACGGTATTCATTCATCACCCGCCGATGGATTGCGGCATCCGCCATTTCGAACATATCGGCATGCATGATGACGGAGCTGTCATGCGCCGTCTCGCCGCTCATCCGGCCGGTATACGTCATATCATTTTTGGCCATATCCATGTGCCGATGGCAGGCACGACCGCCGAAGGCATCGCCTACAGTTCCGGTCAGGCCTGCGCGCACCGTTTCATCACCGATATCGATGTTGTCGATCCGCTGTGGACGGGCGGCAATCCCTGTTACCGGGTCATAAGCCTCGGTGCATTTGGCCTGCGTGCCTATGATGCGGAAGTGGGGCAGGTCGTGCTCGGTCAGGCGCCTGTTTGCGAAGGCCCCTGACACCGGACGTTTCCGTGTTGCACGGAGATGACCTTCGCCTCGTCGCCTGTTGCCGGTGGTGAGGGAGGGGTTTTGGCGATTGCAGGGCTGCGGTGGTGAGAAGACCTCCGTGGCCTGTCGCGCCGATGCGTCATTTGAGATTTGTTGAACGGGATGTGATGCGTCGAAACCATGGTTCCGTGCGCACCCTTGATCTATGTCAGTTTCATCGATGAAACTGCACGCCATAGTCGCCGAAAGGTGGCCAGCCGAATGCCGTGCCATCGTGATGACAGATTATGGAGAATTGCATGCTTGAAAAGCGTATCCGCAACGCGTCCCTCTTGAGCAGGATCGTCAGCGCCGAAGAGGCCGCCAGTCTCATTCAGGACGGCATGACGGTGGGCATGAGCGGTTTTACGCGCGCCGGCGAAGCGAAGGCGGTGCCGCTGGCGCTGGCCGAGCGCGCCAAGGCGAACCCCATGAAAATCACCCTGATGACTGGCGCCTCACTCGGCAACGATCTCGACAAGACCATGGTGGAGGCGGGCATGCTGGCGCGCCGCATGCCGTTCCAGTCCGATCCGGCTTTGCGCAGGGCGATCAATGACGGCAAGGTGATGTTCATCGATCAGCACCTTTCCGAAACGGTCGAGCAATTGCGCGGCGGCCAAATCCACGGGGTCGATATCGCCATTGTCGAGGCGGTGGCGATCACGGCGGAAGGCGGCATCGTGCCCACCACCTCCGTCGGCAATTCCGCGAGCTTCGCCATTCTGGCCGACAAGGTCATCGTTGAAATCAACCTGTCCCAGCCCGAGGTGCTGGAGGGGTTGCACGATATTTTCATTCCCGCGAGGCGCCCGACCCGCATGCCCATTCCGGTGGTGGCGACGGATAGCCGTGTCGGCCTGCCGTTCATTCCGGTGCCGCCGGAAAAGATCGCCGCCATCGTGCTGAGTGACAAGAGCGACAGTTTTTCAACCGTGCTGCCGCCGGATGACGAGACCAAGGCCATTGCCGGCCATCTCACCGAATTCCTGTTGAACGAGGTGCGTCATGGCCGCATGACCCATGAGCTCCAGCCGCTCCAGGCCGGCATCGGCACCATTGCCAATGCCGTGATGCACGGTTTCATCGATACGCCGTTTCACGATCTCAAAATGTATTCGGAGGTCCTGCAGGATTCGACTTTCGAACTGTTTGATGCGGGCAAGCTGACTTTCGCCTCCGGCTCGTCGATTACGCTGTCTTCCGCCATGAACGAGCAGGTGGTGCCACGACTGGCGGAATATAAGAGCAGGCTTATCCTGCGGCCGCAGGAAGTCAGCAACCATCCGGAAGTCATCCGCCGCCTTGGCATTATCGGCATCAACACGGCGCTGGAATTCGATATCTACGGAAACGTCAATTCCACCCATGTCGGTGGAACGCACATGATGAACGGCATCGGCGGCTCGGGGGATTTCGCCCGCAACGCCTATATGTCCATCTTCGTCACCAAATCGATTGCCAAGGGCGGGGCCATTTCAAGCGTCGTGCCGATGGTCAGCCATGTCGATCATACCGAACATGATGTCGATATTCTCGTCACCGAAACCGGGCTCGCCGATCTGCGTGGGCTGGCGCCTCGTGAGCGCGCGGCGGTCATCATCGCGAACTGCGTGCATCCTGATTATCGTGATGCGCTGATGGATTATTACCAGCGGGCGGCGGCGCGGGGTGGACATACGCCGCATCTCATCGAAGAAGCGCTATCCTGGCATGCGGCTCTACGCGAAAGGGGCACGATGCTGCCGCAGAAATAGGCCTGCGTTTTACGAGGCGGCGCGGTTGCCGGTGTGAAAGCCGTGCAATTGGGTCCGTTTGGACACACCGGGGCGGAAATTGTCCGCTTCTGTGCCGTGGTTGCTGGCGCGTCTGTTCCGCCTCCGGTAGAAAATCCTCTCCCCCGGCTGCTGTCCGGCTGCCTCTGGGTTGTAGGAGAGTAACGTGATGCCCATTCGCTTCGTGGCCATGATCGCCATTGTCGCCCTGCTCGTCGGCTGTGGGGGGCGTCCGATCGGGGTCATGACGCCCACGGGGCAGACCGTGGCGGGAACCACACCGGTCAACCTTCTGGTCGCCACTACCCGCGCGCCATCGGAAAACGCCGCCGTGCTTTTTGGCGGCGAGCGTGGAACGGGTCTGAAGGTGGATGCGGTGACGGTTTCCATTCCGCCCAATGCCAACCGCAAGGTCGGGCAGGTGCAATGGCCGAAGAAACTGCCGCCGAACCCGCTGAAGGATTTCACCACGGTGGCGGTGGAGCCAATTCGCTCCGAAGCGGAGACCAGAAGCTGGATCAGCAGACATATCCAGAAGGACCGCCGCGTGCTGGTCTTCGTGCATGGTTTCAATAATCGTTACGAAGAATCCGTCTATCGCTTCGCCCAGATCGTCCATGATTCCGGCACGGATGTCGTGCCGGTGGTCTTCACCTGGCCGTCGCGGGCGAGCATTTTCGACTATAATTACGACAAGGAAAGCACCAACTATTCGCGCGATGCGCTGGAGGAGATGCTGACGCGCCTCGCCAAGGACAGGTCCATCGGCGAGGTCACGGTCATGGCCCATTCCATGGGCACCTGGCTTGCGGTGGAGGCGCTGCGCCAGATGGCCATCCGCAATGGCCGGGTCGATCCGAAGATCGGCAATGTCATTCTCGCCGCGCCGGATCTGGATGTGGACGTGTTCAGCCGGCAATTCGCAAGCCTCGGCAAAACGCCGCCGAAATTCACTCTGTTCGTTTCGCAGGATGATAGGGCGCTCAGTCTGTCACGCCGCATTTCCGGCAATGTCGACCGTCTCGGCCAGATCGACCCATCGGTCGAACCCTATCGCAGCGAGCTTGAAAAGGCCGGCATCACCGTTCTGGATTTGACCAAGCTGCAATCCGGCGACCGCCTGAACCATGGCAAATTTGCCGAAAGCCCCGAGGTTGTCCGGCTTATCGGCGACCGCCTTATCGCCGGTCAGACGGTGACGGATTCAGATGTCGGTCTGGGTGAGGCGCTGGGTGCAGTCAGCATCGGGGCTGCGCAAACTGTCGGAACGGCGGCGAGCGTCGTGGTCAGCGCGCCGATTGCGGTCTTCGATCCGCGCACGCGTGAAAATTACGGCAGGCAGGTGGAACGGCTCGGCCGCTCCGTGGAAAATACCGTTGGATCGGTGGGCGATACGGCCGGTTCCGTGGTGGACGATCAGGCTGTTCAGTCGTCGAGAGTGAATTGCGAGGCGGCCGCCAATCGAAACCGGGCAGAGTGCCGTAACCGATAGATCAAAGATCAAGAGCGAGATGGTGAAACCGTAAGCGATTTTCACCATCTCGCCCTCGCAGATTTGTATACAGCTTGTATTTTTATCTGTATGGTCGGGTCAACAAGCCAACTTCCGGAGTAGACCCCCATGCGTTGGAAACGCACCCTCCAGCTTCTCGATGTTCATTGCGAAGGCGAAATCGGCCGTGTCGTCACCGGCGGCGCGCCGAAAATTCCCGGCGACACGGTGGCCGAACAGCTTCACTGGATGAATACCGATCCGCAGGGTGAGGCGCTTCGTCGCTTTCTGACGCTGGAGCCGCGCGGCACACCGATGGGGTCGGTCAATCTTCTCCTGCCGCCAAAGCACCCGGATGCGCACGCCGCTTTCGTCATTCTCCAGCCGGATCAGGCGCATGCCAGCTCCGGCTCGAATTCCATCTGCGCGACGACGGCGCTTCTGGAAAGCGGCATGGTGGAAATGCAGGAGCCGGAAACCGTCATCATCCTCGAAACGGCCGCCGGTCTGGTCAAGGCCACGGCCACCTGCCGCGACGGTCGTTGCGAAAAGGTCAAGCTGACCATGGTGCCATCCTTCGTGCATGAGCTGGATGTCAGCATCGACACGCCCGAATGGGGCAGGGTGACGATGGATATCTCCTATGGCGGCATTTTTTATGCGCTGGTCGATGTCCGCCAGATCGGCCTCACCATCGAAAAGGCCAATGCGGCAAAGCTGGTCTCGGCGGGCATGATCCTGAAAGATCTGGTCAACCGCGAAATGACCGTCGTTCATCCGGAAATTCCGGCCATTTCCGGCGTTGCCTATGTCATGTTCCGCGATGTGGATGCGGATGGCTCCATCCGCACCTGCACCACCATGTGGCCGGGCCGGGCGGATCGCTCGCCCTGCGGAACCGGAAACTCCGCCAATCTCGCCACGCTTTATGCGCGCGGCAAGGTGAAGGTGGGAGACGAGTATAAATCCCGCTCGATCATCGGTTCGGAATTCGATGTCGGCCTTTCCGCCGTTACCGAGGTGGCGGGTCGCCCGGCCGTCATTCCCACCATTGCAGGGCGCGGTTTCACCTTCGGTCTGCATCAGGTCGGTCTCGATCCGTTTGATCCGCTGGCTGATGGTTTCGCCATGACCGATGTCTGGGGCCCGGAAGCGGGCAACATCTGAGGCAGGCTTTAAAAAAATGACATTTACAGCCGCCCGATGGACTTTGGCGGCTGTTTTCCCGCGGCAAAAGATGCTAAGCGGGCGCCAATTCCGTCATGCTCCGAGGTATCCCGATGAAGTCGCTCACCCTGCGCCGCCCTGATGACTGGCACCTGCACCTGCGTGATGGAGCAATGCTGGAAGGGGTGATCGGGGATACGAGCCGCCATTTCGCCCGCGCCATCATCATGCCGAACCTGGTGCCGCCGGTCGTCACCACGGCCGATGCCCGCGCCTATCGCGAACGCATCGTCAAGGCCATTCCCGCGGGTGACCGTTTCGAACCGCTGATGACCCTCTATCTGACCGAGGACACGCAGGCCGACGATGTGGAAGAGGGCAAAAAAAGCGGCCTCATCACTGCCGTAAAGCTCTATCCGGCGGGTGCGACGACCAATTCCCATGGCGGTGTGCGCGATTTCAACAAGGCCATGCCGGTTCTGGAGCGCATGGCGAAGATCGGCCTGCCGCTTTGCGTCCATGGTGAGGTGACGACGCCGGAAGTCGATATTTTCGACCGCGAGAAGGTGTTCATCGATACGGTTCTGGAGCCGCTGCGCCAGCGCCTGCCGGAACTCAAGGTGACGATGGAGCACATCACCACCCGCGACGGCGTGGACTATATCAAGTCGTCCAAGGCCAACATCGCCGGCTCCATCACCACCCACCATCTCATCATCAACCGTAACGCCATCCTGGTCGGCGGTATCAAGCCGCATTATTATTGCCTGCCCGTCGCCAAGCGCGAAGAGCACCGGCTGGCGCTGCGGGCTGCCGCGACTTCGGGCGATGCACGCTTCTTCCTCGGCACGGATTCCGCGCCGCATGTGGACCCGCTGAAGGAATGCGCCTGCGGCTGCGCCGGCATCTATACCTCGATCAACACCATGAGCTGTCTTGCCCATGTCTTCGAGGATGAAAACGCCCTCGACAGGCTGGAAGCCTTCGCTTCTCTCAACGGCCCGGCCTGGTATGGGCTGGTCCCGAACGAGGAGACCATCACGCTGGTCAAGCGCGAGGAAGCGGTGGCCTTTCCTGAAAAAATCGAGACGGGCGCCGGGCCGGTCACCGTGTTCGATCCGATGTTCCCGCTCCATTGGGATGTGAGTTGATTTTTTAGTAACCGCCGGCAATGCCGGCGGTTTTGTTATGGTCCCCAGGCATTCGCCCTTCGGCGCCGCCTGCGGATGCCTGCAATGCTGAACCGAGATGTTGTGCTTTCCGAAAACCGATCCGGGTTTTCGGAGCGATAAACCAAGGCCGAAAAGGAGAACGCCTATGAACCATTTCACATTCACTGACCGCGCCGTCGTTGCGGAACTGGTTGCGAAGATGTTGTGGGAAATCAAGGCGGTCCACTTCAATTCCGAAAGCCCCTATACCTTCGCTTCGGGCATGAAGAGCCCGGTTTACATCGACATGCGCAAGCTCATCTCCTTCCCGCGTATCCGCTCGGCGGCGATGGATTTCGCAGCGGCGGCGGTGATGCGCGAGGCCGGTTTCGAGAAGTTCGACTGTGTGGCAGGCGGTGAAACGGCGGGCATTCCCTTTGCCGCTTTCCTTGCCGAGCGCCTCGGCCTGCCGATGATCTATTGCCGCAAGAAGCCGAAAGGTCATGGCCGCAACGCCCAGATCGAAGGCCATATGCCGGAAGGCGCGCGCGTTCTCGTCATCGAGGATCTGACGACGGCCGGCGGCTCGATGTTCACCTTCATAGACGCCATCCGTGCGGCGGGCGGCATTGTCGATCACGGCATCGCGCTGTTTTATTACGGCATCTTCGAAGAGGCTGAAGCGCGCTTCGCCAATGGCAATGTCAAGCTGCATTACCTGACCACCTGGCGCGATGTTCTGGCCGTTGCCCGGGCGGAAAAACTGTTCGATGAAAAGACCCTCTCTGAGGTCGAAGCCTTCCTCGATAACCCGCTGCCATGGTCGGCAAAACGCGGCGGTGTCAGCGAATTGCCGCAATCTTAATTTCGGATGCGGCCAGCCCGGTTTTGCGGCTGGCCTTCCGATCGATCTTCGTCTAAATCGATTTAAGTCCATTTGATTTGCTGTTTTGAGGAGGACCGTAATGATCCTGTGTTGTGGTGAAGCCCTGATCGACATGCTACCCCGGCAGACGACGCTGGGTGAGGCGGGTTTTGCCCCCTATGCAGGCGGAGCGGTCTTCAACACGGCGATTGCGCTGGGGCGTCTTGGCGTTCCCTCCGCTTTTTTTACGGGCCTTTCCGATGACATGATGGGCGATATCCTGCGGGAAACCCTGCGCGCCAGCAATGTCGACTTCAGCTATTGCGCCACCCTTTCGCGGCCGACCACCATCGCCTTCGTGAAGCTGGTGGATGGCCATGCGACCTATGCCTTTTATGACGAAAACACCGCCGGCCGCATGATTACCGAGGCGGAGCTTCCGGCACTGGGCGCGGATTGCGAGGCGCTGCATTTCGGTGCGATCAGCCTCATCCCGGAGCCCTGCGGCAGCACCTATGAGGCGTTGATGACGCGCGAGCACAAAAGCCGCGTCATCTCGCTCGATCCGAATATCCGCCCCGGCTTCATCAAGGACAAGCAGTCCCATATGGCCCGCATTCGCCGCATGGCGGCCATGTCGGATATCGTGAAATTCTCGGATGAAGACCTTGCCTGGTTCGGTCTGGAAGGCGATGAGGACACGCTTGCCCGCCACTGGCTGCATCATGGTGCGAAACTCGTCGTCGTCACCCGTGGCGCCAAGGGCGCGGTGGGGTATAGCGCCAATCTCAAGGTTGAAGTGCCTTCTGAGCGGGTGGAAGTGGTCGACACTGTCGGCGCGGGTGATACCTTCGATGCCGGCATTCTTGCTTCGCTGAAAATGCAGGGCCTTCTGACCAAGGCGCAGGTTGCCTCGCTGACGGAAGACCAGATCAGGAAGGCTTTGGCGCTGGGTGCGAAAGCGGCCGCTGTCACCGTTTCGCGGGCTGGCGCGAATCCGCCCTTTGCGCATGAAATCGGTTTGTGATGAGCGCGGTTGAACCATTTTGAAAAGGTGGTTCAACACTCTTCCCGGCTTTAGAACCGTAAAAAACCGTTATTTTGATATTATGAAGCTTGTGTCCGCTGTTTTTTCACGAAACAAGCATCGCATGAGCGTTCCCAAGTCCCATCCTTTCGATTTCGACCCGACCTATGGCATGCAGCGCGAGCAGCTGCTGACCATCACCCCGCCCGAAGCGCCGCCGGGTTTCGATGATTTCTGGAAAAAGCGCTATCGCCGCGCACTCGCCACGGATCCCCGACCGGTGCTGCGCAAGAGCAGGCTCAGCGACCCCCGCTGGCATGTCCTCGATATGACCTACACCTCCACCGGCGGTTTTCGCATCGGCGGGTGGCTGCTTTTGCCGCGCGAAGGGCAGGTGCGCCGTGGCCTCGTTGTCGGCCATGGTTATGGCGGGCGAGGGGAGCCCGATTTCGACGTGCCGGTGGAAGAAACGGCCGTGTTGTTTCCCTGTTTTCGCGGGCTGTCGCTGAGCGCCTGTCCGCCGATTTCGTCCGACCCCGCCCTTCATGTTCTCTATAATATCGACAGGAAAGACGATTACATCATCGGCGGCTGCGTCGACGATCTGTGGGTTGCCGTTTCCACGCTCATCAGCCTCTATCCGTGGCTGGAAGGGCAGGTGGGTTATAGCGGCATCAGTTTCGGCGGCGGCATCGGTGCACTGGCCATCCCTTTCGACGAGCGCATAGACCGTGGTCATCTTGTCGTGCCTACATTCGGACACCGGCCGTTCTGGCTGACGCTGCCGACCGTCGGCAGCGCGGATGCGGTTCAGACCTATCAGAAAACCCATGCCAACCTGCTTGAGACGCTGCGCCTGTTCGATGCCGCCAGTGCCGCCACCCGCATAAAAGTGCCGATGCTGGTCGCGCCCGCACTTTTCGACCCTGCGGTCGCGCCGCCCTGCCAGTTCGCGGTGGCCAATGCGCTGCCACAATCAAAATTTAATGAAATATTCATCCTCGACGCCGGGCATTTCGATTACCCTGACAGCGCATCGCAAGATGCGGTCCATAAGGACAAGGTCAGACGGTTTTTCAAGGTGCCATGAAACGCGAATATCTCCGCTGGTATAGTCAAAGGCTCCATCGCGACATGGAGCTGCTAATATTCGGACATTCCGGCACCAAGGTGCTGATGTTTCCCACCCGCGACGGGCGTTTCTTCGAATATGAGGAACTTGGTCTTGTCGGCAGTCTGGCTGACAAGCTGGAGGCGGGCCACCTTCAGCTCTATTGTATAGAGGGGCTGGCCAGAGAGACCTTCTATGCGGCCGGGCATCATCCCGCCGATCGTATTCGCCGCCATGCAGCCTTCGAAGAGTATATTCTGAACGAAGTGCTGCCGCTAATGGCCGAGAAAAATCCGAATAGTGATACGATCGTGCAGGGCTGCAGCCTGGGTGCGTTTCAGGCCGCCAGCCTCGTCTTTCGCCACCCGCATCTTTTTCGCAAGCTCGTCGCATTTTCCGGCCGTTATGACCTGACGATGAAGGTGGAATCCTTCGGCGACCTGTTCGATGGCTATTACGACGACGATGTCTATTTCCACATGCCGAGCCATTTCCTGCCGGGCCTTGCCTGCCCATGGCGGCTCGATAGCCTGCGGCGTATCGACATGGTCTTCACCATCGGCGATGCCGATCCGTTTCTGGACAACAACCACCACCTCAGCCGGGTTCTGTCGGAGAAGCAGGTGGGGCATCGGATGCATGTCTGGGATGGTCGCGCCCACCGGGCGGGCGCGTGGCGCAAGATGGCGGCGCTTTATATTTGAGCGGCCACATTAAAAAAGCCGGAGGCGTCTCCGGCTTTTTAGATCGAGGGCGTAACGACCCTCAGCCCGCCAGTCCCGCCAGCGCTTTCACCAGCCCCTGGGTCGAGCTGTCATGGCCGGCCGCACTTTCCTTGCCTTCAACCACGGGAAGCAGCCCGGTCGCCAGTTCCTTGCCAAGCTCCACGCCCCACTGGTCGAAGGAGTTGATGCGGAACAACACGCCTTCGACGAAAACGCGGTGCTCGTAGAGCGCGATCAGGCGGCCAAGCGCAAAGGGTGTCAGCTTGTCGTAGACGAAGGTGATGGAGGGGCGGTTGCCGGTGAAGACGCGATGCGGCGCGATGAAATCGGCTTGGCTGTCTTCCATGCCCTTGGAGGTGAGCTGAGCTTTCGCTTCGGCAAGCGTGCGGCCCTTCATCAGCGCTTCCGATTGCGCCAGGCAATTGGCGATGAGAAGCTGGTGCTGGTGGCGCAGTTCGAGCTCGAAACCGTTGGCGGCGATCATGAATTCCGCCGGAATGACGCTCGTGCCCTGGTGGATCAGCTGGTAGAAGGCGTGCTGGCCATTGGTGCCTGGCTCGCCCCAGACGACCGGGCCGGACTGGCCTTCGACGGGCGTGCCGTCGATGGTCACACCCTTGCCGTTCGATTCCATGTCGAGCTGTTGCAGATAGGCGGGGAAACGCGAGAGCCGCTGGTCATAGGGCAGGATCGCACGGGTCGGATAATTCAGCACGTTGCGGTTATAAAAACCGATGAGGCCGAGCAGCATCGGCAGGTTTTCACGGATCGGCGCCTCGCGGAAGTGCCTGTCCATGGCATGTGCGCCATCCAGGAACTTGCCGAAATTATCCGGCCCGATGGCGATCATCAGCGGCAGGCCGATGGCCGACCAGATCGAATAACGTCCGCCCACCCAGTCCCAGAAACCGAAGATGCGGTCGCTTTCGATACCGAAGGCAGCCACCTTTTCCAGTGCGGTCGAAACGGCGGCGAAGTGATGCTTGACGGCAGCCTCACCCAGCTTCTCGGCGATGAAACGGCGCGCGGTCGCGGCGTTCGTCATCGTCTCGATGGTGGTGAAAGTCTTGGAGGCGACGATGAAAAGCGAGGTCTCGGGATCGATGAGCTTCAGCGTATCGGCAATATGCGCGCCATCGATATTGGAAACGAAATGCGCGCGCGGGCCGTCATGGAAAGGCGCGAGCGCCAGCGTCGCCATCACGGGACCGAGATCGGAACCGCCGATGCCGATATTGATGACATCGGTAATCTTCTTGCCAGTCGCGCCCTTCAGCGAGCCGGAACGGATCGCATCGGCGAACTTGCCCATGGCCGCCAGAACGGCGTTCACATCTGGCATCACGTCCTTGCCGTCAACCAGAACCGGCGTGTTGGAGCGATTGCGCAGCGCGGTATGCAGCACGGCGCGGTCTTCGGTGAAGTTGATCGCCTTGCCGGAGAACATCTCCTCGCGCTTGGCCTCGACGCCGCCTTCGCGTGCGAGCTGTTCGAGAAGCGTGACGATCTCTTCGTTCACGGCGCATTTGGAATAGTCCATCAGCAGGTCATCGAATTTGGCGCTGAAACGGCTGAATCTCTTGTCGTCTGCCGCAAAGGCGGCGCGAAGATCGGTTGCGGCTGTGCTGCTCGCCGTTGCTTTCAGTTTTTCGATGGTGGCCTGCATCTTGTGCTCCTCGGCTTCCGTGGAAGGATGAGGAAACTATTCTTTTTCAGGCGGCCAAATCAAGGCGACTTTGATAAAAGAAAAGGGCCGGGATGAAAGAAAGAGCCGGTCGCCCGGCTCTCCCCATTGCACGAGACAATCAGTTCAGATTGCGCAATTCGCGCCGCAAGATTTTGCCGACATTCGATTTCGGCAACTCGGTGCGGAACTCGATGATTTTCGGCCTTTTGTAGTTCGTCAGGTTCTTGGCGCAGAAGGCCTTGAGCTCCGCTTCCGTGAGCGACTGGTCTTTCTTGACGACGAAAAGTTTGACGGTTTCGCCGGAATGTTCATCCGGAACACCGATGGCGGCGCATTCCAGCACGCCGGGATGGCTGGCGGCCACTTCTTCCACCTCGTTGGGATAGACGTTGAAACCGGAAACGAGGATCATGTCCTTCTTGCGGTCGACGATCTTGGTGTAACCGCGCTCGTCCATGAAACCCATGTCGCCGGAACGGAAGAAGCCGTCGGCGGTCATGGCTTTTGCGGTTTCATCCGGCCGCTGCCAATAGCCGGCCATGACCTGCGGCCCGCGAATGCAGATCTCGCCGACTTCGCCTGTCGGCAGGCTGTTGCCGTCCTCGTCGCGAATATCGATTTCCGTCGAGGAGATGGGCAGGCCGATGGTGCCGCTGAATTCCGTGGAATCGAGGCGGTTGACGGTGGCGACCGGGGATGTCTCGGAGAGACCGTAGCCTTCGGCAATCGGGCAACCGACGATGGAAAGCCAGCGCTCCGCAACGGGCCTTTGCACCGCCATGCCGCCGCCGAGAACCAGAATAAGCGACGACAGATCAAGCTTGCGGAAATCCTCGTTGTTCATCATCGCGTTGAAAAGCGTGTTGATACCTGGGAAGACATGCGGCTGATAATGCGCCAGTTCCTTCACGAAGCCGGGAATGTCGCGCGGATTGGCGATCAGCAGATTATGACCGCCGAGCGCAATGCCCATCAGCGAATTCACCGTCAAGGCGAAGATGTGGCAGAGCGGCAGCGCGCAGATGAAGTTGAGAACCTCCGGGCGGTCTTTTTTGCCATTGAAGGCCGCGTCCAGCCACAGGCTGATCTGAAGCTTGTTGGCCAGAAGATTGGCGTGGGTGAGAACCGCACCCTTGGATACGCCCGTCGTGCCGCCGGTATATTGCAGGAAGGCGATGTCCTGTGCCGTGAGGCTGACCGGCTTCAGCGAAAATCCCTGACCTTCCTTCAGCATGGCCTTGAAGCTGATGGAACCGGGAATGGTGTAGGCGGGCACCAGTTTCTTGACCTTGCGAACCACCAGATTGACGATATGTCCCTTCAGGCCGAGGAGATCGCCCATCGCCGCGACGACCACATGCCGCACCGCTGTTTTCGGTACCGCCTGCTGGGCCACATGGGCGAAGTTTTCCAGAACGAAGATCGCCTTTGCGCCGGAATCCTTGAGCTGATGTTCCAGTTCGCGCGGGGTATAGAGCGGATTGACGTTGACCACGATCATGCCCGCTCGCAGGATCCCGTATACGGCGACGGGATTTTGCAGGATATTCGGCATCATCACGGCAACCCGGTCGCCTTTTTCCAGCCCTCTGGATTGCAGCCAGGCAGCGACCGCGCGGGTTTCAGCGTCCAGTTCCCGATAGGTCAGGGACTTTCCCATGCTGGAAAAGGCCTTGCGGTCGGCAAATTGCGCACAGCTCTTTTCGAGAAGTTCGACAAGGGAGGCATGGGCGGATGCGGGGATTTCGGAAGGTACGCCCGGCGGATAGGATGCCAGCCAGCGCTTCTCTGCGCTGACGTTTTCCGGGTGTCCCAGGGACAGTTCACTCATGCTTCTCCTCCCAGAGTCTTTGTCGCGCCGCGCATTTTTTGAAACGCGTGAAGGGCGCTTTCGGCTGCCTGATGTTCACGAAGCTCCCGCATTCAGCCGGCCCAATCGGCCGGTTTGAGGGAACCCCATGTGGCGTCACCGGATCGACCGCTCCTCTCGCTCCCCGGTGACGAATGATAGACGCGTAATCCCTCGACGTCCATCTCGTCGGCGAAACCTATTTAACTCTAACGTAAACGTCAATATTGCTGCCGCACATCTCGCCAACTCGTGAAGGCAAAAGCATTTTTCCCGGCTTTTTTGACTTTAATCCTGATTTGAGCGATCAACATAATTCGCAAAGCAGGGCAGGATTGGAAATGGCAGGCAGGGCAGCGCTTGAACTGAAATCGGTCGGGAAGAGATTCGGCGATACGGAAGTGCTGTCCGATATCGATCTTTCCGTCGAACGCGGCGAAATCATTTGTCTGGTGGGACGCTCCGGCTGTGGAAAATCGACCCTGCTGCGCATCGTCGCGGGCGTCGAGACACCGGACCATGGCAGCGTTTCCCTGAACGGCGCTGTCGTTGCCGGTCCCGCTGTTTTCGTCGAGCCGGAAAAGCGCAATATCGGTTTTGTCTTTCAGGATTATGCACTGTTTCCGCATCTGACCGTCGAGCAGAATGTCATGTTCGGTCTTCGGTCTTTGCCGAAGGTGGAAGCCCGCCGCCGCGCCGCAGAGATGATCGAACATGTTCACCTGCAGGAATTGGCGAAACGTTATCCGCATACGCTTTCGGGCGGCGAGCAGCAGCGTGTGGCGCTTGCCCGCGCACTTGCCCCACAGCCCGGCCTGCTTCTGATGGACGAGCCCTTTTCCAATCTGGACAGGGGATTGCGCGACAGCGTGCGTGAGGAAACGCTCGGCCTGTTGCGGCAACTGGGCACGACAGCGATCATGGTTACCCATGATCCGGAAGAGGCGCTTTCCGCAGGCGACCGTGTGGTTCTGATGCAGCGCGGGCGCATCGTGCAGAGCGGCACGGGTTACGAAATCCACGATCATCCCAAAACCCGTTATGCCGCCGATTTTTTCTGCGCCTTCAACAAGATCGAAGGCCGGGTGAGACAGGGCCGCGTCGAAACGCCGCTCGGGCTTCTGGGCGATGCGTCCGATCTGCCTGACGGCCTCGCCGCCGTCGCCTATGTTCGCCCAAATGCGATTTCGATCATCGAGGACGGCGCCGCGAAAGAAGGAATTGCCGGCGAAATATCGAGCCGTGTCTTCCTCGGGGAGATCGAGCAGCTTGGCATAGCCGTACCCGGATTGTCGGCCGATCTGCGTGTCAGGACGATGCAGCGCACACCCGCCCGGACGACGGCCGTGCGCTTCGGTATCGATCCCAAGGGAGTGCTGATATTTACTGCAAGTTGAGTGAGCGGATTTGCATGTTTATTTCCGCTCCATTTTTCAACTCTTGGTGATCGAATCCGCCTGAAAAACAGAGAAATAAAACTTGATTTGGGTCATCATGTATGATGTCTGCTCCCTCTATATGCCGCTATCGGAGAGGGAGACTAAACATGACGAAATTTACCAGATTTGCCCTGCTTGCCAGCACGGTTGCCTTTGCGGCCGGAACGGCCGGCGCCGCGGAGCTCAACATCTACACCACCCGCGAACCGGGCCTGATCCAGCCGCTGCTGGACTCCTTCACCGCCTCGAGCGGCGTCAAGGTCAACACCGTGTTTCTGAAGGACGGTCTTGCCGAGCGCGTTCTGAGCGAGGGCGCAAGCTCGCCTGCCGACGTTCTGATGACGGTGGATGCCGGCAACCTCGTCGATCTCGCTGAAAAGGGCGTCACCCAGGCGGTCGAATCCGAAACCCTGACCAAGGCTATCCCGGCTGAACTTCGCGACGCCAAGGGCCATTGGTTCGCGCTCTCCATGCGCGCCCGCGTTCTTTATGCGGCGAAGGATGTCGATCTCGCTTCCTTCAACTATGAAGATCTGGCGGATGCGAAGTGGAAGGGCAAGGTCTGCATTCGCGCCGGCCAGCATCCCTATAACACGGCGCTCTTTGCCGACTACATCGCCCATTACGGCGCTGCGGACACCGAGAAGTGGCTTGCCGGCGTCAAGGAAAACCTGGCCCGCAAGGCAGGCGGCGGCGACCGCGATGTCGCCAAGGACATCCTCGGCGGCATTTGCGATATCGGCATCGCCAACTCCTATTATGTCGGCCTGATGCGCTCGGGCAAGGGCGGCGAGGAGCAGGTGAAGTGGGGCGACGCCATCAAGGTGGTTCTGCCGACCTTCAAGAATGGCGGCACGCAGGTCAATATCAGCGGCGCGGCTGTGGCCAAGAACGCTCCGAACAAGGCGGAAGCCGTCAAGCTGCTGGAATATCTCGTCTCCGACGAAGCCCAGAAGATCTATGCTGAAGCCAACTACGAATATCCGGTCAAGCAGGGTGCTGCTCTCAACGAGATCATCGCTTCTTTCGGCACGCTGAAGATCGATAACAAGCCGCTGACGGAAATCGTCTCGCATCGCAAGCAGGCGAGCGAGCTGGTCGACAAGGTCGGTTTCGACAAGTAAAGGCCAATCAGCGATAACATGGTGGAAGGCGTTCGCATCCGCGGGCGCCTTTCCGCGTATTTTCCAGAAGCACATGAATCCAGACGCCATCCAGCCATTGACACCTCGTGCCCGAGCCAGGTTTTCATCCTCCTTCTGGTGGCTGTGCCTCTCCGTGCTGGCGGTCTGTGGCGCCATGGTGCCGGTTCTGGCGCTTGTATCGCAGGCCTTGCAGGGTTCTGAAGGCCTGTGGGCGCATCTAGGCTCGACCGTGCTCTGGACGGCGCTTCCGGATACGGCGATCCTTCTCGCCGGGGTCGGGCTACTGGCCGGTGTCGTCGGAACCTATGCCGCCTGGCTGGTCACCGCCTATGATTTTCCCGGCCGCAAAATATTGGAATGGGCGCTGCTGCTGCCGCTGGCCATGCCTACCTATATCGTCGCTTACGCCTATCTGGATATTCTGCATCCCATCGGACCGGTGCAGGGCGCGATCCGCTGGCTGCTCGGTTATTCCAGCCCGCGCGAATTTCGTCTGCCGGACATAAGGTCCATGACGGGCTGCATCGTCCTTCTCGGCTTCGTGCTGTTTCCCTATGTCTATATTCCCGTGCGCGCCATGTTCCTGACGCAGGCGGGCAACCTGCTGGAAGCGGCACGCACGCTTGGCGTTTCCAGACGCGCGGCATTCTTCAAGGTGGCGGTGCCGCTGGCGCGCCCGGCGATTGCGGTCGGCATCAGCCTTGCCCTGATGGAAGCGCTGAATGATATAGGCGCATCGGAATTCCTCGGCGTCCGCACGCTCACCGTTTCCGTCTACACCACCTGGGTCACGAAATCCGACCTGCCGGGTGCGGCGCAGATTGCGCTCTCCATGCTGTTCATCGTTGTCGCTCTCGTGGCGCTCGAGCGCTGGGCGCGACGCAAGCAGCGTTATGCCGTTTCGGCGCAGAAAAGCAGGGAACTGGAGCCGCTACGGCTTAACGGCCTGAAGGGCTGGTTCGCCTTCGTGCTCGGCGGTTTGCCGGTCCTGATCGGCTTTGTGGTGCCGGCCAGCTATCTCGTCATCGAGGCATGGAAACGGTTCCGTTTCAGCGGCCTCTCCGCCCGTTTTGCCGATGAGGCTCTGAACACGATCGTCTTTGCCGGGCTGGCGACGGTTATCACCCTTATCCTCGGCCTTGCGGTTGCTTACGCCATGCGCCTTGCACCGGGACGTCTATCGCTCTGGTCCTACCGGCTTTCGACGGTCGGTTATGCGGCCCCCGGCACGGTCATCGCCATCGGCGTGCTGATCGCGCTTGGCGGCTTCGACCGGTTTGTCGACCAGACCATGCGTGACTGGTTCGGCATCTCTACCGGCCTCATTTTCATCGGCAGCGGCGCGGCGCTGATCTATGCCTATTCGGCGCGTTTCCTCACCATTGCGGCGGGCGGTGTGGATGCCGGCCTCAGCCGCATACCGCAATCCTTCGATCACGCTTCGCGAACGCTCGGGCGATCCGCGACGCAGACATTCCGCCAGATTCATCTGCCGCTTTCCAGGGCGTCGCTTGCGGCAGCGGCGCTGCTGATCTTCGTCGATTGCGTCAAGGAGCTTCCCGCCACGCTTTTGTTGAGGCCGCTGAATTTCGAAACCTTCGCTACCCATCTTTATGGCGAAGCGGCGCGCGGCACCTATGAGGAAGCGGCAATCGCAGCGCTGGCAATCGTCGTCATCGGCATGCTTCCGGTCATGCAGCTTGCAAGGATCGGCCGGCGCAAGGGCTGATATCGGAGCCCTGTCCGATAAATGACGGGCGTAAAACTGTGCGAGAGGCCAATAAGCTTCAAATCCCGCCAGAAAACGACAAGCATCCTGCCTTAATCCTGATGTAAATACTCAGCTTAATTGAGGTGCCGCGGCCTGTCGGATATGGACATCGGCCGCGATCTGTTTCGGGGCATATCTTGAAAAATTTGCATGGGATGTTTTTGAGCCGTCTGGCTTTGGGCACGGCCGCCGTTGTTTTGCTGGCGCCAGCGATGGGCCACGCGCAAGGCACGACCGTTCTGCAGCAGATTACCGTTGAAGGGCAGGGTGTGGAAAACACCACAGGTCCGGTCCGGGGTTATGTTGCGAAGAAGAGCGCGACGGGTTCGAAAACCGAGACGGAAACCAGGGATATTCCGCAATCCGTGTCGGTCGTCGGCCGCCAGGAAATGGATGACCGCGGCGCAGTGACGAAAATCGACGAGGTGCTGCGTTACACCCCCGGTGTGACGGCGGAGCCCTTCGGCACGGACCCGGATACGGACTGGATTTATATTCGCGGTTTTCAGGCCACCCAGACCGGCGTGTTTCTGGATGGTCTGAACCTGTTCAGCTACGGTTTCGGCGGTTTCCAGATGGATGCCTACGGTCTGGAGCGTGTGGAAATTCTGAAAGGTCCGGCCTCGGTGCTTTATGGCGGCGCCAATCCCGGCGGTATCGTGCAGATGGTCCGCAAGCGCACGCAGGATGAGCCGGTGCGCGAAACGGAAATCGGCATCAATAATTTCGGCAATGCCTTCTTCGGTTTCGATCTCGGCGACAAGGTGGATGGTGAAGGGGTGTGGAAATACCGCGTCACCGGCAAGGTCTCCGGCGGCGACAATTACACCGATTATTCCGAGGATTTACGCGGCTTCATCATGCCGCAGATCACCTTCGAGCCGGACGCGCAGACAAGCGCGACGCTCTACGGCTATTTCTCGGCGCTCGATCAGGTTCATATCGGCAACGGCTTCCTGCCTTATGTCGGCACAGTGGTAGACGCGCCCTTCGGCAAGCTCGACCGCAAGGCGTTTTATGGCGAGCCGGATATCGACAATGGCCGCGTCTACCAGTCCATGGTGGGTTACGAGGTCAGTCATGAATTCGACAATGGCTGGAAGATCAGCCAGAACGCCCGTTATGGCCACCTCTACAAGCACGAGACCGGCCCCTATGCCGGCGGTTGGGCCAATACAGATGCAAACGGCCAGCCGATCCTCGATGCCACCACCAACGACTATATGCTGACCCGCTTCGGTTACGATGGCGTGTCGAAAGTCGACAGTTTCGGCGTCGATAACCGGGTCGAAGGCCAGTTCGATACCGGCGCGGTCAATCACTCGCTGCTCTTCGGTCTCGACTATAAATATTACCGGCTGGACCAGGTGCAGGCCTGCTGCGGATCGAATGCAATCGGTGCGCTCAACCCGGTCTATGGCTCGACGCAGGGAACGAATTTCGTTTATGCCGACAATATCGTGACCCAGCAGCAGATCGGCATCTACGCGCAGGACCAACTGCGTTTCGGTGATGGCTGGCTGGTCACGCTGAATGGCCGTTACGACTATGTGGATACGGAACTGAACAATAGGCTCCCTGCCGGCCTCTCCCGCCGCTCGAATGACGATGCGCTGAGCGGCCGCGCCGGTCTCGCCTATGAATTCGACAATGGGCTGACACCCTATGTATCGGCGGCCACTTTCTTCAATCCGCTCATCGATACGCTTGCGGATGGCACTCCCGCTTCGCCGGAAGAGGGACACCAGTTCGAGGCCGGCATCAAATATGAGCCGACCCTCTTCGACGGCAGCATCACGGCCTCCGTCTTCAAGCTGGTCAAGGACAATGCCATCGTTTCCTATACGGCCGGTGGTGTGACCACGAGCGGTCAGTTCGGGCAGGTGGAATCCACCGGCTTCGAGCTGGAGGCCAAGGCCAATCTCACCGACAACTGGAAGGCGCTCGCCTCCTATTCCTATACGGATCTCGAGATTACCCGCGATGCCAATCCTAACCTTATCGGGAAATCGCCATGGATCGTGCCCGCCCACACCGCCTCGCTGTGGCTGGACTATGCCTTCACCACAGACGCGCTGGAAGGCCTGAGCCTCGGCGGCGGCGTACGGTATCAGGGCAAATCCTGGGCGGATGAGGCAAATACGCTGCGCGTTCCGGATGCCGCCGTCTTCGACGCCGCAATCCGCTACGAGAAGAACGACTGGACCGCATCGATCAACGTCGCCAATGTCTTCGACAAGGAATATGTGAAGAGCTGCGCCGGCGTCTCCGTCTGCGGCTGGGGCGATAGCCGCACCATCACCTTCAAGCTTTCCAAGAAGTGGTGAGGCCTGGCCGAAGGCTGGCGGTTGCGGGGAAAGCAGTTTGCCACTATAAACATGAATAGATTTATCATGTTTATAGTGGCGCCATGGCGCCCTGCGGGATCGAGAGGCCATGGCTTTCCGCGTGCGGATGGAAAATGAGATTGAGGGCTTTGCCGTCATCGGCGGCCCGCGCTCGCGTGTGTGGAACGGCATCGTCGCCGATCTCTGGGATGTGCGTTGCGCCCCGAAGGCGGGCGGCCGTTATGTCGGCAAGGATCCGCGCTTTGTTTTCCTGCTGGATATGGACGGGACGGATGACGGCCGGTTCATGATGAACCGTTGCCGTCGCGATAATTACGGCTCGTCCAAGGCGAACCGTATTTCCTTCGTGCCCGCCGATCTGGATGTGCATGCCGAACTGAGCAACGTCTCCTTCGTGCGCCATCTCGATCTGCATTTCGATGCGGGATTGCTGGGTGCCCGCCTGGTGCAGGGCTTCGACCCGCACAGCCTGCTCGATCCGCATCTGATGTTCGAGGATGAGCGCCTGCTGGCGCTGGCGCGACTGATTGCCGCCGAATGCGATAATCCCGATCCGCTGCATGACCTTTATGGCGAAAGCCTCGTGCTGGCGCTATTGACGGATTTCCTGAAAGTGAAGCGGGAGCCGGTCAAAAAACGCAGCAAGCTCGCCGCCTGGCAGTTGAGGGCGGCCACGGATTACATTCGCGAACATTGCCTGCGGTCGATCCGGCTGGAGGAACTTGCGGAACTCACCAACCTGTCGCAATCGCATTTCAGCCATGCCTTCAAGGCCTCAACCGGCGTGCCGCCGCACCAATGGCAGATGCAGGCGCGCATCGATCGCGTCAAGGAACTGATGATGCGGACCGACATGGCGCTGACCGACATCGCCATTGCCGCCGGTTTTTCGGATCAGGCGCATTTCTCCCGCGTCTTTCGCAAGATGGTCGGTGTTTCTCCCTCTGTCTGGCAGAAAATCCGCCAATAAAGGCGCCTTTTCGTTCCATTCTGCTTCAAAAAAATTCCCGCCGCGGCGCCTGAAACGCCGCGGAACGAATTGTCCGTCGAGGGGTTTACCAGACGTGACACAAACGAGGAAAATCAAGGAGGAAAGGCACATGATGCATCAGGAACCCCGCGCCGGACAGGACCCATATGTCAAGGATACGCCGAGCCTGATCGCCAGCGACAAGGTGGAAGGCACCCGTGTTTACGGCGCCGACAGCAAGCATATCGGCTCGATCCAGCGCATCATCCTGGAAAAGCGCGGCGGGCGCGTGGCCTATGCGGTGTTGAGCTTTGGCGGCTTCCTCGGCATCGGTGACGACTATTATCCGCTGCCTTGGGAAAAGCTGCACTACGACGAAGAACTCGACGGCTACCGCATCGATCTCACCAAGGAAGAGATCGAAAACGCGCCGCACTTCGCCAATCTGGATGATGACGACCTGCTGAACGCCAAGGACCGCAAGGTCTATGATTATTACGGCGTCGCACCCTATTGGATGTAAGGCCCAGGAAAAAAGCGCTTCCGGCTGTTTGATCACCGAAAGCGTGGCAAATAAAAGAACGGCTCCTTTTCAGGAGCCGTTTTCTTTTGGGGGCGTCAATGCGGGTTTTTCTGCATCTCGGAAACCGCGTCTGTGAAGCACTTTCGTGCTTCCTCGGGCGATTTACGTCCGTCAAGGGCGGCGCGGCAGGCGCTTCTCGCTCTCACGAAGCTCAATCCGCCAATTTTGGGCCAGCCTTCGGTCAATAATGTCAAAGCTTCGAAGGGGCCGGCGATGACACTCTTGCCATTCGCCTCGAGATTGACCTCGACAGGTTCTGTCCATCTCTCGTTCTTCATCGTGCACCTCCCAGAGCAACGCGATCCCGAAATACACCCGACAGCGAAGCAACCCATGAACGCAGTCGTGTGTCACTGCTGCTTAGGATATGCGCAAGCGATCGAATTGACAACGGGGATCAGCGGAAGCCGAAAAACGACAGGATCGCCAGGACGATGACGACGAGGCCGACGATGTAGATGATCTGATTCATGATTTTCTCCTTGGCTGGTGTCATCACCATAACGTGAGGGAGAAGACGAGGTTCCAGCAGCCAATGAGAATTTAATCACGTACTAAAATGTTGCGGACGCTTCATCGTTGATAAAAGGCGAATGTCACCTGCGCAGGATCACCCAGATGGCGTGGATGATGCCGGGAACATAACCGCACAGCGTCAGGAGAATATTCAGCCAGAAATGCAGGCCGAGTCCGACCTGAAGAAACACACCGACGGGCGGGAGAATGATGGCGATCAGAATACGAATGACGTCCACGGTGAGAGCTTTCAAGTTAACCAAAACTAGACAATCAACGTGAGTGGAGCCCGGTTGGTTTCAGCGTGACGACGAATACCTTCCTTCCATCGGTGTAGCCGGCAGCCGGAAGCCGCCAATTCTGATGAACCCACTCCCGTATGACGCATCAGGTCAGAGCGACCGGTCATTCAGCCCTCGTTCAGGCCTGCCGCATCACTCTTCCTAACGGAACCGAGGACACGGACAGACGTTGAGGTCCGTTATTGGGAGATGAGTTAATGAAGATTCTAACCGCAGCAATCTGCCTCTTGTCGGTCGGCATCCTGAGCGGATGCGTTGACGATGGCGGTTACCGCACGGGCGGATATTATTCGTCCGGCGTCTATTATCGGGCTTATGATCGAGACAGATATTACCGCGACTATGACCGCCGGAACTGGCGGCAACACAGAGAGTGGCGGGATCGCAGGGACTCGCGCGGTGACTATCGCCACCGCCCGCGCCCACCGTATTACGGTCAGTACGGCGTGATTGTTCGTTAATCGCGGCGCTTTTATCTCGCCGGTCTGCACGGCCGGCCATATGACTCGGGCTGGTCCTGACAGCGCGTGTCTATTCAGATAATAGTCTGGGAGAAAAATGGTGCCGCTTACGGGCATTGAACTGCAATGTCATCGATTATCGTTGATGATCATCGGTTATCAAATACCCCGGTAATCAGCCTTTATTCTTGTTTCGTTCACCATCATGCATTATCAATCGTTATCACCGATCCTCAAAACAAAAGGTGGATTGGAAGGTGGATTGATAAATGGTGCGCTCCCTCAACAAATTGTCTGCCGCTTCGGTGAAGCACTCCCAAGCCGGGAAGTATTCCGATGGCGGAGGCCTATGGCTTTTCAAGCGTGAGGATGGCGGCGGGCAATGGGTGCTCAGGATCACGGTCCATGGCCGCCGCCGTGAAATGGGCTTGGGTGCGATATCTGACGTTTCATTGAAAGAGGCGAGGGAAGAGGCGGAACGCTGGCGGGCTGTTGTTCGCGCTGGTCGAGACCCTATCAAAGAACGGGAACGCTCGAAGCGGGAATCGGCCAAACGCCTCCATTTGCTCAAAGACATTGCGGAAGATGCCTATGAGAGCCGCAAGGCCGAACTCAAGGGCGACGGCAAGGCTGGCCGATGGTATAGCCCGCTTGAACTGCACGTCATTCCGAAGCTCGGCAAGGTGCCGGTCGCTGAGGTGGATCAAACCATGATCCGCGACACGCTTTCCCCTATATGGCATTCCAAGGCAGAGACGGCTCGTAAGGCTCTCAACCGCCTCGCCATATGCTTTCGTCATGCCGCTGCCTTGGGATTGGATGTTGATATTCAGGCAACAGACAAGGCGAGAGCCCTGCTAGGGCAACAGCGACATGAAGCAACCAACATCCCGGCCATGCCGTGGGCTGAGGTGCCGGCGTTCTATCAAGGCCTGTCCGAAGGCTCGATAACTCATCTCGCACTTCGCCTGCTGATCCTTACCGGTGTTCGATCCCGGCCGTTGCGCTTCCTTCATATCGACCAGATCGACGGGGACGTGTGGACGATCCCCGGCGAAGACATGAAAGGGCGAAAGGGCAAGACGCCAGATTTCCGCGTGCCTCTTACTCCTGAAGCGCTCGAAATCATCAATGCCGCCATGCCGATATCTCGGGATGGCTTCCTGTTTCCCAGCATCAAGAAGGGCGTGATTTCCGACGCTACGATGTCGAGGCACATGGAGCGCGCGGAGATGCCCTATCGCCCACACGGTTTCCGCTCGTCGCTTCGAGACTGGATCGCAGAGGCAACGGACACGCCGCATGATGTGGCTGAAACGACGCTGGGCCATATCGTCGGCGGCAAGGTTGAGCGCGCATATCGACGGACTGACTTTCTGGAACAACGGCGCAAGCTTTTGCAGCGCTGGGCGAAACACGTCACCGGGCGGAATGGCCAGGTGCTTCAACTGGTAAAAGGTGTGTGATGATTTGCGTTGAAGGCTACGAGCCGATCAATGTTTTTTGGAGGGCCGCAAAGAGCGTTTTTTCCACGCCCGTCCGCGAAGAAAGATGGAAACGAATTGAGGATGCCCAGAAAAAAGAGGAACCTCGCCCGCAGTTTCCGTTTGCAGACTGGAATTGCGAAATAGCGGCGCAGCTTGCGGTTTACGAGCTATTTTCCGCAAAGTATCACGATGCTGGAAAAAAGCCCAAGGTACTACGGCCGGACGGCGTATTGATGGATATCTCGGTTGCCGCCCTCGATCCTCGCATCACCTTCAGCCACGATTTTGAACTAGCGCTTGTAGCCAAGTATGGTCAGAGACTTGATGGAACCCAGAATGTTGATGCATTTCTGGAAGCGTTGACGAATGACTATTGGGTCGAATTGTTCTTGGCCTCACAATGTTTCATTCCCCGGAAGCTATCGTTTCAAAATTTCCACAGGACAGCACCTATCGTGAACTGGAAAACGAGCACACTGGACCTTGGCTCGATCAGGTGCTTTGAGGAAGGGTTCAGGGGGCTAAGAGACAGCGTCAGGCTGCTTTCGATGGCCGGCATAGAGCGCATCGTAGATCGAAGAACCCTGAGCCAACTGGAATCAGATGTTGTTGACCTGTCGGCATTGAGGCCGCTTATGCCATTTGATGGCTGTACCATCATGGCTCCGTCCGAGTGGCTTAAGGAGCTTACCTCAAGGCCCAGAGAGGCCCCCTTAAGAAGCGTCAAGGACAGCCCGGTTAATGCGATTCTGAGGATCGCAAGGGACACACCCGGCATTACTAAGCGGGAAATCAAATCCTTGGTGTGCGCTGAATACGAAATTTCTGATCGGCAGTGCGAAAAGGCGTGGTCAGACGCGGTTAAGAAAAACAGTGCTTTATCCTCTCCCGGTCCACGAAAGAGGAATTCATAGCGCCTATTCGAATAGGTTTTTTAAATCGTGCAGACTATTTGTTCCTGATCCGTTCATGAACAATCACCTCATATCAACCGATATCGAGGCGATGAAATGAGGATCACACAGACTGAAACAGGATCGGCCGACACCTTGCTTCGTGACAAGGAAGTGGCCGCCCAGCTGCGCGTCAGCGTGCCGACTGTATGGCGGCGCGTTAAAGACGGCACTATTCCCCGACCATTGAAGATTGGCTCGCTGTCTCGCTGGCAGCAGTCGGACATCAGCGCCGTAATCGAAGCGGCAAAGGCCCAGAGGGCTGCCTGATGTCCCTCATCAGTAACCCGGCGGCGCTTGCACACGCCCACCGGGTCGAACGTCTCAATTCTCTGGATCGGAACGCCTTGAAGATAGTGGCCTTGAGCGCTGCTGTCCAGTGTGTCGGCTGCCCGATCCGCGAAAGCGAAAGGCACGTCGATGACGGTAAAGCTCTCAATCCGATTTGGTGAAGAAAACCGCGTCCTGCATCTGCGCGGACGTGAAGCGTGGGCGATGCGCAAACTGCTGGAAGCCGGCGAGACTGGATGCACGCCATTCAATGCACCTGGCCCCAGATGGTCACACTACGTCCATCGGCTGCGCGGCTATGGTTTGCTGGTCGAGACGATCCACGAACCGCACGGCGGCCCATTCCCCGGCCATCATGCCCGGTATGTCCTGCGCATCAATGTCGAGGTGATCGAGCAGGGAGAAGCGGCATGAGGAGCAGCGAACGCATAGACGCGGCAACTGAGGCTTTCAAGGCTCTGGATTTCGAGCATGCCACAGTGGCGAGCCTGAACGAAATCAAAGACCGCTTCTGCCTGACCGAGCCTCAGTTTCAGGAAGCAGCCATGTCCGCGATTTCCGAGCGGGTGAAGGCGTCTGAACTCAAGCAGATCGAACTGGATGCCCGAAGGGTCGAACTGGTCAGCAAGGCGAAGGTTAAGGGCGCGCGGCAGGCCGAGGTAGAAATCCTGCAGTCACCGCTGCCGTGGTCGCGAGAGAAGCTTGTGGCGATGGTTGACCTTGTGGTGGACTGGTTTCTCTCTGAAATCTCCCGCGACGATGACGACGAATTCACAATGGATCTCGTCTGCGAAATGACGAATGGCGCAAGGGTCGGCTTCATCGAGCGCGTAGTGGAACTGTCGGCAACCTCTTTCCCAGAGGTGCACGCATGAACAAACCCACAGAACGTAAGGAAGTTGACGAGGCGGTGACAGCTGCGTCCCGGTGGATTGCAGGGCAGGAGCCTCGGCAAGATGTCATCCGGGAAGTGAAAACCCGCTTCGGGCTTACCGCCGTGCAGGCATCGCAGGCTTGCGCGCTGGCGGTTCGGTATCGGGCAGGGGGTGCGCATTGAAAACGCTCGCCCAGATCAACAACGTCTTGGATTTCTGCCCGCCTCGCCGTAGGGAGCTCATCCCCGGTTTCCTGCCGGTCGGCGTGAATGTCCTTTGCGGTGAACATGGCTCAGGTCTGAGCCATGCTGCCTGCTCCCTTTCGCGCATCGTAGCGACCAGCGGCGACGAAGGCGGGGTACTGTACATCACGGATAACGCCTATCGTCTCGTCGGCCCTATGGTCGAGTTTGAGCCCGACAGTGAGATCCTTTCAATTGGAAGCACCGAAGTGGGTGCCGGCGTATCAGCGAACGATGTAATCGGCATCATTGCGTCGGATGCGATAGAGTTCAAATCGGTCTTTGGAAAGCCTCCTGCACTGATCGTCATCGACAGCCTTTCAAGCTGCTTCGGTGAAGGGATCGAGCACGATGTTCAGCGCTCTTATGCGGTGGCGAACAAGCTCGAAGCAATCTCTCAAACCCATCGCTGCGCAATGCTTATGCTGTCTGAAGTCCCAGATGGCGGCGTGCTGCTCGACCGCGCCGACGGCGTGATTAGGCTCACCGATCGGGAAATGGCGAATGTGAAACTCCGGAACGGCGTAAGCGGCAAAACCTTGTCTAATTGGAGCGCCGCGAATTGAAAAAGAAGCCCAATTGGAAAACCACTTTTCAGGCTGGGATGTTTGCCTGCGCCGAGCTTCGCAAGCGCAAAATCCATCGTGACCTGTTGTCCTACATCACCTTCAAGGCCGACCAGGCAATGAGGGTGTGCTGGTCCAGCCAAGCTGAGATAGCCGATGTTCTGGATTGCTCTGTGCGAAACGTTCATGGCTTGCTGACGTACCTCGAAAGGATTGGAGCAATCTATCCGGCCCCTTTCGCTCATCTTCCGAAAGGGCACCAAGCTCGCATTCGGAGCCTAACGCCCAATAAAGCCACCGCCAACGCGAAGGTTTATTACCTATCGGAAAAGTGGGCGCTGGATGAACTCGCCAGCGGTGAAGTAGCGAACAGGCACACAACGGGCCTACCAATATCGGAACAAGACCGGGAGCGTGGAAGAATAAAGGCTAATGAACGCCGACGCCGTTACGCTCCTTTCGATTCCAAAGATTCTCGCGATGTCGCGACAGATCCGGCTCTCGAAGAATGGCTTTTCATGAACGCAATTCCGTCGTGGACCGGAAGTCCCACTTCCACACCAGATATGGGGTGGACCGGAAGTCCCACTACAGACATGTCTATGGATAACACAACGGACCCAACCACAGGCGTTCATAACCGAAATGGTGAACCCCTCCCTTCCAAAGCCCAAATAACTCAGGTTACGAATTCATCGCTGACATCGAGCCAGACTCTTCCATCTCCGTCTGAGTATGACGCTGCGCGCGCGCGAGGGGAGCGCCACGGCCATGCCAATACGAACGACGGCGATAAAACCGTGACGCTCTCGATGACGAAACCGTTTCCCAAACCAAAGACCATCGATGAAGGCCGGTCTTTTCTCGTCAGCCGTGGATGCCCAACTGCCGAACTGAAGCGATGCCTCGAAAGGTTGATGGACGGAGACCTCACGCCATTTGACATCGAGGACTGGGATTTGAGCCAGAGGGTACGCGCATGACGCAACTGAGTTTGTTCGAATGGGCGGATGCGAAGCCAAGCAACGTTATCAATCTTGTCCCGGCCTTGATCGACAAGGCGGTCATGGAAACTATCTACAACGTACCGCGTCCCAAAGGCGGGTATGTCATCCCTATGAAGCGGAAGGTGGCATGACAAAGCTGAAGCTCCCCGAGCCACCGCCGTTCAAGCTGATCGTGTTCCCGCTGCCGGCGCAGATTGGCAGGGTGCGGCACGTCGCTGATAAATACCTCGATCAGCCCAATCAGGAAGCTCGAGCTCGGTATTGGCGCGTCATCGTGGACAATCTCCGCAAACGGCTGACCAAACACGGATGCACTGACGCCGAGATATCCGGGCATGTGCTTGCCTTCCGCGAGGCCGTGCAGAAGGAAATCAACCGGCGGGCAAAAAAGAGACGGCAAATTGAAAACCCGACTGATCCGAAGGGGGCGGCGTGATGGAAAACATTGAAATTGAAATCGCTCGTTTCGAGGCCACCGCCGCGCCAGTGTTTGCAGCCATGGACAAAGCTGGAAGGCAACTCGCGGAGCGTGTGGTTCTGGAATACTCGTTTCCGTGGTCGCTCGATGAGGTGAAGTTCATGGTTGAGTGCGCGTTCAAGGAATGCGCTGAAATCATCGCTCCATATGGATCGGAAGTATCAGAGATAGCCGGTGCCGCCTTTGCAGAAGCGTTCTTCACCCGCTCGGTTGAACTCGCGGAGGCGATGGGCGCCAGCCAGGGCAACGCCTGACATGAAGCCGGTGCCCATCCTCCCCGAAGAAATCATCAGCACGAAGGAAGCGGCGCACCTTGCCCAGCAGCCGGAGCGAACTATTCGTCGCTGGGCGAGGCAATACGGTATCGGCCGGCAGCCCGAGCGGCATTCCCCGTTGCAGGTGTCTGTTCTCGCGCTGGAGATGCGCCTATGCGGCGACGACGCTGCCCTAGACCTTCTCCGAAGCAATCGCCGGGATGATCCTGCAGTACGGTTCTACAGCGACAGGCTGGGCCTGACATAACCTGCCGCACAGTCAGGTTTCCACCATTGGTGTAAAGCTCTCTATCGGATTTTCCGACACTGGCGTTCTGGTGGCCGGGTTTGCATCAAGTGGGAATTTCTCACCTGGTGAAAACCTCCCATCCGCACCAAGCGTACGTATTACGTCCGGGTGGATGCCGGGATTTCCGGCAACCAAACAGTTTTACACCAATGGTGGAAAAGTAAGCGATAGTAAGCAAACGGCCGTCATTCCAGACCAAGTACGCGCGCGATGCTCACTGTCATCCGATGACAGTGACGGACTCTCTGATTCGCATGAACCGTATGTTTAACGTCCGGTTGGAACCCAGAATTTCCGGGTTCGAAAACATGCAAATCTGCACAGTTTACCATATCGGGTAATGCTCGCTGAGCGACCGATGAACGCACGCTCGACGCCCGATGCATGTCGGTGCTGAAACCATTGGGAGTTTTCCACTCGCCGTACAGCACGGCCAGTTTGCGCCACGGTGGCGCGAAATCAACTTCTCCCATTGGGGTTGTTTCCACCGTGGAAAGAACGGGACGCCCGCCACCGCGGCGCATGTAAATGCAGCGCTTCATTTGCAATATTGGTGGGCGATCGAATTGATGACTGCTTGCATCAATCCTCGTGCTTCTCCGCCTTCAGTTCCATCTGGTAGGTCATCAATAAAAGCCTCCAGCGAATTAACGGCTTGCTCGCCAGTCATCAGTTTCGCTTCCAGCATCGCGTAGATATTAGCTCTAGCTATCATAAACGCTGCTACCGCGTAGCCCCCTGGGCCCGCTGATGGAACAAAAGGTGAGCCGCCGCGACGTGCTATCATGGACAGCGTTTTCGCGTAGATTTCCTTGATAGCGCTCTCGCCGGCTTCGAGTTTCTGGTATCCACGAACAGTTAGGCCGAGGCGGCCCGCCAAATCACTTTGTGTAAGGCCCAAGGTTTTTCTAAGATTGATCAGTTCATCTGGGGTCATTGTGACCACTCCTACGTCCGAACGAAGCTTAATTACTCCGGTAGGACGTTATACGAACTAAGTTCGTGACGGTCAAGTTTGAAGACGAACTTAGTTCGTAACTAATGGTCCCATCTCTTATGGCTAGATCCTCGATCACCAGGGGAGAATCAGTGATCACCGCTGCCAAGCCGGTAAATGCGGTCGTGGACCGTATTTCGCGCAGACACCCCGATTTGCTTATCTCAGCGTGTATGAAGTCATCATTGCAACGCTAGGACGGACAAAAGTTGCAACACGATGTCACTACCCCCGCCGAATCTGCGGTGAGAAAATGCGGGCAGTTTCAACCATGCGAAAGGCATCTGAAATGCAGACCGCTTCCAAGCCGAGAGAAACGACAGTACCGATCATGCTTCGCGGCGGCCGGGTAACGGGCAGCTTCAAAGAAAACCTTTTGGACGCAGCTAATCGAGCCGGCATGTCGGCAAACGAATATGTTTTGCAGTGCGCAGCCGAAAAGATGAGGCGCTCGGGCCGTCAGTTCTCCGGCATATTCCATCCGAACGATATCAGCGAGGGCGTGATTTGACTTGGTCTATAGTCGCCCGAGATCCAAAAACTGGAGCGCTCGGTATTGCGGTTGCTAGCGGCGGTGCGTCGGCTGGGAACCGCGTTCCATTTGTGAAGGCCGGCGTTGGTGCCGTCGCCGCGCAAGGTCTGGTATCGACGCCTTACGGCAGCGCCATTCTTTCGATGCTTGAAAAGGGAGCGTCACCCGACGAGATTACCGAGGCTCTTGGCGGCCAAGAAGGCGCCTTCGGCCAACGACAGTTCCATCTGATCAATGCCGCCGGCGAGAACGCCGCCTATACCGGTGAGCAGTGCGAATATTTTGCTGGTCACATCCTGGGCCGCGGCGTCTCTGTGGCAGGTAATTTCCTAGCTGGGCCTCACGTGCTCACAGAGGCGCTGAAGGTTTACAACGCCGGGCAGGGTGATCCAATCCCGGAAAGGTTGTTGGCGGCTCTTATGGCTGGGCAGTCCGCTGGGGGTGACATCCGCGGCGTTAGGTCGGCAGGACTGACGGTGGCCACCGATCAAAGTTCTACTCCGATCCAGATTTCGGCCGACGCTTCGCATGATCCAATCGGAGAAATCAAAAATATGTACGCTCGCGAGCAACGTCGCCAGCAAACAGCGCGTCTATTCGCGCAACAGATCATCGGCCCTTCCGCATCGATGGTAGACGGCGCAAAGCCGGGCTTCACAAGGGCGATGGGGCAATTCATCACCGGACGAAACAATGGAGGGCTCTATTGATGCCGACATTCGAAATCATGGGCCCAGATGGCCGCAAGCATCTCGTGCAGGCCGAGAGCCAGCCAAAAGCACTGGCGCAATTCCACAACCTGGCTCAACAGCCAGCAGCGCCTCAATCACAGCAAACAAGTGGCAACTCGTGGGAATCCGCTCCGCCCATGGAAGCGCCACGCCGAGACGATGGCGGCGCCGATATCTTCGCATCCGGCGCACAGCAGGCGCAGCAGCCCGAGCGCATGAAGCAGCTGGAAACGGCTCTCATCAACGCCGATCAGGCAGGCGACACGGATGCAGCCAAGGTTCTCGCTGCCGAAATCCAGAAAGGCCGGTCGGCGCAGTCGTCGCCTGACCTCGACAAAATCAAGCGCAACGTCACCAAGATGGCAGGTATGAACGCTCCTGTCGAAGATATCGACGGCTATATCGCCAGCGAGGGCGTGACGGTTGATGCGGTTCGCAACCACAAGCCCAGCGCGGGCCCATGGACAAAATACCAGCAGTTCGAAACGGGGCCGTGGACCAAGTTCCAGCAGCCGCCATCGCCAAACAGCCATCCTTCATTCGAGGAAGGGCAGGCCCTGCTTGCGGCAGAAGACCAACAGCAGCGAATGGAAGGCGCAAGCGGCGGTATCGGGGCAACATTGACCGGGTTTGCCGATGGCGTACCGGTTGCCGGTCCTGCCTTGCTTGGCGCGGGCCAGCGGGGCGCTGCAATTGCGTCCACAATCATCAACGGCGGAACCTACGATGAGAACCTGAAGCTCGCACAGGGCCTCACGCAGGATGCTCAGGACGCCCATCCATGGCTCACCACAGGTGCAAATGTAGCAGGTGCCGTCGCCGGTACCGCGCCGTTGATCGCCGCCGCTCCTGCTGCCTTCGGTGCTGGCGGCGGCGGTATGGCTGCCAGAACCGTTGCATCGGGACTTTCCGGTACAGCGCTCGGCGGTTCTGATGCTGCTGTTCGCTCAGGGGGTGATATCGAGAAAACAGCTATGGGCGCTGGTTTCGGTTTGGCATCTGGACTTGCGGGCCCTACGGCCGGAAGGCTGATTGGTCTTGGCGCTCAGAAGTTCCGCAATGCCTTCATCAATCGATCGGCAGCAGCATCGGCCGGGACAACGCCGAAGGTGGTCAGGGGATTGGCCGACCTTGCTGCCCGTGATGGTCTGGACGCGAATGCTATGCGCAGCGCCCTTGATGACCTTGGCCCCGAAGCAATGCTGATGGACATCAGCCCCGGTCTACAGGGCCGTGCCGGCGGCATCGCAGCGACTCCCGGCCGCGGACAAGCAGTTATCAGGGAAGCGCTTGCGGAACGTCAGGCTGGCGCTAACGCTCGCATCGGGCAAGTGGTTGATGAAACCCTTGGCCCGAACGTGGTTCCCTCTCAGGTCGAGGCTGGCATTAAGGGGAATCAGCGGAATCTGGGCACGCTGTATGACGAAGCATTCCGGGGTGCAAAGGCGGTGGATACGCGTCCGATTGCCGAAGGCCTCGAAGCTCAGGCGGTCAATCTCCGGGGGGATGCTCAAACAGCTGTGCAGCGTGTGCGGTCCATGCTGGATATCGACGGCGCGCCTGGCAATCTCGATCCTAATCCCGGCACCCTTTTTCAGACCCGTCAGGCGATAGACGGCATGATGTCATCGGAGGCGAACCCGCAGGTTATCCGGGCACTGAAGACAGCCCGCGCGCAGATCGATGACGAGTTGGCCCGCACGGTGCCGAACCTCAAGGCTGTGGATGCCTCCTATGCCGAGTTGGCCCGTCAGCGCGAAGCATTGGCGCGGGGGCAGACCGTTCTGGATAGCAAGCGCACATCGCCGCGACCTTCAGAGCTCGCCGCCGAGGTGTTGGCGGGTGCGGAACCTCAAGGTCTGCAAATCGGCCCTTCTGCAGTTCCATTCCGCATGTCTCAAGGTGCCCGCGCAGAGGTGGATCGCATTCTCGGCAACAATGCGAACGATATTTCTGCGCTTAACAAGCTCATCAAGACGGAGGGCGATTGGAACCGTTCCCGGTTGGCAACGCTGTTCGGTGAAGAAAAGGCGGGGAAGCTGTTCAAGGCGCTGGAAGCTGAAAGGGTCTTTGCCGATACCAACAGCACCGTTACGCGCAACAGTGAAACCGCACGTCGCGCGCTCGCTGCTGGCGAGGGGCAGGCTGCCGATACAGACCTTATACGCCAAGCAGCGGCTGTTGGCGGTCTTACGGCGGTGCCGAGGGCGATGGCTATCAAGGCCGGTGACCGGATTTTCAACGCTCTCATGTCTGGTCGAAAAGAGGCGCTCGAATCCGGAATGTCGGAGGTGCTTAGTTCACGGAACCGCGCAATCCTTGAGGCGCTGCGGACAAGGGAGGCGCTTCCAGCAACCAACCGACGAGCCGAAGCCATTACCCGCGCATTGCTGACCGGAACGAGTTTGTTACCGGCGCGCTGAGCGGTCGAGTTTCTCGTTTATCAACCAGATAGCGAGGACAAGGAACGCGCCACAAATAAATCCGACAGGGAAGCCGGGACCATCAAACAGCCCGGCTACCGCCAGAAAGCCCTGACCGACGCCATAGACCACGCCGATGAGCAACAGAACGCAGGCGATTTGAATGATGCGGTCGAGAAGCATCGGGCAGCCTTCCAGAAAGAGAGGCCGACAGAATGAGCATAGACGTGAACCAAATTCAATCCATCTCCGACGCGGCCCTGTATATCCAGGCGCTCAGGAAACGCCGCGATGAAGGGCATGACGTACTTGCTGACGCCGATGCCGTGCTGATCCGGATGAATGAACTGCCCTGTGAAACCGTGGAAGACGCTCTGGCGCTGCTCGATGTGGCGCAGCATATCTCTGCCAACGCTTTCATCGAGGCGGGAGGGGATATCGAGGATCCGCACGGCGGAAGCGCACGAGCCTCCGAACTGGCGCTGATCGTCATGAACATTGGCCGCGCCATGGAGACGATCAACACGACCATGGTTGCGCATTCGATCAAGACCGATCGGCCGGCGAACTGAGGGCTTGGCGAGCTTCACCGCTTTGTGAAAGCTGGCCGGGGCAACTGGCCGACGTCCCAGTCCGTTGAAGCCGTCATCGCAGCATTGGAGGAAAGCACACGATGAGCATTCCCGGTATCGCAGCATGTAGCCTGTCCATTCTGTTTCTGTCGACGTTCGTCCTCTTTGTGTGAGGCTTGCCAATTGATTGCCGTCATTTCCGCCAACAGTAATCCCTACGGCGCGTTTGGCGGGCACTGGATTAAAGTCGGTTGACGTTTTCGGCATCATTGTGCGAGCCTGATGCAAGGTTGACGCAACCGAATGGCGTCACCACTTGTTGGGACGGAAACCTCTTACGAATTAGTAAGACCTCGTAAGATACGTTGACATCCTTCCGCATTTTGTATCAGAGACCCGAATATGAGCATCTTCGTAGTTTTCAGCGCTTCCATGCCGGACCGGCTTAGGCCCGTTATCGAGGAGCACTACCGCGACGATAATCTAGAGGTGAAGCCAGGTCAGTGGCTGATCTCCGCTAACGAAACCGCGAGAGACTTATCTACTAGACTGGGTTTGCTCGAACCGCATAACGGTGCTGCGATAGTTTTCAAGATGGATTCATACTTTGGCCGAGCCCCAACAGACATATGGGATTGGATTAAGACGAAGTCGGAGGCTTAGGTAAGCAACATGAAACACGGGCAAGGGGGCGAAGTTTCACCACCGCATGATTTTCCGAATGTCACACCTAGTCCGTCGAGTATGCCTGCGTACTCGAACCAGATGCTTTTCGACATTCATCAGTCAAACGGCAAACTTGAGGTGCGTGTAGAGCATTTGTGCAAGCAGCACGACGATTTGTCCGCGACAATCGATAAATCGATGGAAAAGCAGACGCAATCGCTCACTGCCTCGATAGAGCGTTTAGAAAAAGCTCTGGACGGGAGACTTACCGGCGTTGAAACCCGCCTCACCGACATAGAGAAGAAGGCCGGATTTATTGCCGGATTCCTCGCCGCCGCAATTGTTTTGATACCGGTCTGTGGAGTTGTCATTTGGTGGGCACTTGGCGAGAAGGTCGAATCCCTCTTGCTTGAAAAGCCTGCGCAGTCAACAGCAACGCCAGCCCCGAAGCCCAAGCCCTAGCGTCGGCATACAGGGGCTATTGATCATTCGACGCAGCAGTGCCGCGGCCGATGTGCTCAGGGTGGTTCGGAGAATGTCAGTCCTCGGCAGCAACCGAGCTTTCGCCCCACATGTCGCACAGCGCCAATTGAACGGCTGTGGTGAGCAGTATGACCTTGTGGGCAATCTCATCATCCGAGAAGCCGCAAGCCTTCCAGCGCTCGGCCAGGACGCGCATTTCCAGCTTCCAGTACCGATTGGCCGCCTCGCCGTTGAGGCTGTTCAGGTTACGCGCAATCCGGTCAATTTCATTCCGGCAGCGATCAACGGGGAACATCAAAACCTTGGTCATAGTCCGCGGCCTCCTGCCAGCCTGCCGGCGCTGTAATCGCCCTCGTCGCCGTACGGTTCAAAATCCGAAGTATCAAACTCGAGGTCATCGTGAACCCGGCCCATGATGAGCCGGGGTGTGCTTGGTACGGAAGGCTCCATGTCGCCGCCTTCTTCAAGGTCGCAATCGCCGTCTATCTGGTCGAGCAGGGCAATCGCCTGCTCAATCCATGTTTCGAGAAACTGGCGGCGCAGCTTCAATATCGCGATGCGTTCCCTCATTTCGATGCCTGTAGCTGGCTGGTGGCGAAGACAAGCAAGTCCTCGATTTCATCCGGGTATTCGGCGGCGAAGCGCACGATGAGCCAGACGCGGCGCTGTTCGTCCTCGACGGTATCGAAGCGGGTCGAGCGAAGATGCTTGATGATGCTGTCCAGCTGGAAGGCCGCCCAGTCGTCTTGGAAGTCACGGAAGAACGCTGCACCAGCGTGGTAATCGCGACCTGCGTTCGCCCTCGGCTGGTTGATGAGACTGCCAATCGCATGCTCCATGCGAATCCAGCCATCAACGGCCAATTCAAAATCAAGGATGGTCCAATCCGTGAAATCCATTGACGGCATATTCGGCATGCCCTTGCGCGGGGCCGCGACGGCGGGACACGCTTCGGCTACCGCTTCCAAGTGCGGATAGACCGCATCAAGCTTCTGCTCAACCGCTTCCGACAATGAGCGGGCCACATCCATCAAACCACTTACGCGGTCCAGTTCATGGTTGCGGGTCGGGCCAATGCCGTAATCCATTTCGCCCAGTGCCATGCAAGCGCTGTCGAGCAGGTGTTTGAGGTTGGCGATATCGCCCACGATGGCATTCAGATCAGCATTGCGGTCCGATGTGGTGTTGGTCTTGGACATGCGAGGTTCCTCCATAGGATCGGGCATCACCAATCAGGCGAGCAGTGCGTTGATTTCGGATTTGATGGCGGTGCGACGAGCGGCGGCGCTGTAGCGGAATGAAAGCGTGTCAGTTTCGGCCAGAGCGGCGCGGAGAGCGCGGAGACGTTCACCGGCTGGGGTTTTCATCACGGCGACCACCTTTGCGCCCTGACGGGCTTCCTCGCGGTTCTTCTTGGCAACGCGCCATGCGGTCTTGAGGCAGGCCGAGAAAGAGCCATCCACAATGCCGCGCTCGATCTGCTTGGCGGAGTACTGGCGGCGGATGTAGCGGTAGCGCTCCCATGCATCCGACATGATTGCAGTCAGGCCGAATTTAGGCATGCCTTCGGCGGTGGCCTGAACGGGGGTGTTCGGCATTGGGTAGCTCCAATTGAGAAATTATCAACTGTAGTTGTGTTAACCTTAATTGCAGATCACGTCAACCCTACTTGATAAAAAATCAACCGCGATATAGAAAAGACATATGATTACACCTGAACAAATCCGAGGCGCCCGCGCCATGCTTGGGCTGACGCAAGCCGAGCTTGCCAAGTCTGCCGGTATTTCCACCACCGGCCTCAACAACATCGAACGCAACTCAGCCGATCCGAAAGCGTCAACTTTGCGTGCGATACGGACTGCCCTTGAAGAAGGCGGCATCATCTTCATGAACGATGGGGAATTAGTTCGCGGCGGTCCCGGAATTCGCCTCAAGTCGCAGCGCGCAGAGTTTGAGCCTGTGGGCCTTGGCATTGATGTCGATCGGCATGAGGATCAGCCAGGACTTGCAGGCGCGAAGCCGAACGGTAAGGGCGCTTGATATGCGCGTCATTATCCTCTTGCTTTTTACCGGTATCGGAACCAGCGCATTGGCAAGCGAAATTGAAACGATGGTTTGCGAAAACCCGAGACGCGAGTATCAGGTTAGGTTTGCCCGTTCGGAAAACTCTTTCCTTGCTGATAAAACGGCGTATCGTATCTTGGCGGTAGAGGAAACGTCCGAGAAATTGATTGTGGTGGGTGTAACTGTCGGCGACGGTCCCACATTCAGGGCGCATTTCAAGCCGTACAAGAAGATGGAATTTTTCAGCGATAGTCAGCTTCAACAAACCGACGGATGCCGCTGAGAGGGAACCGAAACGCGATGAGAAAGTTTAATCAAGCGATATCAACGCATATCATTCAATCTCAATAAATTGCATTGACCGGGTCTTTACACTTAATTCGCAAATCACATATAGAATGCTCAAAGCTGCTAGAGCGGCTACCAGATAGACGAGTGAGCCGACCTATTCCGACAAGCTGCGATGCGGCCCGCGAAAGCGTAGGGAGTTGGTCGGCTCCGTCTTTTCCACCGGGGGGCGGAGAGATTGCAGCGGCCGTTGTACGCGATACTCTTGGACGGTGGTTTCCTTACAAAAAAACTCTATGGCAAGCTTGGGCAGCATCCTACGGCTGATGATATCGCTGATGCGTGCGCTGAGCTTCAAAAGATTCCCCAAGTGGATGGGTATGAGCTTCTGCGCATCTACTACTACGATGCGATGCCTTCGTCAGAAAAGCTGCAGTACCCGGTATCAAAGACCGATTACAATTTGGCGCTTACCGAGCGATATCGCATGTCGCAAAGTTTGTTTGACCAACTGATTTTGAAGCCTCAGTTCGCGCTTCGCATGGGCGAAGTTACGCTATCTCCTCAGAAATGGACGATAAAACCACGGTCGCAAAAGCAGCTAATCAAGGCTGCGCGCGACTTACAGGATAGCGATTTTACGCTCGACCTGTCCCAAAAAGGCGTAGACATGCGAATCGGCATGGACATGGCGCGCCTCGCGATCCGAGAGATGGTGAGGGCGGTTATTGTCGTGACTGGGGATTCGGATTTCGTGCCTGCCTTTAAATTTGTTCGCAGAGAAGGCGTGAAGGTTATTCTGGAAACCTATGGACACAATGTGCGGGTGGAATTGAAGCAGCATTCCGATTTCGTACTGGAGACCAAGGCGGTTGTCGAAGCTGAGGCGAATTCTGTAGCCGATGCCGCGGAATAAAAGGCTCTTATCGAGCCTCTATCGCAGCAGCAGACCTGTATCGGCCTTTAGCACAATCGCTTTGTGTGCATCTCCCAGCATCTGAACGTCAACAACGATTCGCGGGAGATCATGCCATGACTTTGATAGGTTCAAATTGTTCTCGACCTCAATGATTGCCGCCAATCTAATTTCCGCGTGGGCAGGAGCGCCATTTCGATTTTCCCAGCCCGGAATAACAAACGGCTGAATTGAGAAGCTGATTGTTGCAACGGGCTTGTCCTTTCCGTTAATCGTCAATCTGTTCAGCATAACTGTGGTTGTCGGATCATCAACCTTGATGTGGCGCACGACAATTGCCCGTCGATTCCAATTCACGATCCTCACCACAAGCTCAGCATTGTCCTGAAGATGCTCGATAGCGTCAAGTGTTGGCATAGCATCGCCTATTGCGAAATCTGTTTGCCGCTTCTGTTCACGCAGCTGCCGCATAATGAAGAGGATCGTAATAAATGCGGCAAATCCCCCGAACCATCCACTCAAGGAACCGAGCCAGGTTTGGACGTTGCATTCGTCCGGATTGCACCATTTCCAGCCCTGCCATTCAACGAAATCGGGTAGGAAGCGCATGAAGACAACAAAAGCTATCAATGCCACGGCTGTCGTAACCGCAACGCAAAATCCTCTGTCCGTCAGCATTTTCCCCTCCCGTACAATACCGCGTGAAAATATCTCGCTGGGGCTGGTGCGAGGGTTACGTGCCGCTCTGAGCTCCCCAAATTCGGTGAGCGCAAATCTGCGTTGACCGGCTGAAATCCAAGCCCGTTGCCAGTCCCCAAATCTGGGGAGCGGTACTTCGGTATCTCTCGGAAGGTTTGGCCTGCCGACACCAGCGGCCAGTCACTACGCGGTCGAAAGCGAGCCTAATAAAACCTAGTCCGCCGGTATCGCTTTGTGGACCATAGAAGCGCAGAGCCGAACTACGGGGATCACGTTGGTTTGCAGGGGAAACAGCGCCGTAAAGTGACCAGTACGCGCGCACGCGCACGCGACCCCTATTTGAACCGATCCTCTGATGAGATATTATTCCTGCACCGATAGGAAATTCATCTCAAATTTGGAGCATCTGGAATGGTCGCATATTCTCGTGGAAAGCCTATTCGTGACTTCGCCGTGTCGATCGAGGACGCAGCGCGCGTCATCCATATCAGTAAGGGCGGCTTTCGAAAGCTGGTTGATGAAGGCTTCATCCGTTCCATGGCTCGGGCCGGGTTCTTTCGCCTGGGCGATATCATCGACGGCTATGCCGAGGCGGTGCGCGTCGGTCGTTTGTCTGCCCCTCATGAGCGCGGTAACTGCCCAGCGACCATTCCAGCGATGAAGACGCTTGATGCTCCTGTCGCGCTTCCTGTGGCTGCGTGAGGGCCTGTGATGCGCAGCACGTTCAACACCCATAGGATTGCTCAAGAATGTGGCGTGAAGCTGCTGGCGCCAAAAGAGCACAACGGCGCGACGAACCGGCCGGGGGAATGTTTCTGCCGTGCCACTGTCAAATGGATCGGCACCACATACGGGCCAGATCACTTGCGCCTTGTCTTCAATCTCATGACCGGCACGAAACAGAATGCCGCCTGCCTGTATGGCGACCTGATGAAGGCAATCGCCCGCGTCTTGCATGAGGATCAAGCCTTGTTGCCCCGGCCGACACTGGTGTCGGATTTCGATGCAATGGATCTGGCCGATATCCGCCGACGCGCTCAAGCCATGAAATGCGGTGTGCCTCTTGCAGAAAGGGCAGGAGTGCTCATCTCGCTTCATCTGGCCGATGCTCCCTTGGCCGCTGCCGCATAGCCGAGGATCGCGCATCTGCGCTCCATCCTCAGTTTGAGGGCGGATGCTGGTAAATGCTAAGGCTCCAAACGATGGCAGGTTACTTCCGAAGGTAACTTTTTCCGCCGTCCTCTTTGAGGCAGTATTGCCCCCCGCGGGGACCGGTGCAGTATGCCCCGTCTCTGCACGAGCAGTCCTTTGAACTCGTCGGCGCCATATCAACGGCTGTCGATCCAAGTACCCCGAGACTACCCATCGTTGCGATGCAAGACTTCTTGCTGGCGCTGACCGATCCATCCATGCAAATGAATGTATCGCCTTGGCATCGTTCTATGCCGCCCTTCTTTCCGCTGCACGGCGTGTTTGTTGCCGCCGCAGCTCCCGCTGCAAGCAAAACCATCGCTGCAATCATAAATCCCTTCATTAACCGCCCCCGCGTTGTGAGGGCGCATTATCTGCCTAAAAGGATTGAAGAAACATTCTTGGCATTGGCTAAGGTTCGCAAAGGTGCGGAACCTTACAAAACCTGAAACCGGAAGTGAATGTCTGAACGCTTCGTTCGGGTGCCACCCCATCATTCGTTTTTTTCATTCCGGTTTTACTGCACCATCACAATTGCTACTCCGATATGGCATAGGGGACTGGTAGGAGGATGTTATGGCCTTCTACTCGGCATGGAGGAAGGTGTGGACGAACTCAAGCGATCAATGGCCCGAGAGGAGCTCTACGAATTGGTGTGGTCCACGCCTATGCAGAAGCTTGCCGAGAGATATGGCCTATCCGACCGAGGTTTGGCAAAAACATGCCAGCGACATCTCGTTCCAGTTCCTTCGAGGGGGTATTGGGCTAAAATCAACGCTGGACAAGCCGTCAAACGAACGCCTTTGCGAAAGGTCGGGAACACAGCGCTTCATACGGTACACATCGGCGGCAGGCAATCAAGCACGCCCAGTCCATATCTCTTGGAGGTCATGGCTTTAGCCAGACGGGAAATAGAAGCTGAAAATCAAAGGTTATCGTGCGGCGTGGACGATGGACCTAACTCTGCTTCCATTAAGCAGGCGCCTGCACCAGAGAAGTTGGTCGAGCGGGACAGGCCAGCGACACCGACATCTGGCAAGCTTCAACAAGAAGTCCAAGCCTTTATTTCAGAGCTACGGAGATGCGAGGTCGACCGAGACGGATTCATTCAGTTGAGGTGGATTAAGGTCGCACCGAAGGACGTTACCCGAGTTGGAATCATATTAGGCAGCCTCACGTTGCAACTGAAACCCTATGGTTTCGTGTTAAACGGGAGTGGGAATCGCTTAGGATTTTCGAAGGATGGGACGACAGTAGATTTCGAAATAGAAGCTCCACGGAAACGAGAGACTAACGTTTCCAGGTCTGAATGGAGGAGTTTTACCTACAAGCATGTTGGGCGGTTCAAGCTACGGATCTATGGTCGTGCAGAAGGCGTTAAAAAGGAATGGATCGATACCGATGCCAAGTCGATAGAGGATCACATTGATAAGATTGTCGATAGCTTCCGCATTAATCACGTTGCCGAGAGGGAGCACGATGAGCGAAGTCGCCAAGAAGCTGAGCGTCGGGCGCATATGGCATCTCGCAGGAAGATGGCAGAGCAGCGCACGAAGCGAGAAGATGATCGACTAGCCTATCTCCGATGGATTGCCGATGCGCGGCGTGAGGCAGATGATTTGCGCGACACCATTGCGACTGTTCCCGTAAACAAAGACATACCGGACGATTACAGCCGCATGCTCGCTTGGGCTCAGAAGCGTCTGCAGCACCTCGAGGAGCAAACCAGTGTTGATAAAATCCAGGCAACATTGGAAATGAAAGAGCTGTTTGCCGATCCTGATCCACTTCACGATCCGGAAGGGGATCCGCCACCAAAAGTGAATTATTGGGACTACTGAAATTTATTCAGCCGTCCGCTACTGCTTTCCCAAACAGGATATCTCCAGAAGTCATTTGAAACCGCAAGAGCCGAAACTTCTTTTTGGTCTCCCTAATAAAAATTCTAGTTGAGTAGACTCGACTCCAATCTCTCTGCGTGTTTTTGTACTTGTTGGGACGTTATTGGGGGCTTTTTTGACAATTGTTTATTTGAGGGTGCTGGGCGCCCTGCTCATTTCGTGCGCCTTGAGCGCATGCACCGCTTCGCGCGAGGCATTTAACGCCAATCCGAAATCGATCGATAAGCCGACGCTCTGTCGGACATATCTCCAAAATCAAGATCCGGTCTTCCAGCAGGACATCCTGAGAGAACTGAATCGCCGCGAGGTTCAGGCATTTGATTGCCCGCAGATGGTACAAAACCAAGATGCAGCAGCTGCGGCTTTAGTTGCCGTGGCGCTGGTAGGAACTGCTGTTGCTGTTTGCGCCAACAACAATTGCGGCGGCGGTGGCTATCCGCCGCCCAAGTCATATCACGGTAACTGCCAATACAACTGGCAGTACGACGCGGCCGGTAATCGCTGCGGTAATCGTAGTGCTTGGGCTCGCCCCGGCGGCTATTACTGACATAAGGTCGCAATAAATGCCTGTACCAACGGCAGGGCCAATGTGGGAGAGCTTCTTGCCGGAGGTGGATGCGGTGGTTGAGGCAGCTCTGGGCGCAGAAGAGCTTGAGCGGATGAAACGGGACGAGGTGGGGAAGCAGTGAAGTCAGGCGGCCTGATCCAGAGTCCCCGTAAATCTGAAGAAGTTCGCCATTTTTGTTGCGGCTTCTTCAGACGTGAACTTCGCCAAAACGACGGCGGGCGCCATTGGGTTTGATGCGCTCACCCTCACGAGATAGAGGCCGAACCCATCAACAAAAGGAGAATCCTCAACAGCTAGAGCAGCTTCAGCGTCAGTGATTTCACAGATGCATAGACGCTCATCGTTGGAAAATTTTGCGACTGCCTGGAATGTCATGACCTTATCTCCGTTCACCCCATAGGATGCACTTGACATGGTAAACAATCCCTCAATCTCGGTAAACAAGCTGGCGGAATATATCGTTTGCAAGGCAGCGAGAAAGAGAAAAATCCTTTCTGACCGGAAGTATCCCGACCCTGAATTTAATCCGGGGATATTTCATCGCGAGGCCGCTGAAGCAATATCGCTCTATCTCGCTGAAGGCGCGGTTGATCCATCGCCCCTGACAAAGCAGCAGGCTCATCTCAATCAAATAAAAACGGACAAAGTCGGAACGGCAAGGCGAATTTCCGCGAACGTGGACGCCCTCGAGCGTTTCTCCGAGATGCTCGACAACATCGACATGGAGGGCCTAGAGCCTAAGCTTGGTCCGCACAACCCGCCCAAACTTACCTTTCACAACGTAGATATCTCTGTTCGTCCGGAAATCATAATTCGTGGCACCGGTCCAAAGGGCAAGAAGTACGTTGGAGGGTGGAAACTCCATTTCTCAAAAACCCATCCACATACCAAGGAATCTGCGGATTACGTTTCCGCCGTCCTACAAGAATTCTGCAAACTCCATGTCGCCGCCGATGATGAGATTGTGCACCCCTTGTATTGCAAGGTGATCGACGTGGCGTCAGGAACCGTGTTTGATGGCGTTAAATCAACTACCGCACTCATGAAGGATATTGCAGCCGAGTGCCAAAACATGAAAGGCATTTGGGACACTATCTGACCCGCTCCGGCGGGTTTCTTTTTGCTCTGACCTCGTTATCGGCTGGGGTTGAAATTGACAACTTCGGCCTCACTGTGTGACCTTATCGTGTATCGATGGGTGGGGTACATGGACAAAGAGGCAATCCGCGAAACGCTTAGGCGCATTCTCCGTAACGAGCTTGATGATTGTGAGCGTGCGATCAGGAGTGAAGACTTATCTCGAGCAAGACGCGAGCTCGATGACGCTATCACCAAGATCAAACGCCTGATGAACAGCCTCTAGCCTTATTCCCGTCGATGTAGGGTGAACATCAGAACCGACAGATCCAGACAAATCGTCGGACATCGTGTCCGGTCAAGATTTTCTGTGCATTACGCACACGCTCGACCTTAGCTTTCCGAGGGCGCGCGTCTATTCGGCCAGGCGTCGCAGATGATCCTCTGCGCCATTTCAAAAGCGCAATCACGATGAAAAGCGTTGCCGGCGGGTTCAGTGCCATAGAGGTCATAGACTATTGTAGCGCCTGAAAGTGGCCTGTCGCATGCAACACATTTCGAGGTGAGTTCAAAGTGCGACTTTGCCCGAGCTTCCTCTGGGCTGGCGAAATAGGTCATGAAGCGATTCCCCGGTCTGTGAACGATGAAAACCTGCCAGAGAGCGGAAGCTTCCGCAACAAATACCGAAGGGGAAAAGGTGGGCAGAAAGGTGGATAAAACAACGGCGCCTAGAGCTATGGCGTTGAAATACCTGCGATTTTTGTTTGAAAATGGTGCCGCTTACGTGACTCGAACACGTGACCCCGTCATTACGAATGACGTGCTCTACCAACTGAGCTAAAGCGGCCCGATTGTGACCCGTTTGCTGCGGATCAGCTTCATGGCGGGCTGATACAGGCAATGCTGACGGATTTCAAGCCTTGAATGTGCTGGTTTTGAAATTTCCGTAAAAAGCTTTGCCTGTCCATTGTTTGCCGCAGACTTCAGCCTTTCCCGCAGATGCGCTTTTTGGCCGTTTCATATTCATTTGCCAGACGATCGACGAGCGCCGCCACCGGTTCCACTGCCTTGACGGCGCCGATTCCTTGCCCCGCGCCCCATATGTTTTTCCAGGCCTTGGCGCCGCCGGAGACCGTTTCGAAGTCCATTTTCGAAGGATCGGCTTCGGGCAGATTGTCGGGGTCCATGCCGGAGGCGACGATCGAGCTTTTCAGGTAGTTTCCGTGTACGCCCGTGAAATAGTTCGAATAGACGATGTCCTTGGCCTGCGCCTCGACAATAGCCTGCTTGTAGCCTTCGGAAGCGCGCGCTTCCTCGGTGGCGATGAAGGGGGAGCCGATATAGGCCATATCCGCGCCCATGGCCTGCGCCGCGAGAATGGAGCCGCCATTGGCGATGGCGCCGGCCAGCAGCAGCGGGCCGTCGAACCATTCGCGGATTTCCTGAACGAGGGCGAAAGGCGAAAGCGTGCCCGCATGTCCGCCGGCACCCGTCGCCACCGCGATAAGCCCATCCGCGCCCTTGCGGATGGCGGAGCGGGCATGGCGGTCGTTGATGACGTCATGCAGCACGATACCGCCATAGGAATGCACGGCCGCATTGACCTCCGGCACCGCGCCAAGCGACGAGATCACCACCGGCACCTTGTATTTCACGCAAAGGCCGAGATCGTGCTCCAGCCGCCGGTTGGACATGTGCACGATCTGGTTGACCGCGAAGGGCGCCGCCGGGCGCTCGGGATTGGCCCGGTTGTGAGCGTCAAGCTCCTCGGTGATCATTGCCAGCCACTCGTCGAGCTGGCTTTCGGGCCGCGCATTGAGTGCCGGGAAAGCGCCGATGACGCCGGCCTTGCACTGCGCCAGTGTCAGCTGCGGATGTGAAATGATGAATAGCGGTGATGCTATGACCGGAAGACGCAGATTGTCTTTCAGTACGGACGGTAGCATGTCTCCTCCCACGAATTACGTTTACGCGCACGTAAGTCAATATCGCGTTCAGCAGCAGATTGAAAGCGAAAACAGCGTGGCATTCGCCTCTCGAATCTGCGTTCGTAGTGCCACAATGAATTGATTTTCCCCAAGGCAATCCGGTCTTTATCACAAACGATGCTTGCGGAGGGGCGGTATAGCCGTTACCGAATCGTGAACCCATGGCGCAGCGCCGCATATTTTTTGCAAAGCGCAATAGAACAAGGATCGGTCGTGAGCGGACTGGAAACGGCAATCAGAAATGCTCTGGAAAAATCGGACAGATCGAACGCCGAAGTTCGTGCACGGATTTATCAATCCTCCCGTCAGGCACTGGAAGCGGGCCTGCGCAAGCAGGGCATAGACGATCCGCAGGTTGTCTCCCAGCAGCGCCAGCGGCTTGAAGGCCTGATCCACCAGATCGAGAATGAGGAGCGCAACAGTCTTCTGGACAGGGTGGAGCAGCAATTGCGCCCAGTAGCGCCGGAAAGTCCGACGCAGGATGATCACTCGGTCGATCCCGTTTCGCAGACGCCCCACCGCAGTGATATGGGTGTTGAGCCGGAGCTGCGTGGCGAAACGCGCGATGTGCGTCCGGGGGCGGCCGCTGCTCCGGAGCCGCTGAGTGCGGGGCAGCGCAATGGCAAGCCGCCGAAGAGAGGTTCCCGCGCGGGCGACTCCTCGCTTGCCTTCCGTCCGGAGGGCGCGGTTGGCCGCCGCAAGCGCCGGGGTCTTTTCGCCCGGCTTTTCATCTACGTGACGCTTCTGGCCTTTATCGGTTTCGGCGCCTGGTGGGTCTATTCCTCAGGTCTCCTGCTCTCGCCGGAGCAGCGCGATACCAGCGTGCCCAATCCGCCGGCGCAGGTGCAGGCGGAGGATTTCAACGGGACGGAGCCCGCGCCGAGCCTTTCCGCCGGCCGTGGTTTTTCCGATGACTGGGTGGAAGTCTTCAATGCGGAGCGTGGCAGTTCCGGTGTTTCGGCCGGCCCGCGCGCCAGTGTCGAAAACATCGCCACACCCGCTGGCAAGGCTATAAAGGTGACCTCGAGAAGTGTCTCGCAGGATGGCGCGGTCAGCGTCGAGGTTCCGGTGGAGGTGATGCGGGATATGGCGGGCAAGTCCTCGACCATTTCCATCACGCTGCAATCCTCCAGCGACCGGCAGACCCAGGTGTCCGTCGCCTGCGATTTCGCGACATTGGGCGATTGCTCCCGCCACCGCTTCACCGCCACGGCCGAGCGCGCGGACATGCTGCTGAACACGACATTCGAACGATCTCTCGCCCCCAATGCGCCGGGCAGGATCTTCATCAACAGCGACATCGATGGCAGCGGCCGCCCGGTCAATCTTTATTCCGTGCGCATTCTGCCGGGCCAGTAAGGGAAAACAGGCGTCTCGAATGGAGGCGCCTGTCAGCATCTTACGGTCCTATTTGAGAAAATCCGGCCCCGATCCCAAAATCTTGTCGTCGATCTCGCCGATTGCCTTTTTGTCCTTGCCCTCATAATCGAGCGCAAGAAGAATGTGGCGGATGAGATTTACCCGCGCGCGGCGCTTGTCGTTGGCGCGAACCACCGTCCATGGGGCGGCATCGGTGTGGGTCTTTTCCAGCATTTCGTCGCGCTTTTGCGTGTAGTCGTCCCATTTCGTCAGCGCGGCTATGTCCATATCCGAAAGCTTCCAGCATTTCAGCGGGCTGTGGCGGCGGTCGTGAAAGCGCCCGATCTGCGTTTCGCGGCCGATGTCGAGCCAGAATTTGAAAAGATGGATGTCTTCATGGGCAAGCATTTTTTCCAGACGCGGCGTTTCCTTAAGGAAGAGCTTGTGTTCTTCCGGCGTGCAGAAACCCATGACCGGCTCGACCCCGGCGCGGTTATACCACGAGCGGTCGAAGAGAACGAATTCGCCGGCGGTCGGAAAATGCGAGATGTAGCGCTGGAAATACCATTGGCCACGCTCGGTTTCCGTCGGTTTGGTCAGCGCCACCACGCGGGCATAACGGGGGTTGAGATAGGCCCGGGCCGCGAAGATTGCGCCGCCCTTGCCCGCCGCATCGCGGCCCTCGAAAACCGCCATGACCCTTTTGCCGGTGGCCTGCAGCCAGAACTGCACCTTGACCAGTTCCACCTGAAGCGCCTCGAGAGTGGTGTCATAATCCTCCCGCTTCATCTTCTTGTCGTAGGGAAAATTGCCGGCGGAAAGTTCCTTTTCCTCGACCCAGTCAGGAAGAACCGGATCGTCGATGTCGAAGCTGCGCAGCTTGCCGCCAATGGTGATATCGACCGTCCGCTTCTTCGTTTCTTCGTCCATGTTTTCCTCCGGCTGTTGTTGTGTAAAGGCAACTCGCCGCCAATGAGTTCACATCCATTGCCAGATTTCAAGTGAAACAGGACCGGTTGACCGGGGTGCGGCGGCGGGAGCGATTGCGGCGTCGATTTTGCGCATATACGTTGTGGAAAATGCGCGATGATGAATCTCTGTCATGAAGCTGGCCTATGAGATTTCGATGCGCTGTAAGATGAGAATGGAAAGAGCAGGCTGAAATGGCAGTCAAGGAAGGCGATGGTGGATTAAGACGTTTGGGAAGGAAGCTCGGCCGGAACTGGTTGCCCATTCTCATCGTCAGCATGCTCGCCATCGTGGCCGTTGTCGAACTCAACACGCCCTACATGCCCGTCGCCCTGTGGCTTTGCGCCGTCATTGCCATTCTTGCCGTTCGGGATGGGCCGGCGGTGGCCTCGGCAAAAGACGGGGGGAACCCTGCTCCGGAAACGGAAGAGCCGGAAGTGCCCGGTGAAAACGTCATTTCAGGCGTAAGGGCGGGACTCGCGGTTCTGGATACCCCCGTTTTCATTCTCGACAGGAACGCCAGCGTGCTGTTTCAGAACGGCGCGGCCGAGCGCGCCTTCGGCCAGTTGCCCGCCGGAGCGCATATTTCCGCCCGGCTGCGCTCTCCCGGCCTCCTGGATGTCATTCGCGAAACAATCACCACCGGCCAGCCCAACCAGGTCGAACATTCGGAGCGCTTCCCTTCCGAACGGGTCTTCATCGTCCGCATCGCCCGTGCGGATGTGGGGGAGGGGGCGGGTCCCCCATTCTACATCCTGTCGTTCCGCGACGTTTCGGAGCTTCGCCGCATCGACCGCATGCGCAGCGACTTCGTCGCCAATGCCAGCCACGAATTGCGCACGCCGCTCGCTTCGCTGCGCGGTTTCATCGAAACCATGCAGGGGCCGGCACGCAACGACCCGAAGGCGCAGGAACGGTTCCTTGCCATCATGCTGGATCAGGCAACCCGCATGAGCAGGCTGGTGGACGATCTCATGTCCCTTTCGCGGCTGGAATTGCGCGCAAACATTGCACCCGACCAGAAGGTCGATCTCGTTCCCGTCATCGGCCACGTGCGCGATACCCTGCTGCCGCTTGCCGATGAGCTGGATGTGACCATCACGCTGCACCTGCCCGACCGGCCGGCAGAGGTGCAGGGAGACCGCGACGAACTGGTGCAGGTATTCCAGAACCTCGTTGAAAATGCTTGCAAATATGGCCAGGAAGGCAAGGTCGTGGATGTCTGGCTGCGGGCCGAACCCGGCAAGCCGGTGGAGGTGAGCGTCATCGACAAGGGGCCGGGCATTCCCGCCGAACACGTGCCGCGTCTGACGGAGCGTTTTTATCGTGTCAGCGTCGCCGACAGCCGCTCGAAAAAGGGCACGGGTCTCGGGCTTGCCATCGTCAAGCACATCCTCACCCGCCACCGCGCCCGCCTCATCATTAAATCGGAATTGGGCAGCGGCACGGACTTCACCGTGAGATTCTGACATAAAATATGCATCTGCTTTTAATGTCGTGGGTATTTATAAATAAAATCAATAATTTAGATTGTCACAAATCTTTCGTCAAAGTGACATAAAAGGATGGGGCTACGGTGGTTAAGAAAAGGTCGCCGAGCGCAAGCTAAGAGCGAGTGTCGCTATCGGCTGCGTCCACAACAAAGCCCACGACGGGAGAGACAAATGAACATCGTTAAATTTTCCGCAGCAGCTCTGGTGGCTTCTGTCGCCTTCGCTGGCGCCGCCGCTGCTCGCGACCAGATCCAGGTTGCCGGTTCCTCCACGGTTCTGCCCTACGCCAAGATCGTTGCCGAGACCTTTGCCGAAACCTTCCCGAACTTCAAGGCTCCGGTTGTTGAGTCCGGCGGCACGGGCGGCGGTCTGAAGGCATTCTGCTCGGGCGTTGGCGAAGGCACCATCGACATTGCCAACGCTTCGCGCAAGATCAAGAGCGACGAACTGGCCGCCTGTAAGGCTGCTGGCGTTGCCGACGTTCAGGAAGTGAAGATCGGTTACGACGGTATCGTCTTCGCAATGGACTCGTCCAACAAGGACATCAAGCTCGAGCCGAAGGACCTTTACCTCGCTCTCGCCGCTGAAATCGTCAAGGACGGCAAGCTCGTTGCCAACCCCTACAAGAAGTGGTCGGAAATCAACAAGGAACTGCCGGACGTCGCGATCGCTGCTTACATCCCGGGCTCCAAGCACGGCACGCGTGAAGTCTTCGAAGAGAAGATCATGGCTGACGGCTGCAAGGAAGCTAAGGCGACCGACGCCATCAAGACGCTCATCACCGACGCCAAGCAGGCTGCTGCCAAGTGCGTTGCAGTCCGTAAGGACGGCGCTGCAGTCGACATCGACGGCGACTACACCGAAACGCTTGCTCGCATCGACGCCAACAAGACCGGCCTCGGCGTTTTCGGCCTCGCTTTCTATGAAAACAACGCTGACCGTCTGAAGGTCGCCACCGTTTCGGGCGTCGTTCCGTCCACCGAAACCGTTGCCAGCGGCAAGTACCCGGTTTCCCGCCCGCTTTTCTTCTACGTGAAGAAGGCTCACCTGGGCGTTATCCCGGGCCTTAAGGAATATGTCGAGTTCTTCGTTTCCGACGAGATGATCGGCCCGGATTCCCCGCTCGCCAACTACGGCCTGGTTGCCGCTCCGGACGCAGAGCGCGAAGAGATCCGCTCGAAGTTCTCGGCCGGCTCCACGATGTAATGAAGAAGGAGGGGTGCGGCTTTGCCGTACCCCTCATTCGGCTTCGCTTGGGCCGTCGTCCGCGGTTGACAGTTCCTAACCATCGCCATCCACATGATTGTCGATGGATTACAGATGGATAGGATGTATCAACCTTGACGCTTGCCAGACTATGATACAGTCAGGCGGCAGGCATCATGGGATGGTCCAGCGGTCTCGTTTTGATGACTTTTTGATTTGCCCGATATCGCACCGTGCTCTTGAGGCACGCCGAGGGAACTCTAATGAACACATCGATCCTTTTGCTGATACTGGTCCTAATCGGCATCGGCAGCTATCTGCTCGGCAGCCGCCGTGCCGTTGCCCTGTCTGGTGGTCGCCCCTCCAGCATGCATTCCCGTGCCGGTTATCACGGTTCCTACGCGGTCGTCTGGGCGGTGCTGCCCGCGGCGTTCATTCTCTGTGCCTGGCTCATTGTCAGCCCATTGCTCGTCACCTCGGCGGTGCGCGGTAGTTTCCCCGAGGATGTCCGGGCGCAATCCGAAGCGCAGCAGAGCTTGACCTACGGCATGGTAACCTCCATCGCCCGTGGCCTCCAGCGGCTGACGCCGGAGGAAACCGCGCAGGTCGAGGCCGACACGGCTGCGGTCCGGCCGCTTCTGGCATCGAAGGGTGTCGCAATCGCCGGCGATCCCGAACGCTTCATGGTCGATGCCGCCCACACGCTCAACAGCATGACCTCCACCAGCCGTATCGCGATGATCGCCGTCGTGCTGCTGGCCGCGCTCGGCGGCGGCGCCTATGCGCTGCGCGCGATCGCGCCGCGTTTCCGGGCGCGCAACCAGGTCGAGAAAGTCATTCTCGCGGCCCTGCTCGTCGCCTCGTCCATCGCCATCCTCACGACCATCGGCATCGTCTTGTCGATGCTGACCGAGGCGATCCAGTTCTTCACCATGGTCCCGGCGCACCAGTTCTTCTTCGGAACGGTCTGGGATCCGCGTTTTGCAGCGGCAGGCGCTACCGATTCCTCCGGCCAGTTCGGCCTGATCCCGCTGCTCGCCGGCACGCTTTATATCGGCTTCGTCGCCATGCTGGTTGCGGTTCCGGTCGGTCTCTTCTCGGCGATCTACATGGCGGAATATGCCTCGCCGCGCTTCCGCTCCATGGCAAAGCCGCTGCTTGAAGTGCTCGCCGGCATTCCCACCATCGTCTACGGCTTCTTCGCGCTGACGACGGTCGGTCCTTTCCTCAGGGACATTTCCACGCAGATCAACGGTCTGGCGACGGGCAACTACGCCAACTTCATCCAGGCGCAGAGCGTCATCACCGCCGGCTTCGTCATGGGCATCATGCTGATCCCCTATGTGTCGTCGCTGTCGGATGACATCATCACCGCCGTGCCGCGCTCGTTGCGTGACGGTTCGCTCGGCCTTGGCGCCACGCGCTCCGAGACGATCAAGAGGGTCATTATTCCGGCCGCTCTTCCCGGTATCGTCGGTGCCGTGCTGATGACGGCTTCGCGCGCCATCGGCGAAACCATGATCGTGGTTCTTGCGGCCGGTGTTGCCGCCCGTCTGCAGCTCAATCCCTTCGAGCCCATGACCACGGTGACGGTCAAGATCGTCAGCCAGCTTACCGGCGACCTTGAATTCACCTCGCCGCAGACGCTGGTTGCCTTTGCACTCGGCATCACGCTTTTCGCCATCACGCTTTGCCTGAATATCTACGCGCTTTACATCGTGCGCAAATACCGGGAGCAATATGAATGACCGACATCGTTTCTCCCGCAGCCGGTGCTGCCGTCAACAAGGCCACGCGCCGTGATATCGGCATCAAGCGCCGCTATGCCGCCGAACGCCGCTTCCGTGCCTACGGCATGGCCGCGATTTCCTTCGGCCTCATCTTTCTCTTCCTGCTGCTTTTCTCGGTTGTCTCCAAGGGTTACACCGCCTTCCAGCAGACGATGATCACCGTTCCGGTCGAGTTCTCCGAACAGATCATCGATCCGAAGAATGAGCGCGCTACCAATCCGGCAAAGCTGATGACGGCCAATTATCCCGTCATCGCCCGCGATGCGGTCGCCAAGGTCCTTGGCGTTGCGCCGACGGATCGTGCCGGTCTTCGCGCCGTCAACCTCCTGATTTCCGACAGCGTGCGCACGCAGCTTCGCGACATCGTCGTTGCCGATCCCGCCGTCATCGGCACCACGCGCACCGTCACGCTGCTGGCGTCGGGCGATGTCGACAGCGCCTTCAAGGGCCAGGTCGACCTGAAGGCGGATGAAGCCAATCGCCGTATCTCGAACCAGCAGCTCGGCTGGATGAACCAGCTCGCCGAAAGCGGCCAGCTCGGCAAACATTTCAATACCGGCATCTTCGTCAACGGCGCGTCGAGCCGTCCGGAAGCGGCGGGTGTGGGTGTGGCGCTGATCGGCTCCTTCTACATGATGCTGATCGTGCTCGTGCTGTCGTTGCCGATTGGCGTCGCGGCCTCCATCTATCTCGAGGAATTCGCCCCGAAGAACCGTCTGACGGATCTTATCGAGGTGAATATCAACAATCTCGCGGCCGTTCCTTCGATTGTTTACGGTCTGCTCGGCCTCTCGGTCTTCATCAACTTTATGGGCTTTCCGCGCTCGGCCTCGCTGGTCGGCGGCCTCGTCCTGACGCTGATGACTCTGCCGACGATCATCATCGCGACGCGCGCTGCCCTGAAAGCCGTGCCGCCGTCTATCCGCGCCGCCGCCCTCGGCCTCGGCGCTTCCAAGATGCAGACGATCTTCCACCATGTGCTGCCGCTCGCCATGCCCGGCATTCTGACCGGCACCATCATCGGTCTCGCCCACGCGCTGGGCGAAACAGCGCCGCTGCTTTTGATCGGCATGGTGGCATTCGTTGCGAATTACCCGACAACGCCGATGGATCCGTCCACGGCTCTGCCGGTGCAGATTTACATGTGGGCGAACGAAGCCGAGCGCGCCTTTGTCGAAAGGACATCCGGCGCTATCATCATCCTGCTTTTGTTCCTCATCGTCATGAATGTTGGCGCAATCCTGTTGCGTCGCCGCTTCGAACGGCGCTGGTAGAGGGAGCTTGAGCAATGAACATGTTGTCGGAAGCAGCAGTTGAAAAGGCGCTGGACAAAAAAATGAATGAAGTCTCATACAAGATGATCGGCAAGGACGTTTCGGTTTATTACGGCGAAAAGCGCGCGCTTTACGACGTGAACCTCAACGTTCGGGAAAATACGGTGACCGCGCTTATCGGCCCGTCCGGCTGCGGTAAATCCACCTTCCTGCGTACCCTGAACCGTATGAACGACACGATCGACGGTTGCCGGGTCACCGGCAAGATCACGCTCGACACCGACGATATCTACGATCAGGCGATTGACGTCGTGGAATTGCGCGCCCGCGTCGGCATGGTGTTCCAGAAGCCGAACCCCTTCCCGAAGTCGATCTACGAAAACATTTCCTACGGTCCGCGCATCCATGGTCTCGCCCGCAACAAGGCGGATATGGACCAGATCGTCGAGCAGAGCCTGCAGAAGGCGGGTCTCTGGAACGAGGTGAAGGATCGTCTGCACGAATCCGGCACCGGTCTTTCCGGCGGTCAGCAGCAGCGCCTTTGCATCGCACGCGCAGTTGCCGTCAGCCCGGAAGTGATCCTGATGGACGAGCCCTGCTCGGCTCTCGACCCTATCGCGACCGCAAAGGTCGAGGAACTGATCCACGAGCTGCGCACCAATTACACCATCGTCATCGTCACGCACTCCATGCAGCAGGCGGCGCGTGTTTCCCAGCGCACGGCCATGTTCCATCTTGGTCATCTTGTCGAGGAAAACGAAACCGACAAGATGTTCACCAATCCGGACGACCAGCGCACGCAGGATTACATCATGGGCCGCTTCGGCTGATCCCGGCCGGCGCTTTATCGAAACCGAACAAGACTGGTGCTTCTGCCGTGCCCGCTTCCGGGTACGCGCATGCAGGCCAAGCCGGAGGACTAGACCATGACACAGACAACGACCCATTCGCACATCGTTTCCGTTTATGACGATGAATTGAAGTTTCTGACGCGCCGCATCGCCGAAATGGGCGGTCTTGCGGAGCAGATGTGCGCCGACGCCGTGCGTGCGCTCGTCAATTCCGATGCCGCGCTCGCTCAGAAGGTCATTTCCGACGATGCGATCCTCGACCACGCCGAACGCGAGATCGGCGACAAGGCCATCGTCACCATCGCCAAACGCCAGCCGATGGCGGCAGACCTTCGCGAGATCATCGGCACCCTGCGAATTGCAGCTGACCTTGAGCGCGTCGGCGACCTTGGCAAGAACACCGCCAAGCGTGTGATTGCGGTTGCCGGCACCGGCGTGCCGCGCAAGCTTGCCCGTGGCATCGAGCACCTGTCGGAACTGGCGCTGGTACAGCTCAAGGAAGTGCTGGACGTCTATTCCACGCGTTCCGCCGAGAAGGCCAATGCCATTCGCGAGCGCGACGAGGAAATCGACGCCATGTACACGTCGCTCTTCCGTGAGCTTTTGACCTACATGATGGAAGATCCGCGCAATATCACCACCTGCACGCATCTTCTGTTCTGCGCCAAGAACATCGAGCGTATCGGCGACCACGCCACCAATATCGCCGAGACGATCTATTACATGACCACCGGCAGCCAGCCGGAGGGCGAGCGTCCGAAGGACGACAGTTCCAACACCCTCGGTTCGGTGACCGAGTAACAGACAGGCAGCGGCTTGCGGAGTTAGTATATGGTGCCCAAGATTGCAGTTGTGGAAGACGAGGAAGCGCTGAGCGTCCTGCTTCGTTACAATCTCGAGGCTGAGGGATATGACGTCGACACGATACCCCGTGGCGACGAGGCAGAAATCAGGCTGCAGGAACGTATTCCGGACCTTCTTATCCTGGATTGGATGCTTCCCGGCGTTTCCGGTATCGAACTGTGCCGTCGGCTCAGAATGCGGCCGGAAACCGAACGCCTGCCCATCATCATGCTGACGGCGCGCGGCGAGGAAAGCGAAAGGGTTCGCGGTCTTGCCACCGGCGCCGACGACTATGTCGTCAAGCCGTTCTCGACGCCGGAACTCATGGCCCGCGTCAAGGCCATGCTGCGCCGCGCCCGCCCCGAGGTTCTGTCTTCGGTGCTGAAATGCGGGGATATCGAACTGGATCGCGAGACCCATCGCGTTCACCGCAAAAGCCGCGAAGTGCGCCTCGGCCCGACGGAGTTCCGCCTGCTGGAATTCCTGATGACCTCTCCCGGCCGGGTGTTTTCCCGCTCGCAATTGCTGGATGGCGTCTGGGGTCACGATATCTATGTGGATGAGCGCACCGTCGACGTGCATGTCGGACGTCTGCGCAAGGCGCTCAATTTTTCGCATATGCAGGATGTCATCCGCACCGTGCGCGGCGCTGGATATTCAATGGAAGCCTGAGAAAACCGAAACCGATGGTTTCACCCGGGATAAGTTCCCCCAAAATCAGAAGGCCCGAGACCGGAACGGTGTCGGGCCTTTCGATTTTGAACCTTCCGCAAACGCGTATCCTCGTTCTTTTGAAGGTGACAGACGGTCTGCTGAAAGCCGGATTGCGCGGTGAAACCTGACAGTAGGAAGGGCGCGGCACGTCGCCGACGAATTCAGAGCATTTGCCGCGAGGCGCATCGCGGTTTTACATCCGGAGAATGCCCAAGAACAGGGATTGGGAGCGCCTCTTGGACAGCGTGCGCTCTATTCCAGAACCACCTTGGATTTTGCCATAAAAAAACGGGCCCGAAGGCCCGTAGTTTTTGAGTGTCGAATGCGTGCCGCAACACTCAAGCCTTACGACGCTCGCTTACCGGCTGGTAGGCGAGCTTTGCATGGAACTTGCAATAGGGCGAAGATTCCAGTGCTTCACAACCGCAGAAATGGAAATCATCCTTCAGCGGATCGCCGACCGGCCACTTGCAGGTGCGCTCCGTCAGTTCCGTCAGCGTCAGGCGGCGGGAAATCGGCGTAACGACATTTTTGGAGGGAACGTAATCGAGAACTTCGGCGGTCTCGATATCGATCTCCTCGTGCAGCGCCGTTGCCGCGCTCGAGCGGTTCAGGGCGCGTGCAGGTGCTGCGCTGACGCGGGCCGTGAAATTCGTCGCGCGCGGGGCAGGGGCGGCAGTGCGCTTGGGCGCGGAACGCGCTGAAGTAACCGGGCCGCCGGCCTTCACGCGTCCCGGCAGGTTGAGGCGATGGACCTTGCCGATGACGGCATTGCGGCTCACGCCGCCCAGCTGTGCTGCTATCTGGCTGGCGCTAAGCCCCTCGGACCACAATTTCTTGAGTTTTTCGACCCGTTCGTCTGTCCAGTTCATGCCGCTTCTCCGCTCGTCGCGTATAGTGTCGGCAGAATCCTTCTCCGCCTCGCGGGCGTGCCGCGAGCGTGGTTTCTGCCTGATTTTTGGTGACTAGTTCCGCCGCAATGCAGTCTAGTAATTAGCGATTAACCTAGTGCCACGCAGACTCCGTGGCAAGAGTCGCGGGAATCATCTCGAATCGATTTTCCGGTTTTCCCCAACTTGCTGGCGAGTTGAGTCTGAAAGGCAACACCTTGGGCCTCATCCGCCGCCGCCTACTAGGGCTTGAGAAGCCCGGGAAACGCGGACTTTTGTTGACATCGGCAGGCGAAGTGACAATAGTGCCCCTGCCGCCGCGAGGCGGCATTTTTGATTTTCAGGCAAGGGATAACCCCGAAAGCCTATTGACAACCGTCTGACAGCGCATCCGCGCAAGGAGTGATACAGCCATGGCCGAAGCCGCCGCGCCATTGTTCGATACGTTTGCAAGAGCCCCCCTGCGCTTCGAGCGAGGCGAGGGCGTCTGGCTGTTCACGGAAAGCGGCGAACGATATCTGGATTTTGCAGCCGGCGTCGCGGTCAACTCGCTGGGCCATGCCCATCCGCACCTCGTTGAGGCGATCAAGACCCAGGCCGAGAAGGTCTGGCACGTCTCGAACCTTTATGAAGTGCCGGGCCAGGAAAAGCTTGCAAAGCGCCTGACGGAAGCGACATTCGCAGACAAGGTCTTCTTCACCAATTCCGGCGCGGAAGCGCTGGAATGCGCGATCAAGACCGCGCGCCGTTATCATTATTCCAAGGGGCATCCGGAAAAGTTCCGGATTATCACTTTCGAAGGCGCCTTCCATGGCCGCACGCTGGCGACGATTGCCGCCGGCGGCCAGCAGAAATATCTGGAAGGCTTCGGTCCCAAGGTCGAAGGTTTCGACCAGGTGCCGTTCGGTGACGCCGATGCGCTGAAAGCCGCCATCACGGCCGAGACGGCCGCGCTTCTGATCGAGCCCATTCAGGGTGAGGGCGGTATTCGCGCACCAGCCAAGGAATTCCTGCAGCTGCTGCGGTCGCTCTGCGACGAGCACGGCATGCTGCTGATTTTCGATGAGGTCCAGACCGGCGTTGGCCGTACGGGCAAGCTCTTTGCCTATGAGCAGACGGGCGTTGCGCCGGACATCATGGCGGTTGCAAAGGGTATCGGCGGCGGTTTCCCGCTCGGCGCCTGCCTTGCGACGGCGGATGCCGCTTCCGGCATGACGGCGGGCGTGCATGGCACCACCTATGGCGGCAACCCGCTGGCCATGGCTGTTGGCAATGCGGTGCTCGATGTCGTCCTCTCCGAGGGCTTCTTGGAAAAGGTCCGTGATGTCGCGCTGGTCTTCCGCCAGGGCCTTGCTTCGCTGAAGGATCGTTATCCTGACGTTATCGAGGAAATCCGTGGCGAAGGCCTGCTTCTCGGCATCAAGGCCAAGGTTCCATCGGGCGAGCTGCTGCAGGCCATGCGCGCCGAGCATCTGCTTGGCGTGCCTGCGGGCGACAACGTCATCCGTCTCCTGCCGCCGCTCGTCACCACGGCGGAAGAGGCTCGTGATGGTCTGTCACGCGTGGAAGCGGCTGCCGCTTCGCTGACAGCGAAACAGGCAAAAATCGCCTGAGGAAACAATAAAGGGCGGGCCTCTTCCCCGAGGCTCGCGAGCATGGGACAGTTTGAAATGGCTTCACCTAAACATTTTCTCGACCTGTCGGCCGTCAGCTCGCAGGACCTGCGGGCAATTCTCGACGATGCCCGCGCACGCAAGGCGGCCACCAAGGCCGGAACGGCGGAAAAGCCGCTTGCCGGCAAGATGCTGGCTATGATCTTCGAAAAGCCTTCCACCCGCACCCGCGTCTCCTTCGATGTCGGCATGCGCCAGCTCGGTGGCGAGACGCTTTTCCTCTCCGGTACGGAAATGCAGCTCGGTCGCGCCGAAACGATTGGCGATACGGCCAAGGTGCTGTCGCGTTACGTCGACGCCATCATGATCCGCACGACGGATCATTCGCGCCTGCTGGAGCTTGCCGAGCACGCGACGGTGCCGGTCATCAACGCCCTGACGGATGACACGCATCCCTGCCAGATCATGGCGGATATCATGACCTTCGAGGAACATCGCGGCCCGGTCAAAGGCAAGACCATTGCCTGGACGGGTGACGGCAATAACGTCCTGCATTCCTTCGTCGAAGGCTCGGCGCGTTTCGGTTACCGCATGACGATGGCAGTGCCCATGGGCTCCGAACCGCATGACAAGTTCCTGAACTGGGCGCGCAACAATGGCGGCGAAATCATGCTGTGCCACGACGCCGACAAGGCTGTTGCGGGTGCGGACTGTGTCGTCACCGATACCTGGGTGTCCATGAACCAGGAACACAAGGCGCGCGGCCACAACATCTTCCAGCCCTATCAGGTGAATGAAGCCCTGATGGCCAAGGCGGAAAAAGACGCGCTGTTCATGCATTGCCTGCCGGCCCACCGCGGTGAGGAAGTGACGGATGCCGTGATCGACGGCCCGCAATCCGTCGTCTTCGACGAGGCGGAAAACCGCCTCCACGCGCAGAAGTCGATCATCGCATGGTGCATGGGCGTCATCTGAGCAATGGCCCGGCCTGACACGCGTCACGCCGGGTGCTTGAACTTGCGCGCATAGATTACCATCTGTGGGACTTCGAAGAGGCTCGTCGGTTTTGCTGGCGGGCCATTGTCACGATTTGCACGTTTTTCCCCGGAAGCGGTTTCTCTTCCCGGATCTCTGTGCGACAAGCGAAAAAAGCACATTTTAAAAGCCGGACTTTTGGACGGTAGCGGCGCCACGGCTGCGCCAGGGAGTATGACATGGCAGATGTAACGGTTGAACTGGACGATCTCGATTTTGCTGGCGACGACAAGGTTGTGCCCTTTCAGGTCGAAGGTCTGGATGTGCGCGGCCGCGCCGTGCAGGTGGGTCCGCTGCTGAATGCCATTCTCGAACGGCATGACTATCCCCCGGCGGTCGCCCGCCTGCTGGCGGAAGCGACCGTTCTGACGGCGCTGATCGGCACGTCGCTCAAGTTTTCCGGCAAGCTGACCGTCCAGACCAAGGGTGACGGCCCGGTCGACCTTCTGGTTGCGGATTTCACCGCGCCGGAAAGCATGCGCGCCTATGCCCGTTTCGATGAGGAGCGGCTGGCGGAGGCGATTGCGGCCGGGGCGACGTCGCCGGAGCAATTGCTCGGCAACGGCATTCTGGCCTTCACGATCGATCAGGGGGCGGGCATGCAGCCCTATCAGGGCATCGTGCCGCTCGATGGCTCCTCGCTGGAAGACATTGCCGGGGTTTATTTCCGCCAGTCGGAACAGCTTCCCACCCGCGTGCGGCTGGGCGTTGCCGAGTTCTTCGACCGCGATGGCGAAGGCAAGCCGCGTCATGGCTGGCGTGCGGGCGGCGTTATTGCGCAGTTCCTGCCGCAGGCGCCCGAGCGGCTGCGCATGCGCGACCTGCATGGCGGCGATGGCGATGAGGGCGGTCATGAGGTGCAGGAAGACGATGCCTGGACCGAAGCCGTCACGCTGTTGAACACGGTTGATACCGACGAGCTGACCGATCCGCAGGTGCCGGTGGAACGTCTTCTCTTCCGGCTTTTCCATGAGAGCGGTGTGCGCATCTATGAGCCGCAGGCGGTTTTCGACCGTTGCAGCTGCTCGCGGGACAAGATCAAGGGCGTGCTGTCCGGCTTCACCGCCGAGGAGATCGAGGCGAGCGAGGAAGACGGCGCCATTGCCGTGACTTGCGAGTTCTGCTCCACGACCTATCGCTACGATGTCAGCGAATTTGAAAATGCCTGAATGAAAGCCGCGTCCTGAAGGCGCGGCTTTTTCATTGCCGGATGAGTGTCAGTTCAGGACCCGCATCAGGCCGGGTGAATCCAGCGAAAAAGCGGGGATGGTGACGTTGAACACCTCGCCATTTTCCGTTTCCATTTCATAATGGCCAAACATCAGGCCGGAAGGTGTATCCAGCGGGCAGCCGGAGGAATATTCGTAGCTGTCGCCGGGTTTCAAATGCGGCTTCTCACCCACGACGCCCGGCCCATAGACCTCATCCACCTGTCCGTTCTGATCGGTGATGTGCCAGTAGCGATTGACGAGGGTAACCGGAATATCGGAATTGTTCGCGATCACGACTTTGTAGCCCCAGACGTAACGATCGTCATCCGGGTCGGATTGTTCCTCGAGATAATACGGATCGACCGTTACCTCGATATCCCTTGTCAGAGCACGATACATACGCGCCACACCTCGATATTATGCCTGCCGCCGCATCCTACACTATAGGCTCTGGCTATCGTCAAGAAAATGAATGACTTGACGGGCAGGAGGCGTCTCCTGTTGCGCTGTTTTCCACCGTTAGGGATAACGGTAAAGGTAAATATTGGTTGCCTGAAGCGGTCTTTTCGGACCGTGCAGGCGAACCATGGCCCGACACGCGGTCAGGCCATGGCAATTTGCCGATTGAATTTTCAGGCCGAAACGGCCGCCAGACCCTTTGCCAGATCTTCCAGCAGATCGTCGGTATCCTCGATGCCGCAGGAAAGGCGCAGGGTGCCGCCGGAAATACCGAGTTCGGCACGCGCCTCGTCGGTGAGGTTCTTGTGCGTCGTCGTGCCGGGGTGGGTGATGAGGCTCTTGGCGTCGCCGAGATTGTTGGAAATCTTCACGATTTCCAGCGCGTTCTGCAGCTTGAAGGCTGCTTCCTTGCCACCCTTCAGTTCGAAAGCCACAAGCGTCGAGCCGCCGGACATCTGCCGGGCGATGATGTCCGCCTGCGGGTGGTCGGCGCGGCCGGGATAGATGACCTTGGCGACCTTGCCGTTATCGGCGAGAAAATCGGCGATTTTGCCGGCATTGGCCGTCTGCTGTTTGACACGCAGCGGCAGGGTCTCGATGCCTTTCAGAAGCGTCCAGGCATTGAAAGGCGACATGGCAGGGCCGGTATGGCGGAAATAGTCCTGCAGCTCTTCCTCGATCCACTTCTTGTCGGAAAGGATCACGCCGCCAAGGCAGCGGCCCTGGCCGTCAATATGTTTGGTGGCCGAATAAACGACGATATGCGCGCCGAGTTCGAGCGGCTTCTGGAAAAGCGGTGTGGCAAAGACGTTGTCGACCACCACTTTCGCACCGATCTGGTTGGCGAGCTTCGCCACGCCGGCAATATCCACCACTTCGAGCGTCGGATTGGTCGGGCTTTCGAGGAAGAACAGCCTGGTGTTCGGCTGGATCGCCTTTTCCCAGTTGCCGAGATCGCGTCCGTCGATCAGCGTGCATTCGATGCCGTATTTCGGCGCAAGCGTTTCGACCACCCAGCGGCAGGAGCCGAAGAGGGCGCGGGCAGCAACGATATGGTCGCCGGCGCGCAGCTGACACATGATGGCGGCGGTGACGGCGGCCATGCCCGACGCAAGTGCGCGGGCGTCTTCAGCGCCTTCCAGCAGGCACATGCGCTTTTCGAACATGTCATTGGTGGGGCTCGCATAGCGGGCGTAGATGAACCCATCCGTTTCACCCTTGAAGCGCGCTTCGGCGGCTTCGGAGTTTTCGTAGACGAAACCCTGGGTCAGATAGATCGCTTCCGACGTTTCACCGTAAGGGGAGCGTAGCGTACCGCCGTGAACGAGCTGGGTTGCCGGGCGCCATTTATTGCTCATGTGATCACCTTCAAAACAAAAAAACCGGCCGCAAAAGCAGACCGGTTCCTAGCACCCGGTCTTTTTAGCCACTTGTTTAACGTGGCTGCAAGCCGACCGGCCAAATCACCACGGGATAAGCTTGCCATACTGCCGTTACCGGCTTGCGTCAATGCTTTCCTTTTGGTTTTGTCGCCGTAAAAAGGAATGATGACCATGACCAGAACCACGGGCATTTTGGCGGATGGCGCAATCAAGGCGCTGTTTGCGGGCGGCAAGCTGAAGAGCGAGGCCGACCTCGATGCTGACCAGGTGCAGCCCGCCAGCCTTGATCTCAGGCTCGGCTCGAAGGCCTATCGCGTGCGCGCCAGTTTCATGCCCGGCCCCGGAAACCGCGTCATCGACAAGCTCAATCGTCTCAGCCTGCACGAGATCGACCTCACCCACGGCGCGGTGCTGGAAACCGGTTGTGTCTATATCGTTCCCTTGATGGAAAGCCTTGCGCTGCCGGTGGACATGTCGGCCTCGGCCAATCCGAAAAGCTCGACCGGCCGTCTCGATATCTTCACCCGCGTCATGACTGACAGCGCGCAGGAATTCGACAAGATACCGGCGGGTTATGCCGGCCCGCTCTATCTGGAAATCAGCCCGCGCACCTTCCCCATCGTGGTGCGACGCGGCTCGCGCCTGTCGCAGATTCGCTTCCGCATCGGCCATTCGCTGCTCAACGAAAGTGAATTGCTGAAGCTGCACGAGACGGAAACGCTGGTTGCCAGCGACACGCCCAACGTGACCGGCGGCGGCATCGCGCTCTCGATCGACCTCAAGGGTTTCGGCGAAAACGGGTTGATCGGTTATCGCGGCAAACATCATACGGCGGTGGTGGATGTCGACAAGAAGGCCCAGCACGACGTTCTCGATTTCTGGGAGCCGCTCTACGCGCGCGGCCGTGCCGAACTGATCCTCGACCCGGATGAATTCTATATTCTCGTCTCGCGCGAAGCCGTCCACGTTCCACCGCTCTATGCGGCTGAAATGACACCCTTCGACCCGCTGGTGGGCGAATTCCGCGTGCACTACGCCGGCTTCTTCGATCCCGGCTTCGGCCATGCGCAGGCCGGCGGCACAGGCAGCCGCGCTGTGCTCGAAGTCCGCAGCCACGAGGTTCCATTCATCCTGGAACACGGCCAGATCGTCGGCCGGCTGGTTTACGAGCATATGCTGCAGAAACCGGAAGGCCTCTATGGCACCGGCCTCGGCTCGAATTATCAGGCGCAGGGGCTGAAGCTCTCCAAGCATTTTCGCGCCGAATAACCAACCCGGCAGGTGCTTGACACCCGCTGCGAACTATCCGATGTCTTATGCGCGGCGCGGGTGTAGCTCAATGGTAGAGCAGCAGCTTCCCAAGCTGAATATGCGGGTTCGATTCCCGTCGCCCGCTCCACCTTATTTCTCAGGGCTTTCCGTCGTTTTAGCCCCTCAAAAAACAGGCGAGTTTTACAGCCAGTTTTACAAGTTATGTTCGCGTTCTGGCCTCGTTTAGCTGCCGGATCATTTCTTTCGTGGCGGAATTTCGGCCCACATAACGGCGAATAATTTTCTCAACCGTCTCCTCCTCCCACGCCATAATTTCAGCGATCACGCGCACCGACAGACCCGCGATATAGAACTTTGTCGCGGCGGTCCCTCGCAAGTCGTGGAAGTGCAGATCGCGCTCAAGCATGTTCGTCTTTTCTTTCGCGCGCCAGAACATCGTATTTAGGCCGCTCGGCTTCCATGGCTTCTTTTTGGAGCTGGTGAGGATGACCGGCGAGCGCTTCGGAATGCGATCAAGAATTTCGTTCAATGCGTCGTAGCGCGGTATGATCGCCTCGCGCTTGTGCTTGCTCTTGCCCGTCGAAATGATGATGGCATCGGGGCCGACATGCGACCATGACAGTTTCAGCAGATCGCTGACGCGCAACCCTGTATGGGCGGCGAGGTCGATAACCCATTTCACCTCGTCAGAACATCCAGCTTTCACCTGCGCAATGTCGGCGTCCGTCCATATGATTTCGGATCGGTCGGAACTGTAAAGGTGCTTGATGCCTTCGGCGGGATTGGCGCTAAGTTTGCCCATCGGGTCCACGCCGTGGGACAGGATGCGGGAAAGAACCTGCATTCCGGTGTCTGCGGCGCGGGGCGTCTCGCTGTACTGGCCACGCCATTGCCGGATGCGGGGCCGGATTTTATCGGTGCGGTTGAACTGCGCAATGCTCAGATTGCCGAAATATTCGGAAATGCGATCAATCCACGGCGACCAGACGCGCTTCGTTGAGTCGGCGAGCTTCTTGAATTCCGTCGCTTTGTAGTGGGTGATGATGGAGCGGAAGCGACCGCTTTCCGGCTCCATGCGGCTCGCCACGGCTTCGTTGTAGGATGCCATGAAAGCGGCTGTTCCGGGCTGGCCTTCGAGCCTTGGGCCACCGCGCCAAGCGTAATAGTAAATATTGCCCTTGGCCCTAACGGTGTGGATGCCCTTTAGCTCAACTGTGACCATGCTTCTTATCAAACTCCGCAAGCTCGCGGTCCAGATCGTCTTCGTCGTTCTGTGCCGGTGGCGTAAAATGCCATCGAAATGTGCCGTCTGGCAATGTGTCCAGTGCAGTCGGCGTCATACCGTTCTTTTTGAGCGCTTCAAGGGTCGCGTTTACGTCGCGAATTCGAAGTGTCGGGCGGCGCGTTTTTTTTGAGTGGTTACCGACCTGTGCCATGCGGCCTCCATCGATTTTCGCTCTCAATCGCCTTAGAGACTAAGCTGCGGTCTTGAGGCGCGATTGCTTCGCAGACCGCAGCCAGTAGCTTCGGATCGCGAAATGCGCGGTAGACTAGCCCCAGTGCTTCGATAACCGCTCGTTCGGAAGTGGGTGCGCCTTCTAAGGTGCATCGATATTGACCCACCGAAATTTCAGCGGCGTATTGTCCGCACCATTGGTGATAGGGTGTTGTGTATGTGCGAAGGACCGCGAAGCTCATGCCGCACCGCCGCTCTGCTTACGCTGGCGGGACTTCCATTTCACATAGTCGATGAATGACATGTCGCTATCGTAGTCGAGCCAGTCCTGATAGCGCTGCTGTCCGCGCGAAAGCTTCGGCGGCGATGGGCTGTTTGCCACCGCTGCGCGCTTGCCTTCTTCGGTGACGGTGAAAACGTCGCTCTCGCCAAATAGCTCTACCTTCGCCCTGCGGCTCATGAGACCCATTGCGGTCAATTCCATGCAATGAGCGTGGTCACTACCGCCCGCGCCGGTAACGAAACCGTTGCGGTAAAAGGTGCCGCGTCCGTACTGGTCAAGGCCAAGCGAGTGCTGAAGGATATTGAGATGGGCGGGCGTCATTCTCGTTCGCCTTTCTTTTTCTCGGCGCGTAAAATGCGCATCGCGCGGTTGCGGTTGCGCTTGGCGAGCATGATTACCTCGTCCATTTCGTCTACGATGCGCCGGGCTGCTTCCGCTTTTGAGAGGAAATCGCCGGTTTCTGTTTCGGGGGCGAGGCTGACGTGCCGTTCCATAGGATCGCCATATGAGACGACATAGCGACGATTAACCATTGGAGCCGCCCTCCTGCCTCGCTGATGCTGTGGGGGTGGTGCGATGCTGTTTGCAAAGTGATTGAACGGTCGCGATGTGATGCCGCAAATCATCCAGCCACTCTTTTTGATTTTCGCCCCCGCGCCAGTTGATGCAGCCTGCCCAAGACGCGAGGTCGTATGCCGCATCTGCCAGCGCGACGACGCTCGACACGTCCTGCACCCGTGCGGAGAGCGCGGAATATGCTTCGCGGGCGCGGCGCAGATCGCCCACTGTGATATCGATTTCCATGCCCCTGTTTCTCGCAACCTGCCAAAGCTCAACGTTATCGTTGAACCGGATGAGGCCGGGGATTTCGTTGTACCTGTCTGCTTTTTCGGCGAACGGTCGCAAAGCCATCACGGCGACGGATGGCGCGGGATGCGGCGGACGGTCGTAGACAGCGGTTTCCGAGATTTCAAATTCTTCGATGTCATCGTCGGATATGTTCTTTTTGGTGTGGAAGAAATCCACTTTTCGGTGCGGGCCACGGCCATCGCAATATCGCACCGTGCTTTCGTAAACATAACCGTAGGGCTTCACCGGCTCCGCAGCGGACAGGGTGGCTTCTTCTCGCTTGATGACAGCATAGATTTCCGCAATCACGCAGGCATCTTCGATAGCTCCGCCAAAAACCTCGTCAACGATTTTGCCTAAAAGGTCGCGGCTGATTACCTCGCTCATGCTGCACCGCCTTCCGGCGCGGGCTGGCTCGGCAAGGGCATCCAGTGCGAAAAGACATGCTCCGGCCACACGGTGGTATAGGAGCGCTCGAACCAGTGAAGCGTCTCGCCGTTGAACTCGTGGCCTTTCTTATTCCAGAGAATGGAAATCGGGCATTTGTGCACCGTGTGCCACGCCTGAATAGCCGTTCCGTTCCGGGGCGCGGTGTCCATCGTCTTCCACAGGTTGACGGCGGGTAACGGCGCTTCAGGATAGAGGGGCTTCGGGTCGCAAAAGAATTCAGCGGCCATTTCCTGCACGTCAGCGCGATCCATGACCATGTGAAAGCACCCGGTCTTGTCTTCCCAATACCACGCAAGCGGCGTTGAGGCCGTGGGGCTGGCAATGAGTTCGCCGCGCTGGTGCAACATCATGGCAAGGTTCGCCACGTCAACCGGGTCACCTTTTGCGACGTGCTGAACCAGCATCTTGGAAAGATCGGCCTGCGAACATGCCGCCTTGTCTTCCCATCCGCCACGGCCTTGGTCTCGCTTTTTTGCAAGCTTGATCTTCATCGCGGCGGCGAAGCGATCCACCGCGAAATCGTCAGCGTGGTATGCGGCGGTGAAAGGGGTCGCGGGGTCGCGCAGAATCACCGCGCCCGCCGTCAAAATCATCTTGGGGGACTTCATCGGCTCGCCTCCTGCTTGACGGGTTGGCTGGCCCACTCGGCGAGTGCCATGGCGATCTCGTTTTCTGTCGCGGTCACCTTGGACGCGTTGCGATAGGGAACGATGGTGAGGCTTTCCGCTGCATTGTCATGCAACAGCTTGGCAAACGTGGTGACGTAAAGCTGATGCGGCAGGCCGATCCAAACCGGAATGTGTTGGTGCTTGTCGGCGAACACTACAATCGTGTCGCAGCCGGGCGGCATGTCGATCATAACCGAGACGCCGAACACGCCACCATCCTGTACGCGAAAGGACGGCTTCCGTTGCTCGCGTTCCGCCTCGCGGCTCATGATAACGCGCTGATCGTGGGCGGCGCGCAAGGTGGTGTCGGACAGCAAGCCGCCGTTGCCACCCTTGCCGCCTGCGCCGTTCATGTCGAACTCGACGCAATCAATAAGCTTCTTCGCTGCTTTGACGATATCTGTCATCGGGTGGCCTCAAGGTTTTTCCGCCAGTCGAAAAAGCCAAGTGCGCCTTTGACCGGGATGAATTCGCAGGGTTTGGGATTGGCCAGCACGAAGCCGTACGGGCCGAAGAACCACGGGCTTTCGTGGCGCGTGACGCAATCTACGATATCGACGGTTCCGACGATGCCGCCACGCGGCAGGCGACGTTCATCTTTTCGGCCCGGAAAGGCAGGCCCGGCGTCGCCTTCTGGCAGGGCGGCGCGGGCAACATAAAGACCGTCAAGCCACTCTTCCGCCGTCATGCCCTTGGCGGCGTGGATGCAGACCGGGCCGCGAAACTTCGTCGGCCACGTCCGGTTCTCGACCGGCTTGCCGAGTTCGAAAATGCAATGAACCCATGGCTGTCGGACCGACAGCGCCAGTTGCGGCAGGGCGGCAAGAGTGGAAAGCTGCTCGGGCGTCATGCTGCGCCCTCGATCTGGACGAACGTGGCCGCAACGCCTTCAACAACGAAGCGCCAAGCGTGGCCTTCGCCCCACCAATAAATGATAAGGTCATGGTGACCGGGTTCCAGTTCGCTGTTGGCGATAAGCTCGGGAATGGAGTCGGCCATTGTTTCCCAATCCCAAGCCAGCGCGAAATAGTTGGCGTAGGTGGGAAAGCTTTGGTCGGTGTCCCATGAGCCGTCTTCACGGATTTCAAGCCGGAACACACCAAAATAGCGATGCTCTGCGAAAGTGATGGCATCACCGTTTTTCACCGGGATGTGCGGATAGTTGTCACTGTCGTCGGCCTCGTCCTTGTCAGCCGGGCGCAGCACGTAGGAGCCTTCAATCCTCTGAATGAAGGCGTCCGGCGTCGTGGCCGGGGTGGCGGTGGTTTCGTCGCACCACTGCTCGGGAACGAATTTCAGTTCGGTCATGGTGGTGGCTCCTGCTATTCGAAAGGTAAGTTGCGCTTGCCAAGCTGGAAGCGCGAAAGCTCGAAGCTCGCTTCGCGAGGCGGTTCCGGTGCCAGCATGGGCGAGCGGGTACATTCTTGGGAGAAGAAGTAGAGTTCCGAAGAAGCGGAAGAGAGCGCGTTCTGATAGAAGCGCTCAAGCCAATCGTGATCGAAGTGAATGGCGCGATAGTTCCGGCGCATGGAACCGAGATGATTGAGCCGCTGTGGGTTCATGGCGACCACTTGGATTTTGTTGTCGTCGCGCGTGGCGGCGAGCTTCTTCCGTAGACGTCTCATTTCATTTTCTGTCGCAACGATAATGAGGTCGCCCGGCTGCGCGGCGGCAAGCATCGCCGTGGTGCGGCCCGTGCGCCGCGCGGTCATGCCATACACGTCAAGCGTGGCCGTCAAAAAGAGGATCACGTCATCACTTCGCATAGTGAACTCCATTGATGATGCGGACGGATTCGACAAAGCCGGGGCGCTGGCGGCGGGCCTTCTGTTCGGCGCGCAGGGCGTTGGCGGCGGTCGTGGTGATTGTGAAGCCGTCATAGAAGCGGACACGAAACAACGGCTGTCGGGCTTCGGTCTGGCTGTCGGTTTGCTGCTGTTTCATGCTCTCGCTCCGTCCGGCTGGATGGAGGCGGGCGGCGACCGCCCGCGCTCCGGGGGAAATCAGGCCGACATTTCCGGCTTGCCTGCGAACTTCGGCAGGCCAAGCTCTGCGGCGGTTTCGTGCAGGGCGAAGGTCACGGCCTTGGTGATGTGGGTATCGGGCCGGTAAAGCATGCACGTCCACGAAAGCTTGCCTTCACGGAGGCGGTAACGCAGGCGCACGGGCAAGCGGATGCTTTCACCCTGGAAGAACGGCGCGATATTGAGGACGAACACGCCCGGCACGGTGATGGGGTCGCCGTTGGCGTTCTTGTGGTCTTCTTCGAAGACGATCTGGCTTTCACCGGTTTGCAGTTTCACAGCCGTTTTGACGCGGGTTTCAGCGTTGATCTGCAAGCCCTGCGAAAGCACCACAAGTTCGTTCGGATAGGCCACTTTGGCCTTGAACAGCAATTCGAGGTCTTTGGTTTCGTCAGAGTCCGGCGAGGCCAATTCCGCGATATGGTCTTCGATGAATTCGGCAAACTCATTTTGCGTCAGGGCCTTGCCATTGATGCCCTGCCAAGCTTTCCACTCTTCGGAAAGCGGGAATGCATAGTGCACGCGGTGCTTGCCGTTGTCCGGGTCGTCGCCATGGTAGTCGATGACGGCGGTGAACGTGGGGTTGCGCCAGTCCGTCACCGCAAAGATGACGCTGTTTTCCGTCTGATGGCGCTCGACAAGCTGGACAAAGGATTCCAGCGTCTCAGCGACGGCGGTGCCTTGCTTGCGCTCCGGGCGGGTGCGCCACGCTGCGAAGATCGCGGACACGTCTGCGAGCCTGCCGCTGCTCGGGTCCAGAAGCGCCGGGACGGTGGAGGGAATGCCCTTGGCGTCGGCAGGTGCCGGAACCTGCACAATCGCGGCGTTGGTCAGCGCCGCAAGCTTTGCGATTTCGGCGACGGCGGTTTGGGTGAGTTGGTCCATTTCGGTTCCTCTGTTGGTGCGCCGGTCACTGGCCGGTCGCGGTTGCTAAAGTTGGGAAATCAGCTTGCGGAGACTTCGCGCGGCGAAAACATGTCGTGCTGGCGGGGATGTTCGGTCGAAAGCGCGCCGTCCTCGACAACCCAAAACACCGAGTTCTTGCGCGGCAGCTTCGGGGTTTTGGATTCCATGTCGGCAGCAATCGTCACCATGCCGTCCTTGACGGACAGGGAGAGTTTCAGGGTCACGGAACCCTTAAAGCTCTGCATGGGGTTGGCTTCGGACATGTCCGAAAGCTTTTCCAGCGTCTGGCCGATCTCGGCGGAAAAGGCGGGGTTTAGCTGGCCGTTTTCCAACATGCCGATGATGGTGGAGGCATCGCGTATTTTCTTCATGCGGATGGTTCCTTGTGGTTTGGAGGATGGTCACGCGCGCCCGGCGGCGGTGTGGTGGCGCTTGATTTCGGCGATGCTGGTGGCGCAAAGCGCCGCGCCGCCGATGATGGCGAGGATGAGGACGGCGCAAGCGCAGGCGAGAAAGAACCGGCCATAGGGCGGCGTTGCCTGATGCGGGCGCTCTGTCGGAATCATGGGGTAAATCTGGATCAAGGCTGTCTCCATCCGTTCGGGAAACCGCCTCGCGCGAGGCGGAAACCGGAGCGGATGACTAGGCTGTGAAATCGCTGATGTTGGCGGTGATGTCTTCGAGGCTGGAAACGGCTTCCTCAAGCGCGTCAATCGCCTCTTGAGCCGTGCTGCCTTTTTCGCCGTCCTGAAATGATTCCGGCATGTTGTCGTAATATTCCTGCTCTTCGTCGCGGCAGGTTTCCAATATGCCCTTGGCCTCATCAATCATTGCGGCGGCGCGGGCGATTTCCTTGCGGCGTTCCTTGTTCATGTCTTTCTCCGTTGATGCTGTTGGATGATGGCCCGAAGGCCATCGCCGAACGGCATCAAGCGGCCTCGCGTGCGTCCTGAACGCGCATGTCGTGGAAGCGGGCAATAGCTGCATCGCCGCAGCGGTGGATTTCATCGGCGGTGAACCATTCCCGAAGGTCGGCTTTCGTGCAGCCTTCGCCCACGCGCTGGATGGCGTCCGCCATTGCCTGCGTCAATTCGGTGTCGTTCGCGGTGTTGATGCGCATTCCGGTATCTCCTGATTGGGTTGGGGTGAGCCTTTTTGCCTCATGCTCGGGAGGGCTTTTCAGCGGGACAACCGGCCTGCGACGAAGCCGATTGCGACCAGCAGAACGCTGGAAAGGAGGTCCATGGCGAAGGAAAAGAAGAGGGCCTGCATCGTGACGAGAAGGCCCGCCGCCGTCGCCAAGGCGATATTCTTCGCGGTCGCCATGGTTAGAGGTACTTGGCCAGATCAAGCCCGACAGTGGACGCGATCTTCGCAAGCACTGCTTTTTCGTCGTCGGAAATGCCGCCGCTGTCCGCCACGTCCAGCGCGACCAGAAGCACGGTTTCGCTCATGTCGTGGTCGGCCTTGATGTCTTCGATTTCTCTGAAAAGACCAGCCTTGCCCACGCGGCCCACGGCGCGGTTGCACATTTTGTCCATCGTGGTTTCGATGGCTCGGGCATCGAACGCGCCGGAAAGGGCGGCGTTGGATTTCACAGCGGCGACGGCGGCGAGGAGTTCGCTATCGTCAAGGTCGCCGTCCGCAGTGGCGACGAGGGCCGACGCGGCGCAAACCGCTTCTAGAAAATCAGTCTTGCCGGAAAACTTCTTTGCCTTGTCTCCGACGAGGCTTTTGAACATTGCAAGCATAAGGCTCCATCCTTCTTTCGTTGAGGGAGCCGGGCGGCATGTTCACATTTCGAGGGTGCGCCGCCCGGCAGTCTGCCGCGCCGCAGAGAGGTTTAGCGGCTCGGATGAGTTGGAAAATAAATCCAATTACGCGTTTGTCAATCTATAATTGGAAATAAAATCCAACTCGCGAAAACGACTCGACTCTCCACCCGTTTTTGCAAATATTAGAACGGAAGGAGAACAAAATGGGCTATGCGTTGTTGAAATATAAAACGTTCACGCTGTTTCTGCGGTGTGAAAACTGCCTTCGGGAGACGTCTAAGGCCATCGAAATCCCTCCGGGCGATGACAGCCCGCGCGACGTGGATGAGTTGCTTGAAAGCGGCTTCCTAGCGCAAATCCCGTTTGCGTGTGGCCCTTGCGGCAATCCGATTGCCCAACTGATCGGAGTAAAGGAGTAAAGCCATGCGGGAAACCGAAGTTTTGGAATTTGTTATTGTTCCCCCATACCCGAAGCGCCACCAGATAGCGGCTTCAGAGGCGCATTTCTCTGACTTTCTCAGACGGCGTTTCCGGGGTTATTCTTTCAGGGTGGCGGGGATCGCGCCTGTTGGGTCGGATGACGATGATAGCTTTCACGTCATCCCTGTTATTAGCTTTCTAGATGACGCGGGGAACATGCGAATGTGTGAACCGCCCCAGCCTTGGGTTATTGCTGAGATTAGCGAGGCGTGCCGCGAGTTCACGGCAAACAAACGCCGCTGGCTCTCTTAAAACGACAGGTCGTTTATGATGCGGCGCGCAAGTGCGATAATCTCAACCTGTGTGCCGTCGTCCGCCGAGTAGTCCCGATTTATTATGATCGGCTTGTGTCTTGCGTTCGTAGAGCGCGGGTGGAATTCAGTCCTGTCCTGATAGATTTCCACCTGTTTGACGGACCATTCACGCGTCATGCCGCCGTCCTTTGAGCGCTCCACTACGACCACCATTCCATCCCGAAGCACCACTTCGTTGGCAATGTCTTCGAACGATACGGCGACAATTCTGTCGCCTTCTAGGATTGGGCGGGGCTTCAGGTCGTTCATCGAGTCCCCGGATACGTCGAATATCATCTGCCGCGCATGGGGAAACCGATCATCTGGCGGCACTGAGACTAGTTCTCGCTCTCTTTGATCGAAGGCGTCAACTTCTCGGAATGTTCCGGCTTCGACCCTGCCGATGACGGCGGCTGCGACAAGTTGGCCCTGAATGGGCTTGACGTTTTGATGGTCTGCTACTTCGATGCCATCTCTCAACCAAAGATGGGAAACGCCCAAGGTATTAGCCAAGGTTTTCAGCGTATCACCGCGAGGCTGGCTGATGTCTCCGCGCAGATATTTGTTTACGCTGTCATAGGGAATACCGGAGCGGTTCGAAAGCTCCTTCTTCTTCCAGCCCTTGGCGTCCATCGCCTCTTGTAATCTGTGCCACCAATTCATGTTTGCCATCATAGAGCCGGAGTTATTTTCCGTTTTGGATTTCTGTTGCCTTGTAATTGGATTTTAAATCCATTATTGGTGCGTGCATGGACACGACACCGACCCTCACAATTGCTGAAATCATCAGCCGCGCTGGCGGCCCCAAAGCAATTGCGGACGCGAGCCGGTTGACTGTCGATCCCTTCTCTAAGGATGCGGTTTACAAGTGGGCGAAAGGCGGGATTCCAGATCGCCATTGGCCAATCATCATCGCGCTTACCAATCTGGAAGTTTCGGCGATCTATTCGGCAAACCTCGCGGCGAGGGGCAACGTCTTTCCGCAACTTTTTCATGAGGCCGCAGAATGAACGGCCTCTTTTCTCTTTCGCGCGGCCAATCCTCCCGGCCTGCTGCGACCCGCGCCGGTGCGCTTTCCTTCTTCTCGCCCGGCGCGGGCAACTCTCGTTTTGCATGTGGGCCTCCGTAACTTCCTGATGCCCTGAAACTCTCATCTCCAATCAATTCCCACCACGGGAAAAACGCCGGGATTTTCCCGGCGCGGGAAAGGTATTGTCTCATGATTTCAAACGCATGGTTTCACCGCATCAAAGCCGCGCAACGTGACCTTATCCGCCTCGTGGGCGGTATCGAGCGTGCAGCGGATATTTCCTCCATTTCGAAAAGCCATATCGGGCGCATGAACAACGCGACCGACCCGGAGTTGATGCCGCTGCACGCTGTCTATGCGCTGGAAAGCGAATGCGGTGTGCCGGTCGTCACCTCTGCCATGGCCGAATTGAACGGGCGGCGGTTGTCAGACCCGGAAGGCGAGCGCGCCGCCGAACAGTGCGTCGTCGTCGCCTATTCCGACATGGTGCGGAAGGCTGGCGATTTGATCTCCGGTGGCGCGGTCGCGATTTCCGACATGATGGTAACGCCCGCCGAGGCCACGAAGATGGACCGGGACGCGGCGGAACTGGAGGCGGGTCTAGCCGCGCTCCGCAAGGCGCTCGCCAGCGTGAAAGCCAAGGGCGGCCATAAAGTTGGGTTTAGTGTTGTCGGGGGTGCGGAATGAAGCCTCTGACCGATCCGGCTATCACCGAATTGATGAATCGCCCCTTGTCAGACAGTGCAAGGGGCTTTTTGCGCGAGGTAAAGTTCCAACGCGGCAAGCTGGAACTTTATACACCCGTTCGGCGGCGGCTCGCCGAAGAGTGCCGCCGCTGCGGCTATGTTCATATTACCGCCGATGGCGAAACAGCCAAACTGACCGGCTTGGGGCAGGCGTATCTTGACCGTTTGATGAGGGCGCACTGATGGCCCCTTACAAACAAGTCAAACTCCCCAAGCCCGGCCCAAGCGCCCTTGTCGTCATCACCGCCGCCGTCCGTGACGGCGCGGTGACGGTCGAATCTCAACAGCAGGGCGTTGCGGCAAACAAGTCAGTCAGCAACGGCTATCTGACGCGGGACAAGAAGAACGGGAAAACCTATTACCCGACCGACCGCGCCCGCGAAATGCTGGCGATGCTTGAAGGTATTGCGGAACCGGGCGACATGCTGGAACGCGGAACGGAAACTGCCGTGGTGCCGGTCGCGGACGCTTCCGGGCTGGTCGCAACGGTAGAGCGGGCGCGTGCGCTGCTGGATGAAGGCGACGTAATGAACGCCCGCATCGTGGCATCGGTCGCCTATAATCAGGCGAAGACCGCCGCACAGTTTGCGGAACAGATCGGCGCAACGGAAAAGCTGGTCGCCAAGGCCCGGCGCATGCAGGCCGACGCGTTGTTGATTGAAGCCCGCGCGAAAATCCTTATTGCCGACAAATGGGACGAGGCGCGGGCGGCGGGTGAAGTTTCCAAGGGCGGCAGGCCAAAACCCGTTTCCGATGGAAACGGGTTAACGGCGGTCGATACCGGGCTTTCCCGCAAGGAAATTCACGACGCCCGCAAACTCGCAGCGGCGGAACATCGCGAACCCGGCATTGTCGAACGGGCGATTCAGGCGCGGCTTGCCGCCGGGCTGGAACCGACGAAAGCCAATCTTCGTGCGGCGGTCGGCACGGCCAGCGCCACGAAAGAAGAGCGCGGGGCAAACCTCTATGAGACGCCGCCGGAAGCGATGTTTACGCTGCTGGCGCTGGAAGAATTCTCCGCATGTGTGCTGGAACCAGCCTGCGGGCGCGGTGCCATCTCGCGCATGCTGGAAGCGTTTCACTACGGCGTCGTGCTCGCCGATATCAACGATTACGGCACGGCGGACAGCAATGGCGAATTGCAGGCTGTGCAGGACTTCCTGATATCACAGCCGGACGAACCCGGTTCATACGATATCGTCACCAATCCGCCCTACGGTGACGTGCTGAATGCCTTCGTGGCTCATGCCCTGCGGGTCTACCAGCCGCGCAAGATGGCGCTTTTGCTCAATCTGAATTTCCTGTGCGGGTTCGCGGACGATGACCGAAATTTCGTCATGGACGATTGCCCGCCCGCGCGCGTCTACGTCTTCAAGCGCCGCCTCCCGATGATGCACCGCGACGGATGGGACGGAAACAAAGCCAGCAGCCGCATGAATACGGCATGGTTCGTTTGGGAACGTGACGAGGCCGGAAACTACGGCAGCGCCACCATTGTCCGCCGCGTGGACTGGAAGGATTACCAGCCTCAGCAACCCGCCGTTACATCGGAAAGCGAGGCGGCATGAGCGTTTACGTTGACGACATGCGCGCGCCCTTCGGAAACATGGTCATGTGCCACATGTGGGCGGATTCGGATGATGAACTGCTTGCCATGGCGGACCGCATAAGCGTGCCGCGCAAATGGATTCAGGGGCATCCTGTTCTTTCGTTTGGCAAACATCGAAATGCCAGTTGGGTTCATTTCGATATCGCGCTTTCGAAACGCGCCCTTGCGGTCAAATTTGGGGCTATCGAGACTGACAGGTTTGGCCCGGTCATTCATACGGCCAAGCTGCGGCTTGCCGGTGCCCTTGCTGCCGGGAATGAGGATGAAGCGCAGGCCGCGCGGGCGCGATTAGCCACGATTGAGGGTATTCGTGCGCGGCAAGGCGGTGCGCGATGACGGGTCTTGTCGATCCTGCCCGCGCTCGCGAGTTAAAAGCCGTTGATCGCCTGCGCTACCTGTCGGCGCGCATCGACGGCGACGTATGGGCTTTCGAGCCACGCGGGAACAATATCGCAGTCATCGCCCGCCGTTCGACGGGTGATGAGGCGCTTATCTGCACGCTGCATGCCGACGCCCTGCCGGACGAACGCGACCTGATTTGCGGGGCGGCGGAAAATCTCGCCTTTCTCTTGGGCCTTATCGGTCGGGCTTCTGATGCCGTTCGGAACTTGAAAAAGCAGCTGGAGGCGCAGCAAACCGCCGCCGTGCGGAAAAAATACGCGGCGCAGGCCGCAATCCTGCTTTCCGACCGCACCTTCCAGCGCTTCCTTGAAATCAAGGGTGCGGGCGGGCCGGTGCGCGACAAGATGCAGGCCGACACCCGGTTGAAAAGCATCCTCGCCATTTCCAGCAAAAAAGAAATCGACAATGACCCGCGCGCGCAAGCCGCCTTCCTGCATTTTCGGAAGGACTTCGAAGCGTGGAAAAGAGGGGGTTCCCGGTGAGCGACCGCATCTTTCCAGAAGTTTCCATTTCCTACGGCGACAAGTCCACCAAGGCCATGCAGATCACATGCGCCTGCTGCGGCGCTGTCGCCTATTTCCCGCATCAAACCGGGGTCAACCGTAAGCCGCCAATCGCGGCAACTCAGCATTTCCAGAACAAGGGATGGGTGGTCGGCAACAATCCGCGCAAGGATTTTTGCCCGATTCATGCCAGCCCGGCCAAGCGTAAAGGACAGAAAGCCATGGCGGACACCGTAGCGACGATTGCAGACAAGCCCCGCGAAATGACCCGTGATGATCGTCGGATTATCAATGACAAGCTGGACGAGGTTTATGGCAAGGACGCCTACAAATCCCCCTGGACGGATGCTGCCGTGGCGAAGGATTTGGGCGTTCCGCGCGATTGGGTGGCGCAGGTTCGCGACCAGTTCTTCGGCCCGGCAGGATCGAACCCGCTTTATGATGAATTCCTGAAAGAGACGAAGCTGGTGGAAGGGGCGTTCCTCGCTTGCGAGGAAGCGACCGCACGCGCCGAAAAGGCTGCTGCCGACCAGCGCCGGGCGCACGGCGATCTTTGCAAGGCCATGGACAGCTACCGCGCTCTGGCGCGCAAGGTAGAGCGGGAAATCAGCCGATGACCGACCTTATGCCTATCGTTGAAATTCTGGCGGACTGCCAGACGGACGCGGCGCGCGCGGACTGGCTTTTGCGCGCGCCGCAGGGCGTCATCTACCGCGACCATACCACAATCCGCCGGGTTTTGCAGGAAGCGCATTTTACGCTCGGCGTGGACGCGCTGGACGTAGAATTCGCAGCTATCAACGCCACGCGCCTGCCGGACGGCGGATTGCCGCATACGGTCGTTCTCGGCGTCCATGCCGTGCGCTCTTTCCTGCGCGACGTGGTGCGGAAAGGCGGTGCACAGTGATGGAACCGGATCACGGCGCAATGTCGCGTGCTTGGTCTTGGCGTCACGCGGTCGGTAAATCCGGCCTGCCGCCGATCACGCGCCTTGTGCTGCATACGCTTGGCCTGAAAATGGATGCGACCGGCGGTTCCTGCTATCCGCCGATTTCGGAACTGGTGGACCTGACGGGCCTCGACAAGAAAACCGTTCTGAAACACCTCGAAATCGCCGAAGAAAGCGGTTGGATTGTCGTCACGCAGCACGGTTTTCGCGGCCAGAAATGGAAGCGGAACGAATACGTTGCGCGGTGGCCGGGACGCGACCTTTCCGGCAATGCCGCCAGCAGCGAAGACAATGAAGGTGGTGGAAATCCTCCACCACGTTCAGACGATGCCCGCACCTTCCAAGGTGGTGGAGCCGTTCCACCACGTTCGCCGGAAAAGGCGGTGGAAATGGTTCCCGAAGGTGGTGGAAATGACGACCGGAAGGTGGTGGAGGAGTTCCACCAAGATAAGAATCTTCCAACTAACATTCCAGAAAACTCTCCAGCCGCTGGCGCGGAAGAGGGAGTTTTGAAAAAGGTTGATCGAAAAAAGATAGAGCACGCTTTCACGCTGTGGTTTGCGACGTGGAAAAAGGGCGATATCGAATATGCCCGCAACGCATGGTTCGCTCTTTCCCCGGAAGATCGGACCGAGTGCGTGGAGCGGACGCCCGCCTATCTTCGTTGGGCCAAGCCCGCCGACCTGATGGCCGCAGCGGTCTACCTCAAAAACCGTCACTGGCGCGACCTGCCGGAACATGTTCTTGCTGAGCCGATCAACACCCACGGGATTGCCAAGGTCTGTGGCAAGCTCTGGATGGGGACGCGCTTTGAGGCGTTGTCGAAAGAGCCGACCGGGTTGCTGTATGTGACCAGCTTTGACGAAACCCGCATCGCCAAGGGCATGATTTCCCGCGAACAGCTTGTGTTCGAAAAGCGCCGTGACAATGGCTGGCCACTCGTCAACACCATGCGCGACCTTGCCCGTCGCCGCGAGCCTTTCAACACGTCGCTCTCGCTTCTCCCATTGGTGCAGGACTTCCGGCAGGTGCATCGCGACAGCGATGTGTTCGCCGCATGGAAGCGCCTGCATGAACGCAACGGCTGGCCCTTTATCGAGCATCCGCCCGAATGGGTTTACTTCCCCCCGGTCGATGACGGGGCTGACGATCTCGAAGCGGCAGTTGATGCCGCGCTTTCCAAATTTCTTTCCACCATCAGCGAGGGACGCACCAATGATGCATAACGTGAAGATTTATGCCGCCAGCAAGCCGGTCAACCCGGAGCTTTATGACCTGTCGCGTTTCGCGTCTCTGTTCGACCAGATGCAGAACACGAAGCGACTCAACGTCACCATGCTTTCCATGGCGGCGGAGAATCAGCCGGGAAAACACGAATGGTTCGTGGTGGAGACGAAGCATAAGGCGGAAAAAGCTGTTGAAGACGCCCTTCGGAAAGCTGGCGTGAAAGTTTTTCTCCCGCTCGAAACCATCGGTGAAACGGTCGTTCGCGGTCGCATTATCCCTGCTGTCTCGCGTCCTCTTCTGCCGGGATATGTACTGGTCAACATCGTCTATTCTCCCGCCGCAGTCTGCGGTATTGCCCGGCTGGAAGGTGTCGCGGGCTTCGTTGGCGGGATGGTTCACCCTCATCGTGTATCAGACGAGGAAATGAATCGTTTCAAGGCTTTCGGCGATGACGATACTGCGCCTGACGTGAAGCACTGCGAACAGTTCAAGCGCGGCGATAAGGTTCGTTTCGTGCTTGGCCCCTTCGCCAGTTTCGGCGGCACCATCCTGAAATTGCGCAAGGATCGGACCGTTGACGGCGAGCGCGTTGCTACCGGCGCTGTGGTGGCGGTGGAAGTGTTCGGCAAGGTTTCGACCATCGAAGCCCCTCTTGCATTGCTCGAACAGTTGTGACTATGCATAGCGCAGGATGATCTGCTGATCCTGTGCAGGCGCGCCGGTTTCGACCGGCGAGTGGGGTTCCAAAAACCTCCACGCTGGTAAGCCGGGGCGGACCCTGCCTTGACGCTCTCGCCAGAGAGACCGATTCAAGGCCAGTGCGACAGCTATATCATCGGCGGACTTGAGCGAAGGCGACCCTAACCCGGTCGCCTTTTTCGTTTGCATAGGGTGTAGGCAACTTCCGGGAAAATCTGACGATGGCTGTTCTGTCCATGAAGTGGGCCGACCGCAATCTTGCGGAATACGGCGACCGGATAGCCGAACTGAAAAGGCGCTTCCCGACAGTTCTGCCGCGTATCGTCAATCAGGTCGGCAACAGAACGAAAACCGTTGTCATCCGCGAACTGACGAAACAGACGGGCTTGCCGCGCGCCACCATCGTCAAGGCCATCGGCAATCCGGCAACCGCGAAGCCGGGCCGCTACGTCTATGACATGACCACGCGGGGCGGAAACATTCGCCTCAAATATCTACGCCCGAAGGAAACCGAAGCTGGTGTCTTGGCTCGGCCATTCGGAAAGCCGACGCTCTATCCCGGCGCGTTCCTGCGTGGTGGACAGTTCCCCGACCGAAAGCCGGTGGCGCAGTTCAACGGCCATGCCTATTACCGGCTCAACCGCTCAGGCACGAAGATCACCTTTGCCCGCTCGGGCGTCTTCATCCCGCAGGAAATGACGAGCGGCGCGACAGCGGAAGCATTCCAGCGCATAGCAGCGCCCTTGCTGAAAGAGCGGGTCGAAGCCGCCCTTGCCAAGCTGGTCCCCTGACCGGCCACCCCGACCCCCGACCTTGACCCGCCCCATACCCCCCCTCGGTCGGGTCCTCCCCCAAGAGAGGCCAAGTAGCGGGTGTGGGCGACTGCGGGATTTCGCTCTGTGAAGAAAATTATAGGGGGGTTCCACCGCCCTTTCAGTGGAATCGGAATCAGATGGCAAAGAGCTATCCTGACGAGTTGCGTGAACAGGTCGTGGCCTTCATGGACGAGGGCCACACGGTCCGGGAGGCGGCGGCAAAGTTCAACGTCAGCCCGAGTTTCGCGGCCAAATCGCACAAGAAACATGCGGAAGCTGGCGAAAGCCTCCCGCTGCTTACAGAAACGGCACCTGCCGAACCGGAAAAGCCCTCGCTCGATATCGAAATCACCGCGTCCGAACTGGCGGAACTGCTGAAGGTTTCGAAGCGGGCGGTATCGGATTTCGTAGAGCGTGGAATCGTGGTGAAGACAGAACGGAATCGCTTCGATCTTCGCCAGTCTATCCAGCTTTACTGTGAGCATTTGCGTGGTGTTGCCGCCGGTCGCGGCGGTGATGGCGCGGATGTTCTGACAGCCGAACGCGCCCGACTGGCACGCGAACAGGCAGACCAGACAGCCATGAAAAACGCGGCCATGCGCGGCGAACTGATTTCGATGACGGACGTGCGAAACGAGTGGGTTTCGATAGGCCGACGCATCCGCAACGCCGTTCTGTCGGTGCCTTCTCGCTGTCGGCAGATGCTTCCGCATCTCACGACCTACGATGTGGACCTGATCGGCCAAGAAATCCGGTCGGCGCTTACCGAACTTGGTGACGAGGACGATGACAACGGCGCTGGCGACATTGCGGCGAGCGGTATGGGACAGCCTGTTGCCGCCGCCGAAACTTCGGCTGTCGGAATGGATTGAACATACCGTCCATCTGCCGGAAGGCGTTTCATCGCTGACCGGCAAGGTTCGGCTGTGGCCTCCGCAGCGTGAAATTGCCGACGCCATTGGCGATAGCGCGATTGAGCGGGTAACGCTGGTCAAGCCGGTCCGCGTCGGCTTCACGACGCTGCTGACCAGCGCCATGGCAAGCTTCTGTTCGAACGACCCGTCGCCGATCCTTTCGCTTCTGCCGACAGAGGCCGACTGCCGCGACTATATGGTTTCGGACGTTGAACCGATTTTCGATGCGTCGCCAGCGCTTCGCGGTCTTTTGACCGGCGATACCAGCGAAGGCGGACGCAACACCCTTCTTGCCCGTCGCTTTCCCGGCGGCTTCCTGAAAGTCATTGCCGCCAAGGCACCGCGCAACCTGCGCCGTCACAATGTCCGCATCCTCTTCATTGACGAGGCGGACGGCATGGATGCGACGAAGGAAGGGTCGCCGATCCTGCTGGCGGAACGCCGCACGCTGTCCTTTGCGGACCGCAAGATTGTCATGGGTTCGACGCCTGTTTACGAGGCGACCAGCCATGTGTTGCGGGCCTATGAGCAATCGGACAAGCGAATTTATGAGGTGCCTTGCCCCGAGTGCGGTCACTTCCATGAAATCACATGGGCCGATATCCATTGGCCCGAAGGCGAACCGGAAAAGGCGTATTATGTTTGCGTCGAATGCGGTTCTGTTGTGGAGGAACGGCACAAGCCGGGCATGGTGGCGAATGGCCGCTGGCGCGCTCTTCGACCGGAAATCAAGGATCATGCCGGTTTCCGCATGAACGCCCTGATATCGCTTCTGCCTAACGCCTCCTGGGGGCGGCTGGCGCGCGAATTCGTCACGGTCAAAAACGACCCTTCGACGCTTCAAACCTTCGTCAACACCATCCTTGCCCAAGGGTGGAAAGAGGACGGCGACGAACTGGACGATATCGAGCTTGCGGGCCGCGCCGAAGATTTCGGGCTGGAAAATATCCCGGTCCAAGTCTTGATTATCACCGTCGGCGTGGACGTGCAGGATGATCGTCTAGAAGCAACCTTCGTCGGTTGGGATAAAGAGGGCATCCCTTACGTTCTCGGCCATACCGTTGTGTGGGGTCGCTACGATGACCATACCACATGGGCCGAACTGGATGTTGCTCTGACCACGCAATGGGACCATCCCCTTGGTGGCAAGATCAAGGTCGATGCTGTTTGCGTCGATAGCTCGGACGGCGAGACCATGGAAACGGTCTATCGCTTCGCGTTCCCGCGCTTTAATCGCCGTGTTCTGGCGATCAAGGGCGCTGCGGGCAACCGGCCATGGATTGAGCGCTCAAAAACGAACGTGAAGGGCGGACGCCTTTTCATCGTCGGCGTGGACGGCATCAAGAGCCATATTTTCGGCAGGCTGACCCGGCCCAAGTCCATCCGGTTTTCGAAAGACCTGCCGGATGTCTGGTACGAGCAGCTTGCGGGCGAAAAGATGGAAGTCCGCTATTTGCGCGGCCAGCCAAGCCGCCAGTTCGTCCCGATACCGGGCCGACGCCACGAGGCGCTTGACTGCACCGTTTATGCCTTCGCCGCCCGCCAGATGGTCAATGCCAATTGGGCGCACCGCGAGGGCGAGCTTTCGACGCCGCCGGAACCGGCGGTCGCCACCTACACACAAGAAATCGCGAAACCGGAGTGGCTTGCATAATGGCGACTACAGACGATCAAATTGCTGCGCTTGAAGATGCAATCGCAATGGGCGCGCGAAAGGTGATATTCCACTCTGGCGGCACACGCCGCGAGGTGGAATATCACTCTCTCAAAGACATGAGGGAGGCACTCGCCGCCCTGAAATCCACCCGGTCGGGCGGCTCCCGCACCATTTACGCGGCGCTCGACTGATGGGCCTCGCGACCATTCTTGACCGGACCATTGGTTATTTCTCGCCCGAAGCTGGTCTTCGGCGGGTAAAGCACCGCGCCGCGCTGGCCGTCATGTCACGCGCATATGCTGGTGCAGAAACCAGCCGCCTGAAATCCGGCAGGCGCGCACCATCCACATCGGCGGACGCGGAAATCGCGCGCGCCGGTCGGGCGCTTCGGGACCGCATGCGCGATCTCGCCCGAAACAATCCTTACGCTGCCAAGGCGATCCACGAACTTGTCACCCACGCTATCGGTGACGGCATCATTCCCCGTTCGAAGAACAAAAAGCTCAACAAGCTTTTTGCGGAGTGGAGCAAGGTTTGCGATGCGGACGGCGATCTTGATTTCAACGGCTGTATCAACCTCGCGGGCCGCGAAATGTTTGAGAGCGGTAACGGTCTGATCCGACGCCGCCGCCGCAGGCTGGAAGATGGCCTGCCGGTTCCGCTGCAAATACAGGTGCTGGAATCGGACCTGATCGACACCACCAAGGAAGGCGTGCTTTCCGATGGCGGCAAGATCATTCAAGGTATCGAATTTGACGCGATTGGCAGGAAGCGCGCCTATTGGATGTTCGGCTCGCATCCCGGCAACAGCTTCTTTGACCCGAAATCCACGATTGTTTCAAAGCCGGTTCCGGCGTCCGATATTGCCCATGCTTTCGAGAAGCAGCGGACGCAGGTGATGGGCGCACCGTGGGGCGCGCCAGCAATGGTCGATACCTACGATCTGGCGTCGTACGAGCAATCGGAATTGACGCGCAAGCGGCTGGAAGCCTGTATCGTTGGCGTCATGACGGGCGGCGACGAAGCCGACCAGCTTGGCATGCCAATGACGGATAGCCAGCCCACCAAGCCCGGCATCTATGACGTGAACGGCAGGCGTGTCGAAAAATTCGAGCCGGGCATGTTCTATAATGCCGTTGGTGGTCGGGGCATTGAGTTTTCGCAACCGGCAGTGACGGACAGCTATGATCCGTACAAGAACTCGATGCTGCACACTATTGCCGCAGGTTGGCGCGTTCCTCATGCGATCCTGTCCGGTCGGCTCGACAAGGTGAACTATTCGTCCAGCAAGGTTGGGCTTGAAGGCTTCCGCCGGACGATCTCCGCCGTTCAATGGCTCATCATCATTCCGATGCTGTTGCAGCCTATTTGGGACTGGTTCTGCGAAGCGGCTTACTTCGCTGGCATCATCAAGACGCCCAAGGTTCCCGTGGAGTGGTCGCCGCCGCGCTTCTATTCCGCCGATCCGCTCAAAGATGTGAACGCCCGTATCAAGGAAGTTCGCTCGGGCTTCCGCTCTCTGTCCAGCGTTATCGCCGAGATGGGTGAAAACCCGGATGACGTGCTGGACGAAATCGCGTCCGACGCGGCCAAGATCGACAAGCGCAAGCTTGTTCTCGACAGCGACCCCCGGCGGATGTCTCAGGCCGGGCAGGTGCAGCAGCGGGACGAAACAGACGACCCGCCCGACGACAAGTCGGAAGACGACAAGGAACCCGACGATGACGAAACTTGAACTGCGCAAAGCCCCTGCGTCCCTGCCGATGCAGGTTCGCGGGCAAGACCTCAATATCGGTTCTATCGATGAAGAGGCGCGCACCGTGACGCTGGTATTCACGACCGGCGCGGCGGTGCGCCGCCTGCGCTATACCGGATGGGACACGGCTGTCCCGTTCGATGAAATCCTTGTCGTCAGCGAACGGGCGCTGGACCTCACGCGTATGAATTTGGGTGCGCCGGTTCTGGACAGCCATTCCCGGTGGTCCACCTTTTCGCAGATCGCTGTTGTTGAACGGGCATGGATCGAAAAGGGCGAAGGATGGGCGACCATCCGTTTCCCGAAGGCCGGGATTGATCTTGCCGCCGACCGCATGTTCGGGCTGGTCTCTGACAAGATCATCAAGAATGTGTCGGTAGGATACTCCATCGATAAAATCCGGGTGGAGGAAGCGGCCAAGAAAGGCGAGGTCGAAAAGATTTTCGTGGAGCGCTGGACGCCAAACGAGATTTCTTTTGTCACTGTTCCCGCCGATCCCGGCGCGCAGGTCCGGTCCAGCGAAGCCACCTTCCCGCTCTCTATCCAGTCTGCCGCCGGTCACGGCCTTCGTGCCGCCCGCATGCGTATGGCCGAAGAGGCCCGCCGCTTCGGCTGACACTCATTCCAATTTTTTCAGTTCGCCGCCTGACTTCCACCGGGGATGCAGGGCGACGGCGCTTGTCCTGCCCGGTAATACAAAAGGAACCGCACGCCATGAAAAAGGCTGCATATGTTTTCGCGACCGTCGCCGCAATCGTCTGCTTCGGTCTGGCCTTCACCATTCTTTCCGCCGACCCTTCCCACGCGGCCTCGCTGATCGGTCACGATGCATTCGTGCAGACGCGCGGCATGCTGGATCATGTCTATCAGGCCACCCCGGCACTGCTGGCCCTGCGGGCGACCGCCGCCGACCTGACGACGCGCGCCGAAAACAAGCGCAAGGAACTGGTGGAAGGTCTTTCCGATGAAGCTGCCCGCGCCATCGAAAAAGAGCATTCGGACATTCTTGCGGAACTGGATGGCGTCCGCGCCGGGATTGCAACGCTCGAAACTGCGGAGCGCGGCGGTCCGGCTCCCACGCCAGTCAATACCAGCCCGCAGGCGGTTGCGCAGAACGCGGAGCGGGCCGAACGCGAGCGCGTGACGACTATCGATGATCTGGCGGCGCGTGCGGGTTTCCCTGACTTCGCGCGTGACCATATCCGTTCCGGCACTTCTCTGGAAAGCTTCCGGGGCCTGCTTCTGGATCACTTGGTGACCAATGAGCGCTCCACCCCGACCGACAGCCGCGTTCGCGTCCATGTTGGCAACGACGAAGCCGATACCCTCCGTTCGGCCCGTGTCGAAGCGCTTGCTTATGGTCTCGGCGCGCCGGTCCCGCAGGCCGGTCCGTCCGCCGCCGCTCGGCAGTATATGGGCCAAGGTCTGGTCGATATCGCTGCCGACAGCATTAATTATCGCGGTCGCCGTATGCTGAATGCGCGCGACATTGACGATATTTTCATGCGTGCTTCGCATTCGACTTCGGATTTCCCCGTGATCTTCGAAGGCGCTGTCAATCGCACGCTGGAACAGCGCTATGCACTGGCGCAGCCGACCTTCAAGCGGTTTGCCCGCAAGAAGAACTTCCGCGACTTCCGCCCGGATACGGTGGTCAAGACCGGCGATTTTCCGATGCTGGAAAAGATTCTGGAAAACGGCAAGATCAAGTTCGGGTCGTTCGGTGAAGGCAAGGAAGCCGTGCAGGCATTCAGCTATGCCATCGCTTTGAACATCAGCCGCCCCATGCTCATCAATGACGACCTTGGCGCCATCGCCGAACTGTTGACCAGCTATGGTGCATCGGTCGCCCTGTTCGAAGAAGTCACCTTCTATGCCGGCGCTTTCAATGGCAAGCTGGCAGACGGCAAGGATGTCTTCCATGCTGACCACGGAAACCTCGCCGCAGCGGGTTCGGCTATCACGGTTGATAGCGTCGGCGATGGCCGCAAGGCGATGGGTTTGCAAAAGTCCATCGACAAAAAGCCTTTGCTTGCAAACCCTGCACGCATCATGCTGGTCGGCCCGAACCAGTTGACCGAAGCGGAAAAGCTGCTGGCGTCTATCACGCCTGCAACGGTTTCCACGGTCAACATTTTCTCCGGCAAGTTCGAACTGGTTGAAACGTCGCAGATTGCGGACAATTCCTGGAATCTCTTCGCCGATCCCGTGACCGGCTCCAATTACCGCTGGGGCTATCTCGAAGGTTACGAGGCTCCGCGCGTCCGCATGGACGAGCCGTTCGGCTCTCAGGGTTTCAGCATGTCGGTGGAACATGATTTCGGTTGCGGCGCGACCGACTTCCGCTTCGGCTATCGCAACCCCGGCCAAGCGTAACCCGCCCGCCTGACTTCGTTGGGAGAGCCTCGCGGCTCTCCCTCTCCCCTCACGTTGATCGCAAGGAAGATCACCATGAAAAATTATCGAGGCCCCGCCGATACGGTGGAAGTCACTGCGCCCGCCGATGTCAATTCCGGCGACGGCGTTCTTGTCGGCAAGCTGTTCGGCGTGGCGCAGTTTTCCGCCAAGGCTGGCCAGCGCGTCAATCTCGCCCGGGAAGGCGTCTTCACCCTGCCCAAGACGAATGCGCAGGCATGGACCGAAGGCGCACTTCTTTATTGGGATGGTGCCAAGCTGACCACCGCCGATAATGCTGGCGCGAATACCAAGGTTGGTTACGCCGCCGCCGTCGCCGCCAATCCATCGGCGACTGGCGACCTCATCTTGCATCAGTAAGATGGTGGACTGGCGAAAACTGGAAGCTGCCGTTGACCGGAAGGTTGGCGGCGCTTTTGGCGAAACGGTCCGCCTGTCGTTCATGGCTAACGGCAGGGCGGACCCGGACCGCCCGAAGATCGTCATCCGCTGCGAAGCCCTTCACACGGAAGACGACACAACGCGACCGGCAGGCAATGCCGTTAGCGGCCCTCATCGTGTCCGCTTCGCTGCGGCGGATGCCGTGCTTTTCATTGATCGCTCGACCTACGAAGGCCCGGCGCTTCAATCCGGTGACCGGGTGCGTGCGATGGACCGGGTTGGCGAACCGGCTTGGTCGGTTGATTTCGTCAGCGACCGGCACAGCAACCTTATCGCTGTCGCCCTGAAAGAGATTTAGGAGCTTCCATGTCCTTTATCCGTTTTGCCGCCCGCATCTCCGCCGTGGAGGCGATCAAGGGAAACACGGTCGTTGGCGAAAACGTGCTGGACAGCGAAATCGGCGTGCTCGATATCGCTGCCGATGGCTCCTTGCGAACCGATAAGGATAAGCCGTTTATCTCGGTTTACACTGATGGTTCGAAGCTTTTGGAAGGTCTTGAGCTTCGCTCGCTGACCTCGCCGGGGCAACTCGATATCGTCTTTGAGGCTGGCGTAACCACGGCGCACGCGGTCACCGACGCCGAGACGGACGAAAGCGTTATTCTCGGCATGCCTGCGACGGATGCAACATTTGAGTTTCATCTTGATATGGCGCTTCGCCAGACCGGCGATGCCCTCAATGACCCGGAGAACGAATGGGCGGAAATCTTCCGGTCTCTCTGCCTGTCGTTTCAATCCGCCTCGCGGTCGCGCATCAGCGGCGATACGAACGGCATGCGGCTTGCTGCGCACCAACTGAAAATCACAGCCAACATGGTCGCCGAACCGTTGCGAGGGGAACCACTCAAGCCGGGTTCGCCCTTCGCCCGGTTTCTTGCCAAATGCGAAAGCGACCTTGTTCCCAATGATCCGTCCATGGTGGAAAAGATCGCCCTCATGCGGGCGCATCTTTCCGGTGATGCCAGTGAATTGCAGACCGCCATGCGGCGCTACGGTCTTATCCATGACGAGGCCGACGCCCTGTTGATCACGCCTTATGAGGGGTCTCCGTAATGGCGACTTTGGTGGACCAGATCACAGAACTTTATGTCCGTATGGCCGAACTTGAGCGCCGGAACCGCAACCGGCGGCGCAAGGGAACGATTGCGGAAGTCAGCGACGACAAATCCAAATACCGCGTCAAACTGTCGGAACAGGAAGACGGCAAGCCTTACCTGACGCCATGGATCAAGGCGCGAACCCTTGCCGCCGGTGGCGTCAAGGTGGATGTCCTCTACAGCGTCGGAGAACAGGTGGATGTTGTTTCCGAAAACGGCGACCTGACTGATGCGCAGATAGATTTTTCGACTTACAGCGACGACAACGCCCGCGAGAACAGTGACACGCCGTTTCATATCAAGGTCGGTGATACCGTGATTGAAGCATCGGCGGGACAGGCGAAAGTCACGTCGCCGAAGGTGATTGTTGAATCGCCGAACGTGCGGCTTGGCGGTGACGGCGGCAAGCGTGTCGCCCGGATCGGCGACCTTGTGCATGTCATGTCCGGGTCTTCATCCGGCAAATGGCCAATTGTCGAAGGCTCCGAAAAAGTCTTCGCGGTGGACTGAGGAACGCCCATGAAAAATTACAAGGTTCGAACCGGCTGCGAAATCGCCGGGCGCTGGCGGTCGGCTGGCGAAACCATCTCCCTGACCGACGACGAAGCCCGCGAGCTTGCGCCGCCCTTCGGCAATGTCGTTTTCCCTGAAAAAGAGGATAGCGCCCATGGCAAGCTCAACCGGCGTAAACGGCCAGACCGGCGCACCGCTGAATGATTGGCCGCATACGCAGCAATCAATCCGCAAAATCCTGAAAACGCCGAAAGGCTCCCGCGTCATGCGGCGGACCTTCGGCAGCAATGTTCCTGATTTCATAGACAGCAAGATGACGCGGCGGAACGTGCTTGCGCTCTACTCTGCCGCCGCAACCGCAATCCTTGAATGGGAACCGCGCTTCCGCATGACTGCCGGGCGCGTAACCGAAGCGGATGCCGGTGGCGTCATCGCGCTCGATATCTTCGGCACCTATTACCCTCGCGGCCATCGTGGCGATTACTCCATTGCGGAGAGCGCCAGCGTCCGCGTCATTTATCCGGGCAAATGACCATGGCGATTTACGCACCGACGACCATTGATGTTTCCCGCCTGCCGTTGCCCGATGCGATTAGCCCGCTGGATTTCGAAACGCTGTACAGCGAATTCAAGGTCCGCTTCCTCGCATTCTGGAACACGCTGCGGGCGGTCGATCCGTCCCTACCGGAATATGACGTGCAGGATCTCGAAACTGACCCGGCGGGCGTCGTCGGCGAAGCGTGGTCATACCTGCGCCTTCTGGACCGGCAGAATGTCAATGACACCTTCCGGTCGCTGCTGGCGGCATATGCGAAGGGGTCCAATCTGGATGCCATCGCCGCAAACCGGAACATTCTCCGCCTGACCGTGATTCCCGCAACCGCGAATGCAGCGGCGATCATGGAAGGCGATGACGCGCTGTTGCGGCGTTACCTGCTGTCTTACGATCTGCCGTCCGCCGGTTCTGCCGGTCGATATCTTTATGATGCTTGGACGGCTTGGCCGCAGTCTGCCGACAAGGCCCTTGGCCTTTGGGATGCGCGAGTAAATGGCCGGGCAGTCCATGGCCGTCGCGGTGATACGGATGTTGTTGTTATCGGCCCGATGGGCAGGCTTCCGACAGGTTTGGAGCTGGAAGCAGTCCGGGCGTCGGTAACAAACCCGAACCGTGCGCCGGAAGCCGTGGCTATCTCGGTCATGGCCGCCGGGCGGACGGAATATGCGGTCTCGCTTGTCCTCGAAATTCCGGCCGTTGGGCCGTCTGCGGATATCGTCCGGCAGGAAGCGGAAAAGCGTGTCACCGCAGCGGCGACCGCCCGCATCCTGATTGGTGGCGAAATCCCCGAATCCCTGTTTTCGGGGGCGGCATTTGGTGACGGTGTCATCAGGGTGCGCGACCTCTCGCCGGTCGTCATCCAGCCCGACGCCTACAAGGTGCCGGTGATGACCAGCCTTAACATCGCTGTCGAGGTGCGGGCATGAGCGACGTAGGTGTGTTGCTGCCGTCATCGGCGGAGCCATTCGAAAAGGCGCTTGCCTCCGGTATGTCGGATGATCTGCCGATACCCTTTGCGGTTCTGATGGACCCGTACCAGACGCCCGCGCGGTTCCTGCCTTGGCTGGCCGTGCATCATTCCGTCGATCTCTGGTTTGATGATTGGACCGAAGAGCGCAAGCGGGAAATGATTGCGCAGTGCGCCGGGGTTTCGACACTCTATCCCGCCTCTCCCTTGGGCGCGCTGAAAGGCACGCTTGCCGGGCTGAAACGCTACCTTGCGTTTGTTGATGCGGAAATCGTGGATCGCATCGCACATCCGAACCGCTTCACCTTTGGGCGCGCGGTGATAGGCCGGACGCCGATAGCGCATCAGTCATTCGTTGCGCATTACCTTGTCCGCGTTTCGTTGACCGCACCGAAAAATCGTTTCCAGATTGGCCGCAGCGCCTTCGGGCAGGCGGCGATGACGGCCATCGACCTCGAACCCATCCGCCGCGCCAAGCGCGCCATGACGACCGCCAAGACGCCGGAGACACTCTATTCGGTGTCCTTCGCATGGCGGCGCGGCATCACCTTTAACGACAATATTTTCATCGACGGAAGCCATGCCATCGGCGGTTACATGGATCGCAAGCGGCTGGATTGAGGGTAACGACACATGCAGCGCACTTCCTTTGCAGAAGCTGAAATCGCCGATCACGCGGATTTCGAAGCCATCGGCTTGCAGGCGCAGGCCGCGACGGACGGCCTCTGGCTGGACGCCATCGGCTATCCGGCCCATTGGGCCGCCTTCACGGTTGCCCGCAAATCGGCGCAGGAAATCACGGTTTCGGCTGGCCGCTATGTCGCCGGGGAAATCGTCTTTGCGCAGGAAGCGCCGACCGATATGAACCTTCAGCTTCATATCCCGGCGGCAGCTTCAGACCAGCGTTGGGTTGCCGTGCTGTTGCGTGGCAAGGAAGTGACCGACACGGTAACGCGTCCGTTTGAAACGTCCGACGATCCCGAAACCAGCGTCATCGTAAACCGCACCACGCCGAAGACAATCCGCCGGGTTGTCGAACTGATTGTGCAGCCGGGCGAAGCGAACCCGGTTCCGGTCAAGCCGGTGGTGGCATCGACGGATGCATGCATTGCCTTCGTGCTGCTGACCTCTTCCGGGATTGATGCCATCGAGCCGGGTAACGGCGACCGCGTGAAGACACTCTATGAAGTCGAAGGCCGCGTTACAGCGTTGGAAGTCGATCTGGACGGCCTCTTCATGCGGACAGAGACGATTGAAACGCAGATCGTCAACATTCAGGGCAAGCTTACCGAAATTCCGCGCCGTGAAGTCATCCGGCAGATGCAGCGCGATATCGGCGCGGCCCGGCTGAAAGTCGATCTTCCAGACGAGGCGCGCGCCTTTGTTTTCGATGACGGCCTGATCCCTGATCGTTGGGATATGGCGCATGTTGACTGGCTGGCGCGGATCGAAGAGGGCATCCGGTTCGGGTTTGCTGCCGAAGCGCAGGCCCGCCTTGAAGTGCAGGCGGAAGACGATCCGAAGATTGCGTTTCGCGGTCGCCGCATGGTGCCAGCCTTTGACGAGGTGACGCGCATTGCAAACACGTCTCTGGACAGCACCCTGAATATCTCTCAGTTGGTACATACGGAAGTGACGGCGATCCGCAAAGAGGCTTCGCGGGTCCGCATCACTTACGGTCCGACTATGGGCGCTTGCGAGAATGCCGCTGGCTGGTCCGGCCTTGGGGGCGATTCCAGGGTGGGGCAAATGCTGAGCGTCAACGGCGAGCTTTTCGAGGTCGTCTATGTCGGCGTGAACAACGGTCCGGGACACCAGACCTATGGTGTCCGGCAGGTCCGCTATGAAGCCTATAGCGAACCCTATTGGGAATATGTCACGGAAGAAGTGGGGCTTAACGGCTCCATCTATGGCCAGTCCTTCCTTGTGGCCCAGCCCATGCAAGTGACCAGCCTTGACCTGTCGTTTGCCCGCGTCGGCGCTGACGGCGACGTGCATATCTTCATCGTGGAAACCACGACCGGGGGGATGCCGCGTTTCGATGCGGTGCTTGCGCAAGGAAAACTGGACCATGCCAATCTTGTTGTCGGCTGGAACAAGGCGGTGCTTCCGATCACGCTGCTGGAAAGCGGTAAGCGGTATGCTTTCGTCACCGTAACGACTGGCGCGCACGCTCTGCATATCTCCGGTTCGAACAAGTATACGGGCGGAACGCAGTTCCTGACGACAGACGGCGCATTTGCTCAGGGGTCAACGGAAACGGATATCTGCTTCCGCCTGAATGCCGCCCGTTATCGCAGTCCGCGCACGGTCATTCCGATGCAGGCGCTCAACCTCGCGGACGGCATGACGCAGATCGACATGCTGTTTGCGGGTTGGGTGCCGGGCGGCTGTACGCTCGGTTGGGAAATCCGGCCTTCCGGTTCGACCGTCTGGACGGAACTGGATGACGGCGACCCGGCGACGAACCCGCTTGTTGGGTTGCCTGCGTCGGTGGAGTTGCGCATGGTCATGATGGGCACGGCTGATTTGCAGCCGATGATCCAGCTTGATCAAAAAGCGATTTCCCGCGTTGCCCGCAACCGCAACACCATGCGGGCCGTCAGCGACAGCTTTCCGTTCGGGTTCTCCACGACAAGCATCCAGACGCAATACACGCTGGATAGCTTCGATCCTGACCGCCACACCTTCACGCCCGCCATCATGGTCGGAAATACGGTGGTCAACCCGAGTACAACGGAAATCACGATTGACCCGCAGCGTCCTGCGCGTCGGACCTATCTTTCCACCTATACGCTCGGCGCAGCGGCGAATGCCGCTCGCATGCGCCCTGCTGCCACCACAAACAATGTCGCAACCGTGCCGTTCGTGCAGGATGCGTTCATTGCCGCACTCTAAGGGGTTCTCATGGCTATCCAGATCGACGCTGAAAAATCCTATCAGGTGAAGCTGGCGCGGCCCGTCAAACTTGGGGCTTTCACGTTCAAACCGCTCAATGAAATCGAAATGCTCGGCAAGATCGTTGCGGCGATCATCGAGCAGGAAGGTGACGAGGTGATTGACTATGCCAGAGAGGTCTGACGGCTATCAGCTTCCATCATGGCCGAAGACGCTTATTGATCGGCTGTTGTGGAATACCACAATGGCCGACATTCACGCCCGGCTTGTCGCTCGCGAAGAACTGGAAGCATCATTCGAAAGCCTGATGACGCAGGGGATTCAGGCTTCGCTTGATTATATTCAGGTCAACGTCGCCCCTCAACTGGCCACCCTGCAGCAATCGATTTCGTTGGCGCAGGACCAGATTGACCAGATCATTATAGGCGGCAAAGCGCCCGATACTCTCAAGTTCGGCGGGCAACTACCAGCCTATTACGCGACCGCGCAAGGCTTGCAGGATGTCCAAACGAGCCTTGCGAACTATCTGCTCAAAGACCAGCGAAACGCGCCGGAAGGCGTTGCGCCGCTCGGGCTGGATAGCAAGGTGCCGCTTGAAAACCTGCCGACAATGACGACAACCACCACGGTTGGTGCGGCTGTCGCTGGGGCAAATGGCCTCGCAACACCCGATGATGGTGACGCCTTCGCGGGTGTCAGGTCCGGCACGTCAACCATGTTTCGAACGACATGGGGCAACATCAAATCCGCTCTGACTGCTTTGTTCGATAATCGGTACCTGAAGTTTATTGGCGGTATCATTGATGGGACGCTGGCAATTAGGAGCGGCGCGCCAACGCTGAATCTCATCGATACTGACGGCAATACGGCCCGTTCACTGCACCACAACGCCGGGCTTATCGGATTTCTCAAGCCGGATGGCTCTTGGTGTTTCTATACGGGTGATGGTGGCAATGTATGGACGCCCGCCTACGGTTGGCTTCATGAACGGTTCGCCTATGCCGGGTCGGAGTGCCAGCACAATTCCGGTGTTGTCGAATTCAGCGGCTTCGATACGGGCATCACGGACAGTATCGGGCAGGCTTCAAACCCCTATGTTGTGATTGGTCTCAGGCGTGGAAACGTTGGGCAAGGCAATGCGTCCTATCTCCGCTGCGTTGCTCTTCGAAACAGGTGAAACATGCTTTCTCACGATGAACTGACGCTCTGCATCAAGCAGCAGCATCCAAATGCAAAACACATGGTGGATTTTTTTGTTGCCATGCCTGTTGATGCATCCACGGGTCAGCAAGCCGGACAAGCTTTCATAGCGGAATGGAACTTGGACGCCGCTCGACCGACGCCCGAAGACATAGAAACCTATGAGACCGTCTATGCCGACGCTCTGGCAACGTTTCGTCAGCCAAATCCTTACGCGGTCGATGTCGAGCGTGACCGCCGTATTGATGCGGGTTTCGTCTTCGATGGCGTCCATTATCAATCCCGGCCCGAAGATCGCGAGAACATTGCTGGCGCAAAAGCGGCGGCAACCGATGCGATAACGATCTACGGCGCGGAGCCGGGTGACTTCGGCTGGCAACGCCTTCTTGATCCGAATGCGCCGCCGGAATTTCGATGGATCGCAGCGGACAACTCAACGCATGCGATGGACGCTCAAACCGCAATGCGGTTCGGGTACGCGGCCTTGAACCACAAGCAGGCCCATATCTTCGCGGCGCGCACGCTGAAAGACATGTCCCCGATCCCTGCCGATTTCGCAACGAACCCGGCCTACTGGCCGTGACGCCTCTCTGCCTCGCCCGTTCCGGCGGGGCGGCTCCTCCTCTCCGGGTTTGAGCCGGAACCCTTCCTTCAAAATTTGGAACCTTCAACGGAGACCAGCCGAATGGTTGACCTGTCCTATCATCATGGCGTCAAGCTTGTCGAAAGCGCCGACACCCCGGCAATCGCACGCGTGACGCGCAGCGGCATTACCTTCGTGAACGGCATCGCGCCGGACGCGGACCCTGCCGCATTTCCTCTCGACTACCCGACCATCGTTCGTTCGTTGACGGCGGCAACCGCGCTCGGCGCGGCGGGAACGCTGCTGCAAGACCTCACCACTATTTTCGACGAAGGCGGCTCTTGGTGCATCGTCAACCGTGTCCCAGACAGCGCCGACCCGGCAACGCTGCAAAATAACCTCATCGGCGATCCTGTGGCCCGGACCGGCATTTATTCCGCCCTTCGCGCCAAGGCCCTGACCGGCTACCAGCCGCGTGTCATCATCACTGCCGGAGATACCGGCGCGTGGATCGAGGACGGCGTGGTTTCGGTGGCGTTGACTTCGCAGGGCGATAATCTGACCGAAGCGCCGGTCGTAACCGCGACGGGAGGCGGCAATGATCCGGGCAAGGTGTTGCCGACGCTGGAGGCCGTGATGGGAACCGGGGCCGACGCCGACAAGGTTATTTCCGTCAAGGTCGTTGCGCCCGGCAAAAAAATGTCGCAAGCGCCCGTCCTGACCTTTACGGGCGGCGGGGCTGATGCTGGCAAAGTTCTGCCGACAGCAACCGCCAATCTCGGCGATGTGGCGAACCCCTTTGTTTCGGCACTCAATGCCGTCACCCCGAAAATCCGCGCCCGCGCCTATATCTCGGGTCCGAACACGACCGACGCCGAAGCCGTGCGCTTCCGTCAGACGGTCAACGGCGGGCGCATCCTGATCATTGATCCGAAGGTGATCAAGAACGTCAACGGCGTGCCGGTGACGAAGCCTGTCGCCGCTGTCTTCGCTGGCGTCCGCGCCCGTGTCGTGGCGTCGGCGGAAGGCTTCTCCGGGTCGGTGTCGAACAAGATCATTCGCACCATCGACGGTGTTGCGCGAACCGTCTCCTATCCTGATGACAGCAACTACCTGAACGAAAATCAGGTCGCCACGATCATCAATGAGCGTGGCGGTTTCAGGACGTGGGGTAGTCGTCTCGCGATTGATGATCCGCTGTGGCAGTTCGATAGCGTGCGTGCCACCGCCGACATGATCAACGAGTCCTTGGAAGACCTCTATTTCCTCTACGTGGATCGCAAGACCACGAAGGGCAATTTCAAGATGCTCATCGAAGACGGCAACGCGGCCATGCGTGTCTTCACAAAGAACGAAGACATTCTCGGCGGTAGCGTCTGGCTGTCCGACCAGAACGACCCGACCTTGATGGTCAACGGCAAGACGCTGCTTGGGGTCGAATTCGAGCCGGTTGGCCTGATGGAGCAAATCCATATCACCACCCACCGCAACATCGTCCGGTATCAGTTGCTGATTGACGAGGTGAATGGGGCAATCGAAATTGGCGCGCTCTCGGTCGCCGCGTAAGGAGCTTTTCACATGGCGCAAAAAACTCTCCCCGCCTACATCCTGCGGAACTGCATGCTGTGGGCGGACCGTCAAAGCAAGCTCGGGCAGATCGGCGATATCACGCCGCCGGTTCCCGAAGCCGTCCGCGAGGATGTCCGCAACGCCGGAATGATTAAGGCCCGCAAGGTCCATCTCGGTTACAACGCGCTGGAATTCAGCTTCAAGATGCCGGGTGTGGACCCGCAGATTTTGAAGCTGCACGGCATCAAGATCGGCGAGGAAACGCCCTTCATGATCACCGGGGCGCTGGTGGACGAAGATGGCACCACGCATAGCGCCGTGATGACCATTCGCGGCAGGGTCTACAAGCCGGACGCCGGGACGTGGAAGGCAGGCGAGCTTTCCGAAAACGACTACGGAGTCGACGTGAACTATTACAAGCTCGAAATCGACGGCGAGCAAATCTACGAGATGGACGATTTTGATTTCAAGGTCGGTGGCGTCTCGCAGTTCGGCGATATCCGAAACGCCTTGCTGCTGTAACGGCTCGGGCTTCCTTCACTCTCCATTCCTTCCAATCCGGCCCGCGTTCTGCGGGCCATTTTTTCAGGTGAAATCATGGACGTAATTTCTGCAACACTCGCCAAGCCGGTCGAGCATGACGGCAAGACCTTTAAAGACCTGACGTTCCGCGAACCGGAAGTCGGTGACCTGATGTTGGCTGACGACGCAACTTCGGACCTCTCCCGTATGGTCACGCTGCTGGCGCTCATTTCCGATGTTCCGTTGCCCGCCTTCAAGAAGATCACGGGCAGCGATTTCAAGACAATCCTCGCCAAGACAAAGTCGCTTTTGGGAAACGACCAGAAGACCACGACTGGCGAATAGCCGCCGTTTACGTCGCCAACACCACACACACGCCGCTCAACGTTATTGAGCGGTGGCCCGCCCGCAAACTCCTGGCCTACTTCGAGACGGCCAAGGAGTTCCGAAAAATCATGAGAGAATGACTATGGGTGTCCAGCAAAGTAGCCTTCGCATTTCGCTTATCGATGATGCGTCGGCCACCGCAAGGCATATCGGGCGGTCGCTGGATGGACTGCGGGCGCAGTCCGCTTCAGCCCTCGCTCCAATGCGCGGAATCATCGGACAGGCTGTCGCGCTCGGCGCTGGCTATTTCGGGGTCACGCGTGGTCTGGAAGCGACGGCGGGCGCGGCCATCGAATTCGAGACCGCTTTTGCTGACGTTAAAAAGGTTGTTGAGGCGACTGACGAACAGTTTGAAAACATGCGCCGCAGCATCCGGCGCATGTCCGGCGAAATCCCGCTGTCATCCACAGCGCTCGCGACCATTTTTGCAGCCGCGGGTGAAAGCGGTATCGCGACCGAAGACTTGCAAAGCTTCGCGGAAATGGCGGCGCGTGTCGGCATCGCCTTCGATCTCGGCGCAGGTGAGGCAGGCGAAAGCCTTGCCAAGCTGAAAACGCAGCTTGGTTTGACGGTGGCCGAAACCGGCGACATGGCGGACGCCATCAACCACCTGTCGAACAACATGGCCTCCAAGGCGAAGGACGTGACCGACTTCATGTTGCGGGTCGGCTCCTTCGGTGAAATGGGCGGCTTTGCAAAAGAAGAACTTGCGGCCATGGGTAGCGCCATGATCTCCGCCGGTTCGGATGCCAGCACGGCGGGAACCGCCATGTTGAACGTCATCCGCAGGCTGACGAAAGGCGAGTTTGCCCAGAAGTCGCAGCGGGACGCCGCCAAGGCGCTCGGGCTGCATCTGCCGTCCATCGCCAAGGATATGCAGAAAGACGCGAAAGGCACCATGCGCAAGGTGCTTACGGCGATTGCGAAAGCGCCGAAGGATAAGCAGGTTTCCTTGCTGTCCGAATTCTTCGGTGACGAAGCGCGCGCCTTCATGCCGCTGGTCGGCAATATCAAGCTCTTGGATCAAGCGCTGGATAGCGTGGCCGACCGCACGAAATATGCAGGTTCGGCGTTCAATGAGTACATCCAGCGCGCCAGCACCACGCAAAACGTTCTGGACCTGCTCGGAAACAAGATTTCCAATGTCTTTGCAGAAATCGGTGACAGCATGTTGCCGACCATCCGCGAGGGTGCGCAGGGCATCGGCGAGGTTCTGGACACGCTTGGCAACCGCGTGACGATCTTCGACCAGATCACCAATTTCACGAAGGGGTTTGCGCAGGGCTTCGGTTATACCGGCGGCATGAAGGAGTTCATGAACGATCTCGGTGACCTGTTGCTTGGTCCTGTCGATCCGAATGCTGCCGACCGCATTGGGGCAATCTTCATGCGGGCGAAAGAGTGGGGCGCGTCCATCCGCGAATTGAACGATGCGATAAAGGACAATCCTATCGCCAAGTTTTTTGCGGAAATGTCCGGTTACGGCTTCCAGCTTTTTGCGTGGGGCATGGGTATCTCCATGTTGGCGGGCACCATTCGTAAGCTCGCGGCGGCGCTTTTCCTGCTCTCTGGTGCAAGTACGGCTCTTTCGATCTTAAAGACCATCGGAACTCTCAGTGAGTTTCCCGGTCTTGGCGGTCCCGATAGCAAAAAGGTGCCGCCCAAATCATCAAAAGGTGCGGGTGGTGTACCGGATGTTGTCCCGTGGTTTAATAGTGCCGCGCAGTGGATTAAGGGGTTTGGCTCTCAATCGCTTTTCGGTCTCGGGGTGCAAGGCTTAGGGGATACCCCCGGCGACACTTTTGAGGATCAAGTAAAGAACCAGCAGAAGTACAAGGATGGTCTCCGCAGGCTCTTCGGTCTCAACACGGGCGAAGACGGCGTATCGGGCTGGGACCGCTTCTGGTTTGGGGATGCGGCGAAGCCCGAATTTAGCCTCCGTGATCACATGGGTATATCCACCGGGGGGCAATCCAGTGCGACGGTAGCCTCATCAACCCCTGTGTCGGGTGACATTAAACCAGTTCGAATTGATGCGTCTTCAATCTCCGAACTAAAAAACCCCCAAGGCACGCAGGATGTAAGGGTGACGAACCAGCAGCCATTCAACATAGTTGTAAACGCCAACATCACTAACAACGGTGTGGGTGATCCAAAGGCCGCAGCTGATGCGACCTTGAATGAGTTGGGGTCGCAGGTCAAAAGCGCGGTCGAGGGGGTTCTTAGCGATTAACCAGAGGGGCGGAGGAAGTAGTAAAGTTGCCCATCCCGCTCCTCAATCGTATAAGTTACGCCATAGCTTTGCCCGTCATCCGCGAGAATTTTAGCGGTGCAGGTTCGTTTGCCGTCAGTGATTCCTGCATCCTTTATATCGTTGACCGACAACGCATTCATCGCGCTAATGTTGGCTGGCAGGCGGGGGAAAATCTCCTTCGCCTGCGCAATCGACGTCTTCGCAGCGCAAGCCGGAATACCGCTTCCAAGGTAAATGCCAGACGAAAGGCCGCCGGTTGCAATGTAGATCGAAGCGACGAAGGACAGCACCCAAACTATGGCGGGCAGTTGGTTCTTTTGAAGGCGTTTGGCTCGGACGAAAAGATATGCAACCGGAGACAGGCATATCCATGCCGCCACTCCCAAAATGCGTTTTCCGCTGCCAGCATCGGTTACGAGGCGGTTGTCCATCGCAATGCATGACAGCCATATAACCAAACTTGCGATCCCATACACACCCGATCCAAGTTCCTTTCCGGTGGTTTCTTGAGACCAGACGTCTATTAGCGCGAGTACCAGCGGCGATAGTGCAATTATCCAAATCCAGCGATCACTGATCGCAGAGCTTGGTAAAGGCGGCGGCTGTCCGTTAGTCTCTGATCTTAGTTCAGCAACCGAGTCCAGACGTTTCCATTCACTGCCGAAAGTTGTGTTCCATACCAACGTGTCGGAAAAAATATCTCCGTTAGCGTAGAGTTCCCGGAGCGATTCAAAGCTCACCGGGCCGTTCCGCTTACCCTTCAAATTGTAGTGCCATTCCATAAGCAACGCCCCTTACCCCTAGTTGCTGCTTTCAATGCAACCTAACGTGATTTGCACGTGGAGTCTTTATGTCTGGTTACACATCGATGATGCTCGGGGATTTCGCCTTCGAGGCGCTAGGCTTTGGCTATCAGGGTGTCAAGCGCAAGGTGAACACACCTTGGGTGGAAATGCCGGTTGGTCAAACCCTCAACCAGCAACAATGGACCGGCCCCACTTCCGACGAAGTGACAATCTCGGGCGTTCTTTTCCCCGAGGAATTCGGCGGACAAACGCAGCTTGATGGCATCATTGCCGCAGCTTTGGCCGGAACCGAAATGATGCTTGTGACCGGAGATGCGGCGCAGGGTGACATACGCGGTGTTTTTACTGTGCAGAGTATCGAAGAAGACAAGTCATACATTAATCGGAAGGGTGAGGCAGGACGCAACGCCTACTCCATTATGCTCAAACGCTCAGGTTCAGGCACAATGCCAAGTGCGGGCGGTCTGGTGGATCGGGCTGCATCCTTCCTGTCTGAACTGTTCCGGTGACCACATGGCGACAATTTACACAACGCGGCAGGGCGAGACGGTTGATCTCGCCTGCCTCGCTTTTTATGGGCGCACGGCCAAAGTGGTCGAAGCGGTTATTGATGCCAATCCGGGTCTTGCTGCGCTCGGTCCTGTCCTTCCGCTCGGCACGAAAATCACCATGCCGGACATTCCCCCCACCAGCACGGCCAAGCCGTTGACCAGCCTTTGGGACTGACCATGAAACCGCGCGTGGAAGTGAGTATCGACGGCGTGCCAGTGGCAGGCCATTTCTATGAACGTTTGCTCTCCCTTACCGTCACGGACGAAGAGGGAATGAAATCCGACACGGTGGATATTGAACTGAATGACGGCCCGCCGAACTTTCTGGCGATCCCGCGTAAGGGGGCAATCATTTCGGTCAAGATGGGCTTCGGTGATGATCTCGTGCCGAAAGGTGTTTTCACCGCGGACAAAGTCAATGTCGATTGCCTGCCCTATAAAATGTCGATCTCCGGCAAGGCTGCGGACCTTCGCAGCGGAAAGCTGAAAGAGCGGCAGGAAAGGTCATGGGATAAAACGAAACTCGGCGATATCCTGTCTCAGATAGCCAGCGAAAGCGGATTAACTCCTGCCGTTGATAATGACCTTGCGGACTTTGAATATGACTGGCTGGCGCAACAGGACGAAAGCAACATCAATTTCCTGCGGCGGCTGGCGGAGCGGCATAATGGCCTCTTCGCGGTCAAGCAAAGGCGACTGATTTTCACCCGGCTTGGCTCAGGTCTTTCTGCGTCGGGTTCGCCGCTAGGATCGATCATCCTGACGCCCGAGAAAATCAAGGTCGGAAGCCTGAAAGTTGAAATCAACGACCGCACGAAATACAGCAAGGTCGTGGCGTACTATCAGGATTCCGATAAGGCGGAGCGCGTGGAAATCGACGCGGATGCAGATGCGGACGGCGATAGCGTTTATCGTTTGCCAGAACCTTATGCATCGCCCGCCGAAGCCGATAAGGCAGCGCAAGCGAAAGCCAAGGAACTGCAACGCGGCGAAGGCTCGGTGTCGGTCACGGTGATCGGCGATGCGGGTATTGATGCGGGCGTGCCGCTGCTGTTCGCCGATGTCCGCCCGGGCGTGGACGGCGTGCCGTACATCATCAAGACGGCCAAAACGTCCTACACCAAAACCGGCGCTCTTGAAGTGGCAGTTTCCGGCAGGCTCTACGATGGCAAATCTGCAACCGAAAAATCGGCCGGCACGGAAAGCAGCGGTTCCAGCGCCAGCCCGGACGCCTCGAAAGCAACCGGTAAGGTTGCCCCAAACAGCGCGCCCGGTACGCCTGCCACGCCATCCTCTTTCCTGACCCCGCGCCGCTTCGGTCGGACGGACGAAAACTAGCGCGCGGCCCTACCACTCTTCCCTAAAATCTCAAGGAGATATCTATGTCCGTTGTGACCACGTCACCGCGTGGGCGCGCCTTTATGAGCGCTCATGAAGGAAACCCGCTTACCTGCTACCTTGATCCTGTCCGTATTCCGACCATCGGGCGCGGTTTCACGATGCGCAGCCGGGCCGTCCGGCGCGAATTGGAAAAGATCGGCATTACAAAATTGGTGCCGGGTAAAACGAAACTCACGTCAGCCCAATCGGATGCCATCTTCGCGGCTGTGCTTCGGGATGAATTTGAACCTGCGGTGGTTGCCAAGTCGCCGGACGCTCGCAAACAGCATGAAATGGATGCGGCGGTTTCGGCGATATTCAACCTTGGCACGGGCGCTATGGATTGGCAGTGGGCGAAATTCTGGCGCGCCGGAAAACAAAAGCAGGCGGCGGATTATCTCGCCAGCCACTACAACACTGCGGGGGGCAAGAAGCTGCCCGGCCTCGTTCGCAGGCGCAAGGAAGAAGCCCTTTTGTTCGAAAAGGGAATCTACACGGGCGTTGGTGAAGGGGTGCCGCGCTCCGCGCAAGAGACAGCGCTCCCGCAGCCCGATCCCGTAGTGAAGGAAGCGCAAGCGATCCTTTCTGCGAAGGGCTTCAATCCCGGCGCAATCGACGGCTGGATGGGCGAAAAGACCGCCGCCGCCGTCAAGGCATACCAGTCTGCGCACCCGCATCTTGTTGCCGATGGGATTATTGGTCCCGCCACCTTGTCGCAGCTGCGTCGTGACGCTGCCGCCACGAAAGAGGCGGTGCAGGGCGGCGCAGGTTCGCTCTTCGGTTCCGGTTTTGCCGCATGGTCGCTCGGTTTGCCCTGGGGGTGGATCGCGCTTCTTTTTGCGGCGGTCGTGCTCGGCATCATCGCTTACCGGAAACGCGACGTTATTTCCCGGCGCATCAATAGTTTGCTTGGTCGCGAGGTCGCGGTGTGATGGCGAAGCCGGGACTTTACCTTTTGCTTGGGCTGGCGGCGGTGTCCTTCATCGCCGCTGGCATCCTCTTCATCGACCGCAACGCGACGTATCGCGCGGTCATCAACATTGAAAGGCAAAATAATGCGGCTGGGGATCGGGCGGACAGCGCTCGTCATCGTTTCGACGATTGCGCTGGCGGGGTGTGGGATTTCGGGGCCGGGCGATGTATCCGGTCTGCGCCGGGTGGTCGGAACTGATCTGGTCGGCGCGCGGGGCGCAACGCAGGAAGATCAACGGAAAATTGACAGGACGGTTGCGGGCCTTTGTGGTGGCGACGTTTGGAGCCGGGACGAATGCGCCCGCCATGGAAAAGAGCGCTGACATGCCGGAAAAATACACCTCTTTCATCGAGCTGATGAATGCGTGGGTTGGCGGTGCCTTCACCACCATTATCGCCTCCCTGCTTGGTCGCTTCATGTGGCACGGCAATGAGGCGCGGAAAGGTCGCCGCAAGTTCTTCGGCATTGAACTTTTTTGGGAACTGCCGGTCGCGCTCGGCATGGCGGTTATCGGCGAAAGTGCCGCCGCCTACGCCGATCTTGGTCAACCTGCATCAACGGGTCTGATTGCGCTTCTGGCCTATCTCGGGCCGCGTGGCGTCGAAGCCCTCTTCCATAAATGGTTTGACCGCCGCATGGCCGGTTGACGAATCCTATCAGCATTGTCAAAGCCGTCCGGTTCGCGCCGGGCGGCTTTTTGTGTTTGTGGTGTCGGGGGACGTTGCTATGGTTACGCCTGCGGGTAGCGCTTCTTATCTGCTGGAGACTGGAGTGGATGAGCGATTTCAGAATAAGCCCTGTAACTATCCAATGGGGCGACCTTGCCACCCTTGAGACCGTCACGGACTTAGCGCGTTGCCTGCTCGAAAATTGGCCGGGCAACACGACGACCGAAGCTTATGTGACCGCCCTGATGGTCTGTTCCGCTGTTCTCGAAAACGGCTTGGATGACCGACCAGAAGATGCGCGCGCGGCCTTTATTGATGCCGCCCACGAAGCGCTCCTATCAGTATCGCCAGATGATGACGATTTGGATTTCTAGCTGCTATTTTTCTTCGTCTGATCTCCGCACTATTCGGCCTCCATGCCGCAACCGCACGATGCCGTTTATATTGTGCTTGTAGACCTGATAGGCGGCGTTCGCCGCCATGATGTTGCCAGCGCCAGCAAGCTCCATACATCGAAAGCCGTCGCCCGTAATTTCATCGACGGTGAAAGGAAATTTGGTGTCGAAAAACGGCACCTTTTTGGGGTCTGGCAAATCCACCACATGTTGCTCCTGACCTACCTCACAAAAGAAAATGCTTTCCCGGCCATAGACCCATGCGGTGACGGTTCGCCAGTCAAGCTTTCCCTTTGCCTTGTAACAAACCTGCCATTCATTCTTGTAGCAAATCAGCATTGGCCAGCTAAGCGGCTTCCTGATTGTGGTTTGGATTTCGGTTGATCTTAGGAGCGGCGCGGGCATTGTCCCTCCCATTTCCGTTCTGTGAAACTTTTCATTCCCTAGCGGCCAAAAACCTACGGCCAGTCCCTTTTTGCACGCGCTAGTACAAAGCTGTTCTTTTCTCGATTGCCACAGCCAAGGCACCGCAACAGCGGCTCCATGGAAATGATCGGGCGGAATTTGCCGTAACGACGCTGTAGCGCCCACCTGTCCAGCATGCCGACGCGTTTGCAGCGCCAGCATTGTCCACAGACCACATACCACTGCGGCAAATCGGCCAAGGTCGCCGAGTGGTCCCGCTGCGGCACAAAAATGCCTGTCGGTTTCGGCGGCATGTTGTCATTATTGCCGCCGGTTAGATCGATGCCGCGACGATGGCGCATGTCATTCCCGTTCGGCGCTCGGTTTCCATCCGCGTGTATATCCCCGGCCCATTGCTGCGACGGCGATTGATAGCTGATTTTGCAGATGGTGGATTTCATCCAGTAGCGTTTCCACGGCGGCAACAGCATTGCCGTCATGACACTGGATGACATAGGCCGCGATATCGTCCGGCTGTTTGATTGCGTTCGGGCGCACGTTTCCAATCTCCTGTTTCAGAGCCGTAAAGTTACCCCTGTCATGAAACGGCGCGCGCCCCCGCGCCGGTAAATCAGTCTGGCATCAAGTCGGCAATCTGCCCGTGCGAGACCAGCAGACGCGGGTTTGCCATACTGCCGCTTTCCTCGTCCACGGTGACGGCATACGCCGCAACGCCGATATGACGCGGAGCCATGGCGCTTGCAATTTTTTCGGCGGATGCTTGGCTGGTTGCTGGTCGCATGTCGCCCGGCACAATGCCCCCGCGTCCCTTTTTAAACTGTACTACGATGATTTTTTCGGCGTCAGACATGTCTCTTGCTCTCTCGTTTGTTCTATAAATGTTCTCATTTAAAGGGAGAGTCAAGAAGATGAATTTCTGCCTCGATGTGGAAGGTTGAGGAGATAGACAGGTGAGCGGGATGGAGTCGAACCATCTCATGTTTCCACCCGGAACTTGTGTCTTCGTTTCCACCGGGGACTTGTGCCAGCGCGCTAACCGAGCGCCCGCTTACCTGAATAAATTGCTAGCACGAATGCGAGGATTTTGGAATGACAAGGTTGTGGTTGCAGCCTGTTTTCGTGCCGGTGAAGTTTTACAGCGCTATTGAAAACGTTGATGGAATTTCGACGCGAGAAAGCGAGTTTTACCCGCAAGGCGTTGATATTCCTACCATAGATCGAGCTTCCCAAGCTGAATACGAGGGTTCGATTCCCTTCACCCGCTCCATTTTCCAGGCGTCTGACACTCTTCCTGTGCCATGTTTAGCCGCCATCGTGTCAGTCGTTGCGCGAATATGCAATTTAGCTTGACTACGATTAAATTGCACGTAATAGTTGATGCAGTCGTAACATAGGGGAAGTGTTATGAGTCGCAAACTTCTTTCGGAATTTCTGGGAACCTTTTGGCTCGTGTTCGGAGGATGCGGCAGTGCGGTTTTTGCCGCCGGCTTTCCTGAACTCGGCATTGGCTTCCTTGGTGTCGCTTTCGCTTTTGGTCTGACGGTTCTGACCATGGCCTATGCGGTTGGCGGCATTTCGGGCGGTCATTTCAATCCGGCCGTTTCAGTCGGCCTCACCGTTGCCGGTAAATTCCCGGCGGCGAACCTCGTGCCTTACATAGTGGCGCAGGTTCTGGGGGCGATCATCGCGGCTGCGGCGCTTTATGTCATCCTCACCGGCAAGGCGGGGGCCGATATTGGCGGTTTTGCCGCCAATGGTTATGGTGAACATTCGCCGGGCGGATATTCTCTCGTATCGGCACTGCTGATCGAGGTCATCCTGACGGCGTTTTTCCTGATCGTCATTCTGGGCTCAACGCATGGCAGGGTTCCTGCCGGCTTCGCGCCGATCGCCATCGGCCTTGCCCTCACCCTTATTCATCTGATTTCCATTCCGGTCACCAACACATCCGTCAATCCGGCCCGCTCCACGGGACAGGCATTGTTCGTTGGCGGATGGGCGCTGCAGCAGCTCTGGCTGTTCTGGCTCGCTCCGATCCTCGGCGGCGCCATCGGGGCCGTGATCTGGAAAATCTTCGGCGAGGAAGAGAAGGCCGGCCATGCCGGTTCGGTTCAACCTGCGCAGACATGAATAAGAGGCTTTGTTTCCTCGAATGGTCGGGGAAACAACTGAGGAGGATGACATGGATCTTGCTTCGATATTGGCCCAGATCGTCGGCGGTGCGGTAGGCGGCACGGCAGGCGGAAAGATAGTGAAGGACTCCGATCTTGGTTCGCTCGGCAATCTGATTGCCGGCGCCATCGGCGGTCTCGGCGGCGGAACCGTGCTCGGTTCGCTGCTCGGCGCGGCGGGCGATGCGGCAGCCGGCGGCGTGGATATCGGCGCTCTCGCCGGCCAGCTCGTTGGCGGCGGTGTCGGCGGTCTGATCGTGCAGATAATCGTCGGCCTGATCAAGAACAAGCTCGTTACCAAGTAGAGCGGTTCGGTCGCCTTCAGGATGAAACGACGGACCTTGCCGGAGGAGCTTAGTTCGGCAAGGCGCTGTTTCTGTTATCGATGACGGCGGTAACGTAAGGCCTGAAGCGGCTTTGCCGGTAGCAGCAATGTAACTGAAGCCGCGAGTCGCCGCCGCAGCTGGTCGAAAGAAGTATCAGGACTGTTCTAGCTCTGCCGAAGATGCTGGATCATGAGGTATTTTTGACAACCGGTGCATGTGGCGTCTTGTTCCATGCGAAGGGTTTGGTTTTGAGTTCCACCACGGCTCGCCAGGCCGCGATGGACAGCATCAGCCAATATGCGGGCAATGCCAGCCACCGCCTTCCGACATGCCTTCTTTCATAGGCAATCATTCTGCTGCGGCCCATCAGCACGAAGATCGTGTAGCTTCCGACGATATTCAGCACATCGATAAAAAACAGAAGACCCTGCCAGGTGAGTAGCAGGTCAGCGCCATTTTCCCGGAGGGCGATCGTCATGAATGCCAGCGAAACGAAGAGCAGAGGGTGCGCCAGCGACGACAGAAGCATGCCGCCGATCAGCAGTTGAAAAATCACATAGGCGAACCATCCCATGTCGCGCGCGGTCGCAAAGGGCGCGCGAGTCATCACCAGCCAACTTTGCAGCCAACCCTTATACCAGCGTGTTCGCTGGTTCAGCCACACGGTTAGTGAGGTCGGCGCATCCTCCAGCGTTTGCCGCCGGATGACGCCGCAACGATAACCCAGCCGATGCAGCCGGAGGCCGAGATCGGCATCCTCAGTTACATTATAGGGGTCCCAGGCGCCGGCCTTCCGCAGCACGGCGGTCCGGAAATGATTGGAGGTGCCGCCAAGCGGTAGCGGCAAGCCGTGTGTGGCAAGGGCAGGTAACATGCAGCGGAAGAGACCGGAATATTCCAATGCGAAACAGGCGCTGAGCCAGGAGGAAGAGGCGTTGCTGATGATAAGCGGCGCCTGCAGGCAGGCCACCTCGTCCGGCTCGTTGCGAAAGGCGGCATGGGCTTCGCGCAATTGCTGCGGATGGGGCCGGTCTTCGGCATCATAGACGACAACGAATGCGCCGCGCGCGCCGGAAAGCGCGTAGGTCAGAGCCTTGGGTTTGGTGCGTGGCAGGGAGGGCGGCACCCTGACGACCTCCATATGCGGGCCGGGATTTACCCGCCGGATCGCCTCGATGGTCGCGCTATCGTCGGCCTCGCAGACAAGCTTGATGTCCAGTCGGGATTTGGGCCAGTCCAGACGTTCCAATGCGCCGATGAGCTGCCCGACGACCGCCTCTTCCCGGTAAAGCGCCACCAGAACGGTATAGACAGGCAATTCGTTTTCCTGCCGAAGAGGCAAGACGGTTTTCGCGTCGTTTTCCCGGGGTGCATGGAGGAGCGCGAACAGCCTGAAAAGCAGGGTCAAGAGGTAAAGCATCGTCAGGGTGACATGCAGATACGTAAATGCCGCTTCCGTGTAAAACAGCAGCGACAGAATGAGCAGGGTAAGGAGAACGCCGCTGCAAAAACCCTGCTGGCCGTGAAGCGTGATCCTGGCGGAATGGTGCGGCGCCGTATTGAAAAGCCGCTGGCGGGTTTCAGCCGAGCGGCGGGCCTCACCCGCTTTCCAGATTGCGCTGCGCATGGCCTGCGGGGTTGTCACGGCAAATTCGTCGAGAAGACGCGGGCGTTGATCCAGCATGTTTTTCAGCGACGTCATCCGCGCCAGTTCTGGCACGATCAGCAGCGTTGGCGTGCCGTTCAGCGGTGTCAGCCGCAGGAACCTCGGCTCGGAGAGCTGAGTGTCCAGCTTATTCAAGTCCGTCACCCGGTCCGGTCCGATTTCCGGGAAAAACGGCAACCGCAGGAATCTGGCGAAAGCGCCGAAATAGGCATCCGTTGTGACGAGGCCGCTTGCCAGCAATTCGTCCTCCAAAGTCGAGCCATTTTCCAGAGCCCGTTGTTCGAATGCCTCGATATAGGGCCTGCCAAATCCCAGCGAAGAGAGAAAGCGGGCCTGTCCGGCCTGGTCCTGTTCAGGAACGGTTGAGAGTGGATTTTCACTGGCGTGGGAAAATGCAATTTTTCGTGTCGTCGGCGTCGTGCGAAACGAATCTCGTGTATATTGCCTAAAATAATCCATGCATCGCCGCCGCCGTCATGGTAACGCCCCACTTCCTGTCACGGATAGTATAGATGAGAATGACGAATGTAACGCGGAATATAAGTCTCGGATTTACTTTAGCTTTCGCTTTACAATTTAGTGGTTTTTTTAGCGATGTACGTGCGGAGGGCCTGTCGGACGGGAACCGGATGCCGGTGCTGTTCGATGCGCAGGAGCGATTTCCGGGCGGCGATCTTTCTTCCGTTCCCCGCATCAGATTTCTGATGTCGGTCGATTTCCCGCCCTTCAATTTTACCGATCAGGAAGGCCGGCTTGCGGGTTTCCATGTCGATCTGGTGCGTGAAATCTGCGCTCAGTTGAAGGTCGAAACCAAATGCCAGGTGCAGGCGCTGCCGTTTGACGAGCTGGAGGCGGCTTTGGAAATGGGTGAGGGGGAAGCGGTGATTTCCGGCCTCGCCACCACCGCCGACCTGCGCAAGAGTTTTACCTTCTCGCGGCCCTATCTCTTGATGCCCGCCCGTCTTGCGGTGAGCAAGGCGGCGAAATTCACCGGCTCCGGCGCCGATGCGCTTTCGGGAAAGAAGGTGGGTGTGGTTGCCGGCTCGCGGCACGAACAGATGCTGAAGGCATTCTTCCCAAAGGCAGCGGCCGAGGGTTTCGATGGCTACGAGCCGATGTATGACGCGCTGAAGAAAGGCAAGGTGGACGCCATCTTCGCTGACGGTCTGCGCCTGCCTTTCTGGGTTTCAGGAAGCGTGTCCGAGGGCTGCTGCGCGCTCTTCGGCGGTCCCTATATGTCCGACAGATTTCTCGGTGAAGGCCTTTCCATCATGACCGTCGATCCCGATAACGTGCTTGTCCCGGCTTTCGATCAGGCGCTGGCGGCCCTTTCCCGCAACGGCCGGCTGGAAGAAATCTACCGGCGTTATTTCCCTTATGGGCTCTATTAGGGAGAGCCGGCCACCGGATCGGTTCTTACGCCAGCTCCTATTTGGCTGGCGCGAAAACCTCTTCGTTGCGGCGCAGGCGCAGCAGCGCGATCCATACGGCGGCGGCGATGGCGGTTTCCACCATGAAATAGCTGCCGATTGTTCCCGAAATGCTGAAGGACCAGGTGAAGAAGGCGACGACGACGGAGCCGATGAGATTGCCGCTGTTCCAGATCTTCGCGCGAATATCCTGCCGTCCGGATGCGCCGAGCGCCTCGAGCGCGGTGGCGGCAACGGCCATGGGAAGAACCGCCCAGCAAAGCACGCGGGTGATGATGGGCAGCGAAACATATTCATCGCCGAACAAAAGCGGCAGGAAGGGCGCGATGATGAAAATGACGAGCGCACTGCCGGTCGCGATGAAAAGTGCGGCCTTTAGCACGTTATAGGCGCGCTCTATGGTCTTGCTGATGCCCTGCAGGGCCGCGGAAGCCGAACCCGGATAGATCAGCCGGTTGAGAGCCTCGACGGAGAGATAGGAACTGTCGAGAATGCGTCGGGCGATGGAATAGCTGCCCAGCACCTCGGCGCTGGCAATGGCGCCGAGAACGAGAATATCGGCATTGCCGCGCACGGCCTTGAACAGGAACTGGGTGGAAAACAGGACGCCGATGCGGATTTCCTCACGCACGATGCGGAACACCGGGCTGCCGAGTCTCGCTATCGCCTTGACCGAGATCATGGCCGCAATGGTGTGGGCGGCAAGGTTCCACAGCGCCCAGGCCTCCACCGTTTCAACCTTGAAGATAAGGCAGGCGACCACTGCGGCAATGGTGCGGGCGACGGCAAACATCACTTCCAGCTTGTTGGCGGAGGCGAAGTCGGAATGGGCGATGAAGCTCTGCGTGGAAAGCGAGATGACTTTCAGGAGGACGAGGTTCGTGAACAGGATCAGGAAGGTGGTGATCAGCGTGTGCAGCAAGGTTTCCGAGGTCGGGAAAAATACCGGGATCGTCACCATGCCGATGATGGTCAGCACCACGCCTGTCGCGGCGCTCAAGAGATAGCTGTGGCCGAGCATGACGGGAAACATGCTGCGATCCTGCGCGACACGGCGGATCAGCGATTCCTGCGAACCGATGCCGCAGATCTGGACACCGAGATTGGTGACGGCCGTGATGGAGGCGTAAAGCGCGAATTGTTCGACACCGAGATGGCGGGCAAGCAGCGCGAAGGTCAGAAGCTGGGCGGCGCTGGACATGAGGAGCGCTCCGCCGGATGCCATGTAGGTCAATCCCAGTCTGACTAGATGGCCGAGCCGCGGCGTATTGAACGACACCTCATTCTCCATGTTTTCCGGCATTGCCGGGCGAATTCAAAAATGACTGCGCTGCTTTTTAAAATCTGGCGAACTGAAAAAGCCGCAACCGGCCAATAAAGTGAAAGTCCGCGACCCGTATGAATGGCAGTTTATCCTGTCTTATCCCTCTTGAGGTAAGAGAGGGTTAAAGCAATTGCATAATAATGATGATAATGACTGTTTATGGTTATTTGGACATGGCCCTGTTTCAGAAGGGTTTCGTTGTTCGTCACAAGGCAGGCCAATGATCCGACTATCCATTTTCGATGCAGGCGACCATGCCGCGTTTGGCTGATACGCAGCCCGTCTCTGCGCAGGGCAGCGCCATTTCCCTTGCCGGCAGCCGGCGCGACGCGTTTTTTTTCGTCGCCACCATGCTCTATATCTGGATTTCCGTCGCGCCTTTCGAAAATCTCGCGGCACCGCCCGTGCCGCACGCCGCCGCAAACCAGCTGACCGGCCTCGTGATCGCATTGATCCTCGGCGTTTTTGCGCTGCGCCACCGGCTGACGGGGCTTCTGCTGCGGCCGCGGCTGCCCATTCTGCTGCTGTTCTTCTGGCTGGCGATATGCTCGGTGGTTGGAACCCAGCCCGGCACGTCGCTGCAACGTCTGATTTTCACGGCGCTCCTGTGCTTCATCACCAGCGTCCTTGTCGTCATGCCGCGCGACCGGCGGCAGTTCGACCGGATGATGGCCATCTTCGCCATCATTCTTTTGGCGCTGTGTTATCTGGGGGTGATCTTCCTCAGCTCGCGCTCGATCCATCAGCCCTATGATCTCGATGAAAAAGCGCTGGCGGGTGACTGGCGCGGTATCTTCAATCACAAGAATGCCGCCGCTCCGGCCATGATCATTCTCTTCATGATCGGGCTTTACCTGCGCAACGCCTGGTCGACGCTGGGCGGCATCGCCATCACGCTGCTGGCAGGGTTCTTCCTGTGGAAGACCAACGGAAAAACCGCAGCCATGCTGCTGCCCGTCACCGTGGCGCTGATCTGGATCATGGAAAGGCACGCCAACCGCACTCTGCTGATGATCGGCGGTCTTCTGGCCTTCATCAACATATCCGCGGTCGGCTCCACTTATTTCCCGAGCATACAGAATTTTGTCGAAAGCCTGGGCATCGATTCGACCTTTACCGGGCGGACGGACATATGGCGGCTATCCTTCGACACTTTCGCGCAATCGCCGATCTTCGGTCAGGGGTTCCAGGCATTCTGGGCGAGCGACCGGCTTCTGTCGCAGGCCGATATTGCCGGCACCTGGGCGGTCACAGCCTTCCATGCCCATAATGGCTACATTGAAAGCCTGCTGAACGGCGGCCTGCCGGCCTTCATTCTCACCGTCATCTGGCTGGTCATCATACCCGCGAACGATTTCCGCACGGCGGTGGATAAGGGCACGGATGCCGGCCTGACCCGACTTTTTGCAAGAATCTGGGTGTATGCGCTACTTTCTTCGTGTTTAGAGAGTAATTTCTTTACCGGAACCGGGCCTATCTGGTCTTCTCTTCTAATCGCAATCTATTGTTTGAGGCATCAGGCTTACGACATACTCGAAGAGGGACAGTAATTTGCAGACAGGCCGGGGGGCTTTGTATGACGCAAAAAATCGGGACTTTTACAGACCGGATCAATAACCGGCTGGTGCGCTATTTCCCGGGACCGGGGGTGCGGATCGAAACGTCCGAACCGATCGTGTCCTTCACATTCGATGATGTGCCGGCAAGCGCCTGGACGGCGGGTGCGCGCATTCTGGAAAACGAGGGCGTTTGCGGCACGTTTTACATCGCCGGCGTGTTTATCGACCAATACGATGAACAGCAGCAGATGATTTCCGCGAAAGGCTGCGCGGAACTGGCGGCGGCCGGCCATGAGCTTGCCTGCCACACCTTTTCCCATCGCAAACTCTCGAGCTTTTCCCGGCGGGGGCTCGAGGAGGATCTCGATCGCAATGACCGCGTGCTCGGCTCATTCGATGCAAGCCGCCACGGGCGCAATTTCTCCGTTCCCTTCGGCATGGCCTCCCCGGTCATGCAGCCGCTGCTGCGACGCCGGTTCAGGACGGCGCGCGGCATCATGCCGGGGATCAACCGGGGCAGTGTCGACCCGCATAATCTTGCCGCAGTCGAGTTGCGTTCGGATCAAAATTACCTCGACGCCGCCGATGGCTGGCTGGAGGATGTTCTGCAAAAAGGCGGCTGGCTCATCATCTTCACCCATGATGTTTCTCAGACGCCGAGTTTTTACGGTTGTCCGGAGGGCAGATTTCAGGGTCTCGTCCGCAGGGCGGTGTCGGGCGGTGCGAAGATCATGACGGTCGATGCCGCCGCAAGGACACTCGGTCTGTAAAGGAATATTCTCAGCGCGCCTGCCCGGTCGATACCGTGGAAAACGCAGTTGCGGGTTATTGGCTGGCCCAGATGATGCGGGCGATCCATTCCACATCGGCCATGTCGAAGCTGCGGTTCGGATGTTCCGGGTTGAGCGAAAGAAGCTCGATGTTTTTGGGGCTTTGCCGCGCCAGCACCTTGGCCATCACTTCGCCGTCGCGGCTTTTCAGCACCACGCGGTCGCCGCGCCGCACCTGTGCGCCGGGCTCCACGATGAGGATGTCGCCGTCACGGTAGAGCGGCATCATGCTCTCGCCCTGCACCTCCAGCGCATAGACGCCCTGCCTGCGCTCGGGAGAGGAGGGGAATTCCACCACATCCCAGCCCTGACCCGCCGGAAAACCGCCATCGTCGAAAAAGCCGCCGGAGCCTGCCTGTGCGAAACCGAGCAGGGGAATGGCGTTGCCGGCGCCGGAAGGCTGCATGGTCTGCGCTCTGCCGAAAGCATAACCGAAAAACTGGTCGACGCTCGCCCCCGTCGCCTCCAGCACCTTGGAGACGGATTCCGTCGAAGGCCAGCGTTTGCGGCCATCCGGCCCGAAACGTTTCGATTTATTGAACGAGGTGGGATCGAGGCCGGCGCGCTTCGCCAATGCCGAAGGCGTTAGCTGGTGGCGTTCAGCAAGCGTATCGATGGCGCTCCAGATCGTCTCGTGTGACAGCATGATAGAAAGCCCGCAAGTGGAGCCGATAGCGGAAAAGCTCCTGTCGTTTACTGACCGGAATCTAGACCATATCCGGTCAGGAGTAAAGCAAGGAAAGGAATAAAATCCTTTTCTATGCCACCATGGCCGATGTATTTATCTTGGCGAGCTGGATCACCGCCTGGGTGCGGCTGTCGACCTTGAGCTTCAGCAGGATCGCGGAGACATGCGCCTTGATGGTGGCTTCGGAAACATTGAGCTCATAGGCGATCTGCTTGTTCAGCAGCCCTTCGGCCAGCATGCCCAGAACCCGGCTTTGCTGCGGCGTCAGCGTTCTGAGCCTGCCGATGAGATCGGCCACGTCAGGATCCTGTTCCTTGTCGCCCTGATGACCTGCGGGTATCCAGACATCGCCTTCCAGAACCGCGCGGATGCCGTCCCTGATATCGTCGATACCCGAGGATTTGGAAATGAAACCGGAAGCACCGAGTTCGATGGAGCGGCGCACGGTGGTCGCATCGTCCGTTGCCGAAACGATGACGATCGGCAGGCTGGAGAATTCCGCCCGGAGCGCCATCAGGCCTGAAAATCCGCTGACCCCCGGCATGGCGAGATCGAGAAGCATGAGATCGGCGTCGTTGCGCGCTGCGGCTGCACTTCGGGCGGCCTCGAAATCCCCGGCTTCAATAATGCTCTGTTGCCCGTCGAGGCCGGATACGGCCTGTTTCAGGGCGCCACGAAAAAGCGGGTGGTCGTCTGCTATGATAATGACAAGTTCCGACATTCTGGCCCCCTCCCAAGGGCGTTATGCGGCTCTTTTTCTGATACTGGCTCACTCCCATTTGCCGGTGGTCGAAACACGTCCGGCTCCTCCGCGAAAGGTTGCGCCAATCGGTCCCGCATTACAAGGAAAAGCTTGTGGACAGGCGGTCTTTCAGGCTCTCCGCAATAAAAATGCCGTGGAAACTGTGGACAATCTTCGAGCTTTGCGGCAAATCCCGCTGAGTGGAAAGCCTTGGAGAGCCCTATGCAGGAAACGCCCGCGATCATCTATAAAATCGTGCCGGAGACGTTATGGAGCGCGGCAAAGGCGAAGGGCGTCTTCGAAGGTGCGGCCATCGACCTGACCGACGGCTTCATTCATTTTTCAACGGCAAAACAGGCGGCAGAGACCGCCGCGCGGCATTTTTCCGGCCAGGTCGATCTGCTTCTGATCGCGGTCGACGGCGCGGCCCTCGGCGACAAGCTGGTTTATGAACCCTCCAGAGGCGGCGATCTTTTCCCGCATCTTTATGCGCCTCTTCCCTTGACCGCCGTGCTTTGGGAAACGCCGCTTTCGCTCGGTCACGACGGCCAGCACCAGTTCCCGGAGATTTTGTGATGAGCGGATTATTTTCCTCGATCGGCCGCAAGGGCCTGTTTCTGGTCGATCCGGAAAAGGCGCATGGCCTGTCCATTGCGGCGCTGAAAAGCGGCTTCCTGCCCACCTGCATGGTGCCTCACGATCTGCGTCTGCAGCAGACGGTGGCGGGGCTCGTCTTCCCCAATCCGCTCGGCATGGCGGCGGGTTACGACAAGAATGCGGAAGTGCCGGGGCCGCTTCTGAGGCTCGGTTTCGGCTTTACCGAAATCGGCACCGTCACGCCGAAAGCGCAATCCGGCAATCCCAAACCCCGTATCTTCCGTCTGGTTGAGGATGAAGGCGTCATCAATCGCCTCGGCTTCAACAATGAAGGCCATGCCGCCGCGCTGGAACGTCTGAAGCAGGCAAAGCTGCGCGGCATCGTCGGTGTCAATATCGGCGCCAACAAGGATAGCGAAGACCGCATCGCCGATTATGTCCAGGGCATCGAGGCGTTTTATTCGGTTGCATCCTATTTCACCGTCAATATTTCCTCGCCCAACACGCCCGGCCTGCGCGACCTGCAGGCGCGCGAAAGCCTTGCAGCACTTCTCGCCGCCGTGCTGGAGCGCCGCAAGGCGGAAGCCGAACGTTTCGGCAAACGCATCCCGATCTTCCTCAAGATCGCGCCCGATCTGACCGAAGAGGGGCTGGACGACGTTGCCGAGGAGGCGCTCGCCCATGATCTCGATGGCCTGATCGTTTCGAACACCACGCTTTCCCGCGAAGGCCTGAGGCCGGGCCTGCACAAGGGTGAGGCGGGCGGTCTCTCGGGCAAGCCGATCTTCGAGCTTTCCACCACGGTTCTCGCCAAGATGCGCCGCCGCGTCGGCGGCAACCTGCCGATCATCGGCGTCGGCGGTGTGTCATCCGCAGAGACGGCTTTGGAAAAGGTGAGGGCAGGGGCCGATCTCGTGCAGCTCTATTCCTGCATGGTCTATGAAGGCCCCGGCCTGCCCTCGGCCATCGTCAAGGGCTTGTCGAAGCTGGTCGCCCGCGAGGGCGTACAGTCCATTCGCGACCTGCGCGACAGCGCGGTGGACCGCTGGGCGGATCGCAATCTCGGCTGAGAGCGGGCCTGAACGGTTGACAACCCGTCCTCAGGGGCTCTCCTTCCTCATCCCTGTGCTTGTCACAGGGATCCAGCCAGCCCAAGTCCTTGGGCTGAAAGGACTCTCCCCGCCGCGCAGACGCGCGTCGGCTGGATTCCTGTGACAAGCACAGGAATGAGGGAAGAGGGTGGTTCCCGCGCTTAACCTCAGGCGCAGAGCACCATCGCCCAATAGGGCCGGTTGCGGCTGGCCGCGTCATAGGCGACCGCGACGCCGAGGCCGTTATAGGGCCCGAGCATGTTTTCGAGGTGATGTTGTGAGCCGATCCAGGCCTTGACCACCCGCTCGACGCTGTCTTGCCCGGCGGCCACGTTTTCCGCTGCCGGAAGCGGCACATTGCCGTCTTTCATGCGGATCAGGAAACTGTCGGTCAGGCCGATCAGATGCGCCATCTTCTGCGCCTTGACCATGCGGCCGGCCTGATAGGCAGCAGCACCGCTTGCCGCGCCATTGATGGCAAGCGGCGAAAGCCCCTTGGAGCGGCGCAGATCGTTGACCATGGGAAGGGCGGCCGCCGTCTCGTCGCGGGTGCCGGAGGGCATGCCCTTGTTGGTGGGCATGGAAACGCAGGCGGAAAGAACGGAGCCGGCGGAAAGCAGCACGAAGCCGCGCCGTGAAAGCGTTTGAAACGTGGAATGGGTCATGTCAGCGGCGGTAGCTCAGGAGGCGCAGGATGATGAAAACCGGAATGACGATCGTTGCCCCGAGGATCAGATAGTCGCCGATTGCGCCCAGCGCATGGAAACCGCTGCGCCACAGGTCGACCACGAAATCGCGCGCGCCGTAGATGATGTTCCATGGCGTCAATCCGAAGATCGCCATCAGAAAGCCGACGAGCAATGAAACCACCAGCAGCTTCACCACGGTACGGGCCACCGTGTCACCCAGCATTTTGTTGACCTCACCGGCCATCAGCACGTCTCCTGTTTTGTCCTGACATATGAAGCACGACGCTTCGATGCAAGTTTCGCCGCACTATATCGCGTCAAATTCGCCAATTCCACGAGGCCGCCATGAAATAGGACTTGAGTTTTTTTATGGCTTGATAAATGACAGCCGACATCTTCTCAGGAATCTTGAATGGCCCCAAACCAGTTTTCTTCCGGTGACGTCATTGCCGACCGCCGGGCGGACTATGCCCGCATGCTGGCGGAGAGCGGTGACTTTCCCGCTGCCGCCGAACTCATGGAACAGGCGCTGGAGCTTGCGCCGCGGTGGACAGCGGGCTGGTTTCGCTTCGGGGAATATCACGAAAAAGCGGGCGAAACGGAGAAAGCCGTGGCGGCTTACGGGAAAGTCGCCGAGCTGGACACCGAAGGGCTGTTTGCAGCCGAGCTGAAACTCGCGGTTCTCGGCGCCGCCGAAACGCCGGAGCAACCGCCGAGCCGCTATGTGGAAGGGCTCTTCGACGACTACGCTGACCGTTTCGAAACCTCGCTCGTGGAAAAGCTGGATTACAGCGTGCCGCAAAAGCTGGCGGAACTGATCGGCAAGGCGGCGAAAGGCGGCGTCTTCGACACCATTGTCGATATTGGCTGCGGCACCGGTCTCCTTGGCGTTGAAATTCGCGCCTTCGCAAAGCGGCTGGAAGGTTTCGATATTTCCCAGAACATGCTGGTCAAGGCGGAGGAAAAGGGGCTTTACGATCATCTCGACCAAGCCGATCTTTCGCTGGAGCCGGAGGCCTCGGGGCTTTTCACCCCCACGCTCGCGCAGCACCGCGCCGGCCTTGTGGCCGCCGCCGACGTGATGATGTATCTCGGCAGTCTCGAAACCGTCATGCCGCTCGTTTCCGCCCTGCTTGCGCCCTCCGGTTTCTTCGCCTTTTCGGTGGAGGATGCGGGGGAGGAAGACGGTTTCGTGCTTCGGGAATCCCTTCGTTACGCCCACTCGAAGAGCTATGTGAGCGAGCTTCTTGAGCGGACGGGCTTTTCCCTCATCGAAATCCGCAAAACGACCATTCGCAAGGATGCCGGAAAACCCCTTTCCGGCATTCTTTTTCTTGCCCGTGCCAAAGCCTGAACATTCCGTTTCTTGCCATTTTCGCGATAGGTCAGGCTTCCTTACGTATCCATCTTGCTCAGATGTTTTTTGCAGTGCAAAATATGCCTGAAGCTGAGGAAAAAAGCGTGAGCAGAACGAGAAGCGTTTACGGCATGTGGAGTTCCGATCCGGCCAAACATGCGCCGGTGGAAGACGTGCAGGGCATCGTCACCGGTGCCATCGTCTCGGCGCTCGGTTTTTATCTGCTGAACAAGGTCGGTCTTCTGACCGGCGGCACCGCCGGCGTCGCCTTCCTGCTTCATTATGCCTTCGGCATCAGCTTCGGCCTCCTGTTCTTCCTCGTCAATCTGCCGTTTTATTACCTGTCCTTCCGCCGCCTCGGTCTTGCCTTTTCCTTCAAGACCTTCATCGCCATCGGCCTTGTTTCGGTGCTGACGGAGGTGGAAGCGCGCTGGATGGTGATCGACAGCATCAATCCGCTCTGGGCGGCGCTGCTCGGCGGCCTGCTTCTTGGTTACGGCTTGCTGGCGCTCTATCGCCACCGCGCCAGCCTCGGTGGCATCGGCATTCTCGCCATCTATATTCAGGATCGCTTCGGCGTCCGCGCCGGCCTGATCCAGCTCGCCTTCGATGCCTTCGTCATGCTCTGCGCCTTCCTCGTCATCGATCCGGCCACGGTTGTCTATTCGATTGTCGGCGCTTTTGTCCTCAACATGTTTCTCGCCATCAATCACCGCTCGGACAGATATATCGTCGTGCGCTGAGCGACAGCGGTTGAAATCCGTCGCAGTTCAGCGCAATAGAGCATTTCCAGGAAAAGTGGACCCCGGTTTTCCGTCCGGAAATGCGAAAAAACAAAGAGTTAGAGTGTTTTCGCGATTCGAAGAAAGCGAAAAACTCTAACTCGGCAGGGGCCGAAAGACAGGGGAACGGGGCATGGACGATACGACTGCGCGCAGGCGCCTGAACCTTTGGGTCTCCGCGCCGGATCGTCATTCACTGCTGGAAGATGCGCAGGGCATTCTCGCGGGCAGCATGCTGGTCTCGCTCGGCGTCACGCTGTTTTCCGCTGCCGGCCTTTTGACGGGCGGCACGGTCGGTCTGGCATTTCTCGTGCATTACGGCACCGATCTAAGCTTCGGTACGGTCTTCTTTCTCGTCAATCTGCCGTTTTATTATCTCGCCTTCCGTCGCCTCGGCCTTGCCTTCACGGTCAAGACCTTCTGCGCCATCGCCATGACGGCGCTGCTGTCGGAATATATGCCCGGCTTTTTCGCCTTTCAGAGCATCAACCCGGTTGCCGCCGCACTTTTCGGCGGGCTGACGGTTGCGGCCGGCATGCTGGCGCTGTTTCGCCACCGCACCAGCCTCGGCGGTTTCGGCATTCTGGCGCTTTATCTTCAGGATCGTTTCGGCTGGCGCGCGGGCCTCGTGCAGCTCGCCTTTGATGGCATGGTGCTGGCCTGTTCGTTCTTCGTGGCCACACCTTTCGTCATCATCTGCTCCGTCCTCGGCGCGCTGGTCATGAACCTCACGCTTGCCATCAATCACAGGAACGACCGCTACATCGCCATGTAGCGGCCGCCCGTTTCGGGTTTAAGAGGTCACGCCGCCTTTGCAGCCGCATCGACCGGATGCTGCGAGCGGAAACCCACGGCGATGCGGTTCCAGGTGTTGATCGCGCCGATGGCGACGGTGATCTTCACGATATCCTCATCGGAAAAATGCGCCTTCAGCGTCTCGAAGGCGTCATCCGGGGCGCCGGTTTCGGCAATCTTCGTCACGGCGTCCACCCACCCGAGCAGTGCACGTTCCTGCTGGGTATAAACGGGGGATTCCCGCCACACGCTCATCAGGTTGATCCATTGTTCGGAAAGCCCGTCATGGCGGCTCTCCTTCACATGCATGTCCACACAGAAAGCGCAGCCGTTGATGATCGAGGCACGCAGCTTGATGAGGTGAACGAAACGGCGCTCAAGCCCGCTGCTCTGGACATAATTCTCCAGAGCCATGACCGCCTTGAAGGCTTCGGGGGATGCTTTGGCATAGTTGATACGGGTTTTCATGGGTCTCTCCATTGGTTGGGTCTGTTTGAAGTCATGCGTCATCGGTCCGGAAAGCTGTTGGGCTGACCGGCATTGGGTTGGTTAAGGTGTGGCTGTATCAGCGCGTCGCTGTTTTGCGCTCGTTCAGCTCCAGGAAGGCGCAGCCTCGCGCGGCAATCCCGCCATCGTCATTGGCGGCGAGATCGCCCAGAATGTCGGCGATCGTGGTTTTGGCGAGTTCGGCCCGATAGGCCTTCTCCGCTTTCAGCATTGCGGCATTGATACCGCAGGGCTTGGTGAAATAACGCCCCGGCAAGGGGTTCGGTCCGCGCTGGCGGATTTCCGCGCAGCGGAAGGCGGGTTGCGGCCCTTCGACAGCCAGCACGATATCGAGCAGGGTGATCCTGTCGGTCGTTCGGGCCAGACGGTAACCGCCCTTCGGCCCCGGTACGGTGGCGACAATCCCGGCATTAGACAGCGATTGAAGATGCTTGAGAAGATAGCTCGTGGAAACGCCGTGAAATTCCGCCAGCGCCGCCGCCGACAGCACGCCGCCTTCGGAAAGTCCCGCCAGCATGCCCACGCTGTGAATGGCCTGTTCCACGCCGTCGCCGAGTTTCATCCGACTTGTCCCTGTGCGGTTCGTTTCAGTATCGTGGATAAAATTTATCCGCGATTACGCTTTCTGTCAAGCGGTCCCGTTCCGCCCTTCTTTTTTGCAGGTTTTTCACTACCTTGAAGACGTGAAACACACCGAGTCTCCCATTTCCGGCACTCATGTCGGCGCTTTGCCCCTTCCATTCCAGAAATGGTTTGCCGAAAAGGGGTGGTCTCCGCGCGCCCATCAATTGGAGCTGATGGCACGGGCGCGCGGCGGCGAGAACATGCTGCTGATCGCGCCGACGGGGGCGGGCAAAACGCTGGGCGGCTTCATGGCCTCGCTCACCGATCTGGCGGAACGCGGCAAGGTGCCGCCGGGCTCCGGCTTCGTAGGCGTGCACACGCTCTATATCTCGCCGCTCAAGGCGCTGGCGGTGGATATCGAACGCAACCTCACCAGACCCGTCTCCGAAATGGGCCTGCCGATTTCCATCGAGACCCGTACGGGCGATACGCCGCAGGGCAAACGCCAGCGCCAGAAGGTGAAGCCACCGGATATTCTGCTGACGACGCCGGAGCAGGTCTCGCTGCTGCTCGCCAACAAGGAGGCCGAGCGCTTTTTCCGTGACCTGAAATATGTGGTGCTGGACGAGCTGCATTCGCTCGTCACCTCCAAACGCGGCCATCTGCTGGCGCTGGCGCTTGCGAGGGTGCGCCGGCACGCACCCGATGTGCGCTTCATCGGCCTCTCGGCCACGGTTGCGGAGCCGATGGATTTGCGCCGTTATCTCGCGCCGCAGGGGCAGGATGAGCCGCCCGCCGGCCTCATCACCGTCGAAGGTGGGGCAAAGCCGAATATCTCCATCCTGAGCACGGAAGAGCGCATCCCATGGTCCGGCCATTCGGCGCGTTACGCCATGAAGGATCTATATGCCGCGCTGAAAGACCACCAGACGACTCTGATCTTCGTCAACACCCGCTCGCAGGCGGAGCTGATCTTCCAGGAACTCTGGACCATTAATGACGACAATCTGCCGATTGCGCTGCATCACGGTTCGCTGGATGCCGGCCAGCGTCGCAGGGTGGAAGCGGCCATGGCGGAAAACAAATTGCGTGCCGTCGTCGCCACCTCCACGCTCGATCTCGGCATAGACTGGGGCGATGTCGACCTCGTCGTGCATGTCGGTGCGCCGAAGGGCGCAAGCCGCCTTGCCCAGCGCATCGGCCGCGCCAATCACCGCATGGATGAGCCGTCAAAGGCGATCCTCGTTCCCGCCAACCGTTTCGAGGTGATGGAGTGCCGGGCAGCCCTTGATGCCAATTATATCGGCGCGCAGGATACGCCGCCGATTGCCGAGGGCGCGCTCGATGTTCTCGCCCAGCATGTGCTCGGCATGGCCTGCGCCGAGCCCTTCGATGCGGACGATCTCTATCGCGAAGTAACCAGCGCCTCGCCCTATGCCGACCTGCCGCGCACCACCTTCGACCGGGTGGTGGATTTCACCGCCACCGGCGGTTATGCGCTGCGCACCTATGAGCGTTACGCCCGCATCCGCCAGATGAAGGACGGTCGCTGGCGCGTCTCCAATCCGGCGGTCGCACAGCAATATCGCCTCAACCTCGGCACCATCGTCGAGGCGGCGGAACTCAATGTCCGCATGGTCAAGCGCAATGCCAAGGGCACGGTCGGGCGCGGCGGCATGTCGCTCGGCAAGGTTGAGGAATATTTCCTCGAACAGCTGGTGCAGGGCGATACCTTCCTCTTCGCCGGCAAGGTGCTGCGTTTCGAGGGCATCAGGGAGAACGAATGCCTGGTCTCGCAGGCCTTTTCGATGGACCCGAAGATACCCTCCTATGCCGGTGGTAAGTTCCCACTCTCCACCTATCTCGCGGATCAGGTGCGCTCCATGCTGGCAGACCCGACGCGCTGGCATGCCCTGCCGGATCAGGTGCGCGACTGGCTGGCGATCCAGAAGGAAAAGTCGATCATTCCCAAGCGCGACGAGTTGCTGGTCGAGACCTTCCCCTTCCGCAAGCGCTTCTTCATGGTCATGTATCCCTTCGAGGGACGGCTGGCGCACCAGACGCTCGGCATGCTGCTGACGCGACGGCTGGAACGCGCGGGCGCCAAGCCCATGGGCTTTGTCGCCACCGATTATTCGCTCGCCATCTGGGCCATGGAAGATATCGGCAGGCGGCTGAAATCCCGCCGACTTTCGCTTGCAGACCTACTGGACGAGGACATGCTGGGCGACGATCTGGAGGCATGGCTGGATGAATCCTTCATGCTGAAGCGCACCTTCCGCAATTGTGCCGTCATTTCCGGTCTGATCGAACGCCGCCATCCCGGTAAGGAAAAGACCGGCCGGCAGGTCACGGTCTCCGCCGATCTTATTTATGACGTTCTTCGCAGCCATGAGCCGGATCATATCCTGCTGGAAGCGACGCGGCGGGATGCCGCGGCGGGACTTTTGGACATTGGCCGTCTTGGCGATATGCTGAAGCGAATCACGGGCCACACCACCCACCGCGCGCTGGAACATGTCTCGCCGCTTGCCGTTCCGGTTATGCTGGAAATCGGCCGTGAGACGGTGGCGGGTGAGGCGATGGACGATGTGCTGGCCGAGGCCGCCGACGAGCTGATCGCCGAGGCCATGTCCTGAAACTGAGCGGAATGAAGGAACAAAGGCAAAAGTGCTGAGCCGGCTGACATTGAGCGATAGGTTTTCCAATGGCTTCGAATGCCTTGGCAGCGAAACCGCCATCAATGGCGTCGCCGCCTGGTGCGATCCTTTGGGCGGGCTTTACCTGCCGGACCTGTCGCTGCTCGTCGTCTCCGATCTGCATCTGGAAAAGGGCGCGGCTTTTGCAAGGCGCGGACGCATGCTGCCGCCATACGACACCATCGCCACGCTTAAAATCCTCTCCTCCCTCGTCAGCCGTTACGATCCGAAGATCGTGGTCAGCCTTGGCGATAATTTCCACGACCGCGTCGGTTCCGAGCATCTGCCGCTGCCGTTGCGCGAGCTCATCCGCGACATGGCCCGTGGCCGCGAATGGATATGGATCAACGGCAATCACGATCCCGACGGCACGGTCGATCTGCCGGGTTCTTCGGTGGATGAGATGTTCTACGGCACTCTCGTCTTCCGCCACGAACCGAAGCCGGGCGATGCCGCCGGCGAAATCGCCGGGCACCTGCATCCCTCCGCCACGGTCCGCCGCCGCGAAAAGACGGTGAGGCGGCCCTGTTTCGCCACTGACGGTTCGCGTCTGTTGATGCCGGCTTTCGGGGTCATGAGCGGCGGGCTGGATTTGCGGCACAAGGCCATGCGCGGCCTGTTCGATCATGCCGCTCTCGTCGCGCATCTGATGGGGAGGGACCGCATCTATTCGGTGCGGTTTTCAAATCTTCTCGGCTGAGCGTATTTTCCGGACGTAAAGCCGCATACGCAGTTTTACTGGAAATGCTCTATTGCCGGTAGACCAGCACCGGTATCTTCGAATTCTTCAGCACCTTGGCCGTGACGCTGCCGAGCAGCATTTCGACGAAGCTCCGGCGCCGGTGCGAGGCCATGGCGATGAGATCGCAGCCGCTCCTGTTGGCGGCTTCGATGATCGCCTCGTCGGGCCTGCCCGCCCGCGCCAGCAGCGCTTCGCAATCCAGCCCCATGGAAGTGGCCTGCGCCTGCGTATCCCTCAGCAGATGTTCCGCTTCCTCGCAGCGGTGGAATTCTTCTTCGGCAATGGCGGCAATGTCTTCGACATCGCTGGCAATCACGTGAAAGGGTTCCGATACCGTCACGACGGTCACCTTTGCGCCTGCCTCCCTGGCGAGAGCGAACCCTTGCTCGATTGCGATCTGCGCCAGCGGCGAGCCATCGGTGGGAATGAGAATGTGCTTGAACATGACATTTCTCCTTTTCATCCCGGTCACAACCGCACATTCCGCCTTGAGCTGCATGTATGATTGTAACGCCTTGAATTTTACTGCAAACCGATGGCGGAAGCGAATGCTATCTTTGCCGACAGGGGCGGCAGACGCTCTCTTTTGCGGGATGAAAACCGATCAGTCCTTGCGGAAGATGATGCTGGCGCCCCAGCCGGTCACGACGGCAAGCAGAACGCAGAGCGCACCATAGGCAAGCGGCGTCTGATGCGCGGCGTCGGTGATCGCCTGCTCCATGCCGGTCTTGACGACGCGCAGTTTCAGTTCGCGCTGGGCGATGAATTTGCCGCTCTTGAAGAGATAGGCGCGGGCGGTGTGCACACCGTTCGGCACGTTGGCCGGCAGGCGCAGGGTCGCCCAGAACAGGCCGGTGCGCTCCAGCCGCACCCCGGTCGTATCATTGCGATAGATGCCGCTCGAAAGCTTCAGACGCCGATAGGCTTCCTGAAAATCGAAGACATTGTCGGGCACGCCGGAAAAGACCGCGCTTTTCAGTGACAGATGGTCGACGCCAAGCCCCATGGCGCGGAGCGTTCCGGGCGAGGCGACATCGCTGATATTGCGTGTGCTGGCCATGGAATAGGATTCCGGCAGCGGCGTGAAGGTGATGGCGCTGGTATTGATCCAGATGCCCGCCACGCGTTCCTTTTTGCGCACTGTCATGTAATCGCTCGGACCCTCAAGCGTCACGACGATGTCGTATTGCCCGATAGCGAGCAGCAACTGGTCGGTATTGTTCAGCGCGCCGAAAAGCGTGAAATCCGCGCCGCGAAAATCGGAAGCAATTGGAATTTCGGTCGTCGATGCGCCGATTTCGATATTTTCCAGCAGGGATCGCTGCTGCGGGCCGGGCGGCAGGGCAAGCGGCGGCGTCTGGGCCGAAGCGGTTTGCCCGAGGGTGAGGCATGAGGCCAGCGCAAGGGCGGCAAGCAGCAAATGGCGGGTCAATAACCTAACCCCCCGACGGCCACCGAAAACAGGTCTTCCGGGCGCACCACCAGCGATACGGCAAGGCGAAGCGCAACAGCGAGAACGAGAAGCGCAAGCAGGGCGCGCAGCTGTTCGCCGCGCAGTTTCTGGCCGACGCGCACGCCATATTGCGCGCCGATGACGCCCGCCACCATCAGGATGAAGGCCAGAACCACATCGACGGAATAGTTGGTCGCCGCCTGAACCACGGTCGTATAGGCGGTTACGAAAATGATCTGGAACAGCGAGGTGCCGACAACCACGCTGGTGGGGATGCGTAAGAGATAGATCATCGCCGGCACCATGATGAAGCCGCCGCCCACACCCATGATCGAGGTGAGGATGCCGATGCCGAAACCCAGCGTGACGATGGGAATGATGCTGAGATAGATCTTCGATTTCTTGAACCGCATTTTCAGCGGCAGGCGGTGCACCCAGTTGTGGTGGCCCGGCCGGCGCAGCGTCACGGTTTCGTTGCGGGCGGCGCGGCGAAGCGCCGAAATGCTTTCCTTCAGCATCAGGCCACCGACGGTGCCGAGCAGGATGACGTAAAGGAGCGAGACGATGAGATCGAGCTGGCCGATGCTGCGCAGGAAGGAGAATATCCATACGCCGACCGTCGCCCCCACCAGACCGCCCACAAGCAGCACGCTACCGAGCTTGACGTCAAGCGTTCCGCGCCGGAAATGCGTGATCGAGCCTGACACGGAGGAGGCGACCACCTGGTTTGCACCCGTCGCTACGGCCACCACAGGCGGAATATTGTAGAAAATCAGAAGCGGGGTAATCAGAAAACCGCCGCCCACGCCGAACATGCCGGAAAGAAAACCGACGGCCGCGCCCATGCCGAGAATGATGAAAATATTCACCGACAGTTCTGCGATCGGCAGATAGACAGTCACGGCTCGGACCTCGGGCAAATGGTTCCGGGCGGCAGGGCTTGTCCGGGTGAGGGGGCCGCGCCGCGATTTACACTTTCTGTCTGAAAAGACCGGGCATGCCCGGCCTTCATCCGTCATGCCCGCGAGGGCCTGACCTGTCAACATTCAACGGTAAATACGTTGATAATTTGGAAAGATAGCGGCCGTGTGTCGGCAGCCGGCCACATTCCTGCGCCGGGCTGAGCGAAAGCGGCCAGGGGGCCGCTTCGCCGGTTCTCGAATGTTTATTTGTTGCGGGCGAGAAGCGCGGTCACCAGCTCGTTGGTAATGCGGCCGTCCGGCGTCTGGCCCACGGACTTCTGAAAGTCCTTGATGGCCGTCACGGTGTTCTTGCCGAGCTTGCCGTCAGGCTGGCCGGCATCGAAACCGTTCTTGTTCAGGATCGCCTGAATGTTGCGGATCGCCTTTTCCATGTCCACGGAGGCGGTTTTCACGCCTTCCTTGCCGGCCCATTCTTCGGGCGGGTTGACGCTGTTGGCATCTTCCGAAAGCGGCTTGACCTTCCAGGCGTCCACCTTGGCCTTTGCGCTCTGAAGCTGCTGCGGGTTCAAGGCCCCTGCCACTTCGTCGCGTTTCTGGGCGGCATCGGCGTCACCATCCCTGGCTGCGATGGCGAACCACTTGTAGGATTCCTCGATGTCCTGCTTCACGCCGCTGCCGCGCGCATAGAGAATGGCGAGGTTGAACTGGCTGTCACGAACGCCGAGGTCGGAAGCCTTGATGAACCATTGCGCGGCGGCGGCGAAATCCGGCTGACCGGCCGCATCGGAAGCGAGCAGGACGGCCAGATTGTGCATGGCGCCCGCATTGCCCTGTTCCGCGGCCAGCGTGTAATAGCGCTTGGCTTCGGGAAGGTTGCGTTCGACGCCGTTCGCCTTCTCGTAGAGATTGGCGAGACGATATTGCGCGGGTGCAAGGCCACGATCAGCGGCGAGCTTGTACCACTTTGCCGCCTCGGTGCGGTCGGCGGCAACGCCGCGGCCATCGGTGTAGCGGGCTGCGATCTCGAACAGCGCCTGCGTGTCGCCCTTGGCGGCCGCTTCTGCAAGCGATGCCGGCGCGATGCCGGCGGGAACGGTGATGGCGTCCTGGGCGGGAGCAGCCGTGGCGGCGACCTGTGCCGGAGCCGAAGGTTCGTTCTGCGCGACGGTGCCGGAATTCGCCGCATCCACTGCGGGAACGTCGGCAACCGGCGGCTCGTCAGGCAGCGGTGCGCCGCCGACGGTGCGGGGATCGATGGTGTTTTGCGCCGGTGCGGTGTTTTCGATGCTGTCTGCGGATGCGGCCTGTTCCGGATCGATGGCGAGGTCGGACGGAATGGTCACGGTCTTGTCGCCCGCTTCGGGAAGCGCGGAGACCGGGCCATTGTCCTGCTTCTGCTCGATGACCGGCGCCGGGGCTTCCGCGCCGCCAATCAGCGTCTTGACGAGCGGCATGGCCATCATCGCCAGAAGAATGGCGCCGATGCCGAGCAGCAGCGGGCGGCGATAGCGCGAAAGCCCCGATGCCTCGGCCTTGCGGCCCTTCTTGCCGGTATCGGGCTTCTCCGGCGATGTTTCCATGGCGGCGGCCTGTGCCGCACGACGGGCGGCGGCAATGAAATCCGTCCGTCCTTCGGCATCTGCGGCCTTGCCGCTGGCGGCCACCTGGCTGGCGCGCACGCGCTCGAGGATTTTCTTGATATCGGGCGCACCCGAACCCGGCTCCAGAAGTTCGTTCTCCTGACCCGCCGGCAGAACGTCGATCGGATCGAGCGACGGGGCGGGCTCGACCTGCGTGCGGGCGGAGGAGGAGGCCGATACGGGTTCTTCTGCGGTTTTGACGGTCTTTGCAGTACCCGTCTTGAAACGCTTCGTCAGGCCGGCAAGCAGGCTCTTTTTTTCCGCCTTCGCGGGCTTTGCCGCAGCGGGAGGCACGATGGCATCTCCATCTTTCCCGTCGGCGTCGAGAATGGCCTGTTCTTCGGCAATATAACCCTCTTCCGGGAAGATGGCGGCCGGCATGGATATATCTTCCTGCGCAGGGGCCGACACAGGCTTCGCGACGCTGCGGGGCGCGGCCTCTTCGCGGTAGACGGGAGCATTGTCGAGGTTATCCAGCCGGCCGGCGATTTGCACCAACGTCTCATGCAGCGCTTCGAATGTGCGGTGCGTGCGCTCTTCGGTGTTGCGGCTCAAGGCTTCGAGATTGCGCAGATCGGTCGCAAGATCGGTCAACATGGTCATGTCGGCAAGGTTTGCGCCGGCCGAGAGATTGTTACGGGTATAGGCGTCCAGAACGGCCTCGGCCGCCTGCCGGGCTGCTTCGATGATATATTCGTCGTTGGACGCCATGTAGTCTTCGATGGCCGCCATGCGGGCATCGAGTTCAGGCGGCATGCCTGCGGCCTGCATCTGCATCGGCTGGCTGATCAGCGTCGAGAGATGGGCGATCTGGTTTTCGAGGCTTGCCAGCGCGTGGCTGTCGGCAGGCGCGGCATGGGCGGTCTCGTCGAGACGGGCGGCAATATTGCCGAGCCGCTCTTCCAGACGCGAGAAGGCGCTTTCGCTGAGGCCCGATGCCGGCTGCGGCTGGCTGTAACGATAGTCGAGGTCCTCGATCCGACGCGAGAGCAGGTCGAGCCGTTCGGCCAGACCGTCATTGACGGCGCCGTGATCCAGCGCGTCGATCTTGCGGGAAATGTCGCTGAGGAAAGACGTCAGTTCCGCCTGTTGCGAGGGGCGCTGCGAACGCTCCAGAAGCAGGGAAAGCTGGTCCAGCCGCTCATGCAACTGCGCGGCGTCGCGGGCGGTGCTGAGTTCGTCGATCTTGCCGGCCAGCGCTTCAAGGCGGGCGGTCAGGTCCAGCGCCGGTTCAGGTTTTGCGGCGGCAAGGCGATTGATGTCGCCGAGCTGTTCGGCAAGGCCGTTCAGCCGGTTTTCCAGACGCTGCGCCAGCGCATTGTCCGTTGCCTGCGCATTGGCGCGCGTGCCGGTTGCGGCAATGGCGCGGCTTATTTCGTCCAGCCGCTGGTCGAGACCGGAAAACTGTTCGGTAAAGGCCGCTTCGTTCGGCTGCATGTGCTTGCCGAGCTGCTCCACGGCGCTGGCAATGGCGATCAGCTTTTCTTCGAGCACGCGCACGGCCGGATTGTTGCTCATGCCGCCGAGCTGCGTCTTGATGTCGTCGAGACGATAGGCGAGCGAAACGATCTCATCCTGCAACGCGCCGGCGTCGAAACCGCGCAGCGTGTCTTCCACATTGTTCCAGCGGCTTTCGATCCGGTGCACGCTGTCTTCGCGCGCAAGCTGATCGATCGTCAGGCGCAGGTCCTCGAATTCGTTGCGCAGCCCGTACGCATCGGGAGATGCCAGATTGCCGAGCTGGTCGATGCTGCCGGCCAGACGTGCGATATCGTCGCGCAGATCGCCGATGAACTGCTGGTCTTCCGCCACCGCGCGAATATTGCGGATCTCGGCGCGCAGTCCCTGCGCTTCGCGGGCGACGCCCTCGGCAATGTCGTGCTTCAGCTCATGCCGCAGATTGACGAGCGCCTGGGCGATTTCCTGCAGCGCCGCGTCATTGCGCTGCGGTTCCTGATAGGGCGGGATGGAACGCGCGCGCGGTGCGGCGGCGGCCTGCTGTGCGTCCCTCGGCCGGTATTCCGGTGCAAGCGGTCTAGTAATCGTCCGTTCCGGCCGGGCGGCGGGTTCCTGCGGGCGCTGGAAGCTCGCTTCGAGGAGACGCTGGCGCTGGCGGATTTCGTTGACGGGATCGAGCTGCGGCGGCGTGACGGCGGCGCGCGCGGCATACGCCTCGCTTTTCGCTTCGGGCTGAGCGCTCGCGGCCCGGGGGTCGCGCGGGAACTTCTGGCTCATCAGCCCTTCGATACGGGCTTCAAGGCCTTCAATGGTGCGATTGAGCGCATCAAGAGACGATCTGTCGCTTGGCTGTTGGGTTTTCGATCGCAATCCGTTCATCTTTTCGCTCGCTTCGCTTCCGCCCGCCGTGCCCGGTTATCTGTCGCGACGTTGCCTGCCTGGACACGCCGTCGCCGCAACATGCAGCAATCCTAGAGCCGGTATTCGCCCCCGTTGAGGAAAATGCGCCGGAGTACGAAGCAGTTACCTCTGTCGGGAGAATTCACGAAACGTGGTAAAGAAGTGGTTAACTATGGTCGGAATTTTTTAACTTTTGCGGCAGGCGGCAGCCCTGCGCTGGGCAGGACGTCCATTCCGCGAAAAAGGAGAAGGGATATTCCGCTGAAATTTATTTGACGTTTACGCGCACGTCAAATATTGTCATCCCATATCGGCCGGATTATCGCCGGCGCCCACGATGCGGAGGAACATCGGTAATGCCTGTTTACAAGGCCCCAGTTAAAGACACGCTTTTTATCCTGAACGACGTTCTCGGCCTGGAGCGGTATAACAACCTGCCCGGCTTCGAGGATGCAACCCCCGACATGATCGAGGCCATTACCGGCGAAGCCGCAAAGCTTGCCGAAGAACGGCTTTTCCCGCTCAACCTTTCCGGCGATCAACAGGGCTGCAAGCGCGCCGATGACGGTTCGGTCTCCGTGCCGGATGGTTTCAAGGATGCTTATGACGCCTATTGTGAAGGCGGCTGGATTGGTCTTGCCGTTCCGCCGGAATTCGGCGGGCAGGGGCTGCCCTATACGCTTCATGCCGCCATCGGCGAATATATGTCGTCGGCCAACCTGTCGCTGATGATGTATCCCGGCCTGACGCAGGGTGCGATTGCCGCAGTCCTCGTGCATGGTACGCAGGAGCAGAAAGAAACCTATCTGCCGAAGATGGTGGAAGGCACATGGTCCGGCACCATGAACCTCACCGAACCCCATTGCGGCACCGATCTCGGCCTGCTGCGCACCAAGGCGGTGCCGCAGGGCGACGGCACTTACAAGATTTCCGGCCAGAAGATCTTCATCTCCGCCGGCGAACATTCCATGACGGGCAATATCGTCCATCTGGTGATCGCCCGCATCGAAGGTGCGCCTGAAGGCACGAAGGGCATTTCGCTCTTCATCGTGCCGAAATTCCTCGTCAAGGAAGACGGCACGCTTGGCGAGCGCAACGGCGTCACCTGCGGCGCCATCGAACACAAGATGGGCATTCACGGCAACGCCACCTGCGTCATGAACTATGATGATGCGACGGGTTATCTGCTGGGCGCTGAGAACAAGGGCCTTTCGGCCATGTTCGTGATGATGAACGAAGCCCGCCTCGGCGTCGGCCTGCAGGGGCTTTCCGTCGGCGAGATCGCCTATCAGAACGCAGTCGAATATGCCCGTGAGCGCATTCAGGGCCGCTCGCTTTCCGGTGCGAAATTCCCCGACAGGAAGGCCGATCCGATCATCGTGCATCCCGATATCCGCCGCACGCTGATGACCATCAAGGCCTATAACGAGGCCGGCCGCGCCTTCCTGCTCTGGACCGCGCTGCAATCCGACATCGCCCACCGCGCCGCCGACGAAAAGCAGCGGCAGGCGGCAGATGATCTGCTCGGTCTCGTCACCCCGATCCTCAAGGGCGTGTTGACCGACAAGGGCTTCGACCATGCCGTCATGGCGCAGCAGGTCTTCGGCGGTCACGGTTACATCGAGGAACATGGCATGAGCCAATATGTCCGCGATGCGCGCATCACCATGATCTACGAGGGCGCTAACGGCATTCAGGCGCTCGATCTGGTCGGCCGCAAGCTCGGCATGAATGGCGGCCGCGCCGTCATGGCGCTGTTCAAGGAAATCGGCGATTTCTGCGAGGAAAACCGCGCCGATGAAAAGCTCGCCCTTTACACCAAGGGCCTGAAGAAGGGCTTGAACGATCTGCAGGCCGCAACCATGTGGTTCATGCAGAACGCCATGGCCAAGCCCGACAATGCCGGTGCCGGTTCGACCGACTATATGCATCTCTTCGGCATCGTGGTGCTGGGCTACATGCAGGCGCGCATGGCGAAAGCGGCCAGCGAAGCGCTTGCGGCAGGCAGCGCTTCGGACGAGGATTACCTCAAGACCAAGCTTGTCACGGCGAAGTTTTATATGGAGCGCATCATGCCGGAAACGGCGCTGCGCAAGGCCCGCATCGAAACCGGCGCGGACACCATGATGGAACTGGCTGCGGAAGCATTCTGATGAGGCTGGCGTTTCTAACGCCGCAGGGAGAGAAACAATGACCGACGTTTTTATCTACGACCATGTCCGCACCCCGCGCGGACGCGGCAAGAAGGATGGCAGCCTGCATGAAGTGCCCTCCGTTCGCCTTGCCGCCAAGACACTGGAAGCCATCCGCGACCGCAACGGGCTGGACACTTCTGCCGTCGACGACATCATCATGGGCTGCGTCGATCCTGTCATGGATGCCGGTGCGGTGATCCCCAAGGCCGCGGCCTTCGAGGCCGGTTATTCCAACAAAGCCCCGGGTATGCAGATCTCGCGCTTCTGCGCCTCGGGTCTCGATGCCATCAATTTCGCGGCCGGCAAGGTCAAGGCGGGGTCTGACGATATCGTCATCGCCGGCGGCGTCGAAAGCATGTCGCGCGTCGGCATGGGCATGTCTGGCGGCGCCTGGTACATGGACCCGTCGGTCAACTTCCCGGCCTTCTTCATGCCGCAGGGCGTGTCGGCCGATCTCATCGCCACCAAATATGGTTTCTCCCGTGACGATGTCGACGCCTACGCCGTCGAAAGCCAGAAGCGTGCGGCACACGCCTGGGAAAAAGGCTATTTCAACAAGTCGGTCATTCCGGTGAAGGACTCAAACGGTCTGACGATCCTCGACCGCGATGAGCACATGCGCCCCGGCACGGACATGCAGGCGCTGGCTTCGCTCAACCCGTCCTTCCAGATGCCGGGTGAAATGGGCGGCTTCGAAGCCGTCGGCATCATGGCGCATCCGGAAGTGGAGCGCATCAACTACGTCCACCACGCCGGCAACTCGTCCGGCATCGTCGATGGCGCGGCCGCCGTGCTGGTTGGCTCCAAGGCGGGCGGCGAGGCAATGGGCGTGAAACCGCGTGCCCGCATCAAGGCCTTCGCCAATATCGGCTCCGACCCGGCGCTGATGCTGACCGGTCCGGTTGATGTGACCGAAAAGCTCCTGAAAAAGACCGGCATGTCGCTTGCCGATATCGATCTTTTCGAGCTCAACGAAGCCTTCGCCGCCGTGGTCCTGCGCTACATGCAGGCCTTCGACATCGATCATGACCGGATGAACGTCAATGGCGGCGCCATCGCCATGGGCCATCCGCTGGGCGCAACCGGCGCGATGATCCTCGGCACGGTACTGGATGAGCTGGAGCGGCGCGATCTGAACACCGCGCTCGTCACGCTCTGCATCGGCGCAGGCATGGGCACGGCGACGGTTATCGAGCGGGTTTGAGAGGCTGGTCATGAGGCGCGAGGTTTACGAGCGACCCAAGAACGAGATCGAACAGCAGCTGGCTCGGCACAATCTGGAAAAGGACATGGCACAGGATCATAAGGCGTCCATCCGCCCCGTTTCTCCTGTCTACGTCCAGCGGCTCCGGACAGAGCGTTGGGGTTTGGTTGTGTTTCTCGTTCTCGTGGTCGGTTGTATCAGCCTCGTGATCGGACTGTCGTAACCGCACGGAAATTTCAGGGAAGAGGAATCCCAAATGAGCACTTATACCAATTTCACCATCGAGACGGACGCAGACGGTATTGCCCTCGTCACCTGGGACATGCCGGAAAAATCCATGAACGTCTTCACCTCTGAGGTGATGGACGAGCTGAACGCCATTCTTGATGCGACTGTCGCAGATGGCGCCGTCAAGGGCGTCGTCTTCACGTCAGGCAAGAGCAGCTTTTCCGGCGGCGCCGATCTTTCGATGATCAAGTCGATGTTCTCCTTCTACAATGACGAGAAGGCGAAGAACCCGGATGAGGCGGCGGCAAAGCTGTTCGAACTCGTGGGCCGCATGACCGGCCTGTTCCGCAAGCTGGAAACCAACGGCAAGCCATGGGTCTCGGCCATCAACGGCACCTGCATGGGCGGCGCGTTCGAGCTGTCGCTCGCCTGCCACGGCCGTGTGGCATCGAATGCCAAGAGCCTCAAGATCGCCCTGCCGGAAGTCAAGGTCGGCATCTTCCCCGGTGCCGGCGGCACCCAGCGCGTGCCGCGCCTGACGGATGCGCAATCGGCGCTGCAGATGATGACGACGGGCCAGTCGCTGACCGGCGCGCGCGCCAAGGCCATGGGGCTGGTGCATCAGGTGGTCGAGCCGGATCAGCTGGTCGCAACCGCAAAGCAGATGATCAAGGGCGGCCTGAAGCCGGTCGCACCCTGGGATGAAAAGGGCTTCAAGGCCCCCGGCGGCGGCATCTGGACGCCGGCCGCTGCCCAGCTCTGGCCCGCCGCACCGGCCATCCTGCGCCGCGAAAGCGCGGGCAATTATCCGGCCGCCCTCGCCATCCTCAAATGCGTTTATGAGGGTCTGCAATTGCCCTTCGATACGGCGCTGAAGGTGGAGCAGCGTTATTTCACCGAAATCCTTCGCTCGAAGGAAGCCTTCGGTATGATCCGCTCGCTGTTCATTTCCATGCAGGAACTGGGCAAGGGCGCGCGCCGCCCGGCCGGCCAGCCGAAGACCGAGTTCAAGAAGGTTGGCGTCGTCGGCGCAGGTTTCATGGGCGCTGCCGTAGCTTATGTCACGGCTGCCGCCGGCATACCCGTTGTGATGGTGGATCGCGACCAGGAAGCGGCCGACAAGGGCAAGGGCCATTGCGAGGAAAGCGTCAAGGCTGCCATCGGCAAGGGCAGGCTGACGCAGGATGAGGGCAAGGCCCTGCTCGACCTCGTCACCCCGACGGCGGATTACAAGGCGCTCTCCGACGCCGATCTCGTCATCGAGGCCGTCTTCGAAGATCGCGACGTGAAGAAGGCCGTCATCGAGGCCGTGGAAGCCGTGTTGCCCGAAGGCGCAATCTTCGCCTCCAACACCTCCACCTTGCCGATCACGGGTCTTGCGAAGAACTCGAAGCGCCCGACCGATTTCATCGGCATCCACTTCTTCTCGCCGGTCGAGAAGATGATGCTGACGGAAGTCATCCTCGGCAAGGAAACCGGCGACAAGGCGCTCGCCGTCGCGCTGGATTACGTCGCGAAGATCAAGAAGACCCCGATTGTGGTCAACGATACGCGCGGCTTCTTCGTCAATCGCTGCGTGCTGCGTTACATGGCGGAAAGCTACGATATGCTGATCGAAGGCGTACCCGCCGCCATGATCGAGAATGCCGCGAAATTCGCCGGCATGCCTGTCGGCCCGCTGGCGCTGAACGATGAGGTGGCCATCGATCTTTCCTACAAGATCCTGAAAGCCACCGTCGCCGATCTCGGCGAAAAGGCCGTCGATCCGCGCCATATGGAGCTGGTGAAGACGCTGGTGGAAGGCGAAGGCCGTTTTGGCCGCAAGAACGCCAAGGGCTTTTACGATTATCCGGAAAAGCCCGCCAAGAAGTCCCTCTGGCCCGGCCTGAAGGACCTCTATCCGCAGCAGAAGCCTGAAGACGTGGACATGGAGGTGCTGAAACAGCGCTTCCTCGTCACCGTGGCGCTGGAAGCCGCCCGCACGGTGGAAGAAGGCATCGTCACCGATCCGCGTGAGGCGGATGTCGGCTCCATCCTCGGTTTCGGTTTCGCACCCTATACCGGCGGTGCGCTGTCCTATATCGACGGCATGGGCGTGAAGAACTTCGTGGCGCTCGCCGAAAAGCTCAGCGAAACCTATGGCCCGCGCTTCAAGCCGACGCCGCTGCTGAAGGACATGGCCGCGAAGGGCGAAACCTTCTACGGACGGTTCGATCCCTATGCCAGCGCCGCCAAGGCGGCCTGAGGCTTCAAGTGAGACATTGAACAGGCCCTTCGGGGCCTGTTTTATTATGCCTGTCTCCCCGCTTTCCGTGCATCCTTTGCCCGGCTGAGGCGTTGAAAAGGCTGACCGGGCAAAAGCGCCCGCCGCCGCAATTCAGCACGCCTCAGGAGACAGCGATGAAAGCACCACTGCGATCCCACGGTTTCGACAAGCCCTCGGACCTTGACGACCATCTGGCTGAACTGGACGAAGAGGCCGAGGCTGTGGCTGCCGAGGCAAGAGCGGAAAAAACCGCGGCCAAGAGAATGCGTGCCGCCAAAACCATCGATCCGTCGCTGCGAGCCGAATTGGACGAGCTTCGCAGACAGGTCGACAAGATCCGCCGCGATGTCAAACGGCTGGAGGCGGCCCAGCACTCCCGCCACAGGCTCGCACCGCCCCACCATGAGCGCGACCGCGAGAATTCCCGCCTGATGACGGTGGTGCGCTCCGTCGCCGTCACCTCACTCGCCAGCCGTATCTTCGCTTCCTCGCCCGTCATGGCGGCGCTGGTGGCCGTGGTGCCTTTCGTGCTTGGCCTTGCCGTACGGCGCAGCGAAGGGGCATAGCCGCTCTGCACTGCACCCCGCGCGCGGCTACGGCCCTTTCCGAACCCGCCGCCTGCCGCCTGCCGGATGCCGATCAGGCCCGGCGGATGGCGGAGAGCGGTTCTCCCAGCCGCAATCCGGCCTCCGCCGGGCGCTTATTCCAGCCATCCACAGGCGCCGTGAAAAAACTGTCAAAAAACTTCGCGATGGCGCTTGCCATGTCCGAACAAGATGTTATAACCCCGCTCACTTTCGGGGCACCAAGCAGCCCCGCCCGCCAAAAGCGGAGGTTCTTCAAGGACCTGAAGTGCCCGGATAGCTCAGTTGGTAGAGCAGCGGATTGAAAATCCGCGTGTCGGTGGTTCAAATCCGCCTCCGGGCACCATTTATCTCAATTGCATTTTTGATGAATTGCGTGCATGGCGACTTGCCCATTTGCAGGCAAATTTCGATGAGTAGCTACCGCCATCATATGCTTTTGACAGGCCCGGTGTAGCCATGGCCCAACCCTGTTTGTTGCAGGCAGTTGGAGAGCAGCCCGCAAATGGATCGTGTCACAAGCCCACCTCTTTTACCGCCCGGCATTGTCTATTTTGACGGTTTTCTCTCTCCAGAAGAGGAGGCCGCCGTCGCCCACAGGCTGGATGCGGGTGTGTGGAGCACGGAGTTGAAACGCCGCGTGCAGCATTTCGGTTATCGCTACGACTATAAAGCGCGCGCTGTTACCGCGGATGCGTATATCGGGCCGTTGCCGCCATGGCTTGGCGTGTTCGCGGAGCGGTTGGTTACCACAGGTTATTGTCGGGATTTGCCCGATCAGGTTATCGCTAACGAATATCTTCCGGGGCAGGGCATCAGTGCGCACATCGATTGTGTGCCCTGCTTTGACGATACGATCGTTTCGATAAGCCTTTTATCCACATGCGAGATGGTTTTCCGCGAATTGCGTGGACCAGCCGCATGCGGTGTTTTGCTTCAACCCCGGTCAGGCGTCTTGCTGAGAGATTCCGGTCGCTACGGCTGGACCCATGAAATTCCGGCTCGGAAATCGGATATAGCGAATGGGGTCAGGAACGCTCGAGGCAGACGAATTTCCCTCACTTTTCGCAAAGTCATCAAGCTAAAACGGTCTTGACCCGGGCGAACTACAGATGCTCCCGATTATCCGTATTCTGTTCCGCCCGGTCCCGATAGAGCGCAGCCCGTCCCAGCAACATCAGGGAAACCGGGGTCGTCACCGTCATGAAAATGCCGATGAAGATTTCGTGGAAGGCGAAGCGGTCGCCGGAGACGGAGAAATAGATGATCGAGGCCATGACGATGCCGCCGGTGCCCCAGCTGGTGCCGAGTGTGGGTGCGTGCAGGCGCTCATAGAAGCTGTTGAGCCTGGCAAAGCCGATGGTGCCGATCAGCGTCAGCGAGGCGCCGAGCAGCACGAAGAAGGCCACGGCGATGGCGGCCCAGAGGGGAAATTCGTGCGCCTCGCTCATTCGATCACCTCCCCGCGCATCAGGAATTTGGAAAGGGCGACGGTGGAGACGAAGCCGAGGATGGCGATCAGCAGCGATGCCTCGAAATAGATGTCGTTGCCGGTGCGCAGGCCGAAGGTCAGCAGAAGCAGCATGGCGTTGACATAGAGCGTATCCACGCCCAGCACGCGGTCCTGCGCGCGCGGGCCGATGGCGATGCGATAGACCGAGATCGCCATGGCGATGGCCAGCATGAACTGCGCCAGCGAAAAGGACCAGAAAAGGATAATCGAACTCATTCGAATATCTCCATCAGCAGTTTTTCATAACGGTTCTTGATGAGGCTTATCCAGGCCGCCTCATCCACATCGTCGAGAACGTGAAGCAGCAGCGTGCCCTGGCTGGAATTATATTCGAGCCATGCGCTTCCCGGCGTCGAGGTCAGGATCGTCGCCAGCACCGCAAGCGCCATCGGGTCGCGAATATCGAGCGGCACAGCCAGGAAGCCGGATTTGCGGTCCCTCTCGCGCTTAAACAGGATGATCTTCACGACCGAGAGATTGGACCTGATGATATCGTAAAGCACGATCAGGATCAGCTGCACCAGCCTGTGCCAGTTGCGGATGCGCGGCTTGGCGGGCCTGAGCGACGCCATCGCCCAGGAGGCGACAAGCGCAACACCGGTGCCGAGCAGCAGATGCCCCGGCGAAAAGCTGTTGATCGTCATCCAGAAAAAGATCAGCGAGATCGTCAGCAGCGGGTAGGGCAGAATGCGGCTTATCATGGCTCTGCCTCCGGGTTGCTTCCCGCCCTCGGTGCGGAAATGACGCCCTGAATATAGCTCGCCGGCAGGTCGAGAATACGCGCCGTTTCCTGCATGTATCGCATCACCGGCCCTGCCTGCACGGTCATGGCGAGCGTCAGGCCGAGCAGCAGCATGACGGGGGCGATTTCGATGACGAGCACGCGCGGCACGGTGCCTTCGATGGAAGCCCAGAAGGTGCGGATGCCGGCGCGCGTCATCGAGATCAGCGAGGCAAAACCGGCAAAGACGATCAGGAAAACCAGCCACCAGGACAGTGTGGACACGCTGTCATTGGCGCCGAGCCCGGAAGGATTGAGAATGGCGGTCAGCATCGAGAATTTGGCGATGAAGCCCGAAAGCGGCGGCAGGCCGGCCAGAAGAATGCCGCAGGCGGCAAAACAGGCGCCGAGCACCGCCATGGTGGCGGGCATGGTCACGCCGACTTCCTCTTCCTCCTCTTCCTCGTCGCCCTCGCCATAGGCCTCCATGGTCACGGCAAGAACGTTCGCGCCGGCATCCTGCCCGCGTTCGACGAGTTCGATCAGCATGAAGAAGGCGCTGATGGTGAGGGTGGAGCTGACCATGTAATAAAGCGCGCCGGCCGCAACAGTCGGGTTGCCGGTGCCCATGGCGGCAAGCAGCGTTCCCGATGAGACGAGAACTGAAAAGCCGGCAAGCCGTCCGAGCGCCTGCGACGCCAGAACGCCGATGGCCCCGAAGATGATGGTGGCGATGCCGCCGACCAGCAGCGCATCATGGCCGAAACCGGCCGATTCCCCGGCCGTCTGCCCAAAAAGCAGAAAGGACAGGCGGGCGATGACATAAATCCCGACCTTGCTCATGATCGCGAAGAGCCCGCCCACCGGGGCCGACGCCGCGCCATAGGCGGAGGGCAGCCAGAAATTGAGCGGCCACATGCCGGCCTTGACCAGAAAGGCGATGCCGAGGATGGCCGAGCCGGTTTCCAGCAGCATGCGCTGATCGGGGTTGAGCCCCTCGATGCGATGGGCGAGATCGCCCATGTTCAGCGTGCCGGTAACGCCATAGATGAGGCTGACGCCGATCAGGAAGAACAGGGCGGCGACGAGGTTGATGGCGATATAATGCAGTCCGGCCTTGACGCGCTGCTGGCCGGAACCGTGCAGCAACAGGCCGTAAGAAGCGGCCAGCATCACTTCGAAGAAGACGAAGAGGTTGAAGAGGTCGCCGGTCAGGAATGCACCGTTGACGCCCATCAGCATCATCTGGAACAGCGAATGGAAATGCGCGCCCGACCTGTGCCACTTCGCCATCGAATAGATCAAGGACGGAATGGCGAGCAGCGCCGTCAGCAGCACCATCAGGCCCGAAAGACGGTCGGCGACGAGCACGATGCCGAAGGGCGCCGGCCAGTTGCCGAGCAGATAGACACCGCTCGACACCACGGCGGCGATCTCGGTATTGACCGTCGAGTTCACTTCGCGGAACAGCAAGATGGCGACCACCAGCAACAGCACGGTCGAGGTGAGGCTGATGGCGGCTTTCGCCACACGCTGGCGCTCGTCGAAGAACAGCAGAAGGGCCGCGGTCATCAGCGGCAGCAGGATAGGCGCGATGACGATGTGGAAGGGGAACGACATCATTTCGTCTCCCTCCCGTCCACATGGTCGGTGCCGGTGAGGCCGCGGGCGGCGAGCAACACGACGAGGAACAATGCGGTGGTCGCAAAGCCGATGACGATGGCCGTCAGCACCAGCGCCTGCGGCACGGGGTCGGCGAGCGTGGAGCTGTCGACGCCGTTCACCAGCACCGGCGGCGCATTGGTCTTGATGCCGCCGACGCCGAAGATGAAGAGGTTGACGGCGTAAGACAGCAGCGAAAGTCCGACGATGACCTGATAGGTGCGCGGGCGCAGCACCAGCCATACGCCGGAGCCGGTCATGATGCCGATGCCGATTGCAAGAATAAGTTCCATTACACGTCCTCCGCTTTTGCGGCTTCAGGCGTGCGAACGCGGTAGTTACGCAACGATTGGTGTGCCAGTGCTATCAGGATAAGAACAACGGAGCCGACGACCAGCGAGAAGACGCCGAGGTCGAACAGCAAAGCGGATGCCGTCGGCATTTTGCCGATATAGGGTATCTCCGTATACTGGAAATAGGAGGTCAGGAACGGGTAGCCGAAATACCAGGAGCCGATACCCGTCGCCGCCGCCATCAAAAGGCCGAAACCCATCCAGCGCAGCGGCAGGATGCGGATGCGGTCCTCCGCCCAGCGCGCTCCGCCGGCGAGATATTGCAGCAGGAAGCCGATGGCCATGGTGATGCCGGCCGCAAAGCCGCCGCCCGGCAGGTCGTGGCCGCGCATGAACAGGAAGATCGAGAAGGTGATGATAACAGGGAACATCCACTGCATCACGATGGACGGCACATAGAGATAGTCGCGAACCGTATCGCCATTGCTGCGGTCCGGCCGTTCGGCATCGAAGGCGTTCTGCATCTGCTGCTGTTCCGGCACCCCGATGCTTTCATGGGCGGGGCGGAAACGGCGAAGCAGCGCAAAGACGGTTAGTGCCACGATGGCCAGCACCGCGATTTCGCCGAAGGTGTCGAAGCCGCGGAAATCGACCAGAATGACATTGACGACATTGGTGCCGCCACCTTCGGTATAGGCGCGCTCGAGGAAATAGGTCGCAATGGCGTTTGGCACCGGCAGCGTCATCACGGCATAGGCGATGACGGACATGCCGATACCGCTGCCTGCGGCGAGCAGGAAGTCGCGGGCGCGGCGAAGCTGCGCCGGCAGCTCATCGCTGCTATCGACCTTCTCGAAGCGTTTCGGCAACCATCTGAGGCCGAGCAGGATGAGAACCGTGGTGACGATTTCCACCAGCAATTGGGTGATCGCCAGATCCGGCGCGGAAAGCCAGACGAAGGTGAGGCAGGTGACGAGGCCCGAGACGCCCAGCATGACGAGCGCGGCGAGGCGGTGATATTTCGCCTGCCAGGCTGCACCCATGGCCGCGATCATGCCGATCAGCCAAAGGATGGCGAAGATGGGATCGAAGGTCGTGACGCGCGGCAGCGACAGGGAGAACTCCGAAAGGAAGAGAGGCGAGAACCCGGCAAGAAGCGCCACAAGGATAAGAAGCCTTAGCTGCGGCTGCAGACGCCGCGTGCCGAGCGTGCTTTCCAGCCACCGCGCCCATTTCCAGGACACGGTGACGAGAATGCGCTCGAAGATGCGCTGTCCCCGCAAATGCCGGAAGACCGGCGGGCCGTCGTCGCAGCGCGAGAAATAACCGCCGAGCAGGACATAGATCGTAACGCCACCGATCAGCGCCGCGATACTCATGATTAATGGCAGGTTGAAACCGTGCCAGATCGACAGGCTGTAGACCGGCGTTTGCGCACCGAGAACCGAAAGCACGGCCGAATGCAGGAACGGGCCGATGGAGAGGCTCGGAACGATGCCGACGATCAGGCAGGCGAAGACGAGGAATTCGATGGGGAAACGCATCCAGCGCGGCGGCTCGTGCGGATGCGGGTTCGGCAGATCGACGGGCTTGGGGCCGAAGAACACCGTGTGGATGAAGCGCAGCGAATAGGCGACGGCGAACGCGCCCGACAGCGTCGCGACATAGGGCAGCGCCCGGTCCAGCAGCGAGTCGGCATGGGTTTCGACGGCCTCGGCAAAGAACATTTCCTTGGAAAGGAAGCCGTTGAACAACGGTACGCCGGCCATGGCCGCACTCGCCGCCATGGCAAGCGTCGCGGTTGCCGGCATATAGGTATAAAGCCCGCTCAAGCGCCGCATGTCGCGGGTGCCCGTCTCATGGTCGATGATGCCGGCCGCCATGAAGAGCGAGGCCTTGAAGGTGGCGTGGTTGACCATGTGGAAGATGGCCGCCACTGCCGCAAGCGGGCTGCCGAGGCTGAGCAGCGTGGTGATGAGGCCGAGATGGCTTATGGTGGAATAGGCCAGCAACCCCTTCAGATCCTGCTGGAACATGGCGAAATAGGCGCCGAGCAGCAGGGTTATGATGCCGGCCGCGCCCACGAGCCAGAACCATTCCGGCGTGCCCGCCAGCACCGGCCAGAACCGCGCAAGCAGGAAAACCCCGGCCTTCACCATGGTGGCTGAATGCAAATAGGCGGAAACAGGTGTGGGCGCCGCCATGGCGTTGGGCAGCCAGAAATGGAACGGAAACTGCGCGCTCTTGGTCAGCGCGCCGCCCAGAATGAGGATGAGCGCCGGTACATAGAGGGAATGGGCGCGGATGGCTGCACCGGCCTCGATGATCCTGTCGAGGTCATAGCTTCCCGCCATATGGCCGAGGATCAGCAGGCCGGCCAGCAGGCTGAAACCGCCAATGCCGGTCACCGTCAGCGCCATGCGGGCGCCGTCGCGCGCACCGGCGTTCTGATGCCAGTAGCCGATCAGCAGGAACGAAAAGATGCTGGTCATTTCCCAGAAGATCGACAGCAGGATGACGTTGCCGGAGAGCACCACGCCGAGCATCGAGCCCATGAAGGCGAGCAGGAAGGCGAAGAAACGGGGGATCGGGTCTTCGGCCGACATATAATAACGCGCGTAGAGCACCACCAGCAGGCCGATGCCGGTAATGAGCATCGTGAAAATCCAGGCAAATCCGTCCAGCCGCAGCGTAAAGTTCAGGCCGAGCTGGGGCAGCCATTCCACATCATACTTGAGAACCGCGCCGCCGCTGACGCTCGTATAAAGAAAAATGCTGCTGACAAGGCCGAAAAGGGCGACTGCGCCCGCGACGGAGGCGGGACCGGCGGCCGCACCCTCGCGCGGCATGAAGGCCGTCAGAAGCGCGCCAACGAAGGGCAATGCGACAATGAATGGAAGAATGGTTGCAAGTGTCATATGCGGCGGCGGTTTTCTCTCTGGAATGGGAGCCTACGGCGGGTTTCCGACGACTCCGATCCCTCAAGGTTCGCAATGAACCGAATGATGAGGACCGCCGGAATGACTAATACATAATATGCGGAGGCGCGCGTGGAACCACGCTGGCAAAGTCTCGGAAAGCTTGTGGCACGATGGCAACAGCAACGAGCGAGACGTCGGCGCTATCCCTGAGGCTGGGGGCGGGTGAGGCAAACGCGTCCAGGCGAAAGCCCGAGCCCGCATCGCCGGCCCTGCAGCCGAAATCATTGCCGCTATCGCAGTCCTTTTCGCGAAGAGAAACGGAACGGCCCGGATCGACGCTCTGCAATCGTTCGAGACGGCTGGTTTTGGAAAGGGGCTTGACGCCGGCCGGTGCCTGAAAGCCGATCATGACGAGCAGGCTTGCGACCACGAGGCCGATCAACACTTGTGGATGGCGCCTTGAACTGCGGCCTTTCTCCATCCATGGCAAGTTGGCATCTCCTTGATCGTAAAGGTCTCTTTAAAGCATCACCGTTGAGCGAATATCCTGTTGATTTGTTTTAGGGGAAGCCGGACATGCTTGTCCAGCGCGCATGCGGGAAAAACCGCCCGCGGCGTCCGATTCCTTTTCGTTTTTGCCCGTTTGCGGCAAAGTGAGGGCGGCATTGGCTAAAAGCTTTTACAAATTTTACCGTTTGACGCCGACGCCTGTGTTTCTTAACTTTCAAGCAAGGAATTAACCATAAAGATTGATGGTATTTCCACGGCGGAATGGGGTTCTCTCCCCTTCCAGGCATGACGCCGCACTGCCGTACCGGGGCCGATCCGGTATTTTCGTTTCTTGGTTCAAGAAGGTCTGGCAAGCGTCGATGCCGCATCGTCCGCGATGGGTATGTTCGTTCAAAAATCCCCTTAGGGTGCTGGCGTTCTGAACCTTGGCCAATTTGGCCGGGTTTTACCGGCCGTCATGTTGTTGGGGACGTCGGTTGGGGCAGGATTTGCCATCAGATCAAGCGCGCAGATCGGCAGGCGGAAGCCTGGCGGGGCGGTTGCGTTTTGCCGGCCTCGACGAGACGCAATCCGATTTCCTGCGCAGCTATCGCAGCATGCTGGAGCCTTACGTCAAGGCCGGCCTGCGGGACGTGATGACCCGTTTCCAGTCCATGCCGGACTGTTCTCCGTCGTTCGAAAGCGAAAACCAGCTCGACCGCCTGCACGATCTGCAATCCTCGCACTGGAGCGTTCTGACCGACGCGCGTTTCGATGCGCTTTACGCCGAGCGGGTAAAGGTTCTTTCCGACAATGCCAGCCGCATGGGTCTCGATCCGCGCTGGCAGATCGCCAGCCATGCGGTGGTTCTGGAACATCTCGTCGGCGGGCTGGTGGCCGAGCATGCGCCGCGCTCCATCCTGCCCGGCAACCGCAAGAAAACCCGTGAACTGGCGGAAGCCGTCAAGAATGTCGTCCGTCTGGTGATGGTCGATACCGAGATCGCCGTCTCGCTGCGCTTCAACGAATTGCGCCTGCGCCATGGCCGCGAACTGGCGGAACAGCGCGACAGTGACCGCTCCGAAGCGGCGAAGTTGCTGGGCACGGCATTGACGGCTTTTGCCGCAGGCGATTTGCAGGCCCGCATCGGCGGCGAAGTGCCGGAAGCCTATCGCGATGTTGCGGCTTCCTTCAACACGGCTCTGGAAACGATTGGCGCATCGCTGATCGCGGCGCAAAACAGCATCGGCGAGGCCGAGGCGCTCGGCGCGCGCTTTGCCGATATGGGCCGCTCCATGGCCGAGCGCTCCCGCCAGCAGGCTGAAGCCCTTGCCGAAACCTCCCGCGCCATCCAGACGATGATCGGGAACGTTGCTGAAAACGCTGCCCGCATATCGGCTACGGAAACGGCTGTTTCCCGCGCCCGCGAGGCGGCGGTCGAAAGCGGCAAGGCGATCGGCGAGGCGATTGACGCCATGTCGGACATCGAACAATCCGCCGAACAGATCGGCAGGATCATCGGCACGATTGACGAGATTGCTTTTCAAACGAACCTTCTCGCCCTCAATGCCGGCATCGAGGCGGCGCGCGCGGGTGAAAGCGGACGTGGTTTCGCGGTCGTCGCGCAGGAAGTCCGGGCGCTCGCCCAGCGTTCCGCCGACGCTGCAAGGGAAATCAAGAGCCTTGTCGGCACCACCAAGACGCAGGTCGAGGGCGGTGTGCGGATGGTCAACCGCACGCAGGACGCAATCGGTGGCGTCGTCCGGCAGGTCTCGGGCATCAACGACATGATCGCGGAAGTCTCCCGGCATACGGCCGAGCAGGCCGGCGAACTGCAATCGGTTGCCGCCGATATCGGCGAGCAGCAAAGGCAGGCAGGCCGGAACGCCGTCGATATCAGCGCGAGCGCCTCCGAGGCCGACGCGCTTCAAACCGTCATCCTCGAACTCGGCCGCACCATCCGCGAATTCCGCATCGCCCGTCAGGGACAGGCGAGAGCGGCGTCCGGTGCGGACCGGCAGGACACTTCATTTATGGCCCGTGCGGATAATCGCACGGATTACGGCCAGGATTACCAACAATTCAGACGTCAGGGAGTCATGTAATGGCAGCCAGAAAAGCAGCTGAGGCGACGCTGAAACTGTCACCGGTGCTGGATCTCAACGAAGCATCGGCCCTGCACGGCAAGCTGATGACGCTGAGGGGAGCACCTTTGTCGGTAGACGCGTCCGAGGTGGAGCGCATCGGTGCGCTTTGCGCCCAGGTCCTCATGGCCGGCGCGAAATCCTGGGAAGAGGACGGCAAGCGCTTCGGTTTTGCCGGGGTGTCCGATGCATTCGACAAGACGATGAAACTGATAGGCGTCGATATTGACCATTTGCTCCCCAAGGAGATGCAAAAGTGAAGAAAAAAGTTCTTACCGTGGATGATTCCCGGACGATCAGGAACATGCTCCTGGTCACGCTCAACAATGCCGGTTTCGAAACCATTCAGGCTGAAGACGGCATTGAGGGCCTCGAAGTGCTCGAGCAGAGCAACCCCGATGTCATCGTGACGGACATCAACATGCCCCGTCTCGACGGTTTCGGCTTCATCGAGGGTGTACGGCGCAACGAGAAGTATCGGGCTATCCCGATCCTCGTCCTGACGACCGAAAGCGACGCAGAGAAGAAGAACCGCGCCCGTCAGGCCGGTGCGACGGGCTGGATCGTCAAGCCGTTCGACCCTGCGAAACTCATCGATGCCATTGAACGCGTAACCGCCTGATACGGGACATTTCACGATGGATATGAACGAAATCAAGGAAATCTTTTTCCAGGAATGCGAGGAGCAGCTCGCTGAACTGGAATCGGGGCTTCTTAAATTGAATGACGGCGACCGCGATCCGGAAACCGTCAACGCCGTTTTCCGTGCCGTTCATTCCATCAAGGGCGGGGCGGGTGCCTTCGGTCTTGATGATCTCGTGGCCTTCGCCCACGTTTTTGAAACGACCCTCGACTGCGTCCGCTCCAACAAGCTGGAGCCGACACAGGATGTTCTGAAAGTCATGCTGCGCTCCGCCGACGTGCTGGCGGACCTGACCAATGCGGCCAGAGACGGCGGCAGCGTCGATGAAAGCCGCACCCGCGGCCTCGTCAAGGAGCTGGAAGCGCTGGCAAACGGCGAAACCGTGCAGGTTTCCGCGCCGGTGGCAGCGCCGGCCCCCGTCAAGGCGCCGCAAGCCGTCGCGCCCAAGCCGACGGATGAGAGCGGCTTCGAGCCGATCCCGTTCTCCTTCACGGACTTTGCCGACGAAACCACGCCGCTGATGGAAGCGCCATCCTTCCAGATCACCTTCAAGCCGCATGCGTCGCTTTATTCGAAGGGCAACGAGGCAGCACTTCTCCTGCGCGATCTTTCGCGCATCGGCGAAATGAGCATCAATTGCGACATGTCGGAGCTGCCTTCTCTGGACAAGCTCGATCCTGAAGCATCCTATCTTTCCTGGACGGTTTCGATTGCGACCGACAAGGGCGAAGAGGGCATCCGCAGCGTCTTCGAATTTGCCGAATGGGATTGCGATCTCGAAATCGTGCCGGTTGTTTCGGATGCCGCAGACGACGCGGAAGAGCTTCCGATGATCCCGGTGCCGTTCGATCTTTCGGCCCTCGATAGCGGACCGGAAGAGCAGCCCGCTGTTGAAATCGCCCCGGCTGAAGCCTCCTACGTTGCCGCAGCGGTCGAAACGGCCGTTGCGACAACGCAGATCGCCCAGAGCGTCAATGCGGCAATCGAAAAGCGTGAAGCGGCGGCAGCGCCTGCCGCAGCCCAGGCGAATGCCAATGCAGCGGCCAATGCCAGCGCCGGCCAGACCATCCGCGTCGACCTCGACCGTGTCGACCGCCTGATCAACCTCGTCGGCGAACTCGTCATCAATCAGGCGATGCTGTCGCAGAGCGTCATCGAAAACGATGCGAGCGGCACCTCCGCCGTCAATATGGGTCTGGACGAACTACAGCAGCTGACGCGCGAAATTCAGGACAGCGTCATGGCGATCCGCGCCCAGCCGGTGAAGCCCGTCTTCCAGCGCATGTCGCGTATCGTCCGCGAAGTCGCCGACATGATCGGCAAGCAGATCCGCCTCGTCACCGAAGGTGAAAACACGGAAGTCGACAAGACGGTCATCGACAAGCTGGCCGAACCCCTGACGCATATGATCCGCAATGCCGTCGACCACGGCATCGAAACGCCGGAAAAGCGCGAAGCGGCGGGCAAGAACCCGGAAGGCACCATCAAGCTTTCGGCCAAGCACCGTTCGGGCCGCATCCTGATCGAGCTTCAGGACGACGGCGCGGGTATCAACCGCGAGCGCGTTCGCCAGAAGGCAATCGACAACGACCTCATCGCCGCCGACGCGAACCTGACGGATGAAGAGATCGACAATCTGATCTTCGCTCCGGGCTTCTCCACCGCCGACAAGATTTCCGACATTTCCGGCCGCGGCGTCGGCATGGATGTGGTCAAGCGCTCCATTCAGGCGCTTGGCGGTCGCATCAGCATCTCCTCGCGCCCCGGCCATGGCTCGACCTTCACCATGAGCCTGCCGCTGACGCTTGCCGTTCTCGACGGCATGGTGGTGACCGTTGCCGGCCAGACGCTGGTGGTGCCGCTGACGGCAATCGTGGAGACCCTGCAGCCGGAAGCGAAGAACATTCATTCCTTCGGCGCGAACCAGCGGCTGATCTCCATCCGCAACTCCTTCTGCCCGCTGGTCGATGTCGGCCGCGTGCTGAACTTCCGCCCGACCCAGGCCGATCCGGTCGAAGGTGTCGCCCTTCTGGTGGAATCGGAAGGCGGCGGCCAGCGTGCCCTGATGGTCGACGCGATCCAGGGCCAGCGTCAGGTTGTCATCAAGTCGTTGGAAGCCAACTATACCCATGTTCCGGGCATTGCCGCCGCCACTATCCTCGGTGACGGCCGTGTCGCGCTCATCCTGGATGTCGATGCCATCGTCAGCGCCTCGCGCGGACAGCCCCTGAAGCAGGAAATGTCGCTCGCGGCGACAGGTTGAAAGCGGATCATCCATGGCAGCACTTAATTTCAGCGACCAGCGCCAGTCTCCCGACGAGGTTCTTGCCAGCGGCGAATACCCGCTGACGAGACGCGACCTTTCGGAAATCGCGGCGATGATCTATGCCGATGCGGGCATCTATCTCAACGACACCAAGGCGTCGCTGGTCTATTCCCGACTGTCGAAGCATATCCGCAACCTCGGCCTGTCGGGTTTCCGCGAATATTGCGCATTGGTGTCCTCGCCGGATGGCGCGCAGGCGCGGCGCGAAATGCTGTCGCATCTGACGACGAATTTCACCCGTTTCTTCCGCGAGAACCACCATTTCGAACATCTGCGGGACGAGGTCCTGCCGGGCCTTATCGCCCGGGCGAAGAGCGGCGGTCGTGTCCGCATCTGGTCGGCCGCCTGTTCGGATGGGCAGGAGCCCTATTCCATCGCGCTCACCGTGCTCGCCATGTTCCCGAATGCGGCGGATTACGATTTCAAAATCCTGGCGACGGATATCGACCCCAAGATTCTGGCGCAGGCCCGGGCAGGGGTCTATGATGACAATGCGCTCGAAACCGTGTCTCCTGCCATGCGCAAGCAATGGTTCACGGAAGTCGATGCCGGCGGTCGCCGCAAGTTCCGCATCGACGACAAGGTCAAGCGCCTCATCACCTTCAACGAATTGAACCTGATGACGCAATGGCCCTTCAAGGGCAATTTCGACGTGATCTTCTGCCGCAACGTCGTCATCTATTTCGATGAGCCGACGCAGATGCGCATCTGGTCGCGTTTCGCCGGGCTGCTGCCGGAAGGCGGTCATCTTTATATCGGTCATTCCGAACGCGTCTCCGGTGACGCCAAGAACCTGTTCGACAATACGGGCATCACCACCTACCGCTTCACTGGCCACGCTTCGGGGAGGAAGGCATGAGCGCACTCGCACGGGTACTCGTCGTCGATGATTCGCCCACCATGCGCGGCCTGATTTCGGCTGTCCTCAAGGCCGATCCGGAAGTCGAGGTGGTCGGGCAGGCCGGCAACGCCATGGAAGCACGCGCGGCCATCAAGCAGCTCAATCCCGATGTCGTGACGCTCGACATCGAGATGCCGGAAATGAACGGGCTGGAATTTCTCGAAAAGATCATGCGCCTGCGGCCCATGCCGGTCATCATGGTCTCGTCGCTGACCCATCGCGGCGCGGATGCTTCGCTTGCCGCGCTTGAAATCGGCGCCTTCGACTGTGTCGGCAAGCCGGCTCCGGGCGATGCACGCCCCTTCGGCGATCTGGCCGACAAGGTGAAGGCCGCTGCCCGCTCGCAACACGCCGCCTACCGTGCGGCGCGCCCGGAAGCTGCAGCCGCGCCGCAGCCGGTGCCGGTCAGCGAATATCGGGCGGGTCGCAAGGTGGTGGCCATCGGTTCCTCCACCGGCGGTGTCGAAGCGCTGATCGCCGTGCTGCAGAAATTCCCGGCCAATTGCCCGCCGACCGTCATCACCCAGCACATGCCGCCGACCTTCACCAAGAGTTTTGCCGAACGGCTGAACCGCATCTGCGCCCCCGTGGTGGAAGAAGCGACAGACGGTGCGCGTCTGCAAACCGGCAAGATTTATCTCGCGCCGGGCGGCGAGCGCCATTTGCAGATCGCCAACCGGTCCGCGCCCTGCTGCCGGCTTGTCGAACGCGATCCCGTCAACGGCCACCGGCCCTCCGTCGATGTGCTGTTCGATTCGGTGGCCGAGCTTGCCGGCCGCAATGCCGTCGGCGTCATTTTGACCGGCATGGGCCGCGATGGCGCCGCCGGGCTGTTGAAAATGCGTCATGCCGGTGCGCGCACCGTCGGCCAGAACGAAAAAACATGTGTCGTCTACGGCATGCCCCGCGTGGCCTATGAACTTGGCGCCGTGGAACAGCAACTCCCGCTGGCCTCCATCGGCGAAGAAATCCTGAAACTAACCACTGCCCGCAAAGAAGGTGCTGACTAATGTCTCTCGCAGAAAAGATCAAAGTTCTGATCGTCGACGATCAGGTGACCAGCCGGCTGCTCCTCAGCGATGCGCTGACACAGCTCGGCTTCAAGCAGATCACCGCCGCCGGTGACGGCGAGCAGGGAATGAAGATCATGGAGCAGCAGCCCCATCATCTCGTCATTTCCGATTTCAACATGCCGAAGATGGACGGTCTCGGTTTCCTGCACGCCGTCAGGGCCAACCCGACCACCAAGAAGGCCGCCTTCATCATCCTCACCGCGCAGGGTGACCGCGCGCTGGTGCAGAAGGCAGCCCAGCTCGGCGCCAACAACGTGCTGGCCAAGCCCTTCACGATCGACAAAATGCGCGCTGCCATCGAGGCGGTTTTCGGATCGCTGAAATGATTGAAGCTGCGGCCAAGCGCGTACATATCATTCAGGGCGAGTACAAGGTCGTCAGCGATCCCGATGTGGTGCTGACGACGATACTCGGTTCGTGCGTGGCCGCCTGTCTGAGAGACCCCGTTGCCGGCTTAGGGGGCATGAATCACTTCCTGCTGCCGGGAACGGGCAATGTGACCGGCGGAGATGCCACGCGTTACGGCGTGCATCTCATGGAGCTCCTGATCAACGGGCTCCTGAAGCAGGGGGCGCGGCGCGACCGGCTGGAAGCGAAGGTTTTCGGCGGCGCAAAGACGATTGCCAGCTTCTCCAACGTCGGCGAGCAGAATGCCATCTTCGCCATGCAGTTTCTGAAGGATGAAGGTATTCCGGTCTTAAGCTCCTCCACAGGCGGGGACCACGGCCGAAAGATCGAATTCTGGCCGGTCTCCGGGCGCGCGCGTCAGCACCCGCTCAGCGGCGCGGAAACCCAGAAGACGGTTGCCATGGAAACGCGTCCGGTGCCGGCCCCCAAGCCAGTCGCCAACGACATCGAATTTTTCTAGTCACGGAGTTTCCAATGCAGCTTGCAGAGCACACCGCCGCCACTCCGTTCGAAGAAGCCCTGCCGGACGTTCTGATGCGCGTGGTATCGGAACTGCACGACGTCGCCTATCTCATCGAGCGCATCGAGCCGCAATTGCTTGAAGTGACCAGCGGTCAATTGTCCAGTGAAGGCGTCAAGCTGCTGCAGGGCATCGACCTTGCCGTCCAGAAAACCCGCGGCCTTGCGGAATTCATCGATACCATCACCGGTTCCATCCCCGGAGACTGGATCGTGGATGTCTCCACCGCGCTTAGCCTCGTCAAGCTGGCCGAAATGCAGAAGGCGCTGGGCGCTGCCTTCCGCCATGGCCATTCCCAGCCGCTGGACAAGGCTTCCGGCGACTTCGACCTGTTCTAGACCATATTCCCGCCGCGTTCCTTTCCTTGCTGAATGCGGAGAAAGGCAACGCTCGCGCAAGCTTCGCACCCTATTGTCACGACGGGGCCAAAAGGTCTCGGACTCTATGAATGACGGTGCGGAACAGAATGAATCTGTTAAATCAAATCCCTCAGGTCTTGAAGAATGTCGCGGCGCTGGGGCAGACGCGGCTGCTGATGCTGGGCGGCGTGGGCGTTGTGTCCATGGCCATCATCCTCGCTGCAGCTCTTTACGTGAACCGTCCCGCTTACGAGACCCTCTATGTGGGGCTTGAAAAAAGCGACCTTAACAAGATCAGCATTGCGCTTGCCGAATCGGGTCTGGACTTTCAGGTGGGGACCGATGGTTCCAGCCTTCAGGTTCCCGTTGGCCTCACCAGCAAGGCAAGATTGCTTCTGGCTGAGCGCGGCCTGCCCGACAGCGCCAATGCCGGTTATGAGCTTTTCGACAATGTCGGCTCTCTCGGCCTGACCTCCTTCATGCAGGAAGTGACGCGCGTTCGCGCCCTTGAAGGCGAGATCGGCCGCTCCATCCAGCAGATTGACGGCATTGCGGCCGCACGCGTCCATATCGTCATGCCTGACGTCGGCAATTTCCGCCGCGGCGAACAGAAGCCCACCGCATCGGTCATGATTCGCGCCAGTGCTTCGGCCGGCCGCAAGGCGTCCGCCTCCATCCGTCACCTCGTCGCCTCGGCGGTTCCCGGCCTTGAAGTCGACGATGTGACACTGCTTGATTCAACCGGCCAGCTTCTCGCTTCCGGCGACGATGTCACCAATGCAGCCATGAACCGCTCGCTGACGCTGGCGCAGAATGTGCAGCAGGAAATCGAAACCAATATCGACAAGGCGCTGGCGCCTTTCCTCGGCATGGACAATTTCCGCTCCAGCGTTACGGCGCAGCTCAATACCGACAGCCGTCAGATTCAGGAAACCGTCTACGATCCGGAATCGCGCGTCGAGCGCTCCGTGCGCACGGTAAAGGAAGACCAGAAGTCCCAGGAAACGCAGCCGGATACGGCCGCGACCGTGGAACAGAACGTACCGCAGGCCGCGCCCCAGGGCGGCGGCGGCGGTCCGCAGTCCTCCGACCAGTCGGCCAAGAAGGAAGAGCAGACCAATTACGAGATCAATTCCAAGACGGTAGCCACGGTCAAGAACGGCTACACCGTCGAGAAGATTTCGGTCGCGGTCGTCGTCAACAAGGGCCGGATCGCCAAAATGGTCGGCGAGCCCGCCGATCAGGCGAAGATCGACGCCTATCTTGCCGAAATGCAGAAGATCGTCACTTCGGCCGCGGGCATTTCCTCCGACCGTGGCGACATCGTCTCGCTGACGGCGATGGACTTCCTCGAAACGCAATTGCTGGATGAGGCCGCAACCGGACCCGGCATCATGGAAGTGCTGAGCCGCAATTCCGCCGGCATCATCAACTCGCTCGCCTTTGTCGCTGTCGCCTTCCTTGTCGTCTGGCTCGGTGTACGCCCTCTGGTCCGCACCGTGACCGGCAACGGTGCCGCCGCAGGCCAGCTCAGCCAGGAGGCCGCCGGTCTCGAACTGCCGGATTTCTCTCCCGGCATGGATGCGGGCGCAGGCGGTCTCATGGAAGGTTTCGGGGCGGATTTCGGCTTCGACAGCACCGACGACCTTCTGGCGGGCGGCGATGGCGAGGGCACATTCAACCGCCGGGTTCGTGAAGGACCCGAGCGCAGGCTCTCCCGCATGGTGGAAATCAGCGAGGAAAGAGCCGCCAAAATCCTGCGCAAATGGGCGGTGGAAAAAGCTGCATAATATGGAAAAAGGCCGGTTTTACCCGGCCTTTTTTCCGTTTTTGGGCTTTTTGCTATGCTTGGCGGGCGAGCCGTGGCAATCTCGTTTCAGGACAGTGTTTACAAAAAATTCAGCAACGATACAGTTTGCTGGGAATTGGCTGAGAATGCCGTTTATGGATTGAACAGCTTTTCAGTATGTTTTTTTAGCAATAGACGAACAGCGAAATACGTGGAAAGGCTGGTGTCAGGTAATGGCAAATCCCAGTCCGTTCCATAAAATGAAGTGATTCGGTCTCCGGGGGCTTGCCGTCCCATTTTGGTAAGCTTCTCGAATGGAATGATTCCATCCCGAGGTATAATCTCCCACTGGGAGCAAGAGGGCGTAGGCGATTGAAAGTCGATGTTGATATCCGCAGGCTGTCTGCCAAGCCTATGGAGGGCATGGGTAAGCCCTTGCCGCGCGATCAGCTTGCTAAAAACGTCGCAGCCACGGCTGCTGCCGGTAACGTTGCAGGCGCACTGGATCTGCTCGTAACCTACGCTGGCGCCTCGCATTATCTGCTGGCGCGGGATGATCTTCTCGAAGAAACCGGACTGAAATTCATCGTCACCTCCGACTGGCCTTTCGATCTGGTCCGCAGGCTCGGTATCGAGCTGGCCAACAGCCAGAACAGATCGAGCGAAATGGAGAAATGCCTTTCGCTTCTGCAGCCGCGGCTGCTCTTCCTTCCCGACGATGTTTCGGTTCCCTACGGCATAGACCGGCAATATTCGGCGCTGTCTTTCTGTGTGGGACGCATCCGGCTTTCGCTGCTGCTGCTGTTTCCCGAAGAAGCGGTGCCTTCGCCGGAACGGCTGCGCGAAATCGCCCTGCTGACGGGCTATTGCGTCAGCTTCGGCATTGCCAGCGAAGCAAAGACCGTGCGCGATATCGATCTCACGGAGCGCGAACTCGAATGCCTGTTCTGGATCGCGGAAGGCAAGACGAGCGATGAAATTGCGATGATCCTTGGCATTTCGCGCAATACGATCAATAATTACATTACAAGCGTGATGCGTAAAACCGCGACGAAAACCCGCTCGGAGGCAATTGCCTACGCCGTGCGCAACAACCTCGTATAATGGTCGGACGGATGGTACAGACGAAAGACAATGAGGGTTCAGGTCAGACGGGCATGTTTTACCGTAGCCCTGTCGTGACGAGCCGGTCGGATCTTTTTCCGAAGCTCGTCGCTATGCAGAAGCTGGTCGGCGCACGCAATTTCGTGGTGACGAAGGCTGCCGCTTCCGGTTTCCCCAACAAGAAGAAGCTGACCTGCGAGCTGGAAAACTGGGGCATGAATGCCGCAGAGCAGAGCGCGCAGTTCATCCGCGCCGTCGGCGACATTCTTCTCGATCATATCGAGACGTCGCTCCTGCCGGTCATCTGGCGCAACAAGAATGCCGGCGGCTTTGCCGATCTTCCCGATGTGCCCGCACTTCTGCGCCGCATCGAGAACGATACATTGCCCTATGCGGGGCTGGCGCTTCCGGTGCGGCTCGGCACCATCGGCAACGGTTACATCGTTTTCTGCGGCACCAACCTCGTTCTCGACAATGAGGTCGTGATCGAACAGCACATCAAATGCTGCGAGATCATGGTGGACATGCTGGCGCTGGACGAGCGCAAGGCGGCACCTTCCGAGGCGCTGAGCGAGAGGGAAATCGCCTGCCTGCAACTGGCGGGGGACGGCCGTATCAGCGAAGAAATCGCGGTCAAGCTCGGGCTTTCCGTGCACACCGTCAACGCCTATCTCGGTTCAGCGACGATCAAGCTCGATTCCGTCAACCGCATCCAGGCGATCGCCAAGGCCATCCGGCTCGGTTATATCCATTGATGGCGGGCGGGTTTTCCCGCCCCTCCCAAGCCGGCGGCCCGAACCGGCATTTGCGCCTCCCTAAAAGGCGCTATCGACACTTCGCGTTTTTTTAACAGTTGCCTACTAGAACTTTTATAAGTTTGGCTTTGGGGAACTGTTTCATGCACAACCGGCTCTTTAAGTCCGTTGCTGGCAAGGTCGTCGCGTTGACGATCGGCCTGATCACGCTCAGCGTGGCGGCAGTTGGTTTTTCGACCTACATTCGCTTGAAGGACAACATCATCACCACCGCGCTGCGTGATACGCACAGCGCAATGCGCGGCATGGCCATCCTCTATGAGATGAAGGTCGGCGGCGTTGCCCTCGAAATGGTGGATGGCGAGTTGAAGAGCGTCGGTCGCGCCAGCATCGGAACGATGCGTGACAATGATCTCGTCGATCGCACGGCAGCCGGCAACGGCGGTATCTCTACTGTTTTTGAAGCCAAGGCCGGCGAGTTCATTCGCCTGACCACCAATCTGAAGAACGAAAAGGGTGAGAGAGCGGCAGGCACCAAGCTTGCTACCGATCATCCCGCTTTCCCGAAAGTCTCCAAGGGAGAGGCTTATTTTGGCACGGCCACGCTGTTCGGCACCAGCTACATGACCGGTTATATGCCGGTTACGAACAAGACCGGCGCAACCGTCGGCATCCTGTTCGTGGGCGTTCCCATGGATGTCTACGATGCGCAGATATACAGCCTGCGCGATATGATGCTGATCTGCGGCGCGCTCGCCATGCTTGGCGTCGGATTGCTCGCCTATTTCGTCATCAAGCGCACGCTCCAGCCGCTTGGCAAGCTGACCGATGCGGTGAAGTCCCTTTCGGACGGCAATCTCGACACGCCGATCCCCTACGCCACCAATACCAATGAATTTGGCAACATCGCCCGTGCGCTGGTGATTTTCCGCGAGAATGCGATCGAGAAACTGGCGATCGAGGGCAAAAGCGCCGAGGAACGCTCCGCAGCCGAGTCCGAACGTCACCGCAACGACGCCGAGAAACAGGAGCTCGATGGGCAGATCGAATTTGCGGTCAGCGAGATTGCTTCCGGCCTCGGCAGGCTTTCGCGTGGCGATCTGAGCCGCACGATCGAGACGCCTTTCGCCGGTCGTCTCGACCGCCTGCGCACGGATTTCAACGAATCCCTTCTCAATCTGCGCGATGCGCTGGGGCAGATCCGCGAGCGCACGCTGATCATCCAGCATAGCGGTTTTGAAATCGAGCAATCGTCGGTCGATCTGTCGAAGCGCACCGAAAACCAGGCTGCCTCGCTGGAAGAGACCGCCGCCGCGGTGGACGAAATCACCGTCACGGTCAGATCGTCGGCTGAGCGGGCGCGGGAGGCCAATGAGGCCGTGCGCATCACCAAGCAGAGCGCCGACAGTTCCGGTTCGGTCGTCAGCAACGCCGTCGACGCCATGGGCCGCATCGAAGACGCCTCGCGCAAGATCGAGCAGATCATCGAGGTCATCGACGATATTGCCTTCCAGACCAACCTTCTTGCGCTCAATGCCGGCATCGAGGCAGCGCGTGCGGGCGAGGCGGGTAAGGGTTTTGCCGTGGTGGCGCAGGAAGTGCGCGAGCTTGCCCAGCGCTCCGCCGACGCGGCCCGCGAGATCAAGCAGCTCATCAACCAGTCGACGCATGAGGTCAGCTCCGGTTCGAAGCTGGTGCAGGAGGCGGGCACGGTTCTTTCCGCCATCAGCCAGCAGATCGTTACCGTCAGCCAGCATGTCGAAACCATCGCAACTGCGACGCAGGACCAGTCCTCCGCTCTTCACAACGTCAACAGCTCTGTCAACCAGATGGACCAGATGACGCAGCAGAATGCGGCGCTTGCCGAACAGTCGAGCGCGGCCAGCCGGGTGCTTTCCGGCGAGGTGGAAGCGCTGCTCGATCTGGTGCAGCGGTTCCAGATGGAACAGGGTTCGGCGACCGGCAGGGATCGCTACAATCAGGCGGCCTGATAGGTCTGTTTTTTTGAAGGTCAAAGAAGCTCCCGGATCGCAAGGTCCGGGAGTTTTTATTCGGCCGCTGCCCGCACCGTGCTGGATATCTGGTTGATATAGGCCCGCAGCGCCGCCGGTTTGACCGGTTTGTGCTGAACCGAAATCCCGTATTTTTCGGCGTCGCTGCGCACTTCCGGGCTGCGATCGGCCGTCACCAGCAGGGCAGGGATCGTCTTGCCGTAAAATGTCCTGATGAGGCGGATGGCGCTGATGCCGTCGCCATCGTCCAGATGGTAATCGGCGACGATGACGTCGGGGGCTGCGGCCAGAGTGAGGAAGGGTTCCTCCAGCGTCGCCACGGAACCTGCGGGTAAAACCTCACAACCCCATCCCGTCAGGAGCAGCGTCATGCCCTCGAGGATTTTTGGCTCGTTGTCGATGCAGAGCACCCGGACGCCCTGAAGGCGGTCGCTGGCTGCCGGACTGATTGTCCCGTCATCGGCTTTGGCCGGCACGAGGCGATCCGCCTCGCGCGGCAGGTGGATGCGGAAGGTCGTGCCTTTTCCGGGGGTGGAAATCAGCTGGACCGGATGGTGCAGCATGCGCGACAGCCGGTCGACGATGGAAAGACCGAGGCCGAGGCCGGATGCCGTTCTTGCACCCTCGTCCAATCGCGCGAATTCCTTGAAGACGGTGCGAAACTTGGATGAGGGAATGCCGATACCGGAATCCGTCACCTGAATGACCACTTCGCCGCCCCGGCGGCGCGCACCGACGATCACCTTGCCCTTCAGCGTGTATTTGATGGCGTTGGACACCAGATTCTGTATCAGGCGCCGCAGGAGATTGGGGTCGGAGCGGACCGTGAGCGAGGTCGGCATGACCACAAGGTCGAGGTTTTTCTCCTGCGCCATTGGTGCGAAATCGGTTTCGATGCGTTTCAGCAGCTCATTCAGCGGCACGGATGTCATGCGCGCCTTCATCGAGCCGGTGTCGAGACGGGAAATATCGAGAACCGCGCCGAGAATGGTTTCGACCGATTCCAGCGCCGAATCGATATTGTGGACGAGATCACTTTCTCCCGATGCGCCAAGCCGTTCGACCAGCGAGGAAGAATAGAGGCGGGCGGCATTCAGCGGCTGGAGAATATCGTGACCGGCGGCGGCGAAAAACCGTGTCTTGCCGATATTCGCCTCGTCGGCGGATGCTCGCGCTTCCGCCAGTTCCCGGTTGACGCGGGTAAGCTCCACGGTTCGCTCCGCCACGCGCTGCTCCAGCGTCTCGTTTGCTTGTTTCAGCGCCTGATCGCTCGCCACACGCTGGGTGATATCGGTGAAGGTGGCGACGATGCCCTTGTCCGGCATGGTGTTGGAGCGCACTTCGATGATGCGCTCGCCGCCCGCCAGCACCAGTGAGAAGGGCAGGTCCATGGTCAGGAAGCTGGTAATCAGCTCATTCGTGTCGCCATCAGGCATGTCGCCGCGTTCCTGCAGCATCGAAACGATATCCGTGAGCGGTACGCCGACCTGGCCGAATTGCTCGGGCAAATCCAGCAGCGTGCGGAAGCGCCGGTTCCAGATGGTGAGCTGCTGCGAACTGTCAAAAACCGCAATGCCCTGGTCCATCTGGGCGAGCGCGGTCTGCAGCATGTCCTGATTATATTGCAGGGCCTCGCTCGCCTGATCGAGCAGCCATGCCGTGTCCGCGCTGGTGTCTTCCGCCTTCTGAAGGATGATCGAAAGCACCAGACGGGCGGAGGAGGAGCCGATGGCGCTGCCCAGCAACTGTTCGGAGAAATGGATCAGCGCCATGTCCGCCGGCTGGTCGTCATTGAGCTTCCTGCCCGCCGTCTTTTCATAGGTTGCGAGTGACCGCAGCATGCGCTCCTCGCCGAGATAGCGGGCGACCGCGCTTTTGAGGTCGCCGACACTGACACGGGTTTTCCAGCCGCGTGTGGCGAATTGCGATTTCGAGTGGCGCTTGACGAAGATGCCGGACTGGATGCGCTCCACCGGCCTCGGATTGCGCGAAAGCGAGCCGAGCACGAAGGCAAGGCTGTTGACGAGCAGGCTGAGAATGACGGCATTCACGAACGGGTCGGCTTCAGGCCCATTGAACACCGTGCTGCCTGAGAACAGGAAGCCGAGAATGTTCGCCGCGACCTCGGAATTATCCGGCCCACCGAAGCTCGGCAGGAACAGCAGATAGGCCCAGACGAAAAAGCCGGAACTTAAGCCGGCGATTGCGCCTCGCGCATTGGCGCGCCGCCAGAACAGCCCGCCGAACAAGGCCGGCGCCATCTGCGCGATGGCGGCGAATGCCAGAAGGCCGATGGAGGCAAGGCCCGTGGCGCTGTCGGCGGCGCGATAATAGCCATAGCCCAGAAGCAGCACCGCAAAGATTGCCGTTCTGCGGATGTTGAGCAGCGTCTTGGCGAAGTCGTCCCGGTGCGGAGAACGGTTCAGCAGCTTCTGCCGCAGGAAGATCGGCATGACAATGTCGTTGGAAATCATGATCGACAGCGCCACCGAAGCGACGATCACCATCGCGGTCGCCGCCGAAAATCCGCCGATGAAGGTGATCAGCGACACGACCGGCATCTGATGATTGAGCGGCAATTGCAGCACGTAGAGATCGGCATCGCCATTGGCGCCGAGCGTCAGAATGCCGGCCAGCGCAATCGGCAGCACGAAGATGTTGATCGCGATAAGGTAGAGCGGCAGCAGGAACCCCGCCATGCGCAGCTCCTGCGGCGTGCGGTTTTCCACCACGGTGACGTGAAACTGGCGCGGCAGCAGGATGATGGCGAAGCCGGAAAGCAGCGTCATCACGATCCAGCGGCTGACGGGCGTGTGATAGGATATGGCCCGCATGGCCTGTTCGTTGTCGGAGGCGAGCTGCCATAGGTGCACGGGACCGTCGAAGAGCACGAAGAGCACATAAAAGCCGACGGTGCACATGGCGACCAGCTTGACCAGCGATTCCATCGAGATCGCCAGAATGAGCCCGTCCTGATGTTCGGTGGCATCGGTGTGGCGGGTGCCGAACATGACGGCAAACCCCGCCATGACGATGGTGACGACCAGCGGCAGATCGAGGAAGTAGAGATTGCCGCTGCCAATGCCGTAATCGCCGGGATCGACCATCGTCGCCACCGAGCTGGAAACGGCTTTCAGCTGCAGAGCGATATAGGGAATGGCGCCGACGAGCGCGATGATGGCGACGATCATCGCCACGGTGGAGTTCTTGCCGTAACGGGCGGCAATGAAATCCGCAACGGAAGTCAGCTTTTCCGTTTTCGCCAGTTCGACGATGCGGCGGATGATCGGCATGCCGATGGTGAAGGCAAGGATCGGGCCGGTATAGATGCCGAGAAATTCCAGCCCCCTGTCTGCCGCAAGCCCCACACCGCCGAAATAGGTCCAGGAGGTACAATAGATCGCCAGGCTGAGCGCATAGACGAACGGACGCCCCTTGTTCGGAGCGTTTCTTTTGCGGCTCTTCCTGTCCCCATAGCTTGCCACCGCAAACAGCAGCAGGACATAAGCGAAGGCCGAACCGAATATGATCCACCCAGGAAGCACGCATCCTCCCCATGCAAGAATTCCCGAATATCAGCATAGGCGAATTCTCTGCCGTTGAGAATGAGCGCGGTCTGAGCATAAAGTTCAAGGTGAGCGTGCAAAAAAGCTAATAAATGCAATCCCGCGGATTCCAAATGAAGCCCGGACCCTATATGGTTCGACCCGTAGGGACAGTCACATAGCTTCAGCTCGCGAAGCAGGAGAGAGGGACAATCTGAATGCTTAACGAATTTAAAACCTTCATTGCCCGCGGCAATGTCATGGATCTGGCCGTGGGTGTTATTATCGGTGCGGCTTTCAGCAAGATCGTCGACTCCGTCGTCAACGATCTCATCATGCCGATTGTCGGCGCCATCTTCGGCGGGTTCGACTTCTCGAACTACTTCCTGCCGTTGAGTTCCAACGTCAACGCCCCCTCGCTCGCCGCCGCCCGCGAGCAGGGCGCCGTCTTCGCCTACGGCAACTTTCTGACCGTTCTCATCAACTTCCTAATCCTGGCCTGGATCATTTTCCTGATGGTCAAGGGCGTCAACAAGCTTCGTGATTCCGTTGAGCGCAAGAAGGTCGAAGAAAAGCCGGAAGCAGCACCGCCGCCGGAAGACGTCAAGCTCCTCACCGAAATCCGCGATCTGCTGAAGACGCGTTGATTGTCGCCATCGTCCCCGGCCTGATGTGCCGGCCCATGCGGCCGTCGATCTCCTGCCGGGGATGACCCATAAAGAAAATCCATGATCGCCTCACGGAATATCATGCACATGGCTGGTTCGATGCGATAAGAAGGCGCCAAACGGAGTGTCTTTAATGTCCATTTTGAACAGTCTGAGTGCGCGCTCTCTGGCGGCTCCCGAGAGCGGCATTGTTGAAGTCGTGAATTATGCCCGGGGGCGGGACAATCTCCTGCCGCTCTGGGTCGGCGAAGGCGATCTGCCGAGCCCGGACTTCATCAATCAGGCCGCCATCGATGGGCTGAACAACGGCGAAACCTTCTATACCTGGCAGCGCGGCATTCCCGAATTGCGCCAGGCGCTGAGCCGCTATTATCAACGTCATTTCGCGACGTCGCTGCCGCCGGAACATTTTTATGCGACCGGTTCCGGCATGCAGGCCATCGTGCTTGCCGTGCAGGCGCTGACCTCGCCCGGCGACGAAATGGTCTATCTGTCTCCGACATGGCCGAATATCGTCGCCGCCATCGGCGTGGCGGGTGCGAAGGCGGTTCCGGTCGGTATCGATTTCCGCGATGGCCGCTGGAATCTCGACATCAACAGGCTGGAAAGCGCGATCACGGATAAGACGAAGGCGCTTTTCATCAATACGCCCTCCAACCCGACCGGGTGGACGGCGACGCTCGACAATCTCCGCGACGTTCTGATGCTCGCCCGCAAACACGATCTGTGGATCGTCGCCGACGAGATTTATGCGCTTTATCACTATTCCGGCAGCCGTGCGCCGTCCTTCCTCGACGTCATGGAGCCGGACGACAAGATCGTCTTCGCCAACTCCTTCTCGAAGAACTGGTCCATGACCGGCTGGCGCGTCGGCTGGCTTGTCGCCCCGCCGGCCATCGGTCAGGTGATCGAGAATCTCATTCAATATTCCACCTCAGGCGTGGCGCAGTTCATGCAGCGCGGCGCTGTCGCCGCCCTCGATCACGGCGATGGATTCGTCCGCGAGAATTACGAACGCGCTCTGACATCCCGCGACATTCTCTGCGATGCGCTCATCGCGACGAACCGTGTGGAAACCCTGAAGCCGGACGGCGCCCTTTACGCCTTCCTCAAGATTGACGGCGTGACGGACAGCCGGGCGACGGCGCTTGATATCGTCGACAAGACCGGGGTCGGTCTTGCGCCCGGCACGGCCTTCGGCCCGGGAGGGGAACTGTTTCTCCGCGCCTGCTTCCTGCGCAACCCCAGGCAGATAGAAGACGCGGCCGATCGGCTGGCATCCTATATCCTCGGCAGGTAAGCGTCGGCTTTCCGTTCAATGGTTTCCCCTGCGGTGCCGGGATCGCGCTGGGGTAGGGAAATCGACAACAAAATCACAGCGAAGACCTAAAACTGCAACCCCACGGCGCAACCATCGACGTGGGGCATTTTCTGTGATATGCGCTCCTTGTTCCATTTATGAGAACATTTTCACTAATAAATAAAAAGCACTTCATTGCGCTAACCAATCGTAAGCCACCTTTTTAATGGGGCGGTGGATTGGTCGCGTATTCGCTGTGCAAGTAATCAATGATGAAGAATTATTGGCTTTGATGAGCTCAAGAAAAGCAAACAGGGAAGTAGTATCATGGCTGTTCTGGTCACGGGTGGGGCCGGTTATATAGGAAGCCACATGGTGTGGGCTTTGCTCGATGCCGGGGAAGAGGTCGTTGTTGTCGACCGGCTTTCGACGGGGTCGCGCTGGGCTGTTGCGCCGGCGGCGCGTTTTTATCTGGGCGATGCGGCGGACCGCGCCCTGCTGGACCAGATTTTCGAAGAAAACCAGATCGAGACCATCTTCCACTTCGCGGGCTCCGTCAGCGTTCCTGAATCGATCAGCCAGCCGCTCGAATATTACGAAAACAATACGGGCACGACCCGCGCCCTCGTCGCTGCGGCAGTCGCCCATGGCATCCGCAATTTCATCTTCTCCTCGACAGCCGCCGTCTATGGAAACCAGCCCTTTGATGGCCCGGTTCCTGAAACCGCGATCCTCAGCCCGGAAAACCCCTACGGCCTGTCGAAACTCGCCTCCGAAATCATGCTGCGCGATGTCGTGCAGGCGCATGATTTCAACTATGTGGCGCTGCGTTATTTCAACGTCGCTGGAGCCGACCCGCAGGGCCGCGCCGGGCCTTCCCCCACGGGCGTTGCGAACCTCATCAAAGTGGCCTGCGAAGCCGCAACCGGTCGCCGCGATCGGGTGGAAGTTTACGGGACGGATTACCCGACCGCCGATGGCACCGGCGTCCGCGACTATATTCATGTCAGCGATCTGATCGACGCACATATGCTGGCCATGGCGCATCTGCGCGCCGGTGGCGGCACCCGCACGCTCAATTGCGGTTATGGCGTCGGTTATTCGGTTCTGGACGTCCTGCAGGCCGTGCAGCGGGAATCGGGACGCGATTTCCCGATCATCCATTGTCCGCGCCGCGCGGGCGATATTGCCGCCATGGTGGCGGATTCGTCGCGTATCCAGTCGGAACTGGGCTGGCGTCCCCGCTTCAACGATCTGGCGACGATTGTTCGCACCGCGCTTCAGTGGGAGGCCAAACGTCAGGCCCAGCAAAGCGACCGGATTCCGCCCGTGCGGCGCAAGCTGGCTGCAATAGGCTGAACGGCCTTCGCCTCACCGGACACGGTCTTTCTTGACGGAAGCATAGAGCGCCGGCCGATCCGGTGGAGCGGCTGGGCTAAGCCAGCGATCCCGGTCAAAGAAGCTGCGTGTCAGCTTCAACCCCGGCGATTGTTCGTTTGCGAACAAAATCACGTTCAGGCGATGCGGCGCCGTCGGTTCCGGTTTTATGGAAACCGAAATACCGAAATGTTGTGCCTGATAGGGCTGCATCCGGCGTGCCGGCTCCAGCATTTCCGCCAGATCGGCCCAGCGCGTCTGTCCGATGATCATGGCGAGCGCTTCATCGAGCTTCGCCAGAACGGCCGCCCCGTCCGGCGTTTCCGGCGCAACGGCCTTCATCCTGATGGAGCGAATTTCTCCGGAGGCTTCCCCCCTTATTTCAAGAAAGAGCGATGCCCGCTCGGCCGGGTCTGATGCGTTTCCTGCCGCAAGATCGGCCATGCATTCGAAGCTGCGGATGTTGACCGGGCTCGCGTGCCAGCCCTGCGGGTTGGAGAAACCTGCGGCGGTAAAGCGCTCGCAAAGCTCCTTGCCGGAAACAACGAAATCGCGGGCGAAAGATGCTCTGTCGCCCATTTGCTCGAACTTCAGCAGATGCGGCGGCAGAGAGACTTTTTGGGTGGCGAGTTTCTGCCGTTTGACGGGCTTCATCTTCGGTGGCGTGGCGGACTGGATGGCGGGCGCCAGATTGAGATAGGTCAGCAGGCTTTTAAGGTGCTTCTTGTCATTGGCCAGCAGCACCGTCGCGCCTATGGCAAGGCAAACGGCCAGCACCGCAAACAGCAGCGCGCCATGGCTCACTCTCTTCTGCAAGCCTGCGTCCATCGCAAGACCTTAAGGGGCTGGCGGAAAAAGGCGTCAGCCGGTTTTGATATGGTTTTTCGGGCTGTCGGCAACCCGGTGAATATGTGGTGCGAGCGGTTGCTCTGAAAATCTTATGCAATTCACCGCCGAAGTTTCCGGCAGTGCAGGTTCTCATTCGGCGTTATTCTTGCCGCCGTCCTGTCCGCCGGCGCTGCTTTCATCGTCCGCGACCGGAATGGCGTAGGAGCCGTTCAGCCAGCGAGCGAGATCGAGCGAGCGGCAGCGATCCGAACAGAAAGGGTAGTCTTCGCGCGTCGATGGCCGCCCGCATTCCGGGCATGGCTGGGATTTGCGAAGCGGGGTGACGTTTCCAGCGCCTTCAGTGGGGGACTTTGCCATGGCCTATCCTTCGAGCCAGCCCGAAGTCACCTCAAATCCTTCTCCGGAAAGAAGCGACATGGTTTCATAAAGCGGCAGGCCGACGACATTGGTATAGGAGCCGGTCAGTTTCTGCACGAAGGCGCCGGCAATGCCCTGGATGCCATAGGCTCCCGCCTTGCCGCGCCACTGGCCCGACGCGATGTAAGCCTCGATCTCCCGCGTGGAGAGGCGCTTGAAGCGCACCTTGGTCTCCGCCACCTTCTGCCGGATCTTGCCGCCGGGGGTCACGAGGCAGATGCCGGTATAGACCCAATGGCTGCGTCCCGAAAGAAGATGCAGTGCCGCCGAGGCCTCTTCCGTATATTCGGCCTTGCCAACGATGCGGCGACCGACGGCGACCACCGTATCGGATCCCAGGACATAGGCGTCTTTCCACGCCTGCTCGTTCTTCAGCGCCGCCTGCGCGGCTTCCGCCTTCTGCAAGGACAGACGGCGGCAGAGCGTGCGCGGATGCTCGAGCTTGGCCGGCGTCTCGTCTATATCCATCGGCATCAGACGTGCCGGTTCGATACCGATCTGATGCAGCAGCTCCAGACGCCGCGGCGAGCCGGATGCCAGAACGAGCTTTTGTTTTGAATTGGTCATTGCGCTGCCCGGGCGTCCGATGCGGAAGGTGGATTACTTGAAGCGATAGGTGATGCGGCCCTTGGTGAGGTCGTACGGCGTCATTTCGACCAGCACCTTGTCGCCGGCCAGAACGCGGATACGGTTCTTGCGCATGCGGCCCGCCGTGTGGGCGATGATTTCGTGGTCGTTCTCAAGCTTCACGCGGAATGTTGCGTTTGGCAGCAATTCGGTTACGATGCCCGGGAATTCAAGGACTTCTTCTTTTGTCATGTAAGGGTTTTCTTCCTGTTGATAGTGCCGGACATATCGAGTCCGGGAAAATTGCGCGGAAACTACACAATCCCGGCACATTTGTGAACCTCTAAAGCATCGGCTTGAAAATCGCGATTGATTTTAACAGGCCGAGGCAATTTTCAGTCTTTTGAAAGCGTATCCGCCACCGGCTGCTGCCGCCCCGGCAGTCGTTCCGAGATCAGCTTTGCCAGATGGTCCCGCACCTCGCGATAGGCGTCGAGGATTTGCTCGCGCGTGCCCGTGATCACCGTTGGGTCCATGGTCGGCCAGTAGACCACGTCCAGTGAATTCGAGCGCGTCAGTTCCAGTGCGGCGTGATGGGCTTCGGGCGTCAATGTAATGATCAGATCGAAAAAATCATCCTCGATCTCGTCCAGAGTGCGTGGTTTGTGCTTGCCGAGCGAAAAACCCTGTTCTTCCAGCACCGCATCCACGAAGGGATCGCGCTCGCCGGCCCGCACGCCTGCCGACTGGATGTAGATGCCGGGCGCCACCAGCCGTTTGGCGATGACCTCGGCCATGGGGGAACGGATGGAGTTCATGCCGCACATGAAGAGGACCGATTTGGGCGCTCGTCCCTCGTTTGGCGCTGCGGCAGGATCGATCATCTCTAACCCCGCCAATAAAGCACGCAGACAAGGGTGAAGAGACGGCGCGCCGTGTCGAAATCCACCTTTATCTTGCCGGAAAGCCTATCCATCAGCGTCTGCGAGCCGTCATTGTGAATGCCGCGCCGGCCCATGTCGATTGCCTCGATCTGGCTCGGCGTAGAGGAGCGGATCGCCTCGTAATAGCTTTCGCAGATCAGGAAATAATCCTTGATGATGCGGCGGAACGGCGTCAGCGACAGAATATGGGTCGCGACATCCTTCTCGTCTTCGGTGCGGATTGAAAAAACCAGCTTGGCATCGACCAGCGATATATGCAGCCGATAGGGGCCGCCATCGTGGCCAAAGGGTTCGAAGCTGTTTTCTTCGATGAGGTCGAAAATGGCGACGGCGCGTTCATGCTCCACATCGGGCGTGGACCGGCCGATGCTGTCGTCCAGTACCACGTCGCAAAGCCGGAAATCGCCTGAAGCCATCGCTTAACTTTCCGGATTGAGGCGAATGGAGACGGAACGCGCATGCGCGTCCAGTCCCTCGGACCGGGCAAGGGTGATGGCCGCGGGCGCAAGCTGTCGCAACTGCTCCGGTCCAAGCCGCAGGATCGAGGTGCGCTTGACGAAATCCAGCACCGAGAGGCCAGAGGAGAAGCGCGCCGACCGCGCTGTCGGGAGCACGTGGTTGGAGCCGCCGACATAATCGCCGATCACTTCCGGCGTATGGCGTCCGACGAAGATCGCGCCGGCATTGCGGATATGCGCCATCAGGGCATCCGGGTCATCGACGGCAAGTTCCAGATGCTCGGCGGCGATACGGTTGGCGAGCGGAATGGCGTCGGTGAGCTTTTCGACCAGAATGACTGCGCCGAAATCGGCCCAGCTTGCCGCCGCCGTCTCGGAGCGTGACAGGCGCTTCAACTGCCGCTCGATAGCGGCTTCAACGGCCTTGCCGAGCTCGGCATTGTCGGTGATGAGGATGGATTGCGCGCCGCGATCATGCTCCGCCTGCGCCAGAAGATCGGCGGCAAGCCAGTCCGGATCATTGTCGCTGTCGGCAATAACCAGCACTTCGGAGGGACCGGCGATCATGTCGATGCCGACGGTGCCGAAGACCTGACGCTTGGCGGCCGCCACATAGGCATTGCCGGGGCCGACGATCTTGGCGACCGGCGCGATGGTTTGCGTGCCATAGGCAAGTGCGGCGACGGCCTGTGCGCCGCCGATGCGATAGATTTCCTCGACGCCCGCAATACGCGCTGCAGCCAGCACCGCCGGATTGACCGCGCCGCCATTGGCCGGCACGACCATGACTATGCGCTCCACACCGGCGACCCTGGCAGGAACGGCGTTCATCAGCACCGAGCTTGGATAGCTCGCCGTGCCGCCGGGCACATAAAGGCCCACGGCCTCGATGGCGGTCCAGCGCGAGCCGAGGCCCACGCCGATATCGTCCTCGTAAATATCGTCCTTCGGCATCTGCCGCGCATGGTGTTTTTCGATACGCCGGGCGGCGAGTTCTAGCGCCTCGATGACGCTGCTGTCGACGACGGCAAAGGCCGCGTCGATCTCGTCCGCCGTGACACGCATCGAAACCTTGGTGAAATCGATACCGTCGAATTTCTGGGAATAATGGGCAAGGGCCGCATCGCCGCGATGTCGGACATCGTTGATGATGTCGCGAACGGTTGCGTTGACGTCTTCGGAAACTTCTCTCTTGGTTGTCAGGAAGGCCGCGAATTTCTGTTCGAAATCCGCCGACGCCTGCTCCAGCCAGATTGCCACGCCATTACCCTTTCATTGTCCCCGCGGGCGATCCCGCGAGGTGCACGAACTTACCGCAGAAAAATTGCGGTTCTGGTATGTGGCATAAATCGAAACGGTGACGAAAGGCAACCGTTGCAATGGCGCGGTGTGCTTATTCGCTGTCTGGATGATGTGGTTTGGCAGCCGTTTCCCAGGCGCCGCTCACATCGGTCAATTGCGCCTCGATGCATTCGACATCGAGCGCGATGGCGCCGCCGCCCGAAAGCGTCAATTCCACGGCTCCATCAGGTCCTTCGCCGTTCTGCACGAAGCGGATGGCAAGAAGCGACAGCACCTGTTCCCTGTCGGCGCGGTTGATGCCGTGCGAGCGGACGGCGGAGACGCGTTTCAGGAAAACGACGCTGCGGCAGCGTTCCGGCGGCAGGTTCTTTTTGTCGGTGCTTTCCCAGACGAAACGGTTGGCGGAAAGCGTGAACTGGCCGTGCTTCGGCTCGAAGGCAACATCCTTCAGCTTGAAGACACTGTCCTGCATATGCGTCGAGATGACGGAGAGATCTTCAGTATCCAGCGCGAGCAATTTCAGGCCGCTCATCTTTTTCTTCCTTTTTCTGCGGTGCGGACCGCTATTTCCATGACTTACATTGGAAATAGGCAGTCCGGGCCCACTCTGCAACGGGTAGAAAACGGATGAGCGGCGAAGACAGGATCAATCGCTGACGCGTTCGACCAGTGCACCGCAGCGGGTGAGCTTTTCCTCGAGGCGTTCGAAGCCGCGATCGAGGTGGTAGACGCGCGAAACCATGGTCTCGCCTTCCGCCACCAGGCCGGCAATAACCAGCGACACGGAAGCGCGCAGATCGGTGGCCATGACAGGCGCCCCCTTCAGGCGGGAGACGCCCTCGATGCGGGCCATCTGGCCGGAAAGCGAAATCTTCGCACCGAGACGGGCGAGTTCCTGCACATGCATGAAGCGGTTTTCAAAGATGGTTTCGGTGATATGCGACACACCCTGCGAACGGGTCATCAGCGCCATGAACTGCGCCTGCAGATCGGTGGGGAAGCCAGGGAAGGGCTCGGTGACGATATCGACCGGCTGGATGCCGTTGCCGTTGCGCACGACGCGAAGGCCGGTTTCCGTCTCACTGATCGTGGCGCCTGCAAGCCTGAGCGTGTCGAGCGCGTTGTCGAGCAGCGCTGCGCGCGTGCCTTCCAGCACCACATCACCGCCGGTCATTGCCACTGCCATGGCATAGGTGCCGGTTTCGATACGATCCGGCAGAACGCGGTGGCGCGCGCCGGAAAGCGAGGAAACACCTTCGATGGTGATGGTGGAGGTGCCGGCGCCTTGGATCTTCGCACCCATGGCGATCAGGCATTGCGCCAGGTCCACCACTTCCGGCTCGCGGGCGGCGTTGTGGATGACGGTGGTGCCGCGGGCAAGGCTTGCGGCCATCAGCATCACATGCGTCGCGCCGACGGAGACTTTCGGGAAGGTGTAAACCGCACCGATCAGGCCGCCCTTGGGTGCCGTGGCGTTGATGTAGCCGCCGTCGATCTCCATCGTTGCGCCTAGCGCCTCAAGGCCCTCGATGAACAGGTCGACCGGGCGCGTGCCGATGGCGCAGCCGCCGGGCAGGGAAACGCGGGCGCGGCCCTCGCGCGCCAGAAGCGGGCCGATGACCCAGAAGCTTGCGCGCATTTTGGACACCAGCTCGTAAGGTGCGGTGGTATCGACAATGGTGCGGCAGGTGAAGTGCACGGTGCGGGAATAGGCCTCGCCCTGGCTTTCGCGGCGACCGTTGACGGAAATATCGACGCCGTGATTGCCGAGAATGCGGATGAGTTGCTCAACGTCCGCCAGATGCGGCACGTTTTCGAGCGTCAGCGTGTCGCTGGTCAGAAGCGATGCGATCATCAACGGCAGGGCGGCGTTTTTGGCGCCGGAGATGGGAATGATGCCGTTTAGCTTGTTGCCACCCGTAATTCTGATGCGATCCATGCGTCCCTACGGGCCTGTGCCCGCCTTTCTTTATCGTGCCTTGCGGAAAGGCGCGTCCTTAGACGAATTTCCGCAGCGTTTCAATTTATGCTTGGTGAATTCTCTATGAGGATGATTCGTCCGTTTTTGCGGCAGGCAGGCCAATCGTCTCGTCTTCTTCGCCGGCACGGCGCGCACGAACCTGCTGTTTGCGCTTCAAAAGATTTTCACGGAGCTTCTTGGCCGCCCGCGCCTTGCGCTCCGCCTCGCGCTGCCGCGCCTTTTCGCCGGGACCCGCCTGCGGCTTGCCATCGGCCACCGGGGCGGATGCTTCCGCGGAAGCGCCGGCGGAAACCGCTGCCTTTGCCTGTTTGTCATGATGTTCGTTCATAGATTCAGCAATATCTGAAAAATGTATTTTTCAACAGGGGGCACGCTTTTTTGCCCCGCTTGATGAAGAATATCGTTTTGCGACTTGCGCTCGTCAAAAACCTATGGCAATAGGCCGCCACGCTTGATGCTGAAGCAAACGCTTCGGCACCGGATGCTGCTATAGCTCAGGGGTAGAGCACTCCCTTGGTAAGGGAGAGGCCGAGAGTTCAAATCTCTCTAGCAGCACCATTTCTCTCTAAAATTTCAAATGTTTACGTGGTTTTTGAACAGATCGCCTGCGGCGGTTGATGCATGCGCGCGCCGCGCAGTTCGGGGCAAATGGAAAACCGCGCCCCTTGCGAAGCGCGGTTTCCATATCCGAATATTCTGTTGCTGCCAGAGCGGGACGAAACCGCCCGTAGCCATCGGGCGCCGCTTACTGACGGAATAGCGACAGGATATTTTCGGAGCTGGTATTGGCGATGGAAAGCGACTGGATGCCCAGCTGCTGCTGTGTTTGCAATGCCTTGAGGCGTGTTGATTCTTCGTTCATATCCGCATCCACCAGGCGGCCGATGCCACTGTCGATGGAGTCGGTGAGCTTGGAGATGAAATCTTCCTGCAGGCCGATGCGCATCTTGATGGAGCCGAGAGCGGAGGAGGCGCTGCTAAGCGACTGAAACGCGGTTTCGACATCGGTGAGAAGATTGCCGATCGTGTAGGTTGGGGGCGTTGCGCTATCGAAAAGCTTGAGATCGATGTCCCACACGGAAATGCCCGAGGCCGTCCCGACCTGTCCGATGATGCCCTTCGTCGTATCGACCGTTGCAGGTGTGCCGGTCAGGCCGAAAATCACGTTGGCTGTTTCCGTCGCGGTCGTCGTGTCAACAAGGGTATAGTCGGTTTTCGTCACGCTGACCGAACCGCTGCCGTCACGGACAAAGCCGGAAACCACGGTCTTGTCGCCGGTGCCCAGCAACCAGTTTTCGCCGCTGAAAGACGCGCCCTGCGCAATCGATTCCAGCTGCTTTTTCAGCTGGTCGATTTCTTCCTGAATCTTCGTCTTGTCGACACCCTCTTCGGTTGCCGCAACGATTTTCGATTTGATTTCTTTCACCACTTCGACGGCGCTTTCCATTGCGGAATAAGCGACATCGATCTTCGCCGCACCCAGTCCCAGTGCATCCTGAACCGCGGAAAGGGCCATGTTGTCCGAACGCATGGTGGTCGCGATCGACCAGTAAGCGGCGTTGTCGGAAGCCGTTTTAACGCGCAGCCCGGAAGAAACTCTGGATTGTGTGTCTTCGAGCTGGCCGCTGATTGCACGCAGTGTCTGAAGCGCCGACATGGCGGCGGTGTTTGTCAGAATACTTGTCATAATTGCCCCTCTGAGCTGGCTAAATGGGAAGGGACATTCCGGGATCGCCGGAAACGACAACGCGGCGTGATGCCTGTTAACCTCTTTTTCGTCTTGGTTAACGAGTCGTTTCGATGGCTTGATTTAGCGGTGATTTGGTTAATGAAGTCTTAATCGGGAAATTTATGAATTTTGCAGTCAAACGCACAAACAAAAACCGCGCCTTTCGGCGCGGTTGATTTTTTCGCTTTCGGTCTTCGATTAACGGAAGAGCGACAGGATGCTTTCGGAGTTGCTGTTGGCGATCGAGAGAGCCTGAACGCCGAGCTGCTGCTGGGTCTGCAGGGCCTTGAGGCGGGTGGACTCTTCGTTCATGTCGGCGTCCACGAGGCGGCCGATGCCCTGTTCGACGGAGTCGGACAGCTTGGAAGCGAAGTCTTCCTGCAGGCCGATGCGCATGGAGAGCGAGCCGAGCTTGGCTGCGGCGCTCGTCATCGCCTTCAGGGAGTTTTCAACCAGCGTCAGGGCTTCGGCCATGTTGGTGGCGCGGTCTGCGGCTGCATACTGGGTGATGTCCAGCGTAAAGACGGACTGGGCGGCGACGGTCGTGAACGTTCCGGTCGTGCCGAGGATGCCGGAGGTGTCGGGAACGCCTGCAGCGTCGACGGAGCCGAAAAGAACGTTGCCGGTCGCCGTGTTGTCGAGGGCGTATTTCGTGGTCGTGACGCTAACGGCACCGCCGGTGGAGCGAACGAAGCCAGCGACGACCGACTTGTCCGGGTCCGTGCCGGGCGTTGTTGCGCCGAGGGTCGAAGGTCCTACGAGCCAGTTTTCGCCGTAGAAGGATGCGCCCTGTGCGATCGATACGAGCTGGTTCTGCAGCTGATCGATTTCTTCCTGAACCTTGGTGCGGTCGACGCCTTCTTCAGTTGCCGTGACCAGCTTTGCCTTGATTTCCTTAACGACTTCGATTGCCGATTCCATGCCGGCAGAAGCGGTGTCTACCTTGGCGGCGCCGAGGCCGAGAGCGTCGGAAACCGAAGAAAGCGCCATGTTGTCGGAGCGCATGGTGGTCGCGATCGACCAGTAGGCAGCATTGTCAGCAGCTTCGCCAACGCGGAGGCCGGAGGAAACGCGTGCCTGGGTGGATTCCATGTTCTGGCCGATGGTGCGCAGAGTCTGGAGTGCAGACATTGCTGCGACATTGGTAATAATGCTCGTCATAGTAGTGTGCCCCTTGAATGGCTGATTAAAGAAGGGACATTCCGGTTTCACCGGGAACGGCGCACAGCATCATGCCTGCTAACTGGCTGATTTTTAACGTTAGCTCGCCGTTTCGATGAGCTTAGGTAACGCCAGTTTGGTTAATGAATTGATAAGCGTGAAAAGAAAATCAACATTATGAAAATTCAAAATTACAACTCTCGCGCGTGCGCGCGCGTATCCCGAAATATTTAAAAAAAAGATAAGGCCGCATCCTTATTCGGGATGCGGCCTGTCTGGTGCATTCGGTTCGATTCAGCCTATCGAACCTTTATGCTTTCTACCCGGATATGCATTTGGTCAGCCCCCGAATGCATGTGGGAAGAAAATGGGTCCCCCAGCCCCGAAGGGCTATGAGAAGTTCAGCTCTTAGCGGAAGAGCGACAGGATGTTCTGCGAGTCGCTGTTGGCGATCGACAGAGCCTGGATTGCCAGCTGCTGCTGCGTCTGCAGAGCCTTCAGCTTGGTGGACTCTTCGTTCATGTCGGCGTCGACGAGGCGGCCAACACCCTTTTCGATGGAGTCGGACAGCTTGTCAGCGAAGTCGGTCTGCAGGTCGATGCGTGCAGACAGCGAACCGAGCTTGGCGCCGGCGCTGGTCATCTTCGTCAGGGCCGTTTCAACGGAGTAAAGAGCGTTGTCCAGGTCATCGGTGCCGACGTTGAGGTCGAGAACGGAAATCTGGGTGTAGGTCTTGGCGCCGACGGTGGTGGTTGCACCGGTAGCGTTCAGGATACCGGAGTTGGCATCGATCGTGCCCGGCGTCGCTTCGGTGTAGAGCATGGACGATGCATCCAGCGCGTAGTCCGTCGTCTTGACGCTGACATTGCCGTTGTCGTCACGAACGAAGCCGGATACGACCGTCTTGGTGGCGTTGGCGGTGGAAACGAGCCAGTTTTCACCGTTGAACGAAGCGCCCGTGCCGATCGACTTCAGCTGATCGAGAAGCTGGGTAACTTCTTCCTGAATCTTGGTCTTGTCGACGCCTTCTTCCTTTGCGGCAACGACCTTGGCCTTGATCTGGGTGACAACATCGATAGCGGCTTCCATACCGGCAGATGCGGTGTCAACCTTGGCGGCGCCCATGCCCAGTGCGTCAGATACTGCACCGAGAGCCTTGTTGTCGGAACGCATGGTGGTCGCGATCGACCAGTAAGCAGCGTTGTCCGAAGCCGAACCAACCTTCAGGCCGGAAGAAATGCGGTCCTGCGTGGTCGACAGGTCGGAAGCGATGGAACGCAGGGTCGAGAGAGCGGCCATTGCGTTGGTGTTGGTGAGAATGCTTGCCATAATAAATGTGTCCCTTGTTTTTACGAGATACTGGAGTGGGGACATACCGGGTTTGGTATTACCGGTCGCAACGTTTCGGCTTCATGCCACTCGGTTCGGAAATGCTTAGTTTCAGAAACCAAACCCGCTGCGTGTAGAAAGAAACTCGCAGCGAAAAATTGCCCAATTATTAATTTGAGGGCCAAGAAATATTGGAAAATACTTATGGTTACTTTTTGATTTAGTTAAATGGTAATTTTTTTATTTAAAAAGATAGTTACCAAGTCGCCAGAAAAACTGGTAACCAAAGCGTAAAAACGCACAAAACCCGCGTAGCTGGGCACGCGGGGTTAAAAAACAGGGTTAACGGGTGTCAATCAGGCACAAAGGCCGTCAGTTGAACGATCTGACGAGACTGCCGACCAGCAGGTTCCAGCCGTCGATCAGCACGAAGAACAGGATCTTGAACGGCAGGGAAATCGAGGTGGGCGGCAGCATCATCATGCCCATCGCCATGGTGATGGTGGCGACAATCAGATCGATGACCAGAAACGGCAGGATGATGAGAAAACCGATCTCGAAACCGCGCCGGATTTCCGACAGCATGAAGGCCGGAACGAGCACGCGGTAATCGACGACATTGTCGGTCATCACTTCCTGTCCACGCTCGCGGGCGATATCCACGAAGAGCTTCAGATCCTTGTCACGCGTATTGGCGTTCATGAAGGTGCGGAAGGGTTCCGCGATGCGCTGCACGGCCTGCTGTTCGTTGATCTGGTTCTGCAGAAGCGGCTGCACGCCGTCGGTCCAGGCTTTGTCGAAGGTGGGCGACATGACATAGAAGGTCATGAACATCGCCATCGACAGCAGGATCATGTTGGACGGTGTCGAAGCCAGTCCCATGCCGGAGCGCAGGATCGAAAAGGCGATCACGAAGCGCGGAAAGCTCGTGACCATGATCAGGATGCCCGGCGCGACCGACAGAACCGTCAGCAGGCCGAAGGTGCGGATGATCCATGCCGCGACGGAGCCGTCTATCTGCGTGTTGAACAGATCGGACGGGAATTGCTGGGCACTGGCAAGACCCGGCAAGGCAAGGAGGACGGCGATGGTTACAAGAAATCGAATCATTCGATGACAAAGGTCCGGAACATGACCTTGGATACGCGCCCTTGAGAGCGCAGGTCAACTCGTTCCTGAATGTCATCCTTAAGATATTGAAAGCCGCGCGGCCCTTCGAGCTGCTGAAGGGAAACGGTGCGGACATAGGCCATGATGTCCTGGTGGATATCTTCCGCCAGACCCACCTCGACCGGCCCCTTGAACATCAGCGCCACTTCCAGCCGCACCCAGTTCGTCGAGGGGTAGGCGAGGTTGGTGGTGATGGGATCGAGCTGGACGATGCCGTTCGCCTCGGCCGAGATTTTCTCGATACCCTCTTCCTTTTTCTCGCCGTGTCCGCCGGCGGCAGCCGGGGCATGCGCCTCCGCGCCGGCGATCTTCGGCGCGATCATGCCGCCGACCAGCCAGCCGCCGCCCGCGCCGAGCAGCGTGAGGATCGCAACGCCTGCGATGGTCATGACCAGAGGGGAGGATTTTTTCTTGCCCTCAGCCTGTTCGTTTTCCATGGGTCAGTCCCGTTCCCGTATGCCGAGGTCAGAGCGGCGAGAACAGGTCGACGACCTGCTGCCCGACCGGGGGCTGCTGCACTTCCGTCAGACGTCCGCGACCGCCATAGGAGATGCGCGCTTCGGCGATGCGCTCGTACGAGATCATGTTCTGTGCATCCACATCCTGCGGCCTGACGATACCGCCGACATTGAGGATGCGGATTTCGTGGTTCACGCGCACTTCCTGCGAACCGCTGATGATGAGGTTGCCGTTTTCCAGAATGCCGGTCACCACGGCGGCCACCAGCAGCGTCAGCTTTTCAGAACGCTTGGTCTTGCCTTTTGCCTGGGTATCGGTGTCGGAACCGTAATTGATGCTGGAATCCGCATCCGGCGTCCATCCCAGAATCTGAGCTTTGGCCTTCCAGTTCAGCCCGCTGGAATTGGTGCGGTTGCGCTCGGTCTCGTTGTCGAAGTCGGCCTTGTCGTTGATCTGGATGTTGACGGTCAGGATGTCGCCGATGTTGAGCGCGCGCAAATCCTTGAACAGGGCGCCCTGGCTGTCGCTCCACAGCGAATAGCCGCTCGCCATGTGCTTCGGCTGCTTTGGATACATGCCCATTTGCGGCGTCTGGCTGAATTGCAGGCCGCTGCCGATCGGGCTCATCGCGGGTGCGTTGCCGATTTCCTTCAGGGTCTGGTTGTTCTGGCAGCCGGCAAGCAAGGCGAGCGGCAGGAGGAGGGCCGGAAGACGACGCGTGCTCATGAAGGATCCTTCGAAGTGTTTTTATCGGTTGCCTGCGACATGATGCCGGCGACGACAGCGGCTTTCTGCGCATCCATCTCGCTGAGGATGAGGCCCGACTGGCGGGGCGGCAGCTGCATGATGATGGCGGCCGCTATTTCCACATGCATCTTTTCGAGCTGGGGCGCGGCGGCATCGGCCTTCATCGTCTTGTAGATATCGACGAGATTGCTTTTCGCCTGATTGAGGAAGTGTTCGCGGCGGGCCAGCCAGTCCTCATATTCCGCCTTGCGGTCTTCCAGCACGGCAATGCGTTCATTGACGTCGGACTGCAGCTTTTCCAGCTCCTGCTTTTGCAGCAGATAGCGCTGGTCGCGGGCCGCATCGGCGATGTTAGTGCAGAATTTCTGGATTTCATCCTGCGTGCTGAGTTCCGAAACCACATTCTGCTGGCTTTCGGCGCCAGCAGCGGGAAGCAGGAAAAGCAGCGAGGCGACGGCCGCGAAGCGGACAAGGCCATTCGGGAAAGCGTTGTTCTTCCGAGTTTCCATCATTGCAGCACAAGCTCCGCCTGAAGGGCGCCGGCGGATTTGATGCCTTGCAGAATGGCGATGATGCCGTCCGCCTTGAGCCCGATGCTGTTGAGACCGGCAACCAGCGTGCGAAGGTCAGGCCCTTCGACGATGGCGACCTTGCTACCTTCCTGCAATGCCATGATATCCGTCTGCGGCTGCACGGCCGTCTGGCCGCGCGAGAATGGCGCCGGCTGGATGACCTGCGGCGTTTCCGTTACCTGCACGGTCAGCGTTCCGTAGCTGACGGCGACGCGGGAGATGCGCACATCCGCGCCGATGACGATCGTGCCGGTGCGCTCGTTGATGACGACCTTGGCCGGCGTATCCGTTTCCACGGTCAGGTTTTCGATTTCCGCCATCAGCCGGGTGAGATCCGCGACACGGGGCTTCTGCACCGCGATTTCCTGCGAATCGCGCGGTTCGGCGATGGGATCGCCATAACGGGCGCGGGCAAAGGCGTTGACGACATCGGCGACGCGCACCGCCGTCGAAAAATCGGGATTGCGCAGCTGAAGGACCAGATTGACCGAATCCTTGAATTTGGACGGCAGCTCCCGCTCGATGATCGCGCCGTTCGGCACGCGGGCGGAGGTGGTGACGCCCTGCGTCAGCGTCGCGGCATCGCCCTGCGCCGAAAAGCCGTTGACGATCAGCGCGCCCTGGGCGACCGCGTAAATCTGGCCGTCCGCGCCGGAAAGCGAGGTCATGATGAGCGTGCCGCCGCGCAGCGACGAGGCGTCGCCCAGCGAGCTGACCGTCACGTCGACACGGCTGCCGGGGCTGGCGAAGGGCGGCAGATTGGTCGTCACCATTACGGCGGCGATGTTCTTGGCATTCGACTGGCCGCCCTGCGTGGTGATGCCGAGATTTTGCAGCATCGCGCGCATGGATTGCTCAGTAAACGGCGAGGAGCGCAGGCTGTCGCCCGTGCCCTGCAGGCCGACCACGAGACCGTAACCGATCAGCTGGTTGTCACGCCCCGCCTGCAGCGATGCGATATCCTTGATGCGGGATGTATCCGCATGCGCTGCCGGAACGGAAAGAAAAGGCTGGGCCGAAAACAGAATGGCCGCGGCCAGGATACGAAGCACTCTCATTTCGCCATCACCTGAATGGTTCCGTCCTTCATGACCGTGCCGTTGACGATGACGCCGGAATCGATGTTGCGCACCCGCACGATTTCGCCGAGCGAGCCGTCGGTCATCGGCGTTCCCGAAGCCATCAGCGTCATGTTGCCGATGGTGAAGACGAGTTTGACGCTGGTGCCGCGCACCACCAGCGAGGGTTCGCGCAGGGCCGCAACGGGGATCGTGCGTCCGGGAAGCAGGGTCTGCTTGGAGATCATGCCTTCCACTTCGCTGATGTCGCTCGCATAACCCGAGGAAATATTGGGATTGGTTACTTCCACCGGCTTCACCTGTTCGGGCGTGATCGTCTCGCCCGGATAGATCGTGCGGGTGGGAACCAGCGCCATCGGCGCCTGGGCAAGAGCGGGTGCCAGGGCGCCCAGTGAAAAGGCAGACGCAAGGCATATACGGACGAGCGCCGTTCTGCTGCTGCTATGTTTCCGGCCAAACCTCATGTTCGCCTGCCTTTCCGTTCTTACTTCAGGTTCTTGCTGACAATCGAAGCCATTTCGTCAGCGGTGGTGATGACCTTGGAATTCATCTCGTAGGCGCGCTGCGCCGTGATCAGGTCGGTGATCTCCTTGACGGCGTCGACGTTCGAGCCTTCGAGATAGGACTGCTTGATGTAGCCGTAGCTCGGATCGTCAGGCACGCCGATCACCGCGTCGCCGGAAGCCGGCGTCTGGGCGAAGAGGTTGTCGCCGAGCGGCTTCAGGCCGGCTTCGTTCGCAAAGTTGGCGATGGTCAGCTGGCCAAGTTCGGTGAAGTCAGCGGCATTGCCGATACGGGCCGTCACCTGTCCCGTGCGGGTAACGGTGATGTCCTGCGCGTCGGTCGGGATATTGATATTCGGAATGACGTTATAGCCATCGATCGTCACCAGATTGCCATCGGCATTCTTGTTGAAGGCGCCGGCGCGGCTGTAGAGCGTCGAACCGTCCGCCGCCTCGATCTGGAACCAGCCCTGGCCGATGATCGCGACGTCCAGCTTGTTGCCGGTCTCGATCAGGTTGCCCTGGGTGTGGATGTTGCGCACGGCCGAGGTCTGCACGCCGAGGCCGATATTGGCGCCTTCGGGCACGATCGCCTGGTTGGCCCGGTTCGGCACGCCCTGCATGCGCTCGGTCTGGTAAAGAAGATCGGTGAACTCCGCACGCGCGCGCTTGTAGCCGGTGGTGTTGATGTTGGCGATGTTGTTGGCGATGACTTCCAGATTGGTCTGCTGGGCGTCCATACCGGTGGCAGCGATGGCAAGAGCTCTCATGTCAATATTCCTGCTGGGCTAGATCTGCATCTTGGTAATGTCGAGATAGGCCGACACGATCTTGTCTCGGAGCGCGATGGCGGTTTGCAGCGACTGTTCGGCCGAAAGCATGGCATCGACCACTTCACGCGTATTCGCCTTGCCCTGAATGCCTTCGAAGGAAGCAACTTCCGCCTTCTTCAGATTGTTCATCGCATCCACCGACACGTTGCCGAGAACGCTGGCGAAGCTGGCGCCCGTCTGCTGGGCGGGCGTCGTCTGCTCGCTGCCGAAAACGTTTTCCGTCAGCGAGGAAATGCCGCTTGCGCCGCGGGTGAGCGAAAGGGAACTGACTTGCTTGATACCGTCGATCATTGCGATGCCTTCAGAAGGTCGATTGTGGAGGCGACGAGGTCGCGTGTCTGGCGGATGACCTGAAGATTGGCGTCGTAGCTGCGGTTTGCTTCGCGCATGTCCGCCATTTCGATCAGGATGTTGACGTTCGGCATCTTCACCATGCCGTTGCTGTCGGCGGCCGGATTGCCGGGATCGTACTCGTTGACGAAATCGCCACGGTCGACGCCGAGCTTCTTCACCGTCACGCGCTCCACGCCGCTGACGCGGTCGAGCTCGGAACCGAAAGTGATGGTCTTGCGGCGATAGGGGTCGGCGCCGGGGGTGTCGCCGGTCGATCTGGCGTTGGCGATGTTTTCGGAGACGATGCGCAGTCGCGTGGACTGCACTTCCAGGCCGCTGCCGGCAATCTTGCTCGCCGCACTCAAGGGATCCATGGCTTACCTCTTAACCGTCATCAGCATCATGCGATGGAAGGATTTGACGAGATTGGCGTTCAGCTCGTACTGCCGCTTGATCTCGCCGGTCTTGGTCATTTCTTCCGCAAGCGCGACCGAATTGCCCGATTCCTGCATGCCGATCTCGTTATTGACCGGGTTGTCGCGCACCGCGATATTGTCGCTGAGGGTGCTCTCGCCGAAGTGGGCAGGGTTGGTCCTCGCCATGCCGACCTGCTGGCTGGTGGCCTGCATGACCGCTTCGAAAGGGCTGACATCCTTGGCGCGGAACTTGGGGGTGTTGGCGTTGGCGATGTTGGTCGCCACGACTTCCTGCCGCACGCTCAGCCATTCCGCTTGGCGGGATGCCAGATCGAACAGTTGAATCGGTTGCATAGACTTCTCCATCTCGTATGACCCGAACCTACGGGGCTAATCTTGCGTCAGACTTGCGGAGAGGGGAGAAGGCGATGGCAAGGGCAGGAAGGGGAGGAAAAATGGCCTGCCGGAAACCCAGAAAGGGAAGCCTCAATCGACACCGCACCCGAAGCCCCTGCGGTGAACGCTTAAATTCCGAGATCACGCCGGCCCAGGGTGGAAACTCAAAGGCATGGGGCGAGGTGCTTGCTGAAGCAGCTTTATATCTCGCCTTGGAGACAGTCCGGTGCTATCGCTACGGTAGAGGGAAATGGAGGAGAGCAATCATGGATTTGGTAATTCCCAGCGCAGCCAATCTCGGCCTGTTCGTCAGCGCCACGCTGGTGCTGCTTCTTGTGCCGGGCCCGGCAGTCCTTTACATCTTTGCGCGTTCGGTCGAGCAGGGCCGTTCTGCCGGCCTCGTTTCAATCCTTGGCATTCATACCGCCACACTTGTTCACGTCGTCGCCGCCGCTGTTGGGCTCTCGGCGCTTTTGGCATCCTCCGCGCTTGCCTTCAGCGTGGTGAAATATGCGGGCGCGGCCTACCTGATCTGGCTTGGCCTCAAGAAGCTCCTCGGGTCGTCGGACATTCCCGACGTAGAGGGCGGTTTGCCGAAGCGAAGCAGCATGCGCATCTTTCGTGAGGGCTTCATCGTCAATCTCCTCAATCCGAAGACCGCATTGTTCTTTCTGGCTTTCCTGCCGCAGTTCGTTGAGGTCGATCGTGGCCATATGGCAATGCAGATCGCCTTTCTCGGAATTCTCTACACGGTGATTGGTGTTCTGACGGATTGCACCTACGCACTTGCTGCCGGCACGGCCGGCAACTGGCTGAAGCGCAGTCCCGCCTATCTGAAGGCCGAACGCTGGGTTAGCGGCTTCGTTTACATCGGCCTTGGTCTGACGGCCGCTTTTGCGGGCAATCAGAAGAAGTAGATCGCCTGACGTCGTTTGAGACGTTTGCGGCCCCCCGGATCCGGCCCTTGGGGGGCACTTTCGTATGCCGAGTTTTCAGCGAAATTCGATGATGACCTCAGGCCCGAGGTCGATCTGACTACTTTTCCGGATAGTAGGTCTTGCCGGAAGAGGTCTCGATCAGCCATTCGCCATTGCGCTGTTCGATCTTCGTCAGCAACGCATTGTCCGGCAGGGTCGAACCGACCCTCACCATATACATGCCCGAACCGTCCTCGATCAGGGCGCGGCCGTTGGAAACATGCAGCAGACGGAAGGAGGTCTGGCCGGGGAAGGGCTGATCCTCGATCCCGGCTGCCAGATTGTTCTGTTTTTCCTTGCCGCCAGCGTTCACGGTCGCCGTCGTCAGCATGTCGGGCAGATCCGCCGGCGGCGGGGTGTCTTCCTTGTTGCGGTTGGTCATGGCCATCGGCGAGACGCTGAAGACTTCCCGCGGGCCGGTATGGGGCAGATCGCGGGTGCGGTCGCCGCCCGCCACCTTCATGCCGAATTTTTCCTCGTTGAAGAACACGTACCACGGAAAAAATGCTGCTGCAGCGGCAAGCGTGATGCCTGTCCATGCCAGAATACGGTCGGGCGTGAAGAAAATCGGCCTGGGCAGCACGTCTTCATCGTGGCTATCGTTGTTCCGCTTTTTCTTCACGGGTCAGCCTCTCGCTCTTGGGGTTACCTGCGGCTGACCGTTCTGCGCTCCGTTCCGTAAGGCGGTCGCAAGATCAGCATAGGCATCCTGTGCCGCCGGTTCGTCCGGCAGCTGCTTCAATGTCTCGTAGATGATTGGAACCTGCTTCACCGCCATGTCGAGATCGGGGTCGGTGCCGGGCCGATAACCGCCGATGAGGCGAAGATCGCGCGTTTCCTCGAAGCGATGCACCAGCGCCTTGAGGCGCGACACCAGCTTTTCCTGATCCGGCGTCCAGGCCTTCTTGGCTAGACGCGAGATCGAGGCGAGCGGGTTGATCGGCGGGTAACGGCCTTCTTCGGCAAGGCTGCGGTCGAGCACGATATGGCCATCGAGAATACCGCGGGTCGAATCCGCAATCGGGTCGTTGTGATTGTCGCCATCCACCAGAATGGAGACGATGGCGGTGATGGTACCGGTGCCTTCCGCGCCCGGTCCCGCCCGCTCCAGAAGGCGCGGCAGTTCGGTGAAGACCGAGGCCGGATAGCCGCGCGCCACCGGCGGCTCTCCCGAAGCGACCGCCACTTCGCGGATGGCATGGGCAAAGCGCGTCACGCTGTCGATGATAAGAAGGACATTGTCGCCCTGATCGCGAAAATGTTCGGCGATGGTGACGGCGGAAAGCGGCGCCATCTTGCGCAGCATCGGGCTCTCATCGCTTGTCGCAACGACGGCGATGGACTTGCTCATATTCTCGCCCATCGTGTCTTCGATGAATTCGCGCACTTCACGGCCGCGTTCGCCGACAAGCGCAATCACCACCTTGTCGAAGGCGTCTGCCTTGGCGAGCATCGACAGCAGCGTGGATTTGCCCACACCGGAACCGGCGAAAATGCCGAGGCGCTGGCCGAGGCAAAGCGGCGAGAAGATATCGATTGCCCGCACACCCGTCTTGAAAGGCGTTTCCACCCTTTTGCGCGTCATCGAGGGCGGCGCATTGTTGGAAATCGAACGGCGCTCGATGCCGGAGGCCAGCGGACCCTGGCCGTCGATAGGTTCGCCGAGCGCATTGATGGTGCGCCCGCACCAGCTGTCGTCGGGCGAAACGCGGAAGGCGCCCTTGCGGATGACGGTGTCGTGAATGCCGATCGGCTCGCCGGGCTCGATGGGGCAGACATAACAGATATCCGGTTCCACACGCACCACTTCACCGAGATGAATGCCGGTCGCGCTGCGATGGGCGACGAATTCTCCGAGCCGCACATGCCGTGACAGGCCGGACACCGTATAGTGACCGGCGGCGATGGTGCGGACATGGCCTCCATGCGCCACCGAAAATTCCGGATCGGCATAATGCCCGGCAAGGCTGGCGAGCTGTGCAAGCTTCGGTGAAATGGCGTCAGCCGAGAGCATGGATTCCGGCATTGTCATTACTCAGGTCCTCAACGCGCGCCGCCAAGCGTCTTGATGCCTTCGCCGAAGGTCGATTCGGTATCGCGCATCAGCGAGGAGATGCTTTCAAAGGCGCGGTTGACCTGGATGAGCTGCGTCATCTGGGAAATGCCGTTGACGTTGGACTGTTCGAGATAACCCTGAACGACGCCGACTTCATGATTGTTGACCACCGGAACCGGCTGGGCCACCGGCTTCACGCCGCTATTGGGATGACGCAGGAACCCTTGCGAGAAATCCGCCTGGAAGATGCCGAGGGTAGCGACGATGTTTTCGTTCTGCCGGATGGCTCCGTCGAGACCGACGGTGATCGGGCCGCCATTCGGATTGAGCTGGATCGGACCGCCGCCGGCATCGAGAACGGGATAACCGTTCGAGGAGATGAGCGCGCCGTCCGGGCGCATGGTGAAACGGCCGTCGCGGGTCAGAATCTGGCCGTCCGGCGTATCCAGCGAGAACCAGGCGTCGCCCTTGATGGCGAAATCGAAGGAATTGCCGGTTTGTTCGAAAGCGCCCTGACGGGTGGAAAGATAGTCGTTGCCCTGCGAAACGAAGGCCACCCGGGCATTCATGTCATTGTGGTTCTTGGCGACCATTTCGTCGAATTTCACTTCGGAACCGCGGAAGCCGACCGTGTTCACATTCGCCATATTGTCGGAAATGGTGGTGAGACGGCGCTCCAGCGCGATCTGCGAGGACAGGGCGACGTATAGTCCGGATTGCATATCATTTGCCTCCGAGTTTCAGGGAGTTGATGGAAATCAGCAGGTCGGGGGAAATGCCGTAGCCGCTGGAGGAGCCGAAAACGGCGAGAGGGTCATAGGTCGTCGAGGGGTTTTGCATTTCCCACATGATGGTGAAACGCTCGAGCAGCTTGCCGACCTTTTCGGGATCCTGCAGATCCTTGATATCGATGGTTTTTTCGATGAGCGCCGCCTGTTTGTCGACATCGGCGGCGGCAAACTCGTCGGGAAGGTTGTAGGCCGTGCGAAACACCTGCGCGAGCGCATCGTCCGCCAGAAAGTCGAGGCCGGATGTGATGGTTGACGCCTTGCGTTCGAAATAAAGGGCGAGCCGGACGCCGTTATTGTCGTCGCCCGCTTCCTGTTCCAGCGTCTGGCGGGTGTATTTGCCGATGACACCCGATTTGGCGGCGTCGGTGGAGGTTGCCGCAGCCCCCAGGCCGGCAAAATCCAGCGACTTCGCAAAATCCGCATAGCGGCTGTCGGAAAGCTTGTTGGCGAAGGCGTCCTTGTCCGAGGTGCCTTCCGTCAGCACCTTGCGGATGAAAGCCTTCGCATAGGCCATGTCCTCGAGCCCGTGGGCTTTCAGCGCGTAATTATAAAGGCGTGTATCGGCCATGAAGTCGTCGATGGATTTCACATCGCCGATCTTCGCGCGATAATATTCGGTCTCGCGCGCCACGTCGGGCTGCTCCGACACCCGCTCGAGCGATTTGCCGATATCCTGACTGATCAGTCTGTAGCTGGTGTAGGTGGAAGTCACTGAACCGCCGCTCTCGTTTGATCCCGATCTCAAGGCGCACGTCCGCCTTTGCCGGCATAGTGCCGTGGCTTGCTTGTGCGAAACTGGCTGGAGGCGGGAGCGCGGGAGAGGCTTTGCGGACAGGTTCACGCAAGCCACATTTTTTAGACATGGCGGCATGGAACACTGTTCGGGCGTGGTCGATCAATGAATATTGTAATTGGACTTATAATCACCTTCGGCTGCATCATCGGCGGCTATATGGCGATGGGCGGTCATCTGGACGTGCTGATTCAGCCGTTCGAATTGATGATCATCGGCGGCGCCGGTCTCGGCGGCTTCATCATGGCGAACCCCATGAAGGTCGTGAAGGATTCGGGCAAGGCGCTCGGCGAGGCCTTCAAGCATTCGGTCCCGAAGGAGCGAAACTATCTCGACGTGCTCGGCGTGCTTTATTCGCTGATGCGCGATCTGCGCACGAAATCGCGCAACGAGATCGAGGCCCATATCGACAATCCGGAAGAATCCTCGATCTTCCAGAGCGCGCCCTCGGTTCTGAAAAACAAGGAACTGACCTCGTTCATCTGTGACTATGTCCGCCTCATCATCATCGGCAACGCCCGCAGCCACGAAATCGAGGCGCTGATGGATGAGGAAATCGAGACCATCCTGAACGACAAGCTGAAACCTTACCACGCGATCACCACCATGGGCGATTCCTTCCCCGCCATCGGTATCGTCGCGGCGGTTCTCGGCGTCATCAAGGCCATGGGCAAGATCAACGAATCGCCGGAAGTGCTGGGCGGCCTGATCGGCGCCGCACTTGTCGGCACCATGCTCGGCATCATCCTGTCCTATTCGATCTGCAATCCGCTCGCCTCGCAGGTCAAGATCGTCCGCACCAAGCAGCACCGCCTCTACATCATCGTCAAGCAGACGCTGATCGCCTACATGAACGGCTCGGTGCCGCAGGTCGCGCTCGAATACGGCCGCAAGACCATCTCCAACTACGAGCGGCCGTCGATTGACGCCGTCGAACAGGAGATGATGAACCCCGGCGGCGAAAACAAGGCGGCATGACGATGGCAAAAGCTGCAGCGCAACAAGCACCCGCCATCGACACCGCCCTGCTCGCAAAATTGACGGGAGGGTTGTCCGACCGCAAGACGATCGCCAGGATCGGCTCCGATATCGGCCATCTCTACAGCGAATTCCTGCCTGATATCTTCCACAGCGAGACCGGCATCGCGATCGACGTCGAATATGTCGGTTCCGAATCGGGACTGATGACCGATCTCATCGCCAATGTCGGGAAGAATGTCGCGGTTGCCGATTGTTCCCTGCGCAACTGGTGCCCCAATTTCATGATGACGGTCGGCAACGGCTTTGTCATCGCGCTCATGGAGCGCATGCTGGGCGCGTCGCCGGACATGATCGGCGAACCGGACGAACGCAGCCTGTCCCATATCGAGCTCGACCTCGCGGCCATGGTTCTTGGCCGCATCGCCGGGGTTTTACGCTCCGGTGTCAACGCGCCGGGCGGTTTTGAGGCGGCCATCGATCCGCCCTTCAATTCCAACGGTAAAAGCGCCTTCGACGAGATGATCGCCGGCCTTTACGGCGTGACCATCCGCCTGAAGATCGATATCGGCAAGGTGTCGTCGGAATTCTCGCTGATCGTGCCGCAGCGACCCCTGCTCAAGACCTCCATCGTTGCCCCCAAGGCTTCAGCCCAGGCGCTGAAGAAGCAGGAGGAATGGATGGAGATGATTTCGGAGCAGGTGAAGCGATCGCAGGTCACGCTCGAGGCGCGCATCAAGCTCGAAACGCTGACGCTCAGGACAATTTCCAAGCTGGTGGCCGGCGACGTCATTCCGTTCCAGGCTCTGAAGCAGGACGACATCGGCGTCGAGGTCAGCGCCAACGGTTCCAAGCTTTATAATTGCGAATTCGGCAAGTCCGGCGACCGCTACATGGTTCGGGTGAAGAACAATGTCAGCACGGACGACGAGATCTTACGACATTTGATGGGTTAAAATCCTGCCCGGCCTTCGGGGATTTGGGCAGGCTGACGCAAGTTTCAAAGGGAATAATCAGCGCATGGCTACGAAGAAAACACCTGTGACCGATGATGCGGCGCTGCCGTCGTTTGAAGACGGCGGCGACCTCGACCAGGCTATCGGCGATCTGCGTGGCGTCCTCAAGACGGATGCGGAAGGTTCGCTCTCCGATTTCGGCGACTTCGGCGATTTCGGAAGCACGGACGAGGTTTCGACGGATACCGACCTTTCCGCTTTCGGTGGCGGAACGGCCGATTTTGGGATGGATGATTTTGCCGCCGCCCCGCAGGTTGCGGGCGTGAAGGCGCCGCTTGGCAGCGGATTGTCCGAAAACATGGAAATGATCATGGACATCCCGATTGATGTCCAGATCGTTCTCGGCACCAGCAGAATGCTCGTTTCGGGGCTGATGAGCCTTGAAGAAGGAGCGACGATCGCACTCGACCGCAAGATCGGCGAGCCGGTCGAAATCATGGTGAATGGCCGCCGTATTGCGCGCGGTGAAATAACGGTTCTGGAAGACGACGATACGCGCTTCGGCGTAAAATTGATTGAAGTACTGAGTACGCGAAAAGCCTGATCCCTGTGGGGACGGAGAGGAAAGACCATGATGGACTTCGAGGATTTCGGTAACCCCCTGGCAGGGAAACCGTTGTCTCAGGCCGACAAGGCGGCCGCGGTGCTTCTTGCCATGGGCAAGGGCGTCGCCGGCAAGCTGCTGAAGTTTTTCACGCAGCACGAATTGCAGATGATCATTTCCTCGGCCCAGACCCTGCGCGTCATTCCTCCCGATGAGCTTGCCCAGATCGTAGCCGAGTTCGAAGACCTGTTCACCGAAGGAACGGGTCTGATGGACAATGCCAAGGCAATCGAAAGCATTCTCGAAGAGGGCCTGACCCCTGAAGAGGTGGACAGCCTTCTCGGGCGCCGCGCGGCCTTCCAGGCCTATGAAGCATCCATCTGGGACCGCCTGCAGGAAGCCGAGCCGGAATTCGTCGGCAAGTTCCTGCTGCGCGAACATCCGCAGACCATCGCTTATATTCTTTCCATGCTGCCCTCGTCCTTCGGTGCCAAGGTTCTCCTGACCATTCCGGAAGAGCAGCGCGCCGATATCATGAACCGCACTGTCAACATGAAGGAAGTCAGCCCCACGGCTGCCCAGATCATCGAGAAGCGTGTGGTCAACCTCATCAACGAAATCGAAGCCGAGCGTAATGCCGGCGGTTCCACGAAGGTTGCCGATCTGATGAACGAACTGGACAAGCCGCAGGTCGATACGCTGCTCAGCTCGCTCGAGACGCTCAGCAAGGAAGCCGCAAACAAGGTCAAGCCGAAGATCTTCCTCTTCGACGACCTCATGTTCATGCCGCAGCGCAGCCGCGTCCTGCTGCTCAACGATGTTTCGGCGGATGTTCTGACGATGGCGCTGCGCGGCGCCACGATGGAAATCAAGGAATGCGTGCTCTCCAGCATCAGCCCGCGCCAGCGCCGCATGATCGAATCGGACCTTGCGGTGCCGCAGGCCTCGATCAACACCCGCGAAGTGGCGATCGCACGCCGCGCCGTCGCGCAGGAAGCGATCCGGCTCGCCAATTCCGGCCAGATCCAGCTGAAGGAAGCCTCCGCGGAGGACCAACCGGCCGCCGCTTGAGCGGAAGCCGGTTGATAACCCGCCCTTGCGGCGGAAGCGACCATTGCGATGGCCGGTCACGGACGCTAGTTTCGGGAATGACGGCCTGCCGGGATCGGCGGGCCTTTTTTTGATCCCGGGGACGTGCCTTGGCAGACGATCAGGACAAGGACAGTAAAACAGAAGCCCCGACGGAGAAAAAACTCCGCGATGCGGCGGAAAAGGGCAATCTTCCCTTTTCCCGCGAAGTGCCGATCTTTGCCTCGTCGCTTGCCTTTTATTGTTACCTGGTCTTCTTCCTGCCCGATGGCGCCGGTCGTCTTGGCGTCACATTGAAGGACCTGTTCGGCCAGCCCGAACAGTGGGACCTCAGCACCCGGCCGGATGCCCTGTCGCTGTTGTATTTTCTCGGCACCTCGATGGCCTATCTGCTCATGCCGGCGATGATCATGTTCATCGTCTTCGGGCTTGCCTCGTCGTTTTTCCAGAACCTGCCGTCGCCGGTGCTTGAGCGCGTGCGTCCGCAATGGTCGCGCGTCTCGCCGGCGAAGGGCTTCACGCGCATCTACAGCAAGCAGGGTTTCGTGGAATTCGGCAAATCCGTATTCAAGATCATGATCGTTTCGGTCATCATGTTCTTTGCCCTGCGTGGCGATTTTTACGGTCTCATCGATCTGATGTTCTCCGATCCGCAGGTGATTTTCGTCCGGGTGGTCGAGATCGTCAAAAAGATGATGGTCGTGATTCTGCTTTCGACCGCGCTGCTTGCCGCCGTCGACGTTTTGTGGACGCGCCACCACTGGTTCAGCCAGCTGAAAATGACGAAGCATGAGGTGAAGGAAGAATACAAGCAGTCGCAGGGCGACCCCGTGGTCAAATCCCGGCAGCGCTCCATCGCCCGCGACCGTGCCCGCCGCCGCATGATCAACAATGTACCGCGCGCCACACTTGTCATCGCCAATCCGACACACTTTGCGGTGGCGCTGCGTTATGTTCGCGAAGAAGGCGACGCACCTGTTGTCGTCGCCAAGGGTCAGGACCTTATCGCATTGAAAATCCGCGAGATTGCGGAAGAAAACAATATCCCCGTTTTTGAAGACCCGCCGCTTGCACGCTCCATGTTTGCGCAAGTCTCGGTAGATAGTGTGATTCCACCAGTCTTTTACAAGGCTGTGGCTGAGCTCGTTCACCGGGTTTACGCCATGAAGTCATCGAAAATACGGGTTCAATAAAACCAATGAAAAAATCCGCCTATTCCGAACAGCGGGAAATGATCGTCGCAGAGGCGATCAACCCGATCGCCACCGAACTTCGATTGTTAGACCCGGCCGACCTGATTTCGCTGCTCCGATTCGAGTGCTACGGCAGTATCGCCGATCTCGTTTCCTCGGCTGCGGAGCTTTATTATCATCCCGGTACGATCAATTTCGGCGCCGGCGGCGAATACAAGCTCGAATGGGAAGGCGCGCCGGAGATCGTCCTCGATCTCGAACTGAAGCCGAAGGGCGCCACGGTCTATGCGCGATTGACGCTCGCCAACGAACATGCGGCGATCGAGATCAATCACGTCTCGTTTCAGAACCCTTCCGAAAATCCGGACGAAAACACCGAGTTTCTTCGGAAAAGCCTGTCGGCTGCCCGATTCGTGCCCACCCGTCAGGGCGAAGCGGCTTAACCGGATCACCCGCTCCCTATTCCGTCATGTCCGTTGCGCGCGCCGAAATCGCGGGCGCAACGGCCTCGTTCCGGTGCGTTTTAACCCGAGCTTGCCTGAAGCCTGCCGGTTTATGCGAAACCCGGCTGCGAAAGCGAGGAACGCCTTGCAAATCAGTCCCGTTGTTTGTTACCTATCGCATTAACGATTTGTTAACGAACGGCAGGTCGCGGTGGTCGGTTCAGGCCATTGCCGATGCGCATGATGCCCCTGCTCGTTGTCGGCACAGCGCCGGATTTTTTCTTAAATTTTGAGTTGGGTGGACCCCATGACCAGCATTTTGACCAATGCGGCGGCGATGGCCGCGCTGCAAACCCTGCGGATGATCGACAAGAATCTGGAAACGACGCAGGCGCGCGTGTCCTCCGGCTATCGTGTCGAGACTGCGGCGGACAATGCGGCCTACTGGTCCATTGCGACGACGATGCGCTCCGACAATAATGCGCTTTCGGCCGTGCAGGATGCTTTGGGTCTGGGCGCCGCCAAAGTCGATACCGCCTATGACGCGCTTGAAAGCACGATCGAGGTCGTCAAACAGATCAAGGCCAAGCTCGTCGCCGCCTATGGCGTGGGCGCTGACCGCAGCAAGATTCAGGATGAAATCAAGCAGCTTCAGGAACAGCTGAAGAGCATCTCCGAATCGGCCTCCTTCTCGGGTGAAAACTGGCTGCAGGCCAGTATCAGCAACGGTGGCACGCCGCCGGTTGAAGAATCGATCACCAAAAAGGTCGTTGCATCCTTCACCCGCACAGGCTCGGGCAATGTCGGGGTCACGACCGTTGACTACACGCTCGACAGCAGCACCGTCCTTTTCGACCTCAGTGGCGGAAAGCTCGGTATTCTTGACAAAAACGCCGTTTTCGTCAGCAAGACGGAATATGAAGTCACCCAGACCTCGACGACCGCCGGCACGGCGACGGAGACGGGTTACGTCGTACCGAAGCTCACCGACGCAGAAATCGGCGCGCTGAATGCCGCGACGACGGATACGAATACGGATCCGAATGTCTATAGCGACGGCACCGCCAATTATCTCCGCCTTGCCGAAAATGTGTGGGTCAAGGTGACGGGGACGAATCCGTCGAGCGGCGGCACCACCGTTTCTCCCGCCTATCGCGACACCAGCAGCAACGACTGGTTTTACGATACCGGCAGCGGAACGGCTTCCGCCGATCGTTCCCTCGGTTTTTCCGTATCCACCCTCGATCTCGGCAATCTCGATGTCGTTGCCGCGGCCATGGGCGGTTTTGCCGGCGGCGGCACCACCTATACCGATGCAGACGCCATCGACATGATGATGTCCTTCGTCGACGGGCAGCTTGAGGCGATGACCAGCACGGCTTCCAGCCTGGGTTCGCTGCAGAGCCGCATCAGCATGCAGGACAACTTCGTTTCCAGCCTGATGGATGTGATCGACAAGGGCATCGGCCGTCTCGTCGATGCCGACATGAACGAGGAATCGACCAGGCTGAAAGCGTTGCAGACGCAGCAGCAGCTCGGCATCCAGGCGCTCTCCATCGCCAACGCCAATGCGGAAAATATCCTCCAGCTCTTCAAGTAACGGGTCTGGCCGGCGTGGGCGCGCGGGGATGAAAGGGCGCAGGCTTCCTGATCGAGCCCGCCTTCATCCTCGCACAAGTTTGAACACCTAACGTCGGGTCAATATGGGGCGGATCGCATGGCGTGATCCGGCCGGAAACGTGGAAGAGACGGGCAGGGTAGCAAGGATGACGGTGGTGCCGCCAAACGGCTTAGAGCATTTCCAGGAAAAGTGGACCCCGGTTTTCCGTCCGGAAATGCGGCGAGGCTTTTGCGATTCGCGCGGGCAACGAAACATGTCTGGCTCCTTTCTCCTGTTTTGCCGGGGGCAGGCATGAGCGCGTCCATTGCACGGTTTCTCAAGGACTTCGGTGAAGCGCAACCGCAACCGGCGGCGCAGGCCTTCGGCGACCCGTTGGCCGATACGGATTTCCTGTCCGGTTTTGCCGATGGCGCTTCCGGTTTCGACGAATTTGCTCCCGTCGATGTGGAGAGCGAGAAACAGGCGGCCTATGACCGTGGCCGCGAAGATGCTACCCGCGAGATCACCGAGAAGATGCAGGCGGAGCGGGAGGAGCTGATCGCTGCCCATGCGGCCGAGCTGGAGGCCCTGCGTTCGGGGCACCTCGAAGAAATCGCGGCTACCCTGTCCCATGGTCTGCGCGAGGGTATCGACGCGATTGCGGCCAATCTCAGCGAACAGACCGCCAATATCCTTGCTCCGGTCCTGACGGAAAAGCTGTCGCTCAAGGCGGTCTCGGCGCTGGCGGATGTGGTGCGTAGCGCCATGCCGGACGGAGAAGGGGTCACGCTTGTCGTGAAAGGCCCGAAAGATTTGTTCGAGCGGCTGAAGATACAGCCGGGCTTTGAAGAAGAAACGATGAAATTTACCGAGACCACCGATATCGATCTTTCCGTCGAGTTGGGTGAAAGCGTGTTCGTGACGCGCATGTCCGCCTGGGCGTCCAGTCTTCGCAAGGTGATGAAATGAGTGAAGGCGAAAATCACCACCACGGTAAAAACGAGATCATCATCGTCAAGCGCCACAAGGGCGGGCATGACGGCGCCCATGGCGGCGCGTGGAAAATCGCCTATGCCGACTTCATGACGGCGATGATGGCGTTCTTCCTCGTCATGTGGCTGGTCAATGCCGCCAACGAGGAAACCAAGGCCTCGGTCGCCAGCTACTTCAACCCGATCAAGCTGTCCGATGAGAAACCCTCGTCCAAGGGGCTGGAAAAGCCGGTGGACAAGGAAGAGGGCGTCCAGAAGAAGGACCAGTCCAACATCCAGGCGGAAAAGGTCACCAAAGGCTCGGCCGCGGCGACGGGCGAAGACCTGACCTCGCAGACCGGTGAACAGTCGAACTTCTCCGAAGCGGACTTTTTCGAAAATCCCTATTCCGTGCTGGCGGAAATCGCCCAGCAGGTGGGTCAGCAGGCCAATGTCAGCGCCAAGGGCGAGGGCGGCGCCGCCGATTCCGGCCCGGCGACGGGCGCTAGCGGCGGTGAAGCCTATCGCGATCCGTTCGATCCAGATTTCTGGACCCAGCAGGTGAAAATCACCCGCGCCGATCAGCCGCAGAAACCGGTTGAACAGCAGCAAGTTGCCGAGAACAAGCAGGAGGATGCGGCCGAAAACGCTCAGGCGGTCGCACTAAAGGCGTCCGAGACACCGGCCGACAAGGCGGAAGACGGCAAGCCGATGGAAGTCGCCGCCGTTGTGCCGCAGCAGCGTCCGGATGCCGCCGAGCAGGCAGCGCTTGCGCAGCCAAAGCCGGATGAGCCGCGCCAGGCGAGCGATGCAGAGCAAAAGGCCAGCGATGCCGAGTGGGAAAAGGCCGACACGCTGCGCGAGGAGATCGAGAAGCAGATATCCGGCATTACCGGCAAGCTTTCCGAAGGTCTGGTGGTGACGCCGGCCGAAGGCGGATTGCTGCTCACCATTTCCGACCAGACGGAAACGCCGATGTTCAATATCGGATCGGCCGTTCCCCGGCGTGAAATGGTTCTGGTCATGGAAAAAATCGGCAAACTGCTTCAGGAGCGCGGTGGTAGCGTGGTGATACGCGGCCATACCGACGGACGGCAGTTCAAGGGCGAGGCCAACGACAACTGGCGGCTTTCCATGGATCGCGCTCACAGCGCCTATTACATGCTGGTGCGCGGCGGCCTGTCGGAAGAGCGGGTAAAGCAGGTCTCGGGTTTTGCGGATCGCAGATTGCAGGTGCCAGCGGACCCTCTGGCGGACGCCAACCGCCGCATCGAAATTTTGCTTGAGGCCGATCGGGGGTGAGTGTGACGAAAACCTCGAAACGCTGGCTTCTTCTTGCGGCGACGCTTTGCGGCCTCGGCTCCGAGCCCGGCAGGGCGTTTTCGCAGTCGCAAGACAATCTCATGCCCTATGCCATGCTGCGCTCCCTGCAATTCGTGCAGGATTCGGTCGCCATGGGCGATCATTCCGCTTCGGAAATGCAGCGATTTCTACTCCAGACCATCGACGAGCGGCTGAAGAGCGCGCCTTCGGCGATCTTCAAGGATCCGCGCAATGTCGATGCGGCGCTCATCTATGCGATGAGCGGCGGCAATCCGGCCACGCTGGAACTGCTGGTCGCGCGCGATGTGGATGGCAATTTCGACAGCCGCGTCGCCGATATCCTGCGCAAATACCTCTCCGGCAAGGGAACGCTCGTCGCGCAGAGCATTGCGGCCATGGTGCCGGAATATCGCGGCAAGCGGATCGGCGCCTATCTGGCGCTGATCGGCGGCAATGTGACGATCCCGCGCGATCCGCTGGCGGCACTCGGTTTTTACGATATCGCCCGGCTCGAAGCGCCGGGCACCATCGTCGAGGAGGCTGCATTGCGCCGTTCGCTCGCCATCGCGGTTGAAGACGGCGATGCGGCACGCGGCGTCGATTATGCGCAGCGTTATGCGCGACGGTTCCTGCATTCGCCCTATGCCAGCCAGTTCGCGGACCTTCTGGTCTCGCTGGTGGTCAAGCGCGCCGATTCCATCGGCGAGGAGGCGATACAGGAAACCTTCGCTATGATGGATACCGAGAGGCAAAAGGAAGCCTATCTGCGGCTTTCCCGCCTCGCGGCGATCAGCGGCAAGGATTCGCTGGCGCGCATGGCGGCGTTGAAGGCGAAGGCACTGTCTCCTGCGCTGCCGGGTGAGCCGGAAGTACAGGCAAATCTCTATGAAAGCCTTTCCAACATCGGCACGCCCGATGTGGTGAGCGCAATCGAAACAATAGGGCAGATTCCCGAAGCGCAGCTTTCGGATCGGGACAGGGCCTTGCGGGAGGCGGCAAGGGCGATTGCCGAGCAGGTGGTTCGTCCTCCTTCCCCGCAGTCCGGTGTCGAGGCCGACACTGCGGCCACGAAGGACACCGGGCGGAATGCGCCCGAAAACGAAGCGAACGCTGCCGATGCAAGGAGCATATGGCGGGTCGAAACCCAGAAGGCTGACGACGAGGGCGACAACGTGCGGCAACTCGTGACGAGCGGTCGCAGCAAGCTCGATGAAATCGACAGCCTGTTGAAGAAAGGCGAGGGGGCACCATGATCGACGCAACCATCAACGCGATAATGAATGCGCCGCCATCCGATCCGCGCGCCGGCAGCGCCAATGCCAGGGACGACGCCAAGGGCGGCAGTTTCGGCGATGCCCTTTCCACGGTTCGGGACGAGCGCCCGCCGCAGGCGCTGCATTCGCGGCGTCAACAGGACGAGAACCCGGCTGAAGAACAGCAGGCGCAGCCCGATGGCGAGGCGGAAAAGATGGATGTCCCGGTCAAGCGGCCTGCAACATTTCTCAATGTGATCGTCAACGAGCATGCCGGCGAAGGTCGTGCCCAGGAGACGGTGGCCGAGTTTCAGAGCGCGGTGAAAACGGCCCGCACCACGCCGGAAAATGGCAAGACCGGCAAGAAGCTCAGGGACGACGCCGACAAGGACGCCAAGGTGACGGACGATACGATCGATCCGAAGCTGGCGGAACTGCAGCTGGTGACGGCCAATGCCGCCGATATGGCGACGGCCAAGACACCGCTTGAGGAAATTGCACAGGCGATTGCCGGCAAGGCCGACACGGTGAAATCGGACCGTGCTGAACCTGTCCGGGGCAAGGTCGAGCATTCGGTCAAGGACATGCCGACAGGGATCGCACCAGCCGGTAACGAGGCGGGCTCGGCCTCGGAAAATGAGGGCGATGCCTCGGCATTCCGTTTTTCGTCTCCGCGCTCAGGCGCGGCCCGGGCTCTGGACATGAGCACCGTTCAGCGTGAAGGCCGTGTCGAGTTCGATGCACGCGAAAGCACCGGCAAGGCGGCTGACACCATAACGGTTCTCGATTCGCGGCGCTTCATCGGCCTGGCGCCCTCGACCAACGCTTCGGCCCTGACCGGCCTGATCGTCAATGATCCGGAATGGGTGAGCGCCATGCAGCCGGGTTCTTCGCTCTCCAATGCGGCGGCCCAGAGCAGCACCGGCAAGGTCGTCCATACGCTGAAGCTGCATATGACGCCGATCGAGCTTGGATCGGTGACAATGTCGCTGCGTCTTGCCGGTGACGAGCTTGCCGTTCACATGACGGTGGAGAGTGTTGCGGCCTATAAAAAGCTCCAGGAAGACAGCAAGAGCATCCTCGATGGCCTCAAGGCGCAGGGTCTGACGGTCGATAACATCACCATCAGCATCGCTTCTTCCGACAAGAGTGACCAAACGGGCACACAGGGCAACAATCAGCAAAATCAGCAGGCGCAGCAGCAGGGTCAGCAGGCCGCCGCCGGGCGCAACCGTGACGAGTCCGGAGCACGGGGCGACCGGCAAGGCAATGGCGATAATTTGGGGGTGCATAATGAAGGCATGGATGGCGCTCCTGGCTCTGCCCGCTCTTCTGCTGACAATGGCGTCTACCTCTGAGAACGCGTCCGCTTCGGCAACGTCAGGTGTCTGTGAAAGAGAGATCCAGTCGGCGGCACGCAAATATGGCGTGCCGGAGGGAATTCTCTATTCGGTGGGGCTGACCGAAACGGGCCGCAAGGGGCGGCTCGACCCTAATGCCATGAATATCGAGGGAAAACCGGTATTTGCCTCCTCCACCGAGGAGGCTTTGACCACTTTTGAGGCGGCGAAGCGCAACGGCGCAAAGCTGATCGACCTCGGATGCATGCAGATAAATCATTATTTCCATGGCGAAAACTTCGCATCCGCGCGGGAAATGTTCGATCCGCGCCGCAATGTGGAATATGCCGCCATGTTTCTGCGCAACCTTCACAACAGACATGAAACCTGGACCATGGCAGTCGCCCGTTATCATGCCGGCCCCAACAATGACCCGGCGCAGAAGAAATATGTCTGCCGTGTCATCGCCAATCTGGTAGCGACGGGCTACGGGAAATGGACCGCCAACGCGAAAAATTTCTGCGACGGATGACAACCTGAAATTGCTTTCAGGCATCCCAGGACTCGTATTTTGAAATGTGGCGATAGATTGATCGAAAAAAGGCATTTCAAGCGGTTTTTTCGGAATTTTGAAATTTCTACACAAAAATTTTGTGCCATATATGGTTAACACCCACTATATGTAGATCAAATCGGCACAAAATGGTTAATCAATTATTAATATCTATCGATGATTTCCTACAGTTGTCCGTGAATCGCCCGATTCGTACCAATGCCACATTGGAAAACACCACACTGATTCGGAGGCGGACGAATGATCGTAGTGGTTGATGAGCGCGAGCTCGTTAAAGACGGCTATACATCTCTATTTGGGCGTGAGGGCATTCCCTCGACCGGGTTCGATCCGGTCGAATTCGGGGAGTGGGTCTCGACGGCGGCGGAAAGCGATCTTGCGGCTGTGGAAGCCTTCCTGATCGGCCAGGGCGACCGGAGCTTTTCTTTGCCGAAGGCGATCAGGGATCGCACGACGGCCCCGGTGATCGCGGTTAGCGACCAGCCCTCGCTGGAATCGACGCTGGCGCTTTTCGACAGCGGCGTCGACGATGTTGTGCGCAAGCCGGTGCACCCCCGTGAAATCCTTGCACGTGCGGCGGCGATCCGTCGCCGATTGCAGGTCATCTCGAACTTCACCGATGCCGGGCCGATCCGGGTTTTCTCCGACGGCCGCGACCCGGAAGTGGGTGGTGAAGTGTTCCCCCTGCCGCGCCGCGAGCGCCGCATCCTCGAATATTTGATCGCCAATCGCGGACGCCGCGTTTCCAAGGCGCAGATTTTCAATGCCATCTACGGCATCTTCGATGACGACGTCGAAGAAAACGTTGTCGAAAGCCACATCAGCAAGCTGCGCAAGAAGCTGCGCAAGAAGCTTGGCTACGATCCGGTCGATTCCAAACGTTTCCTCGGCTACAGCATTGATTGGCAATGATTTTCATTGACCCGCGTGGTCTTTTTCAAACGCGGTATTTCCGACAGCTTCACGCAAGCCAAACGCTTTACCTTCTCCCTGAAAGATGACCACGAGGGTTTTTGAATGAGTATTTTCGGCACTATGCGAACCGGTGTGTCCGGCATGAATGCGCAGGCGAACAAGCTGGGCACCGTGGGCGACAACATCGCCAACGCAAGCACCACCGGCTACAAGCGCGCATCGACGTCGTTCTCCTCGCTCGTTCTGCCCTCCTCGTCGGGCAGCTACGCGTCCGGCGGCGTGCAGTCCAACGTTCGCTACAGCATTTCGGAGCAGGGCAACCTCTCCTACACCACCTCGAGCACCGACCTTGCCATTCAGGGCAACGGCTTCTTCGTGGTTCAGGATGGTGCAGGCACGCCTTACCTCACCCGCGCCGGTTCCTTTGTGAAGAACGCGGAAGGATATCTGGAGAATGCGGCGGGCTTCCAGCTGATGGGTTACCCCTATGGTTCCAACCCGCCGGCGGCTGTCGTCAATGGCTTCACGGGTCTTGAAGCCATCAACGTCAATAATTTCGGCCTGACGGCATCGCCCTCCACGCAGGGCAGCTTCCCGGCCAACCTTAATCGTGGCGATACGGCTGTAGCGGCGGCATCGCTTCCAGGCACCAACTCCGCAACTGCGACGTTCGGTAACAAGACCTCGCTTACGGCATTCGATAGCGGTGGCGCTAAGGTGCTTTACGATTTCTACTATACCAAGACCGGCGACAATACCTGGGAAGTAGCGGTTTATCGTCAGGATCAGTCGACGAATGGCGGTTTCCCCTATACGGCGACGCCAATAACTGACCTTGTTCAGGAAAGTGTCACACTGACATTCGATCCTGCGACCAACAAGCTCACCCCCACCTCGGATAAATCGATTACGATCAATGACCAGGTCAGCGGCGTGGCACAGGCGATCAACATCGACCTGTCTGAAATGACGCAGTTCTCGACCAAGTTTACGCCTGGCACTGCAGTTCTGGACGGCAATGGCCCGAGCCAGATCAAGGATGTGGAAATCGGCAAGGATGGCGTGGTAACGGCGGTCTATCAGGATGGCGGTCGCCGCAACATTTACCAGCTGGCGCTGGCCACGGTGCCGAGCGTCGACAATCTCAGCCCGCAGAACGGTAACGTCTATCTGCCGAGCAACGAGTCGGGTGTCGTCACCATCGGCTTCGCGCAGACGGGTAGCTTCGGTTACATCCAGAAGGGCGCGCTGGAAGGCTCGAACGTCGATATCGCCAGCGAACTCACCGACATGATTGAATCCCAGCGTATCTACACAGCGAATTCGAAAGTCTTCCAGACTGGATCGGATTTGATGGACGTCCTGATCAATCTGAAGAGATAATACTTCTCACGAGGACAGATGAATGTCGCTCACGTCAGCAATGAATACTGCGCAGTCGATTTTCAATAATACAGGTAAGCAGACGGACGTTACCTCCAAGAACATTGCCAATGTCGGCAATGCTAACTACGTCAAGCGAACCGCCATTCTCGGCACGACCATGGCTGGAGCGAGTATCGTCTCCAACGGCCGTGCCCAGAATGAAAGTCTTCTCAGGCAGACGATTTCCAGCTCTTCTCTCGCTTCCGGCCAGAGCACGGTTCTGACCGGTCTTGAGGAAATGAAGAGCATTTTCGGCGGCAACGATTATGAGAGTTCGCCGGCCACCTACATGAAGGAACTGCTGAAGAGCCTGGACGCTTACGCCGCCAAGCCGAGCGATGCCGCTCTGGCCGCAACGGCCGTTACCTCGGCTACCGATGTCGCCAGTTCCCTGAACAAGGCCTCGAACGAATTGCAGGCGATGCGTCTGCGCGCCGACAAGGAAATCGCCCTTCAGGTCGACAAGCTGAACGGGCTGCTTGCGAAGTTCGAGGAAGCCAATAACGAGGTCAAGGCGCAGACGGCGATCGGCGGCGATCCAAGCGACGCTCTCGATCAGCGCGAGACGCTTCTGAAGGATATTTCCTCCATCATCGGCATCAATGTCGTCAATCGTCCCAACAACGATGTGGCGCTTTATACGACGGATGGTGCGACGCTGTTCGAAATCGTACCGCGCAGCGTCACCTTCAAGACGCAGCCGGGCTTTGATGCGACGACCACGGGCAACGCAATCTATGTCGATGGCGTAGCACTGAAGGCAGGAAGCGGCAGCAACACGACGTCTGAGGGGTCGCTTCAGGGCCTGATGCAGGTTCGCGACGATCTGGCGCCGACAATGCAGAGCCAGCTCGACGAAATCGCCCGCGGCCTCATCACCATGTTTGCGGAAAAGCCGGCCGACGCGACCAGCGGCCTGCCGGATATGCCGGGTCTCTTCACCTACGGCTCGCCGGCGGCGACGACCATTCCGGCAGACGGGATTGTCTCTCCCGGGCTCGCGGCCAGCATTACCGTCAACCCGGCGTTAATTATTTCCAAAGGTGGCAATCCGGAATTGTTGCGCGACGGCGGTATCAACGGTACCGATTACGTGATCAATACCGCAGCGTCGGGGGGAACCGGTTTCTCCGAACTGATCCGCAGCTATGTTACTGCTTTCGACGCGCCCATGAATTTTGCCGCGTCGACACGTATCGATACGAATACCAGCATCCTGAAATACGGCACCAACTCGATGGGCTGGCTCGAACAGGAACGTTCCGGCGCGACTTCTGCGAACGAAGCGAAAAGCGCGCTTTATGAGCGCTCCGCCACGTCCTATTCGAACAATACGGCGGTCAGCCTGGATGAGGAACTGTCGCTGCTCATGGATATCGAGCAATCCTACAAGGCCGCGACCAAACTGGTAACGACCGTCGATGAAATGCTCAAGTCCCTGATGGACATGGTGAGGTAAACGATGAAAACGTCATTCATTTCATCGCTGGCGATGCAGAACAGCATGCGCAGCACCATCCTCAAGGCTCAGCTCGAGATGACCAATCTCAATACCGAGCTGACGACGGGCAAGCATGCCGATCTCGGCGTGACGCTGGGCGCCAACACCGCCCGCAGCCTCGATCTCAATCGCGATATCGACCGCATTTCTTCGCTCGTCAGCGTCAATTCGATTGCAACGCAACGCCTCAAATCCTCGCAGACGGCGCTGGACGGCATGGCGCAGGCCGCGCAGGAAATTCAGAAGGTTCTTGTCCCCAACACCAGCAGCGAAGCGCCGACGCTGACGACGGTTGCCAAAACCATTTCGAATGCCTTCAACAATTTCACCAGCTTCGCCAACACGGCGGTCAATGGCGAGTTTCTGTTTTCCGGCATCAATACGGATGTGAAGCCCGTCGATGACTATTTCGCTGAAGGGTCTCCCCTGAAGGAAGCCTATGAGACCGAGCTGAACGCATTCATGGCGGCGCAGACGCCGGCGGTTGGGGACATCACCGGCCTGTCGAAAACCCAGGCCGAAGCCTTCATGACCCATATCGAAGGTGTGTTCAACGGCACCACGACGGTAACGAACCCGCCCCACAGCAGCCTGACGGCCGGCCAGAACTACGATTTCTGGACGACTTTCGGCTCCAAGGCGAGCGACACCAACATGACGAGCCGCATCAGCCAGAACGAGGTCGTGGAAACCTCCAGCAACAGCAATTCGCAGGGCATGCGTTATTTTGCACTGACGGCGATGACGTCGATGACCTTCCTCGATGAAAAGGTGGATAGCGGCGTTCGCGAAATGGTGGCGACCAAATCGGTGACCAATATCGGAACCGCCATCAGTGGCCTGAACCAGCAGCAAAGCCAGCTCGGCCTTTCCGAAAGCCGCGTTTCGAAGGCCAATGATTCGCTGGCAGCCCAGAAGAAGATCATCGAAACGCATCTGCTGGATATTGAGGGGATCGATACCTACGAGGCGAAGACCCGCCTCGATCTGCTGCAGCAGCAGATTGAAATCGCATACAGCCTCACGTCGCGTCTGCAAAAAATGAGTCTGGTGAACTACCTCTGATGAACAGGGGTGGCGGCAGATAAAGGATACATGAATGTACCAGTTTTCCTACGCCGAAATCATGGAGGATGGTGTCGCCAACGCGAAGGATCGCGAGCGGCAGGCGTTGACAAAATCGATCGACCTTCTGGTGGAGGCAAGGGATTCCTCTTCGCAGCGCCACACGATCGAAGCGCTTTTTTACACTCGAAGGGTCTGGATCCGCTTCATTGAGGATCTCAAGCAACCCGACAACCAGCTTGCCATGGAGCTCAGGGCCAATCTGATTTCCATCGCGATCTGGATATTGAAAGAGTGCGAACTGATCCGGAAACGTCAGTCGACGAATTTCCAGGGCATAATTGACGTGACAACCATCATCAGGGATGGACTGAAATGAAAAGTACACTTCGGATTTCGCTGAAATCGGGCGAAAAGATTTTTATCAACGGCGCGGTTCTGCGTGTGGATCGCAAGGTGGCGCTCGAATTCCTGAACGATGTCACGTTCCTGCTTGAAAACCACGTTCTGCAGCCCGATCAGGCGACGACGCCTCTCAGGCAGCTTTATTTCATCGCGCAGATGATCCTTATCAACCCGGAAGGGCGCGAACAGTCCACCAACATGTTCCGCAAGTCGGTCAGCATGCTGCTGAACTGCTTCCAGCATGACGAGGTTCTGGCGGAACTCAAGCGGATCGACGGGCTGGTTGCCTCGGGCAAGGCTTTCGAAGCGCTGAAGGCCATTCGCGGTCTCTACCCGATCGAGGAAAAAATCCTCAACAATCAGGAAATGACCCCCGCAACGATCGAACAGATTCGCAAGGAGATCGCACCATGGCGGTAGATGCAGTCACTTCGGCAGCGTCAAATCCCTGGGCCAATGCCGGGGCAAGCAGCTCCGACAGCAGCGCGGCGTCGCTGAACTACGACAGCTTCCTGAAGCTCCTCATCGCCCAGATGAAGAACCAGGATCCGACCAGCCCGATGGATGCCGGCGAGCAGATGTCGCAGCTCGCAAGCTTCTCGCAGGTCGAGCAGACCATCAAGACCAACACCCATCTGAAAAGCATGTTGCAGGCGGAAGCCCTGACGCGTGCCTCCGATCTGGTCGGCAAGACGGTCAAGAGCGCCGACGACACCGTCACCGGCGTGGTGAAGGAAGTCGAGGTCTATTCGGACGGCGTTGTCGCCATCACCGAAGCTGGTGACAAGGTGCTGCTGCAGGCCGGCGTGACCTTCTCCAACGGCCCGATTACGAGTACATCTGATAGCGGAACCGATTCGGATAGCGCGACCGGTTCCTGACATTGAAGAGGCGGCATGACGCCGCCTTTCCGGATTGAGGATGCGACGATGAACGAGGCCGATGCGCTTGACATCATGCAGGCGGCTGTCTGGACGGTTCTCGTCGCGGCTGGTCCCGCGGTTCTCGCCGCCATGATCGTCGGTGTCGTCATCGCCTTCATTCAGGCCCTGACCCAGGTTCAGGAAATGACGCTGACCTTCGTTCCCAAGATCGTCACGATCATGCTCGTGCTCGGCGTTGCCGCCCCCTTCGTGGGCGCGCAGATATCGCTCTTTTCCAATCTCGTCTTTTCCCGCATCCAGTCCGGCTTCTGACGCGTCCGCTGTAGATGCCATTTTCGCGCAAGCTTCAGCCGCTAGGGATAGGCTGAAGCATCGGGCCGAATTGCGTGCGCTTTTCGAAAACCGTTGCTACGGAACCGTGCGACGGCTTTTCCGTCGCCCTTCTCATGAAGAGACAGGACGAATTCATGGCGCAACCACCAGTCATCTCCCTGCCCAAGGTCAGTCCGAGCACGCGTGACATCGGTTTCGCACTGGGCATCGTGGCGATCCTCTGCGTTCTCTTCCTGCCCATTCCGGTCATGCTGGTGGATATCGGTCTGGCCTTTTCGATCGCGCTTTCGGTCCTCATCCTCATGGTGGCGCTCTGGATTCAGCGGCCGCTGGATTTCTCGTCCTTCCCGACCGTGCTGCTGATCGCGACGATGATCCGCCTGTCGCTGAACATTGCGACGACGCGCGTTATCCTTTCCCACGGCAATGAAGGGCCGACGGCGGCGGGTGGCGTGATTGCGGGCTTCTCCAGCCTCGTCATGTCCGGCGATTTCGTGATCGGTCTGATCGTCTTCCTGATCCTGATCACCGTCAACTTTATCGTCATCACCAAGGGTGCGACGCGTATCGCCGAAGTCGGCGCCCGTTTCACCCTGGATGCCATTCCCGGCAAGCAGATGTCGATCGATGCGGATCTGTCCGCCGGCATCATCGACGAGAAGGAAGCGCAGCGCCGCCGCCGCGAGCTGGAAGAGGAAAGCTCCTTCTTCGGTTCGATGGACGGCGCCTCGAAATTCGTGCGTGGCGACGCCATTGCCGGCCTCATCATCACCGCGATCAATATTTTCGGCGGCATCATCATCGGTTATTTCCGCCATGGCATGCCCATTGGCGAAGCGGCCGACGTTTTCGTCAAGCTTTCGGTCGGTGACGGCATCGTCTCGCAGATTCCGGCCCTGATCGTATCGCTGGCCGCCGGCCTCCTGGTCTCGCGCGGCGGTACTGCCGGCTCGACGGACCAGGCGGTCGTCAACCAGCTCAGCGGTTACCCGCGCGCGCTGATGGTTTCGGCCATGCTGATGGGACTGCTCGCCATCATTCCGGGCCTTCCCTTCCTGCCCTTCATCTTCCTCGGTGGCATCATGGCCTTCGGCAGCTGGTATATTCCGCGCCAGGCGGAGGCAGAAAGCGCGCTGCGGCGTCAGGAAGAGGAAAACAAGGTTCTCCAGACCACCGAGGCGGAAAAGGATTCGGTCAAGCAGGTGCTGAAGACGGCCGAGATCGAACTGGCGCTCGGCAAGCAGGTTTCCACCCGCCTTCTCGGGGCGCATCAGGAACTGGCCTTCCGCGTCGGCAAGATGCGCAAGAAATTCGCGACCCAATACGGTTTCGTCGTGCCGGAGATCAAGGTCTCCGACGACATCATGATCCCCGAAAAAGCCTATCAGATCCGCGTTCACGGCACGACCATCGCGTCCAGCAACCTGCGCGTTGGCGACGTTCTTGTCGTGACCGGGGCAGGGCGCAAGCCGAGCATTCCCGGCGACGAAATTCGCGAACCCGCTTTCGGCATGCCCGCCGTATCGATTCTCGAAACCTTCACCGAGGATTTGAAGCGCGAAGGCTTCCATCCGATCGACAACGTCTCCGTGGTGCTGACGCATCTGAGCGAAGTCATCCGCAACAACCTGCCGCAGCTCCTGTCCTACAAGGACGTGAAAATTCTCATCGACAGGCTAGATCCCGAATACAAGAAGCTGGCCGACGAGATTTGCTCGTCGCACATGTCCTATTCCGGCTTGCAGGCGGTGCTGAAACTGTTGCTTGCCGAACGCGTATCGATCCGCAACCTGCATCTCATTCTCGAAGCCGTCGCCGAACTTGCGCCGCATGTGCGCAAGACCGAGCAGATCGTCGAGCATGTCCGCGTTCGCATGTCGCAGCAGCTCTGCGGCGATCTGGCTGACAATGGCGTGTTGCGTGTCCTGCGTCTCGGCAACAAGTGGGACATGGTCTTCCATCAGGCGCTGAAGCGCGACCAGAAGGGCGAAATCGTCGAATTCGACATCGATCCGCGCCATCTCGAGGAGTTTTCCGAGCAGGCATCCAAAGTTATCCGTGAATTCATGGATCGCGGCCTGCCCTTTGTCCTTGTAACCTCGCCGGAAACGCGGTCCTATGTGCGCATGATTATCGAGCGACTCTTTGCGACCCTGCCGGTTCTTTCGCATGTGGAACTGGCCAAGGGTCTCGAGATCAAGATTCTGGGCGCCATTTCATGATAACCGACCCGCAGGGGACAATCATTGCATTGTTCCTTGCCATTTGCCGTATCGGCGCATGCTTCATGACCATGCCGGGCTTTTCAAGCTCGCGCATTTCGCCGCAGATTCGCATGCTTCTGTGCGTCGCGGTGTCCATGGCGCTTCTGCCCGTGCTGTGGGACACGATTTATCCGAAAGTTTCCGGCGCGAGCCAGGGCACGGTCGTCGGCCTCATCTTTACCGAGGTCGTCATCGGTTCGATGTATGGCCTGATCGCGCGGTTCTACACCCTCGGTTTCCAGTTCACCGGTGCGCTCATCGGCGCTTCCATCGGTCTCAGTGCGCCGGGCGGTGCCGATGTCATCGAAGACGTGCAGGAAAACCAGATATCCAACTTCATCACCTTCGGCGGCCTGCTGGTGCTGTTCATATTCGATTTCCACCACATCGTCCTCAAGGCGCTGGTGGATTCCTACACCGCCACGCCGGTCGGCGCGCTGATCAGCGGCCAGAAGATGCTGATTACGCTGACCGACACGCTCAGGGCCTCCTTTTCGATCATGCTTCGGCTTGCCAGCCCCTTCGTGATTTACGGCTTGATGTTCAACGTCGCGGTCGGTCTCATCAACAAGCTCGCGCCGCAGATTCCGGTCTTCTTTATCTCGACACCCTTCGTTCTCGCGGGTGGTCTTTTCATGCTCTATTTGTCGATTGCGGCCCTCATCCGGCAATTCGTGGATGGTTTCGGCCCGGTCTTCATCGGCTTTTGATCGGGGGAAATGCGGTGGCTTCGGACAAGCGCTCGGCCAAACTCAAGCGTCTGGTAACCGTCCAGCGGCACATGGAAAAAATGGCCGAGGTGGAACTGGCCGATACCACCCGCACACGGGCGGAAGTTGCGCAATCCATGGAGAACGTGCTGGAAGCCATGAGTTCCATGGAACCGGTGCACCAGACATTCTCCCGGCACTATTCGGACCGCTACGGCCGTCTCGTCGTCCAGGACCGCCAGCTTGAAGGCGTGCAGCAATTTCAGGAAAACAAGGTCCTGAAGGAAAAGACCAAGGCTGACCGGCTGGAGGACAGGATGCATCTTGCGCGCGATCTTGAGGACCGCGAGGCCGACGATAATGCAATCTATGATTTGTTAGAAATTACGAATGTTTCCCACACACCAGCCTCCAGCAAGGTTGGCGATCCATAGTCTGTCCCATTGTTGCATCGCGGGCGTTTTTGAGGACGTCTCCGGCGATGTTTCTTGATTGAGCGGATGCGTCGGCTTTCTGTGCCGTCCATTCGTCAGCTCGGGAGATCTGGACGTGGCGATATCGGTGATAAGTGATCTGGTGATGGATGTGGTTCGCGCTGCGGACCCCCAGGAAGTTCAGGTCGCCCAGGAAAAACTCAAGGCGAACAAGGCGGCTTTTGCCGCAACCAGTCTTGCCGATGCCGGCAAGGGCTTTGGCGCCGCGGTCGACATGCTCGATGGCGCCTCCTCGAAGGCTGGTCTCGGCGACACCAATATTCGTGCGGCCCGCACCGAAATCCCGGAAACATACCGTAAATATGAAGCCTCGGTGCTCCAGACCTTCGTGGCCAACATGCTGCCGAAAGACAGCGAGGAAGTTTACGGCAAGGGCAATGCCGGCGAGATCTGGAAGAGCATGATGGCCGAACAGTTTGCCGACACGATTTCCAGAAATGGCGGCGTCGGCATCGCGGAACAGGCTTACAAGGATGCGCTTCGGAAAGCTGAAAGCAAAGGCATTACCGACGTATCGATGAATGAAAAAGACAATAATGCTGCAATTCGGATGGTGGCGGAGTTCGAGCGGCAGGTCCTCGGCGTTTCCAATGAGAAAACGGACGAGGCTTGAGAATGAAAAACCTTAACGAGGAGACAAGCATGGACCTTATGTCGAACGACCACCGTATCCAATCCGTTCTCGGCCGCCTTGAAGTCATCATCGACAATGAGAACGAGAATATCGGTAAGGACCCCAAGTTCGACTTCAAGGTCTCCAACGCCCATAAGAGCCGTTGCCTTTATGAGCTGACGATGCTGTTCCGCGATACCCCGCGCGAGGAAATCGCCGCCGGTTACATGGAGCAGGTCAAGGGCATCAAGTCCAAGCTCGCCACCAATGCCAGCCGCGTCGAGGCGCATCTGAATGCGGTTCGCGCGGTCGCGGACCTCTTGAAGAACGCCATCCAGGAAGCCGATACGGACGGCACCTATTCGCAGGAACAGTTCATGTACGGCGCAGCCTCCTGATGTTGAAGCTTCTTCTCACCGGCGTCTGGGTTTGCGCCGTCACGCTCGGCGCGGTGTATTTCTCCGTCCAGTTGGCGACGGCGCCCGCGCCGGATGAGGCGGGGGCAAAAAAGGCCAATCTGCAACTGGTCAAGGGCGAAAGCATCACTATCCCCGTCATCAATGATGGCGGGGTGAACGGCTATTTCCTCAGCCGTATTTCGCTGCGCGTCGACAAAACAAAGATGGCGAAGATCGAGCTGCCGGCAACGCAACTGATGACCGATGAACTGTTCACGCTGCTTGCGGGTTCTTCCATGGTCAATATCGCCAATATTTCCACCTTCGATCCCGAAGCCTTCAAGCAGCGCATCCGCGAGGGGCTGAACAAGAGGCTAGATGACGAAGTGGTCGAGGATGTGCTGATCGAACAGCTCGATTACCTTTCGAAAGCCGACATCCGCGAGCAGAACGGCAATGGCACGCCCCGTTCGGTCAAGCTCGTCGAGGGCGAGAAGGCCGAAGCCGGGAAAGAAGCGGCGCCAAGCCACTGACGACCAGGAGGCGAGGGGCGTCGGCAGGACAAGGGATGCGGAGCATCCTTCTGGTTAATTGTCTCTTGCCGCATCCCCAGGCATTCTAGAGATTGCTTTCAAGCTAAATTCAACCTGCACCTGTATAACGAACCCATGAACCACCATCCCGCAGGCCATGTGTCGGATCGGTGGCGATGGGTTTGGCATTTGGGGGTTGGCAATGAGTTTCGCGTCAGGTTTCGCGCGGCCGGAATCGCAACGGAATATCCACGGACTGCGCGTCTGTGATCTCGACTGGAATGGGGCGCTGGAATTGGTCAGCGGCAGGGCGTCTGCCTGTGAAGGGCACACGATGCTGTCCTTTCTCACCATCGAGAAGGCGAAGCTTTCGCTCAAGGACAACGCCTACCGACAGATTCTGGAAAGCTGCCTGCTTCTGCCGCAGGGCAAGGCAATGAGGGCCGCCGCGCGCAACGAGAAGGGTGAGCCTCTGCCTGCGCCCATCGATGGCGTCGCCTTCACCATGGCGCTTCTGACCTATATGGCCGTGCCGAAGCGTATCGGTGTGGCGGGAGATGATGCGGCGCAGATCGGCGAGGTTCTCGCCAGGTTGCGGGCGCACGCGCCGTGGCACGATTTCGTCATGCTGAACCGGGATGCATCGGGCGTTAAGGTGGATGTTCTGCTGGCGGGAATGTTGAAGGAAAACCAGGAGACATGGCTGCACCGCACCGTCAGCCGGGAGAATGCGCGGGTCACCATCGCGGTTGGCCCGCTGTTCAAGGTCCTGTCGTCGGAAGTGGCCGGCATGCCGGAAATTTTTCGCAAGCTTCACATGAGCTGGCTTTACAGCCTCTGCGCCGAACCCTGGCACATCGCGCTCGGCAAGAGCTGAGGGCCGTTCTCGCAGGCGTTGCGTTAACCATTTGTTTGCCACGATCCTTTAACCTCTCGTAAGGTTTTGACAGTCGCCCGTTGCGGGCGGCACCGAGGGCGGCAGACGGCTTCAGATGGTTGATGACAATCCGGACATGATGGCGATCCGCCCTGACGAGGATGATGTCGCTGCGCCCGTATCGCAATGGCGCAGACATTGCCGGCGGCTGCTGACGTCCGGCTGCATCGCCGCCGCCACCGTTGCCGGGGCTGCCCTTCCGCTTCTGCTCGTCGATTCTGGCTTTCGCGGTTATGTTTCGCAGGCCCGGATCGAGGTCTCCCAGACCGCTTACGACGCCCCCGATGCCGCCCGCTTTCTGGCGATGGCGCGTCGTACCCTGCTTTCACCCTCCGGGCTCGACCGGATAACCGCCGATCTCAAGCTGAAGTCCGCCGATATGGTCGGCGTTCGCAATCAGGGCGAACTTGGCCTGCTTTTCGACCTTCTGACCGGTGCGGATGCGCGTCCGCTATCCGAGCGGGAGGCGCTGAACGGTGCGGTGGGCGAAGCGATCCGGCTGGAACTGACCCCGGATGAAAATACGCTGATCGTGACCGGCAAGGCCGCGACGCCGGAAACCGCCATGCGGCTGACCGATTATCTTTCGATGCGCGTCATCGCGGATGGCAAGGCCGGCACCATGACGCCCGCCATGCGCGAGACGGAGAGGGCGCGGACAAGGCTCGATGAAGCGGAAGCCGCGCTGAACGGTTTCCAGATGCGCCACGGTGACACCGTGATGGCCGAGGCGCAGCAACTCGAACAGCAGCTGCGCGACGTAAACGACAATCTGGCGCGAACCACCCGGCAGCAATTGTCCATTCAGGCCGATCTGACGGCGGCTTCGGCGCTGAAGCCGAATGATGTCTTTGCGAAGCCTCTGCCGGCCGGCGTGGGTTTTTCGGCGCTTGAGGATATCAGGCAGAAGCATGCGACCGCCAGCATGGCGCTTGCTGCGGTTTCGGTCGATTACGGCCCGAAACACCCCCGCCGCATCGCCGCCCAGAATGCGGTGGATGCCGCACAGGCGCTTGCCGCCCCCGCATTGCGGCAATTGCTGGAAGGCCTGCGGGCGGATGAAAAGCGCATCTCTCAGGAGATCGCGACCGCCAATGGCGAGCAAAAGAAATACCTCGACCGCCTGAACGAACTCGGTGTCGCTCCCGGCGAATTCTCCAGATTGCAGGGTGAACTGGAAACGGCGCGAAATGCCTATCTCGAGGCAAGCGAACGCCGCGACCTGTCCGCCTCCGCCACGCCCGCGGTCGAAACCCGTTTGGCGAAGAAGGCAAGCCCCGGAGAATTGACCCGCGATCTGACGCAGGCCGCCCTGCTGGCGGGCGGCGGTGCATTGATCGGCCTGCTGGGCAGTCTTTATCTCCTGAGCTATCGCCGCCATGACGAGGAAGAGGAAGGTGCATTGCTCATCGAAGAGGGCGCGCAACCTCCATCTTCCGTCGAGCCGTCGGTTGAGTCTCTGCATATTTCCGAATTCGAACCGATCGAGCCGGCTGTGTTCGACGATCTGCAGGATCTTGCCGCAGAGGGCAACATCGAGCCGGAGGAAGACGGCTTTGCCGACTACTACGGCGAGGCCGTCAATGACGACGACGGCATGCCGCTGGACGAGCGCGTGCGGCAGGTCCTGATGGGCAACCGCACGGTCAGGGCGGCTGATCCAGCCTCTTCCGGACTTCCGCCGCTTCTGGCCGAAGCCCTTGCCGGGGACTTCGACCATGCCCAGGCCGAAGCCGAGGAGCTGATGGAATTGCGACGCGAACTGGCGTTCCTGAGAGAGTGTCTTACCGATTACGCCGATCGCCGTGACGGCTACCGCAAAACAGCCTGAAAACGCCGCATTTTCGCTTGCATTCCTGCGAAGGGGGCACCATACGGAGCCTACGTAACCCAGCAGGAGCAGGACGCATGGCAGTTGTGATTGACGGGAAGGCGAAGGCGGCTTCGGTAACGGAGGCGGTCCGCAAATCGGCAGAAGCGCTTGAGGCGGAAAAGGGCGTAAAGCCCGGTCTCGCGGTTGTCATCGTCGGAAACGATCCGGCCAGCCACGCTTACGTGAACTCCAAGAGCAAGATGGCCAAGCAATGCGGTTTCAACTCCGTCCAGCACACGCTGCCGGAGGAAACCACGCAGGCCGCACTCCTCAAGCTGGTCGGCGAACTGAACGCCGACGCTTCCATTCATGGCATTCTGGTGCAGCTGCCGCTTCCGAAGCACTTCAATTCCGATGAGATCATCCAGTCGATCCTGCCTGAAAAGGATGTGGATGGCTTGAGCGTGCTGAATGCCGGTAAGCTCGCGACCGGCGATCTCGCCACCGGTCTCATTTCCTGCACGCCCGCCGGCGCCATGCTTCTGGTGCGCGGCATTCACGGCGAAGACCTTTCCGGCCTCAACGCCGTGGTCATCGGCCGCTCGAACCTGTTCGGCAAGCCGATGGGCCAGCTTCTCCTGAACGCCAATGCCACGGTGACCATGGCGCATTCCCGCACCAAGGATCTGGCCGGCATCTGCAAGACGGCGGATATTCTGGTCGCGGCGGTCGGCCGCGCGGCGATGGTGAAGGGCGACTGGGTGAAATCCGGCGCGACCGTCATCGATGTCGGCATCAACCGCATCCCCGCGCCGGAAAAGGGCGAAGGCAAGTCGAAGCTGGTGGGCGATGTCGCCTATGACGAGGCAAGCGCCGTTGCCGCAGCCATCACGCCTGTTCCCGGCGGTGTCGGTCCGATGACCATCGCCATGCTGATGGCCAACACCGTCATCGCCGCCCATCGCGCGCTGGGTCTGACCGCGCCGAAGTTTTAAGCCTGTCGCGTTCAATCGAACTACACGGCACAGCAATTTTTGTGCGCTGCCCCTCACTGCCGTCATTCCGGCCTTGAGCCGGAATCCAGCCGACGCGCGTCTGCGCGGCGAGACGACTCTTTTCAGCCCAAGGACTTGGGCTGGCTGGATACCGGCTCAAGGCCGGTATGACGACCGGGGGATGGAGGCCAGCCTCTACGCTTTCGGAGCCGGCCCCGTCGAAGCGCGCACCACCAGTTCCGCCTTCCAGAGTTCCTGATGCGGTTCCGTCTGGTTCAGCTTGATGCGGTTGATCAGGCGCTGGCCCACGCGCACGCCCGCCGCCCTGAGCGACGAACGGGTGGTGGTGAGCGGCACGGAGAAATTATCCGGCTTCAAAAGCGGCAGCACGTCGTCATGGGCGATCAGCGAAATATCCTTGCCGGGTTTCAAGCCGCGCTGGTTGAGCGAACGGATCGCGCCGAGCGCAAGCGCGGTACTGGCGCAAAGGATGGCGGTCGGCTTTTCCGGGCGTGACAGCAACGCTTCCATGCCGAGATAACCTTCCTCGTCGGTCATGCTGCTGTGTCTCTTGTTGTTCGCATGCAATGTCAGGCCATTTGCCGAAAGCGCCTTTTCCACCCCGAGACAGCGCCGATAGGTGAAATCATAACCCTCCGGGCCGTTCAGTAGGCCGATCCGCGTGTGGCCTAGCTGGAGGAGAAGCTGGGTCGCATCACGGAAGGCGCCCTCATTATCCACGTCGAGATAGGGATAATCCTCCTCCACGCCAACAGAGCGGCCATGCACGAGGAAGGGCAGGGAGAGCGACTGCATCATGGCGATGCGCGGGTCGTTCTTCTTCATATAAGCGAGATAGATGCCATCGACGCTGCCGCTCGCGGCGAGCCCCCGCAGGGCTTCGCGTTCCTTTTCCGGCTCCGTCGGCATGATGACGAGATGAAAGCCGCTGCGCGATGCCTCTTCACCGAGGCCGCTCAGGAATTCGCCGAAATGTACGTCGGAACGGTGATGCTCGCCAATCGGCATGACAAGCCCGATGGAACCGACCTTGCCTGTCGCCAGCCGTTGCGCGGCCGCATTCGGGCGATAGCCCGTCTTTTCGGCAGCCTCCATGACGCGGCGGCGCGTTTCGGCGCTGACTTCCGGATAGCCGTTGAGCGCCCTGCTGATGGTCGTCTGCGAAATGCCCAGCAGTTGCGACAACTGTTTCAGGTTCATGTCTCTTATTTCCTCCACGCGCGCGCCCGAGAATACGGCAAAGCCTCTCCTCAATTCCCAAAGCGCTTTAGATTTTTACCAGCCTCCGCCGTATTTCTCAATCGAAAAGGATAGCCGCCTTCCGAATTAAATATGATTATTCATAAGGCGCTGCAACGTTTCCGAACAAAGAGCCTCTTGACTCTGTCTCGATGACAATGAGATGAATAGGCAGCCAAAGCGCTTTGATTGGAGAGGACGCTTTGAGCCTTTTATGTGATGGGAGGTAAATCACATGCAGAAGACTCTTTTGGCGACGGCTGCCGTCATGGCTTTGCTGTCCGGTGCGGCCTTTGCCGCCGACCTGAAGTTTGCACCCGGCGGCGACGCCAAGTTCAACTGGAAAAGCTACGAGGACTTCAAGGCGGCCCATGCCGACCTGAAAGGTCAGGCGCTGACGATTTTCGGGCCCTGGCGCGGTGAAGACGAGGCGCTGTTTCAGTCGGTGCTTGCCTATTTCGCCGATGCGACCGGCGTGAACGTCCGTTATTCCTCGTCGGAAAATTACGAGCAGCAGATCGTCATCGATACGCAGGCGGGTTCGCCGCCCAATATCGCCATCCTGCCGCAGCCCGGCCTTCTGGCCGATCTCGCGGCCAAGGGTTTTCTGGTGCCGCTCGGTGACGAGACCGCCAATTGGGTCAAGGAAAATTACGGCGCAGGCCAGTCCTGGGTCGATCTCGGCAGCTACAAGGGCAAGGACGGGAACAAGGCTTACTTTGCATTCCCCTTCAAGGCCGATGTGAAGTCGCTCGTCTGGTATGTGCCTGAGAACTTCGAGGAAGCGGGCTATGAAGTGCCCGAGAGCATGGAAGACCTGTTCAAGCTGACCGACCAGATCGTAGCCGATGGCGGCACGCCCTGGTGCATCGGCCTCGGCTCTGGCGGTGCGACCGGCTGGCCGGCAACCGACTGGGTGGAAGACCTGATGCTGCGCACGCAGCCGCTCGACGTTTACCAGAAGTGGACGACCAACGAGGTGAAGTTCACCGATCCGGCCGTGGTCGAGGCGATCAACGAGTTCGGCAAATTCGCCAAGAATGAAAAATACGTGAGCGGCGGCGTTGCAGCCGTGGCCTCCACCGACTTCCGCGACAGTCCCAAGGGTCTCTTCGACATTCCGCCGAAATGCTACCTGCACCATCAGGCATCGTTCATTCCGTCCTTCTTCCCTGAAGGCACCAAGGTCGGAACGGATGCGGATTTCTTCTACATGCCGACTTACGCGTCCAAACCTGACCTCGGCAAGCCGGTTCTCGGCGCCGGCACGCTCGTCACGGTCACCAAGGAAGCACCGGCGGCCAAGGCATTCGTCGAATTCCTGAAGACCCCGATCGCCCACGAAGTGTGGATGGCGCAGTCCAGCTTCCTGACGCCCTATAAGGGTGTGAATGTCGAGACCTATGCCAACGAGCAGATGAAGCGACAGGGTGAAATCCTCACGACCGCGACAAGCTTCGGCTTCGATGGTTCCGACCTGATGCCCGGCAAGATCGGTGCCGGCGCGTTCTGGACCGGCATGATCGATTTCGTCGGTGGCAAGTCCGCCGATCAGGTCGCCGCCGATATCCAGAAGGCCTGGGACGGCCTGAAGTAACAATCGGATCAGGCCCGGCGGCACGCTGCCGGGCCTTTACCAAATGGAACGGATCCGATGACCGCATAAATCAGCGCGGCGCGGAGAGGATCAGGGAGGGAACATGGCTCAACAACTCGTGTCTGCCATCGGCGTCATGGTAGCGGGCGTTTTTGCCTGCGCTGCCTATTACTGGCTATCCGACAAGGCGCTGCAGGTGATCTTTCCCGTCCGCTCGGGAGATGTCATTCACGCATCCCGCAATCTAAACCGCCGCGCCGCCGTCCGGCCTTGGCTGTTCATCGGCCCGGCGCTGATCCTGCTGCTCGTCTACCTGGTCTATCCCGTCATCGCCACGCTGATCCTTTCCTTTTATGATCGCACAGGCAGCGAATTCGTCGGCCTCGCCAATTATCGCTGGGCGTTTTTCGACGCGGGTTTTCGCCAGTCGATCTTCAACAATATCCTCTGGCTTGCCGTCGTGCCGGCCGCCTGCACCTTCTTCGGCCTCGTCATTGCCGTCATGACCGACCGCATCTGGTGGGGCAACATCGCCAAATCCATCGTCTTCATGCCGATGGCGATTTCTTTCGTTGGCGCATCGGTCATCTGGAAGTTCATCTATGAGTATCGCGCCGAAGGTCAGGTGCAGATCGGCCTCTTGAACGCCATCGTCGAGTTTTTCGGCGGCAGCCCGGAGGTGTGGATTTCCATGCCCTTCTGGAACAATTTCTTCCTGATGGTCATCCTCATCTGGATCCAGACCGGTTTCGCCATGGTCATCCTGTCGGCGGCTTTGCGCGGCATTCCGGAAGAAACCATCGAGGCGGCTGTCATCGATGGCGCCAATGGCTGGCAGATCTTCTGGAAGATCATGGTGCCGCAGATCTGGGGCACCATCGCCGTCGTCTGGACGACGATCACCATTCTTGTGCTCAAGGTCTTCGATATCGTGCTGACCATGACCAACGGACAGTGGAACACCATGGTTCTCGCCAATCTCATGTTCGACTGGATGTTCCGCGGTGGCGGCGACAGCGGCCGAAGTGCGGTTATCGCGCTCATCATCATGGCGGCCGTCACCCCCATCATGGTCTGGAACATCCGCCAGGCGAACCGCGAGATGGAGGGCCGCTGAGATGAATATCGTCAAACGCCTGCGCCGCGTCGGCCTGCCGCGCCTCATCGTCCATGCCAGCGTCCTGGTGGTCGTGCTTCTCTGGCTCCTGCCGACGCTCGGCATTCTCGTCAGCTCGCTGCGCGACAAGGACCAGATTACCGTCTCCGGCTGGTGGACGGCCTTCTCCAGCTCCGAACAGACCTCGGCAGTGCGCCTCGCCGATGCTTCCGTGCAGAAGCAGGACGGCAGCCGCTATGTGATATCAGGCAATGTCTTCGAAAACGGCGCGGGCGGAAAGGTTTCCGCCTTCGGCGTGCGCGTTCAGGAGCCGAGAGCATTCAACGCCGGCGAACCGGCCGATATCGGCGATGGCGAAACCCTGCTCGTCAATACGGACGGCACTTACGAATATAGCAGGGCTTCGAGCTTCGAGGGCGCGCGCGGCAAGCGCGTCTATATTTCCGTCGCGACGCCGCCCGTCTTCACGCTCGACAATTACCGCACGGTTCTGACCTCGGAAGGCATCGGCCAGTCCTTCGTCAACTCACTCACCGTGGCCGTGCCGGCAACCGTCATCCCCATCCTCATCGCCGCCTTTGCCGCCTATGCGCTGTCATGGATGAGCTTTTCCGGCCGCAATCTGCTGATTGCCATGGTGGTGGGCCTGATCGTCGTGCCGTTGCAGATGTCGCTGATCCCGCTGCTGCGGCTCTATAATGAAATCGGCACCATCTTCGGCGTGCCGTCCAAGACCTATGCCGGCATCTGGCTGGCGCATACCGCCTTCGGCCTGCCGCTCGCCATCTATCTGCTGCGCAACTATATTTCCGGCCTGCCGAAGGAGATCATCGAAAGCGCCCGCGTGGATGGTGCCAGCGATTTTGAAATCTTCGTCAAGATCATCCTGCCGCTCTCCTTCCCGGCGCTTGCCTCCTTCGCCATCTTCCAGTTCCTGTGGACCTGGAACGACCTGCTCGTCGCCATGGTGTTCCTCGGCACGCAGAAGGACGAACTGGTATTGACCGGTGCGCTCAACGCGTTGCTCGGCTCGCGCGGCGGCAACTGGGAAATCCTCACGGCTTCGGCCTTTGTCACAATCATCGTGCCGCTTTGCGTCTTCTTTGCTCTTCAACGTTATCTCGTGCGTGGCCTGCTCGCAGGCTCCGTCAAGGGAGGCTGATCATTCCATGAACGCCCATACCAGACAGGACACTTCCATGACCGCTTCGGTGACTTCCGCTTTGACGCCCAACAAGGACTGGTGGCGCGGCGCTGTTATCTATCAGATCTATCCGCGCTCCTATCAGGACTCCAATGGCGACGGCATCGGCGATCTCAAGGGCATCACCGACCGGCTGGCGCATATTGCCGGCCTCGGTGCAGATGCGATCTGGATTTCGCCCTTCTTCACCTCGCCGATGAAGGATTTCGGTTACGACGTCTCGAATTATGTCGATGTCGATCCGATGTTCGGCACGCTTGCCGATTTCGACGGGCTGATTGCCGAAGCCCACCGGCTCGGCATCCGCGTCATGATCGATCTCGTCATGTCGCACACCTCGGACCAGCACCCATGGTTCGTGGAAAGCCGCGCCAGCCGCAACAATGCGAAATCGGACTGGTATGTCTGGTCGGATGGCAAGCCGGATGGCACGCCGCCCAACAACTGGCTGTCGATCTTCGGCGGTCCGGGCTGGCAGTGGGACCCGACGCGCATGCAATATTACATGCACAATTTCCTCACCTCGCAGCCGGACCTCAACCTGCATAACCCTGAAGTGCAGGAAGAGCTGCTAAACATCACCCGTTTCTGGCTGAAGCGCGGTGTTGACGGTTTTCGCCTCGACACCATCAACTTCTATTTCCACGACCTTGAGCTGCGCGATAACCCGGCGCTGGCGCCGGAGCGCCGCAACGCCTCCACGGCACCTGCGGTAAATCCCTATAACTTCCAGGAACATCTCTACGACAAGAACCGCCCGGAAAACATCGCCTTCCTGAAGCGCTTCCGCGCGGTGCTGGACGAGTTTCCAGACATCGCCGCTGTCGGCGAAGTCGGCGATAGCCAGCGCGGCCTCGAAATCGTCGGTGAATATACATCCGGCGATGACAAGATGCAGATGTGTTACGCCTTCGAATTCCTGGCACCTGATGCGCTGACCCCGCAGCGCGTCGCCGATGTGCAGGCGGATTTTGCGAAAGCCGCCCCGGAAGGCTGGGCCTGCTGGGCTTTCTCCAACCATGATGTCGTGCGCCATGTCAGCCGCTGGGGCGAGCATGTCGAGGATAAGGACGCTTTCGCCAAGGTTCTTTCGGCGCTGCTGATGACGCAGCGCGGCTCCGTCTGCATCTATGAGGGCGAAGAACTCGGCCTCACCGAGGCCGATATCGCCTTTGAGGATTTGCAGGATCCATACGGCATCCAGTTCTGGCCGGAATTCAAGGGCCGCGACGGTTGCCGCACGCCGATGGTGTGGGATGCCGGCCACGCACAGGCCGGTTTCTCGACAGCCGACAAGACATGGCTGCCCATTCCGGCCGAACACAAGCAGCGCGCCGTCAGCGCCCAGCAGGGCAATGAAGCTTCGGTGCTGGAACATTACCGCCGCTTCCTCGCTTTCCGCAGGCAGCACCCGGCCTTCGCAAAGGGTGGTATCGAATTCCAGCCGGTGCAGGGTGAGGTGCTGAGCTATACCCGCAAGCTGGGCAACGAAACCGTGCTTTGCCTCTTCAACTTGTCCGCAACGCCGGCAAAAGCCACGCTGCCGGAAGGGAACTGGGAGGTTCTCGAAGGTCATGGCTTTGCAAGCGGCCTTGAAGGCAGAAGCGTAGAACTTCCGGCATGGGGCGCATTCTTCGCCCGTTACGCCTGACAGAACAGGGAGGACCACCCATGACAAGTCTCGTTCTCAAGGATATCCGCAAATCATACGGGCAGGTGAAGGTCCTGCACGGCATCGATCTTTCGATCGAGCAGGGCGAATTCATCGTTTTCGTCGGCCCGTCCGGCTGCGGAAAATCGACACTTCTGCGGATGATCGCCGGTCTGGAGGAGATCACCGGCGGCGAGATGTTCATTGATGGCCAGCTCGTCAATGAAATCCCGCCCTCGCGTCGGGGCATCGCCATGGTGTTCCAGTCCTATGCGCTTTATCCGCATATGACCGTCTATGACAACATGGCCTTTGGCATGAAGATCGCCAAGGAAAACAAGCAGGAAATCGACCGCCGCGTGCGTGCCGCTGCCGAAATCCTGCAGCTGACGCAATATCTGGAGCGTCTGCCCAAGGCGCTCTCCGGCGGCCAGCGCCAGCGTGTCGCCATTGGCCGCGCCATTTGCCGCAATCCGAAAGTCTTCCTGTTCGATGAGCCCTTGTCGAACCTCGATGCAGCGCTGCGTGTCGCCACCCGCATCGAGATTGCCAAGCTCAACGAGCAGATGGCCGATACCACGATGATCTACGTCACCCACGACCAGGTGGAGGCGATGACGCTGGCAGACCGCATCGTGGTTTTGAATGCGGGCCGTGTGGAGCAGGTGGGTGCGCCGCTCGAACTTTACGAAAGGCCGGCCAATCTCTTCGTGGCGCGCTTCATCGGCTCTCCCGCCATGAACATTATCGCTGCAAAGATCACCGAAACCGGTGAGAGGACCTCCATCGAACTTGCCGGCGGTAAAACGCTCGCCGTTTATGTTCCCACGCCCGCAACCGAAAAGGGGAAGGCGGCAAGCTTTGGCGTCCGGCCGGAAGATCTGAGCATCGTCACCGGGGACGATTATCTTTTCGAGGGAAAAGTCGCGATCGTCGAAGCGCTCGGCGAAGTGACGCTGCTTTATCTCGAAGCGCCCAAGGGGCAGGAGCCGATCATCGTCAAGGTGCCGGGCATCGTTTCCGTCGGCAAGGGCGAAACCCTGCGTTTTGCGGCACCGCAGGAAAAGCTCCATCTCTTCGACGCCGAGGGCAAGACCTATCGCCAGTAATTGCCGCCGATGCCGAAACCGTGCCCCGGAACCTCCTCGTTCCGGGGTTTTTGCTGACCTTTTGCCGCTGTGGAAAAATGTCGGAAATGTCCCGCTTCCGGTCTGTTTAAGCCTGCGCTGATATGAATTGTTAAAGACTATGACCTAGTCTCAATCCATTGATCGAGCATGGGAGTCTGGGCGTGCAGAGCGGTACGGGTGTCATCAGGAACCATTACCTGAGCAAGGAAGAATCCTTCATGTATGACCGCGAAAGCCGGTTCCGCATGGAAGATACCATGAACGCCGCACGCATCGAATATACCGAAAAGGCCGTCATGCACATGGCGGCGCGGCGCTGCGACGTCATCCGCATCTCCCAGACTGAAGCGGTGCTGGCGCTGCTGACGAAATATAACCTGCCGAACCAGTTCTATCTCGATATTCCCGACGCCCGGATCACCAAGATCGGCTGCGTGATGTTGCGCGTCAACGCCAACAATACCATCCACGTCCGCTTCCTGCGCATGCTGACGCAGAAGGAACTGGACCGCATTTTCGTGTTCAGCACGCATCCGGCGCATAGGGACCGGAAGCTCGATATCCGGTCGTTCTGAAAATCGGATGATCGGCGAGGGACTTAAGAAAGCCCACCCAAAACCGTCTGCTTCAGCTTCACATCCGGCACCTCGGTGAACGCAAGGTCGCTGCGGCCGAAATAGGATTTCTGGTTGGTGGCTGACCAGTCGTTGCAGACCAGCTTGTAGCGCTCTTTGTTTTCCGGCTTTTCCGGCATGGCGTAAAGATAGTCGCCGGTGCGCGCGGTGAGCGGGATGTCGCCATCCTGATTGCAGCGCTTGAGGATTTGGGCGAGCGCCTCGCCATCCACTTCCGCCACCATCAGCTTGCCGTCGAAACGCAGCGAGGCGTTGAAATCGTAGCGGCGAATATCGCCCTGCGGCAGGCCCGCGCCGAAGGAGGTGTGGCCGATGAAGCCGACATCCGCACCGGTTTTTGCGGCGATGAGCTGCGCCACGCGGCGGCCCGCCTCATCGACGGTCATCGCGTTGGCGGATTTGCCGACGATGGCCCGTTCTTCGGCCGTGAGGTGCTTTTCGAGCGTCTGCTCGATCAGGGTCTTGAGAGCCGGTGAGCTGGGAGCGCTGCGATCGATTGTGACGGTCTCGATGGCAGCAGCCTTGCCGGGAGCCGTAATCGTCGCCACCGTCATGGAGGTGCACCACGAACCGGTATGGACATAGCGGGTAGCGCCCTGTTCATGCACGAAGTTCAGATGGTCATGGCCACCGACCAAGAGGGTGCCATCCGGCAGGAGCGGCAGTATATCGCGGTCGGCGACGACGCCGGCATGGCTGAGAACGATGTTAATCGCATCCGCTTTGACAATCTCGGGCAGATTGGCTTTCGCCCATTCGACCGGCTGCGGAATATCGAGCATCTCGCGCGTGGCCTTGGGATAGGTGTTGATCGCATTGGTGGCGAGACCTGCCAGAACGACCTTCCGCCCGCCGACGCTTACTTCGGCGCTGGCGGCGGCATAGGGCTTGCCGCTGCGCTTGTCGATGATATTGGAAAGCACCGTGATGCCGAGCGCCTGCGCGTGACTGACGAAATTGGCGAGATCGTTATCGATATCAGGCTCATGATTGCCGATATTGATGACGGTGGGGGCGAGCTTTGCGAGCGTCGCCAGGAAGGTCCATTCGATCTCGCCGGCTGAACGTGCGGCCACCGCATTGCCGATCTCGAACAGATCGCCGTTCAGCAGGATGATATGGGGCGCCCTGTCGGCGGCGATGCGCGTTTCGATGGACGCTAGAAGCTGGCCGATGCGCTCATAGGCTGAATGCAGGTCGGAGATGACGATTGCACGCAGCGCCACGTCCTGCGCCATAGCCGGCGTTGCCGCTGCCATCAGCGGCAGCAGGGCGGTGCCGGCCATGAGCTTCAGCACATCGCGGCGTTTACTTGAGAATATCGTCATGTCAGGCCCCATCATCCGAAACTGCACCGCCGTCCCGCGGCCGGCTGAGAAGGCCCTAACGGGCGATCATCACAGCCGCATGACAAGTCTGACGTTTAAGACATGGGAAATAAAGCGGTTTCTGCGCCAGCTCTCGGCGATGAGGGGTGCACTCAGGCGATGCCGCAAAGTGGGGTTGAAAGGCGAAGCCGAATCCGGCCTTCGCCTTTCAAAAATCAATGGAACAGGACGCTGGCGCCCTGATCGGCCGGACCGGCATTGCGGCGGAAGGGGGCGAACAATTCGCGGCCCATGCCCCATTCATTGCCGGAAAGATCGGCGCGCGCCGGTTCGCGTTTCGCCAGTTCGGCGGCGGAAACCAGCACTTCCAGCGTTCCCGAAATGGCGTCGAGACGGATGATGTCGCCATCGCGGATGAGCGAGATCGGGCCGCAGTCGGAGGCTTCCGGCGTGACATGGATGGCGGCCGGCACCTTGCCGGAAGCGCCGGACATGCGCCCGTCGGTCACCAGCGCCACCTTGAAACCGCGGTCCTGCAGCACACCGAGCGGCGGTGTCAGGCGGTGCAGTTCCGGCATGCCATTGGCCTTCGGTCCCTGGAAGCGGACGACGGCGATGAAGTCACGGTTGAGCTTGCCGTCCTTGAACGCGTCCTGAAGCTCCTGCTGGTCGTGGAACACGATTGCCGGTGCTTCGATGATGTGACGTTCCGGCTTGACGGCGGAAATCTTGATGACCGATTTGCCGAGATTGCCGGTCAGCATCTTCAGACCACCGGTCGGCTGGAACGGGGTCTCGATGCTGGAAAGCACCTTCGGGTCGTGGCTCTGCTCGGGGGAGGGCTGGCGTACAACCGCGCCCTTCTCGTCAAGCTTGGCATCCACGGTATAAGCCTCAAGACCCTGTCCGAAGACGGTACGCACATCGTCATGCACAAAGCCCTGTTTCAAAAGCTGCTTGATGAGGAAGCCCATGCCGCCGGCGGCGTGGAAATGGTTCACATCGGCAAGACCGTTGGGATAAACGCGGGCGAGCAGCGGCACGATGTCGGAGAGATCGGAAATATCCTGCCAGGTGAGGATGATGCCGGCGGCGCGCGCCATGGCGATCAGATGCATGGTGTGGTTGGTGGAGCCACCCGTCGCATGCAGGCCGACGACGCCGTTGACGACGGATCTTTCATCGATCATCTCGCCCGCCGGGGTGAACTCGTTGCCCTGTGCGGTAATCGCCAGCGCGCGCTTGGCAGCTTCACGCGTCAGCGCATCGCGCAGCGGCGTGCCGGGATTGATGAAGGAGGAACCGGGCATATGGAAGCCCATGATCTCCATCAGCATCTGGTTGGAGTTCGCCGTGCCGTAGAAGGTGCAGGTGCCGGGACCGTGATAGGATTTCGATTCCGCCTCCAGAAGCTCGGCGCGGCCGACCTTGCCTTCGGCATAAAGCTGGCGGATGCGGGATTTCTCGTCATTCGGCAGGCCGGATGTCATCGGGCCGGCGGGAACGAAGACGGCGGGCAGATGGCCGAAGGCGAGGGCCGCAATGACGAGGCCGGGCACGATCTTATCGCAGACACCGAGATAGACGGCGGCGTCGAACATGTTGTGCGACAGGCCGATGCCGGCAGCCATGGCGATGGCGTCGCGGGAAAACAGCGAAAGCTCCATGCCTGGCTGCCCTTGCGTCACGCCATCGCACATGGCGGGAACCGCGCCCGCCACCTGCGCTATGCCGCCCGCTTCCTTGGCCGCATCGCGGATGATCGCGGGAAAGGTTTCATAGGGCTGGTGCGCCGAGAGCATGTCGTTATAGGCGGTGATGATGCCGAGATTGGGAACCCGGTCGCCGGCAAGGATGTCCTTGTCGGCGGGGGAACAGACGGCAAATCCATGCGCAAGATTGCCGCAGGAAAGCACGGAACGGTGAACGCCCTTCGAGACCTGCAGCCGCAGCCGCTCGAGATAGGTCTCGCGGTAGGGCTTGGAACGTTCGACGATGCGGGCGGTGATGGCCTGAATGCGGGAATCGGCGGACATGGGCGTTCATCCTGTTCGTTGGTCGGCAACCGGCGTTCCGGGAGGTGAGCGGCCGGTTGTCGTGTTTCTGTCTTCATGTCGTCGGGCGTTTGCGCGGGCCGTTTGTGCGGCAGCCGCGTTGGCTTATGGCGCCCAGTATATATCCACGGGCGTTTCTGCCCGGTTCAGCACGGCGCGGATCGGCATTTCATCCTCATCCTCGCCCGATTGCGCCTTCTCCAGCGTCGCCTTCTTGGCCGCGCCTTCGATATGCAGCACCAGAAACTCGGCATCGTGCAGGCTGGAGAAGTTGAAGGTCAACCGCTCCTCTCCCGCATTCTCCGCCGCCATGGTCAAAACGCCGCGCGGTTCATCGAGATCCAGCGCTTCGTAGAGATTGTCTCCACCGGGGAAGAACGATGCCGTGTGGCCATCCGTTCCCATGCCGAGAATGACGACATCGAAGGGATCGCAGATCGCTTCGGTCTTGACGGTCGCAAGCGTCGCCGCATCCTCCGGCGAGGCCGCCGGCTGGAAAAGCGGCACGAAATAAGCCGACTTCGCCTTGTCCTGCAAAAGGTTCTCGGCAACGAGGCGGTGGTTCGAACGGTCGCTTTCCGGCGGCACGAAACGCTCGTCCACCAGCGTCACGCTGATATTGGGCCAGTCGAGATCATGTTTCGAAAGCGCCTGAAAGAACAGCTTGGGCGTCGAACCGCCGGAGACGGCAATGCTTGCCGCACCGCGATCCTTCGTTGCCGCATCAAGGCGTTTGGCAACCTCCGCCGAAAGAGCGGTTGCCAGTTCGGCGGCGGTGTCGAAGACGTGGATCGTTTCGCTCATCGCCGGGCCCTCAATCGGCATCGTGCCAGGTGCGGCCATCGCGCTCGATCAGCGCGATGGAACCGCTCGGACCCCAAGTGCCGGCGGTATAACCCTGCACGCCCTGTCCCAGGTCTTCCCAGCTCTTGAGAATGGGGTCGATCCAGTCCCATGCGGCCTCGACCTCGTCGCGGCGCATGAACAGCGTCTGGTTGGAGCGGATCGTATCCATCAACAGCCGCTCATAAGCATCGGGGCTGCGCACGTTGAAGGCTTCGGCAAAGCTCATGTCCAGCGAGACCTGACGCAGGCGCATGCCGCCCGGGCCGGGGTCCTTGATGAGCAGAGACTGCTTGACGCCTTCATCCGGCTGCAGGCGAATGACCAGCTTGTTGGCTTCGATCTTGCCGGCCGCATCGCCGAAGATCGAATGCGGGATCTGCTTGAAGGTGACAACGATTTCCGAAACGCGGGTCGCGAGGCGTTTTCCCGTGCGGATGTAGAAGGGAACGCCGGCCCAGCGCCAGTTGGCGATTTCAGCCTTGATGGCGACGAAGGTTTCGGTGTTGGAAACGCCGCCTTCCAGTTCTTCCAGATAGCCCTTGACCGGGCCACCGGCGGAAGCGCCGGCGCGATACTGGCCGCGAACCGTCTGCTTTTCCACATTGCTGGTGTCGATCGGCTTCAGCGAGCGCAGAACCTTGAGCTTTTCGTCACGCACGGCTTCCGCATTCATGGATGCCGGCGGCTCCATGGCGACAAGGCAAAGCAGCTGCAGGATGTGGTTCTGAACCATGTCGCGCAGCGCACCGGCCTTGTCGTAATAACCTGCGCGGCCCTCGAGACCGACCGCTTCGGCAACGGTGATCTGCACATGGTCGATATGGGCGGAATTCCACAGCGGCTCATAAAGCGCGTTGGCGAAACGCAGCGCCATCAGGTTCTGCACCGTCTCTTTGCCGAGATAGTGGTCGATGCGGAAGATCTGCTCTTCCTTGAAGACGTGGCCGATGGTGTCGTTCAGTTCCTGTGCGGAAGCGAGATCGCGGCCAATCGGCTTTTCAACGACGATGCGGGTCGAGCGGGTGATGAGCTTGTGCTCGCGGATCTTGTCGGCGATATCGCCGAAAATGCCGGGCGCGACGGCCAGATAGAAGGCGCGGACGCGCTCCTTGCCCTCGTCCAGCAGCTTCTTCAGCACGTCCCAGCCATTATTGCCCTTGGCATCGACTGGCACGTAGAAAAGCCTGTTCAGGAAGATGGCGACCTGCGCGTCGTCATATTCGCCGGCCTTCAGGTGCTCCTTCAGCGCGTCCTGCGCGAATTTGCGATATTCCTCGTGGGTCATGACCGAGCGCGACGCACCGATGATGCGGGTCGGCTCCGTGAACTGGCCTTCGACCTGCCGGTGATAAAGGGCCGGCAGAAGCTTGCGCTCGGCAAGATCGCCCGTGCCGCCGAAAACGACACAATCAAAAGGTTCAACAGGAATGATCTGACTGCTCATATCGATTCTCTCGATCTTCAAAGGTTGGGGCATCAATAATCTAATCGATTTAAAAATGCCAGACTCAGTTATGTGAAATTATGAATTTTGCTTCCGGCAACTCGTCCGCCGCCGGCAACAGTCTGTAAACATTGGCCTAAAACCTGTCTCGCAACGCGTACCAGGAGAGCGCGAGGAAAAGCAGCGGTGCGCGCAGCGACGCCCCGCCGGGGAAAGAGGGCACCTTCAGCTGGGCGAAGGGCGCCAGCATGTCCTTTTTGCCGAGAACGAGATCGGTATAGAGCTTGCCGCAGTAGTTCGACAGCATCACCCCATGGCCGGAATAACCGCCGATGGAGGTGACGCCCGGCATGACCTCGCGCACGAAGACTTTGCGCGGCAGGGTAATGCCGACGGAGCCGCCCCAGGAATGGGTAATCTCTATATCTTTCAGCGCAGGATAGATTTCCGCGATCTGCCGGCGGATGTGGCTGGAAATATCGCGCGGCGCATCGGCCGTATAGGCTTCGCGCCCGCCGAACAGCAGCCGGTTATCGGCCGTCTTGCGGAAATAGCGCACCACGAACCGCGAATCCGCCACGGCCTCCCGGTCGGGAATGATGTCGGGAAACGCATCCAGCGGCACGGTTGCGCCGATGAAGGAACGGATCGGCATGATATGGGCGGCCGTCACCGGTTCCAGATTGCCGATATAGGCATTGGTCGCGATCAGAACCCGCGGCGCGGTGATCGTACCGAAAGGCGTTTCGATGATGGTCTTGCCGCCCGTCTGGCGGATGGATTTCGCCGGCGTCATTTCATAAATGCCGGCGCCCGCCGCTTTCGCCGCCTTCGCCAGCCCGACCAGCAGTTTCAGCGGATGGATATGGCCGGTGCCGGTATCGCGCGTGCCGCCGAAATAATGGCTGGAGCCGACGCGTTTGCGTGCTTCTGCGCGTTCCATGTAGGAAATATGCGGATAGCCATAACGGTTGTTCATCGCATCGACACTGCGGCGATAATCGTCCTCGTAAGCGGCCTTGTGCGCCACATAGAGCTGCCCGGGCAGATATTCCATGTCGATGCCGCGGCTGACGGCGAAGCCGCGCAGGTAGTTTTTGGCGTCCTCGGCAATGTCGAACAGCAGCTTCGATTGCTCGAAACCGATCTCTTCTTCCATCTCGTCGGGGAAGGAGCGCTGGCCGGTGCCAAATTGCCCGCCATTGCGGCCGGAAGCGCCATCGCCGAAGCGATGCGCTTCGATGAGGGCGACGGAGACGCCGTTTTCGGCGAGGTTACAGGCGGCCTGCAGGCCGGTATAACCGCCGCCGATAATCGCGACGTCCACCTCTTTCGAGCCGTCGAGAGCGGGATAGTCCGGCCGCTCGCCGACTGTTGCCTGATACCAGGAAATTCCCGGCGCAATCGGGCTTTGCCATGTCATGCTCGCGGATCCTCACACGTTGAGAAGCAGGAATTCCCGCTCCCAGGGGCTGATGACCTGCATGAAGGTCTCGAACTCCCCGCGTTTCAGGCCGGCATAGAGGCCCACGAATTCATGGCCGAACACCCGGTCGAACTGCTCTTCGCCTTCCAGCAGCGCCACGGCTTCCAGAAGACCACGCGGCAGTTCGATGGAGCCTTCATTGGCCGTATCGGCGGTGGGTTCGGTCGGCTCGATATTGTTGACGATGCCGAGCCAGCCGCAGCCGAGCGAGGCGGCAAGCGCGAGATAGGGATTGGCGTCCGAACTCGGCAGGCGGTTTTCGACACGCCGCGCCTGCGGGCCGGAAATCGGCACACGGAAGGCAGTCGTGCGGTTGTCGTAACCCCAGGCATTGTTGACCGGGCAGGCCATGTCGGGCGTCAGGCGGCGATAGGAGTTCACATAGGGCGCCAGCATGACAAGCGCGTTCGGAACATAACGTTGCATGCCGCCCACGAAGGAGAAGAATTCCTTCGAAGGGCTGCCATCGGCATTGGAGAAGATATTGCGGCCGCTGTCGATCTCCACCACCGACTGGTGGATGTGCATGGCCGAACCCGGCTGGCCCTGCATGGGCTTGGCCATGAAGGTGGCGTAGATGCCGTGCTTCAGCGCCGCTTCGCGGATGGTGCGCTTGAACAGGAACACCTGGTCAGCAAGCTCGATCGGATCGCCATGGCGCAGGTTGATCTCAAGCTGCGCCGGGCCTTCCTCGTGGATCAGCGTATCGATCTCGAGGCCCTGTTTTTCCGAGAAGTGATAGATGTCGTCGATCAGCTCGTCGAATTCGTTGATGCCGGCGATGGAATAGCTCTGCCCGCCGACAATCGACCGACCGGACCGGCCCTTCGGCGGATGCAGCGGATAATCCGGGTCATCATTCATGGCGACGAGGTAGAATTCGATCTCAGGTGCGACGACCGGCTTCCAGCCCTTTTCGGTATAGAGCGAAAGCACATTCTTCAGCACGTTGCGCGGCGTGTAGGGCACGAAATTGCCTTCCGCATCCACCACGTCGCAGATCACCTGCGCGGTCGGGTCCGTTTCCCACGGCACGACGGAGAGGGTGGAAAGATCGGGCACCAGCTTCAGGTCGCTGTCGCGCGGCTCGTAACGGAAATTGGCGGTCTCGTCGGGATATTCGCCGGAGATCGTATGGCGGTAGAGCGCGGATGGCAGGGCCAGCGAGGTGTCGCCCGTGAACTTCGCCGTCGGCATCATCTTGCCGCGCGGAACCCCGGCAAGGTCGGGCGTGATGCATTCTATGTCTTCGATCCCGCGCGCCCTCAGCCATTGCGCGGCTTCGCGCCAGGAGGAAACGCCACGGGTGGAGGAAAGGTCGAGGGGAGGGGTCTTCTTTGCCATGGTTGCCTGTTTCTTCGGGCGGAGCATGGTTTTCTTGGCGGGCATGTATCACCGGGTCTGTGTTTCGACTGGCGCCATCATAACCGTAGTTTGGCAATTGGCGAGGGGGAAAGCGCCATTGACAAGCGGCGGCACTTCGAAAAGAGGAAAGGAAACGGATCGGATGGAATGATGACAGAGAAATGTGACGTGCTGATTTTGGGGGCGGGCGCCGCCGGCATGATGTGCGCCATCCGCGCCGGCGAGCGCGGCCGCTCCGTCGTCATTCTCGACCATGCGAAAGCGCCGGGCGAAAAGATCCGCATCTCCGGCGGCGGCCGCTGCAACTTCACCAATATCCACGCCGGGCCAAAGAATTATCTCTCCGCCAATCCGCATTTCGCCAAATCCGCGCTCGCCCGTTATACGCCGCGCGATTTCATCGCCCTTGTCGAAAAACACCGCATCGCCTGGCACGAAAAGACGCTCGGCCAGCTCTTTTGCGATGACAGCGCCAAGGACATCATCCGCATGCTGCTTGGCGAAATGCAGGCGGTGAATGCGAAGCTGCGGCTGGAAACGTCCGTCTCGGCCGTCACCCATGATGGCGCCCGTTTCCGCGTCACGACATCCGGCGGCGTCATCGAGGCGGAAAGCCTCATCGTGGCGACGGGCGGCAAGTCGATCCCGAAAATGGGCGCGACCGGTTTCGCCTACCAGATCGCCGAACAATTCGGCCTCAAGCTCATCGAGACTCGTCCGGGCCTCGTGCCGCTGACGCTCGATCCCGCCTTGCTGGAAAAGCTGAGCCCGCTTGCCGGCGTCGCGGTTCCGGCCGAGGTTTTCCATGACAAGACCTCGTTTGAGGAAGCGCTGCTCTTCACGCATCGCGGTTTAAGCGGCCCTTCCATCCTGCAAATCTCATCCTACTGGCGCGAGGGGGACGTGGTTCGCCTGAAGCTCGAGCCGCATCGCGATATAGCCGCGTTGCTGAAGCAGGCGAAGCAGAAGAACGGCCGCCAGTCGCCCCAGACCGCCTTGTCGGAAATCCTGCCAAAACGGCTGGCCCAGCACGTCGTCGAACAATCCGGCCTCACCGGCCATCTGGCGGATATGTCCGACAAGGCGCTGGCGAAGCTGGCGGGGGAGGTGCAGGACTGGCAGATCAAGCCCGCCGGGTCCGAAGGCTATCGCACGGCGGAAGTCACGCTCGGCGGCGTGGACACGACCGGTCTCGATTCCCGCAGCATGGCGGCGAAATCCGTACCCGGCCTCTATTTCATCGGCGAATGTGTCGATGTGACCGGCTGGCTCGGCGGTTATAATTTCCAGTGGGCATGGGCGTCCGGGCAGGCGGCTGGCGAATTCGCGTGATCGTCTCTGGCCGTGGGAAAGTTCGGACCTCTCTCCTTCGTCATGCCGGACCTGATCCGGCATCCAGCCACGGCGCGTCTGCGCCGTGAAGAGTCTTTCGCGATCAAGGACTTGATCGCGCTGGACCCCGGAACCAGGGTGACGGAGTGCGGATGTGACCTGTTCGCCAACTCAATTTCAGTTGGTAAAGTTGTGGCCCTTCCTCGCTCTTTTAATAATCTGTTAACGGGCGTGGAGTCATCCTGACCAAATGCCAGCAAGGCCGGATCGCTCAATGATCCTGCTGCACATGATGTCCTGCTGGAGGCCCTCAACAGGGCATGGGTCGGTTGAGTTTTTCGTCAGGAACCCGCGCATGAACAGATCTGCACATCGCCGCCCTCGCGCCATTGCCATCGCCCGCACCGACAACGAGAGCCGTCAGCTGGCATTTCGCCTGAGCCTCATCGCAGCCGGTGCGCTGGCAGCCCTGATCGCTCTCTTTCACTGATCTGCGGCTCTTCCCCCTCATCCGGCTTATAAGCGCGCTGAAAAGCCGCCACGGCCGAGATGCCTCGGCCATATCGGCATAAAATTTCTCTTCCTGCAAAATGGCTTCGCGCCGTGTGCGCGGCTGCTGGTTTTCGATGATAATGCGGGCTGCAAAAATCGCGTGCATGTCGCTCTCCTTCTCATGCGGAGGGCCATGATGCACGCCGTTTTTTGATTTATCTGCGCAAGAAAATGCGCTACATTTTTCATCCATGAAAAACGTCACCTGGGATTCCTACCAACTTTTCCTCGATGTGTCACGCAGCGGCGGCCTGACAGGTGCTGCGGCGCTGACGGGCCTGAGCCCCGCGACGGTGGGGCGGCGCATGGTCGAGCTGGAGGAGCGTATCGGCAAGGCGCTGTTCCAGCGCCGCCAGACGGGATACACCCTGACCGCAGACGGCCGTACGCTGTTCGACCGGCTTCAGGCGATGGAGAATGCGGCAAGGGACATCGAGGGATGGCAGAAGGCGTCGTCGGCGTCTTCCGTCGTGCGCATTGCCGTCGGCACCTGGAACGCCTGGCTGCTGACCGGAAATTTCTCCGCCATCTGCACCGACCGCGACGATTTCCGCGTCGACCTTTTCATTGCCGAACAGAGGGCGTCTCTGGCCCATCGCGAAAACGATATCGGCATTCGCGCTTTCGAGCCGCAGGAAAAGAACCTTGCCGCCATCAAGACAGGGGAGGTGGCCTATGCGCCCTACAGGCTGCGCAACGCCGCTACTTCCGTTGCTGATCGGTGGCTGGCGGTGGCGGAGGAAAACGCCATTTCAACCTATCTGCGCTGGCCGCACGAAAATCGTAACAACGGGATCGTGGTAACGGTGAACCGGCCGACGGCGCTTCTCGATCTGGTGCTGGCCGGGGCGGGGGTGGCGGTGCTTCCCTGTTTCGTGGGCGATGCGGATGCGCGGCTCACTCGGGAAGGCGAAGAACTGGAGAGCCTTCGCCACAATCAATGGATCGTCATGAACAATGACGATCGCCACCGCCGTGATATCAGGACGGTGGCGGATCGGATGACCCGTCTGATCAAGAGCCATTCCGATCTATATGCCGGGCGCAAAAGCCGCCCGGCATAGAAAGAGGCCATTTCAGGCGGCGTCACGTCCCTGCGCGACGATGACGGGGATAAGCAGATCCCCCCAGTTGCCGCCGCCGCCATGGTGGCGGGCCGAGCGGACCAGCTCGACGGAAACGCCGGCCTCAACGGCTTTCATGACGGCCTGGTTGAGGCGGTGCAGATCATTGGCCAGCATGCGGATGGCGGCCTGCTGATCCTGCGTCATGGCGGAGGATTGTTCCTCGGCGCGTTCCTTGACGTGGGTCTTGATGGGGTTATGGGCATTCATGGCATTTCTCCTCTCATTATTGGTTGGGGTTCTTGATCCGGTTTGCAAGCCCTTCCCGTCACCGGGAAGGGCAGTTTTTCGATTTTATTCGGCCGCCGGGCGGAACTGGTCGTGCTCGGTGGATTCCTTCATGGCTGTCGTGGACGATGTGCCGCCCGAGATCGCCAGAGACACTGCGTCGAAATAGCCGGTGCCGACTTCGCGCTGGTGCTTGGTGGCGGTGTAGCCATTGGCCTCGGCTGCGAACTCCGCTTCCTGAAGCTCGGAATAGGCTGCCATCTGCCGGTCCTTGTAACCGCGCGCCAGTTCGAACATGCCGAAATTCAGCTGGTGGAAACCGGCGAGCGTAATGAACTGGAATTTGTAGCCCATCGCGCCCAGCTCGCGCTGGAACTTGGCAATCGTCGCGTCGTCGAGGTTCTTTTTCCAGTTGAATGACGGCGAGCAATTGTAAGCGAGCTTCTTGCCCGGATGCACCTTGTGCACGCCTTCCGCAAACCTGCGCGCCTGCTCGAGATCCGGCTTGGATGTTTCGCACCAGATCAGGTCGCAATAGGGCGCATAGGCAACGGCGCGGGCGATGCAGGGTTCAAGACCGTTCTTGACCTGATAGAAGCCCTCAACGGTGCGGCCGGCATCGTAATCCACGAAGGGCTGGTCGCGCTCGTCGATGTCGGAGGTCAGGAGCTTCGCGGCCTCCGCATCCGTGCGGGCGATAACCAGCGTCGGTACGCCCATGACGTCAGCTGCAAGTCTTGCTGCCGTCAGGTTGCGGATATGCGCCGCCGTCGGGATCAAAACCTTGCCGCCGAGATGGCCGCATTTCTTTTCCGATGCCAGCTGGTCCTCATAATGAACGCCCGCTGCACCTGCCTCGATAAAGGCCTTCATGATTTCGAAGGCGTTGAGCGGCCCGCCGAAACCGGCCTCCGCATCAGCGACGATCGGTGCGAACCAGGTGTCGACCGAAAGGCCCTTGCCTTCCGCCGTCTCGATCTGGTCGGCGCGCTGCAGGGTGCGGTTGATGCGCTTTGCGAGTTCCGGTGCGGCATTGGCCGGATAAAGCGACTGGTCCGGATACATGGCCGACGCCGTGTTGGCATCCGCCGCAACCTGCCAGCCGGACAGATAGATCGCCTTCAGCCCGGCGCGAACCATCTGCATGGCCTGGTTGCCGGAAAGCGCGCCGAGCGCGTTGACGAAATTTTCCTCGTTGATCAGCTTCCACAGCCGGTTCGCACCCATCTCGGCCAGCGAATGGCGGATTTCGACGGAGCCGCGCAGCCGCTCCACGTCGGCGGCGGTGTAGGTGCGCTCGAGGCCATCGAAACGTCCCTGCGCAGCACCCGGAACAAGTTTGTAAAAATCCGTCATACTTCTCTCTCCGATGATAAAATGCGGTTTCCGTAACGGGCCGTCTTCAACATCATATGGCGCCGTTTGATGTGACTACATTTACATTTTTCGAGATTTGAGCGCCAGAACAAACATAAAAACAGTGACTTGAAAGAGGTTATCCTGTAGGGTGCATGACAGGGTGGAGCTGTAAAATTGTAAATTTTGTAAAAGTCTTTTGCCTGCAAAGTTTGTAACAGGTTTGTATGAGTCGCAGGCACGGGGAGGTGAAGCGGTGTCGGAAAACAAGATTTTTGCAGGCCCGCGCGTGCGCCGCATTCGCAACGGTCTCGCGCTGACGCAGACGGCCATGGCCGAGGCGCTGGCGATTTCGCCGTCCTATCTCAATCTCATCGAGCGCAACCAGCGGCCGCTGACGGTGCAGCTGCTTTTGAAGCTTGCCTCCGTCTACAAGGTCGATCTGGACGATCTGCAGGGCGAAAGCGCCGGTTCCGCCGGGCAGCTGCGCGAGGTCTTCGCCGATCCGCTGCTTTCGGGGGAGGTGCCGTCACCGCAGGAACTGATCGAGGTTGCCGATGCCGCGCCCAATGCGGCAAGCGGTGTCCTCAAGCTTTACCGGGCCTATAGGGAACAGGCGCAGCGCCTTTCCGATCTCTCCGATCTTCTGGCGCGGGAAGGGCACGAGACGGCGCTCTCCTCCACCCGCCTGCCGATTGACGAGGTGCGCCATGTCTTTGAAAACCGGCCGGCCTATTTCCATGCCATCGACGCGGCGGCGGAAGAACTTCACAAACACCTGTCGGCGGGCGACGATCTCGCCTCCGGCCTTCGTGCATGGCTTCAGAAAAACCACGGCATCGTGGTTCGCACCCTGCCGGTTCATGCCATGCCGAACCTCAGGCGGCGTTATGACCGCCATTCGATGCGGCTGTTTTTATCCGAACGCCTGTCGCAGCCGGACCAATTGCGGGAAATGGCGATGGAGACCTGTCTTCTGGCGCTTCGCGAAGAAATCGGCACGGAGCTTGAAGGGCTCGGTCTGAAAGGGGAGGAGGCAAGGCGCATCGCCCGCTTCGAACTGGCGCGTTACGCCGCCCATGCGTTGATGATGCCCTATGGCGCATTCTTAAGCGCTGCCCAGCGGGCGAAATACGACCTCGAGGTTTTGCGGTCGCGTTTCAACGTCTCTTTCGAACAGGCAGCCAACCGTCTTGTCAGCCTGCAACGGCCGTCAGCCGCCGCGATCCCGTTTTTCCTGATGGAAATCGACAATGCCGGCAACCGTTTCCGCCTTGCAGGCGCCAGCGGTTTTCCAAGGGCGCGTTTTGGCGGCCTCTGTCCGCGCCTCAACATCCATGCCGCTTTCGCCCAGCCGGGACAGGTGCTGGTCGAAGTGGTGGAGATGCCGGATGGCGACGCTTTCCTCACAGTGTCGCGCACGCTGGAAGGTCCGCAGGCGGGTTTCGGGGAAAGAGTGAGGCGCACGGCGGTGCTTCTCGGCTGCGATCTCGCCCAGGCCGGAGACACCGTCTATGGCCCTGCCGCTTCTGGTGCTGCGCCCGTCGCCGTCGGCCCTTCGTGCCGGCTGTGCGAAAGGCAGGGCTGTCTGTCGCGGGCGGAAGCGCCGCTGACGCGGCCGCTCGGGCTCGATGAAATGGTCACCGGCCTCAGTGTTTTCGACTTCCAGTAGGTGTTTCCATTCGCTTTTTCCCGGCCGGAACACATTTGGTTGAAAATGCTGTGCTGCACATTTCCCGCTTGCTCCCTTCTGTTTTCCTTTCTAGTCTCTCCCAAAAAAGGGGATCACGCTCCCGTCGTGAGGATGCGTTAACAGGAGACATCATGAAAAACCGTTCTCTCCGCCTGACCTTGGCTCTCACCACCGCGCTCGTTGCAGCAGGCTCGGCAATGGCCCAGGAGAAGGTCGTCCACGTCTATAACTGGTCGGATTATATCGACGAATCGATCCTTGCCGATTTCACCAAGGAAACCGGCATCAAGGTCGTCTATGACGTTTTCGACAGCAACGAGCTTGTGGAAACCAAGCTTCTGGCCGGCAGCTCCGGTTATGATGTCGTGGTGCCGACGGGCCCCTTCCTCGCCCGCCAGATCAATGCCGGCGTGTTCCAGAAACTCGACAAGTCCAAGTTGCCGAATCTGAAGAACATGTGGCCCGAGGTTTCCGAGCGTCTGGCGAAATACGACCCCGGCAACGAATATGCCGTGAACTACATGTGGGGCACCACCGGCATCGGTTACAACGTTGCCAAGGTGAAGGCGGCGCTCGGCGATGTGCCGGTCGATAGCTGGGATATTCTCTTCAAGCCGGAAAATGCCGAAAAGCTGAAATCCTGCGGCATCAATATTCTCGATGCGTCGGACGAGACCTTCGCCATCGCCATGAACTATCTCGGCAAGAATCCGGATAGCAAGGAAACCGCCGATCTCGAGGCGGGCGGCGACGTCTACATGAAGATCCGCCCCTATGTGAAGACCTTCAATTCCTCCGCCTATATCGATGAACTGGCGAATGGCGACAGCTGCATCACCATCGGCTGGTCGGGCGATATCCTGCAGGCGAAGAGCCGCGCCGAGGAAGCCAAGAACGGCGTCGAGGTGAACTACGTCATCCCGAAGGAAGGCACCTATATGTGGTTCGACAACCTTGCCATCCCGGCGGATGCCAAGAATGTCGAGGAAGCCCACGCCTTCATCAACTATCTGATGCGGCCGGAAGTCATCGCCAAGGCCTCCAACTATGTTCAGTATGCGAATGGAAACCTCGCTTCGCAGGCGCTGATGGATGAGGCCGTCGCCAAGAACCCGGCGGTCTATCCCGATGCCGAGACACTGAAGAAGCTCTTCACCATCTCGCCCTACGGACCGAAGGAACAGCGCGTCCTGAACCGCGTCTGGACGCAGATAAAGACCGGCAGCTGACACTTCCGCCCGCTGGTTGAGGAACGGCCGGCGGGCCTGTTCCTCTGATCCTTTGCCGGCAGGTCCCGTTACCTGCCGGTGTCGCCCGCCCCGAAGCATCGATCGAAAGACCAACGGGATTTGAGGGTAGGGTGAATGGCGAAAACTCTGGGGCCGGTCAAACGCAAATTCAGTCCGTGGGACAACCCCGATGCGGTTCCCTTCATCCGCTTTGAAAACGTCACCAAACGTTTTGGCGATTTCGTCGCCGTCAACAACCTGACGCTCGATATCTATGAACGCGAATTCTTCTCGCTGCTCGGTCCCTCCGGCTGCGGCAAGACCACGCTGATGCGCATGCTGGCCGGTTTCGAGGAACCGACCGAGGGCCGCATCCTGCTGCAGGGCAAGGATATTTCCGGCGTGCCGCCCTATAAGCGCCCCACCAACATGATGTTCCAGTCCTACGCGCTTTTCCCGCATATGTCGGTGGAAAAGAACATCGCCTTCGGGCTCGAACAGGACGGCCTGCCAAAAGCGGAAATCGCCTCGCGCGTCGAGGAAATGCTGCGGCTCGTCAAGCTCAGTGAATTCGCCAAACGCAAGCCCAGCCAGCTTTCCGGCGGCCAGCGGCAGCGCGTGGCGCTCGCCCGCTCGCTTGCCAAGCGGCCCAAGGTGCTTCTGCTGGATGAACCGCTCGGCGCGCTCGACAAGAAGCTGCGCGAGGAAACGCAATTCGAACTGATGGACATCCAGACCAATCTCGGGCTCACCTTCCTCATCGTCACCCACGATCAGGAAGAAGCGATGACGGTCTCGGACCGCATCGCTGTCATGGACAAGGGCAATGTCGTGCAGGTGGCGACGCCGGCCGAGATCTATGAAGCGCCGAACAGCCGCTACGTGGCGGACTTCATCGGCGATATCAATATTTTCGACGCCAAGGTCGTCGCCAATGCCTCCGATATCGGCAAGCCCGGTCTGGTGACGCTGGATTGCGAAGGGCTGAAGGTGGCGGTGGAGCAGGAATGCGCCGCTGCGACCGGCAGCCAGGTGGCTTTCGCCATCCGCCCGGAAAAGGTCCGCATCTCGCTCGACCAGCCCGCCGACAGCAGCGTCAATTCCGCCTATGGCGAAGTCTGGGATATCGGCTATCTCGGCGACTTCTCGGTCTTCATCGTCAAGCTTGCCGACGGCCGCGTCATTCGCGCCGCGCAGGCGAATGTTTCGCGTCTCGTCGATCGCCCGATCACCTTCGGCGATATGGTGTGGCTGAACTGGAAGCCGGATTCCGGCCTCGTCCTGACGCGCTGAGGGAGGCTTCGATGGCGATCACCACTCCCGAAAACCGGCAAAGCCCCTGGCGCTGGCTGGTCGTCGCGGTTCCCTATTTCTGGCTGCTGCTATTCTTCGCAGCACCGTTTTTCATCATCTTTAAAATCTCGCTGTCGGATACGGCGATCTCCATGCCGCCCTATACGCCGGTCTTCGAGGGATTTTCGAAGCTCGGCGCGTTCTTCTCCGAACTGGATTTCGAGAACTACCTCTTCCTGACGGAAGACCCGCTCTACATCGACGCCTATCTGTCATCGCTGCGCATCGCCTTCATCTCCACCTTCCTGCTGCTCCTGATCGGCTATCCCATGGCGCTGGCCATGGCGCGCGCGCCGTCTTCCATTCGCCCGACGCTGGTGATGCTGGTGATCCTGCCGTTCTGGACCTCGTTTCTGATCCGCGTTTATGCCTGGATCGGTATTCTGAAGCCGGAAGGCCTGCTGACGGTGCTGTTCCAATGGCTCGGACTTCTCGGGCCGGACCAGCAGGTCAATATCTTCCGCACCGAGACGGCGATCTTCATCGGCATCGTTTATTCCTATCTGCCCTTCATGGTGCTGCCGCTCTATTCGGCGCTGGAAAAACTGGACAATACGTTGCTGGAAGCGGCGGCCGATCTCGGCTGCCCGCCATGGAAGGCCTTCTGGAAGATCACCTTCCCGCTGTCGCTGCCGGGCGTCGTCGCCGGCTCGATGATCTGCTTCATTCCGATAACAGGAGAATTCGTCATCCCCGATCTCTTGGGCGGCGCTCAGACGCTGATGATCGGCAAGACGCTGTGGACGGAATTCTTCGGCAACCGCGACTGGCCCCTGGCATCCGCCGTGGCGGTACTGCTTCTGCTGTTGCTGGTGGTGCCCATCGCCATCTTCCAGAACCAGCAGAAGAAGGTGGGGTGAGGCCATGAAGCGCGGAAAATTCGACATCACCGTCCTCACCCTCGGTTTTGCCTTTCTTTATATCCCGATCATCATCCTGATCGTTTATTCCTTCAACGCCTCGAAGCTCGTTACCGTCTGGGGCGGCTTTTCGCTGCAATGGTACCGTTCCATGTGGTCGAATGTGGGGCTGATGGATGCAGCCTGGGTGACGCTGCGTGTCGGCATCCTCAGCGCCACCATCGGCACCATTCTCGGAACGCTGGCGGCGCTGTCGCTGACGCGGTTCGCGCGGTTTCCGGGCCGGGTGCTGTTTTCCGGCATGATCTACGCGCCGCTCGTCATGCCGGAGGTCATCACCGGCCTGTCGCTGCTGCTGCTCTTCGTGGCCGTCGGCTTGGATCGCGGTTTCTGGACGGTGGTTATCGCCCATACGACTTTCACCATGTGTTACGTGGCGATCGTCGTGCAGTCGCGGCTCCTGACCTTCGATCGCAGTCTCGAGGAAGCCGCGCTCGATCTCGGCTGCCCGCCGGTCAAGACCTTCTTCCGCATTACCCTGCCACTCATCTTCCCCGCCGTCATTGCCGGCTGGATGCTGGCATTCACCCTGTCGCTGGACGATCTGGTGATCGCCAGCTTCGCCACCGGCCCCGGCGCAACCACGCTGCCGATCAAGATTTATTCGCAGGTTCGCCTCGGCGTGACGCCGGAAATCAACGCCATCTGCACGATCCTCATCGGGCTTGTCACCATCGGTGTGATTGTCGCCTCCATCGCTTCCAAACGGACCGAATTGCAGCGCATGCGGGACGAACATGCGGCGGCACGGAACTGATCGAATATCCTGCGTCGATTTTTACGCGTTACTGTTGAAATCGCGAGAAAAGTAGAAACTGTTAATTTAGTTTCGGCGCTTTACGGTCTCAGAATAGGAATTTTCGTCGGTAATTGATCGATTTTGGTTTTAACCGCTTGTTAATAGGAGTTGGCGGAAAGTAAACCCAACGCAGGGCCGTCAAATTTTTGATAGCCGGGACTGATAATTTCCATCTGGCGAGATTGTCCCCCTTTCTCTCGTTGAAAAGCACAACTCATCCAGGCGGCCGCAAGGCCGCCTTTCTTTTTGCCGCAAAGGCCCGTGCCATTCAGCGGTTTTCCGGATGATCCATCGATTTCGAGACGAGAAGCACGGGAATAAGCCCGGCAATGATGATGATGATCGCCGGCACGGCCGCATCCTGCACCCTTGAGCGGGACGCATCCTCATAAACCAGCGTTGCCAGCGTGTTGAAACCGAAAGGCCGGAGCAGGATCGTGGCCGGCAATTCCTTCATGGATTCGATCAGGACGAGAAGAAAGGCGGTCAGCGCCGCAGGCCGCATGTTCGGCAACAGCACCTTGAACAGCGTCTGCGCCCGGTTGCGCCCAAGCGTCCGCGAGGCCATGTCGATATGCGGCGAAAGCTTCTGGAAACCGGCATCGAGCGTGCCTTCCGCCATGGTCATGAAGCGCACGGCGTGGGCGTAAATAATGGCGAAGGCGGTGCCGGAGAGTAGCAGCCCGGTGGAAAAGCCGAAATGTGCGCGGATGAAGCCATCGACGCCATTGTCGAGGCTGGCCAGCGGAATGAGCACCCCGATGGCGAGCACGGTTCCCGGCACGCCATATCCCATGGAACCGAAGCGGGCGGCCACCTTCGAGCTGCGCGAGCGCTCGGTGCGGATGGCATAGGAAAACACGAAAGCGGCTATCAGCGTCACGAAGGCGGCGGAAAGCGAGACTTCGAGACTGTGCCCGAGTGCTTTGAGAAGCTTCGGCGCAAACAGCGCATCGAGCCTCCTGGCGGCGTAACCGCCCAGCACGATGACGGGAATGAAAAAACCGCTCGCCACGGGAACGAAGCAGAAGAGGCTCGCGCCCCAGCGCCGCCAGCCGTTGAGCGCCTTCAGCCGGTGGCGCTGCGCCATGCTTGTCGCCTTCGGCGCGCCGAAGCGCTGTTTTTCCCGCGCATTGCGTTCGATGACGATCAGCACACCGACGATGATGAGGATGACAGCGGCGATCTGCGTCGCATTGGCGAGATTGCCGCGATTGAGCCAGGTTTCGTAAATGGTGAAGGTCAGCGTCTGGACACCGAGATATTCAACCGCGCCGATATCGTTCAGCGTTTCCATCAGGACCAGAGAAAGCCCGATGGCGATGGCAGGCCGGGCCATCGGCAATTGCACGGAGAAGAACACATTCAGCGGTTTTGCGCCAAGCGTGCGGGCCGCTTCGGCCGCAAACCGCCCCTGCATGGAGAAGGCGGCACGGGCCGAGAGATAAACGTAAGGATAGAGGACCGAACTCAGAACGATCACCGCACCGCCGAGCGAGCGTATGTCCGGAAACCAGTAATCGCGGATGCTGTGATAACCGAAAGCGGTGCGCAACGCGCTCTGTATCGGGCCGGTGAAATCGAGGAACTCACCGAAGGCATAGGCGGCGAGATAGGAGGGGATGGCGAGCGGCAGGACGAGTGCCGCGGACAATAACCGCCGCAGCGGAAATTCGAATGTGGTGACAAGCCAGGCGCAGACGATGCCGAAGAAAGCCGTCGTCGCGGCCGTCATCCCCAAGAGCAGGAAGGTGCGAAACCCGGCGCGCGGCAGGACATTGGCGAGAAGATGTTGCCATCCCTCCGTGCTGCCCGTCAGCGCCAGCCAGAAAATTGCCAGAATGGGCATGGCGGCAATGGCCGCGACGATGACCGCCGTGATGGGCAACACCGAGAAGCGTCTTGTTGCCGGAAGGGAAACCGTCATGGACATGCCAGTCTACTGTCGTGCAAAGGCCTCAACCGGCGACCATGGTGCCGGCGGCTTCCGCATTGCTACGCCCGCATGGCCTCAGTTGGCAAGAACCCGCTGCGACGGAAAGGTGATTTCCACCAGGGTGCCTTCATTCGGCGTGGAGGTGATGGAGAAATTCGCCCGGTTGGCGTCCACCATCGCCTTGGTCAGCGGCAGGCCGAGCCCGGTGCCGTCGCCACGCACACGCTTGCCGGAGGAGGCCACCTGCCGGAACGGCTTCATGGCCTGTTCCAGTTCCGCCCGGGTCATGCCGATGCCGGTGTCGCGAATGCGCAGCGACACGCTGCCATTGGCCTCATAGGCGGTGGACACCACGATCTGGCCGCCCGAGGGGGTGAAGCGGATGGCGTTCGACAGGATGTTCAGCACGATCTGCTTGATCGAGCGCAGGTCGGCGACGATCTGCGGCACGGATTGCGCAAGAGCGGTGCGGATGATGACGCGCTGGTTGTTGGCCTGCGGCTGTACCAGTGAGACCGCCTCGGCCACCGTTTCGTTGAGCGGCACGGCGACGAAATCCACATCCATCTGCCCGGCCTCGATCTTGGAAATATCGAGCAGATCGTTGACGATGTCGAGCACATGCCGGCCGGAGCGGCCGATATCATTGGCATATTCCACATAACGCGGATGGCCTATCGGCCCGAAACGTTCGGTCGCCATCATGTCGGCAAAGCCGATGATGGCATTGAGCGGCGTGCGGATTTCATGGCTGACGCGCGCCAGGAAGTCGGTCTTGTGGGCATTGGCGGTTTCCGCCGCACGCTTGGCGTTGCGCAGTTCTTCTTCCGTGCGCTTCCACTGGGTGATGTCGCGGATCACCGCGCAATAGCCATGCGAGGATTTCAGCCGGCCGATGGTCATGAACAGCGGCAGGAAGCCGCCGGACGCTTCTCGGCCGATCACTTCGCGGCCGTCGTTCAGCACGCTGGCGACACCGTTATTGGCAAGGCCGGAGAGATAATCCAGCACGGCGCGCTGGCTCTCATGGGCAAAGAGGGTGACGAAAGGCTTGCCGGCGATTTCACCATTGTCATAGTTGAACAGCGCGCTGGCGGAACGGTTGAGCGAGCGGATTTCGCCTTCGTCTCCCAGAAGCACCACGCCGTCGGTGGCCGTTTCCAGAATGGAATGCAGCTCCTCCACTTCGCCCTGCAGCAGGGAGAGGCTGCCTGCTTCCGCATTTTCGGCATCGCCGGCAGCAATATTTTCGTTGGCGGCCGCAACCGGCGCCTGCTTTTCCTCAAGCGGCACCAGCGACAGCATCAGCGCCTTGTTTTCTTCCCAGCGAATGGACTGCAACCGCGCCTTGACGGGAATGATGTCGTTTTCGGCGCTGACGACCACCATGCCGCCTTCGTTGTCCGGCATGTCCTCCAGCTCCTGCCGCTGCAGCAGCGCTTCCAGACCGCCCACTTCCTCGAGTTCGGCGAGAGAGCCATAGCCCGTCAATCGCAGGAAATCCGGATTGGCGTGGATCAGCCTGTCGCCGGCATGCACCAGAAGCGCCACGGGCATCTGGTCCAGCGTCTCGGCCGTCAAGGCATTCGCGGGGCGAACGGACGGGCTGACCATGGCAGCGGCTATATCGGCAGCCGGCCGCTCGTCAGCCGCAGGCTCCTGCTTTTCGTCGGAACCGCTTTCATCCGCCGGCGCGCGAATGGCCGCAGGCTGCTCGCCACGAACATAATCGGCGAAAAGATCGTCTTCCTCCGCCGGTTCGGTTTTCTCGTCGTCATTTTCCGTATCGGGGGGCGCGCTGTCCGAAGCATCCGCATCGATGTCCTGCTGAATGTCCTGCATGGTCGGCTCAGCGGAAATGGCCTCCGCATCCGTTTCCCGGTCTTCTTCGGAAGCAGCATCCGCCGGCGCCAGGGCCCGGCCGATTTCGCGGAAGGCAGCCTGCTCACCTGCGGTCAGCCCCTCGCGGGAGCGCGAGCGGCGCTCCTCCAGATGGACGACCTTGTCGGAATAGGCCGGCTCCAGCGCGGGCGTTGCAACCGGCGCTTCGAATTCCGGCGGAGTATAATCATGGTGCTGTTCTTCGGCCGAAACCACGTCCGATGCATCATCCGCCGCATCGGCCTCCGTTACCGGGACCGCATCTTCAGCGATGGAATCGGAATCTTCGCCTGCCTCGTCATCTTCATCGATAAAGGCCAGCAATTCGTGGCTTTCATCCTCGATGGCGGGCTGCGGCAGGGCTTCCGCCGGATCGGCCTCTTCGCCGTTGAGGAAGGTCAGGCCGGTGGCATGCGGATCTTCGGCGGCATCGGCAAGCCGCACGATGCCGAAACCGCGGAAACCGTCGAATTCGCGTGAGCGCGTATAGGTGGGCAGGGCGGCGAGATCGATCGGCACCATCAGCGATGTGCCTTCCACCGGCCAGTAGATCGTCTTGCCCGACCATGTGTCGCGCCGGCCGAGAAGCTCGCGGATCTTGCCGTCGGGATCGAGATTGAACAGGGCCGCGACATCGGCAAAGCCCATGCCTTCCACGGCAGCCGCCTTGGCGCCCACAGCCTCTGCAAATTCATGCGAGATCGAACTGAAGCGGCCTTCCGCATCGATTTTCCAGACGAAACGGGAAGCGCGCGCACCGGCATTGAAAACAAAAGGCTGCGCTTCGGCGCCAGCGCCGATGTCCGTTTCCTCGGTCTCCGTCTCCGCCGTTATCTCCTCATCCGCCGCAGGAGCAGCGTCTGACGGCGTGGTTTCAACGATTTCATCGTCAGCGACTGCGTTTTCTTCGGCTTGAGCCTCTTCCGCAGGGGCATCGGCGACTGCGCGCTCGGTTAAGGGAGCCTCTGCTTCATCCTCATCGAGTTCGAAAAGATCGGCGATGTCGTCGGTCATCGCCACATGCGCCGCGGCGTCGGCGTCCTGCACGGAAAGCGCCGCCGGGGTCTCCGCTGCGTTTTCCGGCAATGAGAGAAGGCTGTTCTCATCCTGCTGCGCTGCCACTTCCTCTTCGGGATCGACCGGCAGTTCCTGCACCTCTTCCACATCCTCGATGCCAGCGACGGCATCCAGCACGGAATCGAAAGACGAGGTTGTCGAGGCAACAGGAGCGACCTCCGCAACCGGCAGGGCGGGCTCGGCGGCGGCCGGCGTTTCCTGCGGCCTGTCTTCTGCGAAACCATTGACGGGATCGAGTGTGCCCAGAGCGGTTTCGACCACGAACATCAGGTTCAGTTCGGGCGATGCCGCAATCTGGCCGGTGGCGGCGGGCAGATAGCCCTTGCCGGTCGGCACCGGCCGCTTGACGAGATGGCCGGACTGCCCGGCTGCCATTTTCACCAGTGTCCGTGCGGTATGCGGCGTGATGCCGAGCGACGAAAAGCCGGGCGAAGCGGCGACAATCTCGTTCTCGCCGTTCAAAACCGCCATATGGATATCGGGGTCATCGAAACCTTCGATCATGCGCCGGGCGCATTCCGCCGTGTCGGGTGCCGCCTGATCGGTAAGGGCGGAAAACAGGATGGCGGGCTGGCCGGGTTCCGCCTCGATGATTTCCGCGCGCGCCGTAACGGCAAGGCTGCGGAAACCAGAGGTGATGCGAATGGTAAACGGCAGGCTGTCGCCCGCTTTGGAAAGCCGCGCCGCCGTGGCCGCCAGTTGCCGGAAGGTCACGTCCTGCGGTTTCGGGCCCTGTTCCAGAAAATCATAGACCATCGGCGTGCCGAACAGCGCCGCACCCCGGCCATTGGCCCAAAGGGCGTTTTTAAGGTCGAGCGAGAACAACGCCATGGCCGCGCCGCGCCCGAAACCTTCACGCACCCGTTCATGCACTGCGATATCGATAAAGGGATACTGGACGGCGGGCATGTCGAAACCTATTCTGGCACTACCGGACCTTGCGGGCTTTTCGGCTTCCTCATGAAGCCCTAAACGTAAACCCGCCGAGGCATCACGTTAACAGAATTTTAAATAACTTCACAGCGCGGTCCGGTCCACCATCCGCCGGATGAATCGCCAAATAGAGTTAACATCAACAGGCCGCAGCGGCCTCTTTATGTCAGCCCGACCCATTGAAAAGCACTTGCCTTTCTCAGCCTTTTTTCGCAAAATTCGAAGAGGCACTTGCAAATGGGGAAAACACCTTTTATGTCACCCCCCGTGACGCCGCTTCGGCGTTTCATGTGCGGTTGTAGCTCAGTTGGTTAGAGCGCAGGTTTGTGGCACCTGAGGTCGGTGGTTCGACCCCACTCAACCGTACCATTCCCCTCTCCCGGTAAGTTATGCGTCACAAGGACTTTCCGGGAGAGGGGAATACTTTATCCAGCCCGATCCGCGCAGGCCGCTGCCGATTTCCGAAAATCCTCAAAATTATTGCCATGTCCATGGTGGTCCCCACGCAAGCTTGGTGATGTGTGGGCCTTTGCCACACGCCGCCCGGCAAAAACCATTTGGCTAAAATCGCTTGCGCTGGTATTGTCCGCCCAACGAAACCTTATGAAAGCCAGCAGCATAGCGTCTACGCTTGTGCGCGGCGAAATGGACAAGACAGTGATCGACCCCGGAAACGGCCCAAAGCCGTCGGAACAAGGGGCGTCGGTGGCGAACAAAGGGAAAGCGAAGCGATCCCGTCGTGGCAAGAAACACAAGCGTGACGGTCAGCCCCGTGACGCTGTTGTGCTGTCGCATGATGTTGCCGCGGATGTTCCGGCCGGTTCCTCCTATGTATCGGCTCTTGAGCCGGATGCCGAGCCGCGCAAGAGAAAGCGCCGCAGGCGCTCTCGCGGCAAAGGCGCGTCTCAGCAGGTTGCGGCAGCTTCAGGCGCGCAGACGCAGGCTCCAGCCGCAACAGATGTTGCCACTCCATCCTCCGTGCCACCGGGCGCAGGGCGAAAGTCGCGCCACCGCAAGCGTGGTCACCGCGATCCGCGCGGCCGCGATCCACAGGGTCGTCCGCTGGTTCCCACCCATGCGCCGAAACATGTCGGCAAGCAGAATGGCCGCGCCAATGGGGCCGGGCAGGAACCGCACCGGCAATCCGAACTATCCGCCCGCCATGCCGGCCGCCAGCATGAGCATGGCCAGGAGCCGCCGGCGGATATGTATGCGGCGCTCGATCTCGGCACCAATAATTGCCGGCTTCTGATCGCGCAGCCGACGCGGCCCGGCCAGTTTCGGGTCGTCGATGCCTTTTCGCGCATCGTTCGGCTGGGCGAGGGGCTGGTGTCGAGCGGCCGGCTGTCCGACGACGCCATGGATCGAGCTGTCGAGGCGCTGAAAGTCTGCTCCGCGAAACTCTCCGGTCGCCCGATCAGGCGCATGCGGCTCATCGCCACCGAGGCCTGCCGCGCTGCGTCGAATGGCGAGGAATTTCTGGCGCGTGTGACGCGGGAAACGGGCTTGAAGCTCGAAATCATCAGCCGCGAGACGGAAGCCCGCCTTGCGGTGTCCGGCTGCGCCTCCCTCGTCGGGCGCGAGGCGCGTTCGGTCGTGCTGTTCGATATCGGCGGCGGATCGTCGGAAATCGCCGTCATCAAGGTCGGGGAAAACCGCTCGAACCGGCTCGCCAACCATATCACCCACTGGACCTCGTTGCCGGTCGGCGTCGTCACGCTTTCGGAACGTCATGGCGGGCGCGATGTGACGCCGGATGTGTTTGCCGCCATGGTGCGGGAAGTCGAAGGGCTGCTCGATGCTTTCCATTGCCCGCCTCTCGCGCCGCAAACCCATCACGAGGATTTTCATCTGATCGGGACCTCGGGCACGGTGACGACGCTTGCCGGCGTCCATCTCGACCTGCCACGATACGATCGCCGCAAGGTGGATGGCCTGTGGCTGTCGGACGCCGAGGTGACGGCGATGCAGGACAAGCTTCTGGCCTGGGATTTCGCGGGTCGCGCTGCCAATGCCTGCATCGGGCCTGACAGGGCCGATCTGGTTCTGGCCGGCTGCGCCATTCTCGAGGCCATTCGCCGCCGCTGGCCGGCACGCCGCATGCGCGTGGCGGATCGCGGCCTGCGCGAAGGCCTTTTGACGGATATGATGGCGGATGACGGCGCATGGCGGCGCAACCGCATTCGGCGCATGCAGATGATACGGCAGGACAGGACGGAAGGTTTGACATGAGCAAGGCGCCGACAAGCAATAACCGTACCGGCCGCAAGATCGGCCAGAAGGTCAAGAAGACCAAGCTCAAGGCCTCGTCGCGCCGCTGGCTGGAACGTCATATCAACGACCCCTATGTGCAGCGCGCCAGACTTGAGGGCTATCGCGCCCGCGCCGCCTTCAAGCTCCTGGAAATCAACGACAAGCACCAGATTCTGAAGGGCGCGCGCCGCATCATCGACCTTGGCGCCGCACCCGGCAGCTGGTCGCAGATCGCCTCCAAGGTGACGGATTCGACCGAGGACGATATCCGCGTCGCGGCCATCGATTTCCTTGAGATCGATCCCATTCCCGGTGTGAAAATCCTGCAGCTCGACTTCCTCGACCCGAGCGCGCCGGAAAAGCTGATGGAGGCCGTTGGCGGCACGCCCGATCTGGTGCTGTCCGATATGGCCGCGCCAACCACCGGCCACCAGAAGACCGACCATATCCGCACCATGCATCTGTGCGAAGTCGCAGCCGATTTCGCCGTTCAGGTGCTGGCGGAAGGCGGCCATTTCCTTGCCAAGACCTTCCAGGGCGGCACGGAAAAGGCATTGCTCGACATGCTGAAGAAGAACTTCAAGCAGGTTCTGCACATCAAGCCGGCGTCGTCCCGCTCGGAATCGGTGGAAATGTTCCTGCTTGCCAAGCACTTCAAGGGCCGCAAGAACGAGCCGGCCGACGCGTCCGAAGCCGAAGAGGCTTCCGAAGACTGATCACTCCGCCGGTTGCGAGACCTTGCCGCGGTGGCCGGAGACGGCCGCCCCCGCATTGCCGTCCATGCGGATGATCGGCACGATGGCGAACAGCGATACCAGCGCTACGATGGTGAAGGCGATGTGGAAATCGGCGAGCTGCAGATGCGTACCCGACATCATGCTGCTGACTTCCAGAATGGAAGCGGCGAAAGCCACGCCCAGCGCCAGGCTGATCTGCTGCAGCACCGACGCCATCGACGTCGCCTGGCTGGCCTGACTGTCCTCGATATCGGAATAGCTGAGCGCGTTCGATCCGGTGAAGAAGAAGGACCGGGCAAATCCCGCTGTCACAAGGAAGATCATGATCAGCGGATAGGGCGTTTCCGGGGTGAAGAAGCTGTTGGCGAGCGTCGTGAAGGCGCCGACGATGCCGGCTCCGATCAGCGTTGAGCGGAATCCCGTTGCCGCAAACACCCGCTTGGCCATGAATTTCGTGGTGATTGCGCCGATTGCGCCGGCAAAGGTGATCATGCCCGACTGGAACGGGTTAAGCCCGAAACCGATCTGCAGCATCAGCGGCATCAGAAAGGGTATGGCGCCCGTGGAAATGCGGAAAACGGTGCCGCCGACGGACGCCGCCCGGAAGGTCGCGTTCTGGAATATGCGAAAATCCAGAATGGGGGCGGGGTGTCGCGCGGCGTGGCGCAGATAAAGAAAACCGCAGATAAAACCGATGATGGTCGAGGCGATGCCGATGGCCGGCGGCAGCGCCGGCAGGCTGACGACGGAGAGGCCGAACACCACGCCGGAGGCGGCGATGCCTGAAAGCACGAAGCCCTTGCCGTCCATGGGCGGCGGGTTGGTGGTTTCGATTTCGGGCAAGAAGATCGTCGCGAGCCAGATGCCGAGGACGCCGATGGGCACATTGATCAGGAAAATCCAGTGCCATGAAAAATAGGTGGTGATGAAGCCGCCGATGGGCGGGCCGGTCAGTGGCCCCACCAGCCCCGGGATTGTCAGCAGCGCCATGGCGGAGACGAGTTCGCTGCGCTTGGTCGTGCGCAAAAGCACGAGGCGGCCAACGGGCGTCATCATCGCCCCGCCCATGCCCTGCAGGAAACGCGAAAGCACGAATTCGAACACCGAGGACGACACCGCGCAGCAGATCGACCCCACCACGAAGACGCCGATGGCGAACCGGAAGATTTTCTTCGCGCCATATTTGTCGGCCATCCAGCCGCTGATGGGAATGAAAATCGCCAGCGCCACCATATAGGCCGTCAATGCGAGCTTGAGCGTGATCGGCCCGACATGAAGGTCGGCGGCAATTGCCGGAAGCGAGGTGGCGATGACGGTGGAGTCCATCTGCTCCATGAAGAGAGCGACTGCCAGGATGAGGGGAATGATGCGGTTCATGAGGCTGCCTGCGGCTTTCCGCTGCGACAAAGGATATCGCCGTTCCTCCTACGCCTGATAAGCGGGCTTGCCAACACGTTAATTATCAATTTCTCAAGTTCCGATCAAACCTGCGTGAGGCCGGTTTTCTTGCAACTTTCTCGCTCTATTGTCCGTTGGCACGGTTCAGTTGGCGATCACGGCCAGTTGGCGATATCGGGAGAAAGATAATGACCCAATCCTTGAGCATGAGCAGACGCGGCCTCATCGGTGCAGCGGGCGCAAGCGTTCTCGGTGCGCCGCTGTTGATGGCGCGCACGGCAACGGCCCAGACCAACCAGCCGCAAACCTCCATGGAGATAGAACACGCGATGCCGCCTGAAACCAATCGCTTCAAGCTCGGCAATTTCGAAGTGCTGGTGGTGAAGGATGGCGCACGCGCGGCCCCCAATCCCGGCGAGACCTTCGGAACCGACCAGTCGGCGGAGACGGTCGGAAAATTGCTGGAAGACAATTTTCTGCCGAAGGAGCAATTCGTCAATTCCTTCTCGCCGGTCCTCGTCAATACCGGCACGGATCTCGTGCTGTTCGATACCGGTTTCGGTGAGGCCGGGCGCGGTGCGGGCAATGGCCGGTTGATCGAAGGCATGGCGGCCGCCGGTTATACGCCGGAAGATGTGACCGTGGTGGTGCTGACCCATATGCATGGCGACCATATCGGTGGGCTGATGGAAAAGGGCGCTCCGGCTTTTTCCAAGGCGCGTTATGTGTTCGGCCAGGCGGAATATGATTTCTGGACGGATGAGAAACGCGTCGGCACGCCTGCCGAAGGCGGCCACAAGGGCGTTCTCACGAACGTCAAGCCGCTGGCGGAAAAGGCGACCTTCATTGGCGACGGCGCCAGTGTCGTATCCGGGATCACCGGCGTGGCGGCCTTCGGTCATTCACCAGGGCACATGATCTTCCATGTCGAATCGGAAGGCAAACAACTCATCCTGACGGCGGATACGGCCAACCATTTCGTCCTTTCCCTGCAGAAACCAGACTGGGAGGTGAAATTCGACATGGACAAGGCGGCAGCCGCTGCGACCCGCAAGAAGGTCTATGACATGATCGCCACCGACCGTTTGCCTTTCCTCGGGTATCACATGCCGTTCCCGGCTGTCGGTTACGCGGAAAAGCTGGATACGGGCTATCGTTTCGTGCCGAAATCCTATCAGTTCGACATCTGATGCATGTCGCGCAAAAGTGTTAAGCGGTTTTGCGATAACGACATGCATAAAAACAAGCAGTTAGAGCGCGTCGTGTGGAACAGGAATCCACACGACGCGCTCTAACGTCTGCTGCAACGCAGCAACAGAAAAAGCCCGGAAGCCGATTCCGGGTTTTTTCTATTCCCTTCCTGTCATGAACGTGTTACCAGCCCTCGCCAACTTCCAAGCAATCCTTGCAGGGCGCCGGGGTGAACTTTTCGTTCCGGAACGGCCACGCATTTTCAGTATGAAGGAATTTGGTCATGGCACGCATCATTCAAACACCCACTGGTTTGGACGCTCTCACATTTGACGATGTGTTGCTGCAACCCGGACATTCCGAAGTCATGCCGGGACAGACGAATATCGCCACCCGCATCGCCCGCGATATCGATCTCAACCTTCCTATCCTCTCTTCCGCCATGGATACGGTCACCGAAGGCCGCCTCGCCATCGCCATGGCCCAGGCCGGCGGCATCGGCGTCATCCACCGTAACCTGACCCCCATCGAACAGGCCGAAGAAGTGCGGCAGGTGAAGAAGTTCGAAAGCGGCATGGTCGTCAACCCGGTCACCATCGGCCCGGACGCGACGCTCGCTGAAGCACAGGCGCTGATGAAGGCCCATGGCATTTCCGGCATTCCGGTCGTTGAAAACGGCGGTTCCGGCGGCCACAAGAACGGCCGTCTCGTCGGTATTCTGACCAACCGCGACGTGCGCTTCGCCTCCGATCCGCAGCAGAAAATCTACGAACTGATGACCCGCGAAAATCTGGTCACGGTCAAGGAAAGCAGCGTCGATCAGCAGGAAGCGCGCCGCCTGCTGCACAAGCATCGCATCGAAAAGCTGCTGGTTGTGGATGCCAAGGGCAATTGCGTCGGCCTCATCACCGTCAAGGACATCGAGAAGTCGCAGCTGAACCCCAACGCCACCAAGGATGCACAGGGCCGTCTTCGCGCCGCTGCCGCCATCAGCGTCGGTGCTGACGCCATCGAGCGCGCCGAGCGCCTCATCGATGCCGGCGTCGACCTTCTGGTTGTCGATACCGCGCACGGCCATTCGCAGCGCGTGCTGGATGCCGTGTCGCAGGTCAAGAAGATGTCGAACTCTGTTCGCATCATCGCCGGCAATGTCGCCACCGCCGACGGCACCAAGGCGTTGATCGATGCCGGCGCCGATGGCGTCAAGGTCGGTATCGGCCCCGGCTCCATCTGCACCACCCGCATCGTCGCCGGCGTCGGCGTTCCGCAGCTTGCGGCCATCATGTCGTCGGTTGAAGTCGCCAATGCGGCTGACATCCCCGTTATCGCCGATGGCGGCATCAAGTTCTCGGGCGATCTGGCCAAGGCAATCGCCGCCGGCGCTTCCGCCGTCATGATCGGCTCGCTGCTGGCCGGCACGGATGAAAGCCCGGGTGAAGTGTTCCTTTATCAGGGCCGTTCCTTCAAGGCCTATCGCGGCATGGGCTCCGTTGGCGCCATGGCGCGCGGTTCGGCAGACCGTTATTTCCAGGCGGAAGTGCGCGACACGCTGAAGCTCGTTCCGGAAGGCATCGAAGGTCAGGTTCCCTACAAGGGTCCGGTTTCCGGCGTCCTGCACCAGCTGGCCGGTGGCCTGAAAGCCGCCATGGGTTATGTCGGCGGCAGCAACATCAAGGAATTCCAGGAGCGCGCCACCTTCGTTCGCATCTCCAGCGCGGGCCTGCGCGAAAGCCACGCCCATGATGTGACGATCACCCGCGAAAGCCCGAACTACCCCGGCGCGGTTTGATCTTTCGAGGCGAATCCGTAAAAGGATACTGAGTATTTGGCGCTCCCCGATTCATGCCGGATCGGGGAGCGTTTTCATGATTGGAGAAGAAAGCATGTCACCCACGACCGCAATGTTCTGGCCGATGATCGCCCATGTCTTTCTGGTCTTCTGGCTTTACGGGCTTCTGATCGTCCGGCGCAACAAATACACCTTCAAGGATCGCGAATCGGCGATCAAGCTGCGCGACCGGGGCGAAGAGGCGCGCGAAAGCCATCTGGTGAACCGAAACATCGCCAATCAGTTCGAACTGCCGGTGTTGTTCCACATCGCCTGCCTGCTGCTCTACATCACGGATGCGGACAATATCGTCACTGTCGTTCTGGCGTGGCTGTTCGTGCTCTCGCGTTATGCCCATTCCTATGTCCACGTCACCAGCAACCGCCTGCGTCAGCGTGGCGCATTGTTCGGCATCGGCTTTGCGCTGGTCGTCTGCCTGTGGGCATGGCTCGCCATATGGTTGGCGCTGGAGTAAATCGGCACCGTGAGGTTGCCTCATAAGTGAGACAATCCCGCCTTGCAAAATGCTCCGATTTGCGATGGGTCAATTCCATGACGCCCCATCCCCGCTAATCTCTGCCTCGCCGTCAAGGATTTCAGGCGAGCAGAGATTAGGGAGTATGTCATGGCTAAGACAATGAAGGCAGCCGTCGTCCGCGCGTTTGGAAAACCGCTGACCATCGAGGAAGTGGCGATACCGGATCCCGGCCCCGGTGAAATTCTCATCAACTACAAGGCGACGGGCATTTGCCACACCGACCTGCACGCCGCAACCGGCGACTGGCCGGTCAAACCCAATCCGCCCTTCATCCCCGGCCACGAAGGCGTCGGTTACGTTGCCAAGATCGGCGCTGGCGTCACCGGCATCAAGGAAGGCGACCGCGCCGGCACGCCCTGGCTCTACACCGCCTGCGGATGCTGCATTCCCTGCCGCACGGGCTGGGAAACGCTTTGCCCGAGCCAGAAGAATTCCGGCTATTCCGTCAATGGCAGCTTTGCCGAATACGGCCTCGCCGACCCGAAATTCGTCGGCCGCCTGCCGGATAATCTCGATTTCGGCCCGGCCGCACCGGTGCTCTGCGCCGGCGTCACCGTCTATAAAGGTTTGAAAGAAACCGAAGTCAGGCCCGGTGAGTGGGTGGTCATTTCAGGCATTGGCGGGCTTGGCCACATGGCCGTGCAATATGCAAAGGCCATGGGCATGCATGTCGTTGCCGCCGATATTTTCGACGACAAGCTGGCGCTTGCGAAAAAACTCGGAGCCGATGTCGTCGTCAATGGTCGCGCGCCTGACGCGGTGGAGCAGGTGCAGAAAGCGACGGGCGGTGTCCATGGCGCGCTTGTGACGGCGGTGTCGCCCAAGGCCATGGAGCAGGCTTACGGCTTCCTGCGCTCCAAGGGCACCATGGCGCTTGTCGGCCTGCCGCCGGGCTTCATCTCCATTCCGGTGTTCGACACGGTGCTGAAGCGTATCACGGTGCGCGGCTCCATCGTCGGCACGCGGCAGGATCTGGAGGAGGCGCTGACCTTCGCCGGTGAAGGCAAGGTTGCCGCCCACTTCTCCTGGGACAAGCTCGAAAACATCAACGATATCTTCCACCGCATGGAAGAGGGCAAGATCGACGGCCGTATCGTCGTGGACCTGGCCGCCTGATGTGAAGAACCGGTGGCGGCGCTCACGCAAATGTGTGACGCCGCTTGCCCCCGCCTCGTTCCCCGCGGGGCGATCTGCGCTATCCTTCCGCATCCGTGCGTTCAAGGAGGATAGAGCGATGGACGAGCCCAGGATCACGCAGGCCATGATCGACGCTTACGATGAATATACCCATCTCAGCCTCGATCGCCGCAAATTCATGGAAAAGCTCACCGTACTGGCCGGGTCTGGTGCAGCGGCGGCGGCCATCGCCCCGCTTCTTTCGGCCAACAGCGCCCGTGCGGCTGTCATCGCGGCCGATGACGACAGGATCGTCGCCGAGGAGGTGACCTATCCCGCCCCCGGTGGCGAGATGAAGGGTTACCTCGTTACACCGAAATCCGCTTCCGGCCCCATCGGCTCGGTCATCGTCATCCACGAGAACCGTGGTCTGAACGACCATATCCGCGACGTGGCAAGGCGTGTGGCGCTCGCCGGTTTCAGGGCGCTTGCGGTCGATTTCCTATCACCGCAGGGCGGCACGCCCGCCGATGAGGAGAAGGCGCGGCAGATGTTCAGCGGTCTCGACATGGACGCGACCGTCGCCAATGCCGAAGCGGGCCGGGTATGGCTTGCGGCAAGGCAGGGGGCGAATGGCAAGGTCGGTGCTGTCGGTTTCTGCTGGGGCGGCGGGCTGGTCAACCGTTTCGCCACCAAGTCAGAAGGTTTGAATGCCGGCGTCGCCTATTACGGCCAGCAGGCCCCGGCGGCCGATGTACCGGCCATCAAGGCGCCGCTGCTTTTGCACTATGCGGGTCTCGACGAGCGCATCAATGCCGGCATCGACGCCTATAAGAAGGCGCTGGAGGAAAACGGCAAGACCTTTGAAATCTTCGTCTATGACGGCGTCAACCACGCCTTCAACAATGACACGTCCTCGGCGCGCTACGACAAGGCGGCCGCCGATCTTGCCTGGGGCAGAACGACGGAGTTCTTCAAGAAATATCTGGCGTGATGGGGTTTTTGGGCGGGTATTGTCTGCGAACCGGAGGTGCGTGAAGCTTTACCCCCCTCTGCCCTGCCGGGCATCTCCCCCTCAAGGGGGGAGATCGATCTGCGGCGATGTCTCGTCCATCTTGAAGCTTGAGAGTGAAGCGACAAGAGGGCCTCTTGCCGATCTCCCCCTTGAGGGGGAGATGCCCGGCAGGGCAGAGGGGGGTGAAGCCGCGCGCACCTTCGGTTCGCCGTGAATGGCCACCCTAAAATCCCTCTGTCATCTTTCTTTAAACGCCCCCAGCCCCACGCTTCAAATGCTCGTCGAGCCTCGGCATGATCTCCACGAAATTACAGGGCATGTGGCGATAATCGAGCTGGGCCTTGAGAATCCCGTCCCACGCATCCTTGCACGCACCCGGCGAGCCCGGCAGCACGAAAATGAAGGTCGCGTTCGCCACGCCGCCGGTCGCGCGTGACTGGATGGTGGCGGTGCCGATCTTGTCATAGGAGATGCGATGGAAGAGGGCGGAAAATCCGTCCATGCGCTTTTCGAACAGCGGCTCCAGCGCTTCGGGTGTCACATCGCGGCCGGTAAAACCGGTGCCACCGGTGGTGATCACCACATCCACGCCCTCAGAGAGCGTCCAGTCGCGCACGGTGCCGGCAATCGCTGCCTTGTCATCAGGTACGATGGCGCGAGCCGCGAGCCTGTGGCCCGCTTCCTCCAGCCTTGCGACGAGCGTATCGCCGGATTTGTCGTTCTCCAGCGTGCGGCTGTCCGAAACGGTCAAAACCGCAATGCCAAGGGGAATGAAGGGTCTTTCGCCTGCCATGGCCTTATCCTCGAATGCCGGGAGCATCGGACCGAAAAGTATATTGCGGTTTTCGGGAAATCCGATGCTCAAACAAAACTGGGAGCGGCGGGCCCGCCGCTCTAATCCTCAAATGGTCCGCGTCGCCTGAAAATACCAGCCGGGGCGTTTCTTTCGAAGCGATGTTTCCGCTTTCCTGGCCGCTTCAAGGGAATGAAAAATCCCGAAACAGGTTGCTCCCGAACCGGACATGCGCACGAGCGCGGCACCTTCCTGCGACAGCAACCCAATGATTTCCCCGATTTCCGGCAGAAGCGCCTGGGCCGGCGGTTGCAGATCGTTACGGCTTTGGGCGAGAAAATCCATCCAGCCGATTGTCGCAGAGGCGGGCAGGGGCGGATTGGTCTTGTTCTGCAATCGCCGGAAAATCTCCGGCGTCGAGACCGCCTTCAGCGGATTGGCCAGAACCATCGACAGCTCCGGCAGATCGGTCACCGGTTCGATGTCCTCGCCGATGCCGCGCGCGATCAGGGATCGGCTCTCAAGGCACATCGGCACATCCGCCCCGAGCGTCAACGCCATGGATGCAAGCGTATCCGGTGCGATCCCGGCACGCCAGTGCCGCAAAAGCCCGCGCAGCGTCGCGGCCGCATCCGCCGAGCCGCCGCCGATACCGGAAGCCACCGGCAGGTTCTTTTCAAGATGAATGGCGACCGGGGGTGCCGGTTGACCCGTCGATGCAAGCGCATCGCGCAACAGGTCCTTAGCGCGGGTGACGAGGTTATCGCCGCCATCGCCCGCGCGCAAAAGATCGCCGAAAGGGCCTGAGATGGAGAAACTGTCGGCATCGGCGTCGCGAATACGGATCGTGTCGCCGGCTTCAGTAAAGGTCACCAGCGTTTCGAGCAGGTGATACCCATCCGCTCGCTGGCCGGTCACATGCAGCGCCAGATTGATCTTGGCCGGGGCCGCCTCGATGGTCTCGGTGGCCCCGGAAACCTCATGTCCGCGCATGCGGCGTCAGGATTTCTTGTCCGGAGTGGCAGCGGGTGCCGGTGCCGGAGGAGCCGGCGGCACCGGCGCGACGTCCTTCTTGGCGGTATTTTCGGCATCTTTTTCCACCGGCGGCAGGCCGTTGGCGATCTTTTCCTTCACCTTGGCCTTGTCCACGTCGTCGCTGTCGCCGATCAATGCGCGGTTCCACTGATAGACCGCCTCGATCTTGCGGCCGACCCGCCAGTAGGCATCGCCCAGATGGTCGTTGATGGTCGGATCACCGGCTTTCAGTTCGATCGCCCGCTCCAGCTCGGTCACGGCTTCATCGAAAGCGCCGAGGCGATAATGCGCCCAGCCGAGCGAATCGACGATATAACCGTCATTCGGCCGAAGCTCGACGGCGCGGCTGATCATCTTCATGCCTTCATCGAGGTTGATGCCCTTGTCCACCCAGGAGTAACCCAGATAGTTCAGAACCTGCGGCTGTTCCGGGTTCAGCTCCAGCGCCCGCTTGAAATTCGGTTCGGCCTTGTCCCATTCCTTCAGCCGCTCATAGGCGATGCCGCGCTGGAAGAAGACCGACCAGTCGGATTTCTGCGGCACGGAGCCGATGACCTCGATGGCCTTGTCGTAGTTCTCGGCCATCGCCTTGTAGTCCTTGGCGTCCGAAAGCACGCTGCCATAGGCGAGATAGGAACGGATATCCTTCGGATCGGATTCGAGCAGGGATTTGAGATGCTTGCGCGCTTCATCCACCTTGCCGGTCTGTGCAAGCGTCAGTCCGAGCTGCAGCTCGGAGATGCGATACATCGGCGAATCCTTCGGCACCTCGCGGTAGAAGGCAATAGCGCGGTCAGGCTGTTTCAGCGCTTCGGAAAGGCCGCCGAGAAGGATGAGCGTATCTGGGCTCTTCGGATCGAGCGCGCGCGACGTCTGCAGATAAAGCGTCACGATCTCTTCGGCGCCCTCGCGGTTCAGCGCGCCGGCGATGGAGAACATGACGCTGGCGGCGCCCTCCACGGCATTGGTGATCTGCTGTTCCGGCTTTTCACCATTTTCGATGGACTGGCGAAGCGCCTTCAGCGGCGCGTAATTCGGCGCGAAAGTGTCGCCGACCGCAATCGCATCCAGCGCCTTCTGCTTGTTGCCGGCGGAAGCCTCCAGCCGGGCAAGCGCCATCACCGCGCGCATATAGGTATCGGAGGCGGTTGCCCCGCCTTCGCGGTCCGTCACCGCTTCGTTCAGGCTCTTGCGGGCGGCTTCATTGTTGCCGGAAACAAGGGCGATGGCCGCCGCATTGTATTTCTGGAAGATCGAAATCCAGCCCGGGCCCTTCATATTGTTGACCAGCGCCAGCGCTTCCTTCGGCTTGCCGGAACCGGCGCGCGCCCAGGCGGTCAAAAGCGTGTTGACCATGCGGTCGAGATCGTTCGGGCCGGTATATTTCAGGATCTTCTCGGCCTTGGCGAATTCCTTGTCCTTGATGGCGTCGAGGCCGCGTACGATGGTCGTCACGCGCTCCACCGAGGTATCGTCCTTCATCGAATCGGCGATCTTGGCGCCGGCCTCGAAATTGCCGCTCAGAAGTTCGGCGATCATCAGCCGCTGGCGGATTTCCGTATTGGCCGGATCGAATTCCAGCGCCTTCTTGTAAAGCGAAATCGCGGTGGGATAATCCTGATCGACATCGGCATTGCGCCCGGCGAGGAAGGCGCCGGAGAAGGTGTTCACCTTGCCGGGATCGAACGTAACGGCCTTGTCTTCCGGTGTCGCCTTCGTCTCCGCAAAGCCGGGGCTTGCACCCGCGCCGATTGCGAGAGCAGCGGCAAGAGCCGCGCTGCAGAGAAGACGGAGTGCTGGTTTACGCCGCATGAGGGAACCCTTGCCTTTGTGCAGAAGCACGGAAAAATCAGTTTCCATTGTTGGTCACGATAGAATGGCTTTTTTGAAGCAGCCCCGCAAGAAATTATGGCCCCGGCCACAATCACGCCTTGCGGAGAAGCTGGCCCGGAACATTGGGCGGATGGTCTTTTCCATCCGCCTTTCGCCCGGCCTGCGGCGTCAGTTCAGACGCTCGATGCAGAAGTCGATCACTTCCAGAAGCGCATCTTTCCAGGGGCTCTGCGGCAGCGGTGCGAGCGCATCGCGGGCGATGGTGCCGTAGTGCGTGGCGCGGCCGATCGTATCGCCAAGACCGTTGTACTTGGTGATCAGGCCCAGCGCCTTTTCGAGGTTCTCATCGCTGCTTTCACCCTTTTCGATGGCGTTGCGCCAGAAAGCGCGCTCATCCTGCGTGCCGCGACGATAGGAGAGGATGACCGGCAGCGTGATCTTGCCTTCGCGGAAATCGTCGCCGGTGTTCTTGCCGAGATCGGCGGACTTGCCGCCGTAGTCCAGCACGTCGTCGACGAGCTGGAAGGCGAGGCCGAGATTCATGCCGTAGGATTTCAGCGCGCTGCGGGTCGCCTTGTCGGTCTTGGCGACGATGGGGCCGACTTCCGCCGCCGCCGCAAAAAGGGCGGCCGTCTTGGCGCGAATCACCTGAAGATAATCGTCTTCCGTCGTTTCCATGTTCTTGGCGACCGAAAGCTGCAGCACCTCGCCCTCGGCGATTACCGAGGCGGCGGTGGACAGCACGTCGAGCGCATCGAGAGAGCCGACATCCACCATCATGCGGAAGGCCTGGCCGAGCAGGAAGTCGCCGACGAGAACGCTCGCCTGGTTGCCCCAGATGGTGCGGGCGGTGGATTTGCCGCGGCGCAGATCGCTTTCATCCACCACATCATCATGCAGAAGCGTTGCCGTGTGCATGAATTCCACACTGGTGGCGAGCTTGATGTGGTTGTCGCCCTCGTAACCGAACATCGAGGCGGAGGCGAGCGTCAGCATCGGCCGCAGGCGCTTGCCGCCGGAAGAGATGAGGTGGTTGGCCACCTCGGGTATCATCTGGACATCGGAACCGGCCTTGGAAAGGATAAGCTGGTTCACCCGTTCCATATCGGGGCGGGTCAGGTCGACAAGCGGCTTGACGGATGCGAGTTTGTTTTTGCTTTCTTCAAGCGGTATGACGACGCCCAAGGGACAGGACTCCAGTTCGAATTTGAATTCGACAATAAAAACTGACGCCTTGCGCGGCAAGGGGCGAATTGCCGCTAGCCATTCAAAAAGATGGGAATTTAAGGTCTATCCATGCGTGAACTGATCCGTACCAACGATGCCGTGCTGCTCTCCTTCGCCGAAAGCCTGATGAAGGATGCCGGCATCCATTGCCTCATCGCCGACCAGGCGATGAGCATTCTGGAAGGATCGCTCGGTCTTTTGCCGCGAAGGTTTCTGGTGGAGGAAGATCGGGCCGATCAGGCCCGCCGCATTCTCATCGATGCCGGGCTCGGTGACGAGTTGCGCAACGAAGAGGCTTGAGCGGCGGTGGGCGACGGCATTTCCGAAACGATCGACGCCTTTCACCGGGGCCGGTTTCACATCATCCAGCCAAAGGGCAGGGGGCATCGGGCCGGCATGGACGCCATGCTTCTGGCATCATTGGTGGCGGATGAGCGTGCCTGCCGGATCGCCGATCTCGGCGCGGGCGCGGGTGCCGCCGGCATGGCGGTTGCGGCGCGGCTCGAAAAGGCTGAGGTGACGCTGTACGAACGCTCGCCGGAAATGGCGCAATTTGCCCGCCGCAGCCTCGAACTACCTGAGAATGCTGCTTTTTCCGCTCGCGTGAATGTACGCGAAGCCGATGTGACGCTGCGGGCGAAAGCACGCGCCGAAGCGGGCTTGCCCGACGATCATTTCCATCACGTCATCATGAACCCGCCCTATAACGATGCGGGCGACCGCCGCACGCCGGATGCCCTGAAGGCCGAGGCCCACGCCATGACGGAGGGCCTGTTCGAAGACTGGATCAGGACCGCGGGCGCGATCATGGTGCCGGGCGGGCAGCTTTCCCTGATTTCAAGGCCGCAATCGGTGGCGGAGATCATCGCCGCCTGTGGCAGCCGTTTCGGCGGCATCGAAATCACCCTCATTCATCCGCGCCCTGGCGAGGACGCGGTGCGCATGCTCGTCACCGCCATCAAGGGTTCGCGGGCGCGGCTGTCGTTCCGCGCGCCGCTCATCATGCATGAGACCGGCAGCCATGCCTTCACCCCCTTCGTGGATGACCTGAACAATGGCCGCGCCGCCTATTCGCGTAATGTAAGGGCAATCCGGACCGCATCATAAATATCGCCGTTCCGCCGGCCGCAAACCATTGTGTTTTCCGGGGCGATACATACATCCGTGACGAACGGATAAATGCTGCGAGGATTGAGTAGTGGGTTTTCTGAAGTATCTGGTGCCGAAACGCTTTCGTAAAAAAGAGCTCGTCATCCCGGTGGTGCGCATGCACGGTGCGATCATGGCCGGCGGCAACCAGTTCCGCCCCGCCCTCAATCTCGCCTCCTATGCGCCGCTTCTGGAAAAGGCCTTCGCCGTCAAGGATGCCCCGGCCGTCGCCATTTCGCTCAACTCGCCCGGCGGTTCGCCGGTGCAGGCGCGGATGATCTATAATCGCATCCGCCAGCTCGCCGAGGAAAAGGAAAAGAAAGTCCTGATCTTCGTCGAGGACGTTGCAGCTTCCGGCGGCTACATGATCGCGCTTGCCGGTGATGAGATCATTGCCGACCCCACCTCCATCGTCGGTTCGATCGGCGTCGTTTCCGGCGGTTTCGGTTTTCCGGAAATGCTGAAGAAGATCGGCGTGGAGCGCCGTGTCTATACGGCCGGCGAGAACAAGGTCATCCTCGATCCCTTCCAGCCGGAAAAGGAAGGCGATATCGATTACCTGAAGTCGCTTCAGGTCGAAATCCACAATGTTTTCATCGATATGGTCAAGATGCGTCGCGGCTCGAAACTGAAGGGCGACGAGGCGATCTTCTCCGGCCTGTTCTGGACCGGCATGCGCGGCCTCGACCTCGGCCTGATCGACGGGCTGGGCGACATGCGCGAGATTCTGCGCCGCCGTTACGGTGAGAAGGTCAAGCTCCAGCTCGTCAGCGGCGGGCGCACTCTATTCGGCAAAAAGGTGCCGGGCGTGAATGCGGCGCTGGAGGTGAATGCCGAAAGGCTGGCCGCAGGCGCCGTCTCGGGGCTTGCGGAGGTCGCCGAAGAAAAGGCATTGTGGTCGCGTTTCGGTCTATGATGTCTCGGGAATGAAGCCTTATGGCGCAGCTCATTACAATTCTTCTTCTGGTGGTGGGATCCGTCATCCTTTACCGCCGCTTCGTCCGAGACGCGGAAAAGCTCTCGGCGAAATCGAAACAGCGCGAGAAGGAACGCGAGACCGGCGCCATCGGCACGCTGATCAAGGACCCGGAAACCGGCGAATACCGCGTGAAGCGCGAGGATGAGACGTAATTTTCCTGTAACGCAGAATTTGCTATAGTCGCTTTCGAGTAAGGAGGCTGTCATGCGTGTCACGAAATGGGGCGATAGTCTTGCGGTCCGCATCCCGGCGGATGTCGCGGAAGCCTTGCATATCAAGGAAGGCGACGAGGTGGATGTTTCTGTACCCGTACAGGGACCGTCTGCTTCCATTTCGCAGGAGGAGCGCGAAAAGATACTATCGTATATTCGCGCTCAGCGATGGCAGCTGCCGCCGGGCTGGAAATTCGACCGCGAAGAGGCAAATGAGCGTTGAGCCATTTGCCCTTTCTCGATACGAATATCTTCATCTACGCCTTTCTGGACGACGAACGGTCATCCAAGGCCCAAGAGATCGTTTCGAAACCTTATGTGACGAGCGTTCAGGCATTTAATGAATTTGCGAGTGTTGTTCGGAGGAAGTGGCCACAAAAATGGGGCGAAATCCACAGATCGCTGGATGGTCTCCGCCGAATGGCCGTGACGGTCGTCGAACTCGATGTGCAGTTAAATGCGAGCGCTATTGATCTTGTCGATAAATATAACTTCGCCTTCTATGACGCATTGATGGTAGCAGCAGCTCTGGAGGCTGAAAGCACCGTCTTCCTCTCGGAAGACATGCATGACGGTCTTGCCGTTGACGGACGGATGAAGATCGTCAACCCGTTCACTGCCCGTCTCCACGCATAAAACCTTGACCCTCAGGCCATGCCGTGGCACGTGTCCGCATCCGAAGTAAGTCAATGCTTACTTATCCTCCTAACGCCGCGATGACTGCAATGACCGATGTTCCCGACCATATGAACCCGAAGCGTTCCTTTCAGGCGCTGATCCTGACGCTGCATAATTACTGGGCCGACAAGGGCTGCGCGGTGCTGCAGCCCTACGATATGGAAGTGGGCGCTGGTACGTTTCATCCGGCGACGACGCTGCGCGCGCTTGGTCCCAAGCCGTGGAAGGCCGCTTATGTGCAGCCCTCGCGCCGCCCGTCGGACGGCCGTTACGGTGAAAACCCCAACCGCTTGCAGCATTATTACCAGTATCAGGTCATCCTGAAGCCCAACCCTTCGAACCTGCAGGAACTCTATCTCGGTTCGCTGAAGGCGATCGGCCTCGATCCGCTGCTGCACGATGTGCGCTTCGTCGAAGATGACTGGGAAAGCCCGACGCTCGGCGCCTGGGGTCTCGGCTGGGAATGCTGGTGCGACGGCATGGAAGTCTCGCAGTTCACCTACTTCCAGCAGGTCTGCGGCATCGAATGCTCGCCGGTCGCGGGCGAACTGACCTATGGTCTGGAGCGTCTCGCCATGTATGTTCAGGGCGTCGACAATGTCTATGACCTGAACTTCAACGGCCGCGAGGGCGAAGAGAAGATTTCCTATGGCGACGTCTTCCTGCAGGCCGAGCAGGAATATTCCCGGCATAATTTCGAATTTGCCGATACGGCCATGCTGCATCGCCATTTCATCGACGCCGAAAAGGAATGCCAGGCGCTTCTCGCCGCCGGTGCGCCCGGTGATAACGACAATCAGCGCCTGCACAAATGCGTGTTCCCGGCCTATGACCAGTGCATCAAGGCCAGTCACGTCTTCAACCTTCTGGATGCACGCGGCGTAATTTCGGTCACGGAACGCCAGAGCTATATCCTGCGCGTGCGCACGCTGGCGAAAGCCTGCGGCGAAGCCTTCCTGCTGACGGATGCGGGCGGGCTGAACTGGAACAGGGCCGCCTGAACGTCTATGTAAGGCGGGGCAACAGTCTAACGTGCGGACGCCGTTCTGGTGTCCGCGCCTCTTGAGGAGGGGTCGGGAATGTTCATCACGCTGGCAATCATCGCGGCAATCGCGCTTTATGTCGTCTTCGTCTATAACGGGCTGGTCAAGGCGCGGCAGATGAAGGAAGAGGCGTGGTCGGGCATCGACGTGCAGCTGAAGCGCCGCGCCGATCTCATTCCCAATCTCATCGAGACAGTGAAGGGTTACGCGGCGCATGAAAAGAGCACCTTCGAGGAGGTGATCGCCATGCGCAACCGGGCGCAGGCCGTGCCGGCAGGCGATGTCGAGGGTCGCGCCCAGGCGGAAGGCCTGCTGTCGCAGGCGCTCGGTAAACTCTTTGCGCTTGCCGAAGCCTATCCCGATCTCAAGGCCAATACGAATTTTCTGGAATTGCAGCGTTCGCTGGAAACCATCGAAAGCGAAATCCAGATGTCGCGCCGTTATTACAATGGCGCTGCCCGCGATCTCAACGTCAAGGTGGAAAGCTTTCCATCCAATCTGGTCGCAGGCCAGTTCGGCTTCGCCAAGGCGCCCTATTTCGAGATCGAGAACCCGGCCGACCGCGCCGTGCCGACAGTGAAATTCTAAGGGCACTGTTCCCCGGCGGCTTAAGACCTCCCGTTCAAATTCCGATAATCCGGCTCTTCGCCGCATTCTTTGACAAGACGACAATCATGATCGAACTGACCATCACCCCGCCCGACCATCCGCTTTCCGGCAAGGTCGAGCCGCCCGGCTCCAAATCCATCACCAACCGCGCGCTTCTGCTCGCCGGCCTCGCCAGGGGCAAAAGCCGTCTGACCGGCGCGCTGAAGAGCGACGACACGCTTTATATGGCCGAAGCCCTGCGCGAGATGGGCGTGAAGGTAACCGAGCCTGATGCGACGACCTTCGTGGTGGAAGGCACGGGCGTTTTGCAACAGCCGGAAAAGCCGCTTTTCCTCGGCAATGCCGGTACCGCCACGCGCTTCCTCACCGCCGCTGCAGCACTTGTCGATGGTGCGGTCATCATCGATGGTGACGAGCACATGCGCAAACGCCCGATCATGCCGCTGGTGGAAGCCCTGCGCTCCCTCGGTGTCGAGGCGGAAGCGCCGACCGGCTGCCCGCCCGTCACCGTCTGCGGCAAGGGCACGGGTTTCCCGAAAGGCAGCGTCACCATCGACGCCAACCTTTCCAGCCAATATGTGTCCGCACTTCTGATGGCGGCCGCCTGCGGCGACAAGCCGGTCGATATCATCCTCAAGGGCGAGGAAATCGGCGCGAAGGGCTATATCGACCTCACCACATCGGCCATGGAAGCCTTCGGCGCGAAGATTGAGCGGGTCAGCAACGCCATCTGGCGCGTGCATCCGACGGGCTATACGGCCACCGATTTCCACATCGAGCCGGATGCCTCCGCCGCCACCTATCTCTGGGGTGCCGAGCTTCTGAGTGGCGGCGCCATCGATATCGGCACGCCCGCCGACAAGTTCACCCAGCCGGATGCCAAGGCCTATGAGGTCATGGCCAAGTTTCCGCACCTGCCCGCCGAAATCGACGGTTCGCAGATGCAGGACGCCATTCCGACCATCGCGGTTCTGGCTGCCTTCAACGAGACGCCGGTGCGTTTCGTCGGCATCGCCAATCTGCGCGTCAAGGAATGCGACCGTATCCGCGCCGTCTCGCTCGGCCTTAACGAAATCCGTAACGGTCTGGCGCATGAAGAGGGCGACGACCTGATCGTGCATTCCGATCCGGCTCTTGCGGGCCAGACGGTCAAGGCCTCAATCGATACTTTTGCCGACCACCGCATCGCCATGAGCTTTGCGCTGGCGGCGCTGAAGATCGGCGGCATTGCCATCCAGAATCCGGCCTGCGTCGGCAAGACCTATCCCGGTTACTGGAAGGCGCTCGCCTCGCTGGGCGTCGACTATACCGAAAAGGAAAGCGCTGCCGAGCCGCAGCACTGAGCCATTGAGGAGGGACCGCCCGTGAAGACCATCGCCGCAAGACTTCTCGCGCTGTTCGTCTTCCTGGGCGCGGCCTTCCCGGCCTTCGCGGAGGAATTCATCCGCTCCTACCATTCCGTCGTCGAGGTGGCGGCGGATAGCAAGCTGACGGTGACCGAAACCATCACCGCCCGCGCCGAAGGACAGAACATCAAACGCGGCATCTTCCGTGATTTCCCGCTTTATGCGCTGGATGCGAATAACCGCCGTACCAAGGTGGATTTCAACGTCGTTTCGGTGGAGCGCGATGGCGCGCCGGAAAACTGGCGCACCGAGAATATCGATGGCGGCATCCGCATCTATACCGGCAGCGCCGACCGGTTTCTGCCGACCGGCGAGCATATCTTCCAGATCACCTACACCACCGCCCGGCAGATCCGCTATTTCAGCGACTATGACGAGCTGACCTGGAATGTCACCGGCAATGGCTGGCAATTCCCGATGGGCGAGATTTCCGCGACCATCACTTTGCCGCAGGGTGTCAGGGCCACCGACACCGCCGTCTTCACCGGTCCTCTGGGTGCGAAGGGCAAGGATGCGCGCATTCTGAACGAAGGCAACGAGGTGTTCTTCGCCTCCACCCGCCCGTTTATGGTTGGCGAGGGCATGACGGTCGCCGTCAAGCTGCCCAAGGGCGCGATTGCCGCACCTGACACCTCGCAGGAGGCGGGCTGGTGGCTGCGGGATAATCTCGCCATCCTGCTTTCGGGCGGCGGGCTTTTCGCCGTGCTGCTTTATTACCTGCGCGCCTGGTTCGCCGTCGGCCGCGATCCGGCGAAGGGCGTGGTCGTGCCGCGCTGGGATGCGCCGGAGGGGCTTTCTCCGGCTCTGGTCAATTACGTCGATAATCGCGGTTTTTCGGGCGCCGGCTGGACGGCGCTCTCTGCCTCGGCCCTTGATCTTGCGGTGAAGGGTTATGTCGTTCTGGAGGATTTGAAGAACGCCATCGTCATCCGCCGTACCGAAAAGGCAACCGCCACCGATCTGCCGACCGGCCAGAAAACGTTGCTGGCGTCCATCGGCGGTCCGGGCGAGACTTTGACCATCGACAAGGCCCATGGGGCGGAGGTGGAAAAGGTCGGAAAACAGTTCCGCGCGGCGATAGAGAAAGAACATCGCGGCAAATATTACCGCAGCAATGCCGGTTACACCGTCTTCGGCATCTTCCTCAGCATCGCCCTCATCGTCGCGACGTTGATCTTCGGCGATCTGGATGAAAGCGCCATTGCCGCCGTGCTGGTCTTCGGCTTTTTCGCCTTCTTCTTCAGCATCCTGTCGATCGGCATCGGCCGCCAGTTTTCGCGCGGCGCACCGCTGCGCAAGCGGATCGGCGGCATCGTCATGCTGGCCTTTGCCGGTTTCGTGGCCTTTTCCACCATCGGCGGCATCGCCACGCAAATCCTGCTGGATGTGACGCATGACACCAAGTCGCTGGCGCTGGCGGCGATTGGCGGCATCGTGCTCACCAATGCGCTTTTCCTGTTCCTGATGGGCGCGCCCACACCGCTCGGCCGCAAGCTGATGGATGGCATTGAAGGCCTCCGAACCTATCTGACGCTGGCGGAAAAAGACCGGATGAACATGGCTGGTGCGCCCGCCATGTCGCCGCAGCATTTCGAGACATTGCTGCCCTATGCCGTGGCGCTCGGCGTCGAAAAACCGTGGAGCCGCACGTTCGAGGCCTGGCTTGCAACGGCCGCTGCCGGTGCCGCTGCTGCAAGTTATGCGCCCGGCTGGTATGCGGGCAGCAATTACGGAACCTTTGGCGACAGGATCGGCGGCTTTTCCACCTCCATGGCCAATACCATTGCCTCCACCATTCCCCAGCCCGTCAGTTCTTCCGGCTCCAGCTTTTCGGGCGGTGGCGGCGGCGGTTTTTCCGGCTCCGGTGGCGGCGGCGGTGGCGGCGGCGGCTGGTAACGCCCGCCGGCGGTAATTTAACCGATAGCTGGTGACTTTTGCCGCTGGTCTTGCTAAGTCCGCGACACTCTTTTGCAACAGATTAAAGTCCTTATCCCATGCCCGATCTTCTGCTTGAACTTCGCTCCGAGGAAATCCCTGCCCGCATGCAGCGCAAGGCGGCGGGCGATCTGAAGAAACTCGTCACCGATGCCTTGGTGGAGAGAGGGCTGACCTATGAGGGTGCGCGCGAATATTGGACGCCGCGCCGCCTGACGCTGGATATTCGCGGCCTCAACGCCCGCTCCGCTGATGTGCGCGAGGAAAAGAAGGGCCCGCGCACCGACGCCAATGAAAAGGCCATCGAGGGCTTTCTGCGCGGCGCCGGCCTCAACGACATTTCGGAAGCGCAGGTCGTTTCCGATCCGAAGAAGGGCGATTTCTACATCGCCATCATCAACAAGCCCGGCCGCCCGGCGGAAGAGATCATCGCCGAGGTGATGCCTGGCATCATCCGCTCCTTCCCCTGGCCGAAATCCATGCGCTCCGGCCCGGCCTCCATGCCGAAGGGTTCCAGCTATGCCGGTATCGAAGGCAAGGGCTCGGAAAGCCTGCGCTGGGTGCGGCCGCTGCAATCCATCGTCTGCCTGTTCGGCCCCGAACATGACGAAACCCAGGTCATTCCTTTCGTGATTGACGGCATCGTCGCCGGCAACGTCACCTATGGCCATCGTTTCCATGCACCCGGCCCGATTACCGTGCGCCGTTTCGAGGACTATGTCTCGAGCCTCGAAAAGGCGAAGGTCATTCTCGATGCCGAGCGCCGCAAGGATATCATCCTGCACGACGCCAAGGACCTGGCCTTCGCCAATGGTCTCGATCTGGTCGAAGACGAAGGCCTGCTGGAAGAAGTCTCCGGCCTCGTCGAATGGCCGCAGGTGCTGATGGGCACCTTCGAGGAAGATTACCTGCAAATCCCGGCGGAAATCATTCGCCTCACCATCAAGACCAACCAGAAATGTTTCGTCACCCGCAATCAGGGTGCGGAAGAGGGCCTTTCCAACCGCTTCATCCTGATCTCGAACATCGAGGCAAGCGATGGCGGCAAGGAAATCATCCATGGCAATGGCAAGGTCGTGCGCGCCCGCCTGTCGGATGCCCGCCATTTCTGGAACCGCGACCAGGGTGATCTGCCCGATCTGGAAACGCTGAAAGATTCGGCTGCGAAATTCGACCTCGATCTCAAGAAGCCGCTCGACCAGCGCATGGCCAAGCTCGATGCGCTGAACGTGACGTTCCATGCCAAGCTCGGGACGCAGGGTGAGCGCGTGGCCCGTATTCGCGAACTGGCGAAGGCGCTGGCCCCGGTTGTCGGTGCCGATGCCGATCTGGTGGACCGTGCCGTGGTGCTGGCCAAGGCCGACCTGCGCACCGAAGCCGTCGGTGAATTCCCAGAGCTTCAGGGCCTGATGGGCCGTAAATATGCGACGCTGCAGGGCGAAAACGAAAGTGTGGCCGCCGCCATCGAAGATCATTACAAGCCGCAGGGCCCCTCTGATCGTCTGCCGGCCGACAAGGTGGCGATCACGGTCGCTCTGGCCGACAAGCTCGATACACTCGTCGGTTTCTGGGCCATCGATGAGAAGCCGACCGGTTCGAAGGATCCCTTCGCGCTGCGCCGTGCGGCGCTGGGCGTGGTGCGCATTCTGCTTGAGAAGAACGTGCGGCTTCCGTTGCTGAGCGTTGCGAAGGACCCGGACCTTCTCTCCTTCTTCCATGATCGCCTGAAGGTCTATCTGCGCGATCTCGGCGCGCGTTATGATCTGATCGACGCCGTTTTGACGCCGGAATCCGACGATCTCCTGATGATCGCCCGCCGTGTCGAGGCGCTCACCGCCTTCATCACCGGCGAGGATGGCCGTAACCTTCTGGCAGGCGCCAAGCGCGCCACCCAGCTTCTGGCTGCCGAGGAAAAGAAGGGTACCGTGGTCGCCGATGGCGTTTCGGAAGAGTTGCTGAAGCTCGATGCCGAAAAGGCGCTTTACGCGGCGATCAAGTCTGCCTCCGCCGACGCTGCGAAGGCCGTTGCGGGCGAGGATTTCCGCTCCGCCATGCAGGCGCTGTCGACGCTGCGCGCGCCTGTCGACAAGTTTTTCGAGGATGTGCTGGTCAATGATGAGGATGCAGCCATCCGTGCCAACCGTCTGGCGCTGCTGAAGGCCATCCGCGAAGCGACTGGAACGGTTGCGGATTTCTCGAAGATCACGGGGTGAGGGGCGTTGGGGTAGCCGTACATGTCAGTGTGCGCGGTTCACCCCCCCCTCTGTCCTGCCGGACATCTCCCCTCAAGGGGGGAGATCGAATTGTGGCAGCCTCTCGATCACCTCTAGTGTCGCGAATTTTTGCGGGGAGCCTTCCTCTTGCCGATCTCCCCCCTTGAGGGGGAGATGCCCGGCAGGGCAGAGGGGGGTATTTTCGGCTTCCACGCTTGCCGGGATCGTTTTAGATTGACCCACACCACCCCCAAAATCCTCATCAGCGCCTGCCTCCTCGGCCAGCCGGTCCGTTACGACGGCAGAGGCAAACCCTTCTCCCACCCGGCGATAGACCGCTGGCGGCAGGAGGGCAGGCTGGTGACGATCTGTCCGGAGATGGCGGGAGGCATGCCCGTGCCGCGCCCGCCGGCGGAAATCGAAAATCGCGCCTCCGGTCTCGATGTGCTGGAGGGCCGCGCCCGCGTGCTGGAAGTGACCGGCGGCGACGTCACGGCGCAATTTATCGCCGGCGCGGAAAGGGCGCTGGCCTTCGCCAGGGCCAATGGCTGCACATACGCGCTTCTGATCGACGGTAGCCCGTCCTGTGGGTCGGTTGCGATCTATGACGGTTCGTTTTCTGGCGTCAAACACGCGGGCAACGGGGTTACGGCGGCGCTGCTTGAAAAAGCCGGTATTGCCGTATTTTCACCTGCCGATATCGACCGGCTGGATGCGCTGACCCGTTAGAGTTTTTTCGCTTTTCTTCGAATCGCGAAAACACTCTAACTCTTTGTTTTGGCGCATTTCCGGACGGAAAACCGGGGTCCACTTTTCCTGAAATGCTCTAAAAGAAAAGCGCCGGAGTTTCCCCCAGCGCCTGTATTCATCGATAGCTCTCGGGCGCATCACCCCGCCATGCGCATCTCATGCGCCATCGCATGCAGCTGGTGGCCGGAAGAGACACGGAAACCGCGGATGAGGTTCAGCAGTTCCTCGGTGTCCACGGCCAGCGCTTCCGCCGAAGCTGTGGTTTCTTCCGCCATCGCCGCATTGTGCTGGGTGGCGACATCGAGTTGGTTGAGCGACGAGGAGATCGAGCGCAATGTCGTATCCTGTTCGGCGGCCGAATGGGCGATCTTGCTGACGATTTCGTTTGCGGATTTGATCTGATCCGAAATCCGTTTCAGCGCATCGCCGGCCTCGCCGACAAGGCGCACGCCGTTTTCCACCTGGGCGGAAGAGCGGGCGATCTGGTCCTTGATCTCCTTGGCGGCGGCCGCGGATTTCTGCGCCAGTTCGCGCACTTCCTGCGCCACCACGGCAAAGCCCTTGCCGGCCTCACCCGCACGCGCCGCTTCCACACCGGCATTCAGCGCCAGAAGGTTGGTCTGGAAGGCGATGTCGTCGATCACGCCGATGATGTTGGAAATCTGGTCGGATGACTGTTCGATACCACTCATCGCCGTAATCGCTTCTTCCACCACCCGGTCGCTGCGGATGGCTTCGGAGCTGACGGTGGTGACGCGCTTGGCGGCGTCGGCCGCCCCTTCCGCCGTCTGGCGCACCGCAACCGTCAATTCATCGAGAGCGGCCGAGGTTTCTTCCAGATTGGCAGCCTGCCGTTCGGTGCGCTGCGAAAGCTCGTTGGAGGCCTTGCGGATTTCTTCCTTGGAGCCACCGATGTCGATGCTCTTGGAATTCACCTTGGCCATGGCGGCGTCGAGATGGATCAGGGCCTCGTTGAAATTGTCGCGCAGCGCCGCGTACCGGTTGCCGAGATCGCCGCAACGCACGGTCAGATCGCCGCCCGCCAGCTTTTCCAGCGCCTCGCCGATGGTGGTGACGACACGCGCCTGCAACTCCGCCTCGTCGCGCTGCATGTCGAGATTGTTCTGGCGTTCCGCATTGAGCTGCCGCTGCTGTTCTTCCTCACGGCGCTGCATGGCATGGCGCTCGCGCACCTTGTCCTGAAGCGAGGCGGTGGCCTTCGCCATCATGCCCACCTCGTTGGTCAGGCCGGTATGGGGAATGGCGAGCGAGACGTTTTCATTGGCCACTTCACCGAGCGCACGGTGAATGTCGCCAAGCGGCTTCGAGATGCCACGGATGACGTAAAAGGCGGCGGCAAGCGCCAGTACGAAGATGGCGGCGCCGATGGACAGCGCCTTCATCACCTCGCCGCGCACCTGCGCGTTCAGATCGTCGATATAAACGCCGGTCACGACCACCACCTGCCACGGCTCGAAGGCAAGCGCATAGGAGCTCTTGGCGTAGTCATTGCCTTCCATGCCGGGCTTCGGACCGTAAAAATCCGTCTGGCCGCCGCCATTGCGGCCAAGCCGCACCAGCTCGTCGCGATAGGCGAAACCCTTGCTGTCCGGCTTGCCCTTGAAGCTTTCGCCGACGCGCTTGGCATCGGGATGGAACTTCATCGTCACATCGTAGTCGTAACCGAACAGATAGCCGTCCGGCGTGAAGCGCATGGCGCTGACAGTCGCGTAAGCCTGCTTCATGGCCTCGTCGCGCGAAAGCGTTCCGGCCTTTTCCTTGTCGTGGAAGGATTGCAGGATGGAGATCGCCGATTGCACCTGCGTCCGCAGCATGCCGTAGCGTTCCTCATAGATGGCATCGGTGGCGGATTTCAGCTGGTAAAACGTCGCCACGGCGAAGGCGGCCATCAGGGCCACCACGAGAACGATCAACTGACGGGAAATGGAAAGGTTCTTCATGGGCGCTCACAAGCGTTTGGGATCGCGCGCCTGAAAACGCCGCGCGGTACCGATGTTTCGGAGAAGGGAGAGGCGCATGATGCGCGATAAAAGGGCCCAAAAGCGCGTGTCCGCGCCGCGGCCTCATCCTGTGCTGCATCGCACTATAGACGCACTTAGCGGCTAAAAATTTGAATAAATATTTAATTAGCGAAAGCTTTATCAGGCCCGACAGGCAGAATAGGCGGCGGAGAAAGCAATATTCCCCGCATGGTTGCGGCCCCATTTCGGGAATGCAGCGAGGACGCGATTATTTGACCTTCGTCATGAATGCGTCATCGGCCGGTCAATTGCCGCGCAATTTGAAATCCGGGAACTGGGGGGCACCGATCACCGAGGCGCTGGCCGGTTCGGCTGCGTTTTCGGTGGAGATTTCCTTGACGGCTGCCGTGGTCGTCGTCACGTCGATGCCGGCCGGTGTCGAAACCGTCTCAGCGGGATGTGCCACGGGTTCTGCGTCGTCATAGGTCGCGATGGCGGTGCTGGAGGTTTCCGCCATCCATGCGGGATTGGTGCTGACGAAGGTGACGGGCGCGCCGCCAAGCCAGGCTTCGGTGCGCAGCAGGGTGCGCTTGCCGTCGACTTCGCGCATTTCCGTGTGCTGCGTGCCCGGCTCAATGGAGGGAACGGCATAACCCTGCGCCACGGCTTTTCCCTTGATGGGCTTGCAGCCCGCGCAGTCGCGACGAATGAAGCTGCCATTGGCCACATGCACGCCGTTTATATATTCGATGGAAGACGCCATCGCCGACCCGCCGGTCAGCGCGACAATCGCTGTCAGAAAAAGACGACGCATCGAAAAACCCCCGAAACGACGGCGCGGCCTCGTGTTCGAGACACAATGCGCCATTCAATGTTCCGGCAAGTATTACCGATGTTTCGTTTCCATCGGGTCAGCAAACTTGGTAAAAATTGAACGAAATATTCGCGTCCAATCCCGTTTGCCTTAAGGATCAGGCCTTTTCGCGCGCGACGGCCTGCCAGCCGATATCGCGGCGGCAGAAGCCGTTTTCCCACTCCACCTTGTCGGCCAGCGCATAAGCGCGGGACTGCGCTTCCGTCACGGTCTTTCCAAGGGCGGTGACGTTCAGCACGCGTCCACCCGTCGCCACCAGCCTGCCGTCCTTCAGCGCGGTTCCGGCATGGAACACCTTCGCCTCTTCGCTCGCCTCGGGAATATGGGCGATCGGCGTATTCTTGTCGTAAGTGCCGGGATAACCCTTCGAGGCGAGAACGACGGTCAGCGCCGCATCGTCGCGCCATTCCGCCTCAACCTTGTCCAGCGTGCCGGTGGCGGTGGCGTAGAGGATCGGCAGCAGATCGCTTTTCAGGCGCATCATCAGCACCTGGCATTCGGGATCGCCGAAACGGACATTGTATTCGATGAGTTCAGGGCCCTTGGCGGTAATCATCAGGCCTGCGAAGAACACGCCGGAGAAGGGATTGCCATCCTTGGCCATGCCCGAGATCGTCGGCTCGATGATCTCCTTCATGGTGCGCTCCACCATGGCCGATGTCATGACAGGGGCGGGGGAATAGGCACCCATGCCGCCGGTATTCGGGCCGGTATCGCCATCGCCGACGCGCTTGTGATCCTGCGCGGTGGCGAGCGCCAGCGCCGTCTTGCCATCAGAAAGGCAGAAGAAGCTCGCTTCCTCGCCATCGAGAAAGGCCTCCACCACCACTTCGGCGCCGGCCGCGCCAAAAGCGCCGTCGAAACAGTCGTCAATCGCGGCAAGCGCTTCCGCTTCCGTCATGGCCACGGTCACGCCCTTGCCGGCGGCAAGCCCGTCCGCCTTGATGACGATGGGTGCGCCCTGCGCACGAACATAGTCCTTGGCCGGCTCTGCGGATTTGAAACGCTGGTAAGCACCGGTCGGAATATCGTAGCGCGCGCAAAGATCCTTGGTGAAGCCCTTGGAACCCTCAAGCTGGGCGGCGGCTTTCGAGGGGCCGAAAGTGGCGATGCCGGCGGCACGCAGGTCATCCGCAAGACCGGCAACCAGCGGCGCTTCCGGGCCGACCACGACGAAGTCGATTGCCTTTTCTTTCGCAAAGGCGATGACGGCCGCATGGTCTTCCACCTTCAGCGCCACCAGCGTCGCATGGTCGGCAATGCCGGGATTGCCGGGGGCGGCATAAAGCTCATCGAGCAGGGGAGACTGGGCAATTTTCCACGCCAGCGCATGTTCGCGTCCGCCGGAACCGATCAACAGAACTTTCATGGTCAATACCCCTGCAAATTCGCCAGTAACCTTGTGTCAGGGGCGTTAAGGGCAGGGGGGCGAAAGGTCAAGGAGAAAGCGCCGCAAATGCCCGTCTTTCCCTTGAACGCCGCCTTTCCTGTGGAATCGTTGCCGCCTCTTGTTGTCACGCCACAATCAGACATTATGTTCGCCGCTCCAGACGTGAAAGCAGAGAACCCCCAAGAGTCCCCTATGACCGCAGACAATGCCCGCCTCGCCTCGCTCATCGCCACCGAAATCAACGCCCGCGCCGATCAGGTAAAGGCGGCGGTGGCCCTGCTGGACGAGGGTGCGACCGTTCCCTTCATCGCCCGTTACCGCAAGGAAGTGACGGGAGGGCTGGACGACACCCAGCTTCGCACGCTTTCGGAACGTCTTGTCTATCTGCGCGAACTCAATGCGCGGCGCGCCTCCATTGTCGATTCCATCACCGGTCAGGGCAAGATGACCGATGAATTGATGGTCAAGATCATGCAGGCAGGCACCAAGGCGGAGCTGGAAGATCTCTATCTGCCCTATAAGCCGAAACGCCGCACCCGTGCGGAAATCGCCCGCGAACGCGGTCTCGGCCCGCTCGCAGAAGCCATCTGGGAAAACCGCGCCGCCGATCCGGCGAAGCTGGCGGAAGCTTATGTTCAGGGCGAGGTGGCCGATGTGAAGGCTGCACTCGAGGGCACACGCGACATCGTGGCGGAAACCATGACGGAAAATGCCGATCTTCTCGGCCGCCTGCGCGATTACATGCGCCAGAACGCCACCTTCCGGGCCAAGGTGGTGGACGGCAAGCAGGCGTCGGGTGAGAAGTTCTCTGACTATTTCGATCATTTCGAGCGCTGGGCGACGGTGCCGGGCCACCGGGCGCTGGCCATGCTGCGCGGCTGGAACGAGGAAGTGCTGACGCTGACAATCGATGTCGATGCGGACGATCCTTCGCCGGTCAAGCCCGCACAGCGCACCATCGCCGCCGCCTTCGATATCCGCAATGCCGGTCCCGCCGATCAATGGCTGATGGAAGTGGCTGGCTGGACGTGGCGGGTGAAGCTTTCCATGTCGCTCTCGCTCGATCTGATGCGGGAATTGCGCGAGCGCGCGGAAGAAGAGGCGATCCATGTTTTCGCCCGCAATCTCAAGGATCTGCTGCTGGCAGCCCCTGCCGGCTCCCGCGCCACCATGGGGCTCGATCCGGGCATCCGCACCGGCGTCAAGGTGGCGGTGGTGGATGGCACCGGCAAATTGCTTGATACCACGACGGTCTACCCCTTCCCGCCAAAGAACGACGTGCGCGGCACGCAGGCGGAACTTGCTGTCCTCATCCGCAAGCACAATGTCGAACTGATCGCCATCGGCAATGGCACCGGCAGCCGCGAGACGGAAAAGCTGGTCGCCGATCTTCTGGCGCAGATGCCGGCTTCGGGGGCAAAGCCCACCAAGGTCATCGTCTCGGAGGCGGGCGCTTCGGTCTATTCCGCTTCGGAACGGGCAGCCGCCGAATTCCCCAATCTCGATGTCTCGCTGCGCGGCGCCGTCTCCATCGCCCGCCGCCTTCAGGATCCGCTGGCGGAACTGGTGAAGATCGAGCCGAAATCCATCGGTGTCGGTCAGTACCAGCATGACGTCGATCAGGGCCGTCTCAGCCGCTCGCTCGATGCTGTGGTGGAAGATGCGGTGAACGCCGTCGGCGTCGATCTCAATACCGCCTCTTCGCCGCTTCTGGCGCGGGTGTCCGGTCTTGGCAGCTCTATTGCCGATGCCATCGTCGCCCATCGCGACCAGACCGGCCCCTTCGCCAGTCGTAAGGAACTGCTGAAGGTGCCGCGCCTCGGCCAGCGCACCTTCGAACAATGCGCCGGCTTCCTGCGCATCCCGAACGGCATGGAGCCGCTGGATGCTTCCTCGGTTCACCCGGAAGCCTATGGCGTGGCGAAAAAGATCGTTGCCGCCTGCGGCCGCGATCTGCGCTCGCTGATGGGCGACAGCGCCGCGTTGAAGGCGCTCGATCCGAAGAAGTTCATCGACGAGCAATTCGGCCTGCCGACCGTAAAAGACATCATCGCCGAACTGGAAAAGCCCGGCCGCGACCCGCGCCCGAGCTTCAAGACCGCGACCTTCGCCGAGGGTGTGGACGAGATCACCGATCTGAAACCGGGCATGCTGCTGGAAGGCACCGTCACCAATGTCGCCGCCTTCGGCGCTTTCGTGGATATCGGCGTGCATCAGGACGGGCTGGTGCATGTCTCGCAGCTCGCCGACCGTTTCGTGAAAGACCCGCATGAGGTCGTCAAGGCGGGCGATGTGGTCAAGGTGCGGGTCGTGGAAGTGGATGTGAAGCGCAAGCGCATCGGTCTCACCATGCGCAAGGATGGCGGCGAGGCAGCGCCGCAGCCGATGCGCGAGAAGGGCAATGCCAGCGCCATGCGGCACGCGACAGCCAAGCCGAAAGAGCGCAACGAGGGGTCGCAAACCGGTGGTGCGCTGGCCGCCGCTCTGGCTGAAGCCATGAAGCGACGCTGACCTGCGGTTGAAATGATTTTTTACCAAAAAGCCCCGCCATATACCCCGGCGGGGCTTTTTGCTTGATGAAATCGTTCAATTTTTTTGAAATAAGACTATCTTGAAACTTGTGCCGAAAGGAATACGGTCAGGGAAATTGATAAGTGAGACTTAGCAATTGGGGGTGCCATGGCGTCGTCTCTGCATGTTCTTCTCGAAAAGATAATCAAGACCGGTGATCTCACCGTCAACAGCCCGGGCGGCAGCCGCACATTCGGCAACGGCGCGGGAAAAAAGGTGGTTCTGAACTTCACCGACGAAGCCGCCATGCAGGAGATCGCCGCCGATCCGGCGCTGAAGCTGGCTGAAATGTATATGGAAGGCCGGGCGAAGGTCGCGGAAGGCGACATCTACGATTTTCTGGCGCTGGTCAAAGGCAATACGCTAAGCGAGGCCCTGTCCTTCGGCATGATCTGGCGTGGCATGGCGCGCATCATCGCCGCCCGCATCAAGATGCATCTGCCGGTCAACCACAACAAGAGCAACGTTGCCCATCATTACGATCTGAGCGCCAAGCTGTTCGATCTCTTCCTCGATGAGGACTGGCAATATTCCTGCGCCTATTTCAATCCGCCCGGCATCAGCCTCTATGAAGCGCAGGTTGCCAAAAAACGGCACATTGCCGCCAAGCTGATGACCGAGCCGGGTCAGAGCGTGCTGGAAATCGGCTCCGGCTGGGGCGGCATGGCGATGTATATTGCCGAAAGCGCCGGTGCGGATGTGACCGGCATCACGCTCAGCGAAGAACAGCTGCGCGTTTCCCGCGACCGCGCCGCCAAACGGGGCCTTGCGGCCAATGTCCGTTTCGAATTGCAGGACTACCGCTACCTGCCGGCTTCGAAAAAATACGATCGCATCGTCTCCGTCGGCATGTTCGAACATGTCGGGCCGACCCATTATCGGGATTATTTCGACAAGGTGGCGGAGGTGCTGGACGACAGGGGTGTGATGGTGCTGCATTCCATCGGCCAGCCCTATCCGGCGCTCGCGACCAATCCCTTCATCGAAAAATATATTTTCCCCGGCGGTTATATTCCCTCGCTTGCCGAGGTGCTGCCGGCCATCGAAAAATCGCGGCTGCTGGTGAAGGATATCGAAATCCTGCCCATGCATTACGCCCATACGCTTCGCCACTGGCGCGAACGTTTCGTGGCGCGCAGGGCCGAAGCGGTGGCGCTTTATGACGAACGCTTCTTCCGCATGTGGGAGTTTTATCTGGCGGGTTCGGAAATGGCCTTTACCCATGAAAATTTCCACATTTTCCAGATCCAGATCGCCAAGGATCGCGATGCCGTCCCGCATAGTCGCGACTACATTGCGCAGAACGAGGCGAAGCTGCTGGAATTCGAAAAGACGCGCGCGCCGCTGGAGAAGGTGACATTCTGACCACGGCCGAATGACGAACGTTTCCGCACACGCGGCGTCATCCTCGGGCTTGTCCCGAGGATCTATCCACGTTGCGTAAAGTCCTTCGGTCGCAGATGCTCTGGACAGGCCCGAGCATGACGGAGGTGAGGTTTTGAGGCCTTATCGCCACCCTCCGCAGGAGGCGAATTTCAACCCGCGCTGGTTAATGAAATGGAAAGACAATCCCTCTAATTCTACGGACACCTGTCTGTATTGCGTTTCTGGGGTCTTTCATGTTCAAGCCATCAGCGGCAGCCGCCGCCTGTGTCCTGTCGCTTTTTGCCGTGGGCAATGCCCATGCGGAAGGCTGGTTTTCCGGCGACTGGTATCTGAAGCTCGGCGGCGCGGGTTTCACCGCACCGAAATATCAGGGCGACAACAAGAATGAATTCGGCTTCTCGCCCATCATTTCGCTCGGCCGCCAGGGCCAGGGCGCGCGTTTCACCTCGCGCAATGACAGCGCCTCTATCTCGCTTCTGGATAACGGTCCGATCAGCATGGGTCTTGCCGGAAAGCTGGTGTCCCCGCGCGACGAGGGCGACTCGTCCGATCTGAAGGGCATGACCCGCATCAAGCGCGGCGGCGAGCTCGGCGGTTTCGCCGAGGCCTATCCGACCGATTGGCTGCGCGTTCGCGGCGAAGTCCGTCAGGGCATTCGCAGCCATAGCGGCGTGGTCGGCGATGTTGCCGTCGATGCCTTCACCGATATCGCCCCCGGCATCCAGATTTCCGCCGGTCCGCGCGCGACATGGGTAAGCAGCAAATACAACGAGCGTTATTACGGCGTAAGTGCCGCGCAGACGGCTGCCGGCGCGCCATCGCCCTATAGCCCCGGCGGCGGCCTGCATTCCGCTGGCATCGGCGCCGCCATCACCTGGAAAGTCACCGAAAACGCCGAAGTCGGCTCGTTTGCGGAATATCGCCGCCTGACCGGTGACGCCGCCGACAGTTCGCTGGTGCGCGAGCGCGGTTCGAAGAACCAGTTCATCATCGGCGTTCAGGCGAGCTACAAGTTCAATTTCTCGCTGCCCTGATAAATAGCGGCGATACGGTCCTGAAAAGCCCCGTGGCGAAACCGCTGCGGGGCTTTTCCGCGTGTGCGGCCGGGTGCTGAAATCCATTCCGATTTTCCCGCCGATGCTGTAGAACCATCCCATGGTTAACCACAGCGATTTGTCAGATCGCGTCTCCGACGCGCCATCCAATAACTGGGTCTATCGGATTTTGCCGAGGCCCCTCTGGCCCTATGCGCAGCTGGCCCGGTGGGATCGCCCCATCGGCTGGCAATTGCTGATGTGGCCATGTTTCTGGTCCGCAGCCCTTGCGGCAAATGTCGCGATGACGAGCGGCGGCTTTTCCTGGGCGACGCTGATCTGGCATCTGGTGCTGTTCTTCATCGGATCGGTGGCGATGCGCGGCGCGGGTTGCACCTATAATGATCTGGCCGACCACAAGATCGACATGGCCGTGGCGCGCACCCGTTCGCGGCCGCTGCCTTCCGGCCGCGTGAGCCGGTCGCAGGCCAAGCTCTTCATCGTCCTGCAGGCGCTAGCGGGGCTTGTCGTGCTCCTGCAGTTCAACAGTTTCGCAATCGCCACCGGCATATTCTCGCTGATCTTCGTGGCAATCTATCCCTTCGCCAAGCGCTTCACCAACTGGCCGCAATTTTTCCTCGGCCTTGCCTTTTCCTGGGGTGCGCCGATGGGCTGGGCGGGACAGTTCGGATCGATCGCCTGGCCGGCTGTCCTGCTTTATGTCGGCTCCATCGCCTGGACGATCGGTTATGATACAATCTACGCCCATCAGGACAAGGAAGACGACACCGCCGTGGGCATCGGTTCAACCGCCCTGCTGTTTGGAGAGAACACACATCGCTGGCTGGTTTTCCTTTATGGCACAGCCCTTGTCATGATGTTCCTGTCGTTCTGGGTCGCGGGTGTTAACGTCATTGCCTATAGCGGCCTTGCCGCTGCGGCGATCATGCTGTTCCGGCAGGTCTGGGTGCTCGATATCGACGATGTCGATCAGTGCCTCGTGCTGTTCAAATCCAACAACCGCGTCGGCGTGCTGATTTTCGCGGGCCTCATCCTGCCGCTCCTGCTGGCGTAAGCCTGTGAAAACACGAAATGAAAAAGCCCGGCCGCGTCATCCGCGCCGGACTTTTTGATTTGTCTGGCTGAAGATTATCAGCTGCGGGCGATGATTTCCTTGCCCTCGATCTTCATGCTCATGCCCAGCGAACCGGTGGAGCGGCGAACGAGGAAGCGCGGGCGACGCTCCGCGAAATAGGAATGGCGGCGGCGCGGGCGGGTATTCTGGGTGCGCACCTTGCCGAGATGTTCTTCCAGCGGACGGGCGACGCCATCGGCTTCCACCATCAGCATGGGAATACGGTAGGCCTCGGACCAGCTGCGCCAGTCGGCGGCGATATCGCAGAGATCGTGGGCGACAAGAAGCGGAACGCAGAGGTCCGGATCGTCGTGGTGCAGCTCCAGCGTCACCGTTACCTGTCCATCGCCATGGTCGATGGCGCGGGCGGCGACGCCCTTGAAGGCGCGGGCTGGCAAAGCGAAGGACAAAGGCAGGCCGGAAGAGGACAGAACCTTTCTCAGAACGGCGCCCCGTTCATCGAGAGTGACGGCGACATCGGTCGCGCCATTGCCTTTTCCATAGGTGACCTGTTGCGGAAAACGTGCCGGGTCGAGTCTGAGAGTGGCGACGGCCCAGTCGGGCTTCAGAACGGTCTTGGTCATGTTTATTCTACCCTTGTTTTACCTGAGAGCCGGTTTCCGGTCTTCTCATCGGGACTTTTCGTCCTCTGATGTCGGGAGAATATCCGCCGCATGTTCGAGACTGCTTAAAAATCGCGGTTAAGAAAACTTTGCATTCCCAAATGGTTAGCAAAACACACTGTGGCATGGTTTCGCTTAGGTAAAAGAGATCGGGACAATGCGGTTTTTATCCCGGCCGAAATTGTGCTCTTTCAAGCTCCGGGCAAGGCGTCTCCCGCATAGTCAGGCAAAGGCTTGCCGTGCGTCCCGATGGAGGCGCGATGGGTGGATTGAAAACCGGAGCATTCGGCGTCTGAAGCGACGCGCGGGTCTCCAGGGGGCATTCGGATGGTATCGACTTATCTCAGCTACGACCTCATCAACCGCGATATGAAGGCAAGCCTGTCGCGCGTGTCGCAGCAGGGGCTCATCGAGCGGCAGACGACATATTACAAGGAAAACATCGGCAATGTGAAAAGCGTCGATGAGTTCCTCGATGATTACCAGCTCTATTCCTATGCCATGGATGCCTTCGGTCTCGGTGAAATGACCTATGCCAAGGCCTTCATGAAAAAGGTGCTGGAAAGCGATCTGAACGACCAGAACAGCTTCGCCAACAAGCTCACCGATGAGCGGTATCGGGAATTCGCCGCAGCCTTCAACTTCACCACATCGACGAAGACCGTTCAGACGGAAGCGCAGCTCGACAAGATGATCGGGCTTTACGATACGTCGATAACCGATCTCGATGACAGCCTCGCGGAAGAGACCCGTTATTACAAGGCGATTGTCGGCACGGTGACCAATGTCGACCAGCTGCTGCGCAACGACCGCACCCGCGCCTATATCTTTCAGGTCTTCGGCATCGATGAGAAGACCTATTCCTATGCCCATATCAAGGGATTGATGACGAGCGACATCAACGATCCCGACAGCTACATCAACCAGAAATACGGCACGGCCTATAATGACGCGGTCGAAAAACTGACGATGAAGGGCAATATCGAACTGCACGCGCAGGTCACCGCCCGGATTACCGCAATCGACACCGAACTCGCCGGCACCGGTTTGACGGCGGAGGAGCGCACGCAACTGGAGGCGGAAAAAGTGACGCGCCAGGACCAGCTGACCCAGCTTGAGGCGGTGTTGCCGCCGCAGGATGAGTGGGAAGCGAAGCTCGCCGCCATCAAGGCCGAGCAGACGACGCTCACCAGCACCGTCACGCAATATAACAAGATGGCGCAGCTCGCCACCGCCTTCGAGTTCAAGAACGACGGCACGGTGACCGCCGGGCAGGCGCAGACGGCGGATAATCTAAAGGCCCTGACGGATGCCTATATCGGCAGCGCCCCGCGCGTGACGCCAACCGTCGCCACGCTGAATCGCGATTATTTCGAATCGAAGATCGGTTCGATCAAGACCGTAACGGAACTGACCTCGGATACCCGGCTTCTCAACTATATCAGGACCGCCTTCGACCTTAACGACCTCACAGTCGTCACGGCAACGATCCAGAATATCCTGACCAGCGATCTGAGCGATCCGAACAACTACATCGCGACCGTCGGCAAGAACGACAAGCGTTATATCGCCTTGAGAAATGCCTTCAATTTCCAGACCGACGGAACGCTGGCAGACGGCACGACACCCCAGACGACGGCACAGACCGCGACCACCACCAGCGGTTATATGACCTATTATAACGACAAAGATGACGCCGCCGACGAGAAGGCGCTGAAGCTGTTCAAGAGCGATATAGCCAGCGTCACATCCGTCAAGGATTTCATCGACAGCAGCGCGGTCTATACCTATGCGCTGAAAGCCGTCGGTCTCGATCCGACCAAGGTGAATTCCGCCGATATTCGCAAGGTCCTCACCAGCGATCTGCAGGATAAAAAGAGCTTCGTCTACACGCTCAAAGACGAGCGTTATGTCAAGCTGGCGGAGCTGTTCAACTTCGCCTCCGATGGTAGCGTCGGTACACCGGTTCTGGCGCAGTCGGAAATCGAGATGCAGACCATGTCGGCCGACTACATCAAGAAAAAATCGGCGTTCGGCACGGAAAAGGACAAGGAAACGGCGACGAAGGAATCGGAATATTTCACGGCCGAGATGCAGAAGATCAAAACGCTCAAGGAATTCCTGAGCAATGATCGCCTGACGAAGTTCGCGATGGAGTCGCTCGGCATCGATCCCGAAAGCGTGACCAAGGAACAGCTCGAAAAGGCCTTCACCTCGAAGCTCGATGACAAGGACAGCTACGTCAACAAGGAGATGGATCCGGTCTTCCGCCGCCTCGTCACCGCCTTCAACTTCAATACCGACGGCACGCTTCTTCACGAGGACCGCAGCCTGATCCAGACGCGGCGCGGCCTTTACGAGACGCTGGACAATTATCTCACCCAGACGCTGGAAACGCAGGCGGGCGAAGAAAATGCCGGTGTGCGTCTGGCGCTCTATTTCCAGCGCATGGCGGCCGGAACGACGTCCTATTATTCGATCCTCGCCGACACGGCGCTCCAGAGTTTCATCAACACCACTTTCGGAATCCCGGACGAACTCGCCAATGCCGAGGTCGATACGCAGGTGACGATGATGAAGAAATATTTCGACATCGAGGACTTTCAGGATCCGGAAAAGGTCAAGAAGCTGGTCGCCCGTTTCACCATCATGTACGACAATCAGCAGAACACCACCGATCCGATCATGACGCTCTTCAACGGCAGCGGTTCGGTGGGCATAAGCGCCGATACGCTGCTGGCGGTTGCCACGCTGCGCGCGCGGTAGACAGAAAGCGCGGAGGAGCGACGGGAGGATCTGGGTTAGCCGGCTTGAGGCCGATGACAAAGCCTCCCGCATAGGCGACGCCATCCTTGGGACTTTATCCTCTTACCACCCCGGCAGCATGTGCCCGGCGCGCAGGCGCGGCATCTTGGGGTAGGTCTTCACATCGCTGTCCATTTCGTCGGCAACGCTCATCGGCGAGATATTGTCGAGGCAGGCGGTGATGTGGTCGGTGATGGCGTTCACCAGCGAGGGGGAGAGGCCCGGCCGTTTCATCAGGCCGATCTGCACCGGCGGCAGGGGCGGGAAGCCGTCGGCGGCGGTCAGAACCTTCATGCCGGTGCGCAGCGCCGATTCCGGCAGCACCGAGACGGCCATGCCCGCCAGCACGGCAGCGGCGACGACGGTGGAAGACCAGCTCGTGAACAGGACCTGATAATCCCGCCCATCGGCATCGAGCGCCGAACAGGCAAGCTGGCGCCAGTGGCAATCGCGCCGCCCGACGGCGAGCGGCACGGGTGCATCGTCCTTCAGCGGATGGTTGGCGGAAGCGACCCAGCAGAGCGGTTCGGTGCGCACCACATCCGAGGAGCGCGCGCGCGGATTATGGGTGACGAGCGCGATATCCAGTTCGCCGCGCGCCATTTTTTCGGCAAGGCTGACCGAAGGTTCGCAGACGATATAAAGCTCGACATTGGGATGGGTCTTGGCGAAGCGCCCGATGATCTCCGGCATGTAGCGGTCGGCATAGTCATCGGGCGTGCCGATGCGCAGCGTGCCTTCCAGCCGGTTGTCGTCGAAGGCGGCAATCGCCTCATTGTTGAGGCGGATAATGCGGCGGGCGTAATTCATCAGTTTTTCGCCCTCCGCTGTCAGGCGGTTGCCACGCCCGTCCTTGGCGAAAAGCTGCTTGCCGATCCGCTCTTCCAGCCGTCGCATCTGCATGGAAACGGCGGATTGCGTCTTGAAAACGCGGTCTGCGGCCTTGGTGAAGCTGCCCGTATCGACGATGGCGATGAAGGTATGCAACTGGTCTATGTCGAGAGGTGCGGACATGGATGGCCATCCATCAGAATGATTGATGTCTCACATTAGAAACATTCGTTGGACTGATCAATAGTCTTGCGACATTTTGACACCCAGCAAATCAATATCAACCCCGGGCCGGCGAAACGTCAGGCCCCCAACCCGAGGCAGCTTCTCGCGCGTGGTGCGCCGGGGGCGGTGCCGCATCGTGCCGTTACGAAAGGATAAGTGTCATGCGCACGGCAGAACGGAGAATGGAACTGGAACTCGCAACCTCGCGGCAGAACGATACGCTTCGTCGTGTCGCTGTCCTCTTTGCTTTCCGCGTCAAAACGTTCTTGCAGCGCATCTACAACCGTATCGTGGCCAATGGCCTCACGGAACTCGATGACCGCCTTCTGGCCGATATCGGTCTGGCGCGCTCGGATGTGAGGGATGCGCTCAATACCGGCCTGCTCGAGGATCCGACCGCCCATCTGACCCGCGCTGCACGCAACCGCGCGGTGACCCGGTTCAAGACCGTTTAGAGCATTTCCAGGAAAAGTGGACCCCGGTTTTCCGTCCGGAAATGCGGCAAAACGTTCCAGAATGTTCGGGCAATTCCGGCAGACCCCCAGCCGCCGGAATTGCCTTCGAACGGAAAAGTTTTCCCCGCAGGGTGATTTGCCAATAGCCCTGCCTTTGCCCGGTGTCAGGCCCCTCGGCCGCGCCGGGCTTTTTTAATGGCGTCGCAATTTTCTCAATACTGATATTCTTCGAATACCGGCAGCACGGAGCCGCCCCAGCGACCGTTGTAAAGCGCAAGCAGGTCTTCGGCGAGCGTGGTCTTCTTGGCCAGAACCTCGTCCAGCGACGACAGGAACACGGTTTCGTCCTGCCCTTCGCCGTTCAGGCGCTTGCGGTTTTTGAGGCCGGTGCGGGAAATGTCGAGCACCTCGCGGGCGAGACCGAGAAGCGGCTTGCCGGCGATCTCGGCGGAAAGACCCTTGGCCGGAACGGAATCGCGAAGGGCGATGACCTCATCGAAGCTCCAGCCGGCGGTCAGCGCATCGGCAGCGGTCAGCGCCTCGTCATCGTAAAGAAGGCCGACCCAGAAAGCGGGAAGGGCGCAGATGCGTCTCCACGGGCCGCCATCCGCACCGCGCATTTCCAGAAAGCGCTTCAGGCGCACATCCGGGAACAGGGTGGAAAGATGGTTCGTCCAGTCGCCCATGGTCGGCTGCCAGTCGGCGATTTCACCCTTCAGCGCACCGTTCATGAACTGGCGGAAAGTGACATGGGTGCAATCATGATATTTGCCGTCGCGCACGATGAAATACATCGGCACGTCGAGCGCCCATTCCACATAGTCCTTGAAGCCGAAATCATCGCTGAAGGTGAAGGGCAGCACGCCCGAGCGGCGGTTGTCGGTGTCGCGCCAGATATCGCCGCGCCAGGAAAGAAGACCGTTCGGCTTGCCTTCGGTGAAGGGCGAGGAGGCGAAGAGCGCTGTCGCCAGCGATTGCAGCTTCATGGAAACGCGCATCTTCCGGCGCATGTCCGCTTCGGAGGAGAAATCGAGATTAACCTGAATCGTGCAGGTGCGGTACATCATGTCGAGACCCTTGGTCCCGACCTTCGGCATATAACGCGTCATGATCGCGTAACGCGATTTCGGCATGCGCGGCGTTTCGTCGTAGCTCCACAGCGGGCTGCCGCCAATGCCGAGGAAACGGATGCCCATCGGCTCGGCCACTTCGCGCAGCGTCGCCAGATGCTGGTTGGATTCCTTGCAGGTCTGGTGCAGGTTTTCGAGCGGCGCGCCCGACAGCTCGAACTGGCCGCCCGGCTCGATGGAGATGGCGCCCATGCCGTGCTGCTCGCCAAGGCCGATGATGTTTCCGCCGTCCATGATCGGCTCCCAGCCGAGCTTTTCCTGCATGCCCTTCAAAAGTGCTGAAATGCTGGCTTCGCCGAAATAGGGAACGGGACTGTTATCCTCGCGGAAAAACGCGAATTTTTCGTGTTCGGTGCCGATGCGGAAGTCGGCTTCAGCTTTGCAACCGCCCGCCAGATAATCTGTAAGCTCCGTGACGGAGGAGAGGGGGGTCTGGTCGGTCGTGTCGCGTGCCATGGCTTACCTTGTTATGACGTCTCTGTTGCGGCGAGGCATATGATTGGCAGATAGGGCCGGATCGTATCCGGAGGCAAATGAATTTCTTTTAAAGATGCATGAAGCGCAATGGGGCCATTCAATTCCAGTCGCCGATCGCCGCCTGAATGACCGCGAGCGCGGCGACGGCGGCCGTATCGGCCCTCAGGATACGCGGCCCCAACGGAATGGGGGTAACGAAGGCAAGGCCGCGCAGAAGCTCCCTTTCTTCCTCGGAAAACCCGCCTTCCGGGCCGACCAGCAGGGCAAGTTTGCGCTCCGTGACGGCTTGCAGGATCGGCAGCGGATTTTGCCCCGCATCGCCTTCGTCGCAATAGATGATGCGCCGGTCGTGGGGCCAGCTCTCGAGCATGTCCTTGAGTTTCACCGGCTCGGCCACCTCGGGCAGGGACAGTATGCCGCACTGCTCGGCGGCTTCGATGGCGTTGGCGCGCAGTTTTTCGGTATTGTGGATCTTGCCCTGAACATGCTGCGTCATCACCGGCTGCAACAGGCCGGCGCCCATCTCCACCGCCTTCTGCACCAGATAATCCATGCGCCCGACTTTCAGGGGCGCGAAAAGATAATGCAGGTCCGGGGCGTTCGGCTGGGGCCGTGTCTGCTCGAGGGGGACGAGCACGATCTTCTTGCGGCTCGGAAAGGCAAGTTTCGCTTTCCATTCGCCGTCGCGACCGTTGAACAGCAGGATTTCCGAACCGTCGGTCATGCGCAGCACGTTGGCGAGATAGTTGAACTGCTCGGCTGTCGCCTCCTGCGCGACGCCTTCGGCAAGGCTGGCTTCGATATACAGGCGTTGCATCCGGAAATTGGCGCGCATGGGATTCTGTTTCAGGTTCAGAGAAAGAGGGAGGACATGAGCCAGTAGAGCAGCGCCGCAAGCGTTGCACTGGAAGGAACGGTGACCAGCCAGGCGGCGATGATCGTCATGAAGTGAGAGCGGCGGACGAGATAGCGGCGGCGTATCTCGGAAGGATTGTCGGCGTATCTTTCGGACCGACGGGGCCTGCCGTCACCAGCCTGAACGAGCTCCTGCCGCCGCCGCGACGATTGGGTGTACCATTCGCGGAAGAAACCGACGCCGAACACTGCACCGATTGCCGTGTGGGTGGTGCTGACCGGCAGGCCGAAGCGTGAGGCAACGAGCACGGTAAGCGCCGTGGCCACGGAAACGCAGAAGGCGCGCATCGGATTGAGTTTGGTGATCTGCTCCCCGACGAGGCGGATGAGGCGCGGGCCATAAAGAAGAATACCGCAGGAAAGCCCGAAGGCGCCGACCAGCATTACCCACATCGGTGCGCGGGCGGAGGTGCTCACCGCCTCGTCATGCAGGGCTCGCACGATGGCCACGACCGGCCCGATGGCGTTCGAAACGTCATTCGCCCCATGAGCGAAGGACATCAGGCCGGCGGCGAGAACCAGCGGCCACTGGAACAGGATTCGAAGCGACTGGTTGCGGTTTTCCAATCCTTCCGATTGTTTGCGGATGATCGGCACGCAGAGCCGCCAGACCACGAGCCCGGTCACCAGCCCGGTGAGGCTGGCATGGCCAAGCGACACATGCATCAGCTGCCGCAATCCGACCCAGATGAGATAGGCCATGAAGACGCCCGCCATCAAACCGATGAGAACCGGAACCCACAGCCGGGCGGAGGTGAGCTTGTCCTCGCGGTAAATGATGAATTCCTTGATGAAAGCAAGGATGGCGACGGCGATGATGGCGCTGATGAAGGGCGCCAGTACCCATGCGAAGGCAATGCTGCCGAGCGAAAACCAGTCGACCGCCTTCGCCCCATAGGCGGCCATTCCCGCGCCCGCAACCCCGCCCACCACCGTATGGGTGGTGGAAATCGGCGCTCTCGTCCAGGTCGAGATATTGACGAGAAGGCCGGCGGCGAGAAGCGCCGAGAGCATCGCCCATGAAAAGGCGGTCCTGTCGGGAATGGTCTCGATGTTGATGATGCCGCTGGAAATGGTCTCGACGACGTTGCCGCCGGTGATCAGCGCGCCGGCAATCTCGCAGATGGCGGCGATGATGAGGGCGGCGGCAAGCGGCATGGCCTTGGCCCCAACCGCCGGGCCGACATTGTTCGTGACGTCGTTTGCGCCGATATTGATCGCCATATAGGCGCCGATGGCGACGGCGGCGATGATGATGACCGAACCCGCGGTGCCGGTGACGAAGACGCCGGCGAAGATGGCCGCCAGGACAACGAACATGAACCCCGCGCCAAGGCCGGCAAGCTGCTGCGTGACATGCAGCGTCGCCTCTTCGACACGGGTAATCTTGTCGAGATCCTTGTCGAGCGTCGGTTTCATATTCGATGGCGGCTTGATTGCCATTCAGACCTCGTTTGCCAGCATTCCCTTTCGTCCGGCAGTGTCGCAGGTTGAAGGCAATTTTACAGAAAGACTGTTACATCTCGCACATCTTTCCAAAAGGAAAGACGATAAAAGCCATGTTGGAAAAACAAACTGCACATTGTCACGTTCGGGGCGGGCGCGCTATTTCGAATGCGTCATCCGCTTGTCGAAAGCGAGCATCAGCGCTTTCAGTTCCGGCTCGTTGACCCGCGTGGTCGCCTCCTGGGGGCTGACCCATTCCAGCCGTCTCGAGTCCCTTTCGGGAAAGCTTTCCTGCATTTCGGAAACTTCGAGCAGATGCACCTGAACCCGGCACGGCACATTGATGCCGCTGTTCAGTTTTTTTTCATATTCATAATAACCGAAGGGAGCCTTCTCCACCGTGCCTTTGACGCCGGCTTCCTCATAAGCTTCCTGTTCGGCCACCGCATGGGCCTTCTTGTTGGCCATCGGCCAGCCCTTGGGAATGACCCACCGTCCCGTATCCCTGCTGGTCAGCAGCAGGACTTCCGGCTCCGGATGCTTTTTGGACAATCGATAGCACAGCGCCGCATATTGCTGTCGCGGCGGTCTGCGCAACATCAAGCCAACGTCTGTCGCCAATCGATTCAAAATCTTCAATCCGGATTGATCCTTCTTTGCCGGGTAGTGATAATTGCTAATATAGAGATGCCGTAAGTTCCGCCAATCCCCCTTCACCCATAACCCACTACTGTCTTCACGCTGATGAAGCCTGCGGGCAAAGATGGACATGGTGGATATGCGAACAAAGCTTCGACCGGGTGGTTCCCCGGCCGGACAGCCGATGCGGTAATACTCTCTCCGCCCGCCTTCAAGCATACTGAATGCAAAGCCGCTATGAATTGTAGCCGGGGCTATTTTAGTCCGGGGTTAATCCCCAGTGCCGGAGACCTTCGACCACACCGTCCGCTTCCTTCGCAGCCGAGTGAAAGAAGCGCATATCATGATATGCCAGCGAGACGAGCTCCGGCAGGGCATTGCCCACGATCACGCCGCGAATATTCTTTAGCTCAAACATCGCCCGATCGTTGCCAGTATCGCCCGCAACCACTGATTCGTCGAGGCCGATGCGTAGTTGTCCACATAGCCATGTCAGCGCTGCGCCCTTGTCGGCGGCTTTGGGCAAGATGTCGAGGTCGCGGTCGCTGGAATAGACGATACGGGCATCGATATCGGCCGCCACAAGCGCGGCCTCAATCTCTTCGAGCGCGGCGTCATCGGCGTCATGCAGGAACCAGCTCGATTTCAAGCCGTGCTGGTAACGCTCTTCCTGCATCGTCACACCGGGAATTCCGGCCATGACCTCGGCAATCTTCTGGGGGTCGAAACCGGTGCCGAGGGACTGTGTATAGGCGCTTGCCAGCTCGCTTCGCTTTTTGGCATGCAGCATGGTGCCGACTCCGCCGATGATGTAGTCGGGCTGCGGCAGCGGCACCTCTTCGAGAAGCGCAAGCTGGTCGTCGATCAGCCGGCCGCTGTTGAAAACGAGAAGAGGACGTTGACCGTCCGGCAACGAATGCCAGAAATCGCGGAACCGGCGCGTGGCGTCGTTATCGCCGACGACGGTTCCGTCGAGATCGGTGGAAAAAAGGCGAAGCGGTCTCAATCGCCGTCGTTCCATGGTTCGGCCCAATCGGCTTCTTCCAGAACCGGCATCATGGTCCTGCCCTCCACAAGGGCGAGAAGCTGCTGGGCAATGCCGGTCCATGTGAACAGGCTGCGCGCCTTGTGCGCCCCCATGCGGGAAAGCCGCCCGTAAAGCCGCTCATGCTTGAACGGCTTCATCATGGTGATGCCGAGGTCTTCCTTGTCGAAAGGATCGGCAAACAGCGCATGGCGGCCATAGCTGACGGCCCGGAACAACCCGCCATGGATGGTGACGACGGTGGGCGTGCCGCTCGCCATCGCCTCGATTGCGGTCATGCCGAAGGGCTCGTAACGGCTGGAAAGCACGAAAAGATCGGCGGCGCGATAGATGTCCGGCAGGTCTTCATCCGCGACATAACCGGAAAACGCCACCCTGTCTTCGAGACCGAGCGTTTTCACCCGCTCCTTCAACTGGTTGAGGATCGTGGTTTCCTGCTCGTCCATATTCTCGCCGCCGACGGCCAGATGCAGCCGGGCTTCCGGTTCGCGCTCGGCAAGCACGGAGAAACCGTCGATCAGCAGGTCGTACCCCTTGTTGGTGGCGAGCCGTCCGAGCGCCAGCACGGTCTTGCCCTCGAAGCCGAAACGCTGCCGGATCATCTGCCGCGTCGCATCGGAAACCGGGAAGAAACGGTTGTCGTCATAACCCGGCGGGATCATGTGGATGTGCTTGCGCTTCAGACCGTAATCCTCGATCAGCACGTCCAGCTGCACCGGTGTTGTGGCGATCACCATGTCGCAGCTGCGGTAGATGATCAGCTCATGCTGGATACGTTCCCGGAAGTTGAATTCCAGTTCGAACGTATCGGCCTTTTCCGGATAGTCGGTTTCCATCTGGCGCTTTTTCCAGATGCCGAGCGAATGCGGCGTGTGCAGATGCGGGATTTTCAGCGCTTCGGACAGCCGCTGCCCGGCGACGCCGGCATCCCAGTAATGGCTGTTGATGAAAGAATAATTCAGGTCGTTTTTCTTGATGAAACGCAGCGCATTTTCGCACCATTCCATCAGGTGCCGGTGCAGATATTCCTTGGGAATGAAATCCCGCCCGCCGCAGGGAATGCGCACCACGCGGACGCGCTCATCGACCTCATCGAATTCCGGCTGGTCTTCGAAGCGGCGGGTATAAAGATCGACGGTGTAACCGAGCTGGCCGAGTTTGCGTGCAAGCTCAAGCACATAAACCACCTGTCCCCCGGTATCGGCCGCGCCCAGTGGCGGGTGCGCGGCGACATAGCCATGCGTCGATATGAGAGCTATCCGCGGATAGCGTTCAGTTTCGCTCGTGGTCGTCATGGGTCCCATCTTGGTAAATTTTTCCAATTAACCCGATAAAAAGACCAAAGAGCACAAAAGGTTCCATCAAAACCTGAATAAATGAGATGCCGTATTGCGCCGGATGCCGTTTTCAGGGGCCGCGCTGCTGCTGCCTCAGGCGCGAAATCCGGTCCCATTCCCGCGCCTGGTGCGCCTTGGATGTCGTCTCCACGATGAAGTCGATATGGGCCTCCGCCGCCGCCCTTGCCGCGGCCGCATCGCCGGCGACAATCGCATCGTGGATGGCGATATGTTGCCTCAGCACCTCGTCATGGGCGCCCGCGACAGTGAAGATGAGATGGCGATTGTAAAAGATGTCGTCGCTCAGAAGCCGGTAGCAGGACCGCAACGTGTGCATCAGCACGATATTATGCGCCGCCTCGCCAATGGCGTTGTGAAATTCCACATCGCCCGCAAGCTCCTCTTCGAAACGGCCCGCCTCATGCGCTTCCCGCATTCTGTCCACGATGGCGGCGAGGTTGCGCCTGTCCGGCTCCGTCGCTCGCTGCGCGGCAAGTTCGGCGGTCATGCCTTCGATATAGCGGCGATATTCGAGGAAATCCCGCGTCGCCCGGCTGTGGCGGGTAATCAGCGCGCTCAAGGGATCGGAAAAGACCGGGCCGACAATATCGGCGACATAGGTGCCGCCGCCATGCCGGCTGGTAAGAAGGCCACGGGTCTCAAGTTCCTTCAGCGCTTCCCGCAGGATCGGCCGCGAGACATCGAGGCGTTGCGCCAGTTCGCGCTCGCCGGGCAGCCTGTCGCCATCGCGCAATATGCCGTCGAGGATCAGTTCCTCGAAACGTAAGATCACCTCCTGCGATGTGCGGCTGTGCTCGATGCGCGCAAAAAGCGTTTCGTCCATCGCAGAAGTCTCCGGCGAAATCCGCCCCGTATTTCGATCGGGGGCAAATTATCAGCGAAGCATCGCACTGGTCAAATATTCTATCCAGTTCCGCGCGAGTGGCGTCTTGTGTAGCTGCGGCAACTCGGCATCTGCCTTTCCAAACTGGCTTTTGTTAAAGCAGGCTTGGGACAGGGTGACGATGGCGGATTTTTGTCGTCAGATGGATCAAAACAATTACATCGGCTTCGATTGCGATGTTTTCATTGTGATCGATGTTTTAGAAATCCGGGATAGGAAGCGGGGACGAAATCGCAATGGCCAAGGGTAGATTTGCTTTCGCAAGCGCGCCGGAAAGATCGCTGGCGCTCGGGGAGGTTCATGCGCGGCCGACGGTGCTTCTCGCACCCTCGCGCATCATCGTCCAGCTCGCCTTCATGATGGATGGCGGTTCGGCCGTGCATCACTCGGTCATCGCGGAAATGTCGCGCAGCCGCGGTGTTGCGCCGCCGGAACGCGATGCCCGCCACCATGCCATGCCCTGGGGGCAGGGGACCTTGCGCTGGGAGCGGCATACCGAATTTTCGACCTGGTTCTGGGATGGCCCTGCGCCGGAAAAATTCGGCGGCGAGATTGCCGGCGATCCCTTCGGCGACGGCTTTTCGCCGCCCGGCTCGCTGATCTCGGGCGTGCGGCTGGAAATCCGCCCGGAAAATGGCGTGGTGTCCCAGGCGGAGACGATCTTCGAGCCGACCAGCCTCTGTCACAGCGACGTGCGCGACGGTCAGGCGGCGATCCTCACCGATTTCCGGCAGGATCGCGACGGGCTGACGCAGATATTGGTGATCGACCGGGGCCTCACCGATTACAGCCGTGGCGCGCTGGTGCAGCGGCTTCTCGATATCGAGACCTATCGCACCCTTGCCATGCTCGGCCTGCCGATGGCGCAGACGCTTTCGCCCGAAATCCGCCGCATCGAGGATGGCCTGACCGGTATCACCCAGCGCATGAAAAACGGTGCGCGCGACGAGGCCGATGCGCTGCTGGCGGAAATGACCCGGCTTGCGGCCGAACTGGAGGCCAATGCCGCGCTCAGCCTCTATCGTTTCGGCGCCAGCCGCGCCTATGACGGCATCGTCCGCGAACGCATCCGGGCGCTTGCGGAAACCCCGGTGCAGGGCCACGAAACCATGGGCAGCTTTCTGGAACGGCGCATGGCGCCGGCCATGCGCACCTGTCAGTCGGTGGAGGAGCGGCAGGCCAACCTGTCGCGCAAGCTCTATCGCGCCACGGCGCTCGTCCGAAGCTGGATCGATGTGGAACTGGAGCGGCAGAATACGGTGTTGCTGAACACCATGAACAAACGCGCCGCCATGCAGCTCCGCCTGCAGCAGACGGTCGAAGGCCTCTCGGTCGCCGCCATTTCCTATTATGTCGTCGGCCTCATCGGTTATCTCACCAAGGCGATCAGCCATGATGTGCTGCCGCTCGACCCCGCCGTGGTCACCGGCATCTCCGTTCCCTTCGCGGTCCTCGGCGTCTGGTGGGTGGTGCGCCGCATCCGCCGCTCCCATGCCGAGGGCGGGCACTGAGGGCCAAGTTTCCCTCATTCCTGAGGATGTCACAGGAATCCAGCCGACGCGCGTCCGCGTGGCGGGAAGGACTCCTTTCAGCCCAAGGACTTGGGCTGGCTGGATCCCTGTGACAGGCACAGGGATGAGGGAGGATAGGTGGTGCCGACGCGACGCCTGCCTCAACCCTGCTCCCAATAGGGTGAAGGCCCATAGAGCCCGGCCAGATAATCGATGAACAGTCGAACCTTCGCAGGCAGGAACTGTCGGCTCGGATAAACCGCCGAGAGCGTGACGTTTCGCGATCCCTCATAACCCGGCAGAACCTGCACCAGCTTGCCGCCGCGCAATTCATGGCCGATATCCCAGGTGGAGCGCAGCGCAATGCCGAGCCCCGATATCACCGCCTCGCGGATCACCTCGCTGGAATTGGTGATAAGCATCCCTTCCGGGCGAATGCTCATCGCGCCGCCCGGTCCTTCCAGCCGCCAGACATCGTTATTATGGGCCGGCAGGCAGCGGTGCTTTTTCAGATCCTCGATTGTCGCGGGCATACCATGGGCCGCAACATATTCCGCCGAAGCGCAGAGCACGCGGCGCACTGGCGCCAGCCTGCGGGCCACGAGGCTGGAGGAATTCAGATCGGCGATACGGATGGCCAGATCGTAACCACCCTCGATGATGTCGATGAATTCGTCGCTCAGCACCAGATTGACCGAAAGATCAGGATGCCGCTCCATGAAACCCTTCAGATGCGGTGCGATATGCATGCGCCCGAAGGAGGTCGGCGCGGAAACCTTCAGTGTGCCGTTGACCGTATTGGCGCGGCCGGACACGAAATCCTCGGCCTCCTCCAGCCCTTCCAGCACGGCAAGCACCCGCTCGTAAAAGCCCTGTCCCGCTTCGGTCAGCGAGATTTGCCGTGTGGTGCGCTGGAAAAGCCGCGCGCCGAGCTTTTCTTCCAGCCGCTTGATGCGCTTGGAAATGACGGCGGGCGAATAACCGAGTTCCCTTGCCGCCAGCGACATGCTGCCGGAAGCGGCAACGCTTGCGAAGACTTCCAGATCGCCCAGATTCGTCATAGTTGCCCTCGATTGTTTCCAGAATGGAAAAAATCCATAACATTTGATTGCGCCGTTTCAAAGTGGTAAAGAAAGAATACCAGTTGGGAAAATGGCAGGGAGGAGGCGCGGTGACGCAGCCGATCAAGTTTCTGGAGCCGCGCGAGAAAGTCGTCGCCGGCCGCGCCCGCATCATAGCGGACCTCAAGGATATTCTGCCGGCGGACTGTCTTGTGCACGAACCGCGCGAACTCGTGCCTTTCGAAACCGACGCCTTCGTTTCCTATCGCCGCCTGCCGCTGGCCGTGGCGTTGCCGAAAACGACGGAAGAGGTGGCGGCGGTGATGAAGTATTGTCACCGCTACGGCATTCCGGTCGTGCCGCGCGGGGCTGGCACCTCGCTCTCCGGCGGCGCGATCCCGCAGGAGGATGCGGTGGTGATCGGCCTTTCGAAGATGGCCTCGATCCTCGAACTGGATTTTTATAACCGTACGGCGCGGGTGCAGGCGGGCGTCACCAATCTTTCCATTTCCGATGCGGCCGGCGCGGAAGGTTTCTTTTATGCGCCGGACCCCAGCTCGCAGCTTGCCTGCACCATCGGCGGCAATATCGGCATGAATTCCGGCGGCGCGCATTGCCTGAAATACGGTGTCACCACCAATAATCTGCTCGGCGTGAAAATGGTGCTCGTGGATGGCACGGTGCTGGAACTGGGAGGCAAGCACCTCGATGCTGCCGGCTACGATCTGCTCGCCCTCGTCTGCGGCTCGGAAGGCCAGCTCGGTATCGTGACGGAAGCGACAGTGCGGCTGATCGCCAGGCCGGAAGGCGCGCGACCGGTGCTGTTCGGCTTCGATACGTCGGAGGAGGCCGGCTCCTGCGTGGCCGATATTATCGGCGCGGGCATCATCCCGGTCGCAATCGAATTCATGGACAAGCCGGCCATCGAAATTTGCGAGGCCTTCGCCAAAGCGGGTTATCCGCTGGATGTCGGCGCGCTGCTGATCGTCGAGGTCGAAGGCTCCGAGGCGGAAATGGACGCCATGCTGGCGGACATCGTGGCGATTGCCCGAAAACATGGCGTGAAGACGGTGAAGGAATGTCAGTCAGCCATGGAAGCGGCGGCGATCTGGAAAGGCCGCAAATCCGCCTTCGGCGCAACCGGCCGCATCGCGGATTATATCTGCATGGATGGCACCGTGCCGCTCTCCCAGCTTTCTTATGTGCTGAAGAAGACGAGCGAAATCACCGACCGCCTCGGCCTGCGCGTCGCCAATGTCTTCCATGCCGGCGATGGCAACATGCACCCGCTCATCCTGTTCAACGCCAACGATCCGGAGGATGCGGCCCGCGCGGAAGAGGCAGGCAATGAAATATTGAAGCTCTGCGTCGATGCCGGCGGCTGTTTGACCGGCGAACATGGTGTGGGCATCGAAAAACGCGATCTGATGCGCCACCAGTATGGTGAGGCCGATCTTGCCCAGCAGATGGCGGTGCGGGCGGCTTTCGATGAGGGCTGGCTGATGAACCCTTCGAAGGTGTTTCCGCTGGAGGGGAGGGGATGATGGGTGTGAATTTTGTGACGATGGTGGGTGTGGCTTACCCCCCTCTGCCCTGCCGGGCATCTCCCCCTCAAGGGGGGAGATTGGCGAGACGCACCGGCGTCGCTCCATCTCGACCGAAGAAAAACGCGGGACCTTGCTGCGAGTCGATCTCCCCCCTTGAGGGGGAGATGCCCGGCAGGGCAGAGGGGGGTATCCCTCGCGCAAACGTCGCTATCCCATGCCCGGAGCCCGCCACCCCATGCTGACCCCCTACGCAGAAACCCAGGTCGCCGACATCATCCGCGACCACGCCGTGCGTAAAAGTCCACTGAAAATCATCGGCGGCAACACCCGCTCCGGTTTCGGCAATGCTGTCGCAGCAGATGAAGCACTCTCTTCCCGCGCGATGAACGGCATCGTCTCCTACCTGCGCGCCGAAATGGTCATGACCGTCAAGGCCGGAACCCCGCTCGCCACCGTCGAAGCAGCTCTCGCGGAAAACCGCCAGATGATGGCCTTCGAGCCGATGGATCACCGCCCGATCATGGGCACCGAAGGTGAACCGACCATCGGCGGCGTCTTCGCCGCCAATGTTTCCGGCCCCCGCCGTTATGTGGCCGGTGCGGCCCGCGACAGCCTGCTCGGTATCCGTTTCGTCAACGGCAGCGGGGATGTGATCAAGGCCGGCGGCCGGGTGATGAAGAATGTCACCGGGCTCGATCTGTCAAAGTTCCTGGCCGGATCGTTCGGTACACTCGGTTTCCTCACCGAAGTCACCTTCCGTGTCCTGCCGAAACCGCCTGCGGAAAAAACCGTGGTCGTTTCCGGTCTCGACGATGAAGCGGCGACGCGCATCATGGCGGCGGCAATGGCGATGAGCGTGGAGGTTTCCGGCGCGGCGCATCTGCCGGAAAGCGTTCGTTCCCGTTTCATCGATGGCGGATTGCCGGATGGCCCGGCGACCATCCTGCGGCTGGAAGGGCTTTCCGCCTCGGTGGAGGCGCGCACGGCCAAACTCCTTTCCGTCATGGATCGGGTCGGGCCGTGGGCGCTGCTGGAGGGCGAGGAGAGCGGGCTTTTGTGGCGTCAGGTGCGGGATGTCGCGCCCTATGCCGGACAGGCGGCGAAGCCCTTGTGGAAAGTATCGGTCGCGCCTTCGGTGGGTCATCAGCTTGTCGCGGCGCTGCGCATGGAAGCGGGCATCGACGCCTTTTACGACTGGCAGGGCGGCCTTGTCTGGATGCAGATGGAGGCGGACCCCGAGGCGGATTTGCTGCGCGGCGCGATCCGGGCGCTCGGCGGCGGCCACGCAACTTTGGTGAGGGCGAGCAATGCGGTGCGCGCCACGGTCGCTGCCGTCGAACCGCGTCCGGCGGCGGAAGCGCTGCTTTCTGCGCGTATCAGGGAGAAGCTCGATCCGGCAGGCATCTTCAATCCCGGCAAGATGGCCGTGACGATGGAAAGGGCCGTCTGAACCATGCAAACATCCTTCACGCCCGAACAGCTGGCCGATCCGCATGTGGCGGAATCCGAAAAAATCCTGCGCAAATGTGTGCATTGCGGTTTCTGCACGGCCACCTGTCCCACCTATGTCACGCTCGGCAACGAGCTGGACAGCCCGCGCGGCCGCATCTACCTCATCAAGGACATGCTGGAAAACAGCCGCCCGGCCGACCGCGAAGTCGTCACCCATATCGACCGCTGTCTTTCCTGCCTTGCCTGCACCACCACCTGTCCCTCCGGCGTGGATTACATGCATCTGGTCGATCATGCCCGCGCCCATATCGAACAGACATACAAGCGCCCCTTCATGGATAGGCTGATCCGCAATCTTCTGGTTGCCGTCCTGCCTCATCCAGCCCGTTTCCGGCTGGCCCTGCATCTGGCCCGGCTGGCGCGGCCTTTCTCCGGCCTGCTTGCCAAAGTTCCGGCGCTGAAGCCGCTGCAATCCATGCTCGCTCTCGCTCCCGCCGCCGTGCCCGCGGCCTCCGCGTCAACCCGTCCGGGAGAGCGGCCGGCCGAAGGCGAGAAGCGTGGGCGCGTCGCCATCCTCACCGGCTGCGCCCAGCCGGTGCTCGATCCCGGCATCAACGAGGCGACGTTGCGCCTGCTGGCACGGCTCGGCATCGAGGTCGTGGTGCCGAAAGGGGAGGGCTGTTGCGGTTCGCTGGTGCATCATATGGGCCGGGAGGAAGAGGCGCTCGCCTCGGCAAGGCGCAATGTCGATGTCTGGACGCGTGAGATGGAGAGCGGCGGTCTCGACGCCATCATTATCACCGCTTCCGGCTGCGGCACCACCATCAAGGATTACGGCCACATGCTGCGGCTCGATCCGGCCTATGCCGAAAAAGCCGCGCGGGTCTCGGCCTTGGCGAAGGACATCACCGAATATCTCGCCACCCTCGATCTGCCGCAAGGGCAAAGCCAGGGTCTGACGGTCGCCTATCATTCGGCCTGCTCCATGCAGCATGGCCAAAAGATCACGCTTGCGCCGAAACAACTCCTGAAGGCGGCGGGTTTTACCGTTCGCGATCCGGCGGAAGGGCATCTCTGCTGCGGCTCGGCCGGAACCTACAACATCCTGCAGCCGGAGATTTCCGCCATGCTCAAGGCGCGCAAGGTGAAGAATATCGAGGCTACCCGGGCGGATGTCATCGCCACCGGCAATATCGGCTGCATCACGCAGATTGGAACCGGCACGGATATGCCGATCCTGCACACGGTGGAGCTGCTGGACTGGGCCTATGGCGGGCCGAAACCGGCGAGGCTTTCGGTTTAGAAACGTCCCGTGGTACTTTCGACTGCGCAGTACCTGAGGCAGCTTTCGCGCACGCACTTTCGGCATCCGTCATGCCGGGCGTGACCCGGCATCCAGCCGGCGCGCGTCGGCGCGACGAGAAGAGTCTTTCCAGCCCAATGACTTGGGCTGACTGGATTCCGGCTCATGGCCGGAATGACGAAGAAAGAGAGCGTCGTCCACGCGGCACGCTCTGGGCCATATCTTCTAGAACTTATACGCCACGCCGAAATTCACCGCATTGGTGATGATATCGGTCTTCAACGAGCCGCCATTGTCGATATCGACGTCGACGAAGGAATAGGTGCCCTTATATTCCACGAAGGTCGACCAATTGTCGGTGATGCGGTAGCTGAGGCCGGCCTGCGCCTGCAGGGTTGCACCGCCGAACTGGTATTCGAAGGTCTTGCCTGACGGGCGATATACTTCCACATGCGGCACGTTGATGCCGACGCCGGCGCCCACGTAAGGGGTGATCGGCAGCGATTCCAGCGGAAAACGGTAGAGCGCGTTGAGCGTCAGCAGGTTCAGGCCGTCGGTGAATTCGAAATGCGACCAGCCGGAACGGGCAAGCGTCTGGTCGTCGGCATAGACCTTGTCATGGGTAAAATCGAGCGAAATACCGAAATTCCGCAGCTGGCCCTCATCGAACCAATAGGTGCCGCGCACGCCCCAATAGGGCGGATTGGAAAACGACTTGCCTTCCCATCCGGCCCGGAAATCCGGACCGTCGGAAACCTTCACATCGCTGTGCGGCGCGCTTTGCCAGCCGCCATAACCGGAAATTTCAAATTCGCCAGCGATTGCGGCAGAGAAGGAAACGCCGCTGAACAGCAGGGCGCAAACAAATAAAGTATGGCGCGGCATGAAGTGAATCCAGATTGATATCAGTAATTCACCAAAGCGTTTTTTGATAACATTTGAATGACAGAAACGAAAAACGGGCGGCCGATTGACCACCCGTTTTAAGGCCGTTCCATCATCCCCCTGAGAGAGGTTCGGCTCCTGGCGTCCCCCGCCAAGTTTCAGTCCATTGAATTGAGCCGGATTGTACCGCCGCAAGGCGGCAATTCAAGCGGATACGCCGCCACACCGGCCCTGAAGCGGCCGGAAAGGCTGAACCGTTGCCGTCATATCACAATGACCTTGGTTCCGACGTTGACGCGCTCGTAAAGATCGGTGACATCCTCGTTGCGCATGCGGATGCAGCCGGAGGAATTGTTGCTGCCGATCGTCCACGGCTGGTTGGTGCCGTGGATGCGATAAAGCGTGGAGCCGAGATACATGGCGCGCGCGCCCATCGGGTTCGCCGGGCCGCCTTCCATGAAGGCCGGCAGGTAGTGTCCCTTCCTCGCCTCGCGGCTGATCATTTCCTTCGGCGGCGTCCAGCTCGGCCATTCCGCCTTGCGGGTCACCTTGTGGGTGCCGGCCCATTCGAAACCGGGCTTGCCGACGCCGACGCCATACCGCCGGGCCTTGCCATCCGCGAGAACGAGATAAAGGAAACGGTTCGGCGTATCGATGACGATGGTGCCGGGTTTTTCATTGGTCGGGTAGGTGACGATCTGCGGCAGGAATTGCGGCGCGATCTGGGTGCGTACCGGCGCATTGGGGCGGACGGCGGCGTTCTGCACCCGGGCCGGGCGCTGCGATGTGACGCCGGAGCTGGGGCGCTGCGGCATGGCGGCCTGGCGCTGCTGGAAGAACGGCTGGCGTGCGGCAGGCGCGCGCGGATAAACCACGGGCCGCACATTGCCGCGACCGCCGAGCTGGGTGACCCAGGGGGCCGAAAGATCCGGGCTGACGACGACGGGCGGGCGCTCGCGATAACGCTCATTAGCCATGGCGGCCGGGGCGGCAAAGGTGGAAACGAGGCTCAGCGCCAGAAAAACGGACTTCATCGTCATCGGGTGGACTCTCTCTGCGGGATGTCGCAACTATGGATTTGCGGGACTCTTCGCCCGCTTTGCCGGACACGTTCGCACCTCGACGCCAGCGAATCGTAAATGGCTGTTCATTAAAAAGCGCTTGATTAGGGAAAGCTGGATTTAAGGTTAGCACCCGGTTTTGAAACGTGGTGAATGAGTGGTAAGCGAGCGGTCTGAACCGGTCGCGGGCGGGAGCGGAAAAGGGTGTTTGCGGAATGAATGAAGCGGGACTTGAAACGGGCGCGGATGGCCTTGTGCGGTGTTTCTGGCAGCAGGGGCTTGCGGATTACAGCCGTTATCACGACGAGGAATGGGGTTATCCCGTCACCGACGATCGCCGCCTTTTCGAGAAGATCTGTCTGGAAGGTTTCCAGTCCGGCCTTTCCTGGCTGACGGTTCTGCGCAAGCGCGAGGCGTTCCGTCTCGCCTTCGCCAATTTCGAATTCGAAAAAGTGGCGGAATTCGGTGAGGCCGATATTGAGCGTTGCCTTGCCGACAAGGGCATCATCCGCCATCGCGGCAAAATCGTCTCGACCATCAACAATGCCCGCCGCGCCATGGAGCTGCGCGATGAATTCGGTTCGCTCGCCCGTTATTTCTGGGGTTTCGAACCGGCCGCCGCAGAAAGGCCGCAAAGGCTGGACTATGCGACGTTAAGGGCCAACCCCACCAGCGCCGCCTCCATTCGTCTTTCCAAGGACCTGAAGAAGCGGGGCTGGAGTTTCGTCGGCCCGACGACCGTCTATGCATTCATGCAGGCCATGGGTATGGTCAACGACCATATCGAAGGCTGTCATTGCCGCCAGCCGATAGAGGCCATGCGGCGGGAGTTTGTACGTCCATGAAGATAACCTCCCTTCTTCTGGCTCTCACCATGACTGTCACCGCCGTGCCGCATGCCTCCTTCGCGGAAGGCCGCAATGTCGACGGTATCTGGCTCGATGACGGCGAAAGGCTGAAGGAAGTGGCGCTGCCGCCGGCGGGGCCGCTGAAGCTTGACGGCTGGACGCGGCGCGGGCGCGGCGATGTCTATCGCCTGAAGGTAAAGGCCGGGCAGACGGTGAAGATCGAGCTTGCCGCCTCCAGCGAATTCGTGCTGATGGCGGTCTTCGATTTTTCAACGCCGGATGAGGACGCGATCTTCTTCAGCGATTCCGAAGGCAAGGTCGCAACCCTGACGCCGAAGGCGGATACGGAGTGGCTGATCCGCCCGACGCTCATCCTGGGATCGCCACGCCGCGGTCTCGGCGCGCATTACACGCTGACGGTCAGCACCGGGACATAACAGCCCACCCTTTGCTTAGGCCGCCTGGGTCAGCACAATCAGGCCGAAACTCAGAACACCAAGCAGCACGAGCGAAAGGCTGGCGGCGACGATGACCTTGCCGCCGGCATGGCGAAGGCTGCGAATATCGACCGAAAGGCCCAGCGCCGCCATCGACATGATGGTGAGAATGTTGGAGAGCGTCGCGACAGGGCCGATCAGAGCCTCGGGAATGAGGCCGAAGGACCGGGCCATGATCATCAGCACGAAGGCGATGATGAACCACGGAACCATCTGCTGCAATCTCAGGCGTTCCGTGCCGGACTGGCCATGGATGACGGAGAGGGCGGCGATGACCGGCCCCAGCATCAGCACGCGGATGAGCTTGACGATGGTGCCGGTCTGCACGGCAATCGCACCGAGCGGGGCGGTTGCGGCCAGAACCTGCGGCACGGCATAAACCGTCAGGCCGGCGAAAATACCATATTGGGTGGCGTCGAGACCCAGAAGCTGCGGCAGGAACGGCATCAGCAGCACGGCCGCGACACCGAGAACGGCTGTGAAGGCAATCGAGGCGGCGACATCTTCCGGCTTCGCGCCAATGGCGGGCGCGGCGGCGGCGATGGCGGAGTTGCCGCAGATGGAATTGCCGCAGGCGATCAGCGTCGCAAGCTTGGGCGGCAGACCGAGCATCCGCCCGGCGGCATAGCTGACGACCAGCGACAGCGCGACGATCAGCGCAATGCCGCCGATCAGCAAACCGCCGGCGCCCTTGAGGATGGAAAGGCTAAGAGATGCACCAAGAAGCGCCACCGCGATTTCGAGCAGGGTCTTGGCGCTGAATTTGATGCCGGCCGAAGCGACGGCGGGCAGCGATACCAGCGAACGCAGCAGCGTACCGATCAGAATGGCGAGCACGAGATCGCCGAGCCATGCGTGGCCTGCAAGCCGCACCTGAAAGCGCTCCGCCAGAATGGCGGCGCAGCTGACGGCCGCGCAGATGAGAATGCCCGGCAGAAGCGGGGTAAGCCAGCGGAGCGAAAACTGAAAGGGATGGGTAAGGGTGCGATGGTGTGCCATGGCCAGACAATGCCGTAGCCGCCTGTTTTATTCTATCAAATAATATGGCATATATTATTCGATAAAATCGAATGAAAAGCCATGACCTTCGAACAGCTTCGCATCTTCATCGCCGTAGCCGAACGCGAGCACCTCACGAGGGCCGCCGAAGCCATCGGCCTGACCGCCTCCGCCGTCAGTTCCGCCATCAAGAATCTCGAGGCCTTTTATAATGTCGAGCTGTTCCATCGCGTCGGCCGCAACATTGAACTTACCGAAAGCGGCCGGGTATTTCTGGGCGAAGCGAAGGCGACGCTGGCGCGTGTGCGTAATGCGGAATTGATTCTCTCCGAAATGGGCGGGCTGACGCGCGGCGAAATCACCGTTTGCGCCAGCCAGACGATTGCAAGCTACTGGCTGCCGCCGATCCTGATGCAGTTCAAAAAACTTTATCCGGGCGTGACCGTGCGGCTCGATATCGGCAATACGAAAACGGTGACCCAGGCCGTGCTCGACGGTCTGGCGGAGGTCGGTTTCATCGAAGGCAGGATCGACGAGCCGGCCTTGATGGTGCAGCCCGTCGTCTCCGACAAGCTGCTGGTCGTCACCGGTTCGGCCCATCCTTTCGCCGATGGCCGTTATCTCACTGCGCTCGATATGCTCTACGGCACTTCATGGGTTCTGCGTGAACAGGGTTCCGGCACCCGCTCCGCCTTCGAGGCGGCGGTGCGGCAGATGGGGGTGGACCCGGGCGAGCTTTCCGTCATGCTCGAACTGCCCTCCAACGAGGCGGTGGTGATGGCGGCGCGCTCCGGCGGCGCGGCCACGGCGGTTTCCGCCTCCGTCGCCTCGCTGTTTCTGCGGCAGGGATTGCTTGTCCGAGCCGGCATCGATCTGCCTGCCCGAAACTTCGCTTTGCTGCGCCACAAGGAACGCCATACCAGCCGGGCGGCCATGGAACTGGAGCGCCTTAGCCGTGCGGCTTCGGAGGACTATAAGGCCGGTCTCGCGGGGTTGTAACCTTGTGGGAGCGCCAGCCGGCGCTCCCCGTTTGACAATTGCATCAATCACTTGCCCTTGGACTTCAGCCAGGCCTTCATCATGGCGATCTCGCCTTCCTGCGCCTTGATGACCTCTTCGGCCAGCTTGCGGATTTCCGGGTCCTTGCCGTATTCGAGCTGGACCCTGGCCATATCGATTGCGCCCTGATGGTGCGGGATCATGCCACGCACGAAATCGACATCGGCATCGCCGCTATAATCGATGGCCATATCGCCATGCATTTTCTTGCTGGCTTCCATGAACGCCTTGGTGGAAGCGCTGTCGCTCATGGTGCCTTTTGACATATCGTGTCCGGCATGGCCGCCCGCTTCCTGTGCGAAAAGCGGCACGGCGAAGACGGTTGCGAAAGCAGCGGCGAGAGTGATGGTCTTGATAGACATGGATTATCCTTCCTGTGTCTGGCGGATTTTTCGAAGATGGGTCTGAAAAAATCTGGGTCAGGCGCGGGGAGGCGGCAGCGGCGGCGCGAAGGCCTTGCCGTCAAAGACGATGCCGCGTTGCGGCTTGGGATAGGCGAATGCCACCCGGCCGCTATCGGCGAAGATCGTTCGGGGAACCACGATCAGGCAGGCAGCGCAGGAGCCGGGATGTGCGGCATCGCCACCATGCGGGCAGCAACCGCCCGTGCCGGCTCCATGAGCCCCATTCTCCGCATGCGCTTTAGACCCGTCATCGCGATCAGCGGCTCTATGCGAATGGGCATCGTCATGTTTCATCGGCGACTGTGAGGAAGCTGCCATGCCCGTAGCCGTCGGCATGCTCATCGCCATCTGCGCCGGCATTGCGCCGTATAACAGGCAGGCAAGGAACATCAATGTGCGGACCACCTGGGACATGGTGTGAATTTACCGCCGCAATTATGGAATAAGCATGACGATCAGGTCAGTTCACGCGCGATGACGTGATGCACGATGCGGTAATCCCTGCTTTCCTCGCCAAACGGGGCAAGCGGCCATTCCCATGCGGCGGCGGGGGCAGGAAGCTCGATGCCATGCAGCAGGTCTTCGTGCTGGTGCAGGTTGCCGTCCTTGCCGATGATGTCGAAGGAGGTGTCCGTTATCAGGCAGGCCTTGCAGGGCAGGCCAGCCAGCGCTTCCAGATGGGTGTGAATGAGCTTCGGCAGAAGGTCGTCCGGGGTATCTGCGATCTTTTCCCGCTCCAGCCGGTAGCGTGCGCCGGTGCCGATCTGTGACAGGAGATTGGCCGATACCACGAGATCGAGATAGGGCACCCGCCGCAGGAAATCGAGCGGTTCCGCCGGCCGGCCGGCGAGAACATCGTCAAAGCCGGAAAGATCGCGGTTGGCGATGCGGACATTCTTTTTGGCATTGAGGCGCAGCTTCACCTGCACGCTGGCAAGATGCACCAGATCGACCAGCACGACGGTATCGAACATCGCCACCAGCGCATCATAGGGCACATCGCGCAACAGGCCAGACCCCAGTACGACGGCCGTTCGCCGCTGCTTCAGCTTTCTCGCCGATTGCAGAACGAATTGCCGGCTGTTGTTTTCATGCTCCGCCCAGGCTTTGGCGCAGCGGTTGGCGCGCGCCCACAGGTTGACGGAATAGCGGATATGCGGCCGGAATTCTTTCGGCGTGACCGCGCGCGTGGCGGCATATTGCAGGGCTTCGAGGATCATGAATGCCTATCGGTAGATTTCACGGCGATGGCCGATTTCGACCACCAGCACGACGAGCTTGTGATCCTGTATATCGCAGATGATGCGGTAATCGCCCACCCGGTAGCGCCAGAAATTTCCGAGCTCGGAGCCTTGCAGGGCGGCGCCGGTCTGCCGTGGATCATCCAGTGCCGCCAGTCGTTCATGGAGAAAGCTACGGATACGCCGGCGCGTTTCCGGATTTATCTTGCGCATCTCTTTCTGGACAAGCGTGTGATATTCAATTGTCCAGATCACGCCAGAACTCCTCGGCGCTTACAACCTTCGATTCTCCACGCTGAATGCGCCGCGTTGCCTCTTCAGCAAGATAGAGATCCTCCATATCCTCGATATGTTTCTCGATCGCCTCGCGGATGTAATAAGCGGATGTGCGGCCGGTGCGCTCGGACAGCGCTTTCAGCCGCTCATAGGTTTCATCAGGCAGGCGTATGGCCGTCTGTTTGCTCATGGGTCGCGTCCTTCCCGATCCGAATTGGGATACATGTATCCCATATAGCACCGCTTGGCCGCAGCGGCCAGTAAAACCGGAGCCTTTGCGGCTTGCCGCACCGGGCTTCATCCTCTAATACACCGGCTTGATTTCAGGAAAATATCGGATCGGCCCCATGAGCGAAAAAGCAAAAAAGCCTCAGAAACTGAAAGCCCGCCTGCCGCGCGGCTTCGTGGATCGCTCGGTTGCCGATATTCATGCCACCAATGAGATGATCGAGAAGATCCGCAGGGTCTATGAGCTTTATGGCTTCGATCCGGTGGAAACCCCGCTGTTCGAATATACCGATGCGCTCGGCAAGTTTCTGCCGGATAGCGACCGGCCGAACGAAGGCGTGTTTTCGCTGCAGGACGATGACGACCAGTGGGTGAGCCTGCGCTACGATCTGACCGCGCCGCTCGCCCGTCATGTCGCGGAAAATTTCAACGAAATCCAGCTGCCCTACCGTACCTATCGCGCCGGTTACGTGTTCCGCAATGAAAAGCCCGGCCCCGGCCGCTTCCGGCAGTTCATGCAGTTCGATGCCGATACCGTGGGCGCCGCCGGCGTGCAGGCCGATGCCGAAATGTGCATGATGATGGCCGATACGCTGGAAGCGCTCGGAATTCAGCGCGGCGACTATGTCATTCGCGTCAACAACCGCAAGGTGCTCGACGGCGTCATGGAAGCCATCGGTCTCGGCGGCGAGGACAATGCCGGCCGTCGTCTCAACGTGCTGCGCGCCATCGACAAGCTCGACAAGTTCGGTCCTGAAGGCGTGAAGCTGCTGCTCGGCCCCGGCCGCAAGGATGAATCCGGCGATTTCACCAAGGGTGCTGGTCTTGGCGAGGAGCAGATCGAAAAGGTGCTGTTTTTCGTCGGCATCAAGGATTATGCGGCAAGCGCCGACGATCTGGCCAAACTGGTCGCGGGCACCTCGAAAGGCGAGGAAGGCGTTGAGGAACTGAACATCATCGGCGCTCTGGTCACCAGTGCCGGTTACGATGCGACGCGCATCAAGATCGACCCCTCGGTCGTTCGCGGCCTCGAATATTACACCGGCCCGGTCTATGAAGCCGAGCTGAGCTTCGACGTCACCAATGAAAAGGGCGAAAAAGTCGTATTCGGCTCTGTCGGCGGCGGCGGCCGTTATGACGGCCTCGTTTCGCGCTTCATGGGCCAGCCGGTTCCGGCCACGGGCTTCTCCATCGGCGTTTCGCGCCTGATGACGGCTTTGAAGAACCTCGGCAAGCTCGGTCAGGTCAAGCCGCTTGCACCGGTTCTGATCACCGTCATGGATGGCGATGTGGAAAGCATGGGCCGTTACCAGCGCTTCACGCAGGCGCTGCGCGCCGAGGGCATCCGCGCTGAGATGTACCAGGGCAACTGGAAGAAATTCGGCAACCAGCTGAAATATGCCGACCGTCTCGGTTCCCCCATCGCCATCATCCAGGGCGGTGATGAGCGTGCCGAAGGTGTGGTGCAGATCAAGGATCTGATCGAAGGCAAGCGCCTTTCCGGCGAGATCGAGGACAATGCCAGCTGGCGCGAGGCGCGTGTGGCGCAGGTCAGTGTGCCGGAGGCCGATCTGGTGGCGAAGGTTCGCGAGATTCTGGAGCATCAGGCAGAGGACGTTCGCCGCGCCGCCGAAGGGCGCTGAAGCCATGGCGATCCTTGCGCTCGACCATGTTCAACTGGCGATGCCGGCTGGCCGCGAAGATGAGGCGCGCGCTTTCTATGGCGGCCTGCTCGGCTTTGCGGAGCAGATCAAGCCCGCCAATCTGGCCGCGCGCGGCGGGTGCTGGTTCAGCCGGGGTTCGATAAAACTGCATCTCGGCGTCGAGCAGGATTTTCGCCCGGCGATGAAAGCCCATCCGGCCTTTCTGGTCGATGATATGGCAACCTTGCGAAAAACACTTGAAACAGCAGGCTGCCATGTGGTTGAGGATGAGCCGCTTGAAGGGTATCACCGGTTTTATGTCCATGATCCCTTCGGAAACCGCATCGAAATGATGCAGCCGCTCGAACCGTGACGAAAAGTACCGTTCCATGCCCCTGATCGACATGCCGGAATTTTCCGGAGAGCTACTGGAAGAATTCGCCGCGCGCCGCACGAGCCGTGTGAACACGCCGGTCATCCAGCCCGCCGAACCGTTTCTGGATATGGCCGGCGAGGATCTGCGCCGCCGTATCTTCATGACGGAGAGCGAAACGGGTGAGAGCCTGTGCCTGCGCCCCGAATTCACCATCCCGGTCTGCCTGCGCCATATCGAGACGGCGACCGGCACGCCGAAGCGTTATTCTTATCTCGGCGAAGTCTTTCGCCAGCGTCGCGAAGGTGCCAACGAGTTTTATCAGGCCGGTATCGAGGATCTCGGCGATACCGATATCGCCGCCGCCGATGCCCGTGCCGTCATTGACGCCACCGGCATTCTGCAGCGCCTGCTGCCGGGCCGGGCGCTTGCCGTCACGCTGGGCGACCAGCAGGTGTTCGAAGCGGTGGTTGCCGCCCTCGGCCTGCCGCTTGGCTGGCAGAAGCGGCTGGTGCAGGCCTTCGGCGATATGGCGCAGCTCGACGCGCTTCTGGAAAGCCTCGTGCATCCCAAGCCGATGACCGGGCTGGATGCAAGGGTTGCCGGCCTTCTGGCGACGGGCGACGAGACGGTGCTGGTCGATTATCTCGATACGGTGATGCAGGAAACCGGCTATTCCACCAATGCCAGCCGTTCACCGCAGGAAATCGCCCGCCGCCTCCGCGAAAAACTGGCGCTTGCCGCCACACGCCTACCGGATGAAAGCTTCGCGCTGCTCAAGCAGTTCCTGGCCCTGAAGGCGCCCCTGCCGCAGGCCTCGCAGGTTCTTGCCGATTTTGCCGCAAAGGCGAAGCTGAAACTGGACGGCGCACTTTCGGCTTTCGACAAACGCGTCGCAGCGCTTGCCAATGCCGGTGTCGATCTTGAAACCGTCACCTATGGCGCGGCCTTCGGTCGTCCGCTCGATTATTATACCGGCCTTGTCTTCGAGGTGGTGGAAGCGGGTGGAGACAGCGTTCTGGCCGGTGGCGGCCGTTTCGACCGGCTGCTGACCCTGCTCGGCGCACAGGAAAAAATCCCGGCCGTGGGCTTTTCGCTCTGGCTGGATCGCATCGAAGCGGTGCGCGGGAGCAACAGGCCATGATCACCATCGCATTGCCCTCCAAGGGCCGGATGAAGGAAGATGCCTCCGCCGTTCTCGAGCGCGCCGGGCTGAAAGTCGCGGCTGTCGGCAATGACCGCTCCTATCGCGGCCGCATCGAAGGACGCGACAATATCGAAATCGCCTATCTGTCGGCTTCCGAGATCGCCCGCGAGATCGGCGCCGGCACAGTGGATTTCGGCGTGACGGGTGAGGATCTTGTGCGCGAGGGACTGACCAATGCCGATGCGCAGGTGGAATTCTGCGCCCGCCTCGGTTTCGGCCATGCCGACGTCGTGGTCGCGGTGCCGGAAATCTGGCTGGATGTGGACAGCATGGCCGATCTTGGCGATGTCGCTTCGGAATTCCGCGCCCGTCATGGCCGCAGGCTCGCCATCGCCACCAAATATTGGCGGCTGACGCAGCAGTTCTTTTCGCGCCAGCACGGCATTCAGCTTTATCGTATCGTCGAAAGCCTTGGCGCGACCGAGGGTGCGCCGGCCGCAGGGCAGGCGGATATCATCGTCGATATCACCTCGACCGGCTCGACGCTGAAGGCCAACCACCTGAAAATCCTCTCCGATGGCATCATTGTCCGTTCGGAAGCCTGCTTTGTGCGCGCTCGCAAGCCGGAGCATGACGGCGACGCGGCGGTTCAGGAAATCGCCTCGCGCATCAGGGCTGCGGTCTGACGACGTAAACAAAAAGCCGCCGGAGCGATCCGGCGGCTTTTTATTGGTCGATCTGTCTGGCTCAGGCGTGGGCCACAGCCGTGCCGCGCTTAGCGTCGACGGAATAGGCGCCGGGGCCGAAGGCGGCAAGCAGGATGTAAGCGCCGGCAAGGGTGATGTTCTTCACCATCATGATGCCGTTCAGCGTGTTGATCCAGCCAAGAGCCGGCTCAGGCCAGCCGGGAACGGCAACGGTGCCGCTGTGGAAAACCAGACCGGTGAAGACGCAGAAGACGGCAAGCGCCCAGGCAGCGATTTTGGTCTGGAAACCAGCGAGAATGGCAAGACCGGCAACGAGTTCGAACAGGCCTGCGATATAGGCAAGCGCGGTTGCGGCGGGCAGGCCGGCGCCCGTGATCATGCCGGCCGTACCGGCCGGATCGACGAGCTTGCTGAAGCCCGACGTGATGAAGATGAAAGAAAGCAGAATACGGGCGATGAGAACGAGAACGTTCTGGCTGCTGGACATGGATATCTCCGGTAAATAATCGGCGTGTCGCCGGTTGAACTGCAATGTCTGAAGATATCAATGACCGAAAATCATTCGCGCCGAAAGATGAACAATAGGAGACGAATTGTCTTCATATGGTGAACGAACATCCTGGGTCCGTTGGCTATGTTCAGGCGGCGAAGCGAATATCCTCAAGGCGCGGAAACAGGAAAAGCCCTGATATGCGCCCTTGCTGCCCGTCTTCGAAGCCGGAAGATTCACCCATGCAGATGACCGGCTGGCGCATCGCCGGCAAGATGGAGAGGCCGGTTGAAAAACAGAAACGTGAGGGTGCAGTGGAGACCTGCTCGAAAAGTTCCAGAACGCGGGCGTGGTCAGCGCGGTCGTAACAGCGGACAAGGCTGAGCAACCCGCACTCGCCCGGCGGCAGGCCATGCATGAACGACGCGTGTTCGCCGAGCCGGATGACGCCACTGGAAAGATCGCTGCTCCACTCCTCCGACATGAAGAAATGCGACAGGGTCCGGGGATCGGGCGTGGTCGTCAGCGCCGCAGGCAGAGCATCGTTGCGTCTTGATATTTCAAACAAATCGCGCCCCCGCATGAACACGTGCCAGCGCCGCCACTTCAAGCGCCACTGCCAGGTTGAACCTTTACCGCCACCCGCAGTCGAACGTGTTTGCCAGGCATCGAAACCCCTTCGATGCTGGCCGCCCCGTCGCGGAACCCTTACGGGGGGTGACTTATAGTTTATTTTCCCCTACCTACAACAACCAGCCAGTGAGAAAATCAAAAATATTATGTATTTCTTCTTCAAAATCGCGAGACTTGCGAAAAAGCACAACTAAATAGCGCACTTATAAGCCGGTCCGAGTGGAAACCGGCCCGTATTGGGTGGTGATTCGCTCTTGAATGTGCCCCATTATTGCATAGGGCTGCAAAAAATAGCCGGATAAAATCATGCCTGTTCCAAAACGGGACAATACACGAACCCTTCCGCTTTCGGCCTTCAGAATTGTGCAACCTGTTGATTTTCATGAAGCATCTCTCGTGAGAGCGCTGACGTCATCCTCGGGCCTGTCCCCACTGCCGTCCGATTTAAATTCCGGACGGGCGGCAGCCTTTTAGTAAGGGAGGGTCAACATTCCCTCGACGTCATCCTCGGGACAGGCCCGAGGATGACGTCGGCGTGATTGGCTAGCCTGTCTTCCCATCTGACAACGCTAGTCTTCTTTGGTGTCCGGTTTGGCACGGCATGCCCGAAAATAATAGAACCAATGACACCTGATTTCTTCGAGAAATTTAAACCGGACGGCAGTGGCCTATCCCAAGGATGAGGCCGATAAGATGCGCCGCCCTCCATCAATCACGCATGGGCGGCAAAGAAAAAGGGCGGTCCGAAGACCGCCCTTTCCTTATTCCGGTGACAGGACTGATTAGAAGTCCATGCCGCCCATGCCGCCGCCCGGCATTGCCGGCATCGGAGCGTCCTTCTTCGGAAGCTCGGCGATCATGGCTTCGGTGGTGATCAGCAGCGAAGCAACCGAAGCTGCGTTCTGCAGAGCCGTACGAACAACCTTGACCGGGTCGACGATGCCGAGCTGGATCAGGTCGCCATATTCGCCGGTCTGGGCGTTGTAGCCGTAGTTGTCTTCGTTCTTCTCGAGGATCTTGCCGACAACGATGGAAGCTTCGTCACCTGCGTTGTCTGCGATCTGGCGAACCAGAGCCTGCAGGGCGCGGCGGATGATGTTGATACCGGCTTCCTGGTCGTCGTTTTCACCCTTTGCGGTGATCTTCGTGGACGAACGCAGCAGGGCAACGCCGCCGCCCGGTACGATGCCTTCCTGAACGGCAGCGCGCGTCGCGTTGAGAGCGTCGTCGATGCGGTCCTTCTTTTCCTTCACTTCGACTTCCGTCGAACCGCCGACGCGGATAACGGCAACGCCGCCAGCGAGCTTGGCAAGACGTTCCTGCAGCTTTTCGCGGTCGTAGTCGGAGGTGGTTTCTTCGATCTGGGCCTTGATCTGGGCAACACGGCCTTCGATGTCGGACTTCTGGCCGGCGCCGTCAACGATCGTGGTGTTTTCCTTGGAGATCGAAACCTTCTTCGACTTGCCGAGCATGTCGAGGGTAACGTTTTCGAGCTTGATGCCGAGGTCTTCGGAAATGACGGTACCACCGGTCAGGATGGCGATGTCTTCCAGCATGGCCTTGCGGCGGTCGCCGAAGCCCGGAGCCTTGACGGCAGCGATCTTGAGGCCGCCACGCAGCTTGTTGACAACGAGCGTTGCAAGAGCTTCGCCTTCGACGTCTTCAGCGATGATGACGAGCGGCTTGCCGGTCTGAACGACAGCTTCGAGAACCGGCAGCATGGCCTGGAGGTTCGAGAGCTTCTTTTCGTGCAGGAGGATGTATGCGTCTTCGAGGTCCGCAACCATCTTTTCCGGGTTGGTCACGAAGTAGGGCGACAGGTAGCCGCGGTCGAACTGCATGCCTTCGACGACTTCGAGTTCGGTTTCAGCGGTCTTGGCTTCTTCAACGGTGATGACGCCTTCGTTGCCGACCTTCTGCATTGCTTCAGCAATGTCGAGACCGATCTGACGCTCGCCGTTTGCAGAGATCGTGCCGACCTGCGCAACTTCTTCAGACGTGTTGATCTTCTTGGCCTTGGCCTGAAGGTCCTTGACGACTTCAGCAACGGCCAGATCGATACCGCGCTTCAGGTCCATCGGGTTCATGCCGGCAGCAACCGCCTTGGAACCTTCGCGAACGATGGCCTGGGCCAGAACGGTCGCGGTGGTGGTGCCGTCACCGGCGATGTCGTTGGTCTTGGAGGCAACTTCGCGAACGAGCTGCGCGCCCATGTTCTCGAACTTGTCTTCCAGTTCGATTTCCTTGGCGACGGAAACGCCGTCCTTGGTGATGCGCGGAGCGCCGAAGGACTTGTCGATAACGACGTTACGACCCTTCGGGCCGAGGGTTACCTTCACTGCATCAGCAAGAACGTCGACGCCCTTGAGCATCTTTTCGCGTGCTGTGCGGCCGAATTTTACTTCTTTGGCTGCCATGTTCAAAACTCCTGGTTTCGAATGGCCGGAACGGGTCCGGCTTGAAATTTAAGGAAGGATGGGTCGGCCGAAATCAGCCGATGATGCCCATGATGTCGGCTTCCTTCATGATCAGAAGGTCTTCGCCGTTGAGCTTGACTTCGGTGCCCGACCACTTGCCGAACAGAACGCGGTCACCAGCCTTGACGTCGAGAGCGACGACCTTGCCGGACTCATCGCGTGCGCCGGAACCGACGGCGACGATTTCGCCTTCCTGCGGCTTTTCCTTGGCGGTATCGGGAATGATGATGCCGCCCTTGGTCTTGGCTTCGGATTCAACGCGACGAACGACGACGCGATCGTGAAGCGGGCGGAAATTGGTGCTTGTCATTGCCTAATCCCTCGATCAAATGACTTCATGAACCTTCGCAGGCTCGCGTGATGGGTGTTAGCACTCTTCTTGTTTGAGTGCCAGCGGAACCGAGATAAGGAGGGCTTCTTCCGGAGTCAAGAACGCCCTGTCTGAAAAATTTCATGGCTTATGGTTATCAGCGTTCCATGACAGAAATTTCCCATGCGCGGACGGGCGCGGCGACGTCGTTCTTTTCGCGCGTTGCGGCCGCATCGCATCTAAGGGGCATTTGTGTTCATGCTGCGTCAGGCGGACCAAAGACCGGTCTGGCGGCGCTTTTTTCCTTGCCATCGGCGTCCCGCTTTGCGATGTGACGCTCACCCTCTTCTCGCATCCGGAAAGCATCTCATGGCCCATCGCATTCTCACTCTCGGCGAAATTACGGCTGGGTTCGACGTTATTCTTTCGGATGTCTGGGGCGTGCTGCACAATGGCGTCAGCGCCTTTCCGGATGCGGCGGTTGCCCTGCGGGAAGCGCGCAACGCCGGCAAGACGGTGGTGCTCATCACCAATTCGCCGCGCCCCGCTCCCGGCGTCATCGCCCAGCTTCGCGTTCTCGGCGTGCCGGATGAGGCCTATGACCGTATCATCACGTCCGGCGACGTCACCCGCGGCCTGATCGCGGAAGGCCCAAAAAAGGTCTTCCTGCTCGGCCCGGAGCGGGACATGCCGTTGCTGGAAGGTCTCGATGTCGAATGTGTCGGCGAGGCGGAAGCGCAGTCCGTAGTCTGCACCGGCTTTTTCGATGACGAGACGGAAACGCCAGAGGATTATACCGAAATGCTCAAGGGCTTCATTGCCCGCAACGTGCCGATGATCTGCGCCAATCCCGATCTGGTGGTGGAGCGCGGCGAGCGCATCATTCCCTGCGCCGGCGCCATGGCCGCTTACTACGAACAGCTCGGCGGCGAGGTCCGTATTGCCGGCAAGCCGCATGCGCCGATCTATGAAGCCTGCCTTGCGGCGGCCAAGGAGGTGCGCGGCGCCTTCGCCAAGGATCGCGTGCTCGCCATCGGCGACGGCATGCCGACGGATGTGAAGGGCGCGATTGCGAGCGGCCTCAACCTTCTTTATATCAGCGGCGGAATTCACGCCGCCGAATATACGCTGAACGGCCAGACGGACGAGGCGCTTCTCAACGCCTATCTCAAGGGGCAGGGCGCGGCTCCCGGCTGGTGGATGCCCCGTCTCGCCTGAGGACGTCTTGCCTGAGGAATAGCTGGCGCAGGAATGGATCGATTGCCATGACCGTTTTTCACCGCAATGAAAAAAAGGAGCCGCTGCCGGAAGCTCTTCGCGGCGGCGTCATCGCCATCGGCAATTTCGACGGTGTGCATCGCGGCCACCGGGCTGTGCTGGATCGTGCTCTGGAGCTGGCGGAAGCCCGTGGCGTTCCCGCGCTGGTGCTGACCTTCGAGCCGCATCCCCGTTCCGTCTTCCGTCCCGATACGCCGGTCTTTCGCCTCACGCCCGCGCCGCTGAAGGCGCGCATCCTTGAGGCCATCGGTTTCCGCTCCGTCATCGAATATCCCTTCGACCGGGAATTTTCGCAGCGCTCGGCGGAGGAATTCGTCCAGTCCATTCTGGTCGACTGGCTTCACGCCAGCGCTGTCGTCACCGGCTTCGATTTCCATTTCGGCAAGGGCCGCGAAGGCGGCCCGGCATTTCTGATGGAGGCCGGCAAACGCCATGGCTTCGACGTGACGCTGGTGGATGCCTTCCGCGACGAGGGCGCGGATGTCGTTTCTTCCAGCCGTATCCGCTCGCTTCTGTGCGAAGGCGATGTGGCGGGCGCCGCAGGCCTGCTCGGTTATCGCTTCACGGTGGAAAGCGAAGTCATCGGCGGCCAGAAACTGGGGCGGACGCTGGGTTACCCCACCGCCAACATGGCGCTGGCGCCGGAAACGGAACTGAAGGCCGGCATCTATGCCGTGCGGTTCCGCCGCCCGGACGGTTCGATCCGCGATGGCGTGGCAAGCTTCGGTTACCGCCCGACCGTCACCGAAAACGGTGCGGCGCTGCTTGAAACATTCGTCTTCGATTTTTCAGGCGATCTTTACGGCGAAGTCTGTTCGGTCTCCTTCTTCGGGCATCTGCGCGACGAGCTGAAATTTGACGGTCTCGAACCGCTGGTTGCGCAGATCAGGCGCGACGAGGAAGAGGCAAGGGCAATGCTGTCAGGCGTGCGGGCGCTGAGCGAACTGGACGCCAAGATCGCCTTTTGAGCTGAAAGGGCCGACAGACCCTTAATTCCGGCCCGGATTGCTGTCGCTTTTCTCTTCCTTTTTACTGGAAAACCGCATAAACAATCCACCATGTCCCAATACCGGTTGATGTTTAAAACTCAGATTGGCCGAATTATTGGCCCGGCTTTCCGCCCGCTCTGACGAGCCGGAAGGTCCGGGATTTTGGCGCTTGTCATGACATTTGTCATGGCGCTTTCCGTATTTGCCCTGTTTTGAATTGAGACGGCGCGACCGCTACGGCGCGCAACAACGGTACGATTATGAGCGACACCGCAGAAAAACTCGACTATTCCGCCACCCTGTATCTGCCGCAGACGGATTTTCCGATGCGCGCCGGCCTGCCGCAAAAAGAACCGGAAACGGTGAAGCGCTGGCAGGAGATGGGCCTTTACAAGCGCCTGCGTGCGTCCGCCGCCGGCCGCGAAAAATTCGTGCTGCATGACGGCCCGCCCTATGCCAACGGCAACATCCACATCGGCCACGCGCTGAACAAGATCCTGAAAGACGTCATCACCCGCTCGTTCCAGATGCGCGGTTACGACGCTAATTACGTGCCCGGCTGGGATTGCCACGGCCTGCCGATCGAATGGAAGATCGAGGAAGCCTACCGCGCCAGGGGCAAGAACAAGGACGAGGTTCCGGTCAACGAATTCCGCAAGGAATGCCGTGACTTCGCGGCCGGCTGGATCAAGGTTCAGTCGGAGGAGTTCAAACGCCTCGGCATCGAGGGCGACTTTGAAAACCCCTACACCACGATGAACTTCCACGCCGAAGCCCGCATCGCCGGCGAGTTGCTGAAAATCGCCCGGACCGGCCAGCTCTATCGCGGCTCGAAGCCCATCATGTGGTCGGTGGTCGAGCGCACCGCGCTGGCGGAAGCCGAAGTCGAATATGCCGATGTCGAGAGCGACATGATCTGGGTGAAGTTCCCGGTTGTGCAGGCGGCTCCTGTTCTTTCCGGCGCTTCCGTCGTCATCTGGACGACCACGCCGTGGACGATCCCCGGCAACCGCGCCATCGCGTTTTCGTCGCGGGTCGAATATGGCCTCTACGAAGTCGAAAGCACCCAGAACGATTTCGGCCCGCAGCCGGGCGAAAAGCTGATCTTCGCCAAGAAGCTTGCCGATGAGGCAGCGGCCAAGGCGAAGCTGACCTTCAAGCTTGTTCGCGATGTCAAAACCGAAGAACTGGCCGCTATCACCTGCGCCCATCCTCTGGCGTCGCTCGGCTACGATTTCCCGGTCCCGCTTCTCGAAGGCGATCACGTCACCGACGATGCCGGTACGGGCTTCGTGCACACCGCGCCGAGCCACGGCCGTGAGGACTTTGACGTCTGGACCGCGCATCAGCGTGAGCTGGAAGCGCGCGGCGTTTCGTCGGCCATCCCGTTCCCGGTTGGCGATGACGGTTTCTACACCGAAGACGCCCCCGGTTTCGGCCCGTCCGCCGAAGGCGGCGCTGCCCGCGTCATGGACGACAACGGCAAGAAGGGCGATGCCAATGACCGCGTCATCAAGGCGCTGATCGCGGAAAACAATTTGTTTGCCCGTGGCCGTCTGAAGCACAGCTATCCGCATAGCTGGCGCTCCAAGAAGCCGGTCATCTTCCGCAACACGCCGCAATGGTTCGTCTATATGGACAAGGAACTGGGCGACGGCACGACGCTGCGTTCGCGTTCGCTGAACGCCATCGATGAGACGCGTTTCGTTCCGGCCTCCGGCCAGAACCGCCTGCGCGCCATGATCGAAGGCCGGCCCGACTGGGTTCTGTCGCGCCAGCGCAGCTGGGGCGTGCCGATCGCCGTCTTCGCCGATGAGAAGGGTGAAGTCCTGATCGATGAGGCCGTCAACGCCCGCATCATCGAGGCCTTCGAGGCCGAAGGTGCGGATGCCTGGTTCGCCGAAGGCGCCAAGGAACGTTTCCTCGGCAATGACCACGACCATGCCCGTTGGCAGCAGGTCATGGACATTCTCGACGTCTGGTTCGACAGCGGCTGTACCCACACCTTCACGCTGGAAGACCGCCCGGACATGAAATGGCCGGCGGATGTCTATCTGGAAGGTTCCGACCAGCATCGCGGCTGGTTCCACTCGTCGCTGCTCGAAAGCTGCGCGACGCGCGGCCGTGCGCCCTATAACGCCGTTGTCACCCATGGTTTCACCATGGATGAGAAGGGCGAGAAGATGTCGAAGTCCAAGGGCAACGTGGTTTCTCCGCAGGAAGTCATGAAGGACGCCGGCGCGGATATCCTGCGCCTGTGGGTCATGACCACGGATTATTGGGATGACCAGCGCCTCGGCAAGGCCATCATCCAGACCAATGTCGATGCCTATCGCAAGCTGCGCAACACCATCCGCTGGATGCTCGGCACGCTCGCCCATTATGAGGGCGAGGAGATCGCCTATGCCGATCTGCCGGAGCTGGAAAAGCTGGTGCTGCACCGCCTGTCCGAACTGGATGGCGTCGTGCGTGAAGGTTATGACGGTTTCGAGTTCAAGAAGATCGCCCGCGCGCTGGTGGATTTCGCCAATGTCGAGCTCTCTGCCTTCTATTTCGATATCCGCAAGGACACGCTTTATTGCGACGCGCCGTCGTCGCTGAAGCGCCGCGCTGCCCTCTCGGTCATCGCAAAGCTGTTCGATTGCCTCGTCTCGTGGTTGGCGCCCATGCTGCCCTTCACGACTGAAGAGGCTTGGCTGTCGCGTTATCCGGATGCGGAGTCGGTGCATCTCGTCCAGTTCCCGGAAATCCCGGCGGAATGGAAAAACGATGCGCTGGAAGCGAAGTGGGAAAAAATCCGCAAAGTCCGCACGGTCGTCACCGGCGCGCTGGAAGTGGAACGCCGTGAAAAGCGTATCGGCTCCTCGCTGGAAGCTGCCCCTGTTGTCCACATTGCCGACGCCGATCTTCTGGCGGCGCTGAAGGGGCAGGATTTCGCCGAAATCTGCATCACCTCCGCCATCTCGGTGGTGGGCGATGAAGGCCCGGCCGATGGCTTCCGCCTGCCGGAAGTGGCAAAGGTCGTGGTCGAGCAGAAGCTGGCGGAAGGCGCAAAATGCGCCCGTTCCTGGCGCATCACCACCGATGTCGGTTCCGATCCGGAGTATCCTGACGTCTCGGCCCGCGATGCGGCCGCGCTGCGCGAGCTTGCAGCCCTCGGATGATCCGAAGCTGCGCATCGTTCCTGTCGAAACCCGTTTCCGGGTTTCGGGCCGATGCGCGATGAAAATGACCGGATGAATTGCGCTTTGCCTCTTCATCCGGTACACCTGCCTGAAAATGGCCGGATTTGCACGGCAATGCGGGCTGCCGCCTGCCGAAAGACGATGTCTGGCGAAGTGGGACGGACGGCTGGAAGGGTTTCAATGAAGACGATGCAGGGTAATGCGCAGGGTTTGGGCATGTTTCGCACGGTTGTTGGCGTCACGACGATAGGCGTGCTGCTGGGCGCCTGCACGAGCCCGACCTACGGTACGGGCAAGACGGCGGCGGAACAGCTTGTCGACGATCTCGGCAACGCGACCTCGATCACCGGCAACGATCAGGAAAAGCGCAACCTGAAATACAGCCCGCGCCCCGGCCTCGTCGTTCCCGCCCAGGCCCGTGCCGAACAGCTGGCAGAGCCGCAGCAGAACATGGCAAGCCGCGAAAACAATCCGCAATGGGTCGAATCGCCGGAAGAAACCCGCGAACGCCTGCGCGAAGAGGCGGATGCCAACAAGAACAACCCGCATTATCGTTCGCCGCTGCTCGCCGGCAACGGCACGGCCGGCCAGATGACCGAGACCCAGAAATGGGAAGCCTTCCGCAAGGCCAAGGCCGATGCCCAGGGCGGCTCCGTCGTCAACGCCCAGCGCAAGTTCCTCACCGATCCGCCGGCTGAATATCGCAGCGTCCCGCAGGATCAGCTGACCGATCTCGGCGAACCGGAACAGAAGAAGGAAAAGCGCCGCAAGAAAGAAGCGGCCGTGGCAAACACCGGCAAGAGCTGGTGGAACCCCTTCCAGTAATAATGAATGGCTGACGGCCTGCGGGAAAGCTTGCGCCTCCCGCCGGTCACTCAATCGTCTAGACGTTTCTCGCGGAAAAATTGCCGCAGGATTTCCGCACTTTCGCTTTCCGCCAGTCCCGAATAGACATCCGGCGCATGGTGGCATGTCGGCTGGCTGAAGAAACGCACGCCACTCTCCACTGCGCCGCCCTTCGGGTCTCGCGCGCCGTAATAGAGCCGGCGGATACGGGCGAATGAAATCGCCGCCGCGCACATGGTGCAGGGCTCCAGTGTCACATAGAGATCGGCGCCGGGCAGGCGTTCCTGCTCCAGCGCTTCGCAGGCCATGCGGATCACGGTGATTTCGGCGTGAGCCGTCACATCGTTCAATTCACGGGTGCGGTTGCCGGAACGGGCGATGACGCGGCCGTCCATAACCAGTACCGCGCCGATCGGAACCTCCTGCCGCTCAGCCGCGGCACGGGCTTCCGAAAGCGCCAGCTCCATGAAATGCGTCCTTTCGGCCATTGCGTTTCAATTTCCTCTTAACCCTTGTGCTTGGACCTGATAGGACAGCCCAAACAACAGGCAAACAGCAAATGACTTTTAAAGACAAGCCGAAGCGTGACGGCGGCAAGACATTTAGCCGCGACAGGAAGCCGAAAGGCCCCGGCAAGCCCGCCGCAGAGCGCGAAAAGAAACCGACCGAGGCAAAGGCGGCCCCGGTGCCGGAAACCGTTGGCGCTTCCAAGCCCGAGCGCATTTCCAAGATCATGGCGCGCGCCGGTGTGGCCTCGCGCCGCGATGTCGAGCGCATGATCATGGAAGGCCGCGTGTCGCTGAACGGCGTCAAGCTGGATACGCCGGTGGTGAACGCCACGCTGTCCGACAAGATCGAAGTCGACGGCATGCCGATTCGCGGCGCCGAGCGCACGCGCCTGTGGCTCTACCACAAGCCCGCCGGTCTGGTGACGACCAATTCCGACCCGGAAGGCCGCCCGACCGTTTTCGACAATCTGCCGGGTGAACTGCCGCGCGTTCTGTCCATCGGCCGTCTCGATATCAATACCGAAGGCCTGCTGCTGCTCACCAACGATGGCGGACTTTCCCGCGTGCTGGAACTGCCGACCACCGGCTGGCTGCGCCGTTACCGCGTGCGCGCCCATGGCGAGGTCGATCAGGCCGCGCTCGACAAGCTGAAGGAAGGCATTGCCGTCGACGGCGTGCTCTACGGCGCAATCGATGCCACGCTCGACCGCACCCAGGGCCACAATGTCTGGATCAGCATGGGCCTGCGTGAAGGCAAGAACCGCGAAATCAAGAACGTGCTCGGCGCGCTCGGTCTCGAGGTCAATCGCCTGATCCGCGTTTCCTACGGTCCGTTCCAGCTCGGCGATCTCGCTGAAGGCAAGGTGCTGGAAGTGCGCGGCCGCATGCTGCGCGACCAGCTCGGCCCGCGTCTGATCGAACAGGCCGGCGCCAATTTCGACGCGCCGATCTACAATGCGCCCGTTGAGGATGAAGAAGACGACACGCCGAAGCGGCCCGTGAAATCCGAATGGGCGAAGAGCGATACGCCGGAAGGCAAGCCACGCTTCGAAAAGAGCGGCAAGTCCGAGGATCGTCGGGAAAAGGCGCTCGGCCGTCTCGACACCAAGCGCGGCGACAAGCCGGCTGGCAAGTTCGGCTCCAAGCCCGCCGGGAAATTTGGCGCCAAGGGCCGCAGCGAGGATGAGGGCGACGACCGCCGCCCCCGCCAGCCCGCCGGCACCAGCCGCACGGCCAATGTCTGGATGGCGCCCGGTGCAAGGCCGACCCGTGACGGCAAGGAACGCAAGTCTTCCGCCCGCGCGGAAGCCGAAAACCTCTTCAAGAAGCCTTCCGCCCAGGATGAAGCGCGACGCAACGTCGTGCGGCATGCCGATGCAGAGGGCGAGTGGATCCGCTCAGATTCCCCCCGCGAAGAAGAAGGTGGTCGCGGACGCGGCGACCGTCCGCGTGGCGAAAAGAGCTTTGGTGATCGTGGTGGACGCGGCGGAAAGCCGTTCGGCGACCGGCCATTCCGCGACAAGCCGCGTGAAGAAGGTGATCGCCCGCGTGGCGATCGTCCGCGCGGTGAAAAGAGCTTCGGCGACCGCCCGGCACGCGGCGGCAAACCTTTCGGCGACCGGCCGTTCCGTGACAAGCCGCGCGAAGAGGGTGATCGCCCGCGCAGCGACCGTCCGTTCCGCGACAGGCCCCGTGAAGACGGTGACCGCCCACGCGGTGAGCGCCCGGCGGGAGACAAGCCCCGTGGCGGCAAGCCGGCCGGTAAATCCGGATTCGGCAAGCCATCTTTCGGAAAATCGGGCGAACGTGGCGAACGTTCGGGTTTCTCAGGCAAGAGCAAAGGCCCCGGTGGTCCCGGCGGCGGCAAGCCGGGCGGCAAAGGCCCGGGTGGCAAACCTTCTGGAGGCAGGGGAATGACACGTAATGCGGATCGTAGGCGGTGAGTTCCGCGGCCGGAGTTTGGCCGCGCCGAAATCGAATTCCATTCGTCCGACCATCGACAGGACGCGGGAAAGCCTCTTCAATATTCTGAGCCATGCCTATCCGGAAAGTCTGGATGGCACGCGCGTTCTGGACGTTTTCGCCGGAACCGGTGCGGTCGGTCTGGAGGCGCTTTCGCGCGGCTGTCGCGTGGCGCTCTTCGTCGAAAACGGCGTGGAGGGCAGGGGGCTGCTCTGGGAAAATATCGATGCGCTGGGTCTGCATGGTCGCGCCCGCATTTTGCGGCGTGACGCTACCAAGCTCGGCGGCGTCAACAATATCGAGCCCTTCGATCTTCTTTTCGCCGATCCGCCCTATGGCTATGGCCATGGCGAGAAGGCTTTCGCGGCCGCCCATGGCGGCGGCTGGCTGAACCCCGGCGCGCTCGCCATTCTCGAAGAGCGCGGCGATGTGACGGTCAAGGTCGATCCGGTTTTCAAACCGCTCGAAAGCCGCATCTTCGGCGATACGAAAATGCATTTCTACCGTTACGAGCCTTAAAGCATTTCCAGCAAAAGTGGAGCCCGGTTTTCCCTCCGGAAATGCGACAGAACAAAGAGTTAGAGTGTTTTCGCGATTCGAAGAAAAGCGAAAATGCTCTAACAGGAGCGTTTCCCGCCACGCCACGGTCTTGTCTTGTTTGCGCAATAGGCAGAGTCTTTGCCGTGGAAAGAATTTGGGTATTCGCATGGAGCAGGGTGTAAACGAGAGCATAACGATTGTCCGCGCCGGGGAAGAGGTTCTCGAAGGCGACGGCTCGAGTGGCCAAGAGCCGACTTTCGGACTGGCGCTCGGCGGCGGCGGCGCACGCGGCATCTGCCACATCAACGTCATCGAGGCGCTGGACGAACTCGGTATCCGGCCTGTAGCGATTTCCGGTTCGTCCATCGGCTCCATCATCGGCGCGGGCATGGCGGCCGGCATGACCGGCCGGGAAATCCGTGAATACACGCTTGAACTGATGGGACGAAAAGGCTCGGTCGCCAACCGGCTCTGGAGCCTCGGCCCGGCATCGATGCGCCATGCGGTGGACGGTTTTCGCCTCGGGCAGTTCAACCTCGAACTCATCCTGCACGCCCTGATGCCGCAGGCTCTGCCGAAGGATTTTTCCGAGCTTGCCATTCCGCTCAAAGTGATAGCGACGGATTATTACGCCCAGACCGAAGTGGTGGTGGAACGCGGCGAGATCATCCAGGCGCTGGCCGCATCTGCCGCCATTCCCGCATTGTTCATGCCGGTGCGTATCGATGGCCGCATCATGATCGACGGCGGCATTTTTAATCCGGTGCCCTATGAGCATCTGCTCGATCACGCCGATATCGTCATCGGCGTCGATGTCGTCGGCGGCCCGGAAGGTGACGGAACCACCATGCCGAACCGGCTGGACAGCCTGTTCGGCGCCAGCCAGCTGATGATGCAGGCGGCGATTGCCCTGAAACTGAGGTTACGCCCGCCACATATTTTCCTGCGCCCGCCCGTGCACCGTTTCGGTGTGCTGGATTTCCTGAAGTCCGAAGAGGTGCTGAACGCATCGGCCGGCATCAAGGACGATCTGAAGCGGCAGATCGACATGCAGGTGGAGCTGTTTCACCGCGGGCAGGGCGTGGAGGCGTGACGAATGAGGCGAGTTTTCTTCTCCCCGAGGGGGAGAAGGTGGCCCGAAGAGCCGGATGAGGGGGACCCTCTCCGAATATCGCTACCCTTGCCCCCTCATCCCGCTGCCGCGGACTTCTCCCCGGCGGGGAGAAGAAACAAGTGGCGCTCTCCCAGTCACTAAGTTGAACTCAACTCACAGCGAAACTTCTGTCTCGCTGTCCTCCGCATCCTCTTCTTCCCACTTTTCCGCCTTGGTCTTCGGCTTCATCAGCGGTTCGGGCTTCACCTCGCGCACCGGCTTGTTGTGCAGCATCTGCCGGCCGGCGGCGAGGCCTTCAACGGCCTGTAGTTGCAACCGCTCCTCATCGCGTTCGCGAATATCGTCGGCAATCGCCAGCGCCCTCTCGCCGTCCATATCCAGCCCCTCCAGAATGCGCCTGCCGAACAGGAGGCCCGATTCCAGCGTCTCGCGGATTTCATATTCCACGCCCTTTTTTCTGAGGTCGAGGGAATGCACGCGGTCATAGGAGCGGGCATAGATGCGTACGCTTGGAAATTCCGACTGGATCATGTCGATGATACGGTCGGTCACCTCCTTCTTGTGGGTGCAGACCGCAACGAGATCGGCCCGCTCGATACCGGCGGCGATCAGCACGTCCTTGCGGGTGCCATCGCCGAAAAAGATGCGGAAGCCGAAACGGGCGGCCTGCCGCACGCGGTCGGCCGAGCTGTCGATGACGGTCACATCGCGCCCGCCGGCGAGAAGGATCTGCGAGGCGATCTGGCCGAAGCGGGAAAAGCCGATCATCAGCACATCCGCGCCTGCCCCGTCGAAATCCTCTTCCAGCTTGTCCTCTTCCGCATCCTCCGCCGTCAGCCGGCGCGAAATCACCGCCAGAAGCGGCGTCAGCGCCATGGAAAGCGTAACGACGGCAACGAGGATCGAGGCCGTCGCCTGCGGAAACAGACCGGAGGCGGCAGCCGTGGTGAAGAGCACGAAGCCGAATTCGCCGCCCTGCGCCAGAAGCAGCGCTATGCGGCTCGATGCATAACGCGACGAGCCGGCTATGCGGCAAAGGCCATAGATCAGCGCCGCCTTCACCGCCATCATCGCCGGCACGGCGATCAGGATGAGCAGAATATGCTCATAGACGATATGGATATGCAGCGACATGCCGACCGCCATGAAGAACAGCGCCAGAAACAGGCCGCGAAACGGCTCGATATCGGCTTCCAGCTCGTGCCGGTAGGAGGATTCCGACAGCATCAGCCCCGCCAGCAGCGCGCCCATGCCCATCGACAAGCCCACCGCCTCCATGATGGCGGCGGCGCCGATGACGACGAAGAGGGCGGCGGCGATCATCACTTCCCTCGCACCGGTGCGGGCGATGATCTGGAACATCGGCGTCAGAAGATACCGCCCGGCGAGCACCATGCCGGCCACGGCAACGACGGAGGCGATGAGATCGGACACCATCGAATCCGTCGGCACATCCGGCCGGTTGGAAAGAATGGTGACGAGGGCGAGAAGCGGCACAATGGCGAGGTCCTGAAACAGCAGGATCGAGAAGGACCGGTTGCCGTGCCGTGTATTCATGTCGCCGTCATCGGCAAGGATTTGCAGCGCAAAGGCGGTGGAGGAAAGCGCAAGGCCGAAACCGGCGACAAGGCTGCCGCGCCAGTCGATCAGCCCCGCCCACCAGGCAATCGCCGCCAGAACGCTGCCTGTCACCAGCACCTGCGCCATCCCGAGCCCTAAAATATCGCGTCGCATCTGCCAGATGCGCGACGGCTTCAGTTCCAGCCCGATGATGAAGAGCAGGAAAACGACGCCGAGTTCCGAGACGTTGAAGATGTCCTTCGCATCCGTAACCAGATGCAGGAACGGCCCGATGATGATGCCCGCCACAAGATAACCGAGCACGGTGCCGAGCCCCAGCTTGCGGAAAACCGAGGCCGCGATGACCGCGCCGGCCAGAAGCAGCAGGGGTTCGGAAAAGAGAGCGTCGTGCTCGGTCATGCGGGCGGACTTTCGAATAGGGTGGCGACAATACCGTCCGAATGGAGAAAGCGGCGTTTCGCCCTTGATGCGGGGTTCTTGGCACAATAAATGGAACAGGAATGAAAGGCCAACTCATGTCCTCAGAAATAGATTCTTCCAAACTTCTCGATCGCGCCAGCCAGCTTGTCGATCTTGCCCGCGCCGCCGGTGCGGATGAAGCGGATGCCGTTGTCGTCCGCTCCCGCTCGCAATCGGTCGGCGTGCGGCTCGGCAAGGTGGAAAGCACCGAATCCTCCGAAAGCGACGATTTTTCCCTGCGCGTCTTCGTTGGCCGCCGGGTGGCGAGCGTTTCGGCCAATCCGGGCTTCGACCTGAAGACCTTGGCGGAGCGGGCCGTGGCCATGGCGAAGGTCTCGCCGGAAGACCCCTTCGCCTGCCTTGCGGACAAGGAACGGCTGGCCACTTCCTATGACGATCTGGAGCTTTTCGATGCGACGGAAGTGTCGGCCGATCAGCTGCGGGAGGCGGCCCTTGCCTCGGAAGAGGCAGCACTCGGCGTCAAGGGCGTCAGCAATTCCTCAGGCGCCGGCGCATCGAGCGGCATGGGGGGCCTTGTCCTTGCCACCTCGCACGGTTTTTCCGGCAGCTATATGGGCAGCCGCTTCAGCCGTTCCGTCAGCGTCATTGCCGGCGAAGGCACGAAGATGGAGCGCGACTACGATTTCGACAGCCGCCTTTATTATGCCGATCTCGATGCCGCCGAAGAAATCGGCCGGCGCGCCGGTGAAAAAGTCGTGCGCCGCGTCGGCCCGCGTCAGGTCGATACCGGCAGCAACATCACCGTGGTTTTCGATCCACGCATCGCCCGCGGCTTTGTCGGTGCGATTGCCGGCGCCATCAACGGCGCGTCGGTTGCCCGCAAGACCAGCTTCCTGCGCGATAAAATGGGCCAGCAGGTTCTGAAAAAGGGCCTTTATCTCACCGACGATCCGCAGATCGTGCGCGGCCCGTCCTCCCGTCCCTTCGATGGCGAGGGCGTGCGCGGCGAGAAGATGACGATGATCGAGGACGGAGTTCTCAAGCACTGGTTCCTGTCCACCTCGGCGGCGCGGGAACTCGGCCTTGAAACCAACGGTCGCGGCGTGCGCGGCGGCACGGCGGTTTCACCGGCCTCCACCAATCTGGCGCTCGAGCCGGGCGACCTCTCGCCGGATGACCTGCTGCGACAGGTCGCAACCGGCTTTTACGTCACCGAGCTGATCGGCCACGGCGCCAATATGATCACGGGTGAATATAGCTGCGGGGCGAGCGGTTTCTGGATCGAGAACGGCGAAAAGACCTTCGCGGTTTCCGAGGTCACCATCGCTTCGAACCTGAAGGACATGTTCATGCGGGTTACGCCGGCCAATGATATCGATCGTAAATACGGCGTCGCCGCCCCGACGCTCGCCATTGAAGGCATGACGATCGCGGGCAGGTGAGACGGCCCGCGGGTTGTTTTCGCCAGCACTTTGTGTGCAAGTGCGAAAAGAAAAACGGGCGCGCCGTGTGAGGCGCGCGGAAAAGACGGCAAAATGAACGATATGGCTGAGGCCCGCTGGGCCTCCGATCTGAGGCTGGTGCTTGAAGCCGCCCGCAAGGCGGGCGAGACGGCCCTCGGTTTCTTCCGCAAGGATCCCGAGGTCTGGTGGAAGAATGGCGGACTTTCGCCGGTCAGTGCGGCCGACTACGCCGCCAATGAAATTCTCGAAACCATCCTGCGCTCCGCCCGGCCGGATTACGGCTGGCTTTCCGAAGAGACGGATGACGATACGGACAGGCTTTCCCGCTCCACCGTCTTCGTCGTCGACCCCATCGATGGCACCCGCGCCTTCATCGGCGGCCGGGATACCTGGTGCGTCAGCGTCGCGGTGGTGCATGAGGGGCGGCCGGTGGTCGCGGCCCTTGTCGCCCCGGCGCTTGCCGAGGAGTTCACCGCATTTGAAGGCGGCGAAGCGCTGAAAAACGGGGCGCCCGTTTTTGCCGCGCGCGAAAACGCCGGCATCTTCCATCTGGCGGCGCCCGAAGACGTGATCACGCATCTGCCGGAAGAGGTGCGGGGCGGCGTCAAGCGCATTCCGCACGTGCCCTCGCTCGCCTACCGGCTGGCCATGGTGGCGGATGGCCGCATCGACGGAACGCTGGTCAAGGCCAACTCGCACGAGTGGGATCTCGCCGCCGCCGACCTCATTCTGGAGAAGGCCGGCGGCCGACTGGTCGGGCTCGATGGAAAACCTCTGATGTATAATCGCCGGCAGGTGAACCACCCCGCATTGTGCGCCGCAGCAGATTATGCGCTGCCCGCACTTTTGAAAGCGTTTTCACATCTGTCTGACAGTTGACGTTTGCCGGGAAATCCCGCAGATGAATGCCTCTCTCAGAGTTTAAGAAAGAGACAAAGACATGACGGAATCTGGCAAACAGAAACAGCTGCTGCACCTCGTATTCGGCGGCGAACTGGAAAACCTTCAGGATGTTCAGTTCCGGGATTTGAAGGCGCTCGATATCGTCGGTATCTATCCGGACTATGCTTCCGCGCTCACCGCATGGAAGTCCAAGGCGCAGATGACTGTCGATAACGCCCATATGCGTTATTTTATCGTGCATATGCACCGTCTTCTCAATCCGGACGACAAAATTTGAGTCCTTTTGCCCTTGCGTTGTAATACTATTGGGTGAAAGCGAGTTTTCCCGTGATTCCTGCGCGAGCGGCGCAGGCCGGGAATACCGGGGCGAGAAAATGTGATCGCGCTTTCGTTTCCGATGACAAAAAATGACGCAATTTGAGAAGAAGTAGGCGGCGATAACAACCAAAAACAGGGGAAGGGCATTGCGCGGAATGATCAAGGGCAGAATGTCATGAGCAGCCGTATCGCACGTTTCGCTCTTTCCGGTTACCGCATTGCCGGTATCGCCGCTTACCCGTTCGCGAAGCCCTATCTTTCCTATCGGGCGGCGAAGGGCAAGGAAGACAAGCGCCGTCGGCTCGAACGTTTCGGTTATGCCAGCGCCGAGCGTCCGCGCGGGCCGCTGGTCTGGTTCCATGCTGCAAGCGTGGGCGAAACGCTGGCGCTTATTCCGCTGATCCGCGAAATCCGCAAGCGCGATATCTTCGTGCTTTTGACCACCGGCACCGTCACGTCGGCCGAACTGACCCGCACGCGACTGGGCGACGATGTGATCCACCAATATGTGCCGCTCGATATCAAGATCGCGGTCAACCGTTTCCTGACCTACTGGGCGCCGGATGCCGCCATCACCGCTGAATCGGAAATCTGGCCGGTGACGATGATGGAGCTGGAACGCCGGCACATTCCGCAGATCCGGGTCAATGCACGTCTCTCCGACCGTTCCTTCGACCGCTGGAAAGCCCGGCATGACATTGCTGAATCGCTGTTTTCCAAGCTGGCGCTGGTGGTTGCGCAATCCGATCTCGATGCCGAACGTTTCCGCGATCTCGGCTCCTGGCCGGTGGTGATTTCCGGCAACCTCAAGGGCGACACCGACCCACCGCCCTGCGACGAGGCGCTGCTGGAGAGCTATCGCAAGCAGGTCGGCAATCGCAAGACATGGGCCGCCATCTCCACTTTCGACGGCGAAGAGAAGGCTGCCGCCACCGTGCATGCGGCGATCAAGTCGCGCAATGGGCAACTGACCATCATCGTACCGCGCCATCCCGAGCGCGGCGACGATGTCGAGGCGATGCTGAAGGGCATGAATCTTTCGGTCGCCCGCCGCAGCAGGAATGACGTGATCACCCCGGAAACCGATATTTTCCTCGGCGATTCCATCGGCGAAATGGGGCTTTACCTGCGGCTGACCGAGCTTGCCTTCGTTGGCCGCTCCCTGACTGCCGAAGGTGGGCAGAACCCGCTGGAACCGGCGATGCTCGGCTGCGCCGTCCTGTCTGGCGCGCATGTGCAGAATTTCCGCGAGGCCTATCAGAAACTGATCCGTGCCGGCGGCGGTCGCATCATCCGCGATGTGGAGATGCTGGCCAAGGCGGTGCATTATCTGCTGGTCAACGACAATGAGCGTTACAAGATGATCGATGCGGGCAACCGGGTCATTCAGGATATGCGCGGCGCGCTGTCCTCCACCGTCAAGGCGCTGGAACCCTATATCAATCCGCTTACCGTTTCCGCCAAGCTGCAACCGCGGAGCGCCATCGGTTCATGGTAGCGGATATCGAACTCAACGCGGCGCAATCGATCGCCGCAGTCCTTTTCGACAAGGACGGCACGCTTCTGGGCTATGACGCCAGCTGGGGTCCGGTGAACCGCGAGCTTGCGGCGATTGCCGCCAAGGGAGATCCCGTTCTTGCCGACCGGCTTCTTTCCGCCTGCGGCATGGACCCCGTTACCGGTCATGTGGTGCCGGACAGCCTTCTGGCCGCCGGCAATACGGCGGAAATCGCCACGGGTCTCGTCGCCGCCGGCTCGCCCTGCGATGTCGGGGAACTGACGGCGCGCCTCGACCGGTTATTCACCGAGGCGGCGGATAAATCCGTACCCGTCACCGATCTCAAGGCGTTTTTCGCAAGATTGAAGGCGCGCGGCTACAAGCTCGGCATCGCCTCCAGCGACAATGAAAACTCCATCCGCCAGACGGCCATCCGCTTCGGTTTCGAAAAGGACGTCGATTTTGTCGCGGGATATGACAGCGGTTACGGCACCAAGCCGCAGCCCGGCATGGTTCTCGGTTTCTGCGAGGCGATAGGCTTCCCGCCAGAGCGTGTGGCTGTGGTCGGCGACAATAATCACGATCTGCACATGGCGAAGAATGCCGGAGCCGGTCTGCGCATCGCCGTTCTGACGGGAACCGGCTCGCGCGAAAGCCTCGGCGCGGATGCCGATTTTTGTTTCGACGACATTACCGCGCTTGAAGCGCTGCTGCCGGAGCGGGCTCTCTGAACCCGGTGGAATTTCCGCCGGGCCGGGTGCGGCTCCATCAAACCCGTTTATTCCATTTTTGCAATTTACGGTTTTTTCTGGCAAACAACCTCCTGACATGTGACGGGCGAACGGAATGCCGTGGGCGACGCGGCCGGGAGCGGGAATAGATGGTTTCTGAAGCGCCGCCGTTCTGGTGGCAGAAAGCGGGATGGCAGGCGTGGCTCCTGTCTCCTTTCTCGCTTCTTTACGGCAAGATCGCCGGCCGGCGGATGCGAACGGCGAAGAGGGCGAGCGTTGCCGTTCCGGTCATCTGCATCGGCAACTTCACCGTGGGCGGCGCCGGCAAGACACCGACGGCGATGGCAATTGCGAGAGCCGCCGCTGCAAAGGGCCTGAAACCCGGATTTCTCAGCCGCGGTTACGGCGGCACGCTCGACGTCACCACCCTTGTCGATCCCGGACAGCACCGCTCGGCCGATGTCGGCGACGAGCCGTTGCTCCTGGCGCGGGAGGCGGTCACGGTCATTTCCCGCAAGCGCGTGGAAGGCGCACACCGGCTGGTGAAGGAAGGCGTCGATCTCATCATCATGGATGACGGTTTCCAGAGCGCACGCCTGACGCTGGATTATGCGCTTGTCGTCATCGATACGATGCGCGGCATCGGCAATGGCCATCTCGTGCCGGGTGGCCCGGTGAGGGCGCCGCTTGCCGAGCAGATGCGGCATATGACCGGGCTCCTGAAGGTCGGCAATGGCCATGCGGCCGATGCCCTGGTCCGGCAGGCGGCAAAGGCCGCCAAACCCGTTTTCGTGGCGGCGATTACGCCGCAGGAGCCACAGGATTTCAGGGGAAGGCGCGTGCTGGCCTATGCGGGCATCGCCGACCCGGCCAAGTTCTATCGAACCGTCGAGGCGCTCGGCGGCGATATCGTGCTGCAGCGCTCTTTCCCGGATCATCACCATTTCAGCGACGACGAGATCGCCGATCTTCTGCAGGACGCCGGCAAGGAGAACCTGCAACTGGTGACGACGGCCAAGGACGCCGTGCGGCTCAACGGGCACCACGGCCGGGCGGAAGAATTGCTGTGGAACAGCCTGGTGATCGAAATCGACATGGTGTTCGACGACCCCAACGCGGCCGCGACGATCATCGATACGGCGGTGAGGAACTGCCGCACGCGCCTGCTGCGGGACAATGCGCGGACGTTGCTTTAGAGGTTGTCGGCAAGGTCCGGAAACCTCTCCTCCGTCATGCTCGGGCCTGTCCCGAGCATCTGCAACCTATCGATTTATGAGACATCAGCAGATCCTCGGCACAAGGCCGAGGATGACGTCGAGTGAGGGTGTCAGCCACCTCTGCAACTGCTCCTGAGAAAGCCGCTTAAGATGGAAACGCGTCAGGACGCCCCTTCCCAACTCACGCCGGCAAATTGCCAGCCTTCTTTTCGGCCTCCAGCGAAGCCGCCGCATCCACATAGGCCTCCTGCCGCGCCACGCTCCAGTAGCGCAGTTCATCGAGCGGAATGCTTTTGCCGGTGATGGCGCAGATGACGTGCGAGCCGGTCTGGACGATGCGGAAGTCACCGTCCAGATATTCGATGACGGCGAGGCGGTTGCCGCCTCCTTCAAATCTGTTCATCCGTTTTCGTCTCCTGCTCTGTCCCGTCAGGGCACCCAGTCCGAAACGGCGCAGCGTTTTCCTGAACAATTGGGTGCTCCAATATCTCAAATTTATATAGCCCGGCGCGGCGCAAGGCCAGCCCCACCGTTCGTGCGTGTATGAAAGCGTCAGCTACGGCCGAAGAGCCGTTCTATATCGGAAAGTTTCAGTTCGATATAGGTCGGACGGCCGTGATTGCACTGGCCGGAACCCGGCGTGTTTTCCATCTGCCGCAGAAGCGCGTTCATCTCCTCCGGCCGCATGCGCCGGCCGGAACGCACGGAGCCGTGGCAGGCCATGGTGGCCGCGACATATTCCAGCTTGTTGGCAAGCGTGGAGGCCGCGTCCCATTCGGCGATCTCGTCCGCAAGCTGGCGCACCAGCCCCTGCACGTTGACTTCGCCCAGCATGGCGGGCGTTTCCCGGACGGCGACCGCGCCCGGCCCGAAACGCTCAATGACGAGCCCCAGCGCATCGAAACCGGCGGCATGATCCATCAGCCGGTCGCAATCCTCTTCCGGCAGGTCGATGATTTCAGGGATGAGCAGCACCTGCGAAGGCGGCCGCCTGGAATGCAGCGCATTGCGCATCTGTTCGAACACCAGCCGCTCATGCGCGGCATGCTGATCGACGATGACGAGGCCGTTTTCCGTCTGCGCGATGATGTAGTTCTCGTGGAGCTGCGCCCGCGCGGCTCCGAGCGGATAAAGCACAGGTTCCGGCGGGGGGCTTGCGGCGGTCTCGTAAGTGTCCCGAGGCTCGGCCCGCGCCGTCGGCATGGTGATGTCGGAAAAGCGTGACTGCACGGCCTCCGCAAATTGCATGTCCCCTGAAACCGCAAGCGGCCGGGAGGGCGAGGTGGCGGCGGACCATGGCGCGGCGGCTGCTATGAAAGTCGAGGGCCGGAGGCCGGACGGGCTGTAGCCGGGGCGGAAGGCGTTCATCATCTGGCTCGCACCCGTCGTTGCCGCCCTGTCGCCGTCGCGCGTCAGCGCCTGCCGGATCGCGCCGACGATCAGCCCGCGAATGAGGCCGGGATCGCGGAAACGCACGTCGGATTTTGCCGGGTGCACGTTCACATCCACAAAGGCGGGATCGAGCGTGATGGACAGCACCGCGACAGGATATCGCCCATGCGGCACCGTTTCGGCATAGGCGCCGCGAATGGCGGATAAAAGCAGCTTGTCCTGCACCGGGCGCCCGTTGACGAAGACATATTGATGCGCCGAGTTGCCACGATTGAAGGTCGGCACGCCGGCAAAACCGGTCAGCGTCACATCCTCGCGCCCGGCATCGATCTCGATGGCGTTGTCCTTGAACTCGGCACCGAGGATTTGCGCCATGCGGGCGAGATGATCGTCGCCGGTCGAAGGGATTTCGAGCGTCGAGCGGTCGGTGCCGGAAAGTACGAAACGGATATGCGGAAAGGCGATCGCCATCCGTTTGACCACCTCGGTGATGGCGGCCGCCTCGGCGCGTTCCGTCTTCAGGAATTTCAGCCGCGCCGGCGTGGCGAAAAACAGGTCGCGCACCTCGACGATGGTGCCGGCATTCGAGGCGGCGGGCCGCACAGCGGACACCTTGCCGCCGGTAACGGAAATCACCGAACCCTGTTCCGCGCCCTGTTGGCGGCTGGTGATTGTCAGCTTGGCGACGGAGCCGATGGAGGGCAGCGCCTCGCCGCGAAACCCGAGCGTGCGGATATCGTCCAGCGTATCGGAAATCTTCGAGGTGCAGTGACGCCGGACCGCAAGCTCCAGATCGACAGGCGACATGCCGGAGCCGTTGTCGGTGATCCGCACCAGCCCCTTGCCGCCGCCCGCCGTGGCGATCTCGATCCGGGTCGCGCCCGCATCGATGGCGTTTTCCACCAGTTCCTTCGTGGCGCTGGAGGGTCTTTCGATGACCTCGCCGGCGGCGATCTGGTTAATGAGGGTTTCTGAAAGCTGCTTGATGGCCATGATCGTCATTTTCGCGGATTCGCCGTGGCTTCGAAAGCAAAAAACTCGAGCTGCGGAAATTTGCACATGTTTTGCGGCCTGTCTGGCATTCGATCATTTCCGTCAACATGGCGTTAAGCGTTAATCCGCCTTTAATCGGCCTTGATTATGGTGAGGCGGCTTGAAATGACCGCAGGAACGGGGCCGCCTTCGCCGGGCGGTGTGTGACGTCGACTATGGGTGAGCGTCATCTTCCCCTCAAGACTGCTTCAAGTTGCAAACCCTGATGTCTCTTTTTCGGAATTTTTCGTTTCATCCCGGCATCTGCCCTGGACGATTCCACTAGAAACATAAGCCTGACCCCTGAAAAACAGGCGGGAGTTTGCAGTTGAGTGATTTGGCGTCCTCTGGCGCGGGCGTTCATACGGTGATGCTTGATGCCCTTTGCGACGCGCTTGGCGCGGCGATCGTCGTTTACGACCGGAACGATCACATTATTTTCGCAAGCCGGAAACTCTTGAGCTTTTTTCCGCTGGAAGAGGCCGTCATCGGCCCGGGCGCGCGGCTGCGCGACTATCTGAGCGCGCTTTACGATTGTTATCTGCTCGAGGCGGAAAGCCTCTCCGCCAATGCCCGCCCGCTCGGCCGGGAGGAGTGGATCGGCGAGCGGCTGGCGCTGCACTGGAAGGAAAGATCGGAAAAAACCGAGAGGCTGAAGGGAGAACGCTTTCTGCGCTTCGTCATGAACCGTCTGCCGTCCGGCCTCGGCATCAGCGTGGTTGCCGATATTTCCGAACAGAAGAAGCGCGAAGAGCAATGGCGCATCGACCTCGAGCGCGTGCAGCTCATCGAGGATATTCTCGACAATCTGCCGTTTCCCGTCTTCGTCAAGGACCGGAACATGGCCTATGCCGCCGTCAACAAATCCGCCTGCGCCTTGGTCGAAACCAGCCCCGAGAGCATTCTCGGCCGCACCGTTTTCGATCTCCACTCGCGCAAGGTCGCCGGACGGATCGATATTGCCGATCGTATGGTGCTGGATAGCGGCACGCCGAGCGTCATCCCCGAAAGGGTGCGGCGGCTGAACGGCGAAGAGGTGCTGACCATCACCCGCAAGCAGCGTGTGGGCAGGCCCGGCCGATATTTCCTGGTAACGACGATGGAGGACGTGACCGCTCTCGCGACCCTCGATGCCAACGGCATGCCCGTCATTCCCTCGCTGGAACATGTCCCTTTCGTCGCCTCCACTTACGGCAGGGATGAGGAAACGGAAAAGCGCGGCGGGGTTTTAAAGAGCAAGTCGGTGCTGATCGTCTCTGAAAACGGACGCTTTGCGCAAGTCGCCGGTCGCCGGCTGACGGCGGGCGGCATGGACCACGCGGCGGTGACGAGCGAGGATGAGCAGCGTGCCTTCATCGATGTCGCGACCTCCGCCGGCGTGAGCATCGATGTGGTCGTTGTCGACGCCCAGATGAGCGTCGCCTGCCTCGATATTGCCGCCGCGCATGATCTGCCCGTCGTCACCATCGAGGAAGAGGAGATAGACGCTTCGCTGCTGCATTATCTTGCGGCCGGGCTGCAATCGTCCCCGAAGGAGAAAGCCGCCGACGAGGACTGGGAGATCATGACGGAGGACCTGCCTGAAATCCTCAAGACTGGCGGCGTCTGCGATATACTTCTTGTCGAGGATAACAGGGTCAACCAGATCGTCTTTTCGCAGATACTCGAGGGCCTCGGGCTTTCCTGGCGGCTCGCCACCTCGGGCGAGGAAGCCCTGCGTCTCTTTGCCGAGCAGCCGCCTTCCGCTGTCCTGCTCGACACGACGCTGGGCGATATCGACGGCTTCGAAGTCGCGCGCCGCATGCGCGGCCTTTGCGGTGAGAAGCACATTCCCATCGTCGGCGTCATCACCCACGCTTTCGAGGGCGATCTCGACAAATGCCGGGCGTCGGGCATGGATGACATGCTGCTGAAGCCCGTCAGCCCGGATATGGTCGAGGCGGTTTTCCTGCGGCTTTTCGGCAAGGATGTCCTGCGGCTACAGGCCTGAAATCGCCTTTGTCGGGAGGCTATGGCTTTTTTAATACTTGCCCTGCATTGTGAGCGCGGTCGACACAGGATTCACGAGATGCAGGAATGAAACGGGCAGAGCCGCAAACGTTGCAGGTCAGCCAGAACGAGCTGCAGGCGATGGCTTACAGCGACCCGCTGACGGGGCTCGGCAACCGCTACCGTCTGCGGGACAAGATTCGCATGCTTGCCAGCGAGCGCTCCAGCGATCCGGCGCCCTTCACGGTCGGCATTGCCAATATAGACGGCTTCAAACCCATCAACGATCTGTTCGGCGTGCAGGCGGGCGATGAAATCCTGTGTCAGGTCGCGCACCGGCTGAAGGCCTGCATTCCCGATGGCGCCGTCGTGACGCGCCATGACGGCGACGAATTCGCCTTCGTGCTGCCGCTTGTGTTCGAGCGCACCGGCGCGGAGCGCATCGGCAACATGATCAAGGACGTGCTTTCGGCCCCTTACGATCTCGGCGACCGCAACGTGCGCCTGTCCTCCTCCTTCGGTTTTGCCATCTATCCCTTCGCCGGCGATGAATTCGAGGATTTGCTGAAAAGCGCCGAGACGGCGCTCTATCGCTCCAAGAGACGTGGCCGCGGCCAGATCACGGTCTATTCGCGCGAAATCGCGCAGGAAATGAAGCGCGCCACGCAACTGGAACAGGCGCTCAGAAACGCCATCATCACCGATGCCATCGACGTGCATTTCCAGCCCATCGTCAGGCTGGAGGAGGCAAAGGTCATCGGTTTCGAGGCGCTGGCCCGCTGGAACGATCCGGACCTCGGTTTCGTATCGCCCGCGGTTTTCGTGCCGCTGGCCGAAGAGCGCGGTTTCATCGATGCGCTGTCCGAAGCCCTGCTCAGAAAGGCGGCGGAAGCGGCCCTGTTCTGGCCGCGTGAGCTTTTCCTGTCCTTCAACCTCTCTTCCGCGCAATTGATGGACCCCAGCACAGCGGATAATATTCTCTCCATCCTCTCGCGTGTCGGCCTCGATCCGCACCGGCTGGAGCTTGAAATCACCGAAACGGCTGTCATGACTTCCGCCGATACCGCCCAGCGCATCATCAGCGAATTGCAGAGCGCCGGCGTTCGCATTTCGCTGGATGATTTCGGCACCGGCCAGTCGAGCCTCGGCCGCCTGCGGGATTTCACCTTCGACAAGGTGAAGATCGACCGCGCCTTCGTCTCGCGCATCAGCAGCGACCGCCCCTCGGAACATATCATCAAGGCCATCGTCGCCATGTGCGAAGGGCTCGATCTCGAAGTCGTGGCCGAAGGGATCGAAGAACGGGCGGAAGAGGAAAAGCTGCGCGCGCTCGGCTGCGCCATGGGGCAGGGCTATTTCTACGGCCGCCCCGCCGATGCCGCCGCGACCCAGCGGTATCTGCACGAGAATTACCGCGAGATATTGTCGGATATTTCCTGAGGCGGTACGGCTTGGTCGTGACGCTTGTTGGAGAAAACACTATCTCAGCCAAGCTTGTGCGCGCCGGCGCATCCCCGCAACCCTCATTCCTGTGCTTGTCACAGGAATCCAGCCGACGCGCGTCTGCGCGGCGAAACGACTCCTTCCAGCCCAAGGACTTGGGCTGGCTAGATTCCTGTGACAAGCACAGGAATGAGGGAGGTCGTTTCGGGAGCAGCCCTTGCCAGAAGGCGCTCCGCGTTTTGTTGCGGGCGGCCTACGCCGCGCTTCACAACCGATAAAGCGGCTCGAACCGACCCTTCACCTCAACCCCCAGCTCGAATGTCAACCCATGCTGCGGATTGGCGGCAATGGCGTCATCATCGAGATGTTCGCGCGCCGAGGTGACGAGAAGGTGCGATGCGTCGGGGCCGATGAAGGCCGGGCAGGTCGTCTGCCCGCCGGGCACCTCATATCGGGCGATGTGATTGCCGTCGGTATCGTAACGATCCACGGCACCCACGCCCCAGCGGGCGTTCCAGATATGCCCTTCGGCATCGCAGACCGACCCGTCGATGCCGCCTTTGACACCGGTGGAATCGATGAAGACTTCAGCCTTGCCTGCGGGAAGGCCGGTCTCGGCATCGAGCGGCACCCGCATCAGCCTGTTCACCTTGGTATCGACGTAATATCCCGTCGCGCCATCGGGCGAGAAGCAGATTGAATTCGGAATGCTGATCTCGGCAAACAGCTTCGTCACGGTGCCCTTCGCGACATGATAGATGCTGCCCGCGCCGGTTTCCGCCTTGCGGCCCATGGTGCCGATCCACAGCGCGCCGGAGGGGTGCATGCGCCCGTCATTGGAGCGGTTGCCGGGCAAGTCCTTTTCCAGCTCCGCATGCAGCGTCAGCACACCGGTTGCCGTGTCGCGCAGGAAAAGCCCGTCATCGGAGGCGATCAGCTGCTTGCTGTCGCTGACCTTGGCGAGCGCACTGCCCATGAAGGGCAGGGCGTGCACGGTCTTGCGGCCGGAGGCGAGATGCAGCTCATGCAGTTCCCGCTCAAGAATATTGAACCACCAGGCGGTGCCGGTCGCAGGGTCGAAGGTCGGGCCTTCGCCGAGCAGCATCGGCGTCTCGTCCAGAACACGTCCGGCAAAGGGAAAAACAGTCGCCAAGCTCTTATCCTCCGATGGCTGCATCATAGGCTGAAAGTGTGACAGTGGCGCGTTCGCGCACCTCCGCCGCCGTCATGCCCGGCTTGTAAAGGCTGGTGCCAAGCCCGAAAGCCACGATACCGGCCGAGGTATATTCGGCAAAATTCTTGTCCGAGACGCCGCCGACGGCGGCAATGACCAGATCCTTCGGCAGGATCGTCCGGATCGCATTGATGCCGGCGGGGCCGATGATGCTGGCGGGGAAGAATTTCAGCCCGGTCGCGCCGGCCTTCGCGGCCACCAGCGCCTCGGTGGGGGTGAGAACACCCGGCATCGTCACCATGCCCTTGACGCGCGCGGCAACGATCACATCGGCATCGGCATTGGGGCTCACCATCAGCTTGCCGCCGGCCGCATCCAGCGAGGCCACGTCTTCCACGCTGAGCACGGTACCCGCGCCGATCAGGCAATCGGCGGGCGCCATCTTCGCGGCGATCTCGATGGAGCGGAACGGATCGGGCGAATTGAGCGGAATTTCAATGGCGCGGAAGCCGGTTTCGATCAGCGCGCCGACGACGCCTTCGGTTTCCTCGGGTTTCAGACCGCGCAGGATGGCGATCAGCGGATATTTAATGGAAGGGAAGGGAATACGCATGGTCGATCTTTCTTTTTATGGCCAGATGGCATTTGCAGCGGCCAGCAATCCGCGCCGCACGGCCTCGTCTGCATCGATGACCGTATAGTGGATATCAAGGGCGGTGAAGGCGCCTTCGTAAAGCGCGCCGAGCGCACCCGAACCGATCAGCACCACCGGCATCTCGCGCCGGGCGGTGGAATGCGCGCCGGCGATTTCCAGCCCGATCATGATGCCGGAAAGCTTGGCCTTGGCGTCGGTGGCGGTGAGGCCGTGCAGCAATTGGCCGGAGCGAAGGGTGAAAAAGCGATTGGTCGCAAGCTGCGGATTGGCATAGATATCGCGCACCGCCGCCGTAAAAACCGCATGTTCGCCGGTAAAGGCTTCGGCCTCGGCCACGGCATGGGAAAGGATCGTCTGTTTCGAGACGACTTCGAAGAGTTCGCCGGTCATGAAAGTGGCAAAGCCGGTCACGCCGCCATCCTTCACGGTCACCCATTTGGAATGCGTGCCGGGCATGCAGACGAGCTTTTCACCGGCCTCCGAGGAGGCGAGAGCGCCGAGCAACTGCGTTTCCTCGCCGCGCATCACGTCGGGCGCGTTTTGATCCCGCTGCGCCAGCCCCGGCAGAATCCGCACATCCCGCACCTGGCCCGGCACGCGAACCGCGCCGTCGAGAACCGCCGAAAGCGATGCCGGCACGTCGATATAACCCGCCTCGACCCAGCCCTGCCGCGCGCCTGCCATGCCGCAGACGAGAACCGGCAAACCTTCCGGCGCGCCGATGGCGTCGAGATGCGATTGCAGCACATCGGCAAAACCGGTCCGCATGGCGGTGGTCATGCCTTCCGTGCTTCTGCGCTCCGCCAGCACCGCGCCCGATCGGCTCATGAGCCAGAGCCGGAAACTGGTCGTACCCCAGTCGACGGCGATGAAAGCGGGTTCAGACATTATAGGAGGCCTCCGTCTACGATTATGGATTGCGCCGTAATGGCGCTCGATGCCGATGATGCGAGAAACAGGCACGGCCCCGCCAGATCGGCGGCGACGAGCGTGCGCTTCAGACATTGCCGCGCGGTTGTGGCGGCAATGCCCTCATCCGTCAGCCATAGTTCCTTCTGCCGCTCCGTCACGATCATGCCGGGCAGCAGCGTGTTGACGCGGATATTTTCCGGCCCCAGCCGGCCGGCAAGGCTTTTCGTCAGCCCGATGATGCCGGCCTTGGCCGCCGCATAGGAGGGTAGTTCGCCCATGTTGAGCAGAAACGAGATAGACGAGAAATTGACGATGGACGCATCTTTCGCCTGCCGCAGATAGGGCAGGGATGCCTGAACCGTGAAGAACATCTGCTTGAGATTGACCGCCTGATTGGCGTCCCAATAGGCTTCCGTCACCGTGTCTATGTCGTGGCGGTCGTCCCAGGCGGCGTTGTTGACCAGCACCTTGATGCCGCCGGTGGCGGAAGCCGCGGCCGCCACCGTTTTTCCGATCGCCGCAATATCGCGAAGGTCGGTCTTGAAGAAGTGGACCGGATGCGGCGCCGTCGTTGCAAGCCGCTTGACGAGCGCCAGGCTCGGCTCTTCGGCGATATCGATGAACGAAACCTTCGCGCCCTGCATCGCAAGGGCTTCCACCAGCGATGCCCCGATGCCGGAACCGCCGCCGGTGACGAGCACGCCCGCATCCTTGAGGTCCGGAAATTGGGCTTGCGTCATCGGCGTCATCTCGTCCATGAAAGGCTTGATTGTTCCATTATTTGGAACTAGATTTTACTAAATGGAATTATTCTCTTGGCGTCACGCTTATGTCAAGGCAGATGATGGTGGATGTTGCCATGCCCGATAATAAAAAGCCCAATGGGCAAAAGCCTGATACGGTTCCGGTGACGCAACGGAAAGCCGGAGTTGAGACGGGCACCCTCGGCAAGGCCGTTTCGCTGCTGGAGCTGATCGCCTTTGCTGAAAAACCGATGCGCTTTACCGATGTGGTCGAAGCCTGCGGCCAGCCGCGGGGCACGGTTCACCGCCAGCTCGCCCATCTTGTCGCCGAAGGCCTTGTCGATCACGCTGCCGATCAGACCTATGCCGTGGGACTGAGGTTGCTGCAACTGGCCGCGAAAGCCTGGAGCGGCAACGACCTGCGCAGCGTCGCGGCCCCCCATCTGGCGGCGCTGCAGGAGATGACGCAGGAGTCGGTACATCTCGCCGTGCTGAACGGCAGGCAGGTCACCTATCTCGACAAGATGGAGGGCCGGCATACATTACGCATGCATTCGCAGGTCGGCAAAACCTCGCCAGCCTATTGCACCGGGGTGGGCAAGGCGGCGCTGTCGTTGCTCTCTGCCGACGATCTGGCGCAGCTGGCTGGGGAACTGGATTTTCATCGCTTCACGGAAAGCACGGTCACGACGCCGGAAGCGCTGATGGCGGAGGTGGCGACCATTCGCGACAACGGCTACGGGTTCGACCTTCAGGAGCACGAGATCGGAATTCACTGTGTCGCCGCGCCGGTCCGGGCGCCTGGGCGCAATTTTCGCGCGGCGATTTCCGTCACCGGCCCGGCCTATCGCGTGGATGTGGAACAGCTCCGCAAATGGGGGCCGCTCGTGCGCGAGACCGCCGACAGGATTTCCGACGATCTTGCCTGCAGATTATCCCCGGTTGCGGATGGTTGAAGAAAACAGGGCGCGCAGTCCCTGGATTTTCCCGTGCAGAAAGGCCGCCATGCACCCATTTAGATGCGTTCGATATTATTTTCGACTATTCTGAATTAAGTTTTCAACTTTTGTTTGCATGAATCGTTTTGGTGAGTAACATCCGCAACAATTTCCGGGCAAGGGCGGGCCTTTGCGGCGGCATTTTCTCATTCTCGAAGAACAGCTTTGATGCAGAAAACAGAGACGGCCGCCGTTCAGTCGATTGGTGTTGATTGCGTTTGCGAGATCGCCGATCTCAACACGCAATTCGATATATTCCGGTTTTTGAAACGGCTGACGGAGGCCTGGGAATTCAGGGCTTTCATGGTGCTCGACCTGTCTTCGGAAGTGGCGAGCGAACTGTCGCAATATACGATCATCACCAGCTGGCCGGCCGAGCTTCTGCAGCGTTACGATGAAGAGGGCATGCTCCAGACCAGCCGGGTGATGGCGCAGTTGAAAAAAACGACCGTCCCCTTTTCCGTCTCCATGGATTTTCTGGTCAGGGGCGACGGAGAAATCGCCAAAAAAACCGTGATCAACCTTTTCGAACGATTCGAGATGATCAATTCGGTCTGGTTCCCCGTTCACGACATCACCATGCGGCGCGGCGCGGTATCTTTTTCCGGCAACAAGACTGCTGTGCCCGCCAGCCGGCTTGCGGAGCTTTTTTACATTTCCAGCCATGTCTTTGCCCGGCTATCTGAAATCCGTCGCCTCGATCTCAGGGTTCCCGAAACCCTGAGCGAGCGGGAGATCGACTGCCTGAACTGGACCGCCGCCGGCAAGACCAGCGCCGAAATCGCCGAAATCATGATGCTGTCGGAACATACCATCAATCATTACCTGAACCGTGCGACGAAAAAACTCGACACGGTCAACCGCACCCAGGCCGTCGCAAAAGCGCTGCGGGTCGGCCTGATAAAATAGCGAAATCTTAATTTTATCATTGTGATAAACCGCTTCCTGGGCGATCCTCTTTTCGAATCACCGGAAAGGAGAAATCGTTTGCCGGAACGGCATAAGGTAAAAGCAGGATTTTCTCCGACTATCGATTGCGCCGTGCTGATAGCCGCTGCCGAAAAAGGCTTTGCTGCCGATGAAGGCATAGAACTCGAACTTTTCCGAAAACAGTCCGCCCGCGCCGTGCTTGCGACGCTTGGCGAGGATGGCGTTCACGTCGCACATCTGCCCGCTCCGGTTCCGGTCGGCTCCGCTGTCGGCCTCGACGATCTGCCGGCCGATATTGTCGGCGTTTTCACGCTTTCCCTCGGCGGATCCGCAACGACCGTTTCCCACGGATTTTATGACGAACTCTACCGCGAAGGGCTGAAGCTGCCGGACCCGGCGGCTTTTGGACGCGCCATGGCCCGTGTCTGCGCCGCGCGCCGGGCGGCGGGCGGAAATCCGCCGGTCTTTGCGGTCGAGGATATCGTCTCCACGCCGTTTTATGCGCTGCGTTACCTGCTCGGAAGCTGCGGCGTGCTACTCGGCCGCGATATGGAAATCGTCGAGGCCCTGCCGAAGGCGATGCCGGGGCTCCTGGAAAGCGGCAAGGTCGATGCGCTCTGTACCGCCGAACCGGCGGGCAGCGCCGTGGTGCTCGGCGGCGCCGGCCGGATCGTCACCACCGGGGCGTTGATCTGGCACAACGCGCCGGAAAAGATACTGGCCGCGAAGAAGCGGTGGACGGAGGACAACCCAGCCCTTCTCGAAGGGCTGCTGCGCGCCCTTTACCGCGCCGGCGAATGGTGCGCCAATGCCGCCAATATCGAGGAACTTGCGGGTATCCTCGCTGCCCCTCAATATATGGATGAGAACGGCGAATTCCTGCTGCCGGCGCTGACGGGCTATATTTCCACCTCGCAGCGGGACATGCAGCGTTTTCAGGAGTTTTTCGTGACCAGCGCCAAGGCCGCCAATTTTCCCTGGCAGAGCCAGGCCCTGTGGTTCTTCAGCCAGATGTTGCGCTGGGGCGAGGTTTCCGCTGATTGCCGGTTCGATCCCGCCGTGGTGGAGGCGGCCCGCAACGCCTACCGGCCGGATATTTTCCGCAAGGCGATGAAGCCGCTTTTCGTGCCGGTGCCGGGTGCTAATCTGAAGCTCGAGGGCACGCTGCGCGAGCCTGTTCATGTCGGCGCATCCCGCACGGGTCTGGTGCTCGGCCCCGACTGTTTTTTCGACGGCCATGTTTTCGATCCGGAAACGCTGGCGATGGACGACGAAATCTGAAACCGCAGCGTTAAATCGTCGCGAATGCCTGACTGTCGCGCTTTGGCATTGGCGAAGCGCTCCGGCTTGTCTATGGATGGCACGCAATACCCGGTCGGATGATGAAGCGGAGCAGGAATATGGCAGAGGTCAGCAGGAGCCAGGTTGAAAAGGCGCTGGAAACGGTGATCTATCCCGTTAGCGGCAAGAGCATCGTCGCACTCGGCATGGTCTCGGAAATCTTCATCGCCGATGCGAAGGCCTATTTCTCGATCACTGTCCCGGCCGACAAGGCTGCGGAGATGGAGCCGTTGCGGCTTGCCGCCGAACGGGCGGCCAAAAGCGTGGAGGGTATCGTCGGCGCGGTCGTGGCGCTGACGGCCGACCGCAAGCCCGGCCAGCAGCAACCCGCACCCGCGCGCCCCGCCGCCGCAACCGGCCGGCCGACCCAACAGCCCGGCTCCTCGAAGGTCGGCGTCCCGGGTGTGCGGGCCATCATCGCCGTGGCCTCGGGCAAGGGCGGAGTGGGCAAGTCGACCACCGCGGTCAATCTGGCGCTCGGCCTCCAGTCGCTCGGCCTCAAGGTCGGTATGCTCGATGTCGATATTTACGGCCCTTCGCTGCCGCGACTGCTGAAAATTTCCGGCCGCCCGCAGCAGCAGGAAGACCGCATCATCCTTCCCATGGAAAATTACGGGCTGAAGGTCATGTCCATGGGCTTTCTGGTGGATGAGGAAGCCGCGATGATCTGGCGCGGGCCGATGGTGCAGTCCGCCCTCATGCAGATGCTGCGCGAGGTGGCCTGGGGCGAACTGGATGTGCTGGTGCTGGACATGCCGCCCGGCACCGGCGATGCGCAGCTTACCATCGCCCAGCAGGTGCCGCTCGCCGGCGCCGTCATCGTTTCCACGCCGCAGGATCTGGCGCTGATCGATGCGCGCAAGGGCATCACCATGTTCCGCAAGGTGGAGGTTCCGCTGCTCGGCGTCATCGAGAATATGAGCTATTTCATCGCGCCCGATACCGGCGCGCGTTACGATATTTTCGGCCATGGCGGCGCGAAGGCCGAAGCCGAGCGGATCGGCGTGCCCTTCCTCGGCGAAGTGCCGCTCACCATCTCCATCCGCGAAATGTCGGATGCCGGAACGCCTGTCGTCGCCGCCGAGCCCAATGGCCCGCAGGCCGCGATCTATCGCGATATTGCCGAAAAAGTCTGGGCGCGCATCGGTGCGGGCGAAAGAAAAGCGGCGCCGAAGATCGTTTTCGAGTAGCGCGGCAATCATGGGCGCAAATCGGGCAGGTCTCTGCCCGCTTTGAATAATCCTTTGAAAACAAAAGATTAATCGCCAGTATCGGGCAGGCTTTCCGGATTTGAACTGCAGAAATGCTTCGCCTGCAATGCTGTCGAGAAAAAATATTGCTTGATTGCATCTCGCTTTGGGCGCATACGCCTGCGCCGTTTGGCTCTTGGTCCATCGGGCTGGCGAGATTGTAAAAATCCCGCTCGTTCCGGCGTTCCCTGAAGTGTCGTCCAGGGGTTTGCCGAGCGCAAACAGGATATGTTAAGCAGCATTGCGGCTGAAGCCTGCAATGTGGAGCGGAGAAACGGATTGATAAAAGCCTATCGCGCCAATTGCGAGGCGATCAGCCTGTCGTCAGACGACGGCTCCGGACAGATTCCCGACGACATCGTCTGGATCGATCTCGTCAATCCGGACAGGGCGGAAGAGCAGCATGTGGAAAAGCTGCTGGGCGTGGAGCTGCCGACGCGCGAAGACCTGAAGGATATCGAGCCTTCCAGTCGCCTTTATATGGAAGACGCCAATGTCTTCATGACCGCATCTCTGGTGTGGAAGGCGGATTCGGATGATCCGCGCCTCACCGATGTCGCCTTCGTTCTGGTGGGCAAGCGTCTGGTGACAATCCGTTATGCCGAGCCGAAATCATTCCACCTTTTCATTGCCGCCATCACCCGCGCGCCGCACGAGATGCGCAGCGGCACGGCGCTGCTGTTGAAGCTGCTTGAAACAATCGTCGACCGCACGGCGGAAATCCTCGAAAACTCGGTCGCCGGCATCGACAATCTCGCCGCCGACATTCTTGGCAGCCAGGCGCGTTCCAAACGCAAGGCGCCGCGCTATCTCGAAGACCGCCTGACCAATATCGCCGCCTATCACCGGCTGATCTCGAAGGTCCGCGTCAGCCTCGCATCGCTGGCGCGGCTCCAGACCTTCCTCTCCACCAGCGATCAGGCTCGCGAGGACAAGGGGGCGAGGGAACAGGGCAAGTCGATCGGGCGCGATATCCAGTCGCTGAACGAACATGCCTCCTTCGTTTCCGGCAATCTGACCTTCCTGCTGGACGCCTCGCTTGGTATCATCAATATCGAGCAGAACAGCATCATCAAGATTTTTTCCATCGCTTCGGTAGTGTTCCTGCCGCCGACGCTGGTGGCCTCTGTTTATGGAATGAACTTTCAGCTCATGCCGGAGTTGAACTGGACATTCGGTTACCCACTCGCGCTCATCGTCATGCTGATGTCCGCCATCATCCCGTTTCTCTTTTTTCGTTGGAAGGGCTGGCTCTGAGGAGCCAGGATCATCATGTCCCAGATCGTTGACAAGGATCTTGCCGAGAAACCGGATGCGGATGACGAGCACAGGAACAAGGGGCTTTATGCCGCGATCCTTGGTTCCATCGGCGTCGTCTATGGCGATATCGGCACCAGCCCGCTCTACGCCTTCCGCGAGGCCCTGCGGCCCATTGCCTATGATGGCGTGACGCAGGAAGAAGTCATCGGCCTCACGTCGCTGATGATCTGGTCTTTGACCATCATCGTCACCTTCAAATACATTACCCTGCTGCTGCGCGCCGACAATGACGGCGAAGGCGGCACGCTGTCGCTGCTGGCGCTGCTGATGAAAACGGCGGGCACCCACCGCAGCGTCCTCATCGTGCTCGGCCTCATCGGTGCGGCGCTGTTTCTGGGTGATGCCATGATTACCCCGGCGCTTTCGGTGCTTTCGGCGGTTGAGGGCCTGAAGCTCGTCACGCCGGAGATGGACGCCTTCATCATCCCGATTTCCGTCGGCATTCTCATCGGCCTCTTCGCCATCCAGTCCCACGGCACGGGCACGGTGGCGAAATTCTTCGGGCCGATCACCGCCGTCTGGTTCATCGTCATGGGTCTGGCCGGTCTCCTCCATATCGCCGATGATTTCAGCATCCTCTTTGCCTTCAACCCATGGCATGCGGTGGAGTTTCTGGCCAATGAAGGCTTCTACGGCATCGTTGTGCTGGGCGCGGTCTTCCTGACGATCACCGGGGCGGAAGCGCTTTACGCCGATCTCGGCCATTTCGGCCGCCGTCCCATCCAGTGGGCGTGGTTCTGTCTGGTTTTTCCGGCATTGACGCTGAACTATCTCGGGCAGGGCGCGCTGGTGCTGAAAGACCCGGCGGCGATGTCCAATCCCTTCTATCTGATGTTCCCGCAATGGGCGATCCTGCCGGCCGTCATTCTGGCGACCGCCGCCACCATCATCGCCAGCCAGGCGGTCATAACAGGTGCGTTTTCGCTGGTGCGTCAGGCGATCCATCTCGGCTACCTGCCGCGCATGGAAATTCTCTTCACCTCGGAAACCAATACCGGGCAGATTTACCTGCCGGCCGTCAACACCATCCTGCTGTTCGGCGTCGTCGCTCTCGTGCTCACCTTCAAGAGTTCCGATGCGCTGGCCACCGCTTATGGTATCTCGGTTACCGGCGCGATGGTCGTCACCAGCCTGATGTTCTTCGAATTCGTGCGCAAGCGCTGGCAATGGTCGGTCTGGCTGGCAATTGCCGTTCTGGCCCCGCTTCTGGCGCTGGAGCTGATCTTCCTCGGCGCGAACCTCCTGAAGATTCACGATGGCGGTTATGTGCCGGTGCTGCTGGCAATCGCCTTCACCGTCATCATGACCACCTGGCAGCGCGGTTCGAGAATCCTCTTCGCCAAGACCCGCCGCATCGATGTGCCGCTGAAGGCTTTCATCGCCTCGGTGGAAAAGGAAAGCGCCCATGCGCCGGTGCGCGTGCCCGGCACGGCCATCTTCCTCACCGGCGATCCGGAAACGGCGCCGGCGGCCCTGCTGCATAATCTCAAGCACAATCACGTCCTTCACGACAAGAACGTCATCCTGACGATCCGCACCGAAGACCAGCCGCGCGTTCACCCCGAAGATCGTTATACGCTGACGAAGATGAGCGACCGTTTCGCCGTGGTCGAACTGCATTTCGGCTTCATGGAAACCCAGAACGTCACCCAGGCGCTGGGGTATCTGAGGCGCACCGGCTACAAGTTCGACATCATGTCGACCTCGTTTTATCTCGGCCGCCGCAAGCTGGTGCCGGATCCGAAATCGGGCATGCCGGGCTGGCAGAACCGCCTGTTCATCGCGCTCGCCGAAACCGCCGCCGATCCGTCCGATTATTTCCGCCTGCCGGCCAACCGCGTGGTGGAACTGGGTTCGCACGTCGTCGTCTGATGAAGTGGGCATGCCCTTAATGTAGCTGGGCGGTCTCCTTCTTTCCGTCATACCAGCCTTGAGCCGGTATCCAGCCAGCCCAAGTCCCTGGGCTGAAAGGAGTTTTTACGCCGCGCCGACGCGCGTCGGCTGGATTCCGGCTCGAGGCCGGAATGACGGATGTGGAGATGCCCTGCGGGACAGTTATGATCGGCACATGCGAACTCGACTCCACGCCACGCGCATTAGAATGTGGTTACACATTAACGTGAAGCCGCGTCCGCGCGCGGCGTTAACCAAGCATCAAGGTTAATAAGAGATTCTCGAACACCTGTAGCAAATATGGTTGTCGGTGTTCGGAGTGCTGGTTTTGCGTTCGAAAAGAGTAATGCGTCGTCGGTCCCCCGTGTCCCTTCAGGGGTGGGCGTCAAAATGGACCTCGCCCGTCGTCTTCGGCCTTGCCGCCTGGCTCGTTTTTCCTTCCCTCGCTGCGCGCGCGGATCTGGCCTCGCTTCTGGCCGGTCTGGACAATGGCGGCGAGCAATGGCGCATGGTGCTGACGGCCTCTCCGGCGGGCTCGGTGCACAATGCCTCGCTCACCTTCAACGATGCGGCAGGGGAGGCGGCGCTGCAAGGCGGCGGCATGACCCTGCCCAATGGCAGCAAGGTCGCCTTCGTCACCAACAAGAAGGGCGAGGCAACGACGCCCGACAGCGAGCGCGTCAACCGCGCCGCCAAGAAGGGCCGCATCGTCGCCACCGAAATCATGCAGCCGCCCAAGGCCTTCACCGCCGGTTCCGTTCTGCAGCGCACCAGCATGCTGGATATCGAGCCGCTGAAGCGCAAGGATCGCACCGCTTTCGTCAAGCCGAAGCGCGGCAAGGATGTGGAACTCGCCTCCTTCTATTTCCGCCGCGAGGAAAAGAAGGCGGACAAAAGCGTCTCGCCGATGCTGGCCGAGCTCATCACCAATCGCACACCGGATATTCTTGCCACGGCCTATGCGCCGGCCGAACCGGATTTCGCCCGCGAGTCGCCCTTCGACGCCATTCTCAAAAAGCCCGAGGCCGGCCGTTTCGTGCCGCAGATCGCCGAGGACGACCACGCCTGGGCAGCCACGCCGCTGCCGGCGGCGGTGTTTTCCGCAGCCGAACAGCAATGCCTCGCCTCCGGCATCTATTTCGAGGCGCGCGGAGAATCGGTGAAGGGGCAGGCGGCGGTGGCGCAGGTCATCCTCAACCGCGTGCGCAATCCCGCCTATCCGAAAACCATCTGCGGCGTCGTCTATCAGAACAAGGACTGGCGCAACCGCTGCCAGTTTTCCTTCGCCTGCGACAATATCAAGGACCGCGTGAATTCCGAACGCCACTGGAAAATGGCGCGCGAAGTGGCCATGGCCACCACCGCCGGCAAAATCTGGTTGAAGGAAGTGGGGTCGGCAACCCATTATCACGCCGTTTATGTGCGTCCCGCCTGGGGCCGCACCATGAAGAAGGTCGGCAGAATCGGATTGCACGTCTTTTACCGTACCTATGGTGGCGGCTGGAGCTGATACCACCGCCGATTTATCGCATTTTGCGTGTCAAAAATGCCGATTCCTTTGCGAAACATCGCGGTCAAACGGCGATTTGAGGTCAAGCTGTTGTTTTTGCATGATTAATTTGTGCTGCAACAACCGTCGCCAGTGCCTTGACTAGAGAAGCCCCTAAAACTATGTTGCGCGCGACTTCAGAGCGGGCTGGAACAGGCTTAATCCGTCACCGTTTACAACTCCAAAGGGTTCTGGCATGGCTGGAACGGAGAAAACGGGTGGGATTTTAAGATGACTGGCAACCGTGACGATAGTCTGGACGAGCGCCGCAAGCGCCTTGCTGACGAGTTGGCCAAGGTGAAGGCGGAGGATGAGGCGGAAGTGAGGGCGGAGACCAACGCTGCGGAAAGCCGGAAGGGCTTTGCGATGGCGGTTAAGCTCTCATCGGAGTTCATCTCGGCCATCGTGGTCGGCGCTATGCTGGGTTATCTTCTGGACTATTTTGCCGGCACGACGCCGTGGGGGATGATCGTTCTTCTTCTTCTCGGTTTCTGCGCAGGCGTATTGAATGTGTTGCGCTCGACCGGCGCGGTGGCCAAGCCGCCGCTGCTGGAAAAGGCGGACAGGCGAGACGAGGGTGGAAAAGGCGGCGTTTAAGCTGTTTTTTCTTGCAGTTGAGATGCCGCGACAAGCGGCGACAGGTAAAGAGGGCAGCCGGTGGCAAACGATCCGACCCATCAGTTCTTGGTGCAGCCGATCATTCCGATCGAAATTGGCGGCGTCGATTTTTCCTTCACCAATGCGTCGCTCTTCATGGTCGCGACCGTGGCTGCGGCTTCCGGTTTCCTTTATTTCGCAACGTCGAACCGCGGTCTGATCCCGACCCGCATGCAGTCCGTCGCGGAAATGTCCTATGAATTCATCGCCTCCATGCTGCGCGAAGGCGCCGGCAAGAAGGGCATGGTGTTCTTCCCATTCGTATTCTCGCTGTTCATGTTCGTGCTGACGGCCAATCTTCTCGGCATGTTCCCGTATTTCTTCACGGTCACCAGCCAGATCATCGTCACCTTCGCGCTCGCCTGCCTCGTCATCGGCACGGTCCTGGTTTACGGTTTCTGGAAACATGGCCTGCATTTCTTCGGCATCTTCGCCCCCTCGGGCGTGCCCAAGGCGCTTTTGCCGCTTGTGGCGTCGATTGAAATGATCTCGTTCCTGTCGCGTCCGATCAGCCTTTCGGTTCGTCTTTTCGCGAACATGCTGGCCGGCCACATCACGCTCAAGGTTTTCGCAGGCTTCGTCGCCTCCATGAGCGCGCTCGGCGCGCTCGGTGTCGGCGGTGCTGTCCTGCCTCTCATCATGACGGTCGCCATGACCGCTCTCGAATTTCTCGTTGCCTTCCTGCAGGCTTATGTCTTCGCGGTACTGACTTGCATGTACCTGAACGACGCCGTGCATGGTGGTCACTGAGAAGTAAAGTCGCTGGCCCCGGCAACGGGCGTCAAAAACAGCCGCAACAACCAATATCTCAAGGAGTCTCACATGGAAGCGGAAGCAGCAAAGTACATCGGCGCAGGTCTCGCATGCCTCGGCATGGCTGGTACGTCCCTCGCACTCGGCCGTATCTTCGGTGATTACCTGTCCGGCGCACTGCGCAACCCCTCTGCTGCCGACAGCCAGTTCGGCCGTCTGGTATTCGGCTTCGCCGTTACGGAAGCTCTGGGCATCTTCTCGCTGCTCGTTGCTCTCCTTCTCCTGTTCGCTGTTTAATATCGGCATCAGGTCTGGATCACGGCCCGCGATATAGCGTGCCGTGATCCTTCGCATTTGCAGTACCCCTGGAGGTGAGCATGTTCGTGACCGAGGCTTATGCCCAGTCAGCACCGACCGTAGGTGAAACGCATACGGAAACTCCGGCTGTCGGCCAGCCGCAACCGGAAGCCACGCACACGGAAACCGGTGTGGCGCACGGCGCCGAACACGGCGCTTCCGGCGTATTCCCGCCGTTCGACCAGTCTACTTATGCATCGCAGGTTCTCTGGCTGGCGATCACGTTCGGCCTTTTCTACCTGCTCATGCAGAAGGTCATCGTTCCGCGCGTCGGCGGCATTCTCGAAAACCGTCACGGACGCATCGCACAGGATCTCGATGAAGCGGCACGGCTGAAAAGCGAAGCAGACGCTGCCGTCGAAACCTATGAAAAAGAACTCGCGGCAGCCCGCGCCAAGGCAGGCTCCATCGGCGCTGCGGCCCGGGACGCCGCAAAGGCGAAGGCCGATGCCGACCGCGCCGCTATCGAAGCCGGTCTTGCCGAAAAGCTCGCCGCCGCCGAAAAGCGCATTGCGGGCATCAAGGAACAGGCATTCGCCGATGTCGGCGCAATCGCCGAAGAAACCGCGACCGCGATTGTCGACCAGCTGGTCGGCGCCAAGGTCAAGGACACGGACGTCAAGGCAGCGATTGCCGCCGCTTCGAACGTGAAGGGAGCCTGATATGGCATTTGATGCATCATTTTTCGCTCTCGTCGGTCTCGTCCTCTTCTTCGTTCTGGTTGCCTATCTCAAGGTTCCCGGCATGCTCGCCAAATCCCTGGACGAGCGCGCCCAGAACATCCAGGACGAGCTGGCCGAAGCCAAGCGCCTGCGCGAAGAGGCTCAGCACCTGCTGGCCGAATATCAGCGCAAGCGTAAGGAAGCAGAAGCCGAAGCCGCAGGTATCGTTGCCGCCGCCGAGCGCGAGGCCGCAGCCCTGACGGAAGAAGCCAAGCAGAAGACGGAAGAATTCGTCGCCCGCCGCACGGCCCTTTCGGAACAGAAGATCAAGCAGGCCGAAGACGACGCCATCGGCGCCGTCCGCGCCGCCGCCGTGGATATCGCCATTGCCGCTTCCGAGAAGCTCATTGCCGAAAAAACCACCGCTGCCGCAAAGGCCAAGCTTTTCACCGCCACCATCGGCGAAGTGAAGTCGAAGCTGAACTGAGATTTATCTCGGTATTGTTCAAAACCCCTCCGGCGAAAGCCGTGAGGGGTTTTTGTTTGAGGTGGTAAGGCTGGTTAGGAATATGATGTCGCCTGCACTATGGAAATGCGGCATTCGCTCCAGCAGGCCCCCTCGGAGGTGGCGATGATTGGCTTTAGTGTTTTTTGATGCTGAATGTCGGATTGCGCTTCCGCTTTGCGCCAGAAGCGGATGGATGAAGTGTGCGTCGCCTGATTGCCGCGGCGCCGAAAGCGAAAGCGGCCATTCCATACCTGGCGCAGCTTTTTCCGAGGGTCGACCGTCAGCAGTGTGGGCTTAGCCGCCGCTCGTCTAATCGTTCAGGCTCTTTAGAACTTGTTGGTAGAACACGCCTTGTGCATTCTCAGCAGTCGACCTTATGACCCCTTCCCAATCCAAATTCAGTTTTCCTGCCGGGACCATTTGCTGCGCGATTTCAGCCGGTGTGGTTTCGTTGCTGGTTCCGTTCTCCCAGTCGTGAAAGGCTGATGAGTATCGAACGACCGCTCCGCTAGTCGGCAAATCGAGCAACCCTCCCTCGGCAAAAAATCTCAACCCGTCGCCCATTTCTTCCCCGATGAGTTTGAGCCTATGTCCCAAACGATGTTTGAGGATGGCTACAAACACTATCGCTGCGGAAAACGTGAATTTGTCGACAAGCACAGCAACCTGCCTGCCTGCGTTTTCAGAGATGGCGTCGATCAAGGGCATCGTTTGAAGGAAGTCGCCACCCGTGTTTCCGCGAACGTCAATCAAGAGTTTTTTGTTCGGGCAGGTGCTTACATGCTCCGCTGCACCGGAGATGGCTTTCGGCAGCGCAGTTTCGCCTGGGTCGAAGAAACTTGGCAATGATATTGAAAGCCCAAGCCCCTGCCAGTCCTTGATCTCCACGAATCTCTCGGGTTTCCAGGCCGGATCAGCCTTGCCATGCTCGTTTCTCGGGTAGAGCATCGATGCAGGAACCGTATGCCCGTTCTCCACTTTCAAATCGGTTACCCGCCCCTTCTCGTCTTTCACGCGATATTCAGTCGTGTTCTCTTTTGAAGAAAAACCGAGGTGGGCCAATGCATACGGCCATGCGAGAAGAATCGGACCGATGACCCGTTTCCTCTGGCGCGTTCCCGCCAGAAATTTCTCTGCGGCGGCTTCAATCTGGCCCAAAGGTGTGCCGTTGACTGCTATCAGCTCTCCTCTTGGCGCAGTTGTTTCCAGTGCCGTGTCAGTTAACTGCACCACCGTTCCGACGCTCACAAACCTCAGCGGGAGCACCGAGATGGAATCGTTCGGGATCAGCCGTGTGTGTCCGTTGTCGGGAAGTGCGAGCAGGCGCATCGCGGAAAACAGAAAGGCCTCTTCGGAGCCCTCCCAAGCGTATCGTCGAGTGTCACAAATGCAGCTGTCTATCATCGCCTGTTCGATCCGCCGAAAGCTGGGATCGGTTGGCAGGACAGTTTCCAGAATTTTCTCGAGGTCTTGCGTCAGGGACATGATTTACGGTGCGCATAGTTGCTCGTCGATGTCCAGATCGGGTCGATAGCGGAGGTTCTGGTTGGAACTCCATTACTTGTCATCACTCCCGCTTCAGTGGCCTGAAACTCATCCGGTGCAGCGGGCAGGGCCCGTGGCTTTCGATGGCGCGCAGGTGGGCTGGCGTGCCATACCCTACATGTCCGTCAAAACCATAGGACGAATGAACCAAACCAGCACGTTCCATCATCCGGTCGCGTGTCACCTTGGCGATGATAGAGGCTGCGGCGATGGAGAGGGAGCGGGAATCGCCCTTGATGACGGCTTTGGCCTCGCAGGTGATGCCGGGCGGGCGGTCGCGGCCGTCGGCCAGCACGAGGGCAGGGGAGATTTCGAGGCCGAGCACGGCGCGGCGCATGGCGTCGAGGCTGGCGCGCAGAATATTCATGCTGTCGATCAGGCCGGGGCCGGAAGAGGCGACGGATACGATCGAGGTTTCCATGATCTGTACAAACAGGCTTTCCCGCTTCTGCTTCGTCAGCTTCTTGGAATCGTCCATCCCCTTGGGAATATTGTCCGGATCGAGAATGACGGCTGCCGCGACCACCGGTCCGGCCAGAGGTCCCCGTCCTGCCTCATCCGTGCCGGCCACGGGCCAGAGGCCCTTCTTTTTCGCTTCCAGTTCGAAGGAAAAATCCGGACCGGTATCGGCAAGATCAAAAAGAGCAGGAGAATCGGGTGTGGCCGTGCGTTTCATGCGGCGAAACTGGCACACACACCCGATCTCCTGCAAGCCCCCGGAAGCGGGCGATGACAGGCGCGGTGAGCCGGGGTCGAGGGGCGTGGCTCACCGTGCCCCGAAGGTCATCATGACCTTTGATCCTCCAACGGGGCGGCGGAGGAAAAACGATCGCACGCGAGGCGGCGGTTCCGGGGGCGATGTCCGGCGGGCCAGGGAAAACCCGTCGGGCATTTCGTGGAGCGTGGCCGATCAAAAAGAGAGGCCGCCGCTCCCTGTCATATTCCGCCTGATATCGCCGCACGTTCCGTATGGTGCTTCGATCGGGCGGGATTGTTTTCAGCGTCGGTCTTTCAAAGCAGCGACAATTGCACGCCTGCACCGCCCGGCGGCACGAAGAGATCGTCGCGCAGGTGGATGCCGCGGCGGATGAGGCCGAGCCTTTTTGTCGCCATCTCGAAACGCCTGCCGATCTGCCAGGCATAGGGGCCGGCGCCCTTCATGCGTTTTCCGAATTCCGCGTCGTAATCCTTGCCGTCGCGCATGGAGCGCACCAGCGACATGACATGACGGTAGCGGTCCGGATAGTTGCGCAGCAGCCAGTCGCGGAACAGCGGGCTCACCTCCAGCGGCAGACGCAAAAGCACATAAGACGCTTCTGTCGCTCCCGCTGCCTTGCCGGCCTCGAGAATACGCTCGATCTCATGATCGTTGAGCGCCGGAATGACAGGCGCCATCATCACGGCCACGGGAATGCCGGCCTCGGTCAGCGCCTTGACCGCTTCCAGCCGCTTCTCCGGCGTGGCGGCACGCGGTTCCATGTTGCGTGCGAGCTTCCGGTCCAGCGTGGTGACGGAAATACCGACCTTGGCGAGCCCCTTTTTGGCCATGGGCGCGAGAATATCGATATCCCGCTTGATCAGCGCCGATTTGGTGACGATGGCGACGGGGTGATCGGCCTTGGCCAGCACTTCCAGTATCTGCCGCATGATGCGCCATTCGCGCTCGATCGGCTGATAGGGATCGGTATTGGTGCCGATGGCGATCACCCGCGGCTTGTAGCCCGGCTTCGCCAGTTCCCGTTCCAGCAGCTTCGCCGCATCCGGCTTGGCGAAGAGCTTGGCTTCGAAATCCAGCCCGGCGGAAAGCCCCATATAGCTGTGCGTAGGGCGCGCAAAACAATAGATGCAGCCATGTTCGCAGCCGCGATAGGGATTGATGGAGCGGTCGAAGGGGATGTCGGGCGATTCATTGCGGGTGATGATACTGCGCGGCTTCTCCACCTGCACCTCGGTGCGGAATTCCGGCATGTCCTCGAGAGTCTGCCAGCCATCGTCGAAAACCTCGTGCTGCAGGGTCTCGAAGCGTCCATCCGGGTTCAGCCCGGCGCCACGGCCGCGACGACGGTCGATCTCGATGCGCAGACCGGATGCATCGGCCAGTGCATTGGCAATATCCGGCATATGGCTCGGCTGGAAGGCAGCCTGCCCCGAAAGCGTATGGTTTCTCATCTGGATGCTCCCAGGACGCCGCACGCCTCTCAAGGCACGCTCAACGCCCTAAACCGTTTCCATCCGGACAGGCTTTCAACCGCCTTCCGAATGATTAAATTCCTACATCAGGAATGAGAACAATACAAGAACAAAATTGCAAATTCGGCTCGTTCTCCAGAGATGGATGTGACCGCGACAGGCGCGGCCACGTCTGGAGACTGCGCGGTCGGTGGGAAGGACAGCCCTGGATTTTACCGCGATGAGCACAGTGGCAATTTATTGTGCGATGCGTTAGAGCTATGCAGATGTTGACAGTCATAATGGAATGCCGGGATCACGAGCCGGAATTGGCGCACACATTGTCTGCGCTTGTAACCGGGGCCGTGGAAGGGCTTGTAAGCGATGTTGTGATTCTCGATCACGGTTCGCGCGATGGATCGTCGCGCGTAGCCGATGCCGCCGGCTGCCGTTTTTATGGGCAGTGGGACATCGAAGACGTGGTGAAGTCCGCACGCGGCGGCTGGCTGCTTCTGATCGAGCCGGGCGCGCGCCCGCAGGCCGGCTGGATCGACGAGATTCTCGAATATGTGGCGATCTGCGCGCAGCCGGCGCGTTTCTCGCCCTCGCGCTATCACCGGCGCAATGTCTTCAGCCGTATGCTGCGGCGTATTCCGCCCTTGGAACACGGATATCTTCTGCCAAAGAAGCATGCCGTGTCGATTGCGAAATCGGGCATGAGCCTGACGCAATTTGTCGGCGCGCAGAAACCGCGCCGGCTGAATGCGGAAATGGTGCCCGCCTGGGCGCTGCGGGCCTCGGCCTAACCTCGGGGGGCTGCTTTACCCGGCCAGAACCTTGCCGGGGTTCATGATGCCGGCGGGGTCGAAAGCGTGTTTGATGCGCCGCATCAGTTCCATTTCGATGCCGGGGCGGATGGCGGCCAGTTCGTCGCGCTTCAATTGCCCGATGCCGTGTTCGGCCGAAATGGAACCGCCGAGCGACAGCACGATGCCGTGCACGATCTCGTTCATGTCCCGCCAGCGGCCAATGAATTCGGCCTTGTCGGCACCCACCGGCTGGGAAATATTGTAATGAATATTGCCGTCGCCCAGATGTCCGAAGGCGCAGACGCGGGCGCCGGGTATGGCGGCAAGAACCGCCTTTTCCGCCGTCGTCATGAATTCCGGTATTTTCGACACCGGAACGGAAACATCGTGCTTGATCGAGCCGCCTTCGGGTTTCTGCGCCTCCGACATGCTTTCGCGCATGTGCCAGAGCGCCTGCCGCTGCGCTTCGGACGCGGCGATCACCGCATCCTGAACCAGCCCGGCCTCAAAACCGCGCTCCAGCAGCGATTGCATCATGCTATCCGCCGTTTCGGCCGAGTCAGAGGTGGAAATATCGATGAGCGCGTACCACTCATGCGGCTGTTCCAGGGGATCGCGCACGCCGGGAATATGCCGGGCGGTGAATTCGACGCCGATTCGCGGCATGAGTTCGAAACCGGTCAGCGCCGTGCCGCAGAGATTGGAAGCCATCTCGAACAGCTTCAGCGCGTCTTCGGTGGAGCTGAGACCGGCAAAGGCCACCTGATGGCCGAGCGGTTTCGGGAAGAGCTTCAGCACAGCGCCGGTGATGATGCCAAGCGTGCCTTCGGAGCCGATGAAGAGATCGCGCAGATCATAACCCGTATTGTCCTTTTTCAGCCGGCGCAGCCCGTTCCAGATTTCGCCGGTCGGCAGCACCACTTCCAGCCCGAGGCAAAGCTGGCGCATGTTGCCATAGGCGAGCACCGCCGTGCCGCCGGCATTGGTGGCGAGATTGCCGCCGATGCGGCAGGACCCTTGAGAGCCGAGCGACAGCGGGAACATCCGCTCCACGGAATCAGCAGCCTTGTGAATGTCATCGAGAATGCAGCCGGCATCGGCGACGATGATATTGGCGACCGGATCGATATCGCGAACGCGGTTCATGCGCTCCAGCGACAGGATGATGTCCGTTCCTTCGGCACGGGGCGTCTGTCCGCCCACGAGGCCGGTATTGCCGGTCTGCGGCACGATGGGGGTGCCGGTCTCGCTGGCGAGCTTCAGGATGGCGGCAACCTCTTCGACCGAAGCGGGCTTGATGAGCAGCGGCGAGGCGCCGCGATAAAGCCCGCGATTTTCCACGAGGCGCGGCGCCATTTCCGCCGGGTCGCGGACCGCGTTCTTTTCGCCGACAATGGCGGTAAAGCGGTCGAGGATGTCGGAGGAGGGGATGGCGGTGGTCGTCATGGGCGGCGTCTCGCTGTCTTTTGAAACATGGGCGAAAGGATTGGGTGCCGTCAGCCTCGCGGCGCGGCGGCGCGGGAAAGGCGGTCGTTGATCGCCTCTCCGAGACCATGGGTGGGAATGGCGGTGATGGCGATCATGTCTGCGCCGCTCGCATCGGCGGCTTTGAGATAATCGAAGAGATTGGCGGCGGCCTCGGAAAGATCGCCGGAAGGGCTGAGATCGAGCACGGTGCGCGCCGTCGCTTCGCCGGCAATGGCAATGCCGCCGAAGCGGATCAGCGCTTCGCCCGCCAGAACCGATGTGGCGTGAAGGCGCACGGCAGCAGCCGGCGCGTAATGCGAGGCGAGCATTCCCGGCGCTTCAATGGCGGCGGCGGCTTTTTTCGGCCGCTCGAGCCGTTTGCCGGCAATGCGCTCTATGTCCGCGGTAACGATGCCGCCGGGACGAAGCAGCCGCACCCGGCCATCCTCTTCCACCTTGACGATGGTGGATTCGACGCCGACGGCGGCCGCGCCGCCATCGAGAATGAGATTGATCTTCTGTCCGAGATCCGCCTCCACATGAGAGGCACTTGTGGGGCTGATCTTGCCGGAACTATTGGCGCTGGGGGCGGCGAGCGGCCTGTCGAAGCGTCGGATCAGATCGCCTGCAAAACCCTGGGGCACACGAATGCCGACCGTATCGAGACCGGCTGTCGCCAGCGAATGAATGTCGCTTGCCGGTTTCAGCGGCAGCACCAGCGTCAGCGGGCCGGGCCAGAAGGCCTCGGCGAGCTTCAGCGATATGGGATCGAACACGGCGTAACGTTCAGCCATGGCGATATCGGCCATGTGGCAGATCAGGGGGTTGAACTGCGGCCGGCCTTTTGTCTCGTAAATGCGGGTAATCGCCGCCGGATTGGTGGCGTCGGCGGCAAGGCCATAGACCGTTTCCGTCGGCAGGGCGATGGGCTGGCCGGCGGCAAGCTCCGCCACGGATGCCTGCAGGGCCGTTTCCCGCTCTTTCTCTATATCGATATGACGCGCCATGATGCTGCCTTTCAGGGCGGTCAATAGCGTATTTCAGAGGCCTATGGAAAGTTTTATATCGCCTTGATGATCCTGCGCATCTCCTCGGACCGCGCGCCGAGCATGAGCACGTTTTTCAGTGCCACCCGCGGATCGTGGGTCTGGAACAGCAGGCCGCCGCGATGCACGGAGGTATCGACGGCGAGTTCCTGATCGGGAAGCGCGTTGATAGCGACGGCGAAATACATCCTCGAATAGCGCGCATCGATATTTTCGAAGAAGTTTTCTGCCCCGCTCAGCTCGGCGAAGAAATTCGCGAAATAGAAGGACCAGAGCACATGGCGCTCGGCATCGAAGCTGGTTTTCGCCGCCGTGACGTGACAATAGCCGAGATGCGGCCGGTCATTGAGCAGATGGTGAAAAACCATCTTCGGAAAACGGATGGACTGGTGAAAGCCGTTCAGACGGCTGTGGGTGGCATCGGCGGCAGCTTCCAGCTTTCGCCCGGTCAGCGCAGCCACTTCGTCATGGCTGTAATAGACGCGTTCTTTCGGCAGCCATCGTTCTTCATAACGGCTGATACGCCCTGTCCGCAGAAAATCGGAATGCGCGGTCTTCGAGCGTATCGGTGTGACCGAATGCCTGCTCGCATCGAAATAGCGTATGCGTGTCGCCTTCTCCACCGGGAACACCCTCGTTGCTGTCGATCCGGCAAGATAATTTAGGGCGCGTTAATACTCCGTTGCGCCGCATCCCCCGTTTTTTTATGGGTGGGGAGCAGGACGCGCGCCATCATGCGTCATATTGCGACGTCATTTCCGTCATTGAATAGCCGTCGGATTTCCCAGCGGAATGGGCTGAGAGGGCGAATTGCGCATGTCGCAATTTGTCGCCAATGCGGAAGGTAATGTCGCTGTTTGTGCTGCCGCAAATGAGCGCCGGTGTTTAGATGAGGACATGCTTCCGCAACCCCGCAAATGGTGTCGGGCAGGGCGGTTTGATCGAGGATTTGGCCATGGAATTGCGTGATACCGTATTGCGCCAGCTGAAAAACCGCCGCGAAGGCTTCAGCCTGGAACAGCCCTTCTACACGGACCCGGATTATTTCAAGCTGGATATGGAAACGATCTGGTATCGCGACTGGCTGTTTGTCGGCCATGATTGCGAAGTGCAGAAGTCCGGCAGCTATTTCACCGTGCAGGTCGGCGCCTATTCCGTGGTCATCGTTCGCGGCCGCGACGGGCAGATCCGCGCCTTCCACAATTCCTGCCGCCATCGCGGCTCGCGCGTCTGCACCACGCAGAAGGGCCAGTCGGCCCGCCTCGTCTGTCCCTATCATCAGTGGACCTACGATCTCGACGGCAAGCTGCTGTTTGCGCGCCATATGGGCGAAGAGTTCGACAAGGGCGATTTCGGCCTGAAGCCGGTCGCCTGCGAAACCGTCGCCGGTTACGTCTTCATCTGCCTTGCCGATCAGCCGGCCGATTTCGAGCCCATGCGCAAGGAAGTCGAGAGCTACATGGCGCCGCACCGCATCTGGGAGGCGAAGGTCGCGCATGAGAGCACCATCATCGAAAAGGGCAACTGGAAGCTCGTCTGGGAAAATAACCGCGAGTGCTACCATTGCGCCGCCAACCACCCGGAACTCTGCCGCACCTATCCCGAAAACCCGAGCGTGACGGGAACAGACGGCGGTGCGAGCGATCCCGAGATCGGCGGCCACTGGGCGCGCTGCGAGGCCGCCGGCCTGCCGAGCCGTTTCAAGATCGACCCCAAGGGCCAGTTCCGCGTCGCCCGCATGCCGCTGATCGGCGAAGCGGAAAGCTACACCATGTCCGGCAAGCGCGCCGTGCGCCGGCCGCTGTCAGACGATGTCAGCATCAGCCATATCGGCGCGCTGCTCCTGTTCCATTATCCGACGACCTGGAACCACTTCCTCGGCGACCACACCATTTCCTTCCGGGTGCTGCCGCTCAGCGCCACGGAAACCATGGTCACCACCAAATGGCTGGTGCACAAGGATGCCGTCGAAGGCGTGGACTACGATCTCGAGGATCTCACCCACGTCTGGAACGAGACCAACGACCAGGACCGCCGCATCGTCGAGGAAAATGCCTTCGGCATTCGTTCCCCGGCCTACGAGCCCGGCCCCTATTCCATGGAGGACGAGGGCGGCGTGATGCAGTTCGTCAACTGGTACTCCGATTTCATGGTCGACCGGCTCTCGGGCGATAAGGCCCGGCTTTCGGCTGTAGCGTGATGCGAAGATGAATATGGTTGTGACCTATAAGCATATCGATGAGATGAAGCCATGGAGCGACAAGCTCCAGCTTCTGGAGTGCATCTCGGTGACGCCCGAGACGCCTGATGTGATGACGTTCCTGTTCCGCTCGGAGGATCAGAACTGGTTCCGTTATCTGCCGGGGCAGTTCGTCACGCTGGAATTGCCGGTGGGCAAGGAGCCGCTTTACCGCACCTACACATTGTCCTCCAGCCCGTCGCGGCCCTATGCGCTGTCGGTCACGGTCAAGGCGCAGGCCAACAGCATTGGCACGCGCTGGATGTTCGACAATCTGAAGCCCGGCATGAAAATCCGGGCGCTCGGGCCGCTCGGCGACTTTTCCTACGTCAAGCATCCCGGCGACAAATATCTGTTCATCTCGGCAGGCTCCGGTGTTACGCCGATGATGTCGATGGTGCGCGACATGAGCGACCGCGCCCCGCAGAGCGATATTGCCTTCATCAATTGTTCGCGCACACCCGGCGATATCGTTTTCCGTCACGAGCTGGAATATCTCGCCCGGTTCATGCCGAACCTGTCTCTCGGCTTCATTGTCGAGAAATGCGGCCGCACCGATCTGTGGTCCGGCCTGAAGGGCATGGTCGACAAGGCCAAGATCGCGCTGCTCGCGCATGATTTCATGGAGCGCACCGTCTTCTGTTGCGGGCCGGAGCCGTTCATGGCCGCCGTCCGCTCGATGCTCGATGCTTCCGGCTTCGACATGAGCCGCTATCATCAGGAAAGTTTCGCGCCGGCTGCGCCGGTCACCGTTGGTGAAACTGTCCTCACCGGGGCGGATGGCGAGGCGCTGTCGATGGTGGGTTTCACCCTTTCCGGCAAAGAAATGCCCTGCCAGCCCGGCCAGACGGTTCTGATGACGGCGCGCGCCGCCGGCGTCCGTATCGGGGCGGCCTGCGAATCGGGGATTTGCGGCACCTGCCGGGTGCTGAAGCTTTCCGGCGAGGTGGAGATGAACCACAATGGCGGCATTCTCGATGAGGAAATCGAGGAAGGCTATATTCTCGCCTGCTGCTCACGCCCGTTGACCGACGTAAAGGTGGAAGCCTGACACGAGCAGGCGTTTCATCTTCATCCGCCTTTCACCGGATGGTTGTCTTGGAACCAAATTTCTCTAAACTCGTTTGCACGTCATCGAATTCTTTTCGGGCATGAAACGGGGCTGTCCCATATCTCCGACAAGAGCGAGTGGGTAAAAGGCGCGGGTCCAGCGCGCTGAAGCAAACGGAGGAAGATCATGATGAATTTCCGGACAACGAGTGTCGCCACGGCGATGATCGTGTTCCTCACCAGCTTTACGCCGTCGCAGGCGTTCCAGGTCCCTGTTCCGATGCCCAAGCCGGCGGTTTCGACCGACAATGTCGTGCCGGTGCAGTACCGCGAATGGGACCGCCGATACGACCGCAGGCACGGCGACCGCATGTATCGCCCGCGCCCCCCGCGTGACGGCTGGTATAATGGTCACCGTGGTTATCGCGATCGCCGCCCCGGTTACCGTTATCACAATGGTTACTGGTTCCCGCTGGCAGCCTTCGCGGCAGGCGCGATCATTGGCGGTGCCATGCAGCAGCCGCGCCCGGCCTATGGCGGCAGCCATGTTTCCTGGTGCCAGAACCGCTGGCGGTCCTACCGCGCTTACGACAATACCTATCAGCCGAACAGCGGTCCGCGTCGTATATGCGTATCGCCTTACAGCCGCTGACAGGATTTTCGAAAGCCCGGATTTTGATCCGGGCTTTTGTTTTCCGGCTGCCGGATCGGGTAAACGAAGCGTGATGGGATCGTTAATGCTGGGTTCAGGCGAAAACGCCTAGCCTGCAACCTGCAATGTTACAGCCAGACCGAAAAACTGGCCGAATGAGAATAAAAAAGTGTTATTATTCACGGAGAACGGCCTGTTGACCGTCGTGAATGGAGGAAGTCAGATGAGAAGCTATATGAAGAATATCCTGGCTGTCGGTCTTTCTGCGATTGTGGTTGCGGGAGCGATTGTTCCGGCGGAAGCAGCAATGCCTTTGCCGATCGCGCCGAAGAGTGTTGAGACCGCCGGCAATGATGCAAGCCAGAATGTCGTGAATGTCCAATATTGGCGTGATCGCGACGGCTGGGGCGATCGTCGCGGCTGGTATCGCGGCCACCGTGGTTATCGCGATTACCGCCCGGGCTATCGTCACCATGACGGTTACTGGTTCCCGCTCGCAGCCTTTGCGACGGGCGCGATCATCGGCGGCGCACTCTCGCAGCCGCGTGAAGTCTACCGCCCGGTACCGGAATATCGTCCGCGCCCGGTCTATCGCGAATATCGCCCGGTCCGCCGCGGCGGGCTGAGCCAGGCGCATGTGAACTGGTGCTATGGCCGCTATCGTTCCTACGATGCCTATAGCAACACGTTCCAGCCTTACCATGGTCCGCGCCAGCCCTGCTATTCGCCTTACAGCTGATAGAACACGCTGAAATTGAAAGAGCCGTCCGGTCATTGCCGGGCGGCTCTTTGCGTTACAGGATTCGCGCGCGTTTCAGCACGAACCAGGCGAGAGCAACCGAAATCGCGATGAAGATGCTGGCCGACAATGTGCCGCCCGTGCCGACGGTAAACGGCAGCTCATCCGTATTCATGCCGAAAAAGCCGGTGACCAGCGATGGCGGCAGCAGGAATGCGGTCATCAGCGACAGGATATAAAGGTGCCGGTTGGTTTCCGACGAGAGTTTGGAATCGATTTCTTCATGCAGCAGCCTTGCCCGCTCCTGCAGGGCGTAGACGTCGTGGTCGACAGCCTCCAGACGGCCCATCAGGCGTGAGGCGACATCCTCGAAACCATTCGGCATCTCGTCATCATCGGCGGCCGAAGCCCGCCGCATCAGGGTCAGCACGGTGCGCAGATGCCGGTGCAGGCGAACCACCGTGCGGCGCAGCGGGGCAAGACGCCGCCGCTCATCACGGTTCTCGCTGTCATAGACCATATCCTCGATGGCGTTCAGCTCTTCCGTCGTCTCCATCACCAGATTGATGAGCGAACGCTGGAATTCCGCCACCAGCCCCTCGAAGACATGCGACGGCGTGAGGTAACGGTTGGAATTCTTGTCGACCGCCGCCTTCAGCCGGTCCACCGAATGCAGCGGTTGCAGGCGGGTGGTGATGATGAAGCGGTCGCTCACCGCAAAATGCAGCCAGCCGAAATCGCGCGTTTCCTTGTCGAATTCCCGCTGGAAATCGACAAGCGTGCCGTAAAGCGATTTTTCATCGACCACGATGGACGGATGTGTCTCATGGGTGGTGAGGCTTGCCCGCGCCGCCGGGTCGAGACCGTCGATGGTCTCGAGAAAACCCGCCACGCGCTGATCGGCGAGGTTGAGGTGCAGCCAGAAGAACCCTTCGCACTCCGCCATTTCCTGAAAGCCGGCATCGGGCGCGAGCCGCCGGCACGGGGCTGTACCGGGATGAAATTGATAGGCCCAGACAAGGCCGGGAATAACGGGCGTTACGAGATCCATCGTGGCAGTCCTGACCGGCTGGATGGGGGAGAGGGAGGCGTTCGTCGTTCCGGTGTGGGAGCGGCGGCGGCGAGGCGCCTTTCAGCGCATGCTGAGCAAATTCATATGACAGTTTTATAACAATCCCGCCGAAATGACGGGAATTTTCAAATTGACGTTTACGTAAAAATCATTTAGCCCGAAGGCAGTAGCAAGATGCCACAGCTTCGGGAGGAGGCAGCATGTATAGCGCGCCGGTGGACGATATCGCCTTTACACTCAAACATGTAGCGGGTCTTGAAGACGCGCTGTCGACGGGTGCGCTGGGAGAGCTTGGGGAAGATCTGGTCGATGCCATTCTGCACGAAGCCGGCCGTTTCGCCACCGCAGAGGTCGCGCCGCTCGCCGACATTGGCGACCGCCAGGGCGCAAAGCTTGCCGACGGGAAGGTGACGACACCGGATGGCTGGGCCGATCTTTACCGCCGCTGGGCGGAAGCGGGCTGGAACAGCCTGACGGCGCCGGAAGAATTCGGCGGCCAGAACCTGCCGCATATGCTGAATGTCGCCGCACTCGAAATGTGGAATTCCGGCTCCATGGCCTTTGCGCTGGCCCCGACGCTGACCATGGGCGCGGTGGAAGCCCTTGTCGCCCACGGCAGCGATGACCTCAAGCGCACCTATCTGCCGAAACTCGTCTCCGGCGAATGGACAGGCACCATGAACCTCACCGAGCCGCACGCGGGTTCGGACCTCGGCGTCCTGAAGACCCGGGCGGAGCGCAATGGCGACGGCACCTATCGCATCTTCGGCCAGAAGATTTTCATCACCTGGGGCGAACATGACGCGGCGGACAATATCATCCACCTCGTTCTCGCCCGCCTGCCGGATGCGCCGGCCGGCACGCGCGGCATCTCGCTGTTCCTCGTACCGAAATTCCTGCCCGATGAAAACGGCGCGCCGGGCAGCCGCAACGATCTGTTCTGCCATTCGCTCGAACACAAGCTCGGCATTCACGGCTCGCCCACCTGCACGATGATCTTCGGTGACGGCAAATTCGGGGAAGAGAAGGGCGCGCTCGGCTGGCTGGTCGGCGAGGAGAACAAGGGTCTCGCCTGCATGTTCACCATGATGAACAACGCCCGCCTTGCCGTAGGTATGCAGGGCGTGGCGATCTGCGAAGCCGCGACCCAGAAAGCTATCGAATATGCCAGGGAGCGCACGCAGGGCAAGGCGCCCGGCTGGCAGGGCTCCGGCATGAGCCCGATTATCGAACACCCGGATATCGCCAGAACGCTTCTGACGATGAAGGCGCTGACGCAAGGGTCGCGGGCGATTTCCTTCAACTGCGCGCACGCCCTCGACATGGCGCATGCGAGCGAAGACGCCCGGCAGCGCGCTCACTGGCAGGAGCGCGCTGCCCTTTTGACACCCATCGCCAAATCCTTCTCCACCGATGCCGGCGTCGATGTCGCCTCCATGGGCATTCAGGTGCATGGCGGCATGGGCTTCATCGAGGAAACCGGCGCGGCGCGTTATCTGCGCGATGCCCGCATCGCGCCGATCTATGAAGGCACCAACGGCATTCAGGCCATTGATCTGGTGCTGCGCAAGCTGCCGCTCTCCGAGGGCGCGCAGGTGCGCGGTTTCATCGCCGAACTGCGTGAGATCGCCGCCCGCACAGCCGCGTCGAACCGCGACGATCTCGGCGAGACCGGCCGCTATCTCGAAGCAAGCCTCACCGATCTGGAAACGGCGACCGACTGGCTGCTGGATCGCATCAAGGCAGGCGAAACCGAAACCGCGCTCGCCGGCGCGACGCCCTATCAGCGCCTCTTCGGTCTGGCGCTCACCGGCGCCTATCTCGCCAAGGGCGCGTTGGCCGCCGTCGATGATGGCAGGGGCGGGCACCGCGCAGCCCTTTGCCGTTTCGCTGCGGAAAATCTGCTGGCGGAAACGGCGGCGCTGAAGGATCGCGTTATCGCCGGCGCGGCAAGCCTTACCGCCGCCCGCACCGTATTGGCTTGAGGAGCTTCAGATGTCGGACGACCACATTCTCGTCGAGCGCGTCGGCCATGCGCCGGAAGTCTTGACCATTCGCTTCAACCGGCCGGACAAGAAAAACGCCATCACCGATGCCATGTATTTGCGCATGGCAGACGCCCTCCATGCCGCCAATGCGGACCCGGAAATTCGCGTCGTCGCCTTTCTCGGCACGGAAGGCTGCTTCTCCGCCGGTAACGACATGGCCGATTTTCTGGCCTTCGCCATGTCGGGCGGCAGGGGCAAGCTTGCCGCGCTCGAGCTTCTGAAAGCGCTCGTCGCCTTCGAAAAGCCGATGGTATCCGGCGTCGACGGGCTCGCCATCGGCATCGGCACGACGCTGAACCTGCATTGCGACCTGACGGTCGCCTCCAGCCGCAGCCTGTTCAAGACCCCATTCGTGGATTTGGCGCTGGTGCCGGAAGCGGCTTCCAGCCTGCTCGTGCCGAAACTCATGGGACACCAGCGCGCCTTTGCGCTGCTTGCCATGGGCGAAGGTTTTACTGCTGAACAGGCGTTACAGGCCGGAATGATCTGGAAAGTCGTCGCCCCTGAACATGTGGAGAGCGAAACGCTGGCGCTCGCCACCCGGCTTGCGGCCAAACCGCAGCAGGCGCTGAAGATCGCCCGCGATCTGGTTCGCGGCAATCCGGCCGATCTTCTCGCCCGCATCGAAGAGGAAGGCCGTCATTTCATCGCGCAACTGCAAAGCGCCGAGGCGCGCGCCGCCTTCGAGGCATTCATGCGTCGTTAAGCGTTCCGGCAGGAAGTCCTTGCGGTTAAGCAACCGGGCAATATGGGTTGGGTTAAATAATGCAACGTCATCGCCCGAAGGCTACCCGCATGCGTCACGTCGTTTTCGCCCTGTCCGTCTTCCTCTGCGCCGCCACTGTCACCGAAGCGGCGGCGATAACGCGCCCTCCGGCGGCTTTCGCCGGCAATGTCATTCTGGCGCAATCCGTCATTACCGAAGACGATGGCTCGGATTATTATTCCGGCCGCAATCGCGACCGCCAGCGCCGCGCCCATTTCGTCTGCGTCATCACCCCGCCGGAGAGCGCCAATCGCCGCCGGCCCTATGTCTGCCCCATCGAGCGGGGCCGCGTGGGCGGCGCCTGCCGCTGCTCGGGCGTGGTCGGCAACGGCACGGTCGATACGGCCTGGTGATTATTTCTCCAGCGTCGCCACCGCTTCCACATGTGGCGACCACAGGAACTGGTCGACCGGCGTGACGCGGGTGATGCGATAACCGCCTTCCGTGAGGATGGTAAGATCGCGCGCAAGCGTCAGCGGATTGCAGCTCACCGCAACGATCTTCTTCACCGTGCTGCGGGCCAGTTCCTTGCACTGGAATTCCGCACCGGCGCGCGGCGGATCGAAGACGACAGCATCGTAATTCTTCAATTCGCTTGTCATCAGTGGCCGGCGGAAGAGGTCGCGTTTCTCGACGCTCACCGGCTTCAGGCCCTGTGTGTTGCGGGCGGCGAAGTCCAGCGCCTTTAGCGGCTTGTCTTCGGCTTCCACCGCATGCACCTTGCCGATGCGTGCGAGCCTCAACGCGAAGGTGCCGGAACCGCAGAAGAGATCGGCAATGCGCTTGGATTTGCCGATATGGGCAAGCACCAGCTCGGCCATGGCGTCTTCGGCCTGTTTCGTCGCCTGCGTGAAACTGCCGGCCGGCGGGGAAACCGCAACGCCGCCGAATTCGATGATCGGCTTTTGCGGTTCGATCAGAATTTCACCTGAGAGCGAGACACGGGCAATGCCGCGCATGGCAAGCACCGTTTCCGTGAGTGTGCGCCGCTGCTTGTCGCTGACCGACTTGATGCCCTCGACCGAAATATCGAGACCCGAGAGCGTTTCGAGAACGGTGATGCGGAACGGTTCGGCATTCGCCACCATGGAAAGCCCGATGGCGCGAATGGCATCCAGCCGCGAGACGATGCCGGGCGAGGTGACGGGACATTCCTCAATGGCGACGATGTGATGGCTGTTCGCCTGGCTGAAACCGAGCAGCAGGCCCTTTTCCGTCCTGCGGGCGGCGAACACCGCGCGGCGGCGCTCGCCGGGGCGACAGATGACGAGATCGTCGACCGGCGGCGTCAGGCCTTTCGATTTCAGCGCCGAAACCACCAGCTCCCGCTTGTAGGCATGGTAAGGCTGGTCGGACAGATGTTGCAGCGAACAGCCGCCGCAGGTGCCGTTCTTGCCATCGGGACCGAAATGGCGGCAGGCCGGTTCACGGCGCTCCGGCGAGGCTTCGGCAATGGACATGACCGTGCCGTGATCCTTGAGCTTGGCGATGGCGACCGTTTCGCCGGGCAGCGCGAAGGGCACATAGACCGGGCCATCGGGACAGTGCGCGATGCCGTCGCCCTGCGCGCCGAGGCTCTTGATGGTGACGGTCTGTGTGCTCATGGCTTTTCGCCTCCGAGAAGAAATTCGATATTGCCGTCGCCGCCGGAAATTGGCGAGGGAATGAGGCCGAGGCTTTTCCAGCCCATGTCCTCGGTCAGCCAGCGTTCCAGCTCGGCGGCCACGGCAGGTGCCGTTTCCGGTTCTTTCAACAGCCCGGCCTTGCTGATGGCGTCGCGCCCCGCCTCGAATTGCGGCTTCACCAGCAGAACCGCCAGCGCGCCCGCTTCCGCAAGCTCGAGTGCCGGCGCAAGCGCGAGCTTCAGCGAAATGAAGGACACGTCGGAGACGATGAAGCCGATGGGCCGGTCATCGATATCTTCCGCCGTCAGGAAACGCGCATTCAGCCCTTCCAGATTGGTCACGCGCGGATCGTTCTCGATCCTCGCATGCATCTGCCCGTGGCCGACATCGATGGCGGTGACGTGTTTGGCGCCCCGCTCCAGCAGCACCTCGGTGAAACCGCCGGTCGAAGCGCCGACATCGAGACAGTCATGGCCCGATGGGTCGAGCAGGAAATGGTCGAGCGCGGCAACGAGCTTCAGCGCTGCGCGCGAAACATAGGCCTGCGCGGGATCGCTGATGGCGATTTCGGCATCGCCGGCGACGGTCTGGCTCGGTTTGGTGATGATTTTACCGTTGACGCTCACGGTGCCGCGCGCAACCGCGTCGCGCGCACGCGAGCGACTGGCGAAGTGGCCGAGCGACACGAGAAGCTGGTCAAGCCGTTCATTTTCAAATGTTTTGGACATGGTCCCGTGTCAATGACCGCCAAACCCCGCCGATGCAAGCGATTTATCGCTGAAACGGGCCGGCGATGCCCGCTGTCGCCCATTGATGTTGCACCGCAAAGTCAGAATGTTCGATTAATCCAATATAAAGGCTTGTATTGCACTTTGTGCACAAGGCCCGTGCGGCCACCGGAACCTGCCATGACGGCATCTCCTCCCATCCACAAAATTGCGGCCGTTGCAGCGCAGACGCTTGCTTCGAGGCATCGGGTCGCCGAGAGAGTTTGCGATGTCGCTTAAAAACCTCCCCATCAATCTGAAGCTCATAGCCACCTTCTGTGCCTTGATGAGCGTGTGCCTGCTCGCTTCTGCGGTCGTATTCTGGCAGACGCTGGGGAGCGAGCGTGTCACGATCGAAAACAACCGCACGAAGGATATCATCCAGGCCGTGGATGGCGCGACGGCCGCCATGCTGGAACAGGCCGTCAATCAGCGCGGCTTCCTGCTGTTTCGCAGCGACAGCACCTATAATGACGTCTTCGCCCAGCGCGACCTGATGCTGAAGAAGCTGGACGAAGCCCGCGCGCTGGCTGTCGGCCGGCCGGACATTCTGACATCCATCGACGACATGCAGAAATCCGCAACCGTGTTCTTCAAGGAACTGGCGGAACCGCAGATCGCCGCACGCAAGACGACCGAAGCGCCGATTTCCGAAATCATCGAGATCGGCCGCAATCAGGCCAAGGGCCAGCTCGATGGCTTCCGCGCCTCCGCCGCCAAGATCAAGGAACAGTTGAACGGCCTGTCCGCCGCTTACGCGGCAGAACAGCAGGCAGCCGCACTGAACCTCAAATATGCGCTTCTGGGTGGCGGCGCTGTCGCCGGTCTTCTGGCCGTTGCCCTCATCTGGGCGCTGTCGCGCTCCATCGTCACGCCCATCGTCGGCATGACGGCGGCGATGAGCCGGCTCGCCGATGGCGATCTGACAACGGAAGTTCCGGCCACGGATCGTGGCGACGAAGTCGGCAAGATGGCGAAGGCCGTTCTGGTCTTCAAGGAAGCCGGGCTGGAAAAATCCCGCCTTGCCGGCGAGACCGATCGCATGCGCTCCGCGACGGAGGCTGAACGCCGCCGCAACGAGGAAGAAAAGGCCAAGGATGAAGCCGCCAGCGCTTTTGCCAGCGCCGAGCTTGGCAAGGGCCTTGCCGCTCTTGCGGATGGCGATCTCTCCTATCGCATCGAAACGCCTTTTGCGCCCGCCATCGATCCGGTTCGCGTGAATTTCAACAGCGCCGTCGAAAAACTCCAGCAGGCGCTGCGCACGGTCGGCGAGAACGCGGCCGCGATCAATGCCGGTGCTTCGGAAATGCTCTCCGCCGCCGACGACCTGTCGCGCCGCACCGAACAACAGGCGGCCTCCATCGAAGAAACCGCCGCAGCGCTGGAAGAAGTCACCACCACGGTGCGCGATAGCGCCCGCGGCGCGGAAGATGCCGGCAATCTGGTCCAGCGCGCCCGCGCCGGTGCGGAAAAGTCCGGTGTCGTGGTCCGCAAGGCGGTTGCCGCCATGCGCGAAATCGAAAAGTCCTCGGGTGAAATCGGCAACATCATCGGTGTCATCGACGATATCGCCTTCCAGACCAACCTGCTGGCGCTGAACGCAGGCGTTGAAGCCGCACGCGCCGGTGATGCCGGCAAGGGCTTTGCCGTGGTTGCACAGGAAGTCCGTGAGCTTGCCCAGCGTTCCGCCAATGCCGCCAAGGAAATCAAGACGCTGATCGGCGCTTCCAGCCAGCAGGTGGAAAACGGCGTCAATCTGGTCGACGAGACGGGTAAGGCTCTGGAACTCATCGTCGCGGAAGTCGAAGAGATCAACGCCCATGTTAGCGCCATCGTCGTCGCTTCCCGCGAACAGGCGACCGGCCTGCAGGAAATCAATACGGCCGTGAACACCATGGATCAGGGCACGCAGCAGAATGCCGCCATGGTGGAACAGCAGACCGCCGCCAGCCATTCGCTGGCCCGCGAAGCGGAAGCGCTGAACAGCCTGCTCGGCCAGTTCAGAATGGATGGCGCACGCGCTGCCGTTGCGAGTGCCGGCGGCTATTCAGCGCCGCGCCAGTCTGCCGCGAGGCCCGCCTTCCAGCCGGCACCTGCCGCACCGGCCCGCAAGGCTCCGGTAAAATCGGCCTCCGCAACCGCAAGGCCTGTCGCCTCGCCGGCCCGTGCGCTTGGCCAGAGCCTCGCCCGCGCCTTCGGCGGTGCCGCCGAAGCGCCGGCTGCCAAGGATCAGGACTGGACGGAGTTCTGAACCGGGCTTTCAGATTGAACCTATGGATTGGGGGCCGAAAGGCCCCCTTTTTGCATCGGCTTTTCAGATTGGGAACTTTCGCTTTTCTTCGAATCGCGAAACCACTCCAACTCTTTGTTTTGGCGCATTTCCGGACGGAAAGCCGGGGTCCACTTTTCCTGGAAATGCTCTATGTGCCCTGTAGCCGGAACATCCGCGCAAAGAACAGCTCATCCGACAGGCGGTGAAGCAGGGCGGCAATGCCGGCGGTCGCGGCAATGGCGAAAACAAGCCGCCCGGCCAGAACGCCATAGACATCCGCGCCAAGCGACATCACCACGAGCGTGTCTTCGATCACGCTATGGGCAAAACCCATGAACACGCAGGACAGAAACACCTGACGCGGCGAGATTGTGCCCGATTGCGCCTCGCGGATCAGGAAACCGGCGCCGTAGGAAATGCCGAGGAACAAGCCGATGGCGGTGAGGTGTTCGGCCTCGCCGCGAATGCCCGCAAGACGCAGCAGGGGCGAGAGCGCTTTCATCATCAGCGCCAGCAGGCCGGTCAGCCTGAGGATTTCAAGGCAAAGGGAAAGTGCCAGGAGGATGACGAGCATCCAGACCATGGTTTCCCCGAGGCCGAGGAAATAGGCGGTCCATTCAGGCGTGGCGCTCATCGCAATCCAGGCGGGGTTTACCGGCGCGGACAGCCATCCCATCGCCTCCAGAACGTGATGCAGCATGAAGGCATACAGCAATCCGCCGCCGACGCGTAGCGCCGTGGTGACGATCATGCCCGGTCCCGCTCTTTCAATGATCTTCTGTTCGATGGGCAGGCCATGGGCGAACAGGATGAGTGCCGAAAAAACGGTGATATCCGCAACAGTCAGAGAGGATGCGGGCACAAGCGTGAAGATGAGCGGCACCGCACCCCATATGCCGACCAGCATCGCGGTCAGCCAGGCAAGACCAAGCTCCGGCGGCAGCCCGATGAGGTTCATGACCGGCGCAAAGGCAGGCGCCACCGCCTCGATCGCGCCCATCCTCGACAACAGCTCGGTCAGAATGGCGATGGGAACCGTGATCCGCACAAGCACCCAGTAGATTGCTAGCGTTTCCCGCGTTTTTTGCCAGACGGGCAGGAAAAGTGACATGTGAGACTCCCTGAAGGTTGTTCCCATTCACTAATCCCGGCCCGTTCGCATTTGCGGTCAAAAATTGCAGTTTCATGCAATTTTATTGCAAATCCAATGGCGAGAGATATGCTGCCGGCATGGATCGGATCGACCGGAAACTTCTGAACCTTTTGCAGAACGATGCGTCGCGCACCAATGTGGATATGGCCGATGAAGTCGGGCTGTCTCCATCCAGTTGCCTGCGCCGCCTGCAGCGGCTGCACAAGTCTGGCGTGATCGACCGCATCGTGGCGATCCTCAACCCCGCAAAGGCGGGGCGGGTGATCAAGGCTCTGGTGACGGTGGAGCTGAAATTGCACGGCGAGCAGCATATGCGCCGCTTTCTGGATATTGCGAGTGCCGAAGAGGCCGTATCGCAGGCCTATGCCGTGACAGGAGCATCCGATGTCGTGCTGATGTTGCGCCTGCGGGATATGGAAGAATTCGACGCCCTGTGCGACAGGCTGTTCCGGGATCAGCACAATGTGGCGCGCTTTGTCACCATGGTCGTCATCAAGACGGCGAAAGAGGAAACGGCTATCAGGCTTTAACCGGAGCCCTTCAATACAGGACATTCACTCGTCCAGGAATCCATTTCGCCACGACGTTTTTTTGAAGAGGTGCGTTTTGAATAGTGAAATCGAACTGCCGGTACAAAAGCAGCTTGAGGCCTATAATGCCCGTGACATCGATGCCTTCATGCTCTGGTGGGCGGATGATTGTCAGTATTACGCGTTCCCGGCGACGCTTCTGGCAGGAAGCGCGGCAGAGATTCGGGAGCGTCATATCCAGCGCTTCAAGGAACCGGATCTCCATGGGAAACTGCTGACGCGCATTGTCGTTGGCAACGTCGTCATCGACCATGAAACGGTCACCCGAAACTTTCCGGAAGGAAAGGGAGAGGTCGACGTTGCCTGCATCTATGAAATTGAGAACGGCAGGATCGCCAAGGCCTGGTTCAAAATCGGTGAGCCGCGGATATTGTCGCGAAAATCCTAGCGCGTGCAAAGGGTGCTTGCGTGGGATTCCTTATGATCCATGTCGCTATGCGGCGTGATCGGCCCGCATGGGATGCCAGACGGAGATATCCCGTGGGGCTTCCAGAAGCTCGGGCAGGGCAGCGTGCCATGCCTGACGATAGGGGCGGTGAATCTGGACATCGATGACGTCCTGATGGTCGCTCCAGGTCTCATGCAGCAAAAAGCGGTTCTCGTTTTCACCGTCCCGATGCAGGGTTGCGTTCACGAAGGTCTTTTCATGCCGCATGGCGTCGAGCAGCGCATTCAGCAATTCGAGAAAGCGCTCGCGCTGGCTGGGGCGGACCTGAAAGCCGATGAGATAGGTGGTGTGCACGGGTCTTACTCCTTGGTGCCTTGCATCAGTGCTTCGCGGGTTGCCGCGTCGGCGGGATAAAAACACTCCAGCACCAGTTCGGACAGCGTGACGTCTGTGGCCGTGCCGAAAACCGTGGTGGTTGAAATGAAGCTCAATATGCCGCCCGAAGACGGATCGCGAAGCTGGAGCGGTATGGCCAGAGGGTCGGCCCCGGCGGCATGCGGCGAGACCTTTGGTGCGGGATAGGCCGCAAGCTCCGCATGTAGCCGGGAAAGCACCTCGTCTCCCGTCTCTTCGACCTGGCGACGCAGGCGTTCCAGCAGGTGATGACGCCATTCGGCGAGGTTGACGATGCGCGAACTCAGGCCCTGCGGATGCAGGCTCAGCCTCAAGGCGTTGAGCGGCGGGAGAAGCAGCTCCTCTGAAACGCCGGCCAGAAGCGCTGTGATCGCGCCATTGGCGAGAACGACGTTCCAGTGCCGGTCAACGGCAAGGGCGGGGAAGGGCATATGCCCGTGCACCACGGTTTCGACGGCCTGCCGGGCCGCCGCCATGTCGGGCGCGTCCAGCGAGCGTTCGGAATGAACAGGCGCATAACCCGCCGCCAGCATCAGCCGGTTGGCGGCGCGGGCGGGCATGGAAAGCTGCTCCGCCAGTTTCGCGAGCATCTCGCGGCTGGGGGATGAACGCCCGCTTTCCACAAAGCTCAGATGCCGCGCCGATATGTCCGCCTCTATCGCCAGATCGAGCTGGCTCAACCTGCGGCGGGCACGCCATTCCTTCAGCACCTGGCCGACATGTTCTTGATGATGTGTCATGCCCCGCAGCCTAGCAGAACATATCGGCAATGCGATTACCTCCGAGGTAATTGTTCCGCTTCCCGACCGCCGGCATGTTTGGGCCGTCAACCAGAAGGAACGCAATCATGACGCAACATCTCACAATCGCCCAGACCTATCTCGCAGCCTGGAACGAAGAGGACAATGAACGCCGCAGGCATCTCGTCGGGCAGGCATGGGCAGAAAATACGCGCTACGTCGATCCGCTGATGCAGGGCGAAGGCCAGCAGGGGATTGCCGCGATGATCGAGGCGGCGCGGCAGAAATTTCCGGGATATCGCTTCGTTCTTGCCGGCACCCCGGATGGTCACGGCAACTTCACCCGTTTCTCATGGCGTCTCATTTCGCCTGACGGGGACGATGTTGCTGGCGGAACCGATGTCGTCAGCCTGAATGCCGAGGGACGGATCGAGAATGTCGTCGGTTTTCTCGATGGCGCGGCATCCTGAGAAAGAGGCGGGATGGTCCCGCCTCCTGTCCCGGCAATCTTGTCAGCCGGCGAAACCGACGCCGGCCTGACGCTGGCCGAGCGCATTAAACACGGTGGAAACGATGCCGGCCCGGTCAAGGCCGGCATTGGCATACATGGTTTCGGGTTTGGCCTGCTCCACCCACTGGTCGGGCAGGGTCAGGGTCCGGACCTTGGGGCCATGGTCAAGCAGGCCGGCGCTGGCCATGAAATGCAGCACATGCGCGCCGAAACCGCCGACAGAGCCTTCTTCGATCGTCACCAGAACTTCGTGATGGCTGACCAACTGGCGGATGAGATCGAGATCGAGCGGCTTGGCGAAGCGCGCATCGGCAACCGTGGTGGAAAGGCCGGCCGCTTCAAGGTCTTCGGCCGCCGCCAGGCATTCCGCCAGCCGCGTGCCGAAGGAGAGCAGCGCAACCTTGGTGCCTTCCTTGATGATGCGACCCTTGCCTATCTGGAGAATCTCACCACGCGCGGGCATTTCGACACCCACGCCTTCACCGCGCGGGTAGCGGAAGGAAATCGGGCCTTCATCATAGGCCGCTGCCGTGCGCACCATATGTTTCAGCTCCGCCTCGTCGGCCGCCGCCATCACCACCATGCCCGGCAGGGTGGCGAGGAAAGTCGTGTCGAACGAACCGGCATGGGTCGGCCCGTCAGCACCGACAAAACCGGCACGGTCGATGGGGAAACGCACCGGCAGGCTCTGGATCGCCACATCATGCACCAGCTGGTCGTAACCGCGTTGCAGGAAAGTGGAATAAAGCGCGCAGAACGGCTTGTAACCATCAGCCGCAAGTCCTGCCGCGAAGGTCACGGCATGCTGCTCGGCAATGCCGACATCGAAGGTGCGAGACGGGAAAAGCTCGGCCATCTTGTCGAGGCCTGTGCCATTCGGCATGGCGGCCGTCACACCGATGATCTTTTCGTCGAGCGTCGCTTCCTGGATCAGGGCTTCGGCAAAGACGCTGGTATAGCTCGGCGCATTCGGCTTGGCTTTCGCCTGCGCGCCGGTGATGACGTCGAACTTGTTGACGCCGTGATATTTGTCGGCTGCGGCTTCCGCCGGCGCGTAACCCTTGCCCTTCTGCGTCACCACATGGATGAGAACAGGGCCCTTCTGGTTGTCGCGCACATTGCGCAGCACCGGCAGGAGGTGATCGAAGGAATGACCGTCGATCGGTCCGATGTGATAGAAGCCAAGCTCCTCGAACAGCGTGCCGCCGGTCACGTAACCGCGCGCATGGGTCACGGCGCGGGTAATGGCGCGGTCGATGGTCTTGCCGAGATAAGCCGTCAGTTTCTTGCCGAAATCGCGGAAGCCCATATAGGTGCGGCCGGAGGCGAGGCGTGCCAGATAAGCGCTCATCGCGCCCGTCGGCGGCGCAATCGACATGTCGTTGTCATTGAGGATGACGATCAGCCGCGCATCGAGCGCACCGGCATTGTTCAATGCCTCAAACGCCATGCCCGCCGACATCGAGCCGTCGCCAATGATGGCTACGACCTTGCGGTCGCTGCCATCAAGACCCGCCGCCACCGCCATGCCGAGGCCGGCGGAAATGGAGGTGGAGGAATGGCCGGCGCCGAAATCATCATATTCGCTTTCGGCCCGCCGGGTGAAACCGGAAAGCCCATCTTCCTGCCGCAGCGTGCGGATGCGATCCCGTCGGCCGGTCAGGATCTTGTGCGGATAACATTGATGGCCGACATCGAAGATCAGCCGGTCCTCGGGCGTGTTGAACACCTTGTGAATGGCAATCGTCAGTTCCACCACGCCAAGGCCGGCACCCAGATGGCCACCGGTCTTCGATACGGCGTCAATCATCTCGTCGCGCAGTTCCCGTGCCAGTTCCGGCAGGTCGCGATCATCGATCTCCTTGAGATCGGAGGGAAAATTCACCCGGTCGAGCAATGGTGTCTGTGGCATTCCGGTCAATCGTTCGGCCTTTTCTTGTCGTCAGCAGGGCGTGCCAGAGCGTCTTTCATGTCGAAAGCCGACGGTGCAGCCCTGCATGTCGTACACTTCTATAGAATTTCAACCTTCCGGCAAAGGGACAAACTCTTCTTCGTCGCCGGGAACGATGTCGAAGCGTCCGGTTCTCCACTCCTGTTTGGCCTGTTCTATGCGTTCTTTTGATGACGAAACGAAGTTCCACCAGATGTAACGGCGTTCATTCAGCGCCGCCCCGCCAAAGATCATGATGTGACAGCCATTGCTGCCGGCCTGCAGCGTGATGTCGTCGCCGGGCCGGAAGACGAGCAGTTGATCGGCGGCGAAGATATCGCCAGCCACATCCAACGAACCGGACAGAATATAGATCGCCCGCTCCTCATGATCGGCGGAGAAGGGGAATTTTACCCCCGGCTCCAGCGAAAGATCGACATAAAGCGTATCGGTAAAGGACGAAACCGGGGAGGTGAGGCCTTCGAATTCGCCGATCACCACCCGGCCTGTCGCACCCTTGAGGTCGATCAGCGGCATGTCTTCCTTCGCCGTGTGGGCAAAGGCGGGGGCGATTTCTTCCATGTTGTCTGGCAGGGCAAGCCAGGTCTGCAGGCCGGACATGGAAAGCGGATGGCCACGCAGGTTTTCCGGCGTGCGTTCCGAATGCACGATGCCACGCCCGGCCGTCATCAGGTTGATGTCGCCGGGGCGAATGACGAGTTCGGTGCCGAGACTGTCCCGGTGCTTGATTTCGCCGTCGAACAGATAGGTAACGGTGGAGAGCCCGATATGCGGATGCGGCTTGACGTCGAGCGCCTCACCCGCCTTCAGGATGGCCGGGCCCATGCGATCGAAAAAGATGAACGGCCCCACAAGCCGCCGCTGCCGGGTCGGCAGCGCACGACGCACGGCAAAACCGCCAATATCACTGGTTCGGGGAATGATCAGGTTCTCGATGGCATCGCAGGCAAAAGCATCACCCGCGACGGGATCGTTGCCGGGAAAGAAGGACATCGCAAGCTCCTCGTATGGTCTGGCGGGAGTTTAGCATAACCGAGGGGGAGGGGAGCATCGCGATATCGAACGCAGCGTCAACGATCCTTGTTAACACGACATTGTGAGAACACCTTACGGCCGGGGAAAGTTTTGAAACCTCTCCTCCGTCATCCTCGGGCTTGTCCCGAGGATCTAAACACGTCAAGAAAATCAGGTAGTTGCAGATCCTCGGGACCAGCCCGAGGATGATGTCGAGTGTTTGAATCGGGAGGTGGCTACCTTATCGAATCACGTCCAAAAGCTCCCGCTAAACGCAGTCATTCCCCGTCGAGCGGCTCCACACCCTGCGGCTTGCCCGCACGATCGAGACGGATTTTCTCGATTCGCTTTTCAGCGGCGTTCAACAGCGTCTCGCAGTGTTTCTTCAGGGCTTCGCCGCGCTCATAGATGGCGATTGATTCGTCCAGCGCCACGTCTCCGCGTTCCAGGCGTGCGACAATGCTTTCCAGCTCGGCGACGGCCTTTTCGAAGGAATAACCGCTGACATCGGCTGTGTTGGCATTTTCCGTCATGTTCAACCCTTCATCATTCTCAAAATATGCATGGCTGCCGATTCCGCCAGCCCTTCCAGATCATAACCACCTTCAAGCAGGCTGACGACCCGGTTCGATGCGTATTTGTCGGCCATTTCCAGAAGCCGGCCCGTCGCCCAGTCGAAATCCTCGCCCACCAGATTGATCTGTGCCAGCGGATCGCGGTGATGCGCGTCGAAACCGGCGGAGATGAGGATGAGATCAGGCGAAAAATCGGCAATCGCCGGCAACACGCGGGATTTGAAGGCCTCGCGAAAGTGGTCGCTGCCGGTATTGGGCGAAAGCGGGGCGTTGACGATATTGTTCTTCGCGCCGGTTTCGTTTTTATCGCCGCTCCACGGGTAAAGCGGCATCTGGTGGGTGGAACAGAACAGCACGGAAGTGTCGTTCCAGAAGATGTCCTGCGTGCCGTTGCCGTGATGCACGTCCCAGTCGATGATGGCGACGCGCTCTGCCCCATGTTTTTTCTGGGCATGGCGGGCGGCAATCGCCACATTGTTGAAAAGACAGAAACCCATGGCCTTGGCGGTTTCCGCATGGTGGCCGGGCGGGCGGGCGGCGACGAAGACATTGTCGGCAGCGCCGGTAAACACGTCATCCACCGCAGCCATTGCCGCACCGATGCCGGTCAGCGCCGCCTGCAGGCTTTTCGGCGAGGCATAGGTATCCGCCTCGATGCGGTTGATCTCGCCATCCTCTTGCGGGATCTGCCGCATGACGGCAAGCAGATGCTCTTCCGGATGCGCCAGCAGCACCGCATCCTCATTGGCCTGCGGCGCTTCCTTCCGTTCCAGCCGCTCGAAATTCGGATGTTCGAGCGCGATGTTCAGCGAACGCAGGCGGTCCGGTCGCTCCGGGTGGCCTTCGGGCGTGATATGCTCGAGGAAGATCGGGTGTTCGTATAAACGCGTCGCCATGCTTTTCCTCCCGAAGAAAGTCTGTTCAGGCGCGCTGCGGCAGAAGCGGATAACCGGCCATCACGGCACGGCCGGCCAGTGCGGCAAGCACGGCCTTCAGCGCATCGCCGGGAATGAAGGCGAGCGAACCCATGAAGGCCTTTTCGAAACCAAGCCCGACGACCAGCGCCAGATAGGTGATGCCGAAGGCATAAAGCACCACCACGCCGCCGATGAGGCTGGCGACGAAGAAACCGATGCCCTGCGCCAGAGCGGACTGGCTGCGATTGACGAGTTTTTCCGAGAGCGTGCCGGTGACGAAGACAGCCGCGATCCAGCCGATCAGGAAGCCCGTCGTCGGCGTGGTGAAGATGGAAAGACCACCGCGTCCGCCCGACAGGACCGGCAGGCCGATGGCGGCAATCAGGATCGTCAGCAGCACCGCGAGCGTGCCGCGCTTCGCGCCCAGCACGACACCGGCCAGCATGACGCCGAGCGACTGAGCGGTGATCGGCACGGGAATGAAGCCGAGCGTGATCGGCGGCAGAAGCCCAAGTGCGATGATGATGGCGGAAAACAGCGAGATCAGCACAAGGTCGCGGGTCGTCATGGCTCGGAAACTCCGGATGGTTATCTGGCCGTCAGCTTTGGCCTCTGAAACCGCGCGCGTCAATGGCGTCGGCAATGGCATCGGCATCCTTCAACGTCATAATGACGAGTGGCACGATGATGGTCGCCATCCGCACGGGCAGGCCGCGAGCCCGGTGTGCGTCACGCACCGCATGATACCGGTTGACGATCTCGGGCACGAAACGCACGACGAGCCCGACCGCAAGCCCGATATCGGCAGCCTTGACCAGCCCCAGCCTTTCGAGAGGGGCGGCGGCAAGCGTGATCTCATTCATGAACTGCGAGATGCTGACGGTGATGGTGACGGCGGTGGCAAGCAGCGCCAGCGCCGTCAGCCGCAAAAGATTGACTGTCGCATGGGTCGGAAGCAAAAGATAGCTGAAAGCCGCGACGAGGAAGATGGTCAGCATCACCGGCCGCAGCCGCAGGCCGATATCCTGGAAGGGTAGCCGCGTCTCGCGCAGGATGGCGGCGGCGAGAACCACGGCGCATCCCAGCAACAACAGATCGCGGGTAAGGAACAGCGCGATGCTGAAGCCCATCAGCGTCAGGAGCTTGAGGCGCGGCGAGACGCGGTAGAGCCAGCCCGTGCCTTCAACGTGCAGCGATTTCATCGCGCCACCGCCGCGAGATATTGCGCCACTGCCTCTTCAGGCGCGGCGTCCGCAATCAGCGCGCCGCCGTGGAAAACCAGCACACGGTCGAAGCCTTCAAGCAGCGGCAGATCATGGGTGATGACGATGAGCGACTGCGACAGTGTCGCCATGGTCTTTTCCACGACAGCCCGGTTTTTGAGATCAAGCTGGTTGGTCGGTTCATCGAGAATAAGGATGTGCGGTTCGGTAACCAGAAGCGCGGCCAGCGCCGCAAGCTGCAGCTCCCCGCCGGAAAGCTCATGCGCGCGCCGTTCTTCGAGATGGGAAATGCCAAGTCTGGCAAGAACGGCCTTCACCCGGGCTTCGGTTTCCGCCCTGCCGAGGCCGAGCCGCTTCAGCCCGAAGGCGACATCGTCGCGCACGATCGGCAGGATGATCTGGTTCTGCGGATTCTGGAAGATGAAACCGACCGTCTGCAAGACAGCCTTGGCATCCGTCACGGTGTCGAGACCGTTGACCGCAACCTTGCCCTCGCTCGGCTTGTTCAGCCCGTTGATCAGCCGCGCAAAGGTGGTCTTGCCGGAACCATTAAGGCCGATCACGCCGATACGCCGTTCCGTCAATGTCAGAGACAGCGGCTGCAGGGCCTGCCGGCCCTCGAAAGCGACACCGGCGGCGTCGAAACGGATTTCCAAGCTTACATCCTCGCGCTCGTTTTCCGGTTCTATACCCCGTCATCAACAGAAGTGAAACAAGGAACAAAAAAAGAACATTGCAATCCTGAAAAAGCCGTCATACCTTCTGCACCATGGTGATCAAGGTTTCAAACGAAGCGGCAAGACGAATTTTTCTGGCGCGGCAGGGGCTTTCCTCGCCGCCCGGCAAGGCGCTTTCCAAGAGCGACCTGCTGCAGCTGATAACCGATATCGGTTTTGTGCAGGTGGACAGCATCGGCACGGTGGAGCGCGCCCACCATCAGATCATCTTCTCCCGCAACCAGACCTACAGGCGTGATCATCTGACCACGCTTTTGGAAAAGGACCGGGCGCTGTTCGAGCACTGGACACATGACGCTTCCATCGTGCCGACGGAATTTTATCCCTATTGGAAGCATCGTTTCCGCCGCCGCGAGCCGATCATCCAGGAGCGCTGGCGCAAATGGCACGGCGAGGGTTTCGACGCCGCTTTCGGTGAAACGCTGGAGCGCATTGCCGCAACCGGGCCGGTTCTGGCGCGGGAGTTGAAAGAGGAGGGGCACCAGTCCGGCGGCTGGTGGAACTGGCATCCTTCCAAGACCGCGCTCGAATATCTCTGGCACACCGGGAAGCTGGCGATCGCTGGCCGGGTGAATTTCCAGAAGGTCTATGATCTCGCCGAACGGGTCATTCCCGGCGAGCATCACGAAACCGAGGTGGAGCATGCGGAATTCGTCGACTGGGCCTGCCGACAGGCGCTGAAACGGCTGGGTTTCGCCACCCATGGCGAAATCGCCGCCTTTTTCGATCTCGTCACCCCGCAGGAGGCGAGGGACTGGGTCAAGAGCCACCGCGATGAACTCTGTGAGGTCTCGCTTCTTGCAAGCGATGGCGACACTGCCCGCCTGTCTTATGCCTTTGCTGATTTCACCGCCGACCTGACCGACGTGCCGGAACCGTCGTCCCGCGTCCGTGTCCTCAGCCCCTTCGATCCGCTTTTGCGTGACCGCAACCGCACGGAGAGGCTGTTCGACTTTTATTACCGCATCGAGGTCTTCGTGCCGGAGCCGAAAAGGCAATATGGCTATTATGTCTTCCCGCTTCTGGAGGGCGACCGCGTGATCGGTCGCATCGACATGAAGGCGGATCGCAAGCGCAGCACGCTCGATGTTCGGCGCCTGTGGCTGGAACCGGGCGTGCGTGCCTCGGCGGGCCGGCTGGAGAAGCTCGACGCGGAGCTGGCGCGGCTCGCGAAATTTACGGGGGTGGAGAGCGTGAATTATCTGGAGGGCTGGCGGGAAGAAAGCTGAAGTTTTTCGCTCTGGACACTGTGAGAGTGACATCCCACCACGCGACGCCATCTTCGCAGCTGAGGTAGCCCGGCGTCGCCGCGTGTTTCTTCTCCCCGCCGGGGAGAAGGTGGCCCGAAGGGTCGGATGAGGGGGCAAGCTCTCCGAAATCCGGCAAGGGTGCCCCTCATCCCGCTGCCGCGGACTTCTCCCCCTCGAGGAGAAGAAACAAGGGGCACCCACTCGCTTCACAATTGCCCTGGAAAACCAAGGCAAACCCCAAAAATCAGCAGATATCCGTCGCCGAAATCTGGATGCCGAAGCCTTCAAGCCCGACATAATGCCGTTCGCGGGTGGTCAGCAGCTTGATGGAGCTGATGCCGAGATCCTTGAGGATCTGCGCGCCGAGGCCGATTTCCAGCCATTCGTTTTCGCGCGAACGGGCCTGGGCATGCGCTTCGTCCGGGTCACGCGCCTTGCGCCGTCCGGCAACCTGGCCAACGCCAACGGAGCCTTCGCGCAGATAGACGATGACGCCGCGTCCTTCCTCGGCGATCTTCTGCATATAATGCCGCACTGGCTGGCGATCGCCGAACACGTCGTCGGCGACGTTTTCGGGGTGCAGGCGAACGGGAATATCGATACCGTCGCGGATATCGCCGAAAATCACCGCCATGTGCTGCATCGGATCCCAGGGCAGGGAATAGGTCTGCGCCTTGGCTGGCCCGAAGGGCGTTTCGATGGTGAAGGAGGATTCCATCTCCACCAGCGTTTCCTTGCGCTGGCGATAGGCGATGAGATCGGCGACCGAAACGTGTTTCATGCCGTGTTTGTCGGCGAAATCCAGCACCTGCGGGCCGCGCATCACGCTGCCATCGTCATTCACCAGCTCGCTGATGACGCCGATGGGCGGCAGGCCGGCGAGACGGCAGAGATCGACCGCCGCTTCGGTATGGCCGGAACGCATCAACACGCCGCCCTCACGGGAAATCAGCGGGAAGATATGGCCCGGCCGGGTGAAATCGGAAGCGCCGACATTGGGATTGGCGAGATTGCGCACCGTGAGGGTGCGGTCATCGGCGGAAATGCCCGTCGTTGTGCCGTGCTTGAAATCGACGCTGACGGTGAAGGCCGTCGTATGGGCGCTGTCATTTTCCGCCACCATGGCGTTGAGGTTCAGCCGCTTGGCCTCCTCGCGCGGCATGGGCGCGCAGACGATGCCCGAGGTATGACGCACGATCAGCGCCATTTTTTCAGGCGTGCAGTGAACCGCTGAAATGATCAGATCGCCTTCGTTCTCGCGGTCGTCATCGTCGGTCACAACGACGATTTCACCGGCTTCGAAAGCGCGGATGGCGTCCACGACGCGTTTCTGGTCATAGGCCATGGCGATATCCCCTCACTTCAGAGCAACGGTTCGTTGCTCTTTTTGTTTCTTTAGCGGATTGTCCGAAAACCGCTTCACACTTTTCGGTCCGCTAAAGCCGGCCGGTCTGGCCGCGGTCCCTCAGATAATGGTCGGCAACGGTGCAGGCCACCATCGCCTCACCAATCGGCACCGCGCGAATGCCGACGCAGGGGTCGTGGCGGCCCTTGGTGCGCACATCGACATTGTTGCCGTCGGTATCGATCGACAGGCGCTCCGTCAGAATGGAGGAGGTGGGCTTGATGGCGAAGCGGGCGATGACCGGCTCACCGGTCGCGATGCCGCCCAGAATGCCGCCGGCATGGTTGGACAGGAAAATCGGCTTGCCGTCATTGCCCATGCGCATCTCATCGGCATTTTCCTCGCCGGAAAGCTCGGCCGAGGCGAAACCTTCGCCGATTTCCACGCCCTTGACGGCGTTGATCGACATCAGGCTGGAGGCGATATCCTGATCGAGCTTGGCATAGATCGGCGCGCCGATGCCGGCCGGAACCCCTTCAGCCACCACTTCGACGACGGCCCCGATGGAGGAGCCGGCCTTGCGGATGCCGTCGAGATACTCTTCCCACACCGGCACCATCGCCGCATCCGGGCAGAAGAACGGGTTCTGGTCGACCTGATTCCAATCCCAGTTGTCGCGGTTGATCTTGTGCTTGCCGATCTGCACCAGCGCGCCGCGCACATTGAGGCTTGGCACCACCTTGCGGGCGATAGCGCCAGCAGCGACACGCGCTGCGGTCTCGCGCGCGGAAGAACGCCCGCCGCCGCGATAGTCGCGAATGCCGTATTTCAGGTCATAGGTGAAATCCGCATGGCCCGGGCGGAACCGTTTGGCGATCTCGCCATAATCCTTCGAACGCTGGTCGGTGTTTTCGATCAGCATGGAAATCGGCGTGCCCGTCGTGATCATCGTCTCGCCGTCCTCATCCAGCATCACGCCGGAGAGAACCTTGACGATGTCGTCCTCGCGACGCTGGGTGACGAAACGGCTCTGGCCGGGTTTGCGCTTGTCCATCCAGTGCTGCACTTCGGCGAGGGTAAAGCGCAGGCCGGGCGGGCAGCCATCCACCACGCAGCCAAGTGCCGGCCCATGGCTTTCTCCCCAGGTGGTAACGCGAAAAAGATGACCGAAGCTGTTATGCGACATAGTTCTCAAAACCGGAAAACAGGGCGCCTGCGGGTAGCGCCGTTTAAAACAAGCGGATTTGTCTTAGTGTAAATCCCGACAAGGCAAAAGCCTTTCTTTCGCTGCGGCAGGATAAGTGCCGAACACGACATCGACAGGCGTCTTCCCCATCCCGTCGACAGGCGCCGGGATGAGAGTGGGCGGCGATTCGGGCCGGTGAGCGCGGTTTTTCGAGATGACGGAAATGTAAATGCGCCGCCGTTTTCCACGTTTATCCGAAGTTTTCCAATATTGCCGCGAAATGCGGTGTAAAAATCACTAACGGCTTGAACACGATCCCAAATCCGTTCATCAATTGGGCCGAAAATGTCATGGTTGCGGGCAATTTCCGCCACATTCGAAAGGCAATTCTTCATGCATGTAAGGTTTTCACGCAAATCCACGAAAGCTAGATCGATGCGTATGATGATTGCCGCCCTTCTGGCCACCGCCAACCTCCTGATGCCCATCAACGGCTACGCCCAGAGCGTCGACGTGGAAGGCACGATCAGCAAGATCGATGCGAACGGGCTGAGCATTACGCTCAACGACGGCAAGACCTATCGCGTGCCGGAAGAGTTCAACTTCGAAGGTTTGAAGGCGGGCGTGAAGGTCGTGGTTTTCTATACGGAAGTGGATGGGAAACGCGTGGTGGACGATCTTCAGGTCGTTGAGTAAGGCTGTGTCCCCTTTACGCAGCCCTCGTGCCAAAACGTCCGTTGTGAAACGGGCGTCTGCATCCCTTTCTTCTCCCCTCCGGGGAGAAGTCCGCGGCAGCGGGATGAGGGGGCGAGGGTAGAGATATTCGGAGAGGGCACCCCCCCTCATCCGACCCTTCGGGCCACCTTCTCCCCGGCGGGGAGAGGAAACAAGCCGCGACGTCTCGCCACTCATGGGAAACACCTGACGGACCATCCAGAGACTTGCTCTCTGTCAGCCCCTCACCAAATCCACTCCGCACTGTTCCTGTCGATCTCGACCTTCAAAATCCGGTCCTGCGGGATTTGCGTGCGTGACGCCTCGTCCTTGTCCATGCCGGAGACCAGCCGGAAGATCGAGCGGATGACGCCGCCGTGGCAGACGCATATCGTCGGAACCTCGACAGAGGAAAGCCATGCGCCGATGCGCCAGGAGAGGATTTCATAGCTTTCGGCATCCTGGCCGGGGGGGATGAAATCCCATTTGTTGGCCTTGCGGGCCTTCACCCGGTCCGGGAACTCTTTTTTCAGCTCCGGCAGGGTTTGCCCTTCCCAGTCGCCGAAGGAAACTTCGATCAGGCGATCGTCGGTACGATAGGCCTTGGGATCGAGGCCCATGGCGCCGCGCATCAGTTCCATGGTCTCGCGCGTGCGCCCGAGCGGGCTTGCCACATAGTCGAAATCCGTGGCCTGTTCTCCCAGCAGATGCGCGAGGAGTTTGCCGTTGCCGACCGCCTGCTGGCGGCCGAAATCGTTGAGCGGAATGTCTTTCTGGCCCTGAAGCCGGCGTATCGCATTCCAGTCCGTTTGTCCGTGCCGGATCACATAGACGAGCAAGGCGATACCCCGTTCTTACAACTTGCAGGCTTAGTCCTTCACCACCGAAATGTCAGGCGCATCCACCGCCTTCATGCCGATGGTGTGGTAACCGGAATCGACATGGTGGATTTCCCCGGTCACGCCGGTCGAAAGGTCGGACAGCAGGTAAAGCGCCGACTTGCCGACTTCCTCGATGGAAACGGTGCGCTTCAGCGGCGCGTTATATTCGTTCCATTTCAGAATGTAGCGGAAGTCACCGATGCCGGAGGCTGCAAGCGTCTTGATCGGGCCGGCGGAAACGGCGTTGACGCGGATGCCGCGATTGCCGAGGTCGACGGCGAGGTAACGCACGCTGGCCTCGAGAGCAGCCTTGGCCACGCCCATGACGTTGTAGTTCGGCATGACCTTTTCGGCGCCGTAATAGGTCAGCGTGATGATCGAGCCGCCATCATTCATGACCGGCTCGGCGCGCTTGGCAACGGCGGCCAGCGAGAAGACGGAAATGTCCATGGTGCGGTTGAAATTGTCGCGGCTGGTATCGAGGTAACGGCCGGTCAGCTCATCCTTGTCGGAAAAGGCGATGGCGTGCACGACGAAGTCGATCTTGCCCCAGTGCTTTTCCAGCCCGGCAAAAACCGCATCGATCGTCTCGAGATCGGTCACATCGCAGTGACCGGCCATGAAGGCGCCCAGTTCCTGCGCCAGCGGCTCGACACGCTTCTTCAGCGCGTCGCCCTGCCAAGTCAGCGCAACTTCCGCGCCCGCGTCGGCACAGGCCTTGGCGATGCCCCAAGCGATGGAACGATTATTAGCGACACCCATGATGAGGCCGCGTTTGCCAGCCATGAGGCCGGATGCCTGAGCCATTTTATGCTCCCTAGTACTTTTGATCGGTCCTGCCTATGGCATAGGCTGCAATCCTGTTCAAGATTGCCAAAGATCATCAACTGTTAGGGAGCGTAACAAAGGGTGCGTTGTCCCGGCTATTCGCAAAACTTTCACAAATAAAGGCCTTCGCGCATGTGCCGCATCAGGTCGGTCACCTTTTCATCCGGCTTTTCCAAGAGAACGATGCGCAATTCGATGACGAGATCGCCCTGTCCGCCCTTGCCGTCGGCGAGGCCCTTGCCGGTAAGCCTCAGCACGCGGTCCGAGCCGGACCAGGCCGGAATGGTGATGTTTTCTTCACCGAGCGGTGTCGCGACTTTCGTTTCACACCCCAGAACCGCGTCGCTGAGCGAGATCGGCAGCGTCGTGTGAATATCGAAGCCACGAAGGGAAAACGCGTCGTCACGGGCGGTCAGCAACGTCACGGCAAGATCGCCGCGCGCCATGTTGGGAAGCTTCAGCCCCTGTCCCTTCAGCCGCACCACGTGTCCGTCGCTCATGCCGGCTTCGAGCTGGAAGCGAACCTCGCGCTCGTCGGCAAGCGACACGGTAATCCACCTGTGTTCCAGCAGATCGGCGACCGTGACGGTGGCCTCCGCAGTGATGTCCGGCGCTTTTTCGGGAGCCGGCTGCTGCGTGCGGAAACGGCGCACCAGAGCGCTGAAAAGATTGGCAGCGAGCGATGCGGGTGCTGTCCTGTCATCGCCGGCGCCGGGCTGCGCCGTCTCGCCGGCACCCGGAATATCGCTTTTTGCGGCGCCCGCAGCAGCCTTTGCCGCTTCCGCCGCCTGCTGCACCTTGGGATCGTTCTGCGCCTCGGCGCCAAAAATCCGTTCGACGATATCTTCGGCGGTTTCCGCCTTGGCGTCGGTTTTCTGGCCGGTCTGCGCCCGGTTGCGGGCGTCGGCGCGAGCCAGTTCCTCCATCAGCTTTTCGGCGGCCTTGGCGCGCTCGGCAGCCTCGCGCGCGGCTTCCCGCTGCTGCATGATGGTTTCGCCGCGCTGTTTCTTTTCGGCAGCCCTGCGGGCCTGATCGTAGAGATCCCGCTTTTTCGGGTCTTTGAGAAGATCGTATGCCTGCCCGATCTCGGCGAATCGCGCAGAGGCGTCGGGATCGTCGCGATTGGCGTCCGGATGGACGGTTTTCGCCTTCGTGCGCCAGGCGGCCTTGATTTCCTCGTGGCGGGCGTCACGTTTTACGCCGAGGATCGAATATGGATCGCGCATGCGAAACACCAGTTACGTTGGCTCAGGCGCTGCCGCCCTTCATGGCGCAATCCTGAAACTAACCCCTCCGAAAAGGGATGCCCGCGATCATTCGCCTGCACGCCCTCGGTTTAATCAACGTCGACTGTTGCAATAAGTTGCTAATCACTCCTTTACGGAGCAAGCGCGCCGCACCCGGGCCGGCTCTATTCCATATTTAAGGGTAAACAGATTATTTCTGCTCGAAGCGGGTCAGCAGCCATTCGCCGGTTTCCGACAGGCAGGCCTGTCCCGAATAGCTCGCAACGCCCTCGAAGGAGTGGCGCGTCGTCCTGAAATCGCGGCAGACGAAGCCGCTTGATTTGTCTTCGTGAATGGCGGTGACGACGCCGGCGCTGCCGGTGGCGGCATTGGCCCAGGGCAGCGGCTGGTCGGCGAGCTTGGCGAGATCGGCCGAGGTTACCGCATTGCGGATCGTCGCATCGTCCGTCTGCGGCGCATTGTTCGGCTGGTTGGGAATGGAGGCCGTGGAAAGCGAGCGGTCGACCTTGTCGCCGCCGAACAGATCGAGGCTGACGCAACCGCTCAGCACCACAAGCATTGACACGACGGCGGAAACTTCCGCTACCGACGAAAGGAGGCTCTTTGTTCGACTGTTCGACTTTGCTATGACGGTCACCATCTTCCACCAGAGATCATCTCTGGGGTCCAAATCAGCTCGGGAGCATTTTAGTCAATATGTCGGAAACGGGGTTAACATCCAGTGACTTCACGGAAGAAAATGAACCGTTCACGCTTTTTGCCGAATGGCTGAAGGATGCGACGGCTTCCGAAATCAACGATCCGAACGCGGTAGCGCTTGCCACCGTGGACGAAAATGGCCTGCCGAATGTGCGCATGGTGCTGCTGAAGGGCGTCGACGATCGCGGCTTTGTTTTCTACACGAATTTCGAAAGCCAGAAGGGCCAGGAGATTCTCGGCCAGAAAAAAGCGGCCATGTGTTTCCACTGGAAAAGCCTGCGGCGACAGGTGCGCCTGCGCGGCGAGGTGGAGATCGTCAGCGACGAGGAGGCGGATGTCTATTATGCCTCGCGCCCGCGCGGCAGCCGCATCGGCGCCTGGGCTTCCAAGCAGTCTCGTCCGCTGGAAGGCCGTTTCGCGCTGGAAAAGGCCGTGGCGGAATATACCGCCAGATATGCCATCGGCGATATTCCGCGCCCGTCCTACTGGTCCGGTTTCCGCATCCGACCGCTCAGCATCGAATTCTGGCACGACCGCAAGTTCCGCCTGCATGACCGCATCGAATTCCGCCGCGAGACGCCTGACGGTGCATGGTCCAAGGTCCGCATGTATCCGTAAGGGCGGTCAGGGCAGGGTAGGCCATTTACGGCCTGCCTATTTCAGCAGCGAATCGAACAGCGGCAGGCCGATGACGGCGGAGATGGCGATCAGCCCATAGCAGATGCGCCGGAACGCCGCCTCGTCGGCAAGCCCGTGCAGTCGCGCGCCGGCATAAAGCCCGGCCCCGTAAAAGGGCAGGGCGAGCAGGAAAAAGACGAAGACATCGGCGGTGAACAGGCCGCTGACAAAATAGCTGCCGGTGGAGATCACGGTCGAGATCGTGAAATATAAGATGACATTGGCGCGCACGAACGCGCCTTTGAGGGCGCCGCCGAGCCAATAGGCGACGACCGGCGGACCGCCCAGTTGCGCAGCCCCCGAAAACAGCCCGGCCAGAAATCCGGTAAAGAGGGTCAGCGGCGTCTTCGGCCGGCCGCTGTAACGCCAGCCGGAAAGCAGAAACAACAGCAGCACCACGACCACGGCGGAGATGATCCAGCGCAGCGTCAGCGGATCGCCGTTGGAAAGCAGCATGGTTCCAAGCGGCACGCCGACAAAGGCGCCGGCCGCCATGATGAAGACTTCGCGCCGGTCCGCCATGCGCCATGCGGGCGGTATCATGCCGAGCGTCAGCACGGCGTCCACCACCAGCAGCACTGCCGAGGCGACACGCGGTCCGACGATGGCGCTTGCGAGCGGGATGAAGATGAGCGCCGCGCCGAAACCGGAAAAGCCGCGGGCAAGGCCGGCGAGAAAGGCGGCGCCCGCAAACATGGCGAGCAGCGTCGGACTATGCGCGGTGATGAGGGACGAGAAAAAATCGAGGTGGGACATGGGCGATGGCACGGTTGTTCGAATATCTTTTCTCTATCCCGCTTGCATGTACCTGTCGCGGAAATTTCAGTTCATGGCTGCGTGACGCCCTGACGGGTCGACGCCGCCAGAGAATCATGATTAGAGTTGTAGCGCATGAACAAAGGATGAACAAATGTTTGCTGACATGATGCCTCGGTTTGAAGAGGCCTCGCAAAAATATGCCGCTGAAAACGGAATATTCCGCGACCCGGACTGGTACATGCTGAAGCTTCAGGAAGAGGTTGGCGAGGTCACACAGGCCTGGAATCGGCTGACAGGACGGGGGCGCATTAAGGGCAGGAGCAAAGAGGAGATGAAGCGGGATCTGGCCGACGAAACCGCCGATCTGCTCGGCCATGTGCTGTTGCTGGCCCATTATAACGGTCTCGATATTGAAGGAGCGATCGAGCGTAAGTGGCGTTTCAGGCCGGGGGCGTGACGATGCGCCGAACGGCGGCTTGATCCTTGCGGTATCGCGCCTCTAGTGGGGTGCGACTAGGAGAACGCGATGATAAAGAACAGGATCGCAAGAGCCGCAGCCACAGGCGTCATCACCAGCCGCTCCGGGCGGCTTTTCGACATTGCGTTCAATCCAGCGCTCGACGCGAGATAACAGGCGATAATCCAGATGCCGGGTTCGATCCAGCCGGATGGCCAGATGTGGGCATAGCCCGTCTTTTGCAGCGGAAAGGACGCAAAAAAGGTATAAATGAGTGGAGCCGCCGCGCTGGCAATTCTTTGCCGGACCGGCAACACCCGGTGCGCGCCGCCCCAGGCGAGGCGTCCGAAAGGTGCGCCGGCTGCAAGCGCAATCTGGAATACGGACAGAAGCAGCAGTATCAGCGTCGCGAGCGACACGGCAAAAGGCGGCATGATCACCCCAGTTATGGATAAGCCGACAAAGGCGCTCCACCAATAGCGGCGTTCGAGCCGGCATGTGCTTTATCATGACGCCAAATGGCTAAGGACATGTGACGGCTGCCCGCTCGTCCTCTCGCTCAGGCCCGCGCCTTTTGCAGAAGGCCGGCCACCGCGTGAAGGTCGCTTGCAACGGCAATGCACTTCTCCCGCATTTCCTCGGTCGGCGGCGCCACGTCAGGCACCATGATCGTCATCATGCCCGCCGATGTCGCAGAGCGTACGCCCGAATAGGAATCCTCCAGCGCAAGGCAGCGGCCCGGATCGAGGGAAAGCCGTCGGGCTGCGGTGAGATAAGGCATGGGTGCGGGTTTCGGTTCGGTATAGTCGCCGCGTGCGACGATGGTGTCGAAACGTCTGAGAAGGCCGTGGGGGCCAAGATGGCGCGTCACCGAATCGTGCCGCGACGAGGTGGCGATGGCGCGGCGGATATCGAGCCGGTCGAGCAGATCGAGAATGTCGATGACGCCCGGCTTCAGCGCCACGCCCTCCGCCATCATCACGCCAAGATGCCGAAGCCAGGCGTCGCGGAAGCTGTCGATGGGAAAATCCGCACCATAATCGGCAAAGATGGTGCCGGTGATGACGTCCCACGGGCTGCCACAGACCTTCTGATAGGTCTCAACCTTCATTCCGTGGCCGCCTTCATCCGAGGCAGCCAGAAATGAATCGCGATAGAGCCTCTCGCTCTCGATCAGCAATCCGTCCATGTCGAAAACCACGGCCTGCGGAAGAAAAGGCAGCATGACTTAACCGAACCGGAAGGGGCGTTCGCCCAGACTCTCGAACGGGCGGATCAGATAACCGTCCGGATCGGCGACGATGAATTGCCGGTTGCCCACTTCGACCGTGCCGCGCCTGTACCATTTTTCCTCCAGCGGCATGACGAGGTCGATGGAGGATCGCTCCAGCCGGGAAAGAATGGGTTGCAGGGAGGGAACGGCGAGCTGCAGGTTCATGCCGCGGCCGAGCGGAAATTCGAGCGCGGCATTGCCCGTCACGAATGTCCGGGTCGCGCCGATCTGGTCGATCATCAGCTGGGCATCCCCCAGCGCCAGATAGGTGAAACCCTCCTCGGGGCGCTCATAGACCACATGAAAACCGATCAGGTCGCAATAAAAGGCGCGGCTTTTCTGCCAGTCGCTGACGGCAAGTTCAGGAACGAGGGCATTTCGTAATATGGTCATGGTCTCCTTTGCCGCGCAGGCCCGGGGTGGGAGGAGGGCCTGCCATGAGGGGTGATCTTACCGCCTTCCCGGCCGCATGCCAGAGGAAACCTCATCATGGCAGCCATGTGTGAGGCTGCGGGCTGACAGGATGGCGACAGGCTCAGTGCGGTTGCGACTCTTTCTGCCGTCATTCCGGCCTTGAGCCGGAATCCAGCCAGCCCAAGTCCTTGGGCTGAAAAGAGTCGTCCCGCCGCGCCGACGCGCGTCGACTGGATTCCGGCTCAAGGCCGGAATGACGGACCGGGGATAGGGTGCCACGTCGTTTTGTCCGTTATCGGCTCAACTGCAATCACCCGAAAACCACCGCCTACGCCTTCGTGCCGCCGACGGTGATCTGGTCCATGCGCAGATGCGGCTGGCCGACGCCGACCGGCACCCATTGTCCAGCCTTGCCGCAATTGCCGATGCCGGTATCGAGCTTGGAATCGTTGCCGATCATCGAGACGCGCTTCATCGCATCCGGCCCGTTGCCGATCAGCATCGCGCCCTTTACCGGCGCGCCGATCCTGCCGTTTTCGATGAGGTAGGCCTCGGTGCAGCCGAACACGAATTTGCCGGAGGTGATATCCACCTGGCCGCCGCCGAAGGAGACGGCATAGATGCCCTTCTTCACGGAAGCGATGATCTCTTCCGGCGTCTTGTCGCCTGATAGCATGTAGGTATTGGTCATGCGCGGCATCGGCACATAGGCGTAGCCCTGCCGGCGGCCGTTGCCGGTGGGCTTGGCGCCCATCAGCCGGGCGTTCTGCCGGTCCTGCATGTAACCGACCAGCCTGCCGTTCTCGATCAGCACGTTATAGCCGGAAGGCGTACCTTCATCGTCGATCGTCAGCGAGCCGCGGCGGCTGTCGATGGTGCCGTCATCCACCACGGTCACGCCGGGGGCGGCGACCATTTCGCCCATCAGGCCGGCGAAGGCCGAGGTTTTCTTGCGGTTGAAATCGCCTTCCAGACCGTGGCCCACCGCCTCGTGCAGCATGACGCCCGGCCAGCCGGAGCCGAGCACCACATCCATGGTGCCGGCCGGCGCATCGATGGCGGTGAGGTTGACGAGCGCCTGGCGCAGCGCTTCATCCGCACCGCGCTGCCAGTTTTCCGTGGTGATGAAATCGCTGAAACCGACGCGGCCGCCAATGCCGTAGGAGCCGCTTTCCTGCCGGTCGCCTTCGCCCGCCACGACGGAAACATTGATGCGGGTCATCGGCCGGATATCGCTGACGCGATGGCCGTCGGCCCGCAGGATGTCCACCACCTGCCAGCTTGCGGAAATGGTCGCCGTCACCTGCCGGACCTTGTCGTCCTTGTCACGCAGATAGGCGTCGATATCGGTGAGGAGCTTCACCTTCTCCTCGAAGCTCGGGCTGCCGATAGGGTTCTCGTCACCATAGAGCTTCTTGTTGGTGCGCTGCGGTGCGGCGGCATAGGAGCCGGAATAACCCTTGGTCACCGCGCCCACTGCATCGGAAGCGCGTTTCAGCGCGCCCTGCGACAGCTCGCCCGCATGGGCATAGCCCACCGTTTCTCCGGCGACGGCGCGCAGGCCGAAACCCTGATCGGTGTTGAAGGAACCGCCCTTCAGCCGGCCATTATCGAAAGTCAGCGATTCGGCCTGGGCATGTTCGATGAAAAGCTCGCCATCGTCAGCGCCGGCGAGCGCCTCGCCGACGAGCTTGCGCAATTGCGTTTCGTCGCAATCGAAGAGTTTTACAAGATCGTCGGTCATGGGAGGCTCCAGTCATTATCGTTCAATGACCGATTTAGGCACTGGAGCGGACAGACGCAAGGCTGTCCGGCAATGGCAGGCTTTAAGGAAGCGCGTCGTAGCCCTCGGCGAAGCCGGAAAGCTCGATCGGAATACCCACGCGATCCTGATCCACGGCTTCGCGCAGCGCGAAAACCGCATTCTTGCCGGCGCGCAGAACCTTCAGCAGCTCGTCGTCGATATCCACTTCCACATAGCAGCCTTCGGAGAAGCAGCGGGTGAAATAGGCGCGGCCGATATTATTATTGTCGATATAAAGCTCCATGCCATCCTTCAAAAGCACGCCGAGCGGCGCGAGGATGCGCAGGATGCGCGACTTGCGGTCGGCCGTCTTCAGCACCACCACCGAAAGCCCCACTTCCGGGCGGTCATCGGCGATCACGTTCTGCATCAGGGCGCATTGTTCTTCGGAGGCGCCCGCCGGCTTGTCGCAGATGACAGACCATGCGCCATGCGTCGACTTCGGCGTGCCGGGCGGCTGCTGTTGCGCCAGCGCCGCAGCGGCGGGAGCGATGATGGCAAGACCGGCGGCGGCAAGAAAAGTGCGCGCGAGCGGGGAAAGACGCATGGATACCTCTGGGATTCGAATCAGTGCGGCTATTTTGACGCCATAATCCGGAAAAAAAAGCCTCGGGCCTTCAATTCCAGCGGAGTTGGGCGGAAATAGGACCTGTCTTCCGGTATGGGCGTCTGATTTGCCCGGCGCGACATTCATTATCCGGCGATGAAACTGGCGGCAAAACCGGCTGTGAGAAGGGGCTTTGTCGCATTTGGGCTGTTTGAAACCGCGTTCGGCCGGTCCGGTGAGGCGTGGGGTGAGAGAAAGTCGCCGTGGATTGACCAATGGCAAAATTGGGGCGCATCCGTGTCCCGACGCATATTGCGGCAGAGGACAAACTGTGGTTTGAAGTTAGTACCATAAGCATGGATTCTGCGTCTGTGATTGATCTAGATCAGACGCGTGAGGGAGAGGGTACCGTGACGAATAGGATTTACGCAGCACTGGCGGGGATGACCTGTCTGCTCACGGCTGTCGGCGCCCACGCCGATCAGCCGGTGCATTGGCAAATGGGCATGCAGGAGGCCGCCACGCCGATCATGCACGAAATACGCTGGTTTGAACAATATACGCTTTGGTTCATTGTTCCGGTCACGCTTTTCGTTCTTGCGCTGCTCATCGTCGTCGCCCTGAAATTCCGCGCCGCGAAAAATCCGGTGGCTTCCAAGACCAGCCATAACACGGCGATCGAGGTGGTCTGGACGCTGGCGCCGGTTCTCATTCTCCTGTTCCTTGCTTTCCCGTCGTTCAATCTCTTGAACGCGCAGCTGACGCAGCCGGAAAACCCCGACGTGACGCTGAAGGCGACCGCCACGCAATGGCTGTGGAGCTATGAATATACGGCCGCCGAAGGCGCCGAGCCGCTCTCCTTCGACAGCTACATGCTGAAGGACCAGGATCGTGCCGCCGCGGGCAAGGAAGACAGGGCCCGTTATCCGCGTCTTCTGGCGGTAGACAATGAAATGGTGGTTCCGGTCGGCAAGACCGTTCGCCTGCTCGTCACCGCCGCGCCGACGGATGTGATCCATTCCTTCGCCATGCCGGCTTTCGGCGTCAAGATCGACGCCGTTCCCGGCCGCCTGAACGAAACCTGGTTCAAGGCGGAAAAAGAGGGCCTTTATTACGGTCAGTGTTCCGAGCTTTGCGGCAAGGACCATGCCTTCATGCCGATCGCCATTCGGGTGGTTTCCGAACAGCAGTACAACACCTGGCTCACCGCCGCCGCCTCTGACCTGAGCGGCGCGAACCGGGCGCTGATGGCCTCTGTCGATGGCGCTCCGCGCACCGTCGACGTTGCCGCCAACGAAACCAACTGACTCTGGAGTGAGGACAATGGCTGGACCTTCCGCACACGACGATCATCACTCGCATGGTCATTCCGCACATGACGATCACTCGCATGATGCGCATCATTCCCATACGCCGGGCTTCTTCGCCCGCTGGTTCCTGTCGACCAACCACAAGGACATCGGCACGCTCTACCTGATCTTCGCGATCATCGCCGGCATCGTCGGCGGCGGGCTTTCCGTCGTCATGCGCATGGAGCTTCAGGAGCCGGGCATCCAGATATTCCACGGTCTGGCGTCCATGGTCTACGGCTTCGAGGGTGACGCCGCCATCGATGGCGGCAAGCACATGTTCAACGTGTTCACCACCGCGCACGCGCTGATCATGATCTTCTTCATGGTCATGCCGGCGCTGATCGGCGGTTTCGCCAACTGGATGATCCCGATCATGATCGGCGCTCCGGACATGGCTTTCCCGCGCCTGAACAACATCTCCTTCTGGCTGATCGTTCCGGCTTTCATCCTTCTCATTCTCTCGCTCTTCGTCGAGGGCCCTGCGGGCGCCTACGGTGTCGGTGGCGGCTGGACCATGTATCCGCCTCTATCGACCAGCGGCATGCCGGGACCGGCGGTGGATCTGGCGATCTTCGCGCTGCACGTTTCGGGCGCATCGTCGATCCTCGGTGCGATCAACTTCATCACCACCATCCTCAACATGCGCGCCCCGGGCATGACGCTGCACAAGATGCCGCTCTTCGCCTGGTCGGTCCTCGTCACCGCGTTCCTGCTGCTGCTTTCGCTGCCGGTTCTGGCGGGTGGCATCACCATGCTTCTGACCGACCGCAACTTCGGCACGGCATTCTTCTCGCCGGAAGGCGGCGGTGACCCGATCCTTTACCAGCACCTGTTCTGGTTCTTCGGCCATCCGGAAGTCTACATCCTGATCCTGCCCGGTTTCGGCATCATCAGCCACATCGTCTCCACCTTCTCCAAGAAGCCGGTCTTCGGTTACCTCGGCATGGCCTATGCCATGGTCGCCATCGGCGCCGTCGGCTTCATCGTCTGGGCCCACCACATGTACACGGTTGGCCTGTCGCTCGAAGCGCAGCGTTATTTCGTCTTCGCCACCATGGTCATCGCGGTGCCGACGGGTATCAAGATATTCTCGTGGATCGCGACTATGTGGGGCGGTTCGCTGACCTTCTCGACTCCGATGGTCTGGGCGATCGGCTTCATATTCCTGTTCACGGTCGGCGGCGTCACCGGCGTCCAGCTCGCCAATGCCGGTCTCGACCGTTCGCTGCACGACACCTATTACGTGGTGGCGCACTTCCACTACGTTCTGTCGCTCGGCGCTGTCTTCGCGATCTTTGCCGGCTGGTACTACTGGTTCCCGAAGATCACCGGCTACATGTACAGCGAGTTCCTCGGCAAGCTGCATTTCTGGGTCATGTTCGTGGGCGTGAACCTCGTGTTCTTCCCGCAGCACTTCCTCGGTCTTGCCGGCATGCCGCGCCGCTATATCGATTATCCCGATGCCTATGCCGGCTGGAACATGGTATCCTCCTACGGTTCCTACATCTCGGCTGTCGGCGTGCTGATCTTCCTCTTCTGCGTCTGGGAAGCCTTCGCAAAGAAGCGGATCGCCGGCAACAATCCCTGGGGTGAAGGTGCGACGACGCTCGAATGGCAGCTGTCTTCGCCGCCGCCCTACCACCAGTGGGAACAGCTGCCGCGCATTCGCTGATGCGCGGGCCGGAAGGCGCGGGCGGGGCTCGCAAATTCCGGGCGCTGAAAATGAGGGACGGCGCGGTTCGGTCCGTGCCGTTTCCCGAACGGGCAGTCTCTCCTGCCGCGTGACATTTTGTCCAAGCGATGCCTGCCGTCCGACGTGATACATGCCCCGGACGTGATAAATGCCAAATCTGGCCTTTATGAAATGCAAGCGCAGACGAATGGCGGCAGGGTGCGGCGAAAAGCCGGAAAATGGCATCGGTTTTGCCCGGCGCCGCTCATGCCAGGACGTTCGGGACCCATGAATTGACGCATCGCGCATGCCGGAAATCACATTCGTTTTCGGGCCGGTGCAGGGGACGTCGCTTCACGCGGCGTTCGAAGGAAACAGGACAGGAAATGAGCATTATCGACAATCGCGACATGCTGGGCGTGAAGGGCTCCGAACTTTCGGAAGCCGGCGCGCGCGATTATTTCGAATTGCTGAAGCCGCGCGTCATGTCGCTCGTCGTCTTCACGGCCTTTGCGGGTCTCGTGCTGGCGCCGGGTGAAATCAACCCGGTGCTCGGCATCATCGCCATTCTCTGCATCGCCGTCGGCGCCGGCGCGTCCGGTGCGCTCAACATGTGGTACGATGCCGATATCGACGCCGTGATGAGCCGGACCGCCCGGAGGCCGATCCCGTCCGGCCGTATCGCGCCGCGCGAGGCGCTGGCCTTCGGGCTGACGCTGTCGGCCTTTTCGGTGGTCATTCTCGGCCTTGCGGTCAACTGGTTCTCGGCCGGCCTGCTCGCCTTCACCATCTTCTTTTACGCCGTCATCTATACGATGTGGCTGAAACGCTCGACGCCGCAGAACATCGTCATCGGCGGTGCGGCCGGCGCTTTCCCGCCCATGCTCGGCTGGGCCTGCGTCACCGGCGGCGTTTCGCTGGACAGCATCATCCTGTTCCTCATCATCTTCCTGTGGACACCGGCGCATTTCTGGGCGCTGGCTCTGTTCAAGATGCGCGATTACGGCGCCGTCGGCATTCCAATGATGCCGAACGTGGTCGGCGAACGCTCCACCAAGAACCAGATGATCGTTTATGCGGTGCTGACCGCAGCTGCGGCCGTCGCACCTTATTTCACCGGCCTTGCGAGCGCCGGCTACGGCATTTTCGCAGCCGTTCTGAGCGCGATCTTCGTCTACTGTTCGCTCGATGTCCGGCGGATGCCTGAGGGCGACGAGAAGATGCTGCCGGCCAAGAAGATGTTCGCCTATTCGGTGCTTTACCTTTTTGCGATTTTCTCCGGCCTTCTGGCCGATCATTTCGCGCCGGCCCTGAAGGCCGTCATGTCGGGAGTCCTGTGATGGAAACGGTGGAACTGAGCGCGGCGCAGAAAAAATCGAGACGCGGGCGCAACATCGCGCTCGGCGTCCTGCTCGCCGGCCTGGTGGTGCTGTTCTACATCATCACCATCATCAAGATCGGCTCGCACTGACGCGCTGATTGAGGGGAGAGGAGGAGGAGATGGCGAATATGGAAGCGCAGACGGCAGGGACCGGCAGGCAGCGGGTGAGCAATCGCTCCATCCTCGTGCTTTGTCTGGTGTTTTTCTGCGCCATGATCGGCATGGCCTATGCCGCCGTGCCGCTTTATACGCTGTTCTGCCGCGTCACCGGCTATAACGGCACCACCCAGCGCGTCGAGCAATATTCCGACGTCATCCTCGACAAGACCATTAACGTCACCTTCGACGCCAATACGTCGAACGGCCTCAACTGGGATTTCCAGCCGGTCGACAAAAAGGTCACGCCGAAGATCGGCGAAACGGTGCAGGTGACGTTCAAGGCGACGAACCGTTCACCCGTGGCGACCACGGGCACGGCGGTCTTCAACGTCACGCCGATGGAAGCGGGCGCCTATTTCAACAAGGTGGAGTGCTTCTGCTTCACCGAAACGACGCTGCAGCCGGGTGAAACGCTGGAGATGCCGGTGGTGTTCTTCGTCGATCCAGACATCGCCACGGCGCGCGAAACCAAGAGCATTCATACTTTAACGCTGTCCTATACGTTTTATCCGGCCAAAACCGAAAAACCGGTTGCGTCCTTGCCGGTAAAGACTTCATCTGGCGAAAGCAAATTGTGAGAGGAGATCTGGCCTTTTATCTAAGGCCGGATCAGGGAAGAGACATTCGGGGATTGTCGCAATGGCAGATACGCATCAAAAGAACCACGACTACCACATCATCGATCCAAGCCCCTGGCCGCTTCTGGCCTCGATCGGCGCCTTCATCCTGACCTTCGGCGGCGTCTGTTACATGCGTTACCTGTCGGGCGGCTCCTTCAAGCTGTTCGGCGCGGAACTGGCCAATCCCTGGCTGTTCTATATCGGCCTCGTCATCGTGCTTTACACCATGTACGCATGGTGGTCCGACACGATCAAGGAAGCCCATGAGGGCAACCACACCCGCGTCGTCTCGCTTCACCTGCGTTACGGCATGATCATGTTCATCGCCTCGGAAGTGATGTTCTTCGTGGCGTGGTTCTGGGCCTATTTCGATGCCAGCCTCTTCCCGCACGAGGCCATTCAGGCGTCGCGCCTCGAATATACCGGCGGCCAATGGCCGCCCAAGGGCATCGAGGTGATCGATCCCTGGCACCTGCCGCTCTACAACACCGTCATCCTGCTTCTGTCGGGCACCTGTGTTACCTGGGCGCACCATGCTCTGCTGCACAATGACCGCAAGGGCCTGATCACCGGTCTGTTGCTCACTGTCGCGCTCGGCGTCCTGTTCTCCACCGTGCAGGTTTACGAATACATGCACGCGCCGTTCGACTTCAAGAATTCGATCTACGGCGCGACCTTCTTCATGGCCACCGGCTTCCACGGTTTCCACGTCTTCGTCGGCACGGTCTTCCTGCTGGTGTGCCTGTTCCGCGCCATTGGCGGCGGTTTCACGCCCCAGCAGCATTTCGGTTTCGAAGCGGCTGCCTGGTACTGGCACTTCGTTGACGTCGTCTGGCTGTTCCTGTTCTTCGCCATCTATATCTGGGGTGGCTGGGGTGCGCCGCTGCACGGCTGATTGCACCGATAATGGAGGGGTGGCAAGTCGCCGCCCTGATGTCCAGGGCGAGCTTCCCGCACACCCGGCGCCATTCCCGGGCTCGACCCGGGAATCCAGATCGGTAGTGTGCAAATCCTCGGGTCAAGCCCGGGGATGACGGAGGAGGGAGATTAGGCCTCCGTCGACACTTCACGGGCAGCGGTTGCTGCCCTCGTGCCTGAACCCTCTCCAACAGGGCGGTTTGCAGGCGGAAGCGGGAGGTCGTCATGTCTGAACCATCAAACGGCAATTTCGCGCCGGTCGATCCCATCAAGGTGGGCTTGAAAGGCTGCTGCCCGCGCTGCGGCAACGGACGGCTGTTCGACGGCTTTCTGACCATAAAACCCGCCTGCAGCGCCTGCGGACTGGATTATGGTTTTGCCGATGCGGGCGATGGCCCGGCGGTTTTCGTCATGCTGATCGTCGGTTTTCTGGTCGTCGGGCTGGCGCTCTGGTTCGATCAGCGTTTTGCGCCGCCGGTCTGGGTGCATGTCATGCTGTGGTTGCCGTTTACGGTGATTGTCTCCCTCGTGCTGCTGCGCAAGCTGAAAGGGATCATGATTGCGCTGCAATACCGCAACAATGCAAGCGAAGGCAGGTTTGATCGTGAATGACGTTTCCCACATGAAGGCGGCGGAAAGGCGGGTCTGGTTCGCCGCGCCGCTGGTGCTGCTGGCGCTTGCCATTCTTCTTGGGCTCGGCACCTGGCAGGTGAAGCGTCTCTACTGGAAAGAGGCGCTGATTGCCGATATCGAGGAGCGGCGGAGCGCGAGCCCGGCGCCGCTCTCCGACATAGAGGCAATCGCGAAAAGCGGCGGCGATATCGAATACCGAACGGTCAGCCTTTCCGGCACCTTCGATCATGCCCGCGAGCGGCATTTCTTCGCCACCCATCAGGGGAAAACCGGCTATTACATCTATACGCCGCTGACACTCGCCGATGGCCGCATTCTCTTCGTCAATCGCGGCTTCGTGCCCTTCGAAATGAAGGAACCGGCCAAACGGCTCGACGGGCAGGTTGCCGGTGCGGTGACGATCACCGGGCTTTCGCGCGCGCCGCTGGTTGCAAAACCGTCCTCGCTGCTGCCTGATAACGATATCGCCAAGAACATCTTCTACTGGAAGGATCTGGCGGCCATGGCCTCCAGCGCCGATATCCCGCCCGACCGGCTGGTCCACCTCTTCGTGGATGCTGACAACGCGCCTAACCCGGGCGGCTGGCCGCAGGGTGGCGTGACGTTGATAGATTTGCCCAACAATCACCTGCAATATGCGATAACGTGGTATGGGTTGGCGGCGGCCCTTGTCATCGTCGCCGGTTTTGCCTATTTCCGGAACGGTAAGGCGCAGGGTGAATAAAGCGCAGCCCGTCCGGTAAGGCAGCTTGTCGGGCAAGGCCATGAAGCACGGCCCAAGCAGCAGGCCAAGGAGCTGGAATGAACATCGCCGTTTCCAAACCCCCTTTGACGATAAGGCTGTGCGGACCGCGCGGCTTTTGCGCGGGCGTGGACCGGGCGATCCAGATCGTCGTGCTGGCGCTGAAGGCCTATGGCGCACCCGTCTATGTCCGCCACGAAATCGTGCATAACCGTTATGTGGTGGAAGGGCTGGAAGCCAAGGGCGCAGTTTTTGTCGAGGAACTGCATGAAATTCCGGCCGAGCACCGCGAGCAGCCGGTGGTTTTCTCGGCCCACGGCGTGCCGAAATCCGTGCCGGAGGATGCGCAGGCGCGCAATCTGTTTTATCTCGATGCCACCTGCCCGCTGGTCTCCAAGGTCCACAAGCAGGCCATGCGCCACCAGCGCCTCGGCCGCCATGTGGTGCTGATCGGCCATGCCGGCCACCCCGAGGTCATCGGCACCATGGGCCAGCTTCCGGAAGGAACGGTCTCGCTCATTGAGACGGTGGAAGATGCCGGCCGTTATGAACCGGCGGACCGGGAAAATCTCGGCTTCGTCACCCAGACGACACTTTCGGTCGATGACACGGCCGGCGTCATCGCCAGGCTGCAGGAACGGTTCCCGGCCATTCAGGCGCCCGCCGCCGACAGCATCTGTTACGCAACCACAAACCGTCAGGATGCGGTGAAGCAGGCGGCCCCCGGCTGCGACCTCTTCATCGTCGTTGGCGCGCCCAATTCCTCCAATTCCAAGCGGCTTGTGGAAGTGGCGCTGCGGGCCGGTGCACAGCGTTCCGTGCTGGTGCAGCGGGCCTCGGAAATCGACTGGAATGAAATCGGCGATATCCGCACCGTCGGCCTTTCGGCCGGCGCATCCGCACCGGAGGTCATCGTCGATGAGATCATCGAGGCCTTCAAGGCGCGTTTCGATACGACGCTCGATCTCGCCGTGACAGTCGAGGAAACGGAACATTTCCTCGTCAATCGAGAGCTGCGCAGCATCGAGCTGACGACGGACGACATGGCTTTCGTGAACGGCAATGCCAATGATGCGCTGCCGCCGAAAACCGCCGCCGGTATCTGAAAGCGGGATGGCGCTGAATGCGGGCGGTTTCCGTCCCACCTGCGTCATCTCCACCCGAGATTTCCACTCCATCCTTCATCAAGAGATTTGAAATTGGCAGTTTATACGGACATCACCGAAGATGATCTGAGGAATTTCCTCACGCAATATGACGTCGGCAGCCTCACCTCCTATAAGGGCATTGCCGAAGGCGTCGAAAACTCCAATTTCCTGCTGCATACCACCAAGGACCCGCTGATTCTCACGCTTTATGAAAAGCGCGTGGAGAAAAACGATCTGCCCTTCTTTCTCGGCCTCATGCAGCATCTGGCCGCCAAGGGTCTGTCCTGCCCCCTGCCGCTGCCGCGCAAGGATGGCGAGTTGCTGGGAGAGCTATCGGGCCGGCCGGCGGCGCTCATTTCCTTTCTCGAGGGCATGTGGCTGAGAAAGCCGGAAGCGAAACATTGCCGCGAAGTCGGCAAGGCGCTGGCCGCCATGCATCTGGCCGGCGAGGGGTTCGAGATCAAGCGGCCGAACGCGCTTTCCGTCGAAGGCTGGAAGGTGCTTTGGGACAAGTCCGAAGCGCGCGCCGACGAGGTGGAGAAGGGCCTGAAAGACGAGATTCGCCCGGAGATCGATTATCTCGCCGCCCATTGGCCGAAAAATCTTCCGGCCGGCGTCATCCATGCTGATCTGTTCCAGGACAATGTGTTCTTCCTCGGCGATGAACTGTCCGGTCTGATCGATTTTTATTTCGCCTGCAACGACCTGCTCGCTTATGACGTGTCGATCTGCCTCAATGCCTGGTGCTTCGAAAAGGATGGCGCTTACAACGTCACCAAGGGCAAGGCGCTGCTGGAGGGTTACCAGTCGGTGCGCCCGCTGAGCGAAGCGGAGCTGGAGGCGCTGCCGCTTCTGGCGCGCGGTTCGGCGTTGCGTTTCTTCCTCACCCGCCTTTATGACTGGCTGACGACGCCGGAAGGCGCGCTGGTGGTGAAGAAAGACCCGCTGGAATATCTGCGCAAGCTGCGGTTCCACCGTTCCATCGCCACTGTCGCCGAATATGGGCTGGCGGGCGAATGAAACATGTCGATATTTTCACCGATGGCGCCTGCTCCGGCAATCCCGGTCCGGGCGGCTGGGGCGCCGTGCTGCGTTACGGCGAGGTGGAGAAGGAACTCTTGGGCGGCGAGGCCGAGACCACCAATAACCGCATGGAGTTGATGGCGGCGATCTCGGCGCTCAATGCGCTGAAAAGCCCCTGCGAGGTCGATCTTTATACCGACAGCGCCTATGTGAAGGACGGCATCACCAAGTGGATTTTCGGCTGGAAAAAGAAGGGCTGGAAAACCGCCGATAACAAGCCGGTCAAGAATGTTGAACTATGGCAGGCGCTGGAAGCGGCGCAGCAACGCCATAAGGTTACCCTGCACTGGGTCAAGGGCCATGCCGGCCACCCGGAAAACGAACGCGCCGACGAGTTGGCGCGAAAGGGCATGGAGCCCTTCAAACGGCGGTAATGGAAGCCTGCTCTATTTCGGGCCGGGCAAATCCGCGCCGGCGACCCCGTTATCGGGGGTTGTGAAAACCGAAACCCGACCTATCTTGTCGTCAAGGGGCGCTCCGGTAGCGCCCAACGGAGGAGAGAAATCCGGATGATCCTGCATTGTGTATTTCTACGCTTCAAGGCTGCAACGGCCTCTTCTGAAAAACACGCAATATTCGAGGCGATTGCCGCCCTGAAGGATGCGATACCCGGCATCATCGATGTGAAATACGGCCAGAATGTCTCACCCGAAGGGCTGAATGGCGGTTTTGTCGATGGTTTCATCGTGACGCTGGAAAGCCCGGAAGCCCGCGACGACTATCTCGCCCATCCCAGGCACATGGAAGTGGGGGAACGTCTCGTGTCGCTCACCGATGGCGGTCTGGCCGGGCTTCTGGTGTTCGATATGAATGTTTGAGAGGAGGGCGGCGGGGCCGCCCTTTATTCTGCACTGTGAATGCCTATAGCAGAATCGTGTCACGAAAGGTCGCCGTCACCCCGGACTTGGTCCGGGGTCCAGTGCGATCAAGTCTTTGATCGCGAAAGACTCTTCCCACGGCGCAGACGCGCCGTGGCTGGATGCCGGATCAAGTCCGGCATGACGGGAAGCAGGAGCCTTTACATGCAACGAGGGACCAGGCTCGCCCTCAAAGCTGCTCGATCATCGCCGCAGCGGCAGAGACCGTCGCCTGGCCGGGGTTCTCTTCCACGTTGAGCGACTTCACAACGCCGTCTTCCACCAGCATCGAATAACGCTTGGAGCGCACGCCGAGGCCGCCGGCGGAAAGATCGGCGTCGAGGCCGAGCGCCTTGGTGAAAGCGGCGTCCCAGTCGGCGAGGAAGTGGATTTTGCCCTGACCGCCGGAGGATTGCGCCCATGCGCCCATCACGTGCCAGTCGTTGACGGCGACAACGGCGATATCGTCAACGCCCTTGGAAAGAATGGTGTCGCGGTTTTCGAGATAACCCGGCAGGTGATTCAGCGAGCAGGTGGGGGTGAAAGCGCCGGGAACGGCGAAGAGAACCACCTTCTTGCCGCCGAAAAGCGCGTCCGTGGTGGTTTCCACCGGGCCGTCGGCCGTCTTTTCCTTGAAGGTTGCGGAAGGCAGTTTTTCGCCGATCTTGATGGTCATGTCCGTGCTCCTGTAGCCGTTCGGTTCGCGCGACTATAGAGTTTGGCAGGGAAAAGTGGAACCCGGTTTTCCCGGGAAGACAAACGAAAACAAGGTGTCCGCATCCTCTCAGATTCAGAATGAACCTGACAGGATCCGGAGTACGGAAATGAAATCTGTCATGCGGTTTTCGAGCTAATTTCCAGCGCTGAAACGCTGCTCAGGGCTTCGGGAAATTCAGCATCGTTTCCATGGCCCGGTCGCCGGATTTGACCAGGATAGGCCAGCTATTGCCCTGCACCTGATAGGTTTTCGGCAGGCCCTTGATGTTCATGTAGAAGGAAAGCTTGCGCTTGTCGCGCACCAGGTTCTGCGGCTCGTAATAGGCAAAGCCCGAGGGACCGGCGATGAAGATTTCGGTCTCCTTCGGCGCGTTTTCCGGAAGCTGCAATTGCACGCCGAGCATGGTCTTGTCGGGTGTGATGTGGAAATCGATCACCTTGAAATCGTCGGATGCCGCCTCGGGCAGCGTTTCGCGCGCCTCCTCCAGCAATCGCCGTTCCTCGCGGTCGTCATCGCCCGCATTGCCGCGCTCGATTGAAAACTTCGCCTCGAAGGGAATGCAGATATTCTGGCACACGCCGATAAAGGCGGTGAGATCGATCTTCCCGCTTGCCGCCGGGTCGGCGGCTTTCAGCTGAAACGGAAGGCTGACGGCGTGGTCATAGCCGATATCGGTGATGTCGCCGTTTTCAATCAGCTTCGGAACCGGATAGGCCATGGTGGTGAGCGCCGCGCCGCTTGCCGGATCGGGCGTGATCTGCGGCGGTATCCCTGCTTCGCCCGGTTCGCGCCAATAGGTGATCCAGCCGTCCTTCGGCTCGATCTGCAGCACGCCGCGCACCACGCCGTCGGCATCCATGGCAAGGCTCGCCACGCGCATCTGGCCGCCTTCGCTTCTCGCCCAGTCGGTAATCTCGGCCCGGGCGGCTTCAGCACCGCCAAGTAGGGCGGCAAATGCCGCTGCAAAACGGAAATGTGAAAATCGAAAGAATATTCTGGCGCTCATGCTTTCCGTCTAACCCAACATCGCCCGGCGGACCAGTTACGAATTCGTGCGGTTCATCATTTTCGGTTGATTGATCGGGCGCGATGCCGCATCCTGTCCTTTGTCGAAGTGCGAACGCCGTTTCCGTTAAACGACGGAATGCGGTCTGCTGGAGGCGCCGGTGAGCTTTTCAACCCTGATGGACAAACGCGAACGTGGCTTTCTCGATGGTCAGTTCCTCATCGCGATGCCGGGGCTGGACGACGGCAATTTTGCCCGTTCGGTGATCTATATCTGCGCCCATTCGGATGCCGGCGCCATGGGCTTCATCATCAACCGCCCGCAGCAGATCACCTTCACCGATATTCTGCTGCACCTGAAACTGGTGGACAGCAACGACGCCATCATGCTGCCCAACCGCACCCGCGAATTTCCGATCCAGTGCGGCGGCCCGGTGGAATCCGGCCGGGGTTTCGTGCTGCATTCGGATGATTATCTAAGCGAATCCAGCATTCCGGTCAGCGATGACATTTCGCTGACGGCAACGCTCGATATCGTTCGCGCCATCTCCAACGGCCGCGGCCCGCAAAGGGCGACGATGATGCTCGGTTATGCCGGCTGGGGTCCGGGCCAGCTGGAAAACGAGATCGCCAATAATGGCTGGCTGAATTGCCCCGCTGCGGAAGAGCTGATTTTCGACCGCGGGCTGGACAATAAATACGAGCGGGCGCTGGCGCTCATGGGCGTCGATGCGCGCATGCTCTCCACCGATGCCGGGCACGCCTGAGCCCTGCATATTCCCGCCCGTTTTGGCTGGAACCAAATCCTGACCCCTGACGTTACTCACCCGGAAAGCCGGACAGACAGTACGGCTCAACGAGGGAGTAGTATTATGGGTAGCACATCTGACAAGATCGCCGGTAAAGCCAATGAAGTTGCTGGCAAAGTGAAGAAGAACGTCGGCGAAGCGACGGGCAATAATGAATTGCGCGCCAAGGGTGCTGCCCAGGAAGCCAAGGGCAAGGTACAGACCAGCGTTGGCAAGGCGAAAGACGCCGTCAAGGGCGCCGTCGACCGCATGTAATCTCGCCTGACGGTCTCGCGCCTCTTTCGATGCGGCGCTTCGGAGCGCATGTGTTGGCCGCACATGCGCTCCTGTCGTCTGGGATGTTCCGAAGGCGGCCGCCTGTTACGCCCTTCATAGTGGCCACCGCAGGCGACCGTTGCCAATCATTGGTGCTCCTGCGCTCCGGGCTTACCCCCCTCTGCCCTGCCGGGCATCTCCCCCTCAAGGGGGGAGATCGACCTGAGGCGAGGTCTCGCCCATCTCAATGCTTGAGAATGGAGTGGTGGAAGAGCGTCTTGCTGATCTCCCCCCTTGAGGGGGAGATGCCCGGCAGGGCAGAGGGGGGGTAAGCCCGGAGCGCATGAGCGTCAATGATTTTCAGCTGTCGTCTACGGTGCATGTTGGCATCGTATGTTTCCTCCATCCACCCGATCCATCGCAAGGGTTTCATCGATGAAGCTTTTTTCCTGCGCATCCTGCGGCCAGCCGGTCCATTTCGACAATCGTTTCTGCGTTTCCTGCGGTCATCGTCTGGCCTTCGTGCCGGAGCGGCTTTCGATGGAGGCGCTGGCGCCTGCGGGTGAGCCGAACTGGCAGATCGTCGCGGACCCGCAAAAACAGGTGCGGTTTTGTGCCAATGAAGTGAACGATATCTGCAACTGGTCAGTGCCGGCGCAAAGCGACAGCGCCTTCTGCCCGGCCTGCAGCCACAACCGTCTGGTGCCGGATATCGCGACGGATGAGGGTATCGCCCAATGGCGTCGCATCAGCCAGGCGCAGCGGCATCTGTTTTATTCGATCCTGCGGCTCGGCCTGCCGCATCCCAATCGCGATGCCGATCCCGCCGGTGGGCTGGTCTTCGATTTTCTGGTGGACGAGGTGGCGCCTGACGGTTCCGTCATTCCCGCCATGACCGGTCACGATGAGGGCCTGATCGCCATCCGCGCCGCGGAAGCCGACGATGCCACCCGCGAGCAGGTTCGCGCCAACATGAACGAGCCGTACCGCACCATGCTCGGCCATTTCCGCCACGAGGTGGGTCACTTCATCTGGAACAAGCTGGTGCGGGATGAGAACCGCCTGCAGGCCTGCCGCGCCGTCTTCGGCGACGACAGCGAGGATTATGGCGCCGCGTTGCAACGCAATTACGAAGAGGGACCGCGTCCCGACTGGCAGGAAAGCTTCATAAGCTCTTACGCCTCAGTCCACCCCTGGGAAGATTTCGCCGAATGTTTCGCCCATTACCTGCATATCGTCGATACGCTGGAGACCGCCCGCGCCTTCGGCGTGGCCATCGATCCGGACGGACATGAGGAAATGGCGGCCGAGGTGACGTTTGATCCTTACAAAGCCCGCAGCGCCGCGCAGCTGGTCAAGGCGTGGATTCCCCTCAGTGTCGCCATCAATTCCATCCAGCGCAGCATGGGGGAGGCGGACCTCTATCCCTTCGTGCTGACGCCGCCGGTGGTGGCGAAGATGGAGTTCATTCATGACCTGCTGCATGGGAAGGTGGCGGCGGATCAGTCGCCGATGGCCGAGCAGAATGCGGTAGTGCAGTGAATGTGCGGCAGGCGGAGTGTCCTGATCAGAGGAAGCGCGGTTTTCTTCTCCCGTCATACCGGCCTTGAGCCGGTATCCAGCCAGCCCAAGTCCTTGGGCTGAAGGGAGCCTTTCCGCCGGGCAGACGCCCGTTGACTGGATTCCGGCTCAAGGCGGGAATGACGGAACGGGGTTTTTCGTCAAGAGGAACAGTCTGACCTTCGAGGAGAGGAGCATCGCTGCGCCCCTCGCTTCCATGTGTCCCGATATCCCTTACGAAGCCCGCTTCGTCGGCTGGAAGCGTTCCCGCAGAAGCTTGAGCGCCGCATCGCCCGAAACCGGCGTGCCGAACAGGAAGCTCTGGCCGAAATGGCAGTTCATGCGCGCCAGTTCGGCCGCATCCTCGGGCGTCTCGATGCCTTCCGCCACCACCTGCATGTCGAGCGCCCGCGCCATGGCGATGACGGAGCGCAGCAGGACGTTGCGTTTGTCGCTGGTATTGGCCACCAGCGCCTTGTCGAGCTTGATGGTGTCGAAGGGGAAGCGGGTGAGATAGGCGAGCGACGAATAGCCGGTGCCGAAATCGTCCATGGCGAGGCTCAAGCCCGTTTCCTTGAGCTTGGAAAGCACCAGCCGCGCCTGTTCCGGGTTCTCCATGACCACGGATTCCGTCAGTTCCAGTTTCAGCTGCTGCGGATTGCAGCGCGTGCGGGTCAGCATGCCGCGCACGTCGTTGTACAATTCGTTGTTCAGCAATTGCGCGCTGGAAATATTGACGGAAATGAAGATCGGCATCTTCTCGATGGCGTGTTGCCAGTCCATCAGATCGGTCGCCGCCCGTTCCAGCGCGAACATGCCGAGAGGTTCGATCAGGCCGGAGGCCTCCGCAATCGGAATGAACTCGCTCGGCGGAATATTACCGCGCTTGGGGTGCTCCCACCGCATCAGCGCTTCGAAACCGGCCAGCTCGCCATCGTCGAGCTTGACGATCGGCTGGTAGGCCAGCGACAGCTCCTTGCGCTCGATGGCGCGGCGAAGGTCGCTTTCCATCTGCAGGCGGTCGGTGCCTGAGGTGCGGAAGGCGGGGCGGAAGGGCTCGACGCGGTTGCCGCCAGCGCGCTTGGCGCGATACATGGCGAGTTCCGCATCGCTCAAGAGTCCGGCCGCACTTTCCTGCTGATCGATCCACGAAACGAGGCCGATGGAAGCGGTGAGAATGATTTCGCGGTTGGCGAAATTGATCGGCACCATGATCGCCTTGTTCACCGCATCGGCGAAATCGGCCACACGCTGCGGATCGCGCTCCGAGGTCAGGATCAGGCCGAACTCATCGCCCCCAAGACGCGCCAGCGTATCCTGCGGTTTCAAAAGACGGCGCAGACGACGGGTCAGCGCAATGAGGATGTTGTCACCGGCAGCAATGCCGAGCGTATCGTTGACCAGCTTGTAACGGTCGATATCGATCGCCATCACGGTCGGACGCACGCCCTCGCTATCGGGCGAGAGATTGAGGATCGATTGCAGGCGATCAAGGAAGACCTGCCGGTTCGGAAGCCCGGTCAGATTGTCGTTCATCGCATCCTGAAGCAGTCGCTCCACGGAGTTCCTCTGCTCGGTAATATCGGTGATGGTGCCGACGCAGCGGATGATTTCGCCGTTGGAGCCGAGAACCGGCCGTGCTCGGATTTGCAGCCAGTGGAAATGCCCGTCTTCGGCGCGAATACGGAATTCGTGGTTGAGGCGGCCTTTGCGGTGGTCGAGCAGCACGTCGAGCGTCGCCTTGAACCGGTCGCGATCGTCAGGGTGCAGGCGCGGCAGCCAGTTGCGTGCCGCACCGTGCATGGCGCCGGGTTCCAGCCCCAGCCGGTTGGAAATATCGGGCGTGGTGACGATGCGGTCGCGCGTCACATCCCAGTCCCAGACGGTATCGCCGCTGCCCGTCAGCGCCAGCGACTGGCGTTCGAGGTCGGAGAACAGACCCTGTTGATAGGCGCTGCCGGCAAAGGCGTGCTGGATGACGGTGAAGCCGATCAGAAGCACGATCAGCACCAGCCCGCCGCCGAGTGCGGGCTGCACGATGTCGTTGTCCAGTTGTCCCGTCACCGTCAGCCAGCTGCCGAACAGCCAGACGAGGATAAGCGCCCAGGAGGGAACCAGCAAAATGGCCCGGTCATATTTGTTGAAACCGAGATAGATGATGAGGGCGATGCCGGCGGTTGCGGTGAGCGCGAAGGACACGCGGGCAATGCCGGAGGCGACCGAGGGATCGTAGATCGCCACACCGAACAGCAGCGCCAGACCCACCACCCAGGCAAAGGTCGCATAACCCAGATGCGCATGCCATCGGTTGAGATTGAGATAGGTGAACAGGAAGACCACGAAGCTGGAGGCGAGCGCGACTTCCGCGCCCGCCCTCCATATTCGCTGATCGCTTGAGGTGACGGTGATGAGCTTTTCGAGGAAGCCGAAATCCACGCATATATAGGCGAGCACCGCCCATGCGAGCGCGGCCGAGGCCGGCAGAACGGAGGTTCCCTTAACCACGAACAGGATGGTGAGCAGCACGGCGAGCAGGCCGGCAATGCCAAGCACGATGCCGCGATAGAGCGTAAACGCGTTGATCGTGTCCTTGTAGGCTTCCGGTTCCCACAGATAAAGCTGCGGCAGCTGCGGCGTGGAAAGCTCGGCGACGAAGGTGATGACGGAGCCGGGATTGAGGGTGATACGGAACACATCGGCATCCGGGCTCGGCTGCCGGTCGAGCGCAAAGCCTTCGCTCGGCGTGATCGCCATGATGCGCTGCGAACCGAGATCGGGCCAGAACAGCTTGGAATTCACGAGGCGGAAATGCGGGGCGACGATGACGCGCTCCAGCTGCTCTTCGGAGACGTTGGCGAGTGCGAAAACCGCCCAGTCGCCCTGATGGTCGGTGGAGCTGGCGCGCACCTCGATGCGGCGGCGAATGCCATCGGGGCCGGGCGCGGTCGAGACCTGAAAGGCTTCGCCCTGGTTGGCATAGATATCGGTGGTTGCCGTCAGGTCGAGCGCCGTGTCGTCACGGGAAATCTTCACCGGCTCGAAGGCGTAGGAATAGGAAGAGAAAAGCAGGAAAAGCAGGAAAAACGGCGCAGCCAGCGCGATTGCCGCCAGACGTTTCGCAAGGCAAGGCGCAGTGTGATTATAGGTCATGTATCGTACTTCGTTCCGCCGGAGCTTTGCTTGTCGGCAAGAAGGGAAAACATCATATGATCCCGCCATTGGCCATTGATTTTCAGATATTCCCGCAGGAGGCCTTCCCGCTGGAACCCGGCATTTTCGAGAAGCCGGATGCTTTTGAAGTTTTCCGGAATACAGGCTGCCTCGATACGGTGCAACTGAAGTCCGTTAAAGATGTATGGTATTACCAATTTTAATGCGGCAGACATATGGCCTTGCGCGGCGTGCCGCTCGCCGATCCAGTAGCCGATCATGCAGCTTTGCGCCGCACCCCGGCGGATGTAGCCGATGGTGATGCCGCCGACCAGCAGCGTCTCTTTCTCGAATAGCAGGAAGGAAACGGCGGTGCCGGAGGAAAATTCCTGGCCGTTGCGCACCACGCGCATGCGGAAGGCGCCTTCCGTCAGCTCGTCCGGCCGCCAGGTCGGCTCCCAGGGCTGGAGAAACTGTCGGCTTTCGGAGCGCAGCACATGCCATTGCTTGAAATCGCCGTAGCGCGGCAGTCTGAGAAGGTGGTTGGCGCTGCGCAGTTCGGGCGTGTCGCTATGTCGGGAAAGAAAACGCAGCATTCACGATCCCTGTGCGGCAGACATCGCCATCCGCGAGCGGGATGGCGAAAAAGATGAGCGGTCTTCGCCTTTAAATCCCGCTCTCATATCGGTTTATCCGTTCGCCTTTATCCTTGCGGGCTGCTGCGCGGAAAGCGCCGCAGTGATGTCGGAAAGAGGCGGCAGATGTTCGAGCGGGCCAATTGCGGACAATGTCGGAACTGTATCGAAAAACAGCCGTCCCGCAAGATCGGTCAGGCGCGCGCGGGTGATGTCGCCCAGCCGCTCCATCATTTCCTCATTGGGGATGGGCCGGCCGTAAAGCATCATCTGCCGGGCCATCTGGCCGGCACGTGCCGCCGGGCTTTCCTGTCCCATCAGCAATTGCGCGCGGATCTGCGCCCGGGCGCGGTCGATTTCTTCCTGATGGATGGTCTGCGAGGACTTGCGAAGTTCCTCCAGAATGACGGGCACCAGTTCCGGCAGGTCGTTGCCGCCGGTGGCCGCATGCACGCCGAAGATGCCGGTATCGGAAAAGCCCCAGTGGAATGCATAGACAGAATAGCAGAGGCCGCGATATTCGCGCACTTCCTGGAACAGGCGGGAGGACATGCCGCCGCCCAGTATATTGGCGAGAATCTGCGAACAATAGAAATCGCGGGCGTGATAGGCCTTGCCCTCGAAGCCGAGGAGCACCTGCGCATCCATCAGGTCGCGGGTCTCGCGGATTTCCCCGCCGGTATAGATAGCCTTTTCGAGCACCGGCGTGGCGACGGGCAATTGCGGCAGCGAGGCGAAACGTTCCTCCACCTGCTTCACGAAGCTCTCGTGATCGACTGCGCCTGCCGCCACGACGAAGATGCGGTCCGTCGTGTAGTTGCGGGCGAGATAATGCCTGATCTGGCCGGTGGTGAAGGATTGAACGGTATCCGGCGTGCCGAGGATCGGACGGCCGATGGTCTGGTCGCGATAGGCGACGCCGGAGAAATTGTCGAAGATCACGTCGTCGGGCGTATCGGTCGCCGCGCCGATTTCCTGCAGGATGACGTTTTTCTCCCGCTCCAGCTCGTCTTCGTCGAACAGCGATTCCGTCAGGATGTCGGCAAGGATATCGACGGCGAGGGGGACGTGGTCTTTCAGGACGCGGGCGTAGTAGGAGGTCGTTTCCGTCGATGTCGCGGCGTTGACTTCGCCGCCGACATTTTCGATTTCTTCGGCGATCTGCCGGGCGGTGCGGCGCGCCGTGCCCTTGAAAGCCATATGTTCGAGAAGATGGGCGATGCCGTGTTCGGCAGTCGTCTCGTTGCGGGAACCGGATTTGATCCACACCCCAAGAGCGACGCTTTCGAGATGCGGCATTTTTTCCGTCACAACGGTCAACCCGGACGAAAGCCGGGTCACATTTACTCTCATACTCAACGTCTTTCCGCGTCTCTATTTGCCGGCGCGTGCGTGTTTGCCGATGAAGGTTTCCACGGCTTTGAGCTCCGCATCCAGAATGTCGAAACGCTCCTCCCGGTTCATAATGTCAGCTAACCATACTGGAAGCGCAGGCTCGATTGCGCAAGCGGATTTTACAGCGGCCGGGAATTTAGCCGGGTGGGCGGTAGACAGAACCACCATCGGGCTTGAGGCCTTTTCGTGCTTTTCCGCCACAAAAACGCCGGTCGCCGTATGCGGGTCGATCAGGTAACCGGTTTTCTCAAGCGTGTCGCGGATCGTTGCCGCCACCTGCTTTTCGGTGGCGCGGCCGGCGCGGAAATCCTTCTTGATGAATTTCAGCGCGTGCGGCGGAATTTCAAAGGATCCGGACTGCTTGAGGCCGTCCATCGATGCCTTTACCGCAGCGGAATCACGGCCATAGGCTTCGAACAGCAGGCGCTCGAAGTTGGACGAGATCTGGATGTCCATGGAGGGCGAGGTGGTCGGCTTGACGCCGCGCATCTCGTAACGGCCGGTCTTCAGCGTGCGCGCCAGAATGTCGTTGTCATTGGTGGCGATGACGAGCTTGTCGATCGGCAGGCCCATCTTCTTGGCGACGTAACCGGCGAAGATATCGCCGAAATTGCCGGTCGGAACGGTGAAGGAAATCTTCCGGTCGGGGCCGCCGAGCGACAGCGACGCGGTGAAATAATAGACCACCTGCGCCATGATGCGCGCCCAGTTGATGGAGTTGACGCCGGAAAGCTTCACACCGTCGCGGAACTTCACGTCGTTGAACATCTCTTTGACCAGCGTCTGGCAATCGTCGAAATTGCCGTTGATCGCCAGCGCATGCACGTTGGAAGCGGTCGAGGTCGTCATCTGGCGCTGCTGCACCGGAGAGACCTTGCCGTTCGGGAAGAGGATGAAGATATCGGTGCGCTCGCGCCCGGCAAAGGCGTCGATGGCCGCACCGCCGGTATCGCCCGAGGTGGCGCCGACAATGGTGGCGCGCTCGCCGCGTTCGGAAAGCGTATAGTCCATCAGGCGGGCGAGAAGCTGCATCGCCACATCCTTGAAGGCGAGCGTGGTGCCGTGGAAAAGCTCGAGAACGAAGGTGTTCGGGCCGGTCTGCGTCAGCGGCACGACGGCAGGATGCCGGAAGGTCGCATAGGCGTCGTCAATCATCGCCTTGAACTTGTCTGCCGGAATCTCGCCGCCGGTGAAACGGTAGAGAACCTCGAAGGCGACATCCTGATAGGACTTGCCGCGCAGGTTGCGGATTTCCTTCTTCGACATGGAAGGCCATTTGCGCGGAACATAAAGCCCGCCGTCACGGCCAAGGCCCGCCAGAAGCGCGTCGCAAAAACCAAGCGAAGGGGCCGCACCCCTGGTCGATACATATTCCACGAGATAGTCCCTTATCCGTTACCGATGCGATCGGCGTCTTTGTCCGCAGCGTCTCACCGCAATGAGGCGATTGGCGAGCTAATGAAGGGCTTTTCTGAAAATTCAAGCAAAACCGAACATGCCAATCGATTTTTTCCGGCGTCGCTGCTATAGACCATCGCCAACCTGGGTGAAAGGTCAATAAACAGCGTCTCCGGTTCTGTTCCGGGACAATGGAGAGGGAATTAGAAGAGTGTCAGGGAATTTCTTGCGTTTGTCCGCCGCGATGTCGCTTCTCGTCGTTGTTGCAGGATGCAATTCCTCCAACCCGTCGGACTCGCTTGCCGTCAACCCGCCGGCAGCGCAGGCCGCACCGACGGCTGCCGTGGTTCAGGCCAATTGCCCGGCCGTGACGGTTCTCGATGCCAACGCCGTTCATCGCGTCTATGCCGGCGGCGCCAAGGACGATCCGCAGAAACTCGCCTATCAGGTCTCGCTGTCCGATACGACGCGTTCGTGCACCGCCAATGAATCGACGCTCACCGTCAACGTGCTGGCCCAGGGCCGCCTCGTTCCCGGCCCGATGGCCAAGCCCGGCCGCGTGACCGTGCCGATCCGCGTGACGGTGAAGGACGGCGACGGCGAGATTTACGGCGAAACCACCGCCTTCGCCATCGATGTTCCGGCAGGCGGGGCCGGCACGCAGTTCATCTTCAACAACGACCACGTCGCCATCCCCAACGGACCGGGCGGCGCACCGAAGTCTGTCAGCGTCTTCATCGGCTTCGCCGAGCAGGGCGCAAAGGCCAAGACCAAGCGCCGGTGATTTGACGGGCGAAATGTCAGAAAACCGGAGGCTGCTTTTGCGGGCTCCGGTCAGGTCGCGGACAAACCATTCCTCACACGCGACGTCATCCTCGGGCTTGTCCCGAGGATCCAAACACGTATCGTAAAATCAAACCGTTGCAGATGCTCGGGACAGGCCCGAGCATGACGAAGTGGCGTTTGTGACAAAGCCAGAGATTAAAAAGCGCCTTCCCACTCCGCCATTGCCGCAATCACGGCCGGCAGGTCCTGCATGCGCGAAATCACCGTTTCGGCGCCCGCATCCGTCAGCCGGTCGGCGTGGCTCGGATAGGTGTGGGATGCGCCGGTGAAGCCGATGACGCGCATGCCGGCGGCTCTTGCGCCATGGATGCCGTGCACGGAATCCTCGACCACGACCACGCGGTCGGGGGAAACGCCGAATTGCGCCGCGCCGTGCAGGAAGATGTCGGGTTTCGGCTTCACGCGGTCGGCTCCAAGGTCCTTGGCGGAATAGACATGCGGCGCGAAATAGGGCTTCAGGCCCACCTTCGTCAGCATCATGTCGAGGCGGTGGCTCGATGAGTTCGAGCAGATGCACCGCGGCGTGGTCAGGCGCGACAGCGCGAATTTGACGCCCTCGATGATCTTCACGTCGCGTTCCAGCCGCATGTCGAGCAGCTTTTCCGATTTGTCGAGCAGCGAGGCGGAGAGCGGAATGCTGGCTTCGCTTTCCACCTGCAGAAGAATGTTCTTCCAGGTCATGCCGGCGAAACGTTCGCCCATTTCCTCGACGGAGATCGGATATCCGGCTTCGGTCAGTAGGCGGGATTCCACCTGCGCCGCGATGATTTCGGAATCGACCAGAACGCCGTCACAGTCGAAAATAATGAGGTCGAAGCCGCTCATGGGCGCTCCCTGTATCGGATTTGGCTGGAAGAAAACGATGCCGGGCTTTTAGACCATGTCCGCGCTAAGCTCAACCGGCTCACCCGCAAAGGTCGGTCCCATCAGGCTCATAGCTCGGTCAGCCCGTGTAAGCGACTGTGCCGCCTCGAATATTTGGTTTGGCGTCCCTCTTTCGCGCAAAAACCGCTACACACGGCCGCGCCATATGCGTTATGGGATGTTATGCCCAAGACAGTGAAAAATACGCCCGAAGACACCATTGCCGCGCGCATCAGCCGCACGCTCGCCGACCGCATCGTTCGCGGTGAGCTGTCGCCGGGCGAAAGGTTGCGGCAGGATCACATCGCCGCCGAATTCGGCGCGTCGCATGTGCCGGTGCGCGAGGCATTCCGCCGGCTGGAAGCGCAGGGGCTTGCCGCCAGCATTCCGCGCCGGGGTGTCCGGGTGGCGGATTTCGGCCTTGATGATGTGCGCGAGGTGGCGGAAATGCGCGCCGCCCTTGAAGTTCTGGCGCTGCGCCACGCCATTCCCAACATGACGCCCGCCATTCTCGACCAGGCGGAGGCGGCGACGCTCGAGGGCGACAGCGCCGTCGATGTGCAGCATTGGGAAGAGGCCAACCGCCGCTTCCATCGTCTCATCACCGCGCCCTGCAACATGCCGCGCCTGATGGAGGCAATCGACGGGTTGCATGCGGCGAGCGCCCGCTTCCTGTTTTCCGCCTGGCGCGCCGGCTGGGAGCGCCGCACCGATACCGATCACCGCGCGATCATCGATGCGCTGCGCGGCGGCCGCGCCGAAGAGGCGGTGCGTATCCTCGACGGACATGTGCAATGGATCGGCCGCAAGGCGATCCGCACCTCGTCCGGCTCGGTGCGCGACGCCTTCGCCATTGTCGGATAGGGCGGGCCCGTGACCGTCCGCCTCCGGCCCCACCATCTTCTCTGTATGCTCACCTATGTGGGCAAGGGATATACGTCCGGCTTCGTCGAAAATTACGACCGTGTCGCCGCCCGCCTGAATGCCGGCGAGGAGGATATCGAGCTGGTGGATGGTCCGGACGATATTTGCGAGGGCCTGTTGTGTGAAAGCCATGCCCACTGTTTCAACGAAGGCGTGGTGCAGCGGGATGAGACGGCCCGCCTTTCGGTTTCTGCGCTTTTGGGCGAGACACTGACCGTCGGCAAGAAGCTGCAGGCGACGCCCGACTTTCTTGCGAAGATGCGTCTGGCTTTCGCCGCAGGCGAGATCAGGCCGGCCTGTCGAGGCTGTCAGTGGATAAGGCTGTGCGACCGTATCGCGGCGTCAGGCTTCGCAGGTGTGAAAGTCGGCGAACGTCCGGAGCCTCCGGCCGGGCGGCGGCCGAGGCCTACTCCGGCACATCCGTCTCGGTTCTCTCGGCGGCCTTGACCGTCGCCTTGATTTCCTTCGGCTCGCGGCCGGATTTCTTGTCGTAGCTCACCTTCACCGAATACTCGCCGGGATGCAGGGTTTCCTGATGCTGCGTGCCGTAACGGCCGGAAATCTCTTTCTGCGTGCCCTGAAGGTCCCTGGTGGTTTCAACGATGTCGATCCGTTCCGCACCGGGCGCGTTGATGGCGAGAACGCCCGCATCGAGATCGAGGGTGATTTCGGTTCGTTTTCCGGCAGTCACGGTGAATGGCTGTTCCACCGTCACCTTGCCGAGACGTGCGCGCATGACGAAATCGCCAGCGGGCATTTCCATGATCTTGCCGGTACCGTAAATGCCGTTGATGGTCTCACGCGTGCCATCCAGCGATTCCTTGGCCGACATCGCTTCGAAGCGGATATCGTCCGTTTCCACCGCCCTGCCGCCTTCGGCATAAACGGCCTTGGCGACTACCACGCCGCTTGGAATGACCAGCTCGTGGCTGATCTTCTCGCCTGCCTTGATGGCAAGCTTCTCCTCAGCCCGCGCCGGGCCGATGCGGCCGGTGAGGACGACCTCTCCCGCCGGCACGAAGACGGTATTCTGGCCATAAACGCTGTCCTTGAAATCGCCCTTGGTGATTTCCGTCTTCGCCTGCGTTTCCACATCGCCGCCGGCGCTGCGTTTCGGCACGACGGTCAATTCCGCAGCATCAAAATTCACCTTCGGCCTCGCGACGCTTCCGTCCTTCACCTCGAACGATACTTCGCGGGTCACATTGCCCAGCGCCGCCACCCCGACATATTTGCCCGCCGGCAGCTTCGCCTCGAAGGTGGCGTCATAGGAGCCGCCGGCATTGTCGTCGGTACGCCCGCCGGAACGGTCCGCCTTGTAAAAATCCCACCGCACCCTGTCGCTGTTGCCGAGCGAGGGGCCGCCATCGAACAGGACCGCATCGGTGACGACGTTATATTGCGGGGCCGGTTGCTGCGCCTGCGATGGCGCCGGCAGCGCCGTTGCGAAAACTGCGGCGCAGACGACATTCATGGAAAAAGAAGCCATTTTCATCACGGACCCCATTGCGGATTACCCCCTGCCATCATGGCTCTTCCCGCCGCGCCGATATGCGGGGACAGGAGAACCCGTTGTGCACAACGTTTTTGCCCGACTTCGAGTTCCCCCGCCGGCCGCCGCAAATCGCGCCTGCGTGCCGCGACAGCCATTTATTTCGCATTTTCCGTGACTTGTTCAGGCTTTGATAACCATCTTCGGTAACCATAAGCATCAGTAGAGAGTAAGCGTATGGAGCGAGTACCAATGGCAGCAGTTTTTCCGCTGGCCGATTTTCGGCGTGCCGGTTTTGATCGTGCGGGCGAGAGCGACGCCTGGAAAGACAGCATCATCAAAGGTGATTGTGTCGCTGCCTTGGATGCCCTCCCGAGCCAGTCGGTCGATGCGATTTTCGCCGATCCGCCCTATAACCTTCAGCTTGGCGGTACGCTTCACCGTCCCGATCAGTCGCTGGTCGATGCCGTCGATGACGAGTGGGACCAGTTCGCCTCCTTCGAGGCCTATGACGCCTTCACCCGCGCCTGGCTGCTCGCCTGCCGCCGTGTGCTGAAACCGAACGGCACAATCTGGGTCATCGGCTCCTACCACAATATCTTCCGCGTCGGCTCCATGCTCCAGAACCTCGATTTCTGGATCCTGAACGATATCGTCTGGCGCAAGACCAACCCCATGCCCAATTTCAAGGGCCGCCGGTTCCAGAACGCCCATGAGACGATGATCTGGGCCAGCCGCGATCCGAAAGCCAAGAACTATACCTTCAACTACGATGCGCTGAAGGCCTCCAACGACGATGTGCAGATGCGCTCCGACTGGCTGTTCCCGATCTGCAGCGGCCATGAGCGGCTGAAGGGCGACGACGGCAAGAAGGTGCATCCCACCCAGAAGCCGGAAGCGCTGCTGGCGCGCATCATCATGGCCTCCACCAAGCCGGGCGATATCGTGCTCGACCCGTTCTTCGGCTCCGGCACCACGGGTGCGGTCGCAAAACGTCTCGGCCGTCACTTCGTCGGCATCGAGCGCGAACAGGATTACATCGACGCGGCATCCGCCCGCATCGCCGCCGTCGAGCCGCTCGGCAAGGCGGAACTGACCGTCATGACCGGCAAGAAGGCCGAACCGCGCGTTGCCTTCAATACCCTGCTGGAAAGCGGCCTTGTCCGCCCCGGCCAGGTGCTGACGGATGCACGACGCCGTTATAGCGCCATTATTCGTGCCGATGGTACGGTCGCATCCGGCGGGACCGCCGGCTCCATTCACCGCCTCGGCGCGAAGGTGCAGGGTCTCGACGCATGCAACGGATGGACGTTCTGGCATTTCGAAGACGGCGACGCGCTGAAGCCGATCGACGATCTGAGAGCGATCATCCGCAGTGAACTGGCAAAGGCCGAATAGTCAAAGCCCAAAAGGCTTAAACGCAACGATCCACCGCCCGCCCTTGTCAGCCTATGTCTCCGTCCGGTTTAGTACCTTCAGTCCCGGATGGAGAACGACCAACGCCCGGCACTTCGGTGTCGGGCGTTGGTATTTTCGAGTATCATATTTTAGCAAGACAAGTTTCGCGCAAGAGATCGGCAATACTGTCTCAAATCAGAGCAGTGGTTGTGAAAATCCGGTTCGGAAAAATCACAAAAACATTGCGTCCGATGCCGCTTGCGGCAGGACTGGCGCAGGCCGGAGACCGCCATTTCCGCCTGCGCCAATTTCTTTTCCCGATCTGTTTTGACAAACTTTGCCAAATTCTGCACTCTTCCATCAAAGGAGATGGATATGGCGACCATGAACATATCGCTGCCTGCACCCATGAAAGAATGGGTCGAGGCCCAATCCAGGACGGGCCGTTACTCCAATGCGAGTGACTACGTGCGAGACCTGATCCGGAAGGACCAGGAACGAGGCGAAAAAATCGCGGCGATGCAGCGTTTTGTGGATGAGGGATTTCAGAGTGGCGTCGGGCATCGCTCTCAGGAGGCCCTGTTCGCCGAGGCTGAAGCCCGCTCCATGAAACGCAAAATCGGTTGATCATGGGCTTTCGCCTGTCTCTGCTTGCGGAAGAGGACGTCATTCGCATAGTCGAAGAAGGCATAGTCTTATTCGGGCTGGCGCAGGCGCAAAAATATCACCGGGAACTCTATGAGATATTTGAGCTGATATCTCTCAACCCACGAATGGCACGAGAGCGGCATGAGTTGTTACCGCCGTTGCGTATCCATCGGTTCAGGGCGCATCTGGTTGTTTATGCCGTGGGAACGGACGATGACGTCCTGATCGTCCGCATCCGCCACGCACATGAAGACTGGGTCAACGAGTCGTAGCCGGGCGTCCACGTCACCGTTTTGCCCGGCAGCCAGCTTACGCTTCCACCCCATAAGCCCGCAAATCCTGCCGCAGCTTTTCCGCGCCGGTGAAGTGCACGGCCTGCCAGCCCGCCGCTTTCGCACCTTCGACATTCACGAGCGTATCGTCGATGAAGAGGCTGGCGGCCGGATTGAGGCCGAATTCCCTGGCGTGCAGATCGTAGATCGCCACATCGGGCTTTAACAGCTTCACATCGCCGGAAACGGTGACGCCGCGCGGCAAAGTGAGGAAGGGAAACATTTTCTGCGCCTCGCGAAACGTGTCGGAGGCGAAGTTGGTCAGCATCGTCACGTCGTGGCCGCTGTCGATCAGCCCGACCATGATCGCGACGCTGTCGTCATAGGAATGCGAGACCATCTCGTGCCAGAACTTGCGGAAGGAACGGATGTGCTCTTCCCGCTCCGGAAACTGCTCCACCAGCAGCGCTTCGGCATCCTCCCAGCGGCGTCCGCGATCCTGTTCGAGGTTCCAGTCATGGGTGCAGACGTTTTCGAAGAACCATTGGCGCTCATCGGCATCGGGAATGAGGCGGCTATAGGGAATATGCGGATCGTAATGGATCAGCACCTTGCCGATGTCGAATACGATATGCTCAATCTTGGTCATCGAAATTTCCTGCTTTCATCGGACGTTAGAGCGTCCGAAAGACGCTCTAAATCTTTGAGTTGCGCATCGTTCCTGTCGAAAATCAATTTCGATTTTCGGACCGATACGCGGATGGAATAGCTTGGGCGATGACTTTTTTCATCACCGTTGGCAGCGCCTGCGCGTCAAGATTTGTAACCGGCTCCCACCATCCGTCATCCGGCCCGGTGTGCAGTCCATCCGGCACCTGCGCGCGATAGACGGTGAGCCTGAGTTCGAAATGGGTGAAGACATGCGTAATGACGCCCGCCGCCTGCCAGCCGGCGGCAAAGGGCGCATGGCTCGCCTCCGTGCCGCCGTCCATGCGGGCGGTCCATGCCGTTGTCGGCACCTCGGTCATGCCGCCGAGAAGCCCGCTTTCGATGCGCCGGCGGAGCAGGATTTCGCCGCTCGCATTCACCGCCACGAAGGCGGCCCCGAGCCGCACCGGCTTTGCCTTCTTCGCCGCCTTGACCGGAAAACGCTCCGGCTCGTCATGGGCAAGCGCAAGACAGTGGCCGTTGAAGGGACAGAGCGCGCAGGCCGGTCGTTTCGGCGTACAGATCGTAGCACCCAGGTCCATCATCGCCTGGGCGAAATCGCCGGGCCGATCGGAAGGGGTAAGCTCGGCCACCTTCGCTTTCATGGCAGGCTTTGAGCCGGGCAGGGGCGCATCGATGGCGAAGAGGCGGGAGATGACGCGCTCCACATTGCCGTCCATCACCGCCGCCTGCCGGTTAAAGGCGATGGCCGCGACGGCGGCGGCGGTGTAGTCGCCGATGCCGGGCAGTTGCTTCAGGCCGTCTTCGCTGTCCGGAAAGATGCCGCCATGCTCGCGCGCCACGGCTTCCGCGCATTTTTTAAGGTTGCGGGCGCGGGCATAATAACCAAGCCCCGCCCAGGCCGCCATGACATCCTCGACCGGAGCCGCGGCCAGATCGCTGACGCTTGGCCATGCCGCGAGAAACTTCAGGAAATAGGGTTTCACCGCCTGCACCGTCGTCTGCTGCAGCATCACCTCCGACAGCCAGACGTGATAGGGATCGGCGCGTTTTCCCCGTGCCGCCATGGCCGGCGACGTGCGCCATGGCAGTTCGCGATGGTGCCGGTCGTACCATGCGAGAAGTTGTTCCGCTGTCGGATGTGATATGTGTTGCCGCGTATGTGTGTTCATCGCCGCTGAACATAGACACGGCACGGCAATCTGCAACAGCAGCCTGCGGCGGCGGCGTGGAAAACCGCATCCGGCAACGAATGCCGACATCGAAACCCATGATCCGATTTTGGAGGAAGAGCCCCATGCTGAATGCGCTGCTGGATAATATACCCCAACCGCTGCTTTATGTTATCGAGGTTCTGTTGGCCCTGTGCCTGATTGGAAGCCTGTTGAACCATATTGGCCGGCTGTGTTTCGGGCGGCACAACTGCGTGGCCTTTGTGGTTTCCCGCCTGATCGGCGAAGTCCGTGAACTGGAGAAGATGAGAGGCAAGCCCTCGCGCCGCTTTCGAATTATCGAATCCGGTTTCTGGGCGATTTTTTGCCATGGCCTGTGGATATACCTCTCCATCGTGCTCACCTGCATGTTGGTGATTGCCGTTATGTCGGATAAGCCGGGAATATCGCATCTGAAGTTTTTGGCTGGGGCCTATTTCCTCTTTGGATGTTTGGTGGCGGGAATGATACGCTTGGGTGCCTGCCGGGACTGGCGACGATTCCGCGCATTGTTGGGCGGCGAAGAAGATGACGATGGCGCCACCGCTTGAGGCCGCTTGGCCTCTGTCGAGGAGAGCATGAAGAAACCCGCAGATTCATTCCGCAAAGGCGTCGTGCAGATCGCCGAAGTCGCCAATGGCATCATGGACCCCGTGCTGTCGAAACGGGCGGGCATCAACACGGCGCTGCTCGGCTCCTGGGACGAGATCGCCGGCGAGGACTTTGCCGATTGCACCCGGCCGGAAAAGATCACCTGGCCGCGCCGCGACGAGGGGCCGGATCGCGGCGGTTATCAGCCGGGCGTGCTGACGATTGCCTGCGAAGGCGCGCGCGCGCTGTTTCTCACCCATGCGCAGGGCGAACTGATTGCTCGCATCAACGGCTTTTTCGGCTTTCCGGCGGTGCGCCAGATCAGGATCGTGCAGAAACCGGTGTCCCAAACCGTCAACCGCCGGCGCAAACCGCAGCCCCTGCGCGGCGATGCGGCAAAACGTCTCGATGACATGATGGACGGCATCGAGAGCGAGGCGCTGCGCAAGGCGGTGGAGAGGCTGGGCACGGCGGTATTGCAGAAAAAGCCGCGCGGCAGGACGATTTGATGTGCACGGGCTGTCCTTGACTGGTCACAATTCTTTGACAAGAAGAGTTCAAAACCCCGCTTGTGATGAACAGGCCGTCGCTATATCGGAATCAACGGACAATAGAGTCTATTACCAACAGGTGCTTTCATGCATTTTCCCGAACTGACCATTTCCCGTCGCAGCCTCCTCGGCGGCGTTGCTCTTGCCGCCCTTGCCACGGCCCTGCCGTTTGCCTTCACGCCCGGTATCGCCCAGGCGCAGGAATTGCCTGAATCCACCGGCGATGTGGATATGGCTGCGGTGATGAAGCCCGGCCCGCTGCCGGAAGCCGCGCTCGGCGATGCCAACGCACCCGTCAAGATCGTCGAATATATGTCGATGACCTGCCCGCACTGCGCCAACTTCCACAACAAGACCTTCGAAGAGATCAAGAAGAAGTACATCGATACCGGCAAGGTCTATTTCGTGCTGCGCGAATTCCCGTTCGATCCACGCGCCGCTGCCGCCTTCATGCTGGCGCGCTGCGCGCCGGAAGGTCAGTATTTCCCCTTCGTTTCCATGCTGTTCAAGCAGCAGCAGAGCTGGGCTGTCGCGCAGGATGCGCGCGCCGCCCTGCTGCAAATGTCGAAAATGGCCGGTTTCTCACAGGAGTCTTTCGAGGCCTGCTTGACGAACCAGAAACTTCTGGATGATGTGAACGCAACGATGCAACGCGGTGCGACGGAATTCGGCGTCAACTCCACGCCGACTTTCATCATCAACGGCAAGAAATACGCAGGAGACATGTCGGTTGAAACCATGTCGGCTGTCATCGACAAGCTGCTCTGATCGCCGGACCCTGAAAGAAACGGGCGGCGGATATTTCCGCACGCCCGTTTTTTATTGCCCGTCTTCTTGCCGGGGCGTGACGGCATGAAGTTCAACAAGCTCCGCCTCGTCGGTTTCAAGTCTTTCGTCGAGCCTTCCGAATTCATCATCGAGCCGGGGCTGACCGGTGTCGTCGGGCCGAATGGCTGCGGCAAGTCCAATCTGGTCGAAGCGCTGCGCTGGGTGATGGGCGAGAATTCCTACAAGAACATGCGCGCCTCCGGCATGGATGACGTCATCTTCTCCGGTTCCGGCAATCGCCCGGCCCGCAACACCGCCGAAGTCGGCCTCTATCTCGACAATTCCGACCGCACCGCGCCCGCCGCCTTCAACGATGCCGATGAAATTCAGGTCACACGCCGCATCGAGCGCGAAAACGGTTCGGTCTACCGCATCAACGGCAAGGAAGCCCGCGCCAAGGATGTGCAGCTTCTGTTTGCCGACGCCTCCACCGGCGCGCGCTCGCCCTCCATGGTGGGGCAGGGGCGTATCGGCGAGCTCATCAACGCCAAGCCGCAGGCCCGCCGCCAGCTGCTGGAAGAGGCGGCCGGCATTTCCGGCCTGCATTCCCGCCGCCATGAGGCGGAGCTTCGCCTGCGCGCCGCCGAGACCAATCTGGAGCGGCTGGAAGACGTCACCGCCCAGCTGGAAAGCCAGATCGAAAGCCTGAAACGCCAGGCGCGGCAGGCCAACCGTTTCAAGATGCTGTCCGCCGATATCCGCGCCCGCGAGGCGACCCTGTTGCACATCCGCTGGGTAGAGGCGAAGGAAGCCGAAGGCGAGGCGGAAAGCGCTCTCAATCAGGCCACGAATATCGTCGCCGAGAAGGCGCAGGCGCAGATGGAGGCGGCCAAGCAGCAGGGCATCGCCAGCCTCAAACTGCCGGAACTGCGCGAGGACGAGGCCCGTGTCGCCGCCGCCCTGCAACGACTGCAGATCGCCCGCACCCAGCTGGATGACGAGGCCAACCGCCTGCTGCGCCGCCGCGATGAGCTGGCCCGTCGCCTGTCGCAGCTTGGCGAGGATATTATCCGCGAGGAACGGCTGGTCTCCGATAATGCCCAGATACTCGCACGGCTCGATGAGGAAGAGGCCGAACTTCTGGAAATCCTCTCCGATTCCGGCCGCCATGCGGAAGAGATGCGCGAGGCCTTCGAAGCTGCCGCTGTCAAGCTGGCGGAAAGCGAAGCCATCTTCACCGCGATTACCGCCGAACGGGCCGAAGCTGCCGCCGCCCGCCAGCAACTGGAGCGGGCGATCCGCGATCTTTCCGACCGCAAGCTGAGGCTGGAGCGGCAATCGCAGGAGGCATCCGCCGAGATCGATGCCATCGACGAAAAACTCTCCGGCCTTCCCGATCCGTCCGAACGGCGCGAAGCCGTCGAGGCGGCGGAGATCGCGGTCGAGGATGCCCTGATCGTGGTGGAAGAAGCCGAAGCCGCCGTTGCCGAGGCGCGTTCCGCCGAAGCGCTGGCGCGCGCGCCGCTGGAAACGGCGCGGAACCGGCTGAACGCGCTGGACACGGAAGCACGCACCATCACCAAAATCCTTGCCTCCAGCGCCGCCGCCAATGGCAGCTTTACGCCGGTGGCGGAAGAAATGACGGTGGAGCGCGGTTTCGAGGCGGCATTGGGTGCCGCCCTCGGCGACGATCTCGAAAGCCCGCTCGATCCCGCCGCGCCCGCCTATTGGGCCGGCAATGGCGATGGCGCGGATGATCCCGCGCTGCCGCAGGGTGCGACGCCGCTTCTGGATTATGCGCAGGCGCCGGAAGCCCTGCGCCGCGCTTTGGCGCAGATCGGTGTCGTCGCCAACACTGCGGAAGCCCTGCGCCTGCTGCCGCATTTGAAGGCCGGCCAGCGGCTGGTGACGCGCGAAGGCGCGCTGTTGCGCTGGGACGGTCACATCGCCAGCGCCGATGCGCCGGGCGCCGCAGCGCTTCGCCTGTCGCAGAAGAACCGCCTTGCTGAAATCGAGACAGAACTGGATGAGGCCCGCTCCATTCTGGACGAGGCCGAAGACCAGCTTGCCGCGAAAACCGAAGATATCCGCAGCAGCGAATTGCGGCTCTCGGACGTGCGCGACAGAAGCCGTCTTGCGACCCGCCATCTTGCCGAGGCGCGCGAGGCGCTGACCGCCGCCGAACGGGCCTCGGGCGATCTGCTGCGCCGTCGCGATATCGTGTCCGAAGCACTGAACCAGATCGGTGCGCAGATCGATGAGATTGCCGTTCAGGAGGAAAACGCCCGCATCGAAATGGAAGACGCCCCCGATCTTTCCGTGCTCGATCTGCGGCTGCGCGAAAGCCAGCTCGAAGTCGCGACCGACCGCGGCCTTCTGGCGGAGGCCCGCGCCCGCCATGAGGGTGTGAGCCGCGAGGCGGAAAGCCGTCAGCGCAGAATTCAGGCGATAGGGCAGGAGCGCTCCACCTGGCAGTCGCGCGCGGCAAGTGCGGCCGATCACATCGCGACATTGCGTGAACGCGAGGAAGAGGCGCGCGAGGAAATCGCCGAGCTGGACATAGCGCCGGAGGAGTTCGACGAGAAACGCCGCAACCTCCTCAACGAATTGCAGAAGACCGAAGACGCCCGCCGCGAGGCCGCCGACCGGCTGGCCGAGGCGGAAAACCTGCAGCGCGCCGCCGACCGTGTGGCGGCAACGGCGCTTTCCGAACTGGCCGAAGCCCGCGAAAAGCGCGGCCGTGCCGAAGAACGGCTGGTCTCCGCCCGCGAAAAGCGCCAGGAAACCGAACATCGGATCCGCGAAACGCTGAATACCGAGCCGCATATGGCGTTCCGCCTGACCGGCCTCGGTCCGGACCAGCCGAAGCCGGACATTCGCGACGTCGAGCGCGATCTCGACCGGCTGAAGATCGAGCGCGAGCGGCTCGGTGCCGTCAATCTGCGCGCCGAGGAAGAGCAGGCCGAGCTTTCCGCCAAGCTCGAGGCGCTGATCAAGGAACGCGACGACATCATCGACGCCGTGCGCAAGCTGCGCGCCGGCATCCAGAACCTCAACCGCGAGGGTCGTGAACGGCTGATCGCCGCTTTCGATGTGGTCAATTCGCAGTTCCAGCGGCTGTTCACCCATCTCTTCGGCGGCGGCACGGCCGAATTGCAGCTGATCGAATCCGACGACCCGCTGGAAGCGGGGCTGGAAATTCTCGCCCGCCCGCCGGGCAAGAAACCGCAGACCATGACGCTGCTTTCCGGCGGCGAACAGGCGCTGACGGCCATGGCGCTGATCTTCGCGGTCTTCCTCACCAATCCCGCGCCCATCTGCGTGCTGGACGAAGTGGACGCGCCGCTGGACGACCATAATGTCGAGCGTTACTGCAACCTGATGGACGAGATGGTGGCCTCCACCGAAACCCGCTTCGTCATCATCACCCACAATCCCATCACCATGGCGCGCATGAACCGCCTCTTCGGTGTCACCATGGCCGAACAGGGCGTCTCGCAGCTCGTCTCCGTGGATTTGCAGACCGCCGAGCAATTGCGCGAAGCCGTCTGAGGCTTCTTTCCGCTTCGCCCACCATCGCGAATTTATCTGGCCGTATCACCCATTCGGGTGAGCGACAATGCGCGGTGTTTTGCTATGTTTTCCGCAAGGGCCAAAGGGCTCGTCACAGACCCCACCATCCGGTTTCCTGTACCGGATGGAATGCCTTGCGAGGCCGCTGCCGTGGCCTCGCAAGGCTTTCTTTTTGCGGGTTCATAGGGTGAGGTGGGCGTATGGCTGGTAATCGGTTCCGGGGCGCAAACCTCCTCCGTCATACCGGCCTTGAGCCGGTATCCAGCCAGCCCAAGTCCTTGGGCTGAAAAGACTCTTCCCGTCGCGCGAGAGCCGCGTCGACTGGATTCCGGCTCAACGCCGGAATGACGGAGGGAGGCGACGCAGCAAATCCCTGTAAACACTGGCATGCTGCAACTGCCAATCGCGCAGTGTGCGAGTTTCTCGGCCCATGATGCATGGAGGCCTACCATCACTCACCCCGGCACCAGCCGCAGCCGCGTGCCCCAGGGGTCTATCGCTTCCACGACGTTATTCTCCATCTCCACCAGCACATAACCGGCGGCCCTGAGCCGCGTCTTCTGGGCCTCGAGATCATCGGGGTTGCGAATGGTGAGGGAAAACCAGTCGAGGCCGGTTTCCATGGCGTTGCGTTCCTTCGCGCCACGGCTGTTCCATGTATTCACCGCCAGGTGATGATGATACCCGCCGGAAGAAAGAAACGAGGCATCGGAGCGCGCGTCCTGCGTCGGTTGCAGGCCGATGGCCGTTTCGTAAAAGGCGCGGGCGGCGGCGATTTCGCCGACCCGCAGGTGAACATGCCCGATGCGCATTCCCGGTGGGGCAGCCTCATAATCGCTTCTTTTGGTATCGGTCAGCTTCACCAGATCGTCGACATCGAGCGGTTCGGTGCCCATTTTCACCACGCGGCCGCTCCACACCCATGTGTCCTTCGGCCGGTCGCTGTAAACCTCGATGCCGTTGCCCTCGGGATCATTGAGATAGATCGCCTCGCTGACATTGTGATCGGCAAAACCGGAAAGCGGCACCTGCTTCAGCGCCGCATGCACCAGCCAGCGCGCCAGATCCTTGCGGGAAGGCATCAGATAGGCGATGTGGAACAGGCCGGCGGAGGTGGGACTTTCGAAATCCGCCGCCGGCTTGTGCACCAGATCGAGCAGCGGCACGGTGCCGACGCCGAGCGTTACGCCTCTGGCCGTGCGCTCCACCTCGTTCATGCCCAGCACTGAACGGTAATACTCGATCATCTGGTCGAGATCGCGCACGCGCAGCGCGGCCTGGCCGATATGCATCGGCGTCGTCAGCGCGAAGGGAAGGGTGGAGGCGGCGCCTGCGACGGGCACTGCGCCTTCGGCTCTGAGCGCCCCGGCAAGCGCGCTGGCGGCACAGGAAATTCCGGCAAATTTAAGCGTATGGCGGCGGGTAAATTGCATGAATAATCTCTTTGTCGGCGATTTGAATGGCTTAGGCAACACTCCAGTTCAGCGCACTACACGAATGCGTCAATCATGGCGTTATTCGGCCTTTGCGGCAATTCTTGCGCGCAATTTGCCGCAATTATGCTGCACTGCGATGTAAACTGCACGTTGCGGCGTTTCCAACGTGCCGCCAATGCTGTAGATGATAGAAAAATGACAACGCTTCTGGGTGGAGAGCGTGGAATGAAAAAATGGGTTTATACCTTCGGCAACGGTGCTGCCGAAGGCAGGGCAGGTGACGTTGCGATATTGGGCGGCAAGGGCGCGAACCTTGCCGAAATGGCAAGTCTCGGCCTTCCCGTTCCCCCCGGCCTCACCATCATAACCGACGCCTGCGCCCTTTATCACAAGAACGGTCGCGATCTTCCCGAAGAGCTGAAGCTGCAGGTCATGGCCGGCCTGCACGGCATGGAAACCGTGACCGGCAAGACCTTCGGCGGCAGCCACTCGCCGCTGCTCATCTCCGTCCGCTCCGGCGCGCGCGCCTCCATGCCCGGCATGATGGATACCGTGCTGAACTTGGGTCTCAACGACCGCACCGTCGAGGCGCTGGGCCATGATGCGGGCGACGCCCGTTTTGCCTGGGACAGCTACCGTCGCTTCATCCAGATGTATGCCGATGTGGTCATGGGCCTCGATCATGAGCTGTTCGAGGAAATTCTCGAGGACGAGAAGGGCCGCCTCGGCCACGAATACGACACCGACATGTCGGCAGTCGAATGGCAGCATGTCGTTTCGCTCTATAAAAAGCTGATCGAGGATGAGCTGGACGAAGCTTTCCCGCAGGACTGTCATGTCCAGCTCTGGGGTGCGATCGGCGCGGTCTTCGCCAGCTGGACCAACCACCGCGCCGTGACCTACCGGCACCTGCACAATATTCCGGGTGACTGGGGCACGGCGGTCAACGTTCAGGCCATGGTCTTCGGCAATCTCGGCTCGTCCTCGGCAACCGGCGTCGCCTTTACCCGCAACCCCTCGACGGGCGAGGCGGAGCTTTACGGCGAATTCCTCGTCAACGCTCAGGGCGAAGATGTGGTGGCGGGCATCCGCACGCCGCAATCCATCACCGAGGCCGCGCGTCTTGCCTCCGGCTCCGACAAGCCTTCGATGGAAAAGCTGATGCCGGAGGCGTTCAGTGAATTCTTGGCGATCTGCAAGCGGCTGGAAAACCACTATCGCGACATGCAGGATCTGGAATTCACCATCGAGCGCGGCAAGCTCTGGATGCTGCAGACTCGTTCCGGCAAGCGCACCACCCGCGCGGCCATGAAGATCGCCGTCGATATGGTGGAAGAGGGGCTGATCTCGCAGGAGGAAGCCGTCTGCCGCATCGAGCCCTCGTCGCTCGATCAGCTGCTTCACCCCACCATCGATCCCGGCACATCGCGCCCCATCATCGGCTCCGGCCTGCCGGCTTCGCCGGGGGCGGCGACGGGCGAAATCGTCTTTACCGCCGAAGAGGCGGTTGCGGCGGAAGCCGAAGGCCGCCGCGTCATTCTGGTGCGCATCGAAACCAGCCCGGAAGATATTCATGGCATGCATGCCGCCGAAGGCATTCTGACGACGCGCGGCGGCATGACCAGCCACGCCGCCGTGGTGGCGCGCGGCATGGGCATTCCCTGCGTCACCGGCGCCGGCTCCATGCGCGTCGATATGCGCAACAAGGTGCTGATCGGCGTCGGCTGCATGTTGAAGCGCGGCGATGTCATCACCATCGACGGCTCTTCCGGCCGGGTGCTGAAGGGCGAGGTGCCGATGACGCAGCCGGAACTCTCGGGCGATTTCGGCAAGCTGATGGAGTGGGCCGACAGCCTGCGCCGCATGACCGTGCGCACCAATGCCGACACGCCGGCCGACGCCCGTGCCGCGCGCGCCTTCGGCGCGGAAGGCATCGGCCTCTGCCGCACCGAACATATGTTCTTCGAGGGCGACCGCATCCATGTGATGCGTGAGATGATTCTCGCCGAAAGCGAAAAGGGCAGGCGGGCGGCGCTCGATGAGCTTCTGCCGATGCAGCGCTCGGATTTCACCGAACTCTTCCAGATCATGCACGGCCTGCCGGTGACGATCCGCCTGCTCGATCCACCGCTGCACGAATTCCTGCCGAAGACCGATGGCGAAATCGTCGAGGTGGCGGCCGCCATGGGCATGCCGCAGACGGTGTTCCGCCAGCGGCTGGATGCGCTGCACGAGTTCAACCCCATGCTCGGCCATCGCGGCTGCCGTCTCGCCATTTCCTATCCGGAAATAGCCGAAATGCAGGCCCGCGCGATTTTTGAAGCCGCCGTTGCGGCAGCGCGCATCACCGGCGCGCCGGTCGTGCCCGAGATCATGGTGCCGCTGGTCGGTCTGCGCTCGGAACTGGATTACGTCACCGAAGTCATCGACGGCGTCGCAGCTGCGGTGGCGCAGGAGACCGGCATGGAGATCGAATATCTCACCGGCACCATGATCGAGCTGCCGCGCGCGGCACTGCGCGCCCATGTGATTGCGGAAGCGGCGGAATTTTTCTCCTTCGGCACCAACGATTTGACGCAGACTACCTTCGGTATTTCCCGTGACGATGCGGCGCGTTTCATCAACACCTATCAGCGCAAGGGCATCATCGAGCGTGACCCGTTCATCTCGCTCGATTTCGACGGTGTGGGAGAATTGATCCGCATCGCCGCAGAACGCGGCCGCCAGACGCGGCCGGAACTGAAGCTCGGCATCTGCGGCGAACATGGCGGCGACCCGGCCTCGATCCATTTCTGTGAGGATGCCGATCTCGACTACGTGTCCTGCTCGCCCTTCCGCGTGCCCATCGCCCGCCTGGCTGCAGCGCAGGCAACGCTGGCGGCGAAGAGGGATGAGGGCAGGGTGGCGAGCAATGTCGCCTTCATTCCTGTCAGGGGTTCTGTTGGACGATGATGCGCCGCTCCACCACCACGGGGCGGTAGAACATGTCGCGGTTCATCTGCGCCTGCCAGGCGCGGTTGTCGGCGCGGCGGTCCATTTCCAGATCGAGAAGGCAACCGGCCATCGGGTCCGTGCCGGGGCGGAAACCATAACCCCGGCATGTCGCCTCATCCCGCGCGCGACGCTCTTCCGGCGTCAGCGTCTGGCAGGCGGTGAGCGCCAGCATGGCGGCAAGCGCACCGAAGACGATGGAAACGCGCATTTTGTTTCTCCCTTAACATGACAGCCGTACGGCACTTTTATTGCCGCGATTGATACGCCTGTTTTCATGTGGGGAAAAGCCGCGTTGGGGCGGAAAGTTGCATCAATCCGTCATGGAGAATGGCTTGGCAGGCGGCGGCGATAGCGTTGTCAGGCGGAGTAGCGTCGCAAAATCCGACATACTCCCCTTGCTCAGGAATCACGCAGAAAAGACGGCGGGAACAAACCCTGTTGAATGAGCCAGTCGCCGAGGAGAACCGTGAGGATGGCGATGACGACGATGCCGCCGATAAATGCGAGGAGGCCGAGCGTGGCGCGCGTCCACCGGCGGGTTTGATAGAGGTAAATCGCAAGCCCGATGGGTGCGAGCAGAACGGTGGTGATTTTGGCGGCGGAGCTGCGCCGGAGGTTCCGCTTTTCGGCATCCTCTATCTGCCACCAGGCAAATAGCGTGATGATGCCGATCATCTGCACCAGATCGTTTGCGGTAAAGGAGGTTGGAGGCCCGGCAGGCCAGACGGCCGCGTCGATCAGAAGCCCAAGCGAGATGAAAGCGAGCAGGCCGACATAGATCCAGTTACGTTTCGCCATGCACAGTTTCCGCTCAAAGTTGCGCTCTTGTCCGTGCCGCTATCGCTATCGATGAAATTATCACCGTCAACCCCAAACTATCAGGGAGCAACGGAAATGGTCCGCATGGGGCGTTTCCTTTTTCACCGGAAACACCCCATGATTATCGCTGTCAGGCCGGCGCTGCTTCCCGGTCGTCGAGTGCGTCGATATCCTTGGCGTTGTTATAGACGGCCTCATCGAGAATGCCCTCGCGCTTGGCGACGATGGTGGGCACCAGCGCCTGGCCGGCGACGTTGACCGCCGTGCGGCCCATGTCGAGGATCGGGTCGATGGCGAGCAGCAGGCCCACACCTTCCAGCGGCAGGCCGAGCGTGGAGAGCGTCAGCGTCAGCATCACCACGGCGCCCGTGAGGCCTGCCGTTGCGGCGGAACCGAGCACGGAGACGAAGACGATCAGCACATATTCCTGAATGCCGAGCGGCACCTGGAAGAACTGCGCGATGAAGATCGCCGAAATCGCCGGATAGATGGCGGCGCAGCCGTCCATCTTGGTGGTGGCGCCGAGCGGCACGGAGAAGGCGGCATATTCGCGCGGCACGCCGAGGCTCTTTTCCGTCACGGTTTCGGTGACGGGAAGCGTGCCGATGGAGGAACGCGACACGAAGGCGAGCTGGATGGCCGGCCATGCGCCCGCAAAGAAGCGCGACGGCTTCAGGCCATGGGCGATCAACAGCGCCGGATAGACCACGAAGAGCACCAGTGCGAGACCGATATAAACGGCCGCCGCATACCAGCCGAGCTGCGACAGCGTTGTCCAGCCATATTGATCGACAGCGCGGCCAAGCAGGCCGATGGTGCCGATGGGGGTGAGGCGAATGACCCACCACAGGATTTTCCGCACGATGGCGAGCAGCGACTGGTTGAAGGCGAGGAACGGCTCCGCCGCCTTGCCTGCTTTCAATGCGGCCACACCAAAGGCAATCGACACCACGAGCAGCTGCAGCACATTGAAATTCAACGAGGTGCTGCCGGCGCCGTTGGTGATTTTGGTCGAGGCTTCGAGGCCGAAGACGTTGGCCGGGACGAGGCCCTTCAGGAAGTCGAGCCAGGAGCCGGTGGAGGAGGGCGCCGCTGCTGCCGTATTGGCAATGGCCGTATTGACGCCCGGCTGGATAACGAGGCCGAGCACGATGCCAATGACGACGGCGATCAGCGCGGTGATGGCGAACCACAGAAGCGTCTGCCAGACGAGCTTCGCCGCATTGCTCAAGTTCTTGAGATTGGCGATGGAGGCGACGATGGCCGTGAAGATCAGCGGCGGAACCAGCGCGCGCAAAAGCTGCACGAAAATGCTGCCGATGGTTTGCAGCGTCACCGAAAGCCAGTTCGGGCTGCCGGCGGCATCGGGACCGATGTTGCGCGCAACGAGCCCGAGCAGCAGGCCGATGACCATGGCGATCAGAACCTGAAAGCCGAAATTGCGATAAAAGGGTTTAGGCCCGGAGGGGCGGGCGGACGTCGTTGCCTGTGACATGACATGTCTCTTTATTGTGCAAGAAAACGAGAATGTTGCACTTTTTACACGCATTCTCGAGGGAGGTCGCCGAGAATACGCCGATTTCCTCAGCAATTAAGGGATGAACGTGCGTATTTGTTGCGTTGCCGGGGAATAATTCTCTTTAGGCGAGGCAATGCGGAAAAATATTCCGCTCCTTCGTCGCCTTCGACGTCAGAGTCCTAAAACCTATAGTTTGGCAGTGTCATAGCCTGATATTCCGTCACCCCGGACCTGATCCGTGGTCCAGCGCGATCAAGTCCTTGATCGCAAAAGACTCATTCCTCACGGCGCAGCATGGCTGGATGCCGGGATCATCCTTGGGCTTGTTCCGGGGACCGGCATGACGGAGACGTTCGCGCGCTTTAGCGGACGGATCGCCTCCTCCTTTGTTTTCCTCGCCGCAAATCCGGTCTATGACATCATATGCAGGTGATTCCCTGCCAGAATTCGGGTGCAACGCTTTTTAGCCAATGCGATCTAACGGATATCCGCTTTCATGACTGTGCGTTTCGTCCGGCCTTTTTCGGTTGCAGCCTATCTTTCCCGCTATCTCGGTCTTGCGGCGCTTGTGCTGTTTCTCATCGCCGCCGGCATCCACCGTTTCGGGCCGCTGACGATGCCCGATCTAGTCGGTCTGCTCATCATCGCTGCCGGCATCGCTCTCGCGGCCGTGCTTCTGGCGTTGATCGGGCTTGAGCGGCTGTGGACCAGGGGCGCGCGCGGCGGCCTTTCGGCGCTTGCGGCGCTGCTCCTCTCGGCCCTGCCGCTCGGCGTGGTCGGTTACGGCGCTTTTCTTTATTGGCAGCAGCCGAAGATTTACGATATCTCCACCGATCTGACCGACGTGCCGGAATGGCTGGTGACGCCCGTGGCCAACCAGCAATGGCTGGTGCGGCCTGCGACTATCACCAAGACCGACCGCGATGCGCAGATGGAGGCTTATGCCAGCCTCGCCGGCCGCCGTTATGAAGGCGCAATCGACCGCATCTATGCCGCCGCCAAAAAAATGGCCGCCGCCCAGAATATCCGCATCGTCCACACGAAGGGGGTGATCGGGGCGGAAGATGCGCCCTCCGCCGGCGTTCCGGAGCAGGACAGGACGCAGCCTGCGGAAGAGGGGCCGGTCGAGGATCTGCCCTCCATCGTGCCGGTGCCCATGGCCCGCCCGACGGACGCGCCGTTGCCCACTTTCTTTAACGGTAGCGGTGTGGTGCTGATGCAGGGCGAAACGCGCACGCGCATCTGGGGCCTGCGTTTCGATATCCTCATCCGACTTAAGGAAGAGGCGGAAACCACCATCGTCGATGTCCGCGTCGCCTCCCGCTACGGCCCGCACGATCTCGGTATGGGTGCAGCGATTGCGGAGGCCTATCTCGATGCGCTGGATGCGGAGATGCAGGGGTTGAACGACAATTGAGGGCCTTTGGAGGGTGAAGACTGACGAAGTCGCCCCGAAACCTCTTTCCCGTCATGCTCGGGCTTGTCCCGAGCATCTGCTACGCCGCGATTGAATGAGACGTGATTGGATCCTCGGGACAAGCCCGAGGATGACGTCGCGGGTGAGAGGCTGCATATTTGGGCCTCACAGGCTCGAAGACTTGTTGCGTGCCTGTCGTTTCTTTACGCCGGAAAATACTCACCCAAAAGCGAAGGCGCGCCGTCCGTCTGCACCTCGCCCTTTTCGATCAGGTCTTCGATATGCGCGAGCACGGAAAGTGCGGCCGCGCCATGCAGGCGCTTGTCGGTGCTGGCATAGATCACCTTCACCATATCGGCGATCAGCCGGTCGCCTTCACGGATACGCTTCAGAACCGCCTTTTCGCGCATGCGGCGGTGGGCACGCAAGCCCCGCATGAAGGCGGCGGGATCGGTGACCGGGCCGCCATGGCCGGGCAGGAACAGCCGGTCGTCGCGGGTGAGCAGCCGTTCCAGCGAGGCCATGTAATCGCTCATCGCCCCATCCGGTGGCGCGACGATGGTGGTCGCCCAGGCCATGACGTGATCGGCGGAAAAGACGATGCCGCTGCCATCGAGCGCGAAGGCGGCGTGGTTGGCCGTGTGTCCCGGCGTATGCAGCGCGGTAAGCCGCCACCCGTCGCCGGAAAGGCTTTGGCCGTCGCCAAGCGCGATATCGGGTAGAAAAGCTGTATCGGAACTTTCGGCAAAGGGGTTTGTCTCGCCCGTGTGCAGCGGGCGCGCGGCACGGTGTGGACCTTCGGCCACCGTTATCGCCCCGGTCGCCTCCTTCAGCCGGCTGGCAAGCGGCGAGTGATCGCGATGGGTATGGCTGACGAAGATATGGGTGACCTCGCGGCCCTTCAGCGCCGCCATCAGCGCCTGAAAATGCGCCTCATCCTCCGGACCGGGATCGATGACGGCGACGGAACGGTCTCCGACGATATAGGAGTTGGTGCCATGGAAGGTGAAGGCGGAGGGATTGTTGACGGTGATGCGCTGGATCAGCGGAGCGACGGGAACCGCCTCGCCATAGGCCGGCTGGAAATCGAGATCGAATGCCGGGTCCGCCATCGAGACCTCCTGAAAAATGCCATGCCAGCTTGAGCCGCAGCTTCAGCCGCGCCATCGCCAAGCCCTAACATGCGAACTTCGCCACGGCATCCAAAAAGCTTGAATTTTGTGAAAAAATAAGTCGCCGGGTCATTGCCGGGCCGGGCAGGCTTTGCTAATCAGGCGCGGTTCAGGCAGCGGCGTTTCGCCTTCGCTGCCCTGTTGGGGCGTCGCCAAGCGGTAAGGCACCGGTTTTTGGTACCGGCATTCCCAGGTTCGAATCCTGGCGCCCCAGCCATCTCTTCCAAAGTCAGAACAACGTTCGCATGTCCCGGCGACCATCGATCACGCGGACGATTTCCACGGAATATATTTCGCCGTCATCGGTATCCGGCACGGTTTCGTAGAGAATGACATAAGGTGCTTCAACGAGCATACGGGCGGACGGAAAAATTTCCGGATGGCGTTCGCCAAGGTGAGGATGGTTGACCAAGCGCTCCACTTTGGCGCGGAACCGGGCGAAATATCGCTCTGCGGCAAGAGGCTGTGATTTGCCGATATCGATATAGATTTTCTTCACATCGCTACGCGCGCGGGGCGTCCAGACAAGCTTAGTGGTCACGATTTTTCAACGAGGCCAGTTCTGAACGGGCTTCATTGAGCGCCTCGTCGAAATCCACTTCGGTTGAACCGCCACTGGCTTTGCCCTCAGCCCACAATGCGCGCAGCTTGGCGATGTCGTCGCGTCGCTGAACCCATTTTGCCGACCAGTCTCGCATCGCCTCACGGATGACTTCGCTGCTGCTGGCATAAGCACCGCTTTCCACGGCGTCACGCAAAATCTCGGCGTGCTGGGGCGTCATCGAAACGCTGATCTTTTCAACGTTGGCCATGTCATTTCTCCATGGGTATTGGTAGGAATTATTACCACCAACTGGTTTTTAGCGCGAGATATTTTTTCGACGGCTAGTGGGAATGCACCGGAAGATGCCGGTGCGTGCGGAGAAGCCATCTCCAACAAAAACGCCGCGCATCCAGAGACACGCGGCGTCCAATCTTAAATCTCGCGACAATGCCTTAAAGCGCGATATCCGGCACCTTCTTCACCGGCGCGCCCGCAGGCGCCGCACCGGCGCCCTTCAGCGCCTCAAGGTCGATCTGCGGCGGGGTCGGCAGCTGCAGGTGTTCGGCGGTGTAGGCCCATTCCTGCTGCACCTTTTCCGGATCGTCATTGAGCTTGGTGCCGTAGCTCGGCACGATCTGGCGGATCTTGGCCTGCCATTCAGGCGTCGCGACCTTGTCCTTGAACACCTTTTCCAGAACGCTGAGCATGATCGGCGCGGCCGTGGAAGCGCCTGGCGAAGCGCCGAGCAGGCCGGCGATGCTGCCGTCCTTGGCGGCGACGACTTCGGTGCCGAGCCGCAGAACGCCGCCCTTTTCTTCGTCGCGCTTGATGATCTGCACGCGCTGGCCGGCCTGCCACAGGCGCCATTCGCCCTGCTTGGCATTCGGGAAATATTCCTTCAGCGCGGCAAAACGGTCATCATCCGACATCATCAGCTGGCCGGCGAGATATTCCACCAGCGGATATTCATCGATGCCCACCCGCACCATCGGCCAGGCATTGCTGGTGGTGACGGAGGAGACGAGATCGAAATAGGAGCCTTCCTTCAGGAACTTGGTGGAGAAGGTGGCAAAAGGTCCGAACAGGATGACACGCTTGCCGCCCAGCATGCGGGTATCGAGATGCGGAACCGACATGGGCGGCGAGCCGACCGAGGCCTTGCCATAGGCTTTCGCCAGATGCTGCATCGTTACGTCAGGGTTCTCGTTGATGAGGAACGAGCCGCCCACCGGGAAGCCGGCATAATCGTCCGCTTCCGGAATGCCGGACATCTGCAACAGGTGCAGCGCGCCGCCGCCGGCGCCGATGAACACGAATTTCGCATCCACCACCTGTTCGGCATCGGTCTTGGCGTTGGTATAGGTCACGCGCCAGCTGCCATCGGCATTGCGCTGGATGTCGGAAACCTCGCTATTGACCTGCAGGTCGAAATTCTGGTCGCCCTGCAGATGCGAGACGAATTGCCGGGTGATTTCGCCGAATTCCATGTCGGTGCCGAGCGGCGACCAGGTCGCGCCGATCTTCTGGGACGGATCGCGGCCTTCCATCATCAGCGGCACCCACTTCTTGATCTGCTCGGGATCGGTGGAATATTCCATGCCGGCGAAAAGCGGGCTGGCTTTGAGCGCCTGATAGCGCTTTTCCAGATAGGCGACGTTCTCGTCGCCCCAGACGAAGCTCATATGCGGCGTGTGGTTGATGAAGGAGCGCGGGTTCTTCAAAACGCCGTTGCGCACCTGCCATGCCCAGAACTGCCGGGAAATCTGGAAGGATTCGTTGATGTTGACGGCCTGGGTGATCTTGATGTTGCCGTTGTCGTCTTCCGGCGTGTAGTTGAGTTCGGCAAGCGCCGAGTGGCCGGTGCCGGCATTGTTCCAGCCGTTCGAGCTTTCAAGCGCCACGCCATCCAGCCGCTCCAGCATCTGCATCGACCAGGTGGGCTCCAGTTCACGCAGCCAAACACCGAGCGTCGCGCTCATGATGCCGCCGCCGATCAAAAGCACATCCACCTTCTTGGCAGCCGTATTGGCGAGAAGCGGGGAAGAGGGCAGCGCCGCTGCGGCAATTCCGGCGAGAGCACCGCCCAGAACCTGTCGGCGGTTCAGCGGAAGCGCGCCGGGGGCAAATGCATGGGAAAGGGTAGTTTCCTGGGAGAGATCAGTGAGCTGGGATTTGTCTTGATCGATGGGAGTCACGGCCATACCTGATTCTTGTTTTGTGTTAAAAACATTCCTCCCGTTCGCCCCGTTACAGCAAAGCGCAAACCGGCACAACCCGGACTCTTTCACTCCAGTTCAAGCAGTTTTGCAGGGATTTTGCAGGGACATATGGTCGCAACGGCCATTTTTGCGGTTTTGCCGATCGTCAATTTCATGACGGCGAAGATTAGCCGACGCTTTCAAACGGTTGAAAGGGTTCTGTGAGCGGGATATCGCGGAAAGGCGGATATGGCGCCGTTTCCGGCGCGTCACGGGTCGCAGGGGGCGGCTGTAGGCAAAAATTTTTTCAGAAAAATGACAATAATCCCGAAAAAGTGAAAAGGCCCGCCGGTTCGGACGGGCCTTGCTGCATCTGGCCGGTGGCCGAAGATCAGTCTGCGGCGAGGAATTCCGCGCAATAGCTCGGGCCGTTGATGCCGGGGCGGTCGGAAACCGTGCGCACGGCGGTAATCTTGTAATCGCTGGAAACGACGAGCTGCACCGTGCAGGAGAGCGAGGCGGTGCGGGCGGGCGAGATCTGGCGACCCTTCTTGCCATCCTTGCCTTCTTCGAACCTGGCCGGAATGGTGGCCTTCCTGTAGCCGCCGCGCCAGTTATAGACGGTGGAGCTGCCGGTTTCCGTATCGCTCAGCGGCGGGCCGAATTTCGCGAAGAAAATGCCTGCGGACTGGCCGACCCAGCGGGTCTCAACGGGGCTCTTCTGGGTAAAAGAGGGAGTGGAGCCGCCCGTGGAAGTGGTGCAGGCCGAGAGCGCAATGGCAAACGCTGCAAGCGTTACGCTGCGAGATAGCATGGTGAAATGTCCTTTGTGCCGTGTCCGGCTTCCCGCCGGTCATTCCGTTCCCCTAGCAGATTTGGAGACGGCGGGCAGGGGAGGTGTGCGGCTCGATGAAAATTTCCTGCCACAATTGCTTTTTTGTAACGTTTTGAGGCCTTCCAGCCGGTGCCACAGGCTCCTGGCAGGGTTGTTTCAACAGATGGGAAAAACTTGTCACAAAAAATGCAATAAGCCGCTTGTCGAATGCCGGAGGCTGGTCTATAGAAGCGCCGCTGGTCACGGAGTGTAGCGCAGTCTGGTAGCGCACCACGTTCGGGACGTGGGGGTCGGAGGTTCGAATCCTCTCACTCCGACCAGCTTGAAGCCCAATAGATACAGCGGCTTGCAACTCATCCCGAAAATTCCAAGATCGAAATCTCGCACCAAAATCGGACGTGTGAAAACCCGTTTCGGCTGGACTGCATTCGCCGCTCGCATCTGAAAATCAGGGCGCAGGTGCGAATAACTGCGTTCAAATTGCCGTTCTTCAACCGGTATGCGCTTTGGGAGGGGGCTTTCCACATCCGCTCACGGATGCGAATCGTCGCCATCAACGCTTCGGCGGACTCTTCTTGTCGCCACCCGGCGTCCCAACAAAAGAGGCCCGTCGCTCCGCCAAGCGCCAGGCCTCAATGTCGCGGCCTGTTTCAGGGGACGCGCGACAGGAATCGTCTTAGAAGCCTCAATTCTTCTTCACAATCCAAGAAGTTATCCATCACCGTCATGGGCCCTGAATTTCAGGGGCATCGTCGCGATCAACTTATCGCGATCAAAAAAGAGGCCCGCTGCTTTTTCAAACAACGAGCCTCTATTGGGCCGCTTGGCGGAGCGACCGCATGCAAATTCGCCTTTCGTGCATGAACGTCGAATGAACAAACAGCTTTTTATGCCGCCGAGAAACAACCCGTAAAAATCAGGAGAGCGGCATGGATCGGAAAGCCATCTCAGCCGTTATCTAACCATACAACAATGGAGGATAGCATGCTGAAGGGTATCGCATTGTGGGCTATGGGCGTTCCGATCTTCGTGATCATTCTGCTTTATATGTTCGTGTTTTAAGCCATCCGCAGTCTCTGACACGGAAAAGGCTCTGAAACGAAAAAGGCGACCGCTTTAACGGTCGCCTTTTGTTTGTCTGAGTGGGTGCCTGTCAGCCCAGATCGCCGATCAGCCGCGCGGCCGTTGCGCCGTCCGTGCGGCGGATGTCGATCTCATCGCGGTGCTTGGCGAGGAGCTCGCTGGCCAGCAGCTTTTCCGCAAGATCGGCGGGCAGCGAGAGAATGACCCGGTCGCCCTTTTCTTCCGTCGCACCGACGCTGCGCTTGCCGGCGATCATGCCGCCCGCAACCGTGTTGTTGGTGTCGGGGTCGATCAGAATGAAGGAACCGGTCGAGCGGTTCTGTTCATAGGGATCGAAGATCGCCGTCTCGTCGAAGGAAAGCCGCACCTTGCCGATGGCGTTCATCGGCAGCGAGGTTTCATGCGCCTGCCATTCGCCTTCCTTCAGGTTCAGCTGGCTGACAGGCTGCACGCTGACGCGCTGGCGGCGGCTGCCGCTTTTCAGCCAGTAGCGTTTGCCTGCCTCGATGCCGCCCGGCTGCAGCGCCACGATCTGGGCGTCGAAGGCAAGGCCCGTCTGCGGCTGCGCCTCGATGGAGACGATCATGTCGCCGCGCGACACATCCACCTGACGGTCGAGGACGAGCGTGACCGCATCGCCCGCCACGGCGGCGTTGCGCACCAGATCGAAGGTGACGATCTGCTTGACATTCGCGACCATGCCGGAAGGCAGGACGACGACGCTGTCGCCCGGCTTTACCGAACCGCCGGCAACCGTGCCCTGATAACCGCGGAAGCTTTCACCGGGGCGCGAGACGCGCTGCACCGGCAGGCGGAAGCCGCCGGATTGCGCGGAGCGCACCGTGGCAAGCTCCAGCGTCTCCACCAGCGTCGGGCCTTCATACCAGGGCATGGAGGCCTTGCCGGAGAGAACGACGTTTTCACCCTTCAGCGCCGACATCGGAATGGCGGTGATCTGCTTGATGCCGAGATTGGACGCGAAATCGCGGAACTCATGGGCGATCAGTTCGAAACCGGCCTTGTCGTAATGCGTCAGGTCGATCTTGTTCACCGCCAGCACGAATTGCCGGATGCCCATCAGCGCTGCGATGGTGGCGTGGCGGCGGGTCTGTTCCAGAATGCCGGTGCGCGCATCGACGAGCAGCACGGCGAGATCGGCGGTGGAAGCGCCGGTCGCCATGTTGCGGGTATATTGCTCATGGCCGGGCGTGTCGGCCACGATGAAGGCGCGACGGTCGGTGGCGAAATAGCGATAGGCGACATCGATGGTGATGCCCTGTTCGCGCTCCGCCTGAAGACCGTCGAGCAGCAACGCGAAATCGGGCAAGCCGAGATCGTTCTGCTTGCCGCTGTCGCGGTGCAGTGTTGCGGCCTGGTCTTCCTTGACGGCCTTGGTGTCCCAGAGAAGACGGCCGATCAGGGTCGACTTGCCGTCATCGACGCTGCCGCAGGTGATGAGACGTAAGGGGCGCGTATCGCGCGCCGCCTTCGAATGCTCTGCGAAGGGCAGGATGGTTGCGGAAGAGGAGGGGGTGTTGGCGGCGGCAGTGCTCATCAGAAATACCCCTCGCGCTTCTTCTTCTCCATTGAGCCGGACTGGTCGCGGTCAATGGCACGGCCCTGCCGTTCGGAAACGGTGGCGATTTCGAGTTCCGCGATGACTTCCTGAAGCGTCGCCGCCTCGGAACGGATCGCCCCGGTCAGGGGGAAGCAGCCGAGTGTCCGGAAGCGGATCGAGCCGTGCTTGATCTCTTCGCCGGGCAGCAGTTCCAGCCGCTCGTCTTCGGCAAGGATCATCATGCCGTCGCGCTCCACATAGGGGCGCTCGGCGGCGTAATAGAGCGGCACCAGCGGAATGTTTTCCGCCTCGATGTAACGCCAGATATCCACTTCCGTCCAGTTGGAGAGCGGGAAGGCGCGCACGCTTTCGCCCTTGCGGACCATGCCGTTATAGATGTTCCACAGTTCCGGGCGCTGGTTGCGCGGGTCCCATTTATGGTCGGGCGTGCGGAAGGAATAGATGCGCTCCTTGGCGCGGCTCGCCTCCTCATCGCGGCGTGCGCCGCCGAAGGCCGCGTCGAACTGGCCGGCATCGAGCGCCTGGCGCAGCGCTTCGGTCTTCATGATGTCGGTGTAAAGCGCCGAACCGTGGGTGAAGGGCGTTACGTTTTCGCTCGCACCGCGCGGGTTGGTGTAGGAAATCAGGTCGAGATCGTATTCCTTGACGATATTGTCGCGGAATTCGATCATTTCCTTGAACTTCCAGCCGGTATTGACGTGCAGCAGCGGGAAGGGAATGCGGCCGGGGAAAAAGGCCTTACGCGCCAGATGCAGCAGCACGGACGAATCCTTGCCGATGGAATAGAGCATCACGGGCTTGTCGAATTCGGCGGCTACTTCGCGGAAGATGTGAATGGCTTCGTTTTCAAGCGCCTTCAGATGGGGATCGAGCGGCGGCTTGGATGCGACAGTATTCTTGCTGTCCGTCTCGTGGACTGCGTTGGACATTGTGAACTCCGGGAATGTACTGAATGATTATCGTTGCGGGATGGCGGAAACGGCGGATGTCTGCTCCGCACCGGCGACGTGAAGACCGCATTCGCGCTTCTCGTCGTTTTCCCACCACCATCGTCCGGCGCGCTCAGGCTCGCCGGGCTTGATGGCGCGCGTACACGGCTCACAGCCGATGGAGGGGTAACCGCGCTGATGCAACGGATTGACGGGAATGTTCTCCTCGGCGACATGCGCCCGGATGAGGTCGATATCCCAGTCAGCCAGGGGATTGATCTTGATGAGATTGCGCTCCGCATCAAATTCGGCGAAAGGCGTCGTGGCGCGATTGCCCGACTGGCCGCGTCTGAGGCCGGTGATCCAGAAGGCGGCGCCTTCCAGCGCCTTGCCGAGCGGGATCAGCTTTCTGACATGACAGCAGGCGTGACGGGCTTCGACGCTTTCGTAAAAACCGTTCAGGCCGTATTTTTCGGCATAGGCGTCGATATCGTCCTGTTCCGGCCGGAAGCGGCGGATGTCGATGCCGAAACGCTCTTCAGTTTCATCGATGAGATCGACGGTTTCCTTGAACAGCCGGCCGGTTTCGAGCGTCACGACGTCGATCGGCAGGCGATGCGTGCCGATGGCGGCCGTAATGACCTGATCCTCGATGCCGAGGCTGGTGGTGAAGACCGCCCGCCCGCCGAGGCCGGCGATAAACGAAAGCCGACCCGCCAGATCGAGCCCGGCAAGCGTGGCATCGAGGGAAGCGGCATCGGCAGAGGCATTTGCTGAATTGATCGTCATTGTCACGTCCGGGATTTCCATGGCCGATTATTGTTGAAATCCTTATCCGCGAACAGAAATGACAGTCTTTGTGCGCTGCACTTGAGAGCAAAAATGCCTCACGCGCGCAGGGTATGAGCAAAAGATACCCGTTCACCTTCTTCGCAGCTTGGATTTGAATTGTGACAACTTCTGCGCTAAGCCGGAATTGCCGGGTTTCCGGGCTTGTGGTCTACTGGTTTTACGATGATTTCGCAGAAGGCAAAATATGCGCTGAGGGCGCTCCTTTCGCTGGCCAAGGCCGACGGGGCCTGTCCTGTGCAGATTTCCGACATCGCCCGCGAACAGGCCATTCCGAAAAAGTTTCTGGAGCAGATCCTTCTCGAAATGAAGAAGGAACGTCTCGTCGAAAGCCGGCGTGGCAAGCAGGGCGGTTATCTTCTGGCGCGCCCGGCCGCAGACATCACCTTCGGCGAGGTGCTGCGCCTCATCGACGGGCCGCTTGCCCCCTTGCCCTGCCTGTCGCAGACCGCCTATCGCCGCTGCGAGGATTGCGACGGTGAAAAGCAGTGCGAAATCCGCCACGTCTTTGCCCGCGTGGCCGATGCGACGCGCAACATCCTTTTCAACACCACCATCGCCGATGCGGTGGCGGGTGTCGAAGTGCCCGAGCTTTTGACGGCCTGACACTCGTCTTTTTTCACGTTTCGCTGTCGAGAATTTGCAATGACGGATGAGGAGATTGTAATGATCCCCCTGCCTCGTTCCTTCCAAACGAAAAAATCGTCTAAAACCCCATAATATTTTTCGCCGTCAGCGCAAAAAATCGTCAAAAATGTGAAACGGTTTTGCATTCAGCAAAGTTTTACACGACGCTTGTTGCGCCTTTCGCTTATGCTGCGCTGTATTTGTTGCCCGGGAAAACGCTCTCGGGAAACACTTTTTCGATCGTATTCGGCCTCATTGACCAACTCTACTCAACCGGTAGAGTTAAGCCATCGCAATCAGGAGGGAATACCGATGTCCAAGCTTCTGTCCGGTTTGAGCGTTGTTGCGCTTAGCCTCTCACTGGCACTTGGCGGCGCTGGCTCGGCCGCCGCGCAGACCAAGCTGCTCAACGTGTCCTACGATCCGACCCGTGAACTCTACAAGGACTTCAACGAAGCCTTCGCCAAGAAGTGGAAGGCCGATACCGGTGAGGATGTCACCATCCAGCAGTCGCATGGCGGCTCCGGCAAGCAGGCGCGCTCGGTCATCGACGGTCTGGAAGCGGATGTGGTGACGCTGGCGCTGCAGAGCGATATCGACGCCATCGTTCAAAATTCCGGCAAGATCAACAAGGACTGGCGCACCCGCCTGCCGCATAATTCCTCGCCCTACACTTCCACCATCGTTTTCCTGGTCCGCAAGGGTAACCCCAAGGGCATCCATAACTGGGGCGATCTGGTGAAGGGCGACGTGCAGATCGTCACGCCGAACCCGAAGACCTCGGGCGGTGCGCGCTGGAACTATCTGGCGGCCTGGGCCTGGGCAAACGAAGAATTCAAGGGCGATCAGGACAAGATCAAGGCCTATGTGGGCGAGCTCTACAAGCGCGCCCCGGTTCTCGACACCGGCGCCCGCGGCTCCACGGTGACCTTCGCCCAGCGCCAGATCGGCGACGTGCTGCTCGCCTGGGAAAACGAAGCCTATCTCGCCGGCCAGGAATTCGGCGCTGACGCCTTCGATATCGTCGTGCCGCCGATCTCGATCCTTGCCGAACCGCCGGTCGCCGTTGTCGATGCCAATGTCGACGCCAAGGGCACCCGCAAGGCGGCGGAAGCCTATCTGCAGTATCTCTATTCCGACGAGGGCCAGAATATTGCGGCGAAGCACTTCTACCGTCCGTCCAACCCGGCTGTCGTCTCCAAGGATCTGCTCAAGCAGCTGCCCGACATCAAGCTCGTCACCATTGACGACCCGCAGTTTGGCGGTTGGGCAAAGGCGCAGCCTGAACATTTTGGTGACGGCGGCATCTTCGACCAGATTTACAAGCCCGCAAAGTAAGCGGATGATGGGCTGAAAAGAGATCGCCCGCGTCCGTACGGACAACAGAAAACAAAAACCCGATCGACCGGACACCGTGCCGGTCGATACTTTATAATAAACGCCGGGGAACACCGGCTCCCAGAGAGCATTTCCAGGAAAGCGGACCCCGGTTTCCTGTCCGGAAATGCGCCAAACTAAAGATTATCCGGAGCCTTGATGAGCAATAATACTTCCGGAAACAGGTGGAAATGGCGGCAGTCGAGCGTCATACCGGGCTTCGGCCTGACGCTTGGTTACACAGTGACCTATCTGTTTCTCATCATTCTTATTCCGCTTGGCGGCCTTGTCTGGTCCACGGCGAAACTGGGTTTTTCAGATTTCATTGCGATTGCCACGGATAGCCGCACGCTGAATGCGCTGCGTGTCAGTTTCGGAACGGCATTTCTTGCCGCGCTGGTCAACGCGGTCTTCGGCGTCATCGTTGCCTGGGTGCTGACGCGTTACCGTTTTCCCGGCCGCCGCTTCATCGATGCCATCGTCGATCTGCCTTTCGCCCTGCCGACGGCAGTGGCCGGTATCGCGCTTACCACGCTTTACGCCAATCGCGGCTGGGTCGGTTCGCTGTTCGAACCCTTCGGCATCAAGATCGCGTTCACGCCGACCGGCATTGTCATCGCGCTGATCTTCATCGGCCTGCCATTCGTGGTGCGCACCGTGCAGCCGGTCATGGAAGAAATCGACCGGCAGGTGGAGGAGGTGGCCGCCACGCTTGGCGCCAACCGTTTCCAGACCATCACCCGCGTTCTGCTGCCGAGCCTCACACCCGCGATCCTCACGGGTTTCGCGCTCGCCTTCGCACGCGGCGTCGGCGAATATGGCTCGGTCATCTTCATCGCCGGCAATATTCCCTACGTCTCGGAAATCGCGCCGCTCCTCATCGTCATCCGGCTGGAAGAATTCAATTATGCGGCCGCGACCGGCATCGCCACCATCATGCTGATCATCTCGTTTGCCATGCTGTTCCTCATCAATCTCATTCAGGCCTGGAGCCGCAAGAGGTACGGTTATGTCTGAGACCGCTTCCCGCACGTCCCCCCGGCCGTTCCGCGACCCCGCCAGCGAGAGCTTTCCCGCCCGGCTGGCGTTGATCGCGATTGCCTTCGTCTTCCTCGCCGCCTTTCTGGTTCTGCCGTTGGTCTCGGTCTTCTTCGAAGCCTTCCGCAAGGGTGCGGAAAGCTTCTGGGAGGCGATTGTCGAGCCGGATGCACTCTCCGCCATTCGCCTGACGCTGCTTGTCGCCGCCATTTCCGTGCCGCTCAACCTGGTCTTCGGGGTGATGGCCGCCTGGGCGATTGCGAAATTCGAGTTCAAGGGCAAGGCATTCCTGATCACGCTGATAGACCTGCCGTTCTCGATCTCGCCGGTCATTTCCGGCCTCGTCTATGTCATCCTGTTCTCATCCCACAGCGTGCTGGGGCCATGGCTGAAGAGCTACGGCATCGAGATCCTCTTCGCCGTGCCGGGCATCGTGCTCGCCACCATCTTCGTCACCTTTCCCTTCGTCGCGCGCGAACTCATCCCGCTGATGCAGGATCAGGGCAATGGCGACGAGGAGGCGGCGATTTCGCTCGGCGCTTCCGGCTGGCAGACCTTCTGGTATGTCACGTTGCCGAATATCAAATGGGGCCTGCTTTACGGGGTGCTGCTCTGCAACGCCCGCGCCATGGGCGAGTTCGGCGCCGTCTCGGTGGTCTCGGGCCATATTCGTGGCGAAACCAACACCATGCCGCTGCATGTCGAGATACTCTATAATGAGTACAATATGGGCGCGGCCTTTGCGGTGGCGACGCTGCTCGCCGGTCTGGCGCTCGTGACGCTCATTCTCAAAACCATTCTCGAAATACGCTTTGGCGCGGGCAACGCAGCCGGCAAGCATTGAAAGGCATCTTCATGGAAGTGAAAGTTTCCGGCATCACCAAGCAGTTCGACCGCTTTCCGGCGCTGAACGACGTGTCGCTCGACATTCGTTCCGGCGAGCTGATCGCGCTGCTCGGTCCTTCCGGTTCCGGCAAGACGACGCTGCTGCGTCTCATCGCCGGTCTCGAGCAGCCGACGACCGGCCAGATTTTCTTCGGCAACGAGGATGCCTCGCATCGCACGGTGCAGGAGCGCAATGTCGGTTTCGTGTTCCAGCATTACGCCCTGTTCCGCCATATGACGGTGGCCGACAATATCGCCTTCGGCCTCAAGGTCCGGCCCTCCGCCAAGCGTCCGCCGAAGGCCGAAATCCGCAGGCGGGTCTCCGAACTTCTCGACATGGTGCACCTCTCCGGTCTTGAGAAGCGTTACCCCTCGCAGCTTTCCGGCGGCCAGCGCCAGCGCGTGGCGCTTGCCCGCGCTGTCGCCATCGAGCCGAAGGTCCTGCTCCTCGATGAACCCTTCGGCGCGCTCGACGCCAAGGTGCGCAAGGAGCTGCGCCGCTGGCTGCGCGAATTCCATGACCGCACCGGCCACACCACCGTCTTCGTGACCCACGATCAGGAAGAGGCGCTGGAACTGGCAGACCGCGTCGTCGTCATGAGCCAGGGCAAGATCGAACAGGTCGGCACGGCGGACGATGTCTACGACACGCCCAACTCCCCGTTCGTTTTCTCCTTCATCGGCGAATCCTCCAGCCTGCCGGTGACGATCCGCGACGGCCACGTGTTGTTTCAGGGCGAAAGCATCGGCATCGACGAGAGCGGCTCTGGCGAGGGCGAGCTTTTCTTCCGCCCGGAAGATGTGGTGCTGACGCAAGAGAAGGACGCGCTTTACGGCAAGGTCACCACCTGTCGCCGCCTCGCGGGCACCCGCATCGCCGAAATCGACATCGCCAATAACGGCCATGAACCCTATCACCTCGAAATCGAAGTGCCGCTCAACGCCGCCGTGGCCGTGGGCGCGGAACTGCGCTTCCGGCCGACGCGGTGGAAGGTGTTCGGGAAGAAATAAAGAAGAGGTGACCGCAGTCGACGGTCAATGATTTGTCGCTTTCTAACGCGCGTCACATTTAATCTGATTCCACAGTACACCACAGTTGAAATCATCGACGGTGCTGGGTGTCGTTACCCCCCTCTGTCCTGCCGGACATCTCCCCCTCAAGGGGGGAGATCGTTCTGTGGCGACGTCTCGCACCTCTCGATGGTCGAGAATGAAGTGGCGAGAATGCCTCTTGTCAATCTCCCCCCTTGAGGGGGAGATGTCCGGCAGGACAGAGGGGGGTAACGACACCCGCCACACTCGATGGTGTACTGTGATCTGATTCCTGCGACGCGCTTTAGATCTTTGTTTTTAAGCATGTCTTTGTCCCAAAACCGCTGCACCGTTTTGGGAGGCATGCTTTAGTTCTCCGTCACACCGGCCTCGAGCCGGTATCCAGCCAGCCCACGTCCTTGGGCTGAAAGGAGTTCTTCTCGTCGCGGGAGAGCCGCACCGGCATTCAAGGCACAGATTTCCCCAATCGTCGAAGCAATACGCAAAAACGGAAAAGGGCCGCCAAAGCGACCCTTCCATGAGTTTGGTCCTGTACAGACCCGGGACTGTTTCTCAACGTTCCGAAGGCAGGAGATTTACAACGAGGGCTGCCCCGTCGAAAACACACCCTTTCCATTGCCTGCACCAGAGACCGAAATCTCACTAGACATTGGATCACCTCCTTCCGATACGTTGAACATAACTAGAAGGTAGTACGATTCGTCAGTAATGCAAGAGGGATTACTTCTGGGGGACGCCCGGCACCTATGCCGCATCTGCGGCCTTTACGTCGAATTCGAAGTGGATGCTGTCATAGGGAAACTCGATGCCAGCCTCGTTCCGGTCGATAACGCCCGCATGGAGGAGCGACGTCACGTCGCGATGAACGGCCTGTACGTCCCGTCCGACCCGGCGGGCAACCTCCCGGATAGAAAGCGGTCCCTGTCCGGCCAGAGCCTTGACGATGGCAAGGCGAAGCGGCGCGAGAATGCGGTGCAGGTCCTCATAGCTTGAAAATTCGACGGATGGTTTCGCCTCCACCGGCTTTCCGGACATGGCCAGATTACCGGCGGCAACAAAGCGGCTCTTGATATCCTTGATCGTGCTGAGACGGATGGTGAGTGCGGTCATGACAAAAATCCTTTCCATATCCGCCTGAAAAGCATCGAACAGGGCTTCGAGCGTCGTGAAGGCGATGGTGTCTTCACGCCCGTCCATATGACGATGATCGCCTTTGCCGCGCTCATTGTCATAACGCAGAACACATTCTCCTTTTGATCACCAGCGCCAGCCGATATTTGAACGGGTGGAGACTGCCGGGAACAGGCTCAGGCAGATGCCACAGGACAACCTCGAAGAAGGCCGTCTCGTCGATCACTTTGCGCGTCTTTTCGAGCAGAATGGCCTTCATGTTGTTATTTGTGACAACACTTTCGTGTGTTGTCAATGAAAACAACGATGCCGCTCAGAGCGTCACGACACCCGCATCACGATCTTGCCGATATGATTGCTGCTTTCCATCAGCCGGTGCGCTTCCACGACCTCGTCCAGCGTAAAGACCCGGTTGATGACAGGTGCCAGCTGACCGCTTTCGATGAGCGGCCAGACCTCTGCGACGAGGTCGTCGCGGATGGCGCGTTTTTCGTCGGCCGTGCGGGGGCGCATGGTGGAGCCGGTGACGGTGAGGCGCTTGACCATGATGGGGGTAAGGTTGACCTTCTCGGCGACCGCGCCGCCCAGAAAGGCGATGATGGACAGGCAGCCGTCCTTGGCGAGTGCGGCAAGGTTCTTTTCGAAATAGGCCGCACCGATCATATCGAGAACCACATCGACGCCCTTGCCGCCGGTTTCGGATTTAACGACTTCGGCGAAATCCTCCTCGCGATAATTGATCGCCCGTCTGACGCCGAGCTTCACGCAGGCTTCGCATTTTTCCGCCGAGCCTGCCGTGGCATAGACTTCCGCGCCAAAGGCTTTGGCAAGCTGGATGGCCGTCGTGCCGATGCCGCTGGTACCGCCGTGGATGAGGACGCTTTCCCCTTCGGTGAGGCCGGCCATCTGGAAGAGATTGGCCCAGACGGTGAAGAAGGTTTCCGGCAAAGCGGCCGCTTTGACCGCATCGTAACCCTTTGGGAAGGGAAGGGCTTGCCCGGCCGGCACGGTGCAATATTGCGCATAACCGCCGCCATTGGCGAGCGCGCAGACCTTGTCACCCAGCTTGAATTCGGTAACGCCTTCACCCAGCGCAACCACCTCGCCGGCGATTTCAAGGCCGAGGATCGGGCTCGCATCCTTCGGCGGCGGATAGATGCCCTGCCGCTGCGCCACATCCGGCCGGTTGACGCCCGCCGCCTCGACCTTCACGAGAACCTCGCCTTTCGCGGGCTTCGGCAAAGGCGCTTGCGAAAGCCGCATCACCTCCGGGCCGCCATGGGAGGGAAGGTCGATGAAGCGCATTGTTTCGGGCAGGATCTTGGTGTCGGGCATGGCCAGGGGCAACTCCTCACGTGTCGGCGTCGCCTGAAGATGTAGGTCAGATGCACCGCTTAGGGAAGGAGGCCGTTTGTCACGAGTGTCAATTTGTCTCGCCGAAGACCCGGACGACGAGACCGCCTTCGTTTTCCTTCGCAGCCGCCTTCACACCCGCAATCTCGCTGCCGATCCGCTCCGGATTGGCGATGATAAGACCTTTCGGCAAAGTGAGGACGCCGATGGAGCAGCGCAGCAGCGCGAAGTCCCGCTCATTGCCGTGGCGGTCCTGGCCTTTCATGCAGCCGGCGGCGCGGTCCTCGTCCGAATAGAGTTCGGCGACATCGTCGTGAAAATCGCTGAGCAGCCGCTCGAGGATTTCCGTCAGCTCCTCCACCGTCCAGTCACGCACGCCGATGAAGAAATCGTCGCCGCCGATATGGCCGAGGAAACAATCGCCGGCGAAGAAGTAACGGCGCATCAGCGCCGAAAACAGGGTGATGGCGTGATCGCCGGCGTTGAAGCCGTATTTGTCGTTGAAGGGTTTGAAATTGTCGAAGTCGCAATAGCAGAAGAAGCGCGCCTCGTCGCCGTCGCTGCAACGGTCGGCAATGAAGCCGCCAATCGCGCGGTTGCCGGGCAGCGCCGTCAGCGGGTTCTGGTCCTGCGCCATCTTCAGCTGTTTTTCGTTGATGACCTTGATGAGCGAAGCGGCGGAAACGATGCCGGCATAACGCATGTTTTCGGTGAGAATGATGCAGGCGCTGCCGCCCATGCTGGCGAACATGTTCATCAATTGGTCGGCATCCGCATCGAGACCGACAATCGGCGCGGGATCGACGAAATGGGAAATGGTACGCTCGTAGATCTTGTTCTTGAGCAGGTCGCGGCCGAAGGGCCGGTAGATATATTCCTTGAGGTGATATTCGTTGATGACGCCGCGCGGTTCGCCATTGGCGTTGAGAACCGGGAAAAACGCCTGCTGCGGATTTCTGCGGAACAGTTCGAAGACGCTGTCGACGCTGTCATGCTCGAAGACGGTGGGAAGGCGCTCTATTTCGCGGCGGATGAGAATCTCATCCAGCGTCTGGCTGCTGCGCCGCGCCACGCCGATGCGGTTGATGTGGGGAAAGCTCTCCGGCAGCTCGCTGGTGAAGACCGTGGGCCTCGCGATCAGCCAGCCCTGCACCAGATCGACGCCGAATTCGCGGCAGGTCAGAAACTCCGCTTCCGTTTCGATGCCTTCCGCAATGACCCGCACACCGAGAACATGGGCGATGTTGACGATGTTGCGCACGAGGTGCTGCTTGCGCGGCAATTGGTCGACGCCGGTGATGAAATGCCGGTCGATCTTCAGGTAATCCAGCGGGAAATCACACAGCAGCTTCATCTCGCCATGGCCGGCGCCGAAATCGTCTATTGCCAGCTTGAAGCCTTCCTTGCGCATGCGGGCGATCAGCGCCGTGAATTCGGGTACGCTGGTATTGTCGAAACGTTCGGAAAGCTCAAAGCAGATGGAGGAGGCGGGAATGCCCGCCCGCGCCAGATGACCGACAAGCTTGTCGAGAATGGCGTCGCCATGCGGGATCAGCCGCACATCGAGATTGAGGAACAGGGTGGCGGAGGAAAAATCTGGCAGGGTGGAAAATTTCGCCAGCGCCCGGCTTGCCAGCATCTGCTCGAAGGCCTTCAACTCACCATCCGCGGCAGCCTGGTCGAGAAGCGCCAGCGGATTGGAAAAACCAAGCCGGTCATGGCCGCGCATCAGCGATTCATAACCGAATATCGTGCCTGTCGTCGCCTCGACAATCGGCTGAAATGCCGTTTCGAGCACCAGTTTCGCCATGGGAAACATGTGCCCGGAGGCAAAACGCCTTATGACATCGTTCTCCAGCGTGACGGCCTGCATTTCTATTCTCCGCTATTGCCGGTCCCCTTGGTGGCGCGCCGTGTGGAATGCGCCATCGGGAACCCGTCTCTTTTGCGGCGAACAATCGCAGATTACAGGTCAACAAAAGCTTTCACGACTGTGAAGCTTTGATGAACGTTTTGTTACAACCCTTTCCATATGGAAGGTTGTTACGCCGGGCCTTATGCCCGGCGGATGTGCCCGGTGTGCGCGGCATAAAGTTCCGCAACGTTCATGCGTTCCCGGTCCGCTTCGACAGGCTGCGTGGACTTTGCGCCGACGCCATGTTCGGCGGAGGCCGCCCATAGTCTCAGCGCTGCCCTGACGACCTCGCTGCCGGATGCGTAAGCGCCGCAATTCACGGCCTCGCGCATTCTTGCTGCCTGTTCCGGGGAAATCGATACTGTCACCATTGGCATGATATCACTCCCTTCTTTAAACGCTGCGAGCGGTTCTTCGATGTCCGGTTTGCGGATCGGATGCCGTCGTGGTCTATGGCGGGCGTTTTTATCGTCTTTCGTCTGGCGCCGCTTCCAGCGAAATTTGTATCATCTGCGATATTAGCACGAAACGCGTTCCATTCCCAATTCGCAGTAAATCACGGTTTAGTTTTTCCGGCGTGAGCCGAACGGCGGCATGGGGTTCGCCACACTGGCCGATGAGCGGGAAACTACCACGCGCCGGCGGTGGAAAATATGATCCATCGCAAATCAGCGACATAAAATGGCGCGTTTTTTATTGATTGATCGATCAATCAAGAATAATTTGCCATCCGTCAAGGAGACCCCCATGCCCAAGATTGGAATGGAGCCTTTGCGTCGCAAGGCGCTGGTGGATGCGGCGCTTCGCACCATAGGCCACCATGGTTCGCTGAATGTAACGATGTCGGATATCGCTCGGGAAGCGGGTGTGTCGGCGGCGCTCGCGCATCATTATTTCGGCAGCAAGCAACAGCTTCTGCTGGAAACCATTCGCAGCCTGCTGCGCGATCTCAGGCGCGATGCCGTGGCGGCGCTGACCCGCGCTTCCGGTCCGCGCGAAAGGCTGAGCGCCATCGTGCATGTCTCCTTCCAGAGCGACCAGTTCACGCCCGAAACGGTGGCGGCATGGCTCGCCTTTTATGTCGAAGCGCAGCGCTCAGAAGAAACCCGCCGCCTGCTGGTGCTTTATTCCCGTCGTCTCAGGTCCAACCTCATGGCGAGCCTCAACCGGCTCTGCCCGCCGGACGATGCCGCGCGCATCGCGGAAGGGGCGGCGGCGCTCATCGACGGGCTTTATATTCGCCACAGCCTGCGCTCGGCGCCGCTCGGCATTGCCTCCGCACCGGCGCTTGTCGAGGATTATTTCGACATGCAGCTCAAATCATTTCCCGATGGACAGCGCCAAAAGCCGTCCATCCGCGTTCTTTAAGGAGACTTCGACATGACCATCGCGACGCCGCTCAGGGCGCAGCCGAAAGCCTCGCATTTCATCGACGGCGACTATGTCGAAGACACGGCCGGCACGCAGTTCGAGAGTATCTTTCCGGCCACCGGCGAGGTGATCGCGAGGCTGCATGCGGCAACGCCTGCCATCGTTGAGCGCGCCATCGCATCGGCCAAACGGGCGCAGAAGGAATGGGCGGCGATGAGCCCGATGGCCCGCGGCCGCATCCTCAAACGCGCCGCCGATATCATGCGCGAGCACAACGATGCGCTGTCCACGCTGGAGACGCTGGATACCGGCAAGCCCATTCAGGAAACCATCGTCGCAGACCCGACGTCCGGCGCGGATGCCTTCGAATTTTTCGGCGGTATCGCCCCTTCGGCGCTGAACGGCGATTACATCCCCCTCGGCGGCGATTTCGCTTATACCAAGCGCGTGCCGCTCGGCGTCTGCGTCGGCATCGGCGCGTGGAACTATCCGCAGCAGATCGCCTGCTGGAAAGCGGCGCCCGCGCTGGTCGCCGGCAACGCCATGGTTTTCAAGCCCTCGGAAAACACCCCGCTCGGCGCCTTGAAGATCGCCGAAATCCTCATTGAAGCCGGCCTGCCAAAGGGCCTGTTCAACGTCATTCAGGGTGATCGCGATACCGGCCCGCTGCTCGTCAATCACCCGCACGTGGCGAAGGTGTCGCTTACCGGCTCCGTCCCGACCGGCCGCAAGGTGGCTGCCGCCGCTGCCGGACATCTGAAGCATGTGACGATGGAACTGGGCGGCAAGTCGCCGCTGATCGTCTTCGACGACGCCGATATCGAAAGCGCTGTCGGTGGGGCCATGCTCGGCAACTTCTATTCCTCCGGCCAGGTCTGCTCCAACGGCACCCGCGTCTTCGTGCAGAAAAAGGCGAAGGAGCGTTTCCTCGACAATCTGAAGCGCCGCACCGAGGCGATGATCCTCGGCGATCCGCTCGATTACGCCACCCATCTCGGCCCGCTGGTCTCCAGGGCCCAGCAGGAGAAAGTCCTTTCCTATATCGAAAAGGGCAAGGCAGAGGGCGCGACGCTCATCACCGGCGGCGGCATTCCCAACAATGTCTCGGGCGAGGGCGCTTATGTGCAGCCGACCGTCTTCGCCGATGTGACCGACGACATGACCATCGCCCGCGAGGAAATCTTCGGGCCCGTCATGTGCGTGCTGGATTTCGATGATGAGGACGAGGTTCTCGCCCGCGCCAACGCCACCGAATTCGGTCTCGCCGGCGGCGTTTTCACCGCCGATCTCGCCCGCGCCCATCGCGTGGTCGATCAGCTGGAGGCGGGCACGTTGTGGATCAACACCTATAATCTCTGCCCGGTCGAAATCCCCTTCGGCGGCTCCAAGCAATCCGGCTTCGGGCGCGAGAATTCGGCGGCGGCGCTGGAGCATTATAGTGAGCTGAAGACGGTTTATGTGAGCACGGGGAAGGTGGACGCGCCTTATTGATGGGCGGTGCGTGGGGCTTACCCCCCTCTGCCCTGCCGGGCATCTCCCCCTCAAAGGGGGGAGATCGGCAAGCGGCGCCACCGCCACTTCATTCGCTGACGTCGAGATGGGCGCGACCTCGCCGCAGATCGATCTCCCCCTTGAGGGGGAGATGCCCGGCAGGGCAGCGGGGGGTAAGCCCCACCCGCCAGCAATCAATCGGAACCAACGCTCACCGGAGAGAGCAAATCATGCAAGCAGACTACGTCATCGTCGGTTCGGGTTCCGCAGGCTCCGCCATCGCCTATCGCCTGTCGGAAGACGGTCGTTATTCGGTGATCGTCATCGAGGCAGGCGGTTCGGATTTCGGCCCCTTCATCCAGATGCCGGCCGCACTTGCCTGGCCGATGAGCATGAAGCGCTATAATTGGGGTTATCTCTCCGAACCCGAGCCGAACCTCGACAACCGCAGGATTACGGCGCCGCGCGGAAAAGTCATCGGCGGCTCTTCCTCCATCAACGGCCTCGTTTACGTGCGCGGCCATGCCGAGGATTTCAACCGCTGGGAAGAGCTTGGCGCGCACGGCTGGGCCTATGCGGATGTGCTGCCTTACTTCAAGCGCATGGAACACAGCCATGGCGGCGAGGAGGGCTGGCGCGGCACGGATGGGCCGCTGCATGTGCAGCGCGGTCCGGTCAACAATCCGCTGTTCCACGCGTTCATTCAGGCCGGCGCGCAGGCCGGTTTCGAACTGACCGACGATTACAACGGCTCCAAGCAGGAGGGTTTCGGCCTGATGGAGCAGACCATCCATAATGGTCGCCGCTGGTCCGCCGCCAATGCCTATCTGAAACCGGCGCTGAAGCGCGGCAATGTCAGGCTGGTCAACGGTTTCGCCCGCAAGGTCGTCATCGAGAATGGCCGCGCGGTTGGCGTCGAGATCGAGCGCAAGGGCGTCGTGGAAACCATTACGGCCAATCGCGAGGTCATCGTCTCGGCATCCTCCTTCAATTCACCGAAGCTGCTGATGCTCTCAGGTATCGGCCCCGCAGCCCATCTGAAAGACATGGGCATCGAGGTGAAGGCGGATCGTCCGGGCGTGGGCGCAAATCTTCAGGACCATATGGAGTTTTATTTCCAGCAGGTCTCCACCAAGCCGGTCTCGCTCTATTCCTGGCTGCCATGGTTCTGGCAGGGCGTGGCAGGTGCGCAGTGGCTGCTATCGAAAGGCGGGCTTGGCGCTTCCAACCAGTTCGAGGCCTGCGCCTTCCTGCGCTCCGCTCCCGGTCTGAAGCAGCCGGATATCCAGTATCATTTCCTGCCGGTCGCCATTTCCTATGACGGCAAGGCGGCGGCGAAAAGCCACGGCTTTCAGGTGCATGTCGGCTACAACCTGTCGAAATCGCGCGGCAATGTCACATTGCGCTCGGCCGATCCGAAGGACGATCCGGTCATCCGCTTCAACTATATGAGCCACCCGGAAGACTGGGAAAAATTCCGCCATTGCGTGCGCCTGACGCGCGACATCTTCAGCCAGAAAGCCTTTGACGATTTTCGCGGACCGGAAATCCAGCCCGGCGAAAATGTGGAGACGGATGAGGAGATCGATGCCTTTTTGCGGGAGCATCTGGAAAGCGCCTATCACCCCTGCGGCACCTGCCGGATGGGTGACAGGGACGACCCGATGGCCGTCGTCGATCCCGAATGCCGGGTCATCGGCGTGGAGGGTTTGCGGGTGGCGGACAGCTCGATCTTCCCGCATGTGACCTATGGCAATCTCAACGGCCCGTCGATCATGACCGGCGAAAAGGCGGCGGATCATATTCTCGGCAAAACCTCGCTGCCGCGTTCCAATCAGGAACCGTGGGTAAACCCGCGCGCGGCCGTCAGCGACCGGTAAGGATCAATGGTAATCGTCCTCGCGCTGGTGGCGGACGGCGGCAATGGTGACGGTTTGCGGGCCATCAATGCGGAACAGCACGATATAGCCTGATGAGCCGAACGGTATGAGGAGTTCGCGTATCAGGCCGTTTTCCGGGGATGCCTTGCGGCAACTGAAGGGAAAATCGCCGAGAATCTCCAGTCCTGCTCTTATGGCGCGGATTGCTTTCTCAGCCACGTCGATGTCGTGGGCGATCAGAAAATCATAGATGCGATCAAAATCGGCCAAGGCTTCTTCGGTATAGCGAAGCTCATACGTCATTTCCGCTTCGCTGCTTTCGCAGCATCAAGTTTCTTTTGCATCATCGAAAGAACATCGTCGGTGCTATAATAAACGCCGGTGCGCTCCGCTTCTTCGAGTGACGCCAGCCCGCGCGCAATGAACTCTGCCTGTGATTTACGGATCTCCACCTGCCTGCGCACGGACTCTTCAACGAAGGAAGAAAGCGTCTCGCCTTCCTTCAGCACGCTTTCAGCAGCCTCGCGAAAATCCGCCGTTACCCGCAGCGAAGGGATCGTTGCCGTTTTCATGTTGGGTCTCCGTGCGTTGCAATTGCGATGCAGAATGCGCCGATACGATCCACCTGTCAAATGCAAAACCTTGCAATCCCCGCCCGAGAGGCGGATAAACGGGCTTCCCGCCTGATGACGAACATCAAAATCACCGATCTGGACCGCCATGCCCGTCGACTACAAAAAGCTGAAGATGCTCCGCCGTTCCCGTGTCGTTTGGGGTTCGTGGCGGGTGTGGAGGCCGAGGGCGGTTTTCTGGATTGGCGCGATTGCGGTCGGCCTTATCAGCGTCGGGTTTGCATGGCTTTCGGATCGAGCCCAGCACCTTTTCTTTGCGGTAACCTCATCGGGTGAATGGGCGTTTCTGCTGCCGCTCATCATCACGCCGCTCGGGTTTACGCTCTGCGCATGGCTCGCGATCACGGTTTTCCCCAATGCCGGCGGCAGCGGCATCCCGCAGGCGATCGCCGCGCGGCACCTGCGGGAAGATGCGGACCGTTCGCGGCTTTTGTCGCTGAAACTCGCTTTCGGAAAGGTGGTGTTGACCGTCGCCGGCCTGCTCTCCGGCGCCTCCATCGGCCGTGAAGGCCCGACCGTTCAGGTTGGTGCCTCGATCATGCTGCAGGCCGCCCGCTGGGGCGGCATGGCGCAGGCGAAGGGACTTATTCTCGCTGGCTCGGCGGCGGGCATCGCGGCGGCTTTCAACACGCCGCTGGCCGGTATCGTCTTCGCCATCGAGGAGATGAGCAAGACCTATGAATCCCGCGCCAATGGCCTCGTTCTCACCGCCGTCATCCTGTCGGGCCTCGCTTCGCTGGCGCTGGTCGGCAGCTATACCTATTTCGGCACCAGTTCGGTGATGGCGAAAACGGCCATGGACTGGCTGCTGGTTCTGGTCTGCGGCGTTGGCGGCGGCGCGTTCGGCGCGCTGTTCAGCGCCGGTGCCCTGAGGCTCTCGGCACGTATCCGCCGTTTTGCCCAGACCATGCCGCTGAAGCGGATGCTGGCGGTCGCAGCCGCCTGCGGCCTTGCCTCCGCCATCATCGGCATTGCGACTGGCGGCGCGACCTTCGGCACCGGTTACGAACAGGCACGCGCGGCAATCGAGGGCGAGGCCGCGCCGACATTCTTTTTCATCGAAAAACTGGCGGCGACGTTCTTGGCCATGATGTCGGGCATTCCGGGCGGCATTTTCGCGCCGTCGCTGTCGGTGGGCGCGGGTTTCGGCAGCACCATGGCAAGCCTGCTCGGCACCAGCATCGGCCTTGGCGCCATCGTAGGCATGGCGGGTTATTTTGCGGGCGTGGTGCAGGCGCCGATGACGGCCTTTGTCATCATCCTTGAAATGACCGGCAATCATGAAGGCGTCATGCCCATCATGGCCGCATCAATGCTCGGATATCTGACATCGCGGCTTTTCTCCCGCGAGCCGCTATATCATGGCCTGTCGCGGGTCTTCATCGCCCAGAGCATCCGCGCCCGGCGCGCCGCTCAGGCCAGCGAAACGTAACCGCTTATGCGCGGATGCCCGCCACGCCGAAATACCCAAGCCCCGGTATCTTCACGCCGGGCCGGCTGAAATCGATGCCGGCGACAAGACCGAGAAAATTGATCTCGAAACCGCTGCGCGCACCGGCCGAAATGCCGAACAGGCCGCCGAGCGAAACGCTTGCATCCTTCCAGTCATCGGCGATGTGGTAAAACGCGCCGTCCGGCAGATAATCGCGACCCACGGCATCCGGCGGGAGCACGACGCCGAGTTCCGGCACGCTGCGCAGCACATGGGCGACGAAGGTGTTGGAGTTTGGACCGGGATAAATGCGATAGCCGCCCGGCCGGCCATAGGGGTAATCGGCAATCGCCTTTTCGATCTTCGGGATGAGCTTTTCCGCTTCCGCGCCGTGAATGGCCACCACCTGGCGCGGCATGTTGGAATACCAGTAGGCATCCGCCGCATAACCATTGTGGCGGATCGGCGTGCCCCAGCCCACCTTGTCATAACGGTCATAGGTCGCAGCACCCGGCTTTTTCAGCACGACCCAGGCGTGGCTGGCGACGGAGCCCTTGAAACCGCCGGTCATGGCGGAAAAGACGTAAACGGCGGCTTCGCTGTTGCTGGACGCCGCCGGCAGCATGCCGGAGGACGACCATCTTGCGGCGTTCCAGCCGCGCGGATGGTCTTTCATGGCCCACAGCCCGGCCGATGCCAGCGCGGGAAGCAGATAGATAACGGCAATCGCCAGCAGCAGACGTTTTGCAAATTTCACGAACAGCCCCGTGCATCGAAAAATCAATTGCGGTATCAACCATATGAAATCAGAATTTTTTGAGGCTGCGAAAATGAACAATTCCGTTACCGTCGAAGTCACCCGCGGCAACCTCGTGGAAAGCCGCCATCAGGGCCTTGCCGTGGTGGTGGATGGCGATGGCGGCGTGCTGTTTTCGGCTGGCGATATCGAGCGCGGCATCTTCCCGCGTTCCGCCTGCAAGGCCATGCAGGCGCTGCCGCTGGTGGAAAGCGGTGCTGCGGATGCCTATCAGTTCGGCAACCGCGAACTGGCGCTTGCATGCTCCTCCCATTCCGGCGAGGACGCGCATGTGGAGCTCGCCGCTTCGATGCTGGCGAAAGCGGGCAGGGATGTGGATACGCTGGAATGCGGCGCGCACTGGTCTTCCGACCAGAAAACCATCATCCATCAGGCCCGCACGCTGGAAAAGCCGACGGCGCTTCACAATAATTGCTCCGGCAAACATTCCGGTTTCATCTGCGCCTGCTGCCACACCGGCACTGATCCTGAGGGCTATGTCGGTTACGATCATCCGCTGCAGCAGGAAATCCGCGCCACGATGGCAAGCCTGACGGGTGCTGCTCTCGGCCAGGACAATTGTGGCGTGGATGGCTGCTCCATCCCCACCTATGCCGTTCCGCTCAAAGGGCTGGCGCACGGTTTCGCAAAGATGGCGACGGGCAGAGGGGTGGAAGCAGGCCGTGCGAAAGCCTCGCGCCGTCTCGTCGAGGCCTGCATGGCAGAGCCCTTTTACGTGGCGGGCACCGGCCGCGCCTGCACGAAACTGATGCAGATCGCACCGGGACAAATCTTCGCAAAGACCGGCGCTGAAGGCGTCTTCGTCGCCGCCCTGCCGGAAAAGGGCGTTGCCATGGCGGTGAAATGCGAAGACGGCACGACGCGGGCGGCGGAAGCCATGGTCTCGGCACTGCTTGCGCGTTATTTCGATGAAGGCAGCGCCGAGCAGCAGGCTTTGAGCGGCATGGCGAACCGGCAGATGCGCAACTGGAACGGCATCCATGTCGGCGATATCCGCGTCGTCGGGCTTTAAATAACCTTTGACGCGGCCGGTTGCGGGCACGATGATGACGTGCCCTGCGTGTGACGGCCATCCCATGGCCGCCGAGGGGCGGCGTCCGCATGAGGAAGAAACGGGCGCTTCATTGCTTTGGAGGTCGCATATCCATGTTCACACTGTTTTTCTCCCCCGGTTCCTGCTCCCGCGCCAGCCATATCGTGCTTGAGGAATCCGGCCTGCCTTACAAGGCCCACCGCGTCAACTTCGCGGAGGGCGAGCAACGCTCCGAGGCATTTTTAAAGATCAATCCGAAGGGCCGCGTGCCCGCACTGGCCACGGCAAGCGGCGTGCTGACGGAGACGCCCGCCATCCTCGCCTTCATTGCCCAGATGGCGCCGGAAAAGAAGCTCGCGCCGCTCGACGATCCCTTCGAATTCGCGCTGATGCAGTCCTTCAACGCCTTCATTTCCTCCACCGTGCATGTCGCCCACGCGCATGGCCGGCGCGGCAGCCGCTGGGCGAATGAGAATAGTTCGCTTGCGGACATGAAAGCGAAAGTGCCGCAGACCATGGGCGAGTGCTTCGAACTGATCGAGCACGGCATGCTGCACGGCCCATGGGTTCTTGGCACCGCCTATTCCGTTGCCGATCCCTATCTTTTCGTCATGTCCGGCTGGCTGGAAAGCGATGGGGTGGATATTGCCCGCTTCCCGAAAGTGCACGACCACTTCCGCCGCATGAACGACCGCCCGGCAGTGCAGCGGGCGCTGGAGGGAGAGAGGGGCTGAGAGGCTCAGTATTTCCGTCATTCCGGCCCTGAGCCGGAATCCAGCCGACGCGCGTCTGCGCGGCGGGAAGACTCCTCTCAGCCCAAGGACTTGGGCTGGCTGGATGCCGGATCAGGTCCGGCATGACGGAGGGAAAAGCGGCTTAACCGCTCAGGCCGCCTCGGCGGCCCTGCTGTCCCACATGGTTTTGAACGCTGTGCGGGCCTGGCAACGATCCAGCCAGGCTTTCAGCGCCGGATGGGCGTCGAACAGCGGCTTGTGGCCCTGCGCATAACGAACGATTTCCGCCGCGTTGAGATCGGCCACGGTGAAACGGTCGCCGACAAGATAGTCATGGCTGGAAAGATGCTGCTCCAGCACCCGGAAGGGGCGCTTCAGCAGCCGGGCGGCGACATCGATCACGGCCTTGCCGCTATCGCTTTCCGACAGGCCTTCGGCGATGGCGGAGGAAATCTTCAGCGAATTGGTCTCGATTTCGGTGGCGGCGAAGAAGGACCATTGCAGCATCGCCGCATCTTCCTTCAGATCGACGGGGGCGAGCGGCCCGCCATATTTGCGGGCAAGGTAGAGATTGATGGCCATGGATTCGTAGAGCACCATGCCGTCATCCTCGATGCAGGGAATGGTCCCCATCGGGTTGACGGCCAGGAAGGCCGGAGACAGCGTGTTGAGCGGCGCATCCGCAGCCAGCGGATCGGCAAGGCGGCGGGCCTGTATCACGGGCACATGCTTGAATTCTATGCCCAGTTCACCCGCAAGCCACAGCGTGCGCGTGGCACGGGAACGGTAGACACCGTAAATCGTCAACATCGAAGTTACCCCTTGGCCAGTTAGATGCGCGGCACGTTACGGTCTCACCCTCTTAAAGTGAAGTTGCAGATCGCCGGGGCAACTATGATTTTTTCTGATCCGTGAAGAAGTCCGTATCCGGCGACAGGCGATATTCGAAACGGTCGATAAAGCGTTCGAACAGGCGTGCGAATGTCTCCACATCCTCCGCGGGCCATCCATCCATCACATCCTCGATGACGCTCATCTTCGTCCGGCGCATCTCCTGCAAAAGACTGGTGCCGAGCGGCGTGATTTCGACGATGCTCCGGCGGCCGTCTTCCTGGGAAACGCCGCGTTTCAGCAGGCCGCGTCCCACCATATCCGCCACCACCCGGCTGCCGCGTGAGGGGTCGATGCGCATGCCCTCGGCAATCGCACCCACGGTCACATCGCCTTCCGCCCGGCGCAGAATATCGAGAACATCGATATGGGAAAGTTCGAGACCCGGAGCGAGCTTGGCAAGCGCCATGCGGCCGATGATGCGGCGGCCGATCATGATGCGCATGCGCGTCATCGTATTGCCGATCCGCTTGATGTCCTCGGGCAGATCCTCGTTCCAGTTTTCCTCAGTCGCCACGCTTCATCGTCCCTTTCGATGCTGTTTTCCGATCACATTTAGCGGCATTAGCACAGATGTCAAAAACTTGCCATTGACATATATATGCTGATAGCACACAAATTGTCGCAGCAAAACCGCCGGAAGCCAACGAGATTTTTCATGGATATGTCCACCGCCCCCGTGGCGCCGCTTGTGTCGGATCATCGGCGCAGGCTCATCGTCTTTCTGTTTCTGATGCTGGCCATGTTCATGGCGACCCTCGATAACCAGATCGTATCGACAGCACTGCCCACCATCGTCGGCGAGTTCGGCGCGCTGGAGCGCTTCGGCTGGATCGGCTCGGCCTACCTTCTGGCCACCAGCGCGGTCATGCCTGTTTATGGCAAGCTCGGCGATCTGTTCGGCCGCAAATATGTGATGATCGCGGCGGTCGTCATCTTCACGCTCGGTTCGCTCGCCTGTGGGCTGGCATGGTCGATGGATTCGCTGATTGCCGCCCGCGTTCTGCAGGGCCTTGGCGGCGGCGGCATCATGGTGTCGATCTTCTCCGTCAATGCGGATCTGTTCGAACCGCGCGAGCGCGCCCGCTACCAGAGCTACTCCAGCCTCACCATCATGGCGTCAGGCAGCGTCGGCCCGATCCTCGGCGGCACGATGAGCGACCTGTTCGGCTGGCGGTCGATCTTCCTCATCAACCTGCCGCTCGGCATTATCGTCATTGCGGGTCTGGCGTTGATGCTGCCCTACCGTCGTCCGGCGCGCCAGCCGAAGATCGATTATCTCGGCGCGGTCCTCTTGGCGGCCACCATTGCCAGCGTGGTCTTCTGGGCTGACAGCAGCGAATTGTTCGGCTCGCTGATCGCTGGTCCCAGCCTCGGCATCATCGCTTTCGCCGTCATCGCCGCTTTCCTGTGGGTGCAGGTGGAACGCCGCGCACCGGAACCCGTGGTGCCGCTGCGTCTCTTCAAGGACAGCACCTTTCCGCTGTTGATGATCGTCTCGCTGACGAGCGGCGGCATCGGTATCGGCATGGTCAATTATTATGCCCTGTTCCTGCAGACCACGACCGGGCTTTCGCCCTCCCATGCCGGCCTGTTCTTCATCGCCGTCACCGGCGGCATCGTCATGGGCTCGCTTTCGGCGGGGCGGCTGATCTCGATTACCGGCGTCTACAAGCCCTTCTCGGTGGCGGGTCTTTCCATCAACCTCGTCGCCATGCTGCTGTTCACGCAGATGCATGCCGGAACGCCGCTTTGGATGATCGCGGTCCTTATGTTGGCACAAGGCTTTGCTGTCGGCCTCGGCCAGCAGGCACCGATCATCGGCGTGCAGAATTCCGCGCCCAAGGCGGATATCGGTGCAGCCAGCGGCGCGGTGACGCTGACCCGCATGGGTGGTGCGGCCATTGCCATTTCGGTCTATGGCGCCATCGTATCGTCGAGCCTCAAGGGCGTGGCGGTGGATATTCCCGGCGTCGGCAAGATCGAAGAACTGACGCCGAAAATGCTCTCCGAACTCCCCGCCGCCTCACAGGCCGCCGTCGCCTCGCTCTATTCGGATGCGTTTACGCCGCTCTTCTTCGCTGCGGCCGCAACCGCCGCCATCGGCCTTGCGGCGGCGCTGATGCTGAAACCGGTGCGGTTGCCGGCGGCAGTGCAGGCGAAGCCGGCCGAAGGGGCGGGGGAGTAAGAGCTGTCACCTAAGACGGTGCGATGGGATTGACGCACCTTGTTCACGTTGCTCACCATACCCCCATCCCTGTGCTTGTCACAGGGATCCAGCCAGCCCAAGTCCTTGGGCTGAAAAGACTCTTCCCACCGCGCGGACGCGCGTTGGCTGGATTCCTGTGACGAGCACAGGAATGAGGGAAAGGAGGGGCCGTGCAATGCGTCTCACCACCATGGGTCCCGTAAAACAAAAACACCGACACTGGAAATTTAACGCCCGTTCCGCGTTATGCTCGCAGCACTTTACATTCGCGCGGGCGGCCCTATCTCAATGAATATGAAGCCGGAACAGCTCCTGAATTCCACGCCCAAGGGCCTCTATTGCCCGGCGGGCGATTTTTATATCGATCCCGTGCGCCCGGTGGCACGGGCGCTCATCACCCATGGCCATTCCGATCACGCCCGCGCCGGCCATGGCGCGGTACTGGCCACGCGCCAGACGCTGGATATCATGCGCATCCGTTACGGCGAGGATTTCTGCGGCAGCGAACAGGCGGTCGCTTTAGGCGAGAGGGTGGAGGTGAACGGCGTCACCGCCGGTTTCCATCCCGCAGGCCATGTGCTGGGTTCGGCGCAAATCTCGGTGGAAATGAACGGCCTGCGCATCGTCGCGTCCGGCGATTACAAGCGCGGCGTCGATCCCACCTGCGCGCCCTTCGAGACCGTTCCCTGCGATGTCTTCATTACCGAGGCCACCTTCGGCCTGCCGGTGTTTCACCATCCGCTGCCGCGCATGGAAATCGGCAAGCTGCTTACTTCGATCCGGCAATTTCCCGAACGGACCCATCTCGTCGGGGCCTATTCGCTCGGCAAGGCGCAGCGCGTCATCAGGCTTTTGCGGGACAATGGTTATTCCGATCCCATCTATATTCACGGCGCACTGGCGCGGCTTTGCGATTATTACGTCTCGCAGGGTATCGATCTCGGTGATCTGCGCCCGGCAACGCTCGAAAAAAGCGATCCTTCCGCCTTCAAGGGCGCCATCGTCGTCGGCCCGCCCTCGGCTTTTCAGGAGCGCTGGGCGCGGCGCTTCAACGAACCGCTCATCGCTTTCGCCTCCGGCTGGATGATGGTGCGGCAGCGGGCCAAACAAGGCGGTGTGGAGCTGCCGCTGGTGATATCAGACCATTGCGACTGGCCGGAACTTCTGGAGACGATCAGGGAAATTTCCCCGCAGGCCGTCTGGGTCACCCATGGCCGTGAGGAGGCGCTGGTGCGCTGGTGCCAATTGCAGGGCATTGCCGCCAAGCTGCTGCATCTTGTCGGCTACGAGGATGAGGGGGATTGAGATGAAAGCCTTCGCCACGCTGCTCGACCGCCTCGTTCTCAACCCCTCGCGCAACGGCAAGCTGAAGCTGCTGACCGATTATTTTCGCGATACGCCCGATCCCGACCGGGGCTACGGGCTGGCGGCGATTGCCGGCACGCTGGATCTCAAAAGCGTCAAGCCTGCACTGCTGCGCGAGCTGGTGCTGGAGCGGATGGACGAGGTGCTGTTCCGTTATTCCTATGATTATGTCGGCGATCTGGCCGAGACCATTTCGCTGGTCTGGGGCAATATCGGCGGCGCGGATGACGCCGAGGCGCAGGACCCGCGCCTCGGCGATGTCGTCACGCTGATGAATTCGCTCGGCCGCACGGAGGTTCGCGGCGCGGTGCGCGATCTGCTCGACCGGCTGGATACGTCCTCGCGTTTCGCCTTTCTCAAACTCGCCACCGGCAGTCTGCGCATAGGCGTTTCGGCGCGGCTGGCACGGCAGGCGCTGGCGGATTTCGCCGGGAAAGACATCACTGAAATCGAAACCCTCTGGCACGGGCTGACACCGCCCTATACGCCGCTTTTCGCATGGCTGGAGGGCAGGGCGGATCGGCCGGTGCTGGCCACGCCCGCCATCTTCCATTCGGTGATGCTGGCGACACCGGTTTCCGATGGCGATCTCGATGCGCTGGACCCGACCGATTACGCCGCCGAATGGAAATGGGACGGCATCCGCGTGCAATTGTCCCGCGCAGGCGCCACGCGAAAACTCTATTCCCGTTCCGGCGACGATATTTCCGGCGCCTTTCCCGATGTTCTGGAGGCGATCGATTTCGAAGGTGTGATGGATGGCGAATTGCTGATCGGTGGCACAGCGCGCTCCAACAATCTCACCCGCACCTTTTCCGACCTGCAGCAGCGGCTGAATCGCAAGACGGTGACAGCGAAGATGCTGGATGACTATCCCGCCTTCATCCGCGCCTATGATCTGCTGTTCGAGGGCGAGAGCGATATTCGCGCGCAGACTTATCTGGAGCGCCGCGGCCGCCTGTCGGACATTATCGAGCACGCCCCGCATGACCGTTTCGACCTCTCGCCGCTGATCGGCTTTTCCAGCTGGCAGGAACTCGACACGCTGCGCGCCGCCCCTCCCGATCCGGTGATCGAGGGCGTGATGATCAAGCGCCGCGACAGCGCCTATCAGGCCGGCCGCGCCAAGGGCCCATGGTTCAAGTGGAAACGCGATCCCTATAACATCGACGCCGTGATGATGTATGCGCAGCGCGGCCACGGCAAGCGCTCTAGCTATTATTCCGATTTCACCTTCGGCGTCTGGGCGGAAGGCGAGGATGGCGAACAGCTGGTGCCTGTCGGAAAGGCCTATTTCGGCTTCACCGATGCGGAGCTGGAGGTGCTGGACAAGTTCGTGCGCGACAACACGGTCGAGCGTTTCGGCCCAGTACGGGCGGTGCGCGCCACGCCGGATTTCGGTTTCGTGCTGGAGGTGGCCTTCGAGGGCATCAACCGTTCCACCCGCCACAAATCCGGCGTCGCCATGCGCTTCCCGCGCATTGCGCGGCTGCGTGCCGACAAGCTGCCGGCAGAGGCGGACAGGCTCTCTACACTGGTGGCGATGATCGATGCTGTAGAGGTGTAGGGTGCCCTGGCTGCTCCCTCATCCTTCGTGACAGGCACGGGAACGGGAAAGACACTGTCCAGAAATTGCCATGATGGCTGCGAATACATTGTTGTCATTCGCGAATCCGTGATTGGACAGCCTCCCGCCGCAGTGTTGAACTGTTGTTACAACCATCCCTTCAGGTGACATATGGCAGACAAACGCTTTCTTTCCTCAGCCTTCGGACAGGAAGAGAGCGGCGCCATCTTGCCGAGCCTGACGCGGCGAAGCCTGCTGGCCGGCGCCATGGGGCTGTCAGCGGCTGCATTTTTACCGCTCCGTGCGAAAGCGGGCGTCGCCGCGCCCGAGGTGTTGCCGCTGGAGCGGCAGGATTATGCGGAGGCGCGCAAACGGTTCCACACCCATCTACTGCGAAAAATGGCTGCGCCGGAAAAATCCCCGGCGCTCGGCACGCCGCCCGGGGCGGAACGTGTCACCTATCCCGGCGGGCCGGATGGTTCCATCGAACTTGTCGCCTGGCTCTCCCATTACCAGCCGTCAAAAACGTTGAAACCCGCCGTACTTTTCCTCCATGGCGGCAACGCCACCGGAGACGGCCATTGGGCGCTGATGAAGCCCTATTGGGAAGCGGGCTATGTCGTGCTTCTGCCGTCCTTCCGTGGTGAAAACGGCCAGAGCGGCAATTATTCCGGTTTCTACGACGAAACGGCGGATGCGCTGGCGGCGGCCACCTATCTGGAAAACCTTCCCGGCATCGACAGAAGCCGCTTCTTCATCGCCGGCCATTCCAATGGCGGCACGCTGACGCTTCTGGCCGCCATGAGCCGCATGTTCCGCGCCGCAGCACCCATCTCCGCCGGCGTCAATTCCTGGCGTTACTTCAACCGCTATAGCGACGAGATCTGTTTCGACGAGACCGACGAGCGCGAATTCATCATGCGCTCCTCCGTCTGTTTCGGACCCAGCCTCAAATGTCCGGCGCTGCTTCTGCGCGGCACGGAGGAGCGGCCTTTCGATGCCGATCACCAGCTTTTCGTGGATCGCGCCCTTACATCCGGCTTCAAGGTCGACAAGAAGCTGTTGCCTGGCACCCATAACGGCGTGGTGCCGCATGCGGTGGAGGAAAGCATCCGCCTTTTCAACGCCTTCGTCTGAAATGCGAACTGTGCCGCTGTTTCAGGGACGCGTGAGGTTCAGGAGCACGTCCGGTAAAACCGCTTCGTGCTTTTACTGGAAATGCCCTAGTTCTTGACGATGGACGTCTTGGCCTGCTCCGCCCACCACGCGCCGTCTTTTTTGTCGGCATATTGGGCGCGCTTGTTGGTGAACTGCCCCTGGGTGCACATTTCGCGGTAATTGCGGACCGGCAGCCCCAGTTCCTTGACGACGGCATGCACCACCGTCGGGCCGGTCATGTCGTAGACGCTGGCGAGCGTTCCGTCTTCGATATTCTGGGAAATACGGTCGGCCATCAGCCTGAGCGCCGGGTGGCCGGGCCTGGAGGCCATGAAGTAATTCGTGATCTCGCCGCTTTTCATGGCGATGAAAACGGCCTCTTCCTGCGGGCCGATCACATCTTCGGGGCGGGCCGCAAAATTGGAATCGATATCGAGATAGATGCCGCCTTCCTGCAGCAGCACCAGAATACGCCAGAAATCCGCCTTGGCGGCGCCCACCTGCAGGCGACGAAAGGCATCGGCGTAACGTCCGGGAAAATGCCGGTCGATATAGGCCTGGCACGCCTCGTCATCATGGTAGCGATATTCGAATTCCGGCGTCAGCCAACGGTTGAACAGGAAATTCGCATAGATCGGCGTCGTTACCCGGTTGGAGTAATTCGTCTGCCAGATGATGCGGGGAATGGCCTTTTCCGATTTCGGGCTGCGTCTGGCAGGCTGATACTGCGGAAGCATCTTTCTTCTGCCGGGCCGGATGAACAAATCGATGGAAAAAATGACCTTGGCGATGTTTCCACCGATCTTGATCGCGCGGTACGCGATACGGTTATAGCCATGCTTTGCCAAGTTCAGCGCTCCTGCGCGTGGAATCGATTGTCACGCGCGTGGAAACGGCGGTACGCGGTATTTATTGGACGCAATTAGTTTGTCAATATGCCGTAAATGAGACGGCCGGGCCTCGATTGACGAGACCCGGCCGTCTTTCACGCAAATGGAATATCAACCCTTGTTGCGGTTGAAATAGCCGAGCAGCCGCATGGCATTGGCGGTGACCAGAACCGTCGCGCCGGTATCGGCGAAAACGGCGAGCCACAGGCCCGAAACGCCGGTCACGGTCGTCACCAGAAACACCGCCTTCAGGCCGAGCGCGATGGTCACGTTCTGGCGGATATTCAGCATGGTGGCGCGCGACAGGCCGATCAGGCGGGCGGCATCGCCGACATTGTTGCGCATCAGCGCCGCATCCGCCGCTTCCATCGCCACATCGGTGCCGGAACCGATGGCGACGCCGACGCTGGCCGCCGCAAGGGCCGGCGCATCGTTGATGCCGTCGCCCACCATCACCACGGTCTTCTTTTCGGCAAGCTTGCGGATTTCTTCGACCTTGTTCTGCGGCAGCAGCTCGCCGCGCGCCTCAAGGCCCAGCTTGTTGCCGATGGCACGCGCCGTGCGGGCATTGTCGCCCGACAGCATCAGCGAGGAAATGCCCATTTCCTTCAGGGCCTTCACCCCTTCCGCCGCATCCTTGCGCGGCTCATCGCGCATGGCGAAGAGGCCGCTTGCCACCCCGCCGACTATCACGACAGCCACCGTCTTGCCTTCGCTTTCCAGTGCGGAAATGCGATCGGAAAGGTCTTTCGAGAGGGTGCCGACTTCCGTTGCAAAGCGCGGTGCGCCGATGAACAGGTCTTTCCCGCCGACATTGCCCTGCATGCCGCGACCGGAAATCGCCTTGATGTTGGAGCCGGGCAGGGGCTTCACGCCCGGCTTTTCGGCATGATTGACGATGGCGCGGGCGAGCGGATGGCTCGATTCGTGCTCGATGGTTGCGGCTTGCGCAATCAGCTCGGCCTCATTGCCGTCAAGCGCCACCACGTCGGTCACGACAGGTTCGCCGAGCGTCAGCGTGCCGGTCTTGTCGAAGGCGACGGTTTCGGTGCGCGCCAGCATTTCGATGACCGCGCCGCCCTTCACCAGTATGCCATGGCGTGCCGCTGCCGAAAGGCTGGAGGCGATGGCCGCGGGAACCGAGATGACCAGCGCGCAGGGGCAACCGATCAGCAGCAGGGCGAGACCGCGATAAATCCAGGTATCCCAGTCGCCGAGGCCGACAAGCGGCGGCACGATGATGGTCAGCACCGAGATCGCCACGATCAACGGCATGTAATAACGCGAGAAGCTCTGGATGAAGCGTTCCGTCGGGGCGCGGGCATCCTGTGCTTCCTCGACGAGCGTGATGATGCGGGCAATGGTGTTGTCTTCCGGTGCGCGGTCGACGCGGATGCGCAGCGAGCCGTCATGGTTGATCGAGCCGGCAAAGACGCGCGCACCCTTTTCCTTGGCGACGGGAATGCTTTCGCCGGTCATCGGCGATTCATCGACGCTCGACTGGCCTTCCATGACGACGCCATCGGCGGCGATACGGTCGCCGGGACGCGCCACGACCACCTGGCCGATGCGCACCTGATCGGCGGCAACCTGCCGCAGCGCGCCGTTTTCCTCCACCAGTGCCGTTTTCGGCAGGAGCGAACCGAGCGCCTTGATGCCCGAGCGGGCGCGGGCGGCGGCGAAACCTTCCAGCAATTCGCCGACGGAGAACAGCAGCACGACGATGGCCGCCTCTTCCGCCTCGCCGATGATGATCGCGCCGATGGCGGCAATCGTCATCAGCATTTCGATGGTGAAGATCGCGCCGAAACGGGCGGCGTTGAAAGCGTTCTTCGCGATGGGGAAGAGCGTGACCAGCGTGGCGATGATGAAGGCGTAACCGCCCCATGCCGGGAAGCTCAGTTCCGCCGCATAGGCGATGGCGACCAGAACGGTGCCGGTGAAGGTGTTGCGCGCCTTTGCGGTGCGCCACCACGCGCCTTTTTCATCCGCGCCATGGGCATGTCCCACTTCCGCGCTCTGGTCTGCAGCCGCCGGAGCGGAACCATGCGAATGGCCCGCATGGTCGTGGCTGGAATGATCGTGACCAGAATGGTCATGCTTGGAGTGGTCATGATCATGCCCGCCGCAGGACGCGTGATCGTGCGCGGAATGGTCATGATCTGAATGATCGTGGTCGTGGTGATGGCCACTGCACGACCCATGGTCATGGTCGTGATCCGCGACTTTTTCGCGCGCGGTCTTTTCCTGCGGCAGCAGGGCTGGTTTGAAACCGAGCTTGCGCAGCGTGTCCTCGATTTTTTCGACCGGGGTTTTGCTCTCGGCCAGCGAAAGGTTCAGCCTTTCGCGTGCAACGGAAACCTTGACGTCGGCAACGCCGGGCAGGCGGGAGAGCGCGGTCTCGATCTTGGCCGCGCAGCTGCCGCAATCCATGCCGCCGACCGAAAAGGTCAGCGCATTGCTGTTGTCGGCGCTCGTTCCGGTATCGGCATGGTGGCCGCCGCAGGACGAATGATCGTGGTCATCATGGTCGTGGCCGTGATGATCCGCCTCGACTTTTGCGCGGGAGACTTTTTCCTGCGGCAGCAAAGCGGGTTTGAATCCGAGCTTGCGCAGCGTGTCTTCGATTTTTTCGACCGAGGTTTTGCTTTCGGCGAGCGAAAGGTTCAGCCTTTCGCGCGCAACGGAAACCTTGACGTCGGCAACGCCCGGCAGGCGGGAAAGCGCGGTTTCGATTTTCGCCGCGCAGCTGCCGCAATCCATGCCGCCAACGGAGAAGGTCAGTTGCTCGCCGTCTTTGCCCTTGATGTTTATGCCTGTCGAAATATTCATGGTTTCCGCTCCTGAATTCCAGTCGACAGCCAATCTGGCACCTCTAGCAACTAGAGCTTCAAGAGGAAAAATGCGGTTTTTCGATTTTTTTTGAAAAACCGACGCCAGCTTCGCGCCAGCCGCACGGTTCATCATGCCGGCAGATTGGATTCCATGAAGCGGTTCAGATGATAGCACTCCTTTTGAAAAACGGTCGCCGGGCGGCCTCTCTGGTCGGGCTTGCCCTGCTGCCTCTCATGAGCGGCTGCCTTTTCGTGACGGATACGACCCGGATGGACCCGGATGTCTTCGTCAGGGAAACGGCGCCGGTGTTCAATTTCAACTCCGTCAGCTCCAATCGCCAGCCGGAACTGCCGCCGCAGCCGGGCCAGCTTTCGACGCGCCCGCCGGATCTGTTCAGAACCCGCTTCCATCAGGAATACGGTCCGCCGGTGCGCGGGCAGGGTCTGCAAGCCCCGCAGGTGCAGGGTTCTAACGCGCCGCAGCCGCAGGGCCAGACGATGGCCTATGGCCTGCCGGTCTCCAATCCGCTGCACAGGGTCATGTATGGCCCGATCCGCGATGAGGACCGTTCGTTGCCGGCCATTCCCTATGGTCGCATCGATCCGCGCTATCTTCGGCAGGAAGTGAGCTACCAGACGGCGGAAGCCCCCGGCACCATTATCGTCGATACCAGACAGCATTTTCTCTATCTCGTGCAGTCCGGCGGCAAGGCGATCCGTTACGGCGTTGGGCTGGGGCGCGACGGTTATGCCTGGTCGGGCCGCGGCAAGATCCAGTGGAAGGCGAAATGGCCGCGCTGGACGCCGCCCGATGAAATGGTCAAGCGCCAGCCGGAACTCGCCTCCATCTCCGCCGCCAATGGCGGCATGACGCCCGGTCTCAACAACCCGCTCGGCGCGCGTGCGCTTTATATCTTCAAGGATGGCAAGGACACGCTTTACCGCGTGCATGGCACGCCGGACTGGCAATCCGTCGGCAAGGCGACGTCCTCCGGCTGCGTGCGCATGCTCAATCAGGATGTGATCGATCTCTACGAGCGTGTGCCGCAAGGGGCGCAGATTGTGGTTATCTGAACACGTTCTAAAAGAAAGAGATATTGGACCCATTCCGCCAGCGCCTTGTGACTGGCTTTTAGCGGTCGGTTAACTATTTTCGCAATACGCATGACACGGAACAAATGACGTACAACGGCGATATAGCCGTTCGAAATGTGGGACAAACCGGCCTTATGACAAGCACCGACACAGATCTTTCCAGACGCACCTTCCTTTCCCTTCTCGGCATCTCCTCCGCTTCGCTTCTCGCAGGCTGCGCCTCGTCGGGCACGGGAGACGCCATTCGCCAGCAGGCAAGCGCCATCGGCAGCGATTTCCGGCAGATGTTCTCGCCGGGCGTCAGCGATGCGGAACTGGCCGTCATGTACGGCTCGGTTGAGGATGGCGGTTACGTCATTCCCGCCGTCCCCTATCAGAAAATCGACCGCCGTTATTATCGCCAGCGGGTTGTCGACCCGACCGGCGAACGCCCTGGCACCGTGGTTGTCGATACGCGCTCGCGCTTCCTTTATGTCGTGGAGCAGGGCGGCAGCGCCATGCGTTACGGCGTCGGCATTGGCCGCGAAGGTTTCGCCTGGTCGGGTGAGGGCGTCATCCAGTGGCGTCAGAAGTGGCCGAAATGGACCCCGCCGGACGAAATGGTCGCCCGCCAGCCGGAACTGGTCAAATATTCCTCCAAGAACGGCGGCATGCCGCCGGGCCTGAAGAACCCGCTCGGCGCGCGCGCCCTTTATATCTTCCAGAACGGCAAGGACACGCTTTACCGTCTGCACGGCTCGCCGGAATGGAACTCCATCGGCAAGGCCGTCTCCTCCGGCTGCGTGCGTCTGATGAACCAGGACGTCATCGATCTTTACGACCGCGTGCCTCAGAAGGCGCGTGTGGTGGTCTGGCAATAAGCCGAAAACGCTTCGAATAAAAAGGCGGCCCTGTGCCGCCTTTGTCTTTTTGGGGTTACGGACGGCTGAGACTGTCCTTCAGCGCATTCACCCGGTCACGAATCTGCACCAGCTCCTCCAGCCCGCAGCCGGTGGCGCTGCCGATTGCCGCCATGATCTTCACGCCCTCTTTTTTGAGGTTCGCGCCCTTCGGCGTCAGGGCCACCAGCACCTGCCGCTCATCCACCGTGCCGCGCTTGCGGGTAATCAGCCCCGCATGTTCGAGCCTTTTCAGCAGCGGCGACAGCGTGCCCGAATCGAGGCCCAGCATTTCGCCGAGCGCCTTGACGGTGGATGTCTCCTTTTCCCATAGCGCCATCATCACCAGATATTGCGGATAGGTCAGCCCGATCGGGTCGAGCAGCGGCTTATAGGCGCGTGTGAAGGCGTGTGCCGCGCCATAAAGGGCAAAACATATCTGCTGGTCCAGCCTCAACAGGCTTTCCATCTTCTTCTCGTCGCCCTCTGCGTCCATTTTCCTGCTCCAAAATCAACCGGGAAGGGAACAATCAGCCCCCGCTTTCGGTTCCTGCCGCATGGATGCGCGGCGAAATTTCGTGAAAATTATCGCAAAAAACAAAATTTCATTCAATGTGCAAAACTATATTGCGCACAACTTAATTGTGCGTTATAAGATGCCCAACACCAACCCGAAGGAGTAAATGTCATGCCCATTCTCTACACGACCAAAGCATCCGCCACCGGTGGCCGCGCCGGCAACGCCAAGTCGGAAGACGGCGTTCTCGACGTGACGCTGACCGTTCCGAAGGAGCTGGGCGGCGATGGCGCCCGTGGCACCAATCCGGAGCAGCTTTTCGCAGCCGGTTATTCCGCCTGCTTCCTGGGCGCGCTGAAATTTGTCGCCGGCAAGGAAAAGGTAAAGATTCCTGAAGACACGACTGTGACGGCAACCGTCGGCATCGGCCCGCGCGAAGATGGCGGCGGCTTCGGCATCGAAGTGTCGCTGAAGGCCAATATTCCGGGCGTCGAGCGCGAAGTCGCCGAAGAGCTGGTTGCCGCCGCTCACATCGTCTGCCCGTACAGCCACGCCATGCGCACCTCCACGGAAGTGCCGGTCTCGGTGGCCTGATCCAATTCGCGGGAGAAAATCCATGTGAGCAATGAGGCCGGGTTCATCCCGGCCTTCTTGTTTTCAGAAAGAAAAATGCTATATTCTTTCCAAGGAAAGGATATGCGCCATGAATATTCACGCCAAAAGCGCCATGGATCCCGCCTCGCAGGGCAGGGTCGTCACAAAGGCCGTTATCGCCGCCGCCGAGCGGCTGGGCCTGAATGCCGCACGCACGGCCGATATTCTCGGCGTTTCGGCCCCCACCGTGTCGCGCATGAAACGGCTCGATTTCCTGCTGGAGCCGGGCGCCAAATCCTTCGAGCTTGCGGTGCTGCTGATCCGGGTTTTCCGCTCGCTGGACGCGATTGCCGGCGGCGATGAGGCCGTGGCGAAAAACTGGCTGCGCAATCACAATGTTGCGCTGAACGCCGTGCCTGCCGACAAACTGACCACCATTACCGGATTGATCGATGTCCTCTCCTATCTGGACGCCCGACGCGCTCCTGTCTGAAAAACGCGCCGTATCGGGAAAATACTGGCGGCTGGTGGAAGCGCAGCATCAGGTCTCCACCATGAAACTGGTGGATACGGTGGAGGAGCAATCGCTGCTGGAAGATATTCTGGAGACGAGCAAGCGGCCGTTTCCGCCGGAATGCGCCGGTTTCGACTATCTTCTCGCCACACCCTTCCGGTATGGAGCCGCCTATCCGCATGGTTCGCGCTTCCGCCGCGCGGGCTATACCGAAGGCGTTTATTACGCCGCCCAGAAGGTGGAGACGGCGCTCGCCGAAATGGCCTTTTACCGGCTGCTGTTTTATGCCGAATCGCCCGGCACGCCGCTGCCCGCCAATCCCGCCGACTATTCCGCCTTCGCCGCCCGTATCGCCACCGCTGCGGCGCTCAACCTGACGAAACCGGAACTGAGCCGGGATGCTCGCCTGTGGACCGATCTGCAGAATTACGAGCCATGCCAGGCGCTGGCCGATCAGGCGCGTCTGGCGAAGATCGAGGCTATCCTCTATCGCTCGGTACGCGACCCCGCCGGTGGCCTCAACATCGCGGTTCTGTCGCCGAAGGCTTTTGCCGCGAAGACACCGGTGGAACGGATGAGCTGGCGTATCCACCTGTCGAAAACGGGGGTGCAGGCGCTCTGCGAATTTCCGATGCGCAGAACGGGTTTTGCGGTTTTGGATTTCGCCGGCGATCCACGCCTCGCCAGCCTTTTGGGCTGACGGGCGTTTGCTTCTCAAAACCATCAGGCCGAGGCAAAAAACCCTTCCGGATCGTCGACTTCCACCAGCCTGCGCTTGTCGATCAGCCAGAAGCGGGTTCCGACAGCCCGCACGAAACTCCTGTCATGCGAGACGAACACGCAGCTGGCTTCGCGGCTGATGATTTCCGCCTCCAGCGCTTCCTGCCCCTCAATATCCAGATGGTTGGTGGGCTCGTCCAGCAGGTAGAAATTCGGCTCCGCCAGCCGCAGCGCCAGCATGGCGAGCCGGGCCTTCTGCCCACCGGAAAGGGCGGCGATGCGGCGTTTCTGCATTTCCATGTCGATCCCGGCCCCCGCGAGCAGGCCATGGATGCGCTGGTCGCCAATGTCGAAGCGGCGGGACAGCAGTGAAACGGGCGTGCTGTCATCATCGATCTCGGCGAGCGACTGGTCGACATATCCGGCCACCAGCGAGGGCGTGGCCTTGATGCCGTCCTGTATCTGGCCCGCGCCCGATACGGCCGCCTGCAGAAGCGACATCAGCCGTGTCTTGCCGACGCCGTTGCGGCCGAGAATGACGATGCGGTCCCCCTGACGGACAAATTGCCGGCCGGTGCGAAACAGCACCGTTCCGTCCGGCGTCGAGACGGGCGCATCTTCCAGAGTGACCAGAACCCTGGCATGGGTGCCGCGATTGGCGAGCTGAATCTTGCCGGCGGATCGCTCGATATGGGCCGGCCGCGCCTTCTCCTCGATCTTTTCCGCACGCTCGCGCAATTGCTTGGTCTTGACGGTCAGAAGATCGCTGCCGGAATTGATGCCGATATTGTTGAGCTTGGCGGCCTGCCGGCGCAATTGCTGGGCGGTTTTCATGTCGCGCTGGAAACGCCGCTCATCGGCGGCATCCTCTTCTTCCAGCACCACCCGTGCGTGGCCATAGGGCAACCGGAACAGCGCCGAATTTTCCGGCCGCAGGAACAGCGTGCTCCTGGTGACATTGTCGAGAAAGGCGCGGTCATGGCTGACGATGATGACAGCCGTATCGCGCGGCAATTCACCGAGCCAGTTTTCCAGCACATTGATCTTTTCGAGGTCGAGATGGTTCGTCGGCTCGTCGAGCAGCAGCACATCCGGCTCGGTAATCCATGCCCGCGCCAGCATGGCAAGCCTCTGCCAGCCGCCGCTCAGCTCTTCCAGGCGGCGCTCGCGGAATGGCTCCGGCACCAGCATGGCGTCGAAAATAATGTCGGCACGCCAGCTCTCGCTGTCGATCGTGTCCGCCGGCAGGGCAGAAAGCACGGCGTCCCGCATCGTCCGTTCCATCAGCGGGGCGGGCAGATGCTGGTGGACGATGGACTGCGTCAGCCCGCGCAGCCGGGTGATATCGCCGCTGGTGGGCTCCATGTCCCCGGAAAGGCAATGGAGCAGGGTGGATTTGCCGCAGCCATTGGCGGCGACGATGCCGATGCGGTCTCCCGCATTCACCGTGAGGCTGAGATTGGAAAAAAGCGGCTTGCCCAGAATGATTCCGAGGTTTCGAAGCGTGATGATGGTCATGAAGTCGTCTCTGGCAGGACGGACCCGTGACGAACCGTGGTCTGCCACAGGCAGTACGGGGTTTCGGTTCGAGGTGATCCGTCGTGAAAACATGCGCAACGGCAGACAAGCTGCATTCTGCGCGGCCTTTTGGGCAAACCAGAGTGTTGGTTGTTCCGGTCAGCCCTGCAAACGTGTCTGCAGGGCAAAAAGGTGGCAGAGCTGACGATTGCGCCAGAAGCAGGAAATATCCATGCGAAGCCTCCTTTCTTGAAACGGGTTGAACCGCTTCACCATTAACAGCGGCGATTGTTCGAGGCAACGGCTTTTGCAACGGTAGGCGGTGGGGGAGAATGCGGCAAGCCCGCACCCTCCCATTTTAATCCGGCGCTCGCCTGAGCGGCCTTTATTGCTTCGCGACACGGGCGCGCAGTTCTTCCACATGCGCGGCGATTTCCGGCGTTACGGCGTCGCCGAAGTCTTCCATTTCGAACATCGGGCGGATTTCGATTTCGCTGCGCTCCAGCATCGGGTTCGGGCAGCGTTTCACCCAGGCCACGGCCTCGTCCATGTCCTTCACAGTCCAGATCCAGAAGCCGGCGACCAACTCATTGGTGTGCGGGAAGGGGCCGTCGATCACCGTGCGGCTGTCGCCGTCGAACACAACCCTCTTGCCCTTGGAGGAGGGGTGCAGGCCGTCGCCGGATTGCATGATGCCGGCATTGACCAGCTCTTCATTGTATTTCCCCATCGCCTCGATCAGCTCGGTCGTGGGCATGACGCCGTCTTCGCTGCTTTTGGTGGCTTTTACAAAAACGATTGCACGCATGATCATTCCTCCTTGATTGCGCTTTCTTCGTAGTTTCGCTCCCCGGCACGACGGCCGGATGACATTGTCGCCGACAAAAGTGGCGTCATGCCGTCAATCCCCTCAGCCGAGGTCGATAAGGTCACGGCGCAGCCGGTCGGGGTCGCCGCTGCCGATGCGGGCTTCGATTTCGGCATGGGTCTGTTCCCAGATGGGGAAGGCGGCGGCGAGCAAGGCCATGCCGTCCGCCGTCAGCCGCAGCCGCTTGCCGCGCTTGTCCTTCGGGTCCTGCTCGATGCTGACCAGCCCGCGCCGCTCCAGCGGCTTCAGCGCCGCCGTCAGCGTCGTGCGGTCCATGGCCAGAAGATTGGCGACCGGTCCCATCGGCGGCGGCTCGGGCCGGTTGAGCGACATCAGCAGCGAAAATTGTCCATTGGTGATGCCGACCGGCTTCAGCGCATTGTCGAACAGCCGCGCCAAAGCCCGTGCGGCGCGTTGCGCATGCAGGCACAGACAGGCATCCCGCACGAAAAGAGTTGTCGAAAAAGGAATCACGCTGGCGTTTGACATGGGATAAATATGTTGATATCAACCTAATTAGTCAAGCGGAACTTGATGCTCCGCAGACTGTTTATTGACTTTCAGCACAGAAATAGCCGGTGCCCACCGCTAAAAGCGGGGCGGTGCCGTGGTGAAAGACGGATCCAAGGAGGAAAGATCATGTCTCATCCCGTCGTTTCGAAAGAGGAGTGGCTTGCGGCCCGCCGCGATCTGCTGGTGAAGGAAAAGGAAATGACCCGCGCCCGCGACAGGCTGAACGAGGCCCGGCGTGCGCTGCCCTGGGAAGAGGTGACGAAGGATTATATCTTCGATGCCCCTTCCGGCCCCAAATCGCTGAAGGAACTGTTCGGTACCTGCAGCCAGCTCATCGTCTATCACTTCATGCTGGCGCCGGACTGGGAGGAGGGCTGCGTCGGTTGCTCCTTCTTCGCCGATCATGTCGATGGCGCGCTGATCCACCTCAAGCATGGCGATGCGGGTTTCGTTGCGGTGTCGCGCGCGCCGCTTGAGAAGATCGAAAACTACAGGAACCGCATGGGCTGGAAATTCCCGTGGGTTTCGGCCGAAAGCAGCGATTTCAACTACGATTATCAGGCCTCATTCCGCGACGAGGACATGGCCAAAGGTGAAATCACCTATAATTACCGTGACATGGCGCCCTATGGCGACCTGAAGGACCTGCACGGCATCAGCGTTTTCGCCAAGGGCGATGACGGCAAGATTTACCACACCTATTCCACTTACGCCCGCGGCGCGGAACAGACGCTCGGCACGCTGATGCTGCTCGATCTGGTGCCAAAAGGCCGTAACGAGGAAGAGGTAATGGATTGGGTGCGCCGCCACGACCAGTATGAGGATGCGCCGAAGGCGGCAGCCTGCTGCCACTGAAACTGACGGATGAGGAGGAAACAACAATGGAAATGGAAATCGCCAAGCCGCAGAAGGAACATGAGTTCCTGAAGAGGATCGTCGGAGACTGGGTCATGACCTCCAGTTCCGGCCATGAGGACTACAATGCCGACGACCCGTCGCAGCAATTCACCGAGACCGTCCGCTCCGTCGGCGGTTTGTGGATCATCGGCAACGGCACCGGCAAGATGCCTGACGGCACGGATATGACAGCCGTGATCACGGTCGGTTTCGATCCGGCCAAGGGCAATTTCGTCGGCACCTGGGTGGGGTCGATGATGACCAATCTCTGGGTCTACAAGGGCTGGCTGGAAGAGGACGGCAAGACCCTGACGCTGGAAGCGGAAGGCCCGGCCTTCGACGGTTCCGGCGGCACCGCTACCTATCACGACGTGCTGGTGCTGCATGACGACAATCACCGCAGCTTTTCCGGCAGCGTCAGGCAGCCGGACGGCACATTCAAAACCTTCATGACATCGGAATTTCGCCGTAAGGCCTGAGGTCCTGCGAAAATTTCACCCGAAAACCACCGGCGCCGCCGCATTCTGGGCGGGCGCTTGTCGAAACACACCCGCCAAACCCTCCATAGGAGACGACAATGTCCGATACACATGGAAAATTCATCTGGGTCGAGCTGATGACGCCCGACATGGAAGCGGCAGCCCGCTTTTATGGTCATGTCGTCGGCTGGCAGACCAAGGATTTCGGCTCGCCGGAAATGCCCTATCTGGTGCTGGAGGCCGATGGCAAGGGCATGGGCGGCGTCATGGAGCTGACCGACGAGCACAAGGGCCAGGGCATTCCCCCGAACTGGACCGCCTATGTCGATGTCGACGATGTGGACGCCACGGCGAAACAATTCGCTGAAAAGGGCGGTGCGGTCAGACGTCCACCGCAGGATATTCCCGAAATCGGCCGCTTCGCCGTGGTCGCCGATCCCTTCGGTGCGGTGCTCTGCATCATGACGCCGCAGCCGATGGAAACAGGCGGCTTTCCGGAGGATATGCAGGAAAAGCAGGGCCATGTCGGCTGGCACGAGCTCTTCACCGATAATGTCGACGAGGCCATGGCCTTTTACGGCGATGTTTTCGGCTGGACCAAGGACCATGATTTCGACATGGGTGAGATGGGCCCGTACCGCATCTTCGCCTACAGCGGCAAGGCCGTCGGCGGCATGATGAAACGCATGCCGCAGGTCCCCGTCTGTCACTGGGGTTATTACTTCAATGTGGACGGTATCGATGACGCCATCACCCGCGTCAGCACCGGTGGCGGCAAGGTCGTCAACGGCCCGATGGAGGTTCCCGGCGGAAGCTGGATCGTCAATTGCGTCGATCCGCAGGGCGCTTATTTCTCGCTGGTTTCGCAGAAGAAATAATCCCGTTTTCTAACTGTCTGCCGGGGCTGGCTCCGGCAGACTACCGCTCTCTCGACAGGCGGACGTGATCGATGAAGGTGCGCAGCTTCGGCGCAAGATTGCGACGGTTGGGATAATAGAGATAAAATCCCGCGAAGGTCGGGGAGTGGTCTTCCAGCATCGAAACGAGCTGCCCGCTTTCCAGATAGGGGCGGAACGTTTCTTCCATGCCGAATGTGATGCCCGCACCGGCGCAGGCCAGCTTGATCATCAGCTGCATGTCGTTGGTGGTGAAGGCCGGCTCCACCGCCACCGCGAATTCGCGGCCGTTTTCCGCAAATTCCCACCTGTATGGCGCCACACCCGGCCGAGGTCGCCAGCCGATACACCTGTGCCCCATCAATTCGCGGGGCTGCGCCGGCAGGCCGAAGCGGTCCCGATAATGCGGCGAGCAGACGGCGAGCTGCCGCTGCGGAGCGGACACCGGCACCGCAATCATGTCCTGCGCGATCAGCTCTCCAAGACGCACGCCGGCATCGTAGTGCTCGGCGACGATATCGAATTCCTCGTCCGTCACGACGATATCGAGCTGCACTTGGGGATGTATTTCCGCAAAGCGCGCAAGCAGTGGCCCGGATAAAAAGCGCTCGGCTATCGAGGACACCGCAAGCCGCAACTGCCCGCGCACGGCGCCGCTCAGGGACGACGCGGCATTGGCAGCCTCAACGAGATTGCCGATGGATGGCGACACATCCGCATAAAGCTGCTGTCCCGCTTCCGTCAGGCTGACGCTGCGCGTCGTGCGTTGCACCAGCGCTATTCCCATCGTTTCTTCAAGCTTGCGGATGGTCTGGCTGACGGCGGAGCGGGTTACGCCGAGCCTGTCCGCAACGGCCCGGAAATTGCGTTCCTCGGCAACCATGCAGAATGTCGAAAGCGCGTTGAGATCGATGTTCATTGGTTAGAAATTCTACCCATTGAGGTTATGATTGAGGCGGTTATCACGACAATGCCCAAGCTTTATCTTCTCCGCAATGGCCGCATCTAGAAAAGCCGGCCGTAACACCAAGGAGAAAGCCATGACATTAAACAAAGTCGTTCTCATCACAGGTGCATCGAGCGGGATCGGTGAGGGTATCGCAAGGGAACTGGCCGCCGCCGGGGCGAAGCTGGTGCTGGGTGCGCGCCGCATGGACCGCTTGCAGGCGCTTGCCGAAGAATTGCGCGGGAAGGGCGCCGAGGTCGTCATCCAGCCGCTGAACGTGACCGACAGACAGAGCGTCGAGGCCTTTGCGGAGGCAGGGCGCAAGGCGTTCGGGCAGGTCGACGTCATCGTCAACAATGCCGGCATCATGCCGCTGTCATTGATGTCGTCCCTGAAGGTCGATGAATGGGACCGCATGATCGACGTCAATATCAAGGGCGTGCTTTATGGCGTCGCCGCCGTTCTGCCCGAGATGACGGCCCGTTCTTCCGGCCATATCATCAACATCGCCTCCATCGGTGCGCTCGCCGTTTCGCCCACTGCTGCCGTTTATTGCGCGACGAAATTTGCGGTACGCGCCATTTCGGACGGGCTGCGGCAGGAAAACCGCGACCTGCGGGTCACCTGCATTCATCCCGGCGTGGTGGAAAGCGAACTTGCCCACACCATCACCGATCCCGCCGCCGCGGAACTGATGCAGACCTACCGCGCCATCGCCCTGAAGCCCGACGCCATCGGCCGCGCGGTGCGTTACGCCATCGAGCAGCCCGACGATGTGGACGTCAATGAAATCGTCGTCCGTCCGACCGCGGTTTAAGGAGGATTGGCAATGAATATTGTTTCGACATCCGTTGCGCTTCTGCTCGCAGCGGCTTCCGCCGATACGGGTTCCCGCAAAGCGAGCAATGCCAGGGACGTGAATATGACCGAAACGGCTCAAACCCGGAACCACCCCTATATCGGCATGTGGGTCACCGGCGATGGCCACATTCGTCAGGAACTTCTGCCGAATGGCCGGTATGACGAGGCGCGGGGCAACCGCAAAAGCGCCTATCAGGGACGGTATGAGGTGAGGGGAAACCATATCGACTATTGGGACGATACCGGCTTCACCGCCGACGGCGAATTCGTCGACGATGTGCTTTATCACGGCGGCATGATCTTCTATCGCCAGAAGTGACGTCCCGCCAATCACGCGCCGCCCGCCCCATCGAGGGTGGGCGGCGTATCTGTTTTATCGCTTCAAACTTCCCAGGATCCCGCGCACGATGGCGCGGCCGACCGAGGTGGCGACCGAGCGGGCAGCGCTTTTCATCGCCGCCTCGATTACCGTTTCGCGCTGGTATCCGGTCTTGCGTGCGCCGCCATTACGCGAGCCGGTGGACGCCGGTGCGGGTTCTTCATCGCCGAAGCCGGGCAGGCGCCAGCGGCCGGAAGCGCTCTCGGACTGGCTGGCGGCGTTTTCTTCTTCCGCACGTCTGGCGGCTTCTGCATCGGCAGCCTTCTGGGCGCGGGCGGTGAGGATTTCGAAGGCCGATTCCCGGTCCATATCCTGGTCATATTGCCCGGCGACGGGGCTCACATCGATCAGGGACTTGCGTTCCGCATCGGTGAGTGGCCCGACACGGCCGGATGGCGGACGTACCAGCGTGCGCTCGACGATGGAGGGAGCGCCCTTGTCGTGCAGGGTGGAAATCAGCGCCTCACCGGTGCCGAGCGTGGTGATGGTGTCGGCGGTGTTGAAGGCCGGGTTCTGGCGGAAGGTGTCGGCCGCGGTGCGCACCGCCTTCTGCTCGCGCGGCGTATAGGCGCGAAGCGCGTGCTGCACGCGGTTGCCGAGCTGGGCGAGAACGGTTTCCGGCACGTCGAGCGGGTTCTGCGTCACGAAATAAACGCCCACGCCCTTGGAGCGGATGAGCCGCACCACCTGTTCCACGCGTTCCACCAGCACCCGCGGCGCATCGTTGAAGAGCAGATGCGCCTCGTCGAAGAAGAACACCAGACGCGGCTTTTCCGGATCGCCCACTTCCGGCAGCTCCTCGAACAGTTCCGAAAGCATCCAGAGCAGGAAGGTGGCGTAAAGGCGCGGGTTCATCATCAGCCGGTCGGCGGCGAGAACCGAAATCGTGCCAACCCCATCCGTGCCCACACGCATGATGTCGGCGATCTTCAGCGCCGGTTCGCCGAAGAAATTCGCCGCGCCCTGCTGTTCCAGAACCAGCAGCCCGCGCTGCAGCGAACCGACCGAAGCCTTGGAAATCAGGCCGAACTGGTTGGAGAGCTCGGTTGCGTTTTCGCCCATATAGTTCAGGAGCGATTGCAGGTCTTTCAGATCGAGCAGCGGCAGCCCGCCCTGATCGGCGATCTTGAAGGCGATGTTGAGCACGCCTTCCTGCGCTTCCGAGGCATCCATCAGCCGGGCAAGCAGCAGCGGCCCCATCTCGGCGATGGTGGCGCGGACGCGATGGCCTTTTTCACCGTAGAGATCCCAGAAGATGACAGGCGATTTGCCATAGGCAAAATCGGTGAAGCCGATCTGTTCGGCGCGTTTCTGCACCCAGTCCTTGGCTTCGCCCTGCGCGGCGATGCCGGAAAGATCGCCCTTGATATCGGCGCAGAAAACCGGCACGCCGGCCTTGGAAAAACCTTCGGCCAGAACCTGCAACGTCACGGTCTTGCCCGTTCCCGTCGCGCCGGTGATGAGGCCGTGGCGGTTGCCGAATTTCAGTTCCAGATATTCGCCCTTGTTCAGGCTGTCGTCCGGATTGCGGCTGGTGCCGATATAGAGCTGTCCGTCCTGCAACATCGACCATTTTCTCCTGCGGCTGGTGCATGACCCTTAAAATCGCGGTGGATTTTGCAAAAGCCATGTCCGAATTTAAAGCGTCACTACCATGTTGTGGCCACTTCTGACGATAGCGGCCTTTTCATAGTTTGGTTGTGATGATCTTATAAGGACAGTTTCAAGGCGCAACAACTGCTTGATGGCGATGAAGAAAAACCGCTTGATGAAAGTTGCCGCACCTGACCGTCGCCGCTTGAATGCGGCATGATATTGTTTTACGTTGACGTTAACGTCAGTTATTCGATGTTGGCGTCGTTTTTCAACAGGAGGCAAGAATGAACGAAGTCGTGAGCCAGATCGCCGAGAAGGCGGGAATCAGCCCGGATCTGGCCGAAAAGGCCATTGGCATGATTCTCGGTTTTCTTCAGCGTGAGGCGGAAGACGGCCCGATCGCCCGCATGATCGAAGCCATTCCCGGCGCCAGCGAACTGGTGGCGCAGTATAATGGCGAAGGTGCCGGCGGCGGCGGTCTGCTTGGCGGCCTGATGAGCGCGATCGGCGGCGGCGGCATCATGGGGCTGGGCCAGCAGCTGATGAGCCAGGGCCTTGGCATGAGCGAGATTTCCACGCTCGCCAAGGAAACCATCTCCGTTGCCCGCCAGCATGCGGGTGATGAGGTTGTCGATCAGGTGATCGCTTCGGTTCCGGGCCTCAGCCAGTTCGCCTGAGGCGAAACTACTCCATAGCGGTGCGCGGCGGCTGTTCATTGAACAGACGCCGCGCCTCTTCTATTTCGGCATGGTGCGTTTCCGCCCATATCCACACGCCGCAAAAGGCGCTGCCCAGCGTGCGGCCGAGGTTCGTCAGGCCGTAATCCACATGCGGCGGAATGACGGGATGCACGGTGCGGCGCACCAGCCCGTCGCTTTCCATCTGCCGCAGCGTTTTCGTCAGCATCTTCTGGCTGATATTGCCGACCAGCCTGCCGATCTGGGTGAAGCGCAGCGTGCCATGCTCTTCCAGCACTTCCAGAATGAGCATCGTCCATTTGTCGGCCACCTTGGCAATGATGTCCTGAACCAGCGCCTCTATTGCCGGATCGGTATCCGTGGGAGGCGGAACCTTGCGCCGGCTCTCGAGAGCCGGGTCGGCCGCGTGCCGTTTCATCTTACACTCTCCTTTGGGTAAGTATAAATCTTTTGGGTGCCTACTTTCGATTGGAGAGTATCATAGCTAACTTCCTTTCAGCCAACAAGCAAAGGATGTTCCAATGAAAATCGCTGATAACACCATTCTCATCACCGGCGGCGGTTCCGGCATCGGCCGGGCGCTGGCGGAGGCGTTTCACAAGGCCGGCAACCGGGTGATCATTTCCGGCCGTCGCAAGGCCGTGCTCGACGAGGTGACGGCCGCCAATCCCGGCATGGCCTCGATGGTGATGGACGCGACGGACGCCGCAGGCATCCGCGCGTTTGCCGAAGCTCTGGTGAAGGCCCATCCGACCCTCAACGCCGTCATCAACAATGCCGGCATCATGCGGCCGGAAGACATCGCCGCAGCACCGGATTATCTCGACACGGCGGAAGAAACCATCGCCACCAATCTTCTCGCGCCCATTCGCCTGACGGCGGCGCTTTTGCCGCATTTCCTGAAACAGCCTGCCGCCACGGTTCTGACGGTTTCCTCCGGCCTCGCCTTCGTGCCCATGGTGCTGACCCCCACCTACAGCGCCACCAAATCGGCCATCCATGCCTATTCGGTCGCGCTGCGCGAGCAGCTGAAGGAAATGCCGGTGGAGGTCATCGAAATCGTGCCGCCCTATGTGCAGACGACGTTGATGGGCGAGGGGCAGGCGAGCGACGAAAGGGCCATGCCGCTCGACGCCTTCATTTCCGAGGTGATGGATATTCTTGAAAATCGCCCGGATGCGAAGGAAGTGGTGGTGGAACGCTGCAAGCCGCTGCGTTTCGCCGCGCAGAACGGCAATTTCGATCAGGTCTTCGCCATGATCAACCATATGCATCCCTAAACGGCCGCATCTGTCGCGACTGGGCATCCTGTGATAGCGTCGCGCTCTTATCTGCGGAGCGCGCGCTTTCATGGCCCAAGGCCGGTTCCTGATGCCGAAAACCATTCTGCCCGGCGTCGTCGCCGTGGCGGCGGATAGCGACCATTCCTTTCCGCGCCACATGCACGATCAGTTCGGCATCGGCCTCATCGAACGCGGCGCGCAGAAATCGCTCTCCGGCCGTGGCATGGTGGAAGCGGGCGCCGGTCATCTCATCACCGTCAATCCGGGCGAGGTGCATGACGGTATTCCGCTCGGGGAGGGCGGCCGCGCCTGGCGGATGCTCTATCTCGACATCGATATCGTCCGCGACGCCGTTGCCGATATCGGCGAGACGGATGGCGGCGCGTTCGAATTCGCCTATCCCGTCGATATCAGGCCCCTGGCAAAGCCATTCAACGCTGTCTTTGCAGCCATGACGGCAAGGGAACGGCCGGGCGAAACCCTTCGTGGCGACGAGACCCTGCTGACGCTTCTGGCGGGGGCGATGGAGACGGCGGCGAAGCCGGGCGAAATCGCCGCACCCGAGAATATAAAGCGGGCGAAAAGCCGCATCGACGACGAGCCATCCCGGCCATTCCGCCTTGCCGATCTCGCCGCGGAAGCCGGCATGAGCCAGTTCCGCTTCCTGCGCGCTTTCGCCAGAGCGACCGGGCTCACGCCGCACAGCTATCTTCTCCAACGGCGTGTCCATGTGGCACGCCATGCACTGGCCAGAGGCACGCGGCCCGCCGAGGCGGCCTTTGCCGCCGGTTTTGCCGACCAGAGCCATCTGAACCGGTTCTTCGTGCGGCAATTCGGGGTTACGCCGGCGGTTTACCGGGCGGCGCTTTCGTAGCTGCTTTCTCCGCCCTTATTCCTGTGCTTGTCACAGGAATCCAGCCAGCCCAAGTCCTTGGGCTGAAAAGACTCCTCCCGCCGCGCAGACGCGCGTCGACTGGATTCCTGTGACAAGCACAGGAATGAGGACGGAGTGGGCTGGCCGATACCGTAACCTGCCACTTCGGTGCGCGCCGACGAGCGTCTGTGCTGCAATTTCATCCAAGACACCCACCCCACGCACCATCATGCTCCTGTCCTCCACCCCAAGAGGACACACCCGCATCATGACACCCGAATTCCTCATCACATCCTTCATCGTCGCCGCTTCTCCCGGAACCGGCGTAGTCTACACGCTGGCCGCCGGTCTTTCGCAGGGGGCGAGGGCGAGCGTCATCGCGGCCTTCGGCTGCACGCTTGGCATCGTGCCGCATCTGCTCGCCGCCATCACCGGGCTTGCCGCCATCCTGCACACCAGCGCACTCGCCTTCGGCATCGTCAAATATCTGGGGGTCGCCTATCTCCTCTACATGGCGTGGAACACGCTGCGGGAGGACGGTGCGCTGAAGATCGACGATACGAGGGAGCCCCGGAAGGCCGCCCGCGTCATCGGCGAGGCGATCCTCATCAATCTGCTGAACCCGAAACTGTCGATCTTCTTTTTTGCCTTCCTGCCGCAGTTCATCGGGCCGGATGAGGCTTTGCCGACATGGCGCATGGTCGATCTCGGGCTGATCTTCATGGCCATGACGTTTCTGGTCTTTGCGCTTTATGGCTGCTTTGCCGCCTCGGTCCGGCGTCAGGTGGTGTCGCGCCCGGCGGTCCTCGCCTGGCTGCGGCGCAGCTTCGCGGCCGCTTTCGTGGCACTGGGTGCGAAGCTGGCCCTGACCGAGCGATAAGACCAGAGCGGAGGGAAGGCCGCCTCAGTCGTCCCAGTCGGGCGCGAGGTGGCCGGGATTGACGATGCGGCCATTCGGCTTTGCAAGCGCGTGGATCGCCCGCATTTCCTCTTCCGACAGCGCGAAATCGAAAATATCGAAATTCTCCTTGAGGCGGCTTTCGGTCGCCGTCTTGGAAAGCGCTACGATATCCGGCTGCTGCACCGCCCAGCGCAGGGTCACCTGCGCGGCGGTCTTGCCGTGTTTTGCGCCGATATCCTTCAGCACGGGATCGTTCGGCACCTTGCCATCGGCCATCAGATAATAGGCCGTCACCGACATCCCATGCTTGCGCGCCGCCGAAATCACCTTCGTCTGGTCTAGATAGGGGTGATATTCGATCTGGTTGGTGGCAAGCGGCGTATCGGACAGTTTCACCGCCTCGTCAGTCAGCGCCACATTGAAGTTGGAAATACCGATATTGCGCGCCTTGCCGGCCTTGCGCACCGCGTTCAGCGCGCCCATGCGCTCGGCAAGCGGCACGTCGCTCTTCGGCCAGTGCAGCAGCAGCAGATCGACATAGTCGGTCTTCAGTTTCGCAAGGCTTTCATCGACGGAAGCGAGAAAATCGTCGTGGCGGAAGCGGTCCACCCAGACCTTGGTGGTGAGAAATATATCGTGGCGGGAAATGCCTGACTGAGCGATGACCTCGCCGACGGCCCCTTCGTTCTTGTAGATCTGCGCGGTATCGACATGGCGGAAACCGAATTTCAGCGCCTCCGGCAGAATGCGCCTGATATCGTCTTCCGGAATGCGGAAGGTGCCGAAACCGAGGGCGGGAATATTCGCGCCATTCGCGCTGACGTCATACATGGGATGTCTCTCCTGTTCGCTGAAAACATGGCCGGCGCGGGATGCCGGGCGGGGAAGCCGTCTTTCATTAACTGGTGTCCGCGCGATCGGTTTCAACCCGGCAGGACGATATCACATCAGCACGTAATCCACCGGGCGCGGGTCGACCGGCAGATCGGTCTCGCCCCTCGCCTCGCGCAGATTGATCTCGATTGTGGTGGCGAGCGAATTGATCGGCAGCGCATTGAGGCCGGTGCCGAAGGGGTCCTCCAGCTCGTCGGACAGCGCATCGAGACCGAAGAACGTATAGGCGATGAGCGTGCTGGTAAACGGCGTGGCCCAGCCGAGCAGATCGGTGAAACCGAACGGCAGTAGCAGGCAGAACAGATGCGCGGTGCGGTGAAGCAGCAGCGAATAACCGAAGGGAACCGGCGTCTGGCGGATGCGCTCGCACGAAGCCTGCGCCGCCCCCATCTGCTGCACGGTGGCGTCCAGCATCTGTAGCTGGATATCGCTGATCTGCCCCTTGCCATGGGCGGACACGACGGCGTCGGATATTTCGCGCAGCAGCATGTCCGGCCGGTTGCGGCTGCGGTCGTAAATATCCCTGAGATCATCCGGAACGAGGCTGGCCGCAGTGGCGGTCGCATCCCCGGGGCGCAGATGCGAGACCAGCGCGTGGCAGAAGGCGATGGCGAGATCGGTGATCCGCCGGCGGGTGACGGGATCGGCGACATCCTGCCGGCTATCGAGCATGAGGCTCTGGCGTGAAAGCGCGCGGGCGACGGTAATCAGCGCACCCCATTGCTTGCGGGCTTCCCACCAGCGGTCGTAACAGGCATTGGCGCGAAAACCGAGAAACACCGAAAGCGCGATGCCGAGCAGCGAAAAGGGCGCGCCGTTCAGCGCCTGCACCAGATCCGGCCTGTCCTTGTGCGCCCAGACAACCAGCGTCGACAGCAGGAAAACCGCAAGCACCTGCGGAAAGATGCGGACGATGATGGAGCCGCGCACGATGAGGAAAAGCTGCAGCAGGTTCGGTTTTGGACGAACGATCATGGCGGAAACTCGAAATGCCTGTGGCGGATGGGAGGGGCGTGAAAGAGCATCACCCTATCTACATGCTGGCGAGGCGGCCTTGTCCACCCTTTTTTGCATGGTTGCACCCGACGGCTGGCGGCGCTACGCGTCTATCGCCGGGATCGTCAACCGTACGATCCGACTATGCGGTGGAAGGAAATATCGCGTGTCACGCTCACAACGGCTTCTCGATCTGTTGCAGATCCTGCGCTCCCACCGCATGCCGGTTAGCGGCGCGGCCCTTGCCGCGCAAACCGGCGTCAGCCTGCGCACGCTTTACCGCGATATAGCGACGCTTCAGGCGCAGGGCGCGGATATCGAAGGGGAAGCGGGCGTGGGTTATGTGCTGCGCCCCGGTTTCCTGTTGCCGCCGCTGATGTTTTCGCAGCAGGAAATCGAGGCGCTGGTGCTCGGCTCGCGCTGGGTGGCGGGCCGCGCCGATGCGGGATTGGCGGAGGCCGCCCGCGCCGCGCTCGTCAAGATCGGCGCCGTGCTTCCCGATGCCCTGCGCGAGGAACTCGATCATTCCACCCTGCTGGTCGGTCCGGGGCAGGGTCTTGCCGCCATCCATGTCGATCTGGCGGCCATTCGTGATACGATCCGTAAGGAAAGCCGGGTCGTCATCACCTATCGCGATGAAAAGGGAGAGGTGACGGAACGGGTGATCTGGCCCTTCGCGCTCGCCTTTTTCGATCTGGTGCGGGTGGTGCTGGGCTGGTGCGAGACACGGCAGGACTACCGCAGTTTCCGGGCCGACCGCATCGAAGATTTCCGTCCCCTCGACAGCCGTTATCCGCGCCGCCGCCAGGCGCTGCTGAAAGAATGGCGCGAAAGGGAAAAACAGCGGCGGCGGCATCATGCTGACAAAAACTGACAACAGCGGGGTCTAGAAACCGTTCATCCGCAACACAGGAGAACAGCCATGACCCACCCCGATTTCACCATCCTTTACGTCGACAACCCGCCGGCCAGCACCGAATTTTACAAGGCGCTGCTGGGCGCGGAGCCGGTCGAAGCCTCGCCGACATTCTCGCTCTTCGTGCTTCAGAACGGCATGAAGCTCGGCCTCTGGTCGCGACATACCGTGGAGCCGAAGGCATCCGTTACGGGCGGCGGCGGCGAGCTTGCCTTCCGCGTTGAAAACGATGCGCGGGTGGACGAGATTTTTGCGGATTGGAAGGCGAAGGGCATCGACATGCTGCAGCAGCCGGCGGGCATGGAATTCGGCTACACCTTTACCGCCGCCGACCCCGACAACCACCGCCTCAGGGTCTATGCTTTCGCGGGCTGAAGCTACTTCTTCACCGCCACCACAAAAAGGCGGGGAAAGCGCAGAAGCAGGCGGCCGTCCGCCATCGGCGGATAGGCCACCCTGATGCGCCGCGTATAGTCGGCGAGGAAGGCTTCGCGGTTTTCCTCGCCGGCGGCGGTGAGATAGGGACGCAGCCCCGTGCCCTTGACCCATTCGACGATGCTTTCCGCATCCTTCATCGGATGATTATAGATGGTGTGCCACACATCCACCCGCGCGGATTTCGGCACCAGCGCATCGAAATAATCCGAAGGCGCGGGCAGGGGTTTGCGGCGCAGCCTGCCATCTGCAAACGTGTCCTTCCAGGAACCGTTCGCTCCGGTTTCCTCCATGGCGCGATGCGTCGGCTCCTGCAGATTGTCGGGCATCTGCACGGCCAGAACGCCGCCGCTTTCCAGCTGGTCCATCAGTTGCGAAAGAACGTTGAGATGATCCGGCACCCATTGGAATACGGCATTGGCATAAAGCAGGTCTGCCTTCTGCGCCGGCTTCCACTGGGAAAGATCGGCCTTGCCGAAGCGCGTGGTCGGCAGCCGGTCCGCCGCCTTTTCCAGCATGTCGTCATCGCTGTCGATGCCAGTAATGACATTGACGCCGTAACGGTCGGTCAGAAGCTCGGTGGAATTGCCGGGGCCGCAGCCGAGGTCATAGCCGTTCAGCACCCGCTCCAGCGGCACCTGCGCCAGAAGATCCCGTGCGGGACGCGTCCGCTCGTCTTCGAATTTCAGATATTGGTGGGCGGACCATGCCATGATTTTCCTCCTGCAGACTGCCGTCAGATCGCCAGCATCGCATGGGGCAAATCACGCCGCCATCATCCGACGCATGAATTATTGTGATGAATCTATTCATCAACCTTTTGTTTCACCTCATAAAACGTGCTTGCGGGGCCGTCGCTTTGTTATTTTCCATCAAATTCAGAAATCGCTGCAATTAAAACTTGACCTCGTCAGGGGAGAGGCATTCACTCCGGCCGATTTCCAGCACATGCCCCGTTGAGAGCGCGCAGCACTCTTCATCCGGCAATGCATCAGAACAAAAAAGACGGAGCGTTTTTACCGAATGAAAACGCTTGAGACAGGAGACCATCATGAGCGTCGATACCGCACCCCGATCAACCACCTGGACCTATGTTGACGGTCAATGGCTGCCCGGCAATCCGCCGCTCATCGGCCCGACCTCGCATGCCATGTGGCTGGCCTCCACGGTGTTCGACGGTGCGCGCTGGTTCGATGGCGTGGCGCCCGATCTCGATCTGCACTGCCAGCGAGTCAATCGCTCCGCCGTCAATATGGGCATGAAGCCAACCATGACGGCCGAGGAGATCGAGTCCCTGGCACTCGAAGGCGTCAAGAAATTCGACGGCAAGATGGCGATCTACATCAAGCCCATGTATTGGGCCGAACACGGCATGCCCGGCAGCGTCGTGGCGCCCGATGCCAGCTCCACCCGGTTTGCGCTTTGCCTTTTCGAAGCGCCGATGGATGCCGGCAAGCCGCTGACGCTCACCGTCTCGCCGCTGCGCCGCCCTTCGCCGGAAACCGCCATGACCGACGCCAAGGCCGGCAGCCTTTACCCCAACAGCGGCCGCGCCATTCTGGAAGCGCGCTCGCGCGGCTTCGACAATGCCCTGATGCGCGACATGAACGGCAATGTCGCCGAATCCGCTTCGGCCAACATCTTCATGGTCAAGGACGGGGTCGTCCTTACCCCGGTTCCGAACCGCACTTTTCTTGCCGGCATCACCCGTTCGCGCGTGATCGGCCTTCTGCGCCAGGCCGGTTTCGACGTGCGGGAAGCAACGCTTTCGGTCGAGGATTTCCGCGAGGCCGATGAAATCTTCTGCTCCGGCAATTATTCCAAGGTTTCGCCCGTCGTGAAGCTCGATGATCGCGAATTGCAGGCAGGCCCCGTCGCCCGCAAGGCGCTCGATCTCTATATGGACTGGGCGCGTCTCGGCGCGGACGTTTAAGGTCGGGTAAAACCCATAGTTTCAAAAGGCCGCGGCAGGCTCATCCCTGCCGCGGCCTTTTGTTTTTAACTGCATTATTTCCCCATAAAAATTCAGGGGGAATTTAATCCAATTTTAGAGGACCACAGGCTAGCTTGCGGCATTACCGATCCGGGCTAGTGGGGGCCGCCAAATGTCTTTCAGCATACGCAATATACTTGTGGGATTTTTTCTGCTCGTCGGCATCGCGCTGGCAGGCTTCGTGGGCAACGGCATGTTGCAGTCCGTGCAGCGTGCCCGCAGTTTTTCGGAGGTGGCGCAGCTCGTTTCGCTGGACAGGCTGCTTTTCAACGCCTTGCTGAATTTTCGCAGTGAACGCGGCAACAGCGCCTCGGCGCTGACGGTCGATCCGGCGAAGACGGCCAACACCATCGCCAGCGTGCAGGCGTCGCGCCAGAAGGTGGATGCCGCCATGGGCGCCTTTCTCGAACAGTCCGCCGCGCTCGATCAGGCTGGCCTCAAGGCTCCGCTTGCCCGCGTGAAGGATATCTACACGCAATTCCTGGAGCTGCGTAAAAAGGTTGACGCCAACGTCACCCTGCCGCTCGACCGTCGTGAAAACGGGCTGGACAAGACCGTGCTGACGCTCGGTCAGGATTTCCTGACGGCGCTCGAAGCGGGATCGACGGCGGTGGAAGGTGAGGTTCGCTCGCTGGACCAGAGCCTGACCGGCCTCATCCAGTTGCGGTCCTATGGCTGGTCGGCGCGTGCGCTGGGCGGCAGCGCCACCGTTGTCATCAATGCGGTCGTGGCCCAGCAGCGGCCGCTGACCCCGCAGGAAACCCAGCAGCTTGGCAATTTCGATGCCGGCGCGGCCTTTGCCTGGAAAGCCACCGGCGACCTCGTCGCGCATGAATCGACGCCGAAGGCGCTGAAAGACATCTATGCCGTTGCCGACAGGACCTATTTCAAGGGTGATTTCGTCACGCAGCGCGCAAAGCTGATCGACGATCTGAACAATGGCCGCACGCCTGCCTTCACCATCGATACATGGCGCAATACGGTCACCGAAAGCCTCGATACGGTCGCGAAAATCGCCTCCGAAGCGATGGATGTTCTCAACGCCAATGCCGAAAAGGCCAGACAGGACGCCTTTATCGGCGCGATGATCTATCTCGCCGCATTCATCCTCACACTTGGCGTCTGCATTCTCTGCCTTGCCGTCATCGTCGGCCGCGTCACCCGTCCCATCAGCCGCCTGACCAAGGCGATGATGGAATTGTCCACCGGCAACCTGACCATCGATGTGCCCGGCGCAAAACGCGGCGACGAGATCGGCGAGATGGCCCGCGCCGTGGAAATTTTCCGCGAAGCGGCCATCCGCAACCGGCAGCTTGAGGACGAAGCCGTCGGCAGCCGCGAGCAGGCCGAGCGCGACCGTATCGAGCTGCAGCAGCGCGCCGAGGCGGAGGCGGAAGAGCGTCTCAATCAGGCCACGGGGTCGCTGGCTGGCGGTCTTCGCCGGCTGGCCTCCGGTGATATGGTCTGCGAGATCGCCACGCCGTTTTCGCCGCAATTCGAGACGCTGCGGCACGATTTCAATAGTTCCGTGCACCAGCTGCGCGAAGCGCTCACCAGCGTCGGCCAGTCCGTGCAGACCGTGAACGGCGGCGCTCACGAGGTGTCGTCGGCATCCGACGATCTTTCCCGCCGTACCGAACAGCAGGCCGCTTCTCTCGAAGAAACCGCCGCGGCGCTGGAAGAGATCACCGCCAATGTTTCCGCCACCTCCAAACGGGCGAGCGATGCGCGCGACACGGTGCGCGAGGCAAGGACAAAGGCCGATCTTTCCGGCAAGGTGGTGCGCGATGCCGTCGCCGCCATGGAGCGCATCGAACATTCCTCGCGCCAGATCGGCCAGATCATCGGCGTCATCGACGAAATCGCCTTCCAGACAAACCTTCTGGCGCTGAATGCCGGCGTCGAGGCGGCAAGGGCGGGCGATGCGGGCAAGGGCTTCGCCGTCGTCGCGCAGGAAGTGCGCGAACTGGCGCAGCGCTCCGCCAACGCCGCCAAGGAAATCAAGCAGCTCATCACCGCGTCAGCCGTTGCGGTGGGTGAGGGCGTGAAACTGGTGGCCGATACCGGCGTCGGCCTTTCCGAGATCGAGCAGCTGGTGCTTTCGGTCAACACCCATATGGATGCCATCGCCACGGCGGCGCAGGAGCAGTCGGCCGGTCTTTCCGAGGTTAACACCGCCGTCAACCATATGGATCAGGCCACGCAGCAGAATGCCGCCATGGTCGAGGAAATGAATGCGGCCGGTGCGGGGCTTGCACAGGAATGCACCAACCTCCACGCCCTGCTTGCGCAATTCCAGCTCGGCCAGCAGACCTCGGCATTGCGGGAGACGGCACGGCATATGCAGCGCGCCGCAAGTCCGGTCCCCGCGCCCGCCGCACCGGTCGCACCGGTCGCACCGGCGCCGAAGGCTCGCCCCGTCGCCGTACGCGGCAATGCGGCGCTGGCCGCGAAGGGGGATGAGTGGACGGAGTTTTGAGAACGAACCTCGTGGACTGAACGTGTGGGTGGAGGCTTGGTTATGGGCTCCGTCACCCCGGACTGGATCCGGGGTCCAGCGCGATCAAGTCCTTGATCGCGAAAGACTCTCTTCACGGCGCAGACGCGCCGTGGCTGGATGCCGGATCCAGTCCGGCATGACGGAGGAGAGAGTACGGTTCCTTGTCGTCAACAAGTCGAAGCCCGCCCTCGCAACCGGCGCGAGCTTCACCTTTTCCCCACATCCGGCAGCGCAGCGGCAAGCGCCCGCAGCGGCGCGGTCATGTGTTTGTCGCGCCGCATCGCCAGCGCGATCCGCCGTTCAAGCGGCGGTGCGAGCGAGCGCCATTCGAGCCCGGATGCCGCGCCTTCATGCTCCATCGCCATGCGCGGCACGATGGCAAGGCCAAGGCCTGCACCTGCGAGCTTCTTGATCGCCTCGACGCTGCCCAGTTCCATGGCGGGCTGCACGGTGCGGCCGCTCGCCGAAAACCATTGATCCACCAGCCGGCGCGTATTGCCGCCCTCGTAAAGCAGCAGCGGCCGCGCCGAAAGCGTCTCGGCGTTGAGCGCCGTTGTGTCAGAGACGGAGCCTTGCGGGAAAACCGCGACCAGCTCGTCGAGATGGATGTCGCTGATATCGAGGCTACGGCCGCTGGCGGGCAGGGCCACCACCGCCGCATCGATGGTATTGGCCTCCAGAAGCCGGAGGATATCGTGGGTATTGCCGGTCTGCACGACGATCTCGATGCCAGGCATGGCCTGCCGGATTTTTCCCAGCACCGGCGGCAGCAGATAGATGCAGGCGGTGGCGCCCGTGCCGATGCGCAGGCGTCCCGTCACCCCGCTGCGATGCGGCGCAACGGTATCGATGGCATGCGCCACTTCTTCCGCAATCCTTCTTGAATGGATGAGAAAATCGCGCCCCGCCGCCGTCGGCTGCGCGCGCCTGCCGACCCTTTCGATCAGCCGCACGCCGAGCTGTTTTTCAAGCAGCCTTATATGCAGGCTGATGGCCGGCTGCGTCAGCCCGGCCTTGTCAGCGGCGGCGGAAAAACTGCCGAGATCGGCCACATCCATGAAGCTGCGCAGCTGCCGCAGGTCGAGGTCCATCATCAAAGAAAACCTTATCGTTTGTATAAGACAGATAACCTTTATTTTGGATGCGCCGCAATGCACAATGACAGCGTGAATGATCCGCAGGACAAGAGAATGACCCTTTCCACCGTTTCCAGCCTTACCATCCGCCCTTGCGAAGAGGCGGATATTCCAGCCATTGCCGAAATCTACCGGGACGCCGTGCTGCACGGCCGCGCGAGCTTCGAGATCGATCCGCCAAGCGTGGAGACGATGGCCGAGCGCCGCCGCCTTCTGGTGGAGGGTAATTACCCCTACCTCGTCGCCGAATGCGATGGAAAGATAGCCGGATATGCCTATGCCGGCGCCTATCGCCCGCGCCCGGCATATGGCGCGGCGGTGGAGAATTCCGTTTATATCGATCCGGCCATGAAGGGCATGGGCATCGGCCGCAAGCTGCTCGATGCGTTGATAGAGGCGGCGACGGCGCGCGGCTTCCGGCAGATGATCGCCGTCATCGGCGATTCGGCCAACGCCGCCTCGATCGGCGTGCACCGCGCCGCCGGTTTCGAACATGTCGGCACCTTCAAATCCATCGGCTGGAAACATGGCCACTGGCTGGATACGGTGCTGATGCAGCGTGCGCTGGGCGAGGGTGACACCACACCGCGCTTTTGAACGATCAGGGCTTGGTGGAGCCGGGGATTTCCACCTTCAGCGTATCGCCGGCAAGCTCGCTGCCCAGCTCCACGGCCTTGGTCTTCTTGTCGTAGACGCAGATATGGCTGACGGTGGCATCCGCGCCCCCACTCTTCCCGGTGAGTTTCGCCTTGCCGGTGAGGATGGCGAGGCCGTAATTCTCGCTGCCGACCGGATCGACCACGGCCTTCGCGTCCTCGATCATGTCTTTGGCGCCGGCAAGGCAGGCCGTCTGCACATCCGCCACGAACTCCTTCCAGGCATCGTCCGACGATGCGGCGGCAGGCAAGGTGAGCGACGAGAAGGCCGCAAGGAGGAGGATGGAGCGGGGGATCGGACGGGTCATGGAATTTCCTTCCTGCAATCTCGGTAAAAGCGAACCGATAGGGTGGAAAACGGTACGCCAGGGTTGTGAAACAAATGTGGTGGCGGCCGCAAGGAGAGGAATTTTCTCTTTTGTCGGAACATTTTGATATTTCGCAGGTTGCCCAAACAGAGGTTCGCTCCTATGGTCCGCTCACACGGTTTCTAGGAGCGGTAACCCGCTGCAAAAAGGAGTAAAAACCATGGCCTTCGAACTTCCCGAACTCCCCTACGACTACGACGCGCTTGCACCCTACATGTCGCGCGAGACGCTCGAGTTCCATCACGACAAGCACCACAAGGCATATGTCGACAACGGCAACAAGCTGGCGGCCGAAGCAGGTCTTTCCGACCTGTCGCTCGAAGAAGTCGTGAAGAAGTCCTTTGGCACCAATGCCGGTCTCTTCAACAATGCGGCCCAGCATTACAACCACGTCCATTTCTGGAAGTGGATGAAGAAGGGCGGCGGCGGCAACAAGCTGCCGGGCAAGCTCGAGCAGGCATTCGCCTCCGATCTCGGCGGTTACGACAAGTTCAAGGCCGATTTCATCGCTGCCGGCACCACGCAGTTCGGCTCCGGCTGGGCATGGCTCTCCGTCAAGAACGGCAAGCTTGAAATCTCCAAGACCCCGAACGGCGAAAACCCGCTGGTTCATGGCGCCGATCCCATCCTCGGCGTCGACGTCTGGGAACACTCCTACTACATCGACTACCGCAACCTGCGTCCGAAGTACCTCGAGGCCTTCGTCGACAACCTCATCAACTGGGACTACGTCCTGGAGCGTTACGAAGCCGCCGCCAAGTAAGGCTTGCGGAACGGATTTTTCGAACACCCGGCCTCTGTGCCGGGTGTTCTGCTTTTGTGATATGGCGATACGGCCTGTCGGGTTTTATTGTCACAAGCCTGTCATCCGCCGGGTTTATCGCGGCGCATCATGACTGAAAAAACCACGCCTCTCTTCTCCTTCGGCATTGTCGCCGATCCCCAATATGCCGATGCCGATCCGCGCCCCGAGATGGGTCGTTATTATGCCGAGAGCCCGAAAAAGCTCGCAGACGCGATCGACGCCTTCAACCGCGAGGAGCTGGCCTTCGTGGTGACGCTCGGCGATATCATCGATCGCGGCTTCGACAATTTCGATGCGATCCTTGCCGTTTACGACGGGCTTCGCCACCGCTCGGTCCTGCTGCCGGGCAATCACGATTTCGCCGTCGCCGCCGAGCATTTGCCGGCTATCCACGCCCGCCTCGGCATGTCCGCCCCCTGGCATGATTTTTCCATCGGCGACATCCGCTTCGTCGTGCTTGACGGCAACGAGGTCAGCCTTTTCGCCCCGCCGCCCGGCGATCCGCGTCGGGCGCTTGCAGCAGACCGGCTGAAGCGCCTGGCGGATGCCGGTGCAATCAATGCGCAGGACTGGAACGCCTCGCTCAGCGACGAGCAGTTCGAATGGCTGCGGGCCGTTCTGCAAAAGGCGGATGCGGCAGGCGAAAAAGTGATCGTTCTCTGCCACTATCCTGTCTATCCCGAAAACGCCCACAATATGTGGGACGCGCCGCGCATTCTAGAACTTCTCGGCTCCCACCGCTCGGTCGTCGCGTGGTTCAACGGCCATAATCACGAGGGCAATTACGGCCTATTGGGCAATACCCACTTCGTGAATTTCAAGGGCATGGTCGATACGCCCGACCAGAACACCTTCGCCATCGCCGATGTCTTTGCTGACAGAATCGTCATTCGCGGTTTCGGGCGGGAGGAGGATCGCCTTTTACGGCTGTGAGTAGGGGATTGGCGGCTGGTTGCTCTGCCAGCCGCTCATCCATAATTGCCGCAGCTTCTCGCCTTCCAGCTTGAAGAAGCTGCCGGTCGTTTCGCAGCCCAGCACCCGGTCCGAGCGGAAATTGCGGATCGCCTGCCGCAATTCGCACCAGGCGACGATATTCACCGTCTCCGAATAATAGATCACCGCAATCGGCCGAACCCACCGCTGCGTTTCCGCGCCGGCTTCATCGCGATAGGTGATCTCCAGCTTCTCCTCGTCGCGCACCGCCCGCCTGACCGTCGCAAGATCGACGCTGGCGGGGGAGGGGGCGATGCTGCCCCAGGCGTGCAGGGCATTGGCGGAGAGGGTTTTCGACAGGGGTTCGGGCAGGGATGCGGCGATCTTGTCGCTGACCTGCCTTGCCGCCTGCCGCAACTCGCTATCGCCGGTACGCGCGACCATGGCGAGAGCCAGCACGATCGCCTCCGTCTCTTCGATGGAAAACATCAGTGGCGGCAGGTTGAAGCCGGGACGCAGGATGTAACCCACGCCGCGTTCCCCTTCGATGGGCACGCGCATGGTCTGAAGCGCTGCTATGTCGCGATAGACGGAGCGCACCGTCACTTCCAGCGCCTCGGCAATCGTCTGCGCGGTGACAGGCCTGCGCGCCACCCGCAGGATCTGGATGATCTCGAACAGTCTCGACGCCTTGCGCATTGCCGTTTTCCCGGTGGATTTCCCCACGCAACTGACACAACGCTGTCAGTTGGCTTTTCCTATAAACGAAAAAACACATTGAGAAACATGGGATTTCCCGAATGTGTCGTGAACCGTTTTGGGAGATACTGACATGAGTTACGCCGAAAATCTCTGGCTTTTCTTTCTGGTCCTGTTCGGCATCATCATCCTGCCGGGCATGGATATGCTGTTCGTGCTGGCAAGCGCGCTGACGGGCGGCAAGAGAACGGGTCTTTCCGCCGCAAGCGGCATGAGCGCCGGCGGCATCGTGCATTCGCTTTACGGCGCCCTGGGCGTCGGCATGCTTGCCGCCTGGATGCCGTCGCTGTTCCTGCCGCTTCTGGTTTTCGGCGCCGCCTATATGATCTGGATCGGCATCGGCCTGATGCGCAGCGCGATTGTCGTGAACGGCGATGAGGCGCGGGCGAGCGCTTCGGTCAGAAAGGCCTTCTGGCGGGCGGTGCTGACCTGCCTTTCCAATCCGAAGGCCTATCTGTTCATGATGGCGATCTATCCGCAATTTCTCAAACCGGCCTATGGTCCGATCTGGATGCAGGGGCTGGTGATGGGCGCGATGGTGGCGGTCACGCAGTTCACGGTCTATGGCGCGCTGGCGCTGACGGCGGATAAAAGCCGGGCATGGCTGGTTTCTTCGCCCGCCGCCACGATCTTCATCGGCCGCGCCGCCGGTTTCATGCTGATTGCCGCAGCGCTTCTCACACTGTGGGAGGCCCTGTCTTAGGCTTCTGTTTTCACGATGGAATTCACCGCAATGTGACTTCTTTTCGCCATCCGGAAAGGGCATCCTCGCGCCGTTCCATCAAGCGTCCGGTGTCCCGGCCGGAATCAAGGAGAGTTGCATGAAACTGAAAACCATCACCGCGGCCATGCTGTTCGGCTGTCTTTGCGCCGGAGCGGTCTACGCTGCCGGCGAAGTCGAAAAACGTGAAGGCATGATGAAGCAGATCGGTGGGGCCATGGGTTCGCTCGCCGCCATCTCCAAGGGCGAAAAGCCCTTTGACGCCGATACCGTCAAGACTGCCGTAACCACCATCGGCACCAATGCGAAGGCTTTCCCGGACCAGTTCCCCGCCGGCACCGAGACCGGCAGTGCGGCGGCCCCCGCCATCTGGGAAAATTTCGACGACTTCAAGGCCAAGGCCGCCAAGCTCGGCACGGATGCGGACATGGTTCTCGCCAATCTCCCCACCGATCAGGCGGGCGTCGCGACCGCCATGAAGACGCTCGGCGCCGATTGCGGCGCCTGCCACCAGACCTATCGTCTGAAGAAATAATCGCAGCACTTTGGAAACGCCGCTTCCCGGCGGCGTTTTCTCAGGCACGAAAGACATCTGACCGGGTCAGGTGAGAATGGGGAGAGGGGCATGTCCTCCATCTGGACGAAACTCGCGGGCGGAGCCGTCGTCGCGGCCATTGCGGGCTACGGCATATTCGCCTGGGTTACGGCGCCTGAGCGGCAGGCGCCCAGCCACTGGGTCAGCCTGGGCGAACCGGATCTGGCCAATGGCGAAACGCTGTTCTGGGCGGGCGGCTGCGCAAGCTGTCATGCCGCGCCCGATGCGAAAGGCGAGGCGCTATTGACGCTTTCGGGCGGGCAGGCGCTGAAAAGCCCGTTCGGCACCTTCCATGTCCCCAATATTTCTTCCGATCCGCAGCATGGCATCGGCGGCTGGACGCTGGCGGAATTCGGCGATGCGATGACGCGCGGTGTGGGCAGGAACGGCGAGCATCTCTACCCGTCCTTTCCCTATGCCTCCTATGCCCGCATGACGCAGAAGGACATCAACGATCTCTTCGGTTATCTGAAAGCCCTGCCGGCCAGCCAGAACGATGCGCCGGATCACGAGTTGCCGTTCCCCTTCAATCTGCGCATGGCGCTGGGCGGCTGGAAATTCCTTTACTTCGACCCCTCGGCGCGGCCCCGCGTGGAGCTTGCCAATGCCAATGCCGAATTGCTGCGCGGCCAATATCTGGTGGAAGGGCCGGGCCATTGCGGCGAATGCCACACGCCGCGCAACGCGCTTGGCGGTTTCGTGAAAGACAAGTGGCTGGCCGGCGGGCCCAACCCGGAAGGCGAGGGCCGTATTCCCGACATCACCCCCGGCTCGCAAAGCATCGGCAGCTGGGCCGAGGCCGATATTGCCAGCTATCTGGAAAACGGATTTACCCCGGAATTCGACAGCGTCGGCGGCTCCATGGTCAAGGTGCAGCAGAACATGGCGCATCTGACGGCCGAAGACCGCGATGCGATTGCCGCCTATCTGAAGGCCATACCGTCGCGGTAACCCTCAGCCGTCATGCCGGACTGGATCCGGCATCCAGCCACGGCGCGTCTGCGCCGTGAGAAGAGTCTCTCGAGATCAAGGACTTGATCGCGCTGGACCCCGGATCTAGTCCGGGGTGACGGAGGTGGAGGCGACGGCGTGCAGTTCGAAATCAGGCCCACCATTGACTCCCGCCGCCGCCCATCGGATAACAATCCTGTGATGGTTCCTTCCGGGCGTTCCGGAAGGTGAAAAGGGAACACGATAGGGAGAAATCCTCATTCGTGGCTGCCCCCGCAACTGTGAGCGGAGAGCCTGAAACGAAATGCCACTGGCAAGCCATCTCGCCGGGAACTGAAGGTTTCCAGAGAGGGTGACGCCGGGAAGGTGTTTCAGGTTTTGACCCGTAAGCCAGGAGACCTGCCATCGCGGAAATATCCATGCCGGCGGGGTGTCCGGAAGAGCGGAATTTCAGGGTGGCGGGATCGACGCCTCCCTGTGTCAGTCTCGTATCCCCGTGGTGAAGTGTATTGTAGCGGCTCGACGGCCCTTTGCCGTCCGGCCGCGTCCAAAGGCGCGGGGTCGCGCCGGAGAGGGGTCACCATGTCCATCAACCAGAATACGGCCAACGCCGCCGTTTCCGCAAAAACAACCAGCTTTGCGCAATCGCTGACGGCGATCGTGCTTGGCCTGTTCGTTGTCGGTTTTGTCGGCTTTTCCCATGTGGAAGCCGTTCACAATGCCGCGCATGACACGCGTCATGCCAACGCCTTCCCCTGCCATTGAGGGGAAACGGCATGTCGTCTTTTCGCAATATCGTCTTTACTGCCGTTCTCGTCGGCATCGTCAGTGGTTTCGCCGTCTCGGCCATGCAGGCTTTTGGCACCACGCCGCTCATTCTTCAGGCGGAAACCTATGAAAGCGCGGGCGAAGCGCCCCACAGCCATGATGCGCCGGCGCCCGGTGCTGCCGTTCCCGCCCATGAGCACAATGACGAGGCCTGGGCTCCGGCCGATGGCTTCGAGCGCACCGCCTATACGGTTGCCGCCAATGTACTGACCGCCATCGGTTATGCGCTGGTGCTGACCGGCCTCATTTCGCTGCGTGGCACGAATGGCGGCTGGCGTGAAGGCCTTCTCTGGGGCGTTGCCGGTTTTGCCGCCGTCATGCTGGCCCCGATGATCGGCCTGCCGCCGGAACTGCCGGGCAGCCCTGCCGCCGCACTTGAGGCGCGGCAGATCTGGTGGCTCTCGACGGTTGCCGCAACCGCGGGCGGCATTGCGCTGATCGCCTTCCGCCGCGAACCCTGGGCCATCGTATTGGCGCTGGTGCTGATCGTCGCGCCGCATGTGGTCGGCGCACCCCTGCCGCCGGAAGGCGAACATGCGCTGGCGCCGCTGCCGCTGGAGCGTCAGTTCATCGTCGCCGCCACCATCACGAGCTTCGTTTTCTGGGCTTTGCTTGGAACATTGAGCGCGTTTTTCCTGAAGCGCTTCCAGTCGGCTTGAGACTATGCAGGACGCAGCGGAATGGAGTGAGGAACTCGATGCGCTGCGTTTTGCCGTTCCCGGTCACGGCGCTTTCTGCGCCGTGCACCGTCTTGCCTTCAAGGCTGTCCTTGGGGCGGCCCCGGATCGGGAGGCGGCTCTCGCCTGTTTTCATGAACACGAGGCCGCTTTTATCGCTGCGGCGCTCAGCAAGATAAAACGCTCGAATTTACCCGCCGGCCGCAGCCTGCATCTGAACAGCCGCGATATTCGCCGTGCGATTGCCGGGGAGGGCGAGGAGCCAGCGGCGCGCATATGCCGGGTGCTGGATCGGCGATAGTCCTCGCTGTTTTCACCGCCGTCATCCCGGCCTTGAGCCGGGATCCAGCCAGCCCAAGTCCTTGGGCTGAAAGGACTCTTTTCGCCGCGCAAACGCGTGCCGGCTGGATTCCGGCTCAAGGCCGGAATGACGGTGAGTGCAAACAACCGAGACGGCTATGCCTCAGCGATGCTCCGCCGCAAAAACCTGAAGTTCCGCCTCGGCTTCCGGACCAAAGAGGCCGAGGTGTTTCAGGATTTCCACAGCGAAACTGACCGGCGCGCTGCCGGCGGCCGTGATGATGCCGCGATCGCTGACCGCTTTCGGCTGGTCGCGGTAAAGCGCCTCGCCGCTATAGACGGCATAAGCCTTGTGGGACGCCAGCGAATTGCCGGTATGGGCGACATCGTTCAGGACGCCCGTGCCGCCGAGCGCGCTTGCCGCCGCGCAGATGCCGGCAACCAGCCGGTCCCTGTCGCGAAACCGGTGCACCAGCCCGCCAAGATCGACAGCGGTTCCCTTTTCCCAGCTCAAGCCGCCGGGAATGATCAGCGCGTCGATGCCGGCCGGATCAAGCGCACCATAGGACGTGTCAGGCGTCACGGTCAGCCCGCCCATGGACGTCACCGGCCCGCCATCAGGGGTAGCGTAGACGATCTCGACGCCGAGATAGCTGCGGGCTGCGGCAGCAAGCAGCGCCGGTTCCCAGTCCGCAAAATCCTGCGCCAGCGCAATGGCGATCCGTGTCATGGCCGTCTCCGTGGTTTTTAATCAGGCGATGGACTGCATGTAGCGCATGCCGGTAACCGGCCGGGGCGCGAAATCCATGTTTTCGTAGAAACGATGCGCCGCCACATTGCCGGTCGTGGCGCTGACGGAAAGATAGTCGCAGCCGAGGCGCTTGGCGATATCGCGGGCGCGGGAAACCAGATGCTGGCCGGTGCCATGGCCGCGATGCCCGTCGCGCACGAAGAGATGATGCAGTTCAAGCCCGCGCCGGCCTTCCTGCGCCCTGTAGAGCGGCAGAAGCAGGGCGTAACCGATCAGCGCGCCATCGGCTTCGGCGACCAGCCCATGCACCCAGGGCAGCGGGCCGAACAGGTCGCGTTCCAGTTTCGCCGGCGTAATCGCCGCCGCATCGCCGTGGTAGGAGGCAAGCAGGGTGATCATCTCGTTGAGCTCGGGCAAATCCGTCTTGCGTGCGCCACGAATGATGACGACGGGCGGTCTTTCCAGTGTAAGGGAGCTATCTTCGGTCATTTTTTCGGTCCTTTGGTCTTATCGGTGCCGTCAGGACGCTTGAGAAACAACAAAGCCGCCTGACGGCGGCTTGTTGACAATATGATCTGTCGAGCCGCCCTTAGAGGTAGGCCCAAAAGTACGAGCAGGAGATGGGTGCGCGTTCGTTGATCATGGGACATGCAATGCGCCCGAATCCGCAATCTGTCAAGCCCGGTTTTCCGATCAATGTTCACCCTCGCACATGCCGTGATTGGAAAGCGCGCGGATGACGTAGCAATCCTCTATCGAATGGCCGTGGCAATGGGAGACGATGCGCTCCAGCTCGTGCTCCAGCTTCTTCAGGCTGGCGATCTTTTCGCGCACATGGGCGAGGTGTTCGGCGGCGATGCGGTCCGCGCCTTCGCAGGGCATCTGCCGGTGCTGGCTAAGCGCGATCAGTTCGCGGATGGCGTCGATGTTCAGCCCGAGATCGCGCGCATGGCGGATGAAGGCCAGCCTTTCGAGGTCGGTCTTTTCGTAACGGCGCTGGTTGCCGTCCGAACGGTCGGCTTCGCGGATGAGGCCCATCTGCTCGTAATAACGGATAGTCGGCACCTTGACGCCGGTGCGTTTGGACAGTTCACCGATGGACAGCATCTTTTTCTCCATATCTCGGGTGCAGCGACGGCAGAACGGGCGGCTCCACCGGTCCGGTGCAATGCTCTAGTCTCTAGAGATATGGCTTTTCAGCCTGCCGTTCAATGGGTCTCAGGCGGCTTCATCCACACCAAGCGCCTGGGCGAGCGCCTTGAGGACATCGTTCTCGATGCTGGATGCGGTTTCCGGCTGTGCCGATGCGGCGATGTCGCCCATGTCCAGAGCGGGTGCGGTCGTCATGGAAGCGCCGCTGTCGAGGTTCCACAGCGCTGCGGCAAGGCCGGTGGAAACGCTGGTAGCGGCAGGCGCGACGGCCGTGGCGGTGCTTTCGACGCTCGAAATGGTGCGATGCGCGGCGCGCGTCAGCTCCAGCAGGGCTTCGGTGGTGGAGTGGGTTTCCTTGCCCTTTGCCGGCTCAAGGCTCCGGATCGGAGTGGGATGATAGCTGCTGATGGTTGCTGCAATAGTCGTCATGACTGAGTCCCCTAAGTTTCATGGGGTATTTTTAATGGCCGAAACATTCGCGAGGATTGCGTCGCGCGGGGCTTGAACGGAAAAACTTGCTTATATAGTATACCCCCCTATAGTATATGAGGTGCCCATGTCCCATACGATCCGCAACAAGGAGAAGCTTCTCGCCCGCATCCGCCGCCTGAAAGGGCAGATGGAGGCGGTGGAGCGCGCACTGGACGTTGCCAAGCCCTGCGGCGAGGTGCTGCAATTGCTCGCTTCGGTGCGCGGCGCGCTTTCCGGCCTGACCGGGGAGGTGATGCAGGAGCATCTGCACGAGCATGTGGTGCATGCCGAAAACGAAGACGAGCGGGCGCGGGCGGCGGAAGAGCTGGCCCAGGTGCTGAAGACCTACATCCGGTAAAATCGAACAGGATTAGCGACATGACGACGACATCCGAACACCGTGCAGCAGCCGGTCACGACCATGTTTTCCTTGGCCAGAACCATGAGCGCAATGAAAGGCGCGTCTGGATGGTCATCGCGCTGACCGCGGCCATGATGGTGGCGGAAATCGTTGCCGGCCACTGGTATGGCTCCATGGCGCTGACGGCGGATGGCTGGCACATGTCCACCCATGCCGGCGCGATGCTGATTTCGGCGCTCGCCTATCTTTATGCCCGCCGCGAGGCGCGCAATCCGCGCTTCACCTTCGGCACCGGCAAGTTCGGCGATCTGGCGGGTTTTGCCAGCGCCATCGTACTGGCGGTGGTGGCGCTGCTGATTGCCGTCGAAAGCGCGATGCGCCTCGTCAATCCCGTCGAAATCGATTTCAACCAGGCGATCCTCGTCGCCATCATCGGCCTTGCCGTCAATCTCCTCAGCGCCGTGCTTTTGAAGGATGACCATCACCACGATCATGGACATGGGCATGGACATGGACATGGCCACGGTTCGCATGCCCATCACGGCCATGGCAGCCACGCCCATCACAATCACGGCTCCCATGCCGGTCACCACGCGGACCACGGCGCAAAGGGCGGCCGGGACAATAATCTGCGTGCGGCCTATCTGCATGTGCTGGCGGATGCGCTGACTTCGGTTCTCGCCATCGTCGCGCTGCTGCTCGGCAAGTGGAACGGCTGGTCGTTTCTTGATCCGGCCATGGGCATCGTTGGCGGTCTGGTCATCGCCCGCTGGTCATGGGGGCTGATCCGCTCTACGGCGACGACCCTGCTCGACGCGCTGCCGCCGACGGAGGATTTGCCGCAGGAAATCCGTGAAAGCGTGGAGACGGAAGAGGATCGCATCACCGACCTGCATGTCTGGCAGGTAGGGCCGGGGCATCACGCCGCCATCGTGGCGATCCATTCGCAGGCGCCGAAAGCGCCGGCTTTCTACAAGCAGAAACTTGCCGCCATACATGAACTCTCGCATGTGACGGTGGAAGTGAGCCCAGCAAGGGCCTGATTGGAATCGCCTATTCGGTATATTCCGAATAGGCGCTGCGCACCCATTCCACCTCGGCTTCCGCCTTGTCCTCGGGGGAAGCCGCGGCCGTATCCTGATAAGCGGGCGCGCTGCCATTGCCGACGGCCCACAGAACATTGGCCAGCGACTGGGAAAGAATGGTGCTGGAAACGGTGGGGTTGCCGGGGCCGCGTTTTACCGCCTGCTCCTCCGGCGCGCTTTGAGCGCTGCCAGCTTTTTCGATGTCGCGGATGCGACCCTGATAGTTATATCCGCCAATATTGCTTTCGATCTGCATGTCGGTGATTCCGCGTTCAAAAGTTAACGAATGGTTAACGGCGGCGACTTGTCCGAAACTTGCGCTTGCTGCGCTGCAGCGACTGCCGAGGGTTGACAGCCGGCGAAGTAGTGCTTCGTTTTTGCATGGGGAGCAGAACTGCACAGGGTGCTTGTTCTTGCGGCGTCATGCCGCTGGCGCCAAAGGCACGCCATTTCCCGTCATTCCGGCCTTGAGCCGGAATCCAGCCGACGCGCGTCTGCGCGGCGAGAGAGTCCTTTCAGCCCAAGGACTTGGGCTGGCTGGATACCGGCTCAAGGCCGGTATGACGGAAAGAGGATATCTCGCGGACGCGGTCAATCCGTCCGGTGCCGGATTACGCCGTTTCCTTCTCTACCGGCACAACCGTTTCCTGGAGCTTCTCCGGCTCCTCTGCCGCCTTCACCTCCGCCTCAACCTCCTGCGGCGCGGGTGTCACCATCGCAGCCACCAGCGTATCGAGGCCGATGCTGCCGACGGGCTTGCCGTCCTCGTCCACCACATGCGCGGTGGTCTCGTTGGCTTCCGACATGTCGCGGGCGATTGTTTCCAGCGTCGCGGTTTCCGGCACGGGCATGCCCTCGGGACGGCTTTCCAGCGGCTCCATCACCGTGGTCGCCTGCAGCACGCGGCCGCGATTGACGTCGCGCACGAACTCGGTGACGTAACCATCGGCCGGGGAGAGAATGATGCTCTGGCCGTCGCCCTGCTGCACCACTTCGCCGTCCTTCAGAATGGCGATGTGGTCGCCCAGCCGCAAAGCCTCGTCCAGATCATGGGTGATGAACACGACGGTCTTCTTCAGCTCCTGCTGCAGATCGAGCAGCATGGTCTGCATATCGACACGGATCAGCGGATCGAGCGCCGAATAGGCCTCGTCCATCAGCAGAATATCGGCGTCATTGGCAAGCGCGCGGGCAAGGCCCACCCGCTGCTGCATGCCGCCGGAAAGCTGGTTCGGATAATAATCCTCGTAACCGGCAAGGCCGACACGCTCCAGCCAGTAACGGCCCTTTTCCTCGCTCTTGCTGCGCGGCACGCCCTGGATGTCGAGGCCGTAGACGCTGTTTTCCAGCACCGTGCGATGCGGCAGCAGCCCGAATTTCTGGAACACCATTGCCGTCTTGAGACGGCGGAATTTCCTGAGCGCCGAGGTGCTCATGCCGCAAATATCCTCGCCGTCATAGAGAACCTCGCCGGCGGTCGGGTCGATCAGCCGGTTGATGTGGCGGATGAGCGTCGACTTGCCGGAGCCGGAAAGGCCCATGACGACGGTGATCTTGCCGCCCGGCATGGTGATATTGATGTTGTTGAGGCCAAGCACGTGGTTGTGTTTGTCGTTCAGCTCCACCTTGTCCATGCCGGACCGCACCGCTTCGAGATATTTCTCGGGATGCTTGCCGAAGATCTTGTAAAGATTCTTGATTTCGATGCTTTTAGCCATGGGAGACCTCGCGGTATTTCTGCAGGCGCTTGCCAAAAGCCTGGCTCGCCCGGTCGAACATGATGGCGATGGCGACCAGAGCGAAACCGTTCAGGAAGCCCACCGTGAAGAACTGGTTGTTGATGGCCTGCAGCACGTTCTTGCCGAGCCCACCGACACCGACCATGGAGGCGACGACGACCATGGCGAGCGCCATCATGATGGTCTGGTTGATGCCGGTCATGATGGTGGGCAGTGCCAGCGGCAGCTGCACGTTGAACAGCTTCTGGCCATTGGAGGAGCCGAAGGCATCGGCCGCCTCAAGCACTTCCCGGTCCACAAGGCGAATGCCGAGGCTGGTGAGCCGGATGACCGGCGGAATGGCATAGATCACCACTGCGATCAGGCCCGGAACCTTGCCGATGCCGAAAATCACCACCACGGGGATGAGATAAACGAAGCTGGGCAGGGTCTGCATCACGTCGAGCACGGGATTGATGAGGCGTTGCAGGCGTTCGGAACGACCCATCAGGATGCCGAGCGGCAGGCCGATGACGATGGCGATCAGGGTGGCGATGGCGACGATGGACAGCGTCGTCATGGCGTCCCGCCAGAGGCCGACCGCGCCGATCATCAGCAGGGCGAGCGCCGTGCCGCCGGTAATCCTGAAGCTGCGACCGGCCAGATGCACGATGGCGAGAATGATGAGGAGCGTGATGATCCACGGCGTCTGGATGAACAGCCGCTCCGAGGAATTGAGGAAGAGCTGCAGCGGATGCACGACGACATCGATCGCATCGCCGTAATTGCGCACGATGTCGCGAAAACCATCGTCGATGGTCTTGCGTGCCACACGCATCGTGGAGTTGTCGATTGCCGGGAACTTGCAGAGCATGTCCGGCAGGTAATTGCAGAGGGCCATTATTGTTGTTTTCCCTTTAGGTTTTGGGGATGGGTGGTTGGAGGTTGGAGTGCGCGGGCACCCCCCTCTGTCCTGCCGGACATCTCCCCCTCAAGGGGGGAGATCGATCTGCGGCAAGGTCTCGCCCATCTCTATGGTTGAGGATGAAGCGGCGAAAGCGCGCCCAGCTGATCTCCCCCCTTGAGGGGGAGATGCCCGTCAGGGCAGAGGGGGGTAAGCGGCTTGCGCCAACCCCACCTGCAATCACATCGAAGCCTTGATCTTCTCCGCCACCTCGGCCGGAACCCACTTCGTCCAGATTTCTTCATGGTTCTCGAGGAAATATTCCGCGCCATCCTCGTTGGTGCCCTGGTTCTCATCCATCCAGGCAAGGATTTCGGCGACCATCTTGTTGTCCCAGTTGCGGGCCTTGATGTAGTCCATCGTCACCCCGGCCTTGCCTTCGAAATCCTTGGTGATGACGGTAAAGACATCGGCCACCGGATAGGCGTTGACCTTGGGATCGGCGCAATCGACCTTGGCCGTGCACTCGTCGAAATGGGCGCGGTCGAGTTCGACGCCGTCATCCAGCTTCACCATCTCGTATTTGCCGAGAATGGCGGTGGGCGACCAGTAATAGCCGAGCCAGCCCTGCTTCTTTTCGAAGGCATTGGCGATCGAGCCGTCAAGGCCGGCGGCAGAGCCGGTGTCGACCAAGGTAAAGCCCTTTTTGTCGCCTTCGCGTGCCTTGTAGAGATTGGTGGTGGTCACCTGGCAGTTCCAGCCGGAGGGGCAATTGTGCACGGCGCCCTTGCTGGCGTCCTCCGGGGCGGGGAAGAGCTCGGGATGTTTCAGCGCATCCTCGACGGTCTTGATATCGGGGTGTTCATCGGCGATGAATTTCGGGATCCACCAGCCTTCGATACCGCCTTCGGAAAGAATTTTCGATGCTTCGATCATGCGACCGTCCTTGACGGCGGCGTCGAGCGGCTCGCGCACGGCATTCACCCACAATTCGGGCGCCATGTCCGGTTGGCCCTTTTCGTTCATGGAGGCGAAGGTCGGCATGGTATCGCCGCTGACGACATTGACCGTGCAGTCATAGCCGTTTTCCATGATGAACTTGTCGACGTAAGCCGCGACACCGGCGGATGCCCAGTTCATTTCGGCGATGGAGATGCTGCCGCACTCTTCGGCGGCATTGGCGGAACTTGCTGCACCGGCAGCGATGATAAAGCCCGTTACGAGAATGGTCGAGGCGAGGAGTTTCTTCATGTGTAAGACCCCCAAGTCTGATGCAGTGTTTTCAATTGGCAAAGCGGGAGCACTGCAAAGCCCGGATTGCCAAGGGCGAACTGACATGGCGCATGGAAAAGCCGAAAAAAAACCGGCGTCAAGAATATCCGCAAGACGTGCTGCAGGATTGCCGCGAGAAACGCGGCGGAAAGGCGCATGAATATGTCAACGACCGGCATAATACGGCCAAAAAGTGATATTGCAACGCAAAATGGCGCATCGCAGCCATGCGTTCGATTTTAGGAACATTTTTTCAGGTGGCGTAATACATGAAATATATTTGAGATTTACTCAATTCTATTATGATTTTTAGTAAAACGAAATAAAAATCCACGCACCAGCAAAGTGAAATTAAAGGAAAAGCAGGCGATGCATTTTTGTGGAAAAAATATTCAGAAAGAGGTTTTTTGAAGGTATTTTCATACTGTTTTGGCTCGGGCGGCGGCTCCGTCGCCGCCCGTTTCGCAATCAAGGCCTCACACGGCGTCCTTGCCGGCCACCTTCAGCGCGAAGGCATATTCGAAGGCGATTTCTTCCAGCCGCTGGAAACGGCCGGACTTGCCGCCATGGCCGGCGGCCATGTTGGTCTTGAGCAGGATCGGCGCTTCCCCCGTCGTCTTTTCGCGCAGCTTCGCGACCCATTTGGTCGGCTCCCAATAGGTCACACGCGGGTCGGTGAGGCCGGAAAGCGCCAGCAGCGGTGGATAGGGTTTTTCGCTGACATTGTCATAGGGGCTGTAGGCAGCGATCCAGCCATATTCCTCTGCCGATTCCAGCGGATTGCCCCATTCCGGCCATTCCGGCGGGGTCAGCGGCAGCGTGTCGTCAAGCATGGTGGTCAGCACGTCGACGAAGGGAACAGCGGCGATGATGCCGGCGAATTTCTCCGGCGCCATATTGGCGACAGCCCCCATCAGCATGCCGCCGGCCGAGCCGCCTTCGGCGATGATGCGGTCATAGGAGGTGAAACCCTCCTGAACCAGATGATCGGCAGCGGCGATGAAGTCCTTGAAGGTGTTCTGTTTGTCTTCCATCTTGCCGGTTTCGTACCATTCGAAACCCTTGTCCTTGCCGCCGCGAATATGGGCGATGGCATAGATGAAACCACGGTCGGCGAGCGACAGCGTGGTGGTGGAGAAGGAGGCGGGAATGGTGATGCCGTAAGCGCCATAACCATAAAGCAGGCAGGGGGCGGAACCGTTAAGCGCCACATCCTTGCGGTAAAGCAGCGAGACCGGCACCAGCTCGCCGTCATGGGCAGGAGCCATGATGCGGCGCGTGATGTAATCATCAGGATTGTGGCCCGAGGGTACTTCCTGCGTCTTCAGAAGCGTCCGCTCGCGCGTCACCATGTCGTAATCGAACAGCTGGCTCGGCGTCGTCATCGAGGAATAGGAAAAGCGGATGACGTCGGTGTCATATTCCGCTGCGCCATGCAGGCCAAGCGAATAGGCTTCCTCGGCAAAGGCGATGGAATGTTCCTCGCCCGTGCGACGATCGCGGATGACGATGCGCGGCAGGCCGTCGCGGCGCTCAAGCCAGATCAGGTGACGGGCATAGGCATCGACGGAAAGAATGAGACGGCCCGGCTCATGCGGGACGATCTCTTTCCAGTTCTCTTTGCCCGGTGCTGTGACCGGCGCTTCCACGATGCGGAAATCCTTGGCGTCGCCGTCATTGGTGAGGATGAAGAAGACATCGCCGCCTTCGCACATCGAATATTCGATGCCCTCTTCGCGCTCTGCCACGATAGCAGGCTCGGCCGTCAGGTCGCTGGTGGAGAGAAGGCGATATTCGCTGGTCTCATGGTCATGAATGTCGATGAAGATGAAATCGTCGAGAACCGACGCGCCGACGCCCATGAAGAAGCCGGGATCCTTTTCCTCATAGACCAGACGGTCTGCCGATTGCGGCTGGCCGATAATATGGTGGAAGACCTTGGAGGGACGGTGGTTCTCGTCCTGCAGCGTATAAAAGAAGCTCTTGCCATCAGGCGCCCAGGCCCCGCCGCCGCCGGTGTTTTCCACGACATCTGCAAGATCTTCGCCGGTTTCGAGGTTGCGGATGCGCAGCGTGAAATATTCCGAGCCCTTGTCGTCGTAACCCCAGATGCCGTGGCTGTGGTCGGAGGACTGGTCGAGGCCGGCAAGCCGGAAATAATCCTTGCCCTCGGCCTCCTTGTCACCATCAAGCAGCACATGTTTTTCGCCGCCGCCGCGCGGGGTGCGGAAATAATGCGGCTGCTCGCCGCCGGTCACGAACAATGTCCCGTAAGCATAAGGCCCGTCATTGACGGGCACGGAGGAATCATCCTGCTTGATGCGGCCCTTCATTTCCTCGAACAGCTTTTCCTGAAGCGCCTTGGTGTCACCCATCGCCGCTTCCATATAGGCGTTTTCCGCCTCCAGATGGGCGCGGATCGACGGGTCGAGCAGGGTAGGGTCCTTGAACATGGCCTGCCAGTTATCGGCCCGGAACCATGCGTAATCGTCGGTGCGGGTAATGCCGTGGTGCGTATCCTGAACGGGCCGTTTTTCGGCGGTCGGAGCGGCGGGCAGGTTCTTGAAAATCGGCAAGGGAAACTCGCTTTCGTATGAAGAATTCTTGGGCGGCACCAAGATGTAGAGCGGGGCTTGCGGCCGATCAAGTTTCAAATCTCCACAGGCGGAATGCGGCTTGGGCACAATTTCGTCAGCTTTCGATCACATTTTGGCAATATCCGGCAAATCAGCGATGATGGATGCAGGCCGCCCGGCCTGCCGCCTACCACAAGAACAAACGAAAAAACTGACAGGATCCCATGCGAAAGCTTCTTCCCGCTGCCCTTTCTACCTTTTTCCTTGGCTTGCAGGCCTTTACTCCCGCTTTCGCGATCGACGCCAGCGTCATGCGGCAGCTGAATGCGCTTGCCCCGGAAGAGCGCCTGGAACAGCGTTGCGATATCGAGGCGATGGAGAGGATAGCGACGGAACAGAAGGGCATGCGGCCGGACAAGGTCATCGCTTATACCTTCGGTGATCCGGAAGTTGGCAAGAACTCCATCAAGGCGCCGGGCGCGGTCTTTAGAAGTTCCGGCGAATGGTACAAGCTCAAATACAAGTGCCAGCTGAAGAGCGACAGCCTCAGCATCCAGTCCTTCGATTACCGCGTTGGCGACCGGATTCCCGAGGAGCAGTGGAAGAAGTTGTATCTTTATGACTAAGCAAGGATTTTTTCGGTTGCGGGCAGGGGTTTAGCCGCCGCTTTTCTTGCCGCTCCGCCACCGGCTCTGTAACCCTGACTTCCGATCGAAGTGAGGGACATAAACATGGCGAGACGATTCAAGGGGCTTTCTGCTTTTCCGATCACGCCGGCCGATGAGGCCGGGCGGGTGGACACGCAGGCGTTCTCCGCGCTGATCGAGCGGCTGGATGCGGCGGCGGTCGATTCCGTCGGCGTTCTCGGCAGCACCGGCATCTATATGTATCTCACGCGGGAAGAGAGAGGCCGCGCCATCGAGGCGGCAGCCGCCATCCTCAAGGGCAAGCGCATATTGATGGCCGGCGTCGGCGCATTGCGCACCGATGAGGCGGTGGCGCTGGCCAGGGATGCGGAAGCCGCCGGCGCCGATGCCCTGTTGCTGGCACCCGTCTCCTACACGCCGCTGACGCAGGAAGAGGCCTATCACCATTTCGCCGCCGTGGCGGGCGCGACGGCCCTGCCGCTTGCCATCTACAACAACCCGACGACGACGCGCTTTACCTTCAGCGACGAGCTTCTGGTGCGGCTTGCCTATATCCCCAATATCCGCGCCATCAAGATGCCGCTGCCGGCCGATTCCGATTATGCCGGTGAGCTCGCGCGGCTGAGACCGAAGCTGTCGGATGATTTCGCCATCGGGTACAGCGGTGACTGGGGCTGCGCCGACGCCACGCTTGCCGGCGGCGACACCTGGTACAGTGTGGTTGCCGGCCTGCTGCCGGTTCCAGCCCTGCAATTGATGCGGGCGGCTCAGGCCAAGAATGCGGAAGAGGTCAAACGGCTCGCCGCGGCCTTCCAGCCGCTCTGGGCGCTGTTTAAGGAATTCGGCAGCATCCGCGTGGTTTACGCCGCCGCCAATATCCTGTCGCTGACCGTGAGCGAACCGCCTCGGCCGATCCTGCCGCTCACCAGCGCCGAACGCCAGCGGGTAGAAGAGGCGCTGGAGGCGCTGTCCGGGCTGGAAACCGCGCCTTAATTCGGGCGCTTTGCGGGCGGATTGCCACCTCTCACACTCCGGAACATAAAATGCTGCGTCGCCTCTTCATCGCCACCCTGTTTTTCTGCGCCTCTTCCGCCGCATTCGCGGGAACCGGCCTTGTCGAGCCGACGTTGAAGATGACGCCGCAGCATGACGGCAAGGTGCGGGTGGCGATGACGCTGGATGCCTGCATGGGCAAGACCGATCACCGCATTCTCGATACGCTGGTGAAGGAGCGCATTCCGGCAACGATCTTCGTCACCGCCCGCTGGCTAAAACACAATGGCGAAGCGCTTGCCGTGCTCATGGCGCATCCGGATCTGTTCGAGATCGAAAACCACGGCGAAAACCATGTGCCGGCAGTGGACAAGCCGGTTTCCATCTACGGCATCGCCGCCGCCGGTTCGGAAGCGGCGGTCGAGCAGGAAGTGGAGGGCGGCCGCCAGGCCATCGTCGCCGCCACCGGCCTGCAACCGCAATGGTTCCGTGGTGCGACGGCCAAATATACCAATTCGTCGATGTCCACCATCAACCGGCTCGGCATGCGGGTGGCCGGTTATTCCGTCAATGGCGATGGCGGCTCGCTGCTGGGTGCGGCCGCGACGGCGAAACACATCGCCTCGGCAAAAGATGGCGACGTCATCATCTCCCACATCAACCAGCCCACCCATGAGGCGGGCGAAGGCGTGGTGAAAGGCCTTCTGGCGCTGAAAGCCCGCGGCGTCATCTTCGCCCGGCTGGACGACCCGTCCTTTGCCCCGCCGGGGAACTGACCCGCAAGGTTGTCGCCCGTTTCTTCTCCCCGCCGGGGAGAAGATGCCCGAAGGGCAGATGAGGGGGCAAGCTTCCCGCATCTCTCCACCGTCGCCCCCTCATCCGGCGCTGCGCGCCACCGGCGGGGAGAAGAAATATGCCGCACCGGCTTGGCCAAACGGCGCGGACGAAACGAGCCGACAACATCCCCCACATCCACGCCCGTTTTTCGGCGGCACCGGCCAAAAAATTGCGCTAGCATCCTCCCCATGATGCTGTTCAAACGCCCCGACACCGAAACGCTCTATTCCGCCCTTGTGAACAAGGACCCCGCCTATGAGGGCGTGGCCTATGTGTGTGTGACGTCGACGAAGATTTTCTGCCGCTTCACCTGCACGGCGCGAAAGCCGAAGATCGAGAACTGCCGGTTCCGCGAGACCATCGCCGAATGTCTGGAGGCCGGTTTCCGTCCCTGCAAACGCTGCAAGCCGATGCTGTCCTATGGCTCGGCCGATGAGACCGTGACGTCGCTGCTGACGGCGCTGGAAAACGAACCGGCGCGGCGCTGGCGCGAGGAGGATGTGGTGGCGATGGGCCATGATCCTTCCACCGTGCGCCGCACCTTCAAGCGCCGTTTCGGCATGAGCTTTCTGGAAATCGCCAGATTGCGGCGGGTGGGCGGCGCGGCGGAAAGCCTCGCTTCCGGCGAAGCGGTTATCGGTGCGCAGATCGATGCCGGTTACGAATCCGGCAGTGGTTTCCGCGCCGCCATCAACCAGTTCTTCGGCTCTTCGCCCGCCGCCATGAAAGGCAAGGGTTTTTTGAAGGGCGACTGGATCGATACGCCGATCGGCCCGATGCTCGCCGTCGCCGACGATCATGCCCTGCATCTCCTCGAATTCGCCGACCGGCCGGCGCTTCCGGCCGAGCTGAAGCGGCTGAAGACGCGCACCGGCGCGGATATGGTGCTCGGCCGGACGGCCGTGACCGGCCAGATCGAAGCGGAACTCAGGGCCTATTTCGCCGGGCATTCGGCCGCCTTTGAAACCCGGCTTGCCGGCCATGGCACGCCCTTCGAGCGCGATGTCTGGCGCAACCTGCGGGAAATTCCGGCGGGTGAGATCGTCAGCTATTCCTCGCTCGCAACCGCCATGGACAGGTCATCCGCCGTGCGCGCAGTGGCCCGCGCCAATGGCGCGAACCAGATTGCGATTGTCGTGCCGTGCCACCGTGTACTGGGCGCGGATGGCAGCCTGACCGGCTATGGCGGCGGGCTGTGGCGGAAGAAATGGCTGATCGAGCACGAGCGCCGCATGGCGAGTGCGCAGGGAATGCCGCTCGCTTCCTGAGCGGCCCGGCTGCTGGTTTTCAGGAGGTTGTCGATTGACGCTGGCGCGTGGGGTTTACCCCCCTCTGCCCTGCCGTTGAAGCCGGTGCTTAATCCGGCAATTTGGGCACCACCCGGCGCGACGGAAACAACTCCCGAGTCACCGTCATGGCGATCAGCGACAGCGGCAGGGCGAGCATCGCCCCGGCAGCCCCCCACATCCACGTCCAGAAGATGATCATCACGAAGACGAGGAAGGGGTTTATCTCCATGTTGCGGCCCACCACCGCCGGAAAGGCGAGGTTTTCCATCAACAGGTGAATGGTGAAGAAGATCGCCGCCGGCAGGAGCGCCAGGACGATGTTGTCATGGGTGATGATGCCCGCCACCGTCAGCGAAATCGTCATGGCGGTGATGCCGAGAAACGGCACGAAGCTGGAGAGGAAGGCGAACAGCCCCCACAGAAGCGGCATGGCCAGTCCGCCGAAATAGGCGATGACCACCATCGTCACGCCAAGCCCGGCATAGATCAGCGCCGCCGTGGCGAAATAGGTGCCGAGCACCTCTTCCACCGAACCGATGATGCGGATGGTGCGCAGCCGCTGGTGGCGGGCCGGAAAGGCCATGATGATCGCCTTGCGCAGCCGCAGCCGGCTATAGAGAAACATCAGCAGTGCGGCGAGGAAGATCAGGCCCTGAATGACCGCGGGGGTGACGTTGGCGCCGAGCAGCGAGATGATTTCGCCGCTGCGGGAAATCAGCGATTCCATCGACATCGATCCCATGCTGAAACTCGCCGCCGAAATATTCAGCCATCTGAGGCTTTGCAGATAGGGCAGGAAACGGTCGATGCTGCGCTCCACCAGCGCCGGGCCCTCCGAAGCAAGGAGCGAGAGCGGTTCGGTGAGTGAATTGATGACGAAGAACATCACCGCCGCCACGAGGCTCGAAAGAATGAGCGCGACGCCAAAACCGGGAATGCCGTAGGAACCGAGCTTTTCGGCGGCGATGCCGAGGATCATGCCCACCACGATGGCCATAACCACCGGAATGAGGATGAGCGACAATTCATGGATGACCGCCATCAGCATGATGAGGAATATGCCGATCACCGACCAGGCGACGACGACATCCAGCGCTTCGCGGCCAAGCGGCTGCTGGCTGCGCGCATCGTCACGCCGTGAGCCGGAAGCCGGCACTTCCAGCGGGTCCGCTCTTGTTGCTAGAGCGGTTGCGGCCGTCGTGCCGGCGGTTGCCGCGGTATTGACCAAGCTGCCGGTCTTGTCCGGCCTGGCATTTTCATTCATCGAACGGTCCCCCAATAAGGGGACAAACGTTCGAAAAATGTGGCGGTTCCGGGGCGGCAGAAATTTCTGCCGCCGCTTTTTTGTGTTTATGTGGAAAGCTTTAGGCCGATCCCCCACGGATCTTTGAGGACAATGCCGTCACTTTGCCGTTCGGTGGCGATTTCCAGCCGGTCGAGGGCGGCAATCGCCGTCTCAAGCGCGGCCGGCTCGTTGAAGGTCAGCGAATAGCCGGAAAGGCCGGTCATATTGTCCTTGCGGGCCGCAGCACCCCGGCTGTTCCAGATATTGGCGGCGACGTGGTGGTGATAGGCCCCGGAACCGAAGAAGCTCGCGCCGGGATAACGCGCCATGATCTTCAGTCCCAGCACATCCTGATAAAATTCATCCGCCTGCGGAATGTTGCCGACCTGCAGGTGGATATGGCCGATGGCTGTTCCTTCCGCCGCCCCGGTAAAGGCCGTCTTCGGCGCGCTGTCGTAAAGCGCCTGAAGGTTGAGGCCGAGGGTGGCCATCTCCACCGTGCCGTCCTGCTGGTAGGTCCATTCATCCGGCGAACGGTCGCGATAGACTTCGATGCCGTTGCCTTCCGGGTCGGCAAGATAGATCGCCTCGCTGACCAGATGGTCGGACGCGCCCTGAAACTGGACATTGTTATGGGCGGCATGCGCCAGCCAATGGGCCAGATCGTTCCGGCTCGGCATCAGGAAGGCGGTGTGGAACAGGCCCGCCGCGTTGCGCGGCGCGCGTTCCGCCGTGCCGGAGGTGGAAAGCGTGAGCAGCGGCTGGCCGCCGACCCCAAGCACTTCACCGCTCGGGTTCTTTTCAAGAACCGTAAGACCGATGATCTTCTGATAAAAATCCGAAACGCGCGGCAGATCGTGAACGACGAGATGCGCCTGGCCGACATAGGCCGGCCGCGTCAGGGCGAATTGTTTGATTTCACTCATCATGATCTCCATATTGAATCCGAAGCGCCCTGGGGCGGATCGGTCGCCGAAACCATCGGCCGACGCCGCTTTGCGGCGTTTGTCGAAGGCGAATATGGGCTGGTTTCGTCGTTCAGCAAAGATCGTCGTCTGGCGATTGACTGTCCACTATTCGTTGACAATGCCCCGTTCCGGCCCGGCTCCGGCTTTGACTTCGATCAAGGCGAAGGCCGTGCCGAAGGGGAAATATAAGCCTAGCCCGACACGCTAAACGGCGGATCAAACCAAAGGAGACAGCCATGTACAAGAAGATCATCGTACCGGTAGACCTCAGCGCCACCGACAAGGGGGAAAAGATTCTCGAAAAGGCCAAGGCGCTTCTGGATCCTGATGGCGAGATCGTTCTCATCAATGTTGTCGAGGAACTGCCGGGCTATATGGCGATCGATCTGCCTGTCGACCTGATCGAAAATGCCATCAAGGACGCCAAGACCAAACTTTCGGACATCAAGACCAGGGCCGGTTTCAAGGGCAGCCAGGAAATCAGAAGCGGCGCGCCCGCGCGTGAAATCATCGCCGCCGCCGAGGAACACAAGGCCGACCTCATCATCATCGCGTCGCACACGCCGGATTTCAGCAATTATTTCATCGGCGCCACCGCCGACCGCGTGGTGCGCCACGCCAAATGCTCGGTGCTGGTGGACCGATAAAAGCCTGACGTTTTAGGGTTGCGGGCGGGTTTTCCGCCCGTACCGGCTGGAGGAAAAAAACATGAATGTCGAAAGTTACGAGAAAATCCTGCGTGACCGCCAGCGCGAGCTTTATCGCCGCCTGCACAAAATCGAGGCCGATTTCGAAGAGCCTCGCAATCCCGATGACGAGGATCGCGCCACCGAACGCAGCAATGACGAGGTGCTGGACGAACTGGGGCAGGTGGGGCAGGACGAGCTGCGCGCCATCGACGCAGCCCTCGACCGTATCGCCAGCGGCACCTTCGGCACCTGCGTCAAATGCGGCAAGCGGATTTCGGAGGATCGGTTGAAGGCGGTGCCCTATACGCCGTTTTGCCAGGAATGCGCTGCGGCGTTGTGAGGGCAGGGGAAAGCGTGACTGGGTTTCTTCTCCCCGCCGGGGAGAAGGTGGCCCGAAGGGCCGGATGAGGGGGCAAGCTCTCCGAACACATCTACCCTTGCTCTCTCATCCCGCTGCCGCGGACTTTTCCCCGCCGGGGAGAAGAAACAAGCGTCTACCGCTTACTCCACAGGCAATTGTTCTGGCCGAAGGGCAGCCTGCACCTCTCCTTTCGCAACAGTCTCGAACGCAATTTGATTGCCGTTAACCGGGCGCTGTCTTGTTCCTGTCTAATATTGTCTCCATGCTTTGAGGAAAGCACGCAGACGGGATTGGACTATGAGCGATTTATGGCGGTTCGGGCGCCAGTATGATTTTCACGAGATTGTCGCCGATGGCATCGTCCACGGTGTCGGCATCGTGTTTGCCCTTATCGGCTCCACGGCGCTGATCTTTTACGCGATGGTCTGGGGGACGCTCAGCGCGATCGCCGCCGCGTGGATTTACGGTCTCGGCCTCGTCGCCTGTCTTTCCGTGTCTTTCACCTACAATATCTGGCCGCACTCGAACGTAAAATGGTTCCTGCGCCGGCTGGATCATTCGGCGATCTTCATCCTCATCGCCGCCACCTATACGCCCTTTCTGATGCGCGGCATCCACGATCCGCTGATTGCGGCCATGCTGGGGCTGATCTGGCTTGCGGCGCTGTGCGGCATCCTGCTCAAATGCCTGTTCCCCGGCCGTTACGACCGGGTTGCCATCGGCCTTTATCTCGCCATGGGCTGGAGCGGCGTCATGGTGGTCGGGCCGCTGTCGGCGCATCTCGCCCCCGTCACGCTCTGGCTGATCGTCGCCGGCGGCGTCATCTATTCGCTCGGCGTCATCTTCCATGTCTGGGAAAAACTGCGCTTCCAGAATGCCATCTGGCACGCTTTCGTGGTCGCCGCCGCCGCCGTTCATTATTTCGCCGTGGTCACCTCCTTCAGCCTCGTGCCGCTGGCATCCTGAAGAATGCGCCCCGATGGCGGATGGGTACTGGACAGCCATTCGCATCATCGCCTAATCCTCGTGCAGATGGCGGCCGAAAATACCGCCGCTGCAAGCAGGAAAAGGGTGAACGACAATGAGCGTGCAACTGCGCGACGCGACCGTGGACGATCTCTCCGGCATCATGGAGATTTACAATGATGCGGTGCTGAACACGACCGCGATCTGGAATGACGTGCTGGTCGATCTGGAAAACCGCAAGGAATGGTTCGCCGCCCGCAAATCACGCGGCTTTCCGGTCATCGTCGCAATCCTCGACGGTAAGGTCGCAGGTTATGCTTCCTATGGCGACTGGCGCGCTTTCGACGGTTATCGCCACACCCGCGAACATTCGGTCTATGTGCATAAGGATGCGCGCGGCCACGGTATCGGCAAAAAGCTGATGCAGGCGTTGATCGATCATGCCTCGGGCAACGACGTGCATGTGCTGATCGCCGCCATCGAGGCGGAAAACACTGCCTCCATCCGCCTGCATGAAAGCCTCGGTTTCAGGGTCGTCGGCCGGTTTTCGGAAGTCGGCACCAAGTTCGGCCGCTGGCTGGATTTGACGTGTATGGAGCTGAAATTAGGTTAAGCCAAGAAGCTCAAGTCACCTTTTTATCGAGCGAGTGCCACGAGTCTCTTCTCCCCGCCGGGGAGAAGGTCGCGGCAGCGGGATAAGGGGGCAAGCTCTCCGAAATCCCGCAACGTCGCCCCCTCATCCGACCCTTCGGGCCACCTTCTCCCCGGCGGGGAGAAGACATTCGCGGCTCTTTTGCCAGTCAAATCGGCTCGAACACCATCGAATGGCCGTTGATGCAGTAACGCAGGCCGGTGGGCTTCGGGCCGTCCGGGAAGACGTGGCCGAGATGGCCGCCGCAATTGGCGCAGCGGATTTCCGTGCGCACCATGCCGTAGCTGGCGTCGCGATGTTCCGTCACGGCGCCCGGCTTTACCGGCTCGAAATAGCTCGGCCATCCGCAGCCGGCATCGAATTTCGTATCCGAGAGGAACAGCGGCTCGTCGCAGGCCGCACAGCGATAGAGGCCGTGCTGGAATGTATCCCAATAGGGCCCGGTGAAGGCGCGCTCGGTGCCGTGTTCGCGCAGGATGCGATATTGCTCCGGCGTCAGCTGCTCACGCCATTCGGCATCGGTCTTGTTGACTTTGGGGGATGTCAGATCGCTCATGGAATGATCCTTTCTGTTCTCGCCTCAAATAGTCATCGCCGCCGCCGATTGAAAGGGGCGACGCCTCATAACGCGTTCGTTATGGGTCGGGAGTGTCGATTTGGGTTGAGATGGCTTTGTCTATGCCTTAACTGGAAAAATCGATTTTAAAGAACGCCATTCATTGGCGCGCAGGGGTGGGGGACATCCCGGGAGATGTGAATGACATCCGATGTCACGCCGCTGACATTCCTGTCGCTGTTTCTGCCGTTTCTGGCAGCGCTTGCCGCACCCGTCCTGGTTAAAAGGTTCGGTCACAATGCGGCGTGGGTCCTGGCGATTGCGCCTGCTCTCGCTTTTGCGCATTTTGCATTGATGCTGCCGGATATCGCGGCAGGCGGGGTGGTGACCGGCGGTTATGCCTGGGTGCCGAGCTTCAATCTCAGCTTCTCCTGGTTCATCGACGGCCTGTCGCTGACCTTTGCGCTGCTGATCACCGGCATCGGCCTGCTGATCGTGCTTTATGCGGGCGGTTATATGAAAGGCCACCCGCAGCAGGGCCGGTTCCTGTCCTTCCTGCTGCTCTTCATGGGGGCGATGCTGGGCGTTGTGGTTTCCGACAGCCTGCTGATGCTGTTCGTTTTCTGGGAGCTCACCTCCATCACCTCCTTTCTGCTGATCGGCTTCGACCATGAGCGCGCCGCCTCGCGCCGCGCCGCGCTGCAGGCGCTGGTGGTGACGGGCGGCGGCGGTCTGCTGCTGCTCGCCGGGCTGATTTTCATCTGGGATATCAGCGGCATGACGCAACTGTCGATGTTGGTGCGCGGCGGCGATGTCTTGCGCGACAGCCCGTTTTATCTGGCCGCGCTGCTTCTTGTTCTCGGCGGCGCCTTCACCAAATCGGCGCAGTTTCCCTTCCATTTCTGGCTGCCCAACGCCATGGAAGCGCCAACGCCGGTGTCCGCCTATCTGCATTCGGCAACCATGGTGAAGGCCGGCGTCTATCTTCTGATGCGGCTCAACCCGGTTCTCGGCGATACCGCCGCCTGGCAGATCCTGCTGCCATTCTTCGGCGGGCTGACCATGCTCACCGGCGCGCTGCTGGCCGTGCGCCAGACCGATCTCAAGCTGATGCTCGCCTATACGACGGTGTCGTCGCTCGGCCTGCTGGTCATGCTGACGGGTTTCGGCTCCGACCATGCCATCGAGGCGGCGGTGCTTTATCTGGTGGCGCATTCGCTGTTCAAGGGCGCGCTGTTCATGGTCGCCGGCATCATCGACCATGAGACCGGCACCCGCGACGTGACGAAGCTCGGCGGCCTGCGAAAAGCCATGCCGATCACCTTCGCGGCGGCGCTGGCGGCTGCGATTTCCATGGCCGGCCTGCCGCCTTTCTTCGGTTTTCTCGCCAAGGAAGAGATTTATTACGCGCTGGCGCATGGCAATCCGCGTGCCGTGCTGTTCACCGGCATCGCCATCCTCGGCAACGGACTGATGTTTGCCGTCGCTTTTGCGGTGGCGCTGAAACCCTTCCTCGGCAAGCCGGTGAAGACCCCGAAACACGCGCATGAAGGTCCGCTGCTGCTCTGGCTCGGCCCGGCGCTTCTGGCGCTGAAGGGGCTGACGATTGCGCTCTTTTCCGGCATCGCGCATTTCTACATCTCCACCCCGATGGCGAGCGCCATTGCCGGCGAGGCGCGCCCGGTGGAAATCTCGCTCATTCCCCATATCGGCGTGCCGCTCGGCCTGTCGCTGCTCACCATCGCGCTCGGCATCGTCCTTTATACGCAGCTTTCCGCCGTCCGTGGACTGATCGACCGCACCTTCAAGGCGCTGGGGGCGGGGCCGGACAGGGGCTTTGACGTGTTCATCGACATGCTGGTGAAAGTCTCGTTCCACATCACCCGGCTCATTCAGCCGGGCAGGCTGGAATTTTACGTTACCGCCACCTTCGCCGTCATCGCCGCCGTACTTCTGGTGCCGCTGTTCCTTTATGGCGAATTGCCGTCCATGCCGTCCTGGCCGCGCGATATGCCGGTCCATGAGCTGACTTTCATCGCCATTGCCGTGGCGGGGCTCATCGCAGTGCTGACGGCGTCGAGCCGGCTCACCGCCATCATCGCGCTCGGCATTCAGGGCTTTGCGGTGGCGGTCATCTTCCTGCTCTTCGGCGCGCCCGATCTGTCCTTCACGCAATTCATGGTCGAGACGCTGTCGGTGGTCATTCTGACGCTGGTGATGACGCGGCTTCGCCTGTCGCCTTCAGACCATCGCGGCCTTGGCCAGAAGCTGCTGGACAGCACCATCGCCATCGCCTGCGGAACCGGCTTTGCTTTGTTCCTGATGCGCGCGACGCAGGCGAGCTTCGACAACCGCCTGACGGACTTCTACAACACCTATTCCAAGGTCATCGCCCACGGCGCCAATGTGGTCAACGTCATCATCGTCGACTTCCGCGGCACGGATACGCTCGGTGAAATCGCGGTGGTGATGATAACGGGTCTTGCCATTCTCGCGCTGATCCGCATCCGCCCGGCCGCCGCCGTCAAGGGATCGGCCAAAACCGCGAAGAAGAAAGGAGCACGGGCATGAACACGCTCATTCTGCGCACCGTCGCCCCTGTCGTCACCAGCCTCATGGTGCTGTTTTCCATCTTCGTGCTGCTGCGCGGCCATAACGAGCCGGGTGGCGGCTTCATCGGCGGCCTGATCGCCGTCTCGGCGCTGGCGATCTATGGCATCGCGTATGGCGTCACCGCAGTCAGGCGCGCCATCATGTTTCATCCGCTCGCCATCGCCGGGGCGGGGCTGCTGCTGTCCATGTTTTCCGGCCTCGTTTCCATCGCCGCCGGCGTGCCCTTCATGACCGGGCTCTGGGTCTATCCGAGCCTGTTCGGCGTCGAAATACCGCTCTCCACCGTCATGTCCTTCGATATCGGTGTCTATCTCGTCGTGGTCGGCGCCATCACCTCCATTGCGCTGGCGCTGGAAGAAAGGGAAAGCGACTGATGGAAGCGGTCTTCTCCATTCTCGTCGGCATCTTCTTTTCGGTGGCGATCTATCTCATGCTGTCGCGCCACAGCATCCGCATGCTGCTCGGCATCGCCATTCTCGGCAATGCGGTGAACCTTCTGCTGTTCACGGCGGGCAGGCTGACGCGCGAAGTGCCGCCGATCATTCCGCCCGGCATGGATGCGCTGCCCGCCGGTGCGGCCAATCCGCTGCCGCAGGCGCTCATCCTCACGGCCATCGTCATTTCCTTTTCCTTCTTCTGTTTCCTTCTGGTGCTGACCTGGCGTGCGTTTCAGGAACTGCAGACCGACGATACGGACGAAATGCGCACCGCAGAACCCGCAGGCGAGCCCTTGCCGCCGCTCGGTTATTGAGCGGCGAGGCTGAGACACCATGGCATCTTCCACCACTTCCGCAGTCACCGATCTTTCCGCAGCGCTCGTCACGACGCCCGTGCCGCTCACCGACTGGCTGATCATTCTCCCCATCGCGCTCTGCATTGGCGTAGGCGCGGTGCTGATGATGATGCGCCATGCCATCCGTCACCACGCGGCCGTCGCCATCGCGACGCTGTTCCTGCTGGTGCTGCTCGATGCCGCGCTTTTGTGGAAGGTCGCCACTGATGGCCCCTTCACCATGGTCATGGGCCGCTGGCTGCCGCCCTTCGGCATTGCCTTTACCGCCGACCTGACGGGCGCGCTGCTGTCGCTTGCCGCCGCCATCGTCGCACTTGCGGGCGCCATCCATGCCGGCGCGGATATCGACGCCAGCGGCAGGCGATACGGTTTTTATCCCTTCCTGATGCTTTTGATGGCCGGTGTCACCGGCGCTTTCCTGACCGGTGACATCTTCAACCTCTATGTCTGGTTCGAGGTGCTGCTGATCTCGTCCTTCGGCCTGATCGTGCTCGGCTCGACGCGCGAGCAGATCGACGGCGCGCTGAAATACGCCATTCTGAACCTCATCGGCACAACGCTGTTTTTGATCACGGTCGGTTATCTCTACGCCATCTTCGGCACGCTCAACATGGCCGATATCGCCCAGAAGGCGACAGCGCTGCGGGAGACCGCGCCGCTGATGACGCTTGCGAGCCTGTTCGCGCTCGCCTTCGCCATGAAGGCCGCAGCCTTCCCGGTGAACTTCTGGCTGCCCGCTTCCTATCACACCCCACGCATCGTCGTTTCCGCCCTGTTCGGCGGCTTGCTCACCAAGGTCGGCATCTATTCGCTGCTGCGTGTCATGGTCATGCTGTTTCCGGTCGAGCGGGAAGAACTCAGCATCGTCATCGCCATCTCGGCGGCGTTGACCATGGTGCTCGGGGCCATGGGCGCGCTCGCCCAGAACGATATCCGCCGCATGCTCGGCTATATCGTCATATCGGGCATCGGCTACATGATGGCCGGCATCGCCATCGGCACGCCGTCGGGTGTCACCGGCGCCATTTTTTACGCGCTGCATTCGATGGTGCTGATGACGGCGCTTTATCTCGCCGCCGGCCATGCGGCCCGCCTCGGCGGCGGTTTCAGCCTCACCTCGCTCAGAGGCCTTTATCAGCAGGCTCCGTGGTTTTCGGCGCTGGCACTGGCGCTGTTTTTCGCCGGTTCCGGCCTGCCGCCCTTTTCCGGCTTCTGGCCGAAGGCGGTGCTGGTCAAGTCGGCGATCGATATCGGCGCCTGGTGGCTCGCCGGCGCCATCCTCGCCTCCGGCTTCATCGCCACCATCGCTTTCGGGCGGATCTTCCTGCTGTGCTTCTGGCGTCCGGTGGCCGCATCCCCCGGTCAGCCCTCCATGCCGCAGGCGTCGTCCCCGGCCGCGCCGTCTTTCGCGCCGCTGGTGGGGCTCACGGTGCTGGTGGTATTCTTCGGCCTGTTTCCGGAAAGCCTGCTCAATCTCAGCCAGCAGGCGGCCGCAGGCCTCGCCAATCCGCAGGCCTATATCCAGTCGGTCTTTACCGAAGGGGGCAAGCCATGAGCCTCTATCTCGTACAGTTGCTTTTCGTTGCCGTATGGCTCGCCGTGACGGGCAGCGTCACGCTCGCGAACATCATTTTCGCCCTTGTCGTTTCGACGCTGGCGCTCGGCATCATCCGCCACCAGCTTCCGGGCGGACGTAACCACTGGCTCAGGCTTGCCCGCGTGCTGTCGCTGGTGCTGCTGTTCTTCAAGGAGCTGGCGCTCTCGGCATGGAAGGTCGCCGTGCTGGTGACGCGGCCGAAGCTCGACGTGCAGCCCGGCATTTTCGCCTATCCGCTGACGGTGACGACGGATTTCGAGATCACGCTGCTCGCCAATCTCATCACGCTTACGCCCGGCACGCTGTCGGTCGATGTTTCGGCGGACAGGAAAACGCTTTACGTGCACGCGATCGACTGCAGCGATATCGAGGCCACGAAAAACGACATCCGCAACGGCTTTGAAAGAAAGATCATGGAGGCGTTTCAGATATGACGCCGGAACAGATAGTTTCATTTGCAACTATACTTGCAACGGTTGTTCTGTCGGCCGCCTTTTTGCTGACAGTATATCGCGTCGTCGTCGGCCCCACCTTGCCGGACCGTATCGTTGCGCTCGACATGCTGGTGGGCATCGCCATCGGCTTCATCGCAGTCATCGCCATCCGCACCGGCTTCAATCTTTACGTCGATATTGCGATTGCGCTCGGTCTGGTCGGGTTTCTGGCAACGGTGGCCTTCGCCCGCTTCGTGCTGTCGCGCGGCCCGGACGGCCGGCGCAGGCCGGCGGCGGTTCTCGATGGCGAAAGGGCATCTGAAGCCATTGAAAAAAATATGGAAAAAGGTGTCGCCAACAGAAAAGGAAAGGGCAGACGATGATGGCTTGGATCGTGGCTATTCTGGTTGCGGCGCTGTTGATCTCAGGCGCCATTTTCTCGCTGATCGCGGCAATCGGCCTCAATCGGCTGCCGGATGTCTATACCCGCATGCATGCGGCTTCCAAGGCGGGAACGGTGGGGTCCGGCCTGCTGCTTCTGGCTGTCGGCATCCATTCCATGGAAATATCGACGCTGGCGCGGGCGCTGGCCGGTTTCTTTTTCTTTGTCCTTACCGCGCCGGTCTCGGCACATCTTCTTGCCATGGCCGCTCACAAGGCAGGTTATCCGCTTGCCGTTAAATCGGTAGTTGATGACATCAAGAAAATTTGAAGTTGAAAATCCCCCTAATAATTGGGGGTATTCATTTTCAATTACTACTTGGCATAGTATTTTATTACCCGTAATTTTTTGTATTCCGATTAGACTGTTTTGAACTGAAAAATTCACAATAGGAATTTGACTTTTGCTGTTTTGCTGTTATCCAAATTAAGTGTAAAGTTGCTAATCGCGATTTGCATCTAGCCTCTTCATAGTCGGCATAGGCATTTTATTAATGTCTAATCTATGGCCCATCGGACCATTGCTGCCCATGTCGCGGGCCATAAGTTGAATCTCGGACCAATTCGTTTCCGGTTTTCGCTCGAAATCTAGGGGTAGGTTTCATGTTGGTTTCAACAAGGCGAAGGTGGGGCACCGGGTAACTTCACATCGCTCGATGCGGCGTTCGCCCGCGTCAGGGGATCAATAAACAGGAGATACTTAAATGACGGAAACTGCATACGGTAACGCCCAGGATCTGCTGGTCGAACTGACTGCGGATATTGTGGCTGCCTATGTTAGCAACCACGTCGTTCCGGTAACTGAGCTTCCCGGCCTTATTTCGGATGTTCACACGGCACTCAGCGGAACATCGGCACCGACATCGGTGGCGGTCAATGTCGAAAAGCAGAAGCCTGCCGTCTCCGTCCGCAAGTCGGTTCAGGATGACCACATCGTCTGTTTGGAATGTGGCGGTTCGTTCAAGTCGCTCAAGCGGCATCTCACGACCCATCACAGCATGACGCCGGAAGAATATCGCGAAAAATGGGACCTGCCGGTCGACTATCCGATGGTTGCGCCCGCCTATGCCGAAGCCCGCTCGCGGCTCGCCAAGGAAATGGGTCTCGGTCAGCGCCGCAAGGCCAGCCGTTGATTTAAAGACGGTCCGGCTGCTGCCCTGGCAGATAGCCGGAAGTCGCAATACAATACGGCCGGTCCTTCGACCGGCCGATTTCGTTTCTGGGGTTCGAAGACCTCACCTCCGTCCTGCCTGCCCATATCCGGCATCCGGCTACGGCGCGTCTGCGCCGTGAGATGGGTCTTTCGCGATCGAGAACTGCATCGCACCAGACCCGCGAGCCGTTCCCTCGACAGACTTTTTATGTCGCGCAAAATTTCGATTGAGGAAAAAAATCCTTTATCGCACACATCAATTCTGCAAAAATAAAGCCGTATCAATCGCATAATCTTCCCTGTCAAATTTGCGCTTCCCCACGATTGCTCTTAGGTGTATGAATTAATTCCTATTCGTAGAGGAGTTGCATATGCCGTCGGATACTGTGTTTCTGCCTGCCGCCGCGCGGCCTTGTGCGCGGGTCGGTGATCGTCCCTTTCGTCATTGGCCGTCTGCGGCCGGGCGGGATGAGATTTCCCGTCTTTGCCGTCTGGTACGGCAGCTCACCGGCGAGATGGTGCAATTGACGGGCGACCGAACGCTGGTGCGCCGCGACAGCCGGCGCATGGAATGCCACATCCGCCAGATCGCCATGTATGTGTGCCATGTGCAGCTCGGCATTCCCATGTCGGATATCGGGCCGTGTTTCGGCCGGGACAGGACGACGGTGGGCCATGCCTGCCAGGTGGTGGAGGACCGGCGCGACGAACCGGCATTCGACGAGTTCGTCGCCGTGCTGGAGCGGCTCACCGGCAGTATCTTCAACGCGATGAAAGGCGCCCGGGATGAGTGAGGAAAAAAGCATCCCGGTTGCCTCCCCGAACCCTGATCTCCTGCGGCTGCTGCGTTGCATCGCCGCGGGCGCGGCCGAGATGTCGCAGGAGGGCGGCGATATCGTCCTGCGCCGGCCGCGGGCAGGCCACACGGCGCTGCGGTTTCCGGCCGCGACGGTGCGGTTCGCCATTTCCTCCGGGCTGGTCGAGCAGCGGGACAACACCCTTTCTGCCGCACCGCCGCTCGCCTCCTGCTTGAAACGTGCAATGGCAAAAGACCGGGACGAGGTTTTTCAGGAACAGCACCGGCATATGCAGACGGTTATTGTGGATGTCGGCGATGCGAAGCAGCAGGCCCGGCGCAATCTCAACACCTCTCCCCTGACCGGCCTTGCAAGGCTGAAGGAACGGGACGGTGCGGCGTTTTTCCCGGCGGATGCTCTGGAGGCAGGCGAACGTCTCGCCGCCGATTTTCATCGCGGCCATCTTAACCCGAAGGTAACGGCGACATGGGAGCCGAGAATAGCGAACCGCACAAAAGGGGAGGCGGGAGGTGCGCTCGATCTCACCGAGGCGGCAATGGCCGCAAGAACGCGGTTTTCCCGCGCGGCCGATGCGATGGGGCCTGAACTGTCGGGCGTCGCCATCGATATCTGCTGCTTCGAAAAGGGGCTGGAGACGGTGGAGCGCGAAAGGCAATGGCCGGCGCGGTCGGCAAAACTGCTGCTGCGAGCAGCGCTGCTGGCGCTTGCCCGCCATTATGCGCCGCCTGCGGCCCGCGCCGGCAGGAAGGAACACCATTGGGGCGACGCAGATTATCGCCCGTCGATGACGAGGTGAAGGTCAGGCGGCCAGCAGCCGGGCTTCCTCGCGGATGCGCTTGATCATGGAGCGCAGGCCGTTGGCGCGCTGCGAAGACAGATGCTCCACCAGCCCGATCCTGTCGAATACCTCGATGGCGTCGAGACCGGCGATTTCGGAGGCTCTCTTGCCGGAATAGACGGCGAGCACGATGGCGACGAGGCCGCGCACGATATGTGCATCCGAATCGCCTTCGAAGGTCAGGAGAGGGTCTTCCGCACCATCGCTATGGCTGACGAGCCAGACCTGGCTTGCGCAGCCATGCACCTTGTTCTCGGCCGTGCGCTTGTCTTCCGGCAGGTCGGGAAGCGCCTTGCCGAGTTCGATGACATAACGATAACGATCCTCCCAGTCGTCGAGGAAGGCGAAGTCGTCAAGGATCGTTTCGAGAGAGGCCATTTGCGCGCCGTATCATCCATTATTGCAGGTCTTTGCTAGGATATAGGCGAAGTGCGGCCGGTTTTGAACCATAGGCCATGAAAAAGCCCACGGAAAACAGGTTTTCGTGGGCAAGTTTGGCAGGCAGTCGGCGGGCGGAAATCTCCGCTCGCAAAAAAGTGCGGCGCGGTGGCCGGCATAGATCAGGGGGCCGGGCGCTTCTGCGGCAGGGGAATGACGGTGCCGGTCTTCAGCATGTCGGCATCCTTCGGAAATTCGACGCTGACGACCGGGGCTTCGGCCAGTTTTTCGGTCTCGGCCGCAAGTTCAGCGGCGGGGGCGGGCTTGTCACTGGAGGCAAGCTGCTTGTCCAGCAGTTCATAGGCCACCTTTGCGCCTTCCTTTGCCCGCTCGCCGAGCGCATGGAAGGTTTCGGCGCCCTTGACGCAGACATCGGGCTTTTCAATGCAGATGGCGCTGACATAACGATAGGCTTCACCGGCGGCCGAAACGGCGCTGGGAATATCGAAGGCCGAAGGTTCCTTGGCCGGATCGTTGCTGCTGCCGAAATAGGACAGCGCCACCAGCACCAGCGAAAACCAGAATGTTCCCTTGATCAGAAACCACATTGTCAGACTACCCTGCCAGATGATCTTTGTTTTCTAAAGCCCCGCCCGGTTTCGGGTCATCGGCCTTTGTCCCGTTTTTCGGGCTTGTGAAGAAGCTACACGCGACCGGCGAACAGCCGATTGCAAAAAGCGGCGCAATTTAATTCAAATTGCATCTATTCTCCTCGTATCGGGACGCCTGCCACCAATTCATTCGCATTTTAACAGTCCATGTTAAGCATAATTGCGACAGAGGCCGCGCGTTCCGGGGCAAAGCGGCGCAAAGCCTTGCCACAAAAGTTAACGCGATGGCAAAAATGAAGCGAAATCCGTCGCTTACCCGTCATTAACCATGATTGGCAAAGCTTCGAAGAAATGCCCCGTAATGGGACTGCGAGGCATTTGAGGGGCCTTTGAGGCCATTCTTTTTATCCATTCCTTAAGCCGCCGCCTTCTATTGTCGGAGCCGTTAGAACCGCCTCAGGGATTCGGTGTTGGTATTGCGTAATATGAGAGAAAAAGCGGTCGCATTGGTCGACCATGCCGCAGGCAGATGGCTTGCGCGCATGGAAGAGGACGCCGAAAGGCGCGCCGGAACCGTTGCGCGCCTGCGCCGGCTGATCGCCTTCAGCACGGTCGGACTTCTGGTGGTACCAGCCCTCTTCAGCCTCGTCTTCAGCCCCGCCATCGCGCTGCCCATCGGCGCTGCCCTGGTGCTGGCGCTGTTTCTGGCCGCCGCAGCATTGCTGATTGCCTTTTCGCGTCCCGCGCGCGGTGCCTCCTCCTTTTCCGCCGCGTCTGGCGATAACGACCTGATCGCCGCTTCGCAGGTGCCGGGCCTTGTGCTCATGATCGGTGAAACCGGCTTCGTCGAACACGTCTCCGGCCGCGATCTTATGACCTTCCCTGCCGATCTGCAGGCCAGCAAGGGTCATTCCCTCGTTGAATATGTCTATGTCTCGGACCGTATCGAACTGATGCAGGCTTTCGACCTGCTGCGGCAGGGCGAGGACAGGGCAACCGCCGAACTTCGCTTCGAGACCGGTGCAAAGTCGCGTCAGGCGCAGTTCATGCATGCGCGTATCGAGATGACGGCGATCCGCAGCGCCAGTGGCCGGCTGCGCCGTATCGTCGCCCAGCTTTCCGATATCACCGAGATGGAACGCCTGCGCCGCGATGTCGCCCGCAAGGCGGCCGAGGCGGAATCGGCCAATGATGCGAAATCGCGCTTTCTCGCCGCCGTCAGCCACGAGTTGCGCACGCCGCTCAATGCCGTCCTCGGTTTTTCCGATATTCTCGCCGGCGAATATTTCGGCCGGCTGGAGAACGACCGCCAGCGGGAATATGTCGGCCTGATCCGCCAGTCCGGCGCGCATCTTCTCTCTGTCGTCAACACCATGCTCGATATGAGCAAGCTGGAAGCCGGCCGTTACGAGCTGATGATGGAAAGCTTCCCGATTGCCGAGACCATCTCGTCCTGCGAGGCCATGCTCGGCCTGCAGGCGAAGGAAAAAGGCCTGACTTTGACCAGCCGCATCCAGCGCGGTATCGGCGAAATCTCGGCCGATCAGCGCGCTATCCGGCAGGTTCTCATCAATCTTGCCGGCAATGCCATAAAATTCACCGATGCCGGTGGTGTGGTGTCGATCGACGCCGCGCGTGAGGGCGCGATGCTGAAGCTGACGGTGAGCGATACCGGCATCGGCATCGCTTCCGACAAGATCGAGCTCCTGGGCCAGCCTTTTATGCAGGTTCAGAATGAATATACCCGTCGCTATGAGGGCACGGGTCTGGGATTGTCCCTGGTCAAGGGGCTTGTGGCACTGCATGGCGGCACTTTCGCCATCGCCAGCAAGCCCGGCGAGGGAACGGTCGTAACGATCACCCTGCCTGCCGACGGTTCCGGCATGGCGGGTGAGGGCCAAAGCGCCGAAGCCGAAAGCATGGTGGAATTTCCGCCGCGCATCCGGCAGCTCGGCGATATGGCTGCAATGATGAAAAAGGATGGTGACGATGGCCCCGCGAAAGCGAAAATCGCCTAAGAAAACAACGGCCCAGATTGGCGCCGGGATTGTTTCCTTGGTGGTTTCGGCCATCGGGCGCGAAATCCTGCGCCATCCGAAACTGGTCGGCAGCTGCGGCGCCTTCGCGGTCGTCTTCGGTTTTGTCGCCGCCAATGCGCTCTGGTATCAGCCGGGCGTGCACCCGTCGCCCTTCCTGCGCACGCGCGATGCGGAAAACCCGAACGGCATTGCCGGTTATCGCCCGGCCGAACCGCTCGGCACGCAGGGCAATGTCACCACCTTCCGCATAGAACGACCGGCGGAGCCGCAAAACGCGCAGCAGCCGGCGGCCGAAACGCCGGTGCAACCCGTTGCCGAAAGCCAGAAACCGCAGCAGATCGTTGCCGATATTCAGGCCGAACTGAAGAAGCGCGGGCTTTACGAAGGCGAGGCGGATGGCCGCATGGGCCCGCGCACCGCCGCCGCCATCATGTTCTTTGAAGAAACGCTCGGCATGGAACAGACCGGCGAGCCGACGACCCGCGTGCTGGCGGCGCTGCGGATAGACGGCGCGACGGTTGCCGCGATACCCAGGGATCGGCCTGCCGATACCAGCGGCGGCGTCGAGATCGACCCGGTTGCAGCCGCCATCCGCAAGGCGGAAGCGCCGCGCCCGAAGGCCGAACCGGCCTCCCTCAACAGTGCGGCCAAACCGGCGAGCCGCGATTTGATCGCCAAGATCCAGCAGGGGCTGATCAATATCGCCTATGCGGACGTGAAGGTGGACGGCGTGGCCGGCCAGCAGACCCGCAACGCCATCCGCGCCTTTGAGAAACACTATCGCCTGCCGGAAACCGGTGAGCCGAGCGAGGCCGTGCTGAAGAAGCTGAAGTCGATCGGGGCGCTTTAGATTTTGACAGCGGCTGAGGTGCGTGGGGCTTACCCCCCTCTGCCCTGCCGGGCATCTCCCCCTCAAGGGGGGAGATCGGCAAGAGGCCCTCTCATCACTTCATTTTAAAGCGTCGAGATGGGCGAGACCTTGCCACAGATCGATCCCCCCCCCCTTGAGGGGGAGATGCCCGGCAGGGCAGAGGGGGGTAAGCCCCACGCACCTCAGCCGTCCAAAAATCCACAACAGCACGCCCACCATTTCCATTCGAAAGCACCCCATGCGCCTCAAATCCGAAATGTTCGTCTCAGCCCTCATCCGCCGCGTCTTCGCCGCCGGCGGATTTGCGGCTGTCGAAAAGAAGGGGGCGGAAGAGGCGGGGGCGATTTTCATTCGTCAGCGCCTGCGCGATGGCCGCGAAAATCTCTACGGACCCGCGCCGCAGAGCTTTGCCGATGACGAGGAAGTCCGCGCCGAGCGCCGTTTCGAAACGCGTCTTGCCGGTGCGGATGGCGAGGAAAGCGCTGCTCTTCTTGAGAGGGAACGACGCTTCGACAGCGACCTGTGGGTGGTGGAGATCGAAACCGACGAGATCGGGACCCTGCTGACGCTGGTGGATCAGCCCAAGGCCTAGAATCGTCCGGCAATGGCCCGCTTCTTCAATCCGTGCAGATGCAAGGCCAGCCGCGCTTACCCTTGCGTCCCGGTTCTCTGCGCAGCCGGTGCGCTGCGGCCCGGCCGTTCGCGGCCATGCGTATAGCTGTCGGCCCGCCGCCAGCTTTCCAGCCGCTCTTCGCATTCCACGATGTCGAGACGGTCGAGCAGGGCTTCGGCACGGCTCATATCGCCTTCGGCGGCGGAAAGATGCGGATAGAAGCATTGCAGCACGAAAGCCGCCTCGGAAAATTCCATGCCAAGGCCGGTCAGCGTCGTTGCAAGCTGCGCGCCTGATATATCGAGCATGATGCGCTCCGACAGCCAGTAGCTGGAGGAGAGAGAATCCGCCAGCGCCACCGCGAATTGCCGGGCATTGCGCTCGCGGGCGAAACGCACCAGCAGCGCTTCCTGCACCTCGCTCAGGCGGCGAAGGCCGAGAACGTCGCTTTCCGGGCGGTTGAGGTGATGCGCCATCTGCTTGATGCGCTGGCGCATTTCCTCTTCGAGTGCGGAAGCGGCGGCGATGTTGTCCGTCTTTTCTTCCGCTTTCGGCTCTTCGGGGCTTTCCGCCGCCTGCGGTTCGGCAGCCGCCGTCTCTTCATCCGGCCGCTTCAGATCTTCGGCGTGACGCAGCCCGACAAGCGCATCGATGACGGTGGGGGAGAGGTCTTCGCGCCGCACGATGGCGCGCGCATGCGCCGCCCCTTGCGTGCGGGCAATGGTGATCAGCGTGTCGTCATCGAGGCATTTGGAGGAGATGAGGAAGGGCGCTGCAAGCGAAATCGGCTGGCAGGCGATGAAGAAGGCGACAGCCGAAGGCACGCTCGGATGCTGGGAGAGCGCGGCGATGGCCTCCCGCTTGGCTTCGTCAGTGGAAGCGATGAAAAGCGGCATGAAAAGTTCGGCGAACTGCCGAAGGTCCGTTTTTGACGGATGGGAGACATTCTCGAAATTCGTCACGGTGGCCATCAGCACCACATCTTTCTTCCTCACGGCTCTTGGCCTCTCAAGTTCTCGAAACCGGTCGGTCAACGCACTACCCAACAAACGCAAACACAATATCGGCTCAAAATAGAGCAAATGCGTTGACGTCCTGTTAACTATGGGGGGTAGCAAGAGAGAATCCGCCTCTATCAACAAGGAAATTTTAAAACCTTGATGACGGACGAAATGCCGTGGAACTTTACCGCATCGCCTTTGTTTTCAAGGGGTGCGGCTCCGGCCGGAATAAGTTGGGGTCCGGCAATTAGGGTTAACGGATCATTAACCTCTGTCTGTTTGTAATTTCATGGGCAGTATTAGGATTCCATGTTATTCTTATCGACGGAATAAATACAAAAATGGCATGCGAAGCCTGAATCTGCGCACGATCCCCTTATAAGAATCGCTTTGGATTTTTGGATCGTGCGAAAACCAGTCTGTGGACTGGCCTATGCGCAATGTGATGGTGATGAAATTCCCGACGCAAGACGAGGCTTGCGCGGTTCCCATGGGCAACATTGACAATCATGTCCCGAAGAGGAGATGAGCATGGCAGAGATTATTCCAATCGGCGACGCCCGACGAAGCCTGCGCCCCGCCGGCGCGGTGGCAACGGTGATCGGCCCGGCGAAAGTCGTGCTGTTTACCGGCGTGCGCTATGAAAAACGCGATACCGAGCCGACCGGCAAAGTCGCGCGCAAGGGCAAATCCGCAGCGGAAACCGCCCTCAAATCCTGACTACAGAGAATAACCGACGTTATTTCCACGCCGTCGGCTGGCATTTCGCCTCGTTCAGGAACCGTTCCGCCTCTTCGCCGAAACTCGGCTGCGGCACCATGGTTCGCAACACCACATACCCTTCCGTCTGATCCGATTCCGCCAGAATGGCCTGCGAAAGCGCGGGCGGCTGCGCCTTGCGGATGGCGGCGATCTGCACCGCATCCGCCACCAGAATATCCATCACCCCGCCGGCGGACGTGCGGTCATTCATGCTGAACACCTCGTTCGAGGCCTTGTCGTAAACCGCGACCGACCAGAAGGGCACGGCTCCGATGGCGCTGAGCCTGACCGGCTTGTCCTCGATATCGAAGGTGCAGACCGCGACCCGCATGAAGGGATCGCCGCTGCCAAGCGTCTTTTTCTCCGTTGTCTCTTCGAGCAGATGAAACTGATGCGGCTTTCCCTCCGCCACCGCGCGCGTATAGGCGTCGCGATTGCTGAAATGCGGTATCGCCAGAAGAATGATGACATGCAGCACGGCGGCGGCGACGAGACCGGTGAGAATGGCGAGCAGGACCCTAAGCATTGCCACACCCCAGCTTGCGGATTTGCGGCATGGAGATGTCGATCAGGCCGGAACTGCCCGCGACGGGCGTGTCGAGCAGGGTCATGACCAGCCTGAAGGTCTGGCCCTGCGGCACCGACAGCCAGTTATAGGTTTGGGCGTCAGCGGCGATGGTGATGTCGATGCCGCCATCGGCGCTGCGCAAAAGCGTGCGGGAATTCAGCGCGAAGGGCCGCCCCGCATCCTCCGCCAGCACATTGCCCTGCTGGTCGGCGGTGTAGATCGTCCAGAAACGTGCGGGCGGCACGGCGCCGGCCAGCCGGTATCGGCACTCGCCGCTCAGGCGTTGTCCATCGCTGTCGACGGAGGCGGTAAAAGCCAGCCCTTCCGCGGTTCCGTAAAGCAGCTTGCCGGCGTCGGCGCGGTGCGATTTGGCGTAAGGATCGGCCTCGATCGTCTGCGCTTCGGGAAACGCATCCCAGGAGCCGATGCGGATCGATCCAAAGCCGGATGTCGCCTCAAGGGCTGCCAGCGTCGCGGCAATACCGCCGCCAAAGGCGATCAGAAGGGCGATGCCGACAAGGAATGGAACTCGGAACACGCTGTTTTCCCGTTTATGAACAGGTCGAGGACTATCACTGATTCCCTGTTTGGAAAATGGCGCGGCTTGTTTAGTCTCCGTGAAAATGATCACAACCGGGGATATTCCATCATGTCGAGACAATCCGCAATCGACCGTGCCGCCGCCTGTTTCGACGATGGCAGCTTCGAGCGGGATTTGTCCCGACGCGTTTTGCGACGGACCGAAAGCCAGAATGAAGAGCAGGGCGAGGAGCTGACGCTGTATCTGGAACAGGAAATGCTGCCCGCTTTCGCCGCCATGGGTTTCTCCTGCACCATCCTGCGTGACCCGACGGCGGATTTGCCGTTTCTGATCGCCGAGCGTTTCGAGGGCGACACGTTGCCGACCGTGCTGGGATACGGCCACGGGGATGTGGTGCGCGGTCAGGACGAGGGCTGGGCCGAGGGGCTTTCGCCCTTTGTGATGTCTGAGCGCAATGGCAGGTGGTATGGGCGCGGCACCGCCGATAACAAAGGGCAGCATTCGGTCAATATGGCGGCGCTGAAAGCCGTGCTCGAGACACGCGGCAGGCTTGGTTTCAACGCCAAATATCTGATCGAGATGGGCGAGGAGAGGGGCTCCCCCGGCCTGAGGGAGATTTGCCGGAACCATGGCGAGCGGCTGAAAGCCGATCTTCTGATCGCCTCCGATGGCCCGCGCCTGAATGCGGAACGGCCGACGGTTTTTCTCGGCGCGCGGGGCGGCATCACCTTCGATCTGGTGATCGAGGCGCGTGAGGGCGGCCATCATTCCGGCAATTGGGGTGGGGCGCTCTCCAATCCCGGCGTGCAACTGGCCCATGCCGTCGCAAGCCTCGTCGGCCCGACCGGCCAGATCCGCGTGCCGGAACTGGTGCCGGATGAATTGCCGAAAGCGGTGCGTGAGGCCCTTGCCGATTGTGAAATCGATGGCGGGCCGGACGGCCCGAAGATCGATCCGGACTGGGGCGAGCCCGGCCTTTCCACCGCCGAGCGGGTTTTCGGCTGGTGTGCGCTGGAAGTGCTGGCTTTCGAGACCGGCAATCCGCGTGCGCCGGTCAACGCCATTCCGCCACGGGCATGGGCGCGGCTGCAATTGCGCTTCGTGGTCGGCATCGATCCGGAAGCGGTTTTGCCCGCCGTGCGGCGTCACCTCGACCGGCAGGGTTTCGCCATGGTGGAAATCGCGCCTGCCGGCGACGAGATTTTCCGCGCCACCCGGCTCGATCCGCAGGATCCATGGGTGGATTTCACGCTGCGCTCCATTGCCCGCACAACGGGCAGAAAACCGGCGCTTCTGCCCAATCTCGGCGGTTCGCTGCCCAACGATATCTTTGCCGATATCCTCAAACTGCGCACCATCTGGGTGCCGCATTCCTATCCCGGCTGCTCGCAGCATGCGCCGAATGAACATCTGCCGAAGGAGATCGCCCGCGAGGCGCTTACCCTTATGGCCGGGCTCTATTGGGATATCGGAGAGGGGGATACGCCGCCGCTTTAGGCGCCCATGACGAGCTTGAAGGCGATGGCCCACATGGTGACGGCGATGACGCCTTCAAGAATGCGCCAGGCGGAAGGCTTTTCGAAGATCGGCCGCAGCCAGCGCGCGCCGTAACCCAGTGAAAAGAAGAACAGCAGGGAGCCGGTGGCCGCGCCCGCCGCGAAGGTTTTTTCGAAGCCGGGAAACTGCGTGGAAATGGTGCCCAGCAGCACGACGGTATCGAGATAGACATGCGGATTGAGAAAGGTCAGCGCGAGGCAGATGGCCAGCGTCTGCCACAGGCTCGCCTCCTGCCGCTCCGCCACGGAAAGCGCCTCGGAGGAGCGCAGCGCCGAATGCAGGCTTTTGGCGCCATACCAGATGAGGAAGGCGGCCCCCGCATAACGCATGATGGGATCGAGCGCCGGCATGACGGCGCTGATCCGCTGAAAACCGAAAACCCCGACGGTGATCAGCAGCGCATCGGCAATGGCGCAGGTGGCGCAGACGGCAAACACATGCGAGCGCGCCAGCCCCTGCTTCAGAACGAAGGCATTCTGCGCGCCGATGGCGACGATGAGGCTGAGGCCCATCGTCAGGCCGGTGAAGAAGATCTGGATGTCCATGCGCGTCGCGGCCCCTGCCTCTGTCCATTGTGGAATGGCCGAAGGCGTTGCTTCCGGACCGAGTGCTTGGATATTTCCGCCAGATAGTTTAATCCAGTTAAATAAACTGAATCCAGATAAGCTGAGCTAATGTACCGTAACGCTATTCCACGGACGGATATCATGAGCGCTTTCCTCACCTCCGCCCTCATTCCTGTGCTTGTCACAGGAATCCAGCCGACGCGCGTCTGCGCGGCGAGAGAGTCCCTCCAGCCCAAGGACTTGGGCTTGCTGGATTCCTGGGACAAGCACAGGAATGAGGGCGGGGAGGACCAGCGCCGATGGTTGAAGTCCTCATATGCGCTGTGTCAAAATCAGCTTTCACATCGAGTATCGTAATGCTCGATTACCCTTCAATGCGGGCCGTGGCGCTCGTTGCTCAAACCGGCAGTTTCGAAAAGGCGGCGCAGGTGCTGTGCGTCACGCCGTCGGCCGTCTCCCAGCGCATCAAGCAACTGGAGGAGCGGCTGGGCGTGGTGCTGATCGTGCGCGGCAGCCCCTGCGTGGCGACGGAAAAGGGCGAATGGCTGTGCCGTCACATGGATCATGTCGGCATGCTGGAAAACGAATTGTTCCGACAGCTTCCGGCGCTGGCGGAAGCGGGTGCTGCGCAGGAGCGCGTGACGCTCAACATCGCCACAAACGCCGACAGTCTCGGCACATGGTTTCTGGATGCGGTTTCGAAATTCACTGGCGGCAGCGACTATCTCGTCAATATTGCGGTGGACGATCAGGACCACACGGTGGAATGGCTGCGCGGCGGCAGGGTGCTTGCCGCCGTCACCGCCCATGCCAAGCCCGTACAGGGCTGCCGGGTCCTGGCCCTCGGCGTGCTGCGCTATCACGCCACCGCCAGCCCGGATTTCATGGCCCGCCATTTCGCCGGGGGTGTCACACCCGCCGCCCTTGCCCGCGCGCCAGGACTCACCTTCAACCAGAAGGACAGGCTGCAGGCGAGCTGGGTCAGGAAGGTGCTGGGCGAGGATATCGCTTATCCCACCCACTGGCTGCCTTCGACGGACGGTTTCGTGAAGGCGAGCCTTTCCGGCATGGGCTGGGGGCTCAACCCGGTGCAGCTTGTGGGGGATCACCTCAAGACGGGCAGGCTGGTGGAGGTCGTTCCCGGCACGCCGCTCGATATTCCGCTTTACTGGCAGGTCAACCGGCTCGCGGCGGAGCGGCTTGGGGTGTTGACGTCGCATGTGGTGGAGACGGCGAGGGGGGTGTTGTTGCGCTAAGTTGCAAACGGTGGCGACGGAGTGCTTGGCTTACCCCCCTCTGCCCTGCCGGGCATCTCCCCCTCAAGGGGGGAGATCGATCTGCGGCGAAGTTTCGCCCATCTCAAGGTTAGAGAATGAAGTGGCGGGAGGGCCACCAGCCGATCTCCCCCCTTGAGGGGGAGATGCCCGGCAGGGCAGAGGGGGGTGCGCTCCGAACTCCGAAAGCACCCTTTCCCACGCCACACCTCACCGCCGCGCCGCATCCTCCGCGCCTTCCCGCAACGATGCGTCCGCCACCTTCTGCGTCGTCACACTCAAGGCCGAAGCGTCCTTCATCTTCTTGGCGATGGAGCGGATCACACGCGTTGCCTCGGCCGAGAGCGAGCGCGGGCGGGTGAGCGCCGGCAAAGCGGGTGTGCTGGTGGCAGCGGCCGCCACTTCCGCCGAAGGCTGCGGGCGCGCGCCTGTCGGCAGCGGGTTCTGGATGCCGGGAATGGGGCGCAGCTCCATGCCCTGATGAGCGTAGTCCATCAGCCGCTTGAAGGCCATGGCGGGAAGCGCGCCGCCGGTCATGTTGTTCATCGGCGTGAAATCGTCGTTCCCGAACCAGACGGCCGTGGTGTAATTGCCGGTGAAACCCACATACCAGGCGTCGCGATAGGCCTGCGAGGTGCCGGTCTTGCCGCCGGAAACGATGCCGTTGTCCAGCGCGCCGCGCCGGGCCGTGCCCATGACCGGGATGGTCACCAGCATCTGGTTCATCTTCGAATTGGCGTCTTCGGAAAGCACCCGTTTGGCGGGCGCTTCGTTGTGGCTGAAGTCGTAGAGAACATTGCCCTCGTAATCCAGCACCTGCTCGATGCCGTGGCGGCGAGACTGCATGCCGTCAGCCGGGAAAACGGCATAGGCGGTGGCCTGATCGAGAACCGTCACTTCCGATGTGCCGAGCGGAATGGTCTTGTCGCTGCGCAGCGGCGTGGCGACACCCATGGCCTTGGCGGTATCGACGATGACCTGCGTGCCGAGCACATCCTTGGCGAGGCGCACAGGCACGGTGTTGTAGGATTTGGCGAGCGCCATCTGCAGCGTCACCTTGCCGGCATAGGAGCGGCCGTAATTCTGCGGCGACCAGCCGCGCCAGGTCACCGGCGCGTCGGAGATCAGCGTCTCCGGCTTCATGCCCTTTTCCATGGCGGCCGAGTAGGTATAGACCTTGAAGGAGGAGCCCGGCTGGCGCAGCGCCGCCGTGGCGCGGTTGAACTGGCTTTCGCCATAGTCGCGCCCGCCGACCATGGCGCGCACGCCGCCGCCGTTTTCGATCATCACCATCGCGCCCTGCTTGACGCGATAACCTTCGCCATATTCGCGCAGGCCCATTTCCATCGCCTGTTCGGCCGCCTGCTGCAGGCCGGTATCGATGGTGGTGCGCACGACGACGGTGTGGTCCTTGAACTTGCCCTCGGCGGCCAGCCGCTGCACTTCGTCGAAAGCCCAGTCGAGGAAATAATCCGGCGCCTTCACATCGGCGCGGTCGATGACGGTGGCCGGGTTGCGCCGCGCGCCGATCACCTGGCCCTCGGTCATCAACCCGCTCTGCACCAGGTTGGAAAGTACGGTGTTGGCGCGGGCGCGCGCCGCCGGCAGGTTGACATGCGGCGCATATTTGGCCGGCGCCTTGAACAGGCCGGCCAGAATGGCGGATTCGGCCAGCGTCACATCGGTCAGGTTCTTGCCGAAATAAAATTGCGCCGCCGCCGCCGCGCCGAAGGTGCCGCCGCCCATATAGGCGCGGTCGAGATAAAGGCTGAGGATTTCCTTCTTCGACATGTTGGTCTCGAGCCACAGCGCGAGGAAGGCTTCCTTGATCTTGCGCTCCAGCGAGCGCTCATTGGTGAGGAACAGGTTCTTGGCGAGCTGCTGCGTCAGCGTCGAACCGCCCTGCACCACGCCGCCGGCGCGGGCGTTTTCGCTCATGGCGCGGGCAAGGCCGATGAAATCGATGCCGAAATGGTCGAAGAAGCGCCGGTCCTCGGTCGCCAGCACCGCCTTGATGAAATGATCCGGCATCTGGTCGATCGGGACGGAATCCTCATGAATGATGCCGCGATGGCCGATGGTGTTGCCGTAGCGATCAAGGAAGGTCACGGCGAAATCGCCGCGATAGCGCCAGTCCTTCTTGGTTTCCTCGAAGGCGGGCATGGCGAGCGCCAGGAGCACGACGGACCCTGCCGTTCCGAAGGTCAGCGCGTCGCAGGTGAGGTTGACGAGGAGCTTCTTCCAGCCACGCACATGCAGCTTGCGCGAGGCGATGGTGACGTCTTCCCAGAAATCCACCAGCCTTGCCGCAGCCGTCCACAGGCCGGAGTCGATGAAGCTATCGATCCGGAGCAGGATGTGCCGTTTTTTACGGCCTTTTTTATCGTCTTTTTCTTCCTGCACCTGGCGATGTTTTCCTGTTCAACGCAACGCTGCCATCGATATGTCTGCCTGATATTCTACGCTTCAACCCATTCCCGACGCAAAACCGTGGCATGGTTATGTCGGAAGTGCTTGACGCGGCGGCCTTTCGCGGGCCAATGACCCCTCTGCCGCCTGCCAATATGCTAAAATATCGTACAAACCAGCCCTTGGCGATACGATATAAAGGATTAGGGACCGGTTAAACACTCCCGTCCAAGAGATCAAAATGAAACGGAAATGTTAACGATGAATGACGCGCCGTTCTGGAAAACCAAATCACTCACGGAGATGACCGGCGAGGAATGGGAAAGCCTGTGCGACGGCTGCGGCCTGTGCTGTCTGAACAAGCTGGAGGACTGGGACACCGGCGAAGTGGTGTTCACCTCGGTGCGCTGCGTGCTGCTTGACGGTGAAAGCTGTCGATGCTCCGATTACGAAAACCGCCGCGCCACCGTGCCGGACTGTATCCAGCTCGACCTGAAGAAGGTGCATGAGATCGGCTGGCTGCCGCCCACCTGCGCCTATGCGCTGGTGCGCGACGGCAAGGATCTCTACTGGTGGCACTATCTCGTTTCCGGCGATACGGAAACGGTGCATCAGGCCGGCATTTCCGCCCGCGGCCGCACCGTCAGCGAGGCCGATGTGGATGTTGACGACTTCGAGGATTATGTGGTCGACTGGCCCCTGACAGTGGGTGAGAGGGCAGGCGAAAAGGAACGGATGTGACGGAAAACGTCGATTTTCGTTTTGGTCCTATTCCTGCCCCATCGTTCCCTTAAGGCAGTGTCGCCCGAAAGCGTGTCACGGTTTCGGGTTACGACTTGTCTGAAATCAAAGACAGCTTCCGGCCATTCCGGCAAATGATCCGCAAAAGCGGACGAGGGACATCAAAACGCATGCGCTACCGGCTGCCCGCCATCGTTCTTTCATGCCTCGCCCTTCCGGGGCTCCTGCCGTTTTCCGCTGACGCCCAGCAACAGCCCCAGGCCTTCGAATGCACGCTGGTCACCTCCATCGAGACCGGCGCCATCATCAACCAGCAGGGCGCCTGCGACCAGCGCGTGGCTCCGGCCTCCACCTTCAAGGTGCCGCTGGCGCTGATCGGTTACGACGCCGGCATTCTTCAGGATGAAAAGACGCCCGCCTGGGACTGGAAACCCGGCACGGAGGCGCGCGCCTCCGACCGCAAGACGGTCGATCCGACCATATGGGAGCAGGATTCGGTGCTGTGGTATTCGCGTGAAATCACCCGCCGCCTCGGCCCGGAAAAATTCGCCGCCTATGTGAAGCGCCTCGGTTACGGCAATGCCGATGTTTCCGGCGAGCCGGGCAAGAATAACGGGCTCACCCATTCCTGGCTCGGATCGTCGCTGACGGTTTCGCCGGTGGAACAGGTCGGCTTCCTCCGCCGCCTTCTGGCCGGCAATCTGCCGGTCTCGCGCGATGCGCAGGCGAAGACCAGGGCAATCGTGCCGGTCTTCGATGCGCCCGAAAGTTGGGCGGTGCACGGCAAGACCGGCACCGGCTACATGCGCGACGAAAAGGGCAATCCCGACCGCAACCGCCCCTTCGGCTGGTTCATCGGCTGGGCGGAACGCGAAGGCCAGCACATCGTCTTCGCAAGGCTGCGCGTTTCCGACAAACCGTCCGACGAGCCGCTCGGCCCCGCCGTGCGCGATGCCTTCCTGCGCGATATTCCCCGGCTGGCCGTGCACCGGTAGCCGCACGCATCTAATAAAAGCGTAGTTTTGCGACGTGCTCCTTCCCTCATCCCTGTGCTTGTCACAGGGATCCAGCCAGCCCAAGTCCTTGGGCTGAAAGAACTCTCCCCGCCGCGCAGACGCGCGTCGACTGGATTCCTGTGACAAGCACAGGAATGAGGGTGATATCTTGGCGCATGGAAATGTGAACGCTGTGGACCGAGATAGCGCGGTCAGTAGGTATCCGTCAGATTGCCGCGCAGGCGCCGACAGCAAGCCCGGCCGCACTCACGATTGTGTGTTCAACAAAAAGTTTCCGCTTCCCTTGACCTTCCCATCATGGGAATCTCTACATAGGGTCTCGAAAGGGGATTTCCCATGAACGAGACAGTCAAACACGCCCATCGACATGAACCGGTTTCCATTCCCGTGGAAGGCATGACCTGCGCTTCCTGCGTGCGGCGGGTGGAAACGGCTGCGGCCAAGGTGCCGGGTGTCATGTCGAGTTCCGTGAACTTCGCCACGAAGAAGCTCACCGTCGAGCCGGCCGAGGGTTTTTCGGCCAGAACGCTTGGCGCCGCCATCAAGAAGGTCGGTTACGATATCGCGCCGGAGCGTCACGAATTTGCGGTGGAAGACCTGCGGGGCGAGGCTGAGGCCGAGCGGCTGAAGGCCGTTCTGGAAGCGGTCGCCACTACAATCGCCGTCAAGGTCGACGCTGCCTCCGGCAAGGCCTCCGTGGAAACGATTGGCGGCCGGCGCGAACGGGATGCGCTTGTGGAAACGGCAAAGCTTGCCGGGTTCGCGCTGAAGACGCCGAAACCGCACGACCATTCCGCCCATAACGGTCACAGCCAGCACCACGGACATCATCCGGGCCACGGCCAGATGGCGGCGGGCGAGGCCGGCGGCCATGACCATATGCAGCATGCGGGCGAAGAGGGCGCGCTCAAACGCGACCTGACGATTGCCGCGATCCTGACCGCGCCGCTTTTCGTGCTGGAAATGGGTGGCCATCTCTATGAGCCGATGCATCACTGGCTGATGGGCATCATCGACACGCAGAACCTCTATTACATCTATTTCGCGCTGGCGACGGCGGTGATTTTCGGGCCGGGCCTGCGTTTCCTCAAGACCGGTTTCCCGGCCCTGCTGCGCGGCGCGCCGGAAATGAACTCGCTGGTGGCGCTGGGCGTCACGGCCGCCTATCTCTATTCGGTGGTGGCGACCTTCGCGCCCGACCTGCTGCCGCAAGAGGCGCAATTCGTCTATTATGAGGCGGCCACCGTCATCGTCACGCTGATCCTGACCGGGCGGCTTCTCGAAGCCCGCGCCAGCGGACGCACTGGAGACGCCATCCGCAAGCTGATGAGCCTGCAGGCGAAGACCGCCCGGGTGGAGCGCGACGGCGCTACCATCGATATTTCCCCCGAAGACCTCGTGGCCGGCGATATCGTCGTTATCCGTCCCGGCGAAAGGCTGGCGGTGGATGGCGAAGTCGTCGAAGGCTCGTCCTATGTCGATGAATCGATGATCTCCGGCGAGCCGGTGCCGGTGGAAAAGACGGTCGGCGCAACGGTCGTCGGCGGCACCATCAACAAGACCGGCGCTTTCAAGTTCAAGGCGACCAAGGTCGGCGCGGATACCATGCTGTCGCAGATCATCCGCATGGTGGAGGAGGCTCAAGGATCCAAGCTTCCCATTCAGCTGCTGGTCGACCGCGTCACCGCGCTCTTCGTACCGGTTGTCATCGCCATTGCGGTGCTGACCTTCATCGTCTGGGCGATCTTCGGCCCCGAGCCTGCCTATACATTCGCGCTGGTCAATGCGGTGGCGGTGCTCATCATCGCCTGCCCCTGCGCCATGGGTCTCGCCACGCCGACATCCATCATGGTCGGCACCGGCCGGGCGGCGGAGCTGGGCGTGCTGTTCCGCAAGGGACAGGCGCTGCAGGAGCTGCGCTCGGCGCAGATCGTCGTGGTCGACAAGACGGGCACTGTCACCAAGGGCCGCCCGGAACTGACCGATCTGGTGGTTGCGGAAGGGTTTGCCGATAACGAGGTGCTGGCGCTGGTCGCCGCCGTCGAGGGCCGTTCGGAACATCCGATTGCCGAAGCCATCGTCCGGGCTGCGGAAGAAAAGAAGGTTGCGACCCCTGCAGGACTCGAACCCGCGACCGTCGAAAACTTCGAAAGCGTGACGGGTTATGGCATCGCCGCCACCGTCAACGGTCGCAGGGTCGAAGTCGGCGCGGATCGTTACATGGCCAAACTCGGCCATTCCGTGGATATCTTCGCTGAGGCCGCCGCAAAGCTGGGTGACGAGGGCAAGACGCCGCTCTATGCCGCCATCGACGGCAGGCTGGCGGCCGCGATTGCCGTCGCCGATCCGCTGAAACCGTCAAGTGTCACCGCCATCAGGGCGTTGCAGGCGATGGGCATCGAAGTGGCGATGGTGACGGGCGACAATGAACGCACGGCGAATGCAATCGCCCGACAGGTCGGCATTTCCCGTGTGGTGGCTGAAGTGCTGCCCGAGGGCAAGGTGAAGGCGATCCACGAGATGCGCGCGGGCGGCAAGGTGCTGGCCTTCGTGGGTGACGGCATCAACGATGCGCCGGCGCTGGCTGAAGCCGATATCGGCATCGCCGTCGGCACCGGCACGGATGTCGCCATTGAAAGCGCCGATGTGGTGCTGGTCGGCGGCGATCTTCTCGGTGCGGTCAACGCTATCGAGATGAGCCGGGCGACCATCCGCAACATCAAGGAAAACCTGTTCTGGGCTTTCGGTTACAATGTGGCGTTGATACCTGTTGCGGCGGGCGTGCTTTATCCCGCCTTCGGCATCACGCTATCGCCGATGATCGGCGCGGGCGCCATGGCGCTGTCCAGCGTCTTCGTTCTCGCCAATGCGCTGCGGTTGAAACGGGCGAAGGTGGCCCATCGGGAGGTGACGTCATGAATATCGGCCAGGCATCGGAAGCATCGGGTGTTTCCGCCAAGATGATCCGTTATTACGAGCAGATCGGCCTCATCACGCCGGCCGCCCGCACCGGCAATAATTACCGGGTTTATGGCGAGCAGGACGTGCACAATCTGCGCTTTATCAAGCGGGCGCGCACGCTTGGTTTTTCGCTGGAAGAAACCGAGACGCTGCTGAAACTCTGGCAGGACAAGAGCCGTGAGAGTTCGGCGGTGAAGGAAATCGCGCTCGTCCACATCGCCGATCTCGAGCAGAAGATCGCCGAGATGAAGAGCATGGTGAAGACGCTCTCCCATCTCGCCCATTGCTGCGGCGGCGACCACCGGCCCGACTGCCCCATCCTCGACGATCTCGCGGGCGCAGATAAGGCCGACGCCAGGCACGCGCGAACCCACTGACCTTTAATGACAGCCGGCACGACAATATCGCGACCGGCGATAAGGAGAAAACCATGAGTGCAACCACCTTCCTCATTCCGGACATGACCTGCGGCCATTGCGAAAAGACGCTGCGCGGTGCTCTCACGGAGGCTCTTCCCGGCGCATCCATCAGCATCGACCTTGATGCCCACAGGCTGATCGTCACGGGCGACGCCGCAACCGCGGAAGCGGCGATACGCCAAGCCGGTTATTCGCCGGAACGGGCGGGTTGAGAGACGGCTTCCGTTTGCACAGGTTCCAAAATGTGCTACATATGTTGCACAAAATGGAGCGTAAACGGATGACCGTAACGACGAGAATAAGACGTCAGGGCGGTGCGGCGGTGATGACCATCCCGCCCGCTCTTTTGAAGATGCTGGGGCTGGAAATCGGTGAGCAATTGACGCTCGAGGTCGACAACGGCGCGCTGGTCGCCAGCCCGGTTCGGCAGGAAAAGAAGCGCTTCACGCTTGCCGAACTGCTGGAGGGTGCGGATGAAGTCGCCGCCCTCAATGCCAGCGCGCGGGAGTGGGACGAAGCGCCGCCAGTTGGCAAAGAAGCCCTTTGATGGTCCGTAGCCAGGTTCCAAAACGTGGCGACGTTTATCTGGTCGACGTCAATCCTGTCATCGGCAGCGAAATCAGGGACGAGCATCGTTGTATCGTCATCACGCCCAGAGAAATCAATGCGGTTGGACCGTGCCTTGTCGTTCCCGTGACGACGGGCGGAGTATTCACACGCAGGGCAGGGCTTGCCGTCAACATATCGGGCCACAGGACAACGGGTGTCGCACTAAGCAATCAGGTGAGAAGCATGGACATTGTTGCCCGTGTCGCCCAGAAGAAAGCGAAATATATCGAAACCCTTGACGATGCGACGATCGACGAAATCGCCGGACGTGTCATCAGCATGATCGATCCCGCCTGAGAACGCCCATTGGAATAATGGGCGAAATATGCTACTGAGTAGCATCTCTTTTGAACCGGGATAGCCACAATGTCCGTCAAGGCGTCAGTTTCCATCTCCGATCAACAGGACAGCTTCGCGCGAAGGCTGGTGGAGGAAGGGCGTTATGCCAGCCTCAGTGCCGTCGTCCAGCGTGGGCTGGAACTGCTGCGGCAGGAAACGGAACTGAAGGACGCCGAACTTGCCGCGCTTCGCGATTTGCTGGTCGAGCGCGGGCAGGGCGACTTCGTCTCCGTGGAAGACGGCAAAGAAAGAACGGCAGAGATGATCGCAGCCAAGAAGGCCGGCTATGGCCTTTAGGGTCCTGCGTTCGACACAGACGGATCAGGACCTCGGCCTCATTCTCGACCATCTCATCCAGTCCTATCTCGACCTTGGCGACGCCTTGCCGGGCGCTTTCGCGCGCGCTGCGCGACGTGTGGGGTCAATCGAGGCGGATATGGAAGCGCTTCACAAAGCGCCTTTTCAGGGCACATTATTGCCCGAAATATTGCCCGGCCTTCGCCGGGTGACGAAAAATCAGGCTGTCTTTTATTTCGATGTCGATGAGGGTGAAAAGACCGTGCGTATTCTTGCGGTCTTTTTCGGCGGGCAGGATCATCTGCGCCATATGCTCACGCGCCTCGTGTCCCGTCGCGCCCTGAATCTTCCCTAAACCTCGTCGAAAGTCCCGCCTTCCCGCGAAGGGTTGCGGTCGATCACTCTTTCCTCGGCATCGTCGGGCAGGGCCTCGTCGCTTTCCTGATAGGGATCGTCCTCGCTCTCTGCCTCTTCTTCCTCGATTTCCTGTTCGATGGATTGCGGAATTTCTCCCTTGGCGGGAAGGGCGTCGATATCGAGATCGAGCAGGTCCTCGTCCATGGCGTCTTCGTTGCGGGGCAGGATTTTTTCGCGGTCCATGACGGTGTCCTTTCTGTCCGTTCATTCGACAAACGGCCCGGAGGCGCGAAGGGTTCCTGCCGCCGTTGAATTCCGTCGCTGAATTCCGTCAGGCCGGATTGCGTGAAAAAGCCGTCTTGACCTCAATGGCGCTTGAGGTTCTAGTTTGCCCGCCGTATCGCAAGAATGGAAAGGATACGGCTTTGTCGAGTATGGAAATGACGGAGAAAAACGGCTGGAGCGAATTGCTGAGCGGGGCGAATCTCTCGCTTCTGACCGTCATCTCCTCCGGTATCGGCCTGCACGCTTTCAACCAGTTCGCGGTGGTGACGGCCTTGCCCGTGGCCGTCAACGAAATTGGCGGCGCTGCTTTCTATAGCTGGGCCTATAGTCTCTATTTCGTCGGTTCCGTGGCGGGCGGCGTCACCGCCGTCCTGTTTCGCGAGCGTTTTGGCGCACGCGTCGTTTTGCTTCTCTGCTGCCTGATCTTTTCTTTCGGTTCGGTCCTCTCGGCAATCGCCGGCGACTTTTTGTGGGTCGTCGTCGGCCGCGCCCTGCAGGGTCTGGCCGACGGGCTGATCGTCGCCGTTTGCTACAGCCTCATTCCCGCCGGTTTCCGCTCCGGCCTTCTGCCGAAGGTCTTCGCCATCGAGGCGGCGATCTGGGCAGTCGCCTCCTTCATCGGCCCGCTGACCGGCGGTTTCGCCACCGAACACATCTCCTGGCGCGCCACCTTCCTCTTGTCGGCGCCGCTGATCCTGCTGCTTCTGGCCTATACCGCCATTGCCGTCTCCGCCGAGCGGCCGGTGGCGGCGACGCGTAAACCGCTGGTGCCGCTGCTTCTGTGTCTTGTCGGCGCATTGGCGTTTTCCGCGCCTTCCGCCTTCGAGGATGCAAGCCTGCGCGCCCTTTCCCTGCTGGTGGGCGCGGCGCTGCTGTGGGCCTCGCTGCGCGCGGGCACCCGGCCTTCAATCGGTCTTTTCCCCAAGGAATCCTTTCGGCTGAAGACGGTGCTCGGCAGCGGTTTCTGGGTGCTGTTCCTGATGTCCTATGCCCATGCGCTGGGCAGCGTCTATCTCGCTTATGTCGCCATCAATCTCTGGCGGCATGAACCGACCTTTGCCGGTTTCATCGTGGTGACGATGCCGCTTGCCTGGAGCTTCGTGGCGATGCTGATCGGCAGCCTGCGTTCTGCCCGCCTTCGGGAGATTTGCCTGCATTACGGTCCTTACCAGATGGTGCCGGGCTGCGCGCTGCTGGGGCTCGGGCTGGCAACCGGCAACTGGGGAGAAATGCTCGTGGGGCAAATTCTGATCGGCTCCGCCTTCGGCATGTCATGGGCCGGCATCAGCCAGGCCGCCATGGAGGCCGCACCGGAGGAGGAACGCAAGATGACGGGTGCGCTTTTGCCGACGGTCGCGACCCTGGGCGCCGCCGCCGGTGCCGGCGCCAGCGGCACCGTTGCCGCTGCCACCGATCTGGTGGGGCGGATCGAGCGGGCGGATGTGACGATGCCGATGGTTTATCTCTATGGGCTGGGTGTGGTCGTATCGCTGCTGGCGATCATGACCGCCAGCGGGTTGCGGGGCGAAAGGCGGCTCTTCCGCCACCGTCAGGACTGAGTGGTGGCGATGGCGATCGCCGCCAGGTAAACGACGAAGGCCATGATCGCGATCGCACCGATAATGATGACGATGCCCTTGCCGGCGCGTTTTTTCTCGGCCTTGTTTTCATTGGCTTCGGTCGGAAACAGGATCGGATCGCTGGTGTCGCGGATTTTGGTCATGCCGTTTCTCCTTATCCGTGGAATGGGCGGTTTCGGTCTATCAACCGCCCAATCCGCCAAAAGGTTCCTCACGGTTTCAGCGCCCAGCTGGTGGCATGCACCACCGCGCCGGGGGCGGCCTTCAGCAGCGCCGAGCGCACCGGTTCGAAACCTTCGAGGCGCTTGGTGCCCACATATCGGCCACGATTGGCGAAGACTTCGATGGAGCCGTAATCGAGAAAGATGCGGATGCGCGAGGCCCTTGCGCCCCTGGCGATATAATGCGGCGAGGGGCCGTCACGCCCGTCCTCGTGGCGGATCCACAGCCCCGTTTCATCGGAAACGACGCCCAGCTCGACCGCCGGATGGTCGAGCACCAGTTCGAAGGGCGCGCCGGGCGAGGCAAGCTCGAACAATATTTCCACCGCCCCGTTGATGAAGGTGATGCGTTCGCCGGCGGCAAGCCGCGTGCGGTCGAGAATATGGCTGCGCAGGCTTTCCGCCGCGCCGATGGGCGGGGTCAGAAGCTCGCCGTTCACATAATGAATCCGGCGCGGCAGCGTCATGGAGGTGGGGAAATCGATCTCCGGATTGGCATCCGCCCAATTGGCCAGCCAGCCCATGCCGATGATGCTGTCGCCATCCAGAAAGGCCTGGAAGGCGTAATTGTCGGTGCCGAAATCCAGCTCCTGCCCGAATTCCTTGGTGAAGGCCTTGCCGTCAAACCAGCCGACATCGGCCATGGTCAGGTTCTTGCGGCCGGTTTCCGGGTCCTCCGAGTGCATCAGCCCGTAAATCAATACCCAGCGGGTGGAGCGGGCATTGGCGGGGCCGTCGAGCGGCAGCAGGCAGGGGCATTCGATGGCCGTGGTTTTATAGCGCGTTTCCACCCACAGCTTGCCCACATAGGTCCAGCCCGATGCGGCGGTGGGGTCCAGCGTCTCGTAGAGCAGGATGACGCCGCCGCCGTCGCTCTGGCTGCCGAGCACCATTTTCCACAGGCCGTCGGGACCGCGAAAGACGTAAGGATCGCGGAAATCCGGCGTCAGCCCCTGTCCGTCCGGACGAGTGCCGAGAATGACCTCCGCCTGCCCGGCCATGATGAGATCGGAGGAGGTGGCGGTCAGCTGTATCTGCTGCTCGGGAATGCGATCCTGCACCTGCTCGGTGAAAAAGACGCGGATGCCCGTTCCTTCAACCAGCGGAATGGTGGAACCGGAATAAGCGCCGCCGCGCTTGTCCGGCCGCGTCGTCAGATCCTCGGAAGGGAAAAGGAAGATCGGCAGGTGCCGCCAGCGCAGATAATCCGACGAGACGGCATGGCCCCAATGCATGGTGTTCCAGCGCAGCCCGTGCGAATAATGCTGATAGAACAGATGCGGCCGCCCCTCGAAACGTCCGAAACCGTTGGGGTCGTTCATCCAGCCGAAGGGCGGGCGGAAGTGATAGCTGCCGGGAAGTTCGGGTGCGGCATTGTCCGGCTTGGTATGGACGACGGTGATGCCGGTTTCGAGCACATCCGACGCCGTGAACCAGTAGATGACGGAAACGGCGGTCGTGACCGTGTCGTAACTCAGCTCCACGTGGCCGCCGCCGAAAACCTGATAGATTCGAAAACCGAACTCTTCCGTGTTGACGCTTGAAACCTCAGCGAATTTTCCGTTCTGATTGGAAAAGGAGACGGCACCGGGCTCGGCATCTTTCTTCGCTTTCAGCCAGACATGGAAGGTGGCGTTGACGGGCAGATCGGTATGAATGGTGCGGATGGCGCTTTCCGGTTCGGCGGTTACGGCTTCAACGACGGTCATTGCTTTTCCTTTCCTTCGGCATTCTGCGGGTCAAGCATAGGAACGATGATGGCGCGGGAAAGTTCATTGCGCAAAATTGAATGAAGCGATGGAGGAGGTTGGGCATTTATCACTCGCATCCGCCGCCTTCCGGCCCCATATAGGGGCAAAGCAGGGAGTTTATCCGTGATGAAATTCGACAATTCCTATGCCCGCCTGCCGGAACGGTTCAGCGCCGCCGTGCTGCCGACGCCGGTGAAGGCGCCGCGGCTCATCGCCTTCAATCGTGGGCTCGCCGATGAACTCCTTCTCGATGTGGCCGGCCTTGACGATGAAAGGCTGGCGGCGATCTTTTCCGGCAATGTCGTGCCGCAGGGGGCCGAGCCGCTGGCCATGGCCTATGCCGGCCACCAGTTCGGCGGTTTCGTGCCGCAGCTGGGCGATGGCCGCGCCATTCTGCTGGGCGAGGTGATCGACAGGAACGGCAAACGCCGTGATATCCAGCTTAAGGGCTCCGGCCCGACGCCGTTTTCGCGCCGGGGAGACGGGCGCGCGGCCCTTGGCCCGGTGCTGCGCGAATATATCGTGTCGGAGGCGATGTTTGCGCTCGGCATTCCCGCCACACGGGCGCTGGCGGCCGTCCTTTCCGGCGAAAGGGTGCAGCGCGAAGTCGGTCTGCCGGGCGGTGTTTTCACCCGCGTTGCCGCAAGCCATATCCGTGTCGGCACCTTCCAGTTCTTCGCCGCCCGCGAGGATGATGAGGCGATCAGGAACCTTGCGGACTATGTGATCGACCGTCACTATCCCGAGGCGAAAGGCGCTGATAATCCTTACCTCGCCCTGCTGCAAGGCATAGCGCAACGGCAATGCGACCTCATCGCCCGCTGGATGATGGTGGGCTTCATTCATGGTGTGATGAATACCGACAATATGGCGGTGTCAGGCGAAACCATCGATTTCGGCCCCTGCGCCTTCCTTGACGAATATCACCCCAACAAGGTCTTCTCCTCCATCGATGCGCAGGGCCGTTACGCCTTCAACAACCAGCCGGGCATTGCGCAATGGAACATTGCAAGGCTGGCGGAATGCCTGCTGCCGCTGCTCGATCCGCAGGTGGAGAAAGCCGCCGAACTCGCCAATGCCGTTCTCGCCGATTTCGCCGCCGCCTTTCCCAAACGCTGGCTTTCCGGCATGCGCGAAAAGCTTGGCCTGACGGCGGAGGAAGAGGGCGACATCGATCTGGTGCAGGCGCTGCTGGCGCTGATGCAGGCATCGGAGGCGGATTATACGCTGACCTTCCGGCGTCTTTCCCATGCGGCCAATGGCGATGCCGAACCGTTTCGCGGCATGTTCATCGATATTGCGGGGGCGGACGAATTTCTGGCGCGCTGGCGGGAAAGAGCCGGTCGCGAGGCGATTTCCGGTTCCCAACGATCAGCGGCGATGCTGGCCGCCAATCCGGCCATCATCCCCCGCAACCATCGCATCGAGGAACTGATAGAGGCAGCGGTGGAAGAGGGGGATTTCGAGCCCTTCCACGCCATGCTGACGGCGATTGCAACGCCCTTCGATGAACGGCCGGACAATTTCGTCTATATGCAGCCGCCGATGAGCCATGAACGGGTCTTCAGGACGTTTTGCGGGACGTAAGCGAAAGACTGATCCGTCGCGCCGGAGCGAGCGTGCAAGTCTCGAGATATCAGGCGAGCCAGGCGGTAAACTCACGAGGGAAGCCACGACGAATGAATGACGCATCAAAGCTTGTTTGCCTGCTTGGTCTGACCATGACGTTTGCGTCGCCAAACCTGGCGGCTGCGGATCCCGGCCATGGCGAACTGACTGTCTTGATGACGGCCGAAAATGGGGCGCTTACGCTCCAATACCACGAGCCGGGCAAGGGTCTTGAAGGGGATCCTTCAACGCAATGCGCCATCGGCGACAAAATCACGTTGCCTGCGGGCGGGGTCGTGAATCTGCAATTCATCTCGGCAGATGTGCCTTACAGTTTCGAGATAGCAGGTTACGTGGAGAAGCTGGATATTGTGCCCGGTCTCGTGAGCTACAGCGAGATTGTCACGCCCGCCGAAGCCGGGCAGGTCAGCGCCGTGCTGCAAACGCACGCAGAGGGTTCGAAAAAGGTCGTGGCGGTGCGCTTCCGTTCAGATTTGAACGCCTTCGACAGCCGCATGTTCTGCGCGCCCTAGCGCATTGCAGTGAACTGCGGAGAACCGTTGTTGGTCAGTGGTGCCCGATCTGGCATCTCATCTGCCCCTCGGGCCATCTTCTCCCAAGCGGGGGAGAAGACATGCGCGGCGACGCCGCGCCCCGATGGATACCCTTGAATTACCCTACCTTTGCCAGCGGCTCATGCGAGCCATAATACCGGCCAAACCGGTTTTCGAGGAATTTCGGCAGGGCCACTTCCTCCTGCCGCACGAAGCCCTTTTGCGGCAGGGCGCCTTCGGCGAGCAGATCGAGAACCGTGCAGATGCCGGCGGCGGTGGTGATCTGGATGGCGCTCATCATCCGGCCGGAAACCGGGCCGGCATAGACCTTGTTGGCATAGGTTTCCTGCAGGAAACGGCCGTTGCGGGTGCCGCAGACGGTGACGAAGACGATGACCACATCCTGCATGGTGCCGGGCAGGGCGTTTTCGAACAGGTCCTTCAGCACATCGCGGCGATTGCGCAGGTTGAGGTCGTTCAGAAGCGCCTTCATGATCGCGACATGGCCGGGATAACGGATGGTGCGGTAATTCATCGTGCGCACCTTGCCTTCCAGCGTGGCGCAGAGCGTGCCGAGACCGCCCGAGGTGTTGAACGCCTCATAGGTAACGCCGTCGAGCGAAAATTCCTCACGTTCTTCAAGGGCAGGAACGGCGGTAAGGCGGCCTTCGACGATCGCTTCGCAGGGCTCGATATATTCGTTGATCAGCCCGTCCGTGCTCCAGGTGAGGTTGTAGTTGAGCGCATTGGACGGATATTGCGGCAGCGCGCCGACGCGCATCCTCACGCTGTCCAGCTTGTCGAACTTGGCGGCAAGATCGGCGGCAACGATGGAGATGAAGCCGGGGGCAAGGCCGCATTGCGGAATGAGTGCCGTCCCGGCCGTTTCTGCCAAGGCCTTGACCTTGCGGGTGGATTCGACGTCTTCGGTGAGATCGAGATAATGCGTGCCGACGGTAACGGCCGCTTCGGCAATGCCTGCCGTCAGGTGGAAGGGGGCGGCGGAAAGCACGGCGAATTTGCCTTTCAGCAGTGCTTCCAGAGCGGGACGGTCGGTGATGTCGACGATTTCGGTGTCGACCCGTTCATGCGCCGGCACATTGGCCAGCTGATCGGCCGAACGGTCTGCGACGGTGATGCGATAATCGCCGGTGGCGGCCAGCATCCAGGCGATGGCCGAACCGATATTGCCCGCGCCGATGACGACAATGTTTTTCATTTTTGTTCCCCGCAGTGAATGCAAATGTGTCAGCGCAGATGCGCCTCGAGAACAGAATGCCAGTTTTTATTGACGATTCGCAGCTTCACTATGTGCGGATAGCGGGTTAATATTAGGCAATAAGACGACAGGATTGGTCACTATGACGATTGCCGACAAGGACCGGGCGCTGCTCGCCCTGCTTTCCGAAAATGCCCGCATGCCGGTGGCGGAACTGGCGCGCAAACTCGGCCTTTCGCGCACCACGGTGCAGGCCCGTATCGAGCGGCTGGAGGCGGACGGGGTGATCGCGGGTTATGGCCTCAGGCTTTCGGAAAGCTATCTTTCCGGGCTGGTGCGCGCCCATGTGCTGATTACCATCGCACCGAAGGCGCTGCCCGGCGTCACGGCGGCGCTTGCCGCCATCAAGGAGGTGACGACACTGCATTCGGTGAGCGGCACCTTCGACCTCATCGCCATTCTGGCCGCGCCTTCGATCCTCGATCTCGACCGTTTGATCGACCGGATCGGCGCGCTTGACGGCGTGGAGCGCACGCTGTCATCGATCATTCTGTCGACGCGGATTTCGCGGTAGGAGCGTTTGAGGGAGTGGAAGATACGCAAAACCCACTTCCGTCATGCCGGACTTGATCCGGCATCCAGCCGCCGCGCGTCTGCGCGGCGAACAGAGTCTTTTCAGCCCAAGGACTTCGGCTGGCTGGATACCGGATCAAGTCCGGTATGACGGAAGCGATGGTCTGCGAAACGAAACAACAAAGGAGCTTGCCGCTCCCATGTTTCTTTCGCTACGCGAGAGCGAAGACCATCTAAACCACCGCCCGCTCATCATAAGCCCTCTGCGCCGCCATCACCGCGTCGATATTTCCCTCCGCCCAATGGGCAAGCGCCGCCACCGTGTCGGTCAGGGTCCGCCCCAGCGGTGTCAGCGAATATTTGACCGTCACGGGTACGGTCGGGAACACCTGCCTCGAAATCAGCCCATCGCGCTCGAGCTTCTTGAGCGTCTGCGACAGGACCTTCTGCGAAATGCCTTTGATCTCCCGCCGCAGCAGATTGAAGCGCACCGCTTCCACCCGCAGCCGGTCGAGGATCAGCAGCGCCCATTTGTCGGCGATCCTGTCCAGCACCATGCGGGTGGGGCAGCGGTCTTCATAGACGTCATAGATACGTTCCATGGGTTTGTTCCGTCGTTTCAGGGCCATGCCGGTTTCCGCAAGGAAACCAGATAACCGAAAAGTGCTCTCTTTTCATGATTTCGCAAACGCAGTACCTGTGTTTTCGAAACATGGTTTCCATTAGATACTACGGAGATTTGAGATGACAGGCAAGATACTCGTAATCGGTTCCACCGGCACCATCGGCACGCCGCTGGTGAAGGCGCTGCTTTCCAAGGGCGAAAGCGTGAAGGCCGCCTCGCGCAGCGGCAACGCCACGGGCGGCGCGGAAGGCGTGCGTTTCGATTATATCGACGCATCGACTTATGCGGATGCCTTCGACGGCGTTGACCGTCTGTTCCTCATTCTGGCGGGCGGACGGCTGGATGCCATCGACGCGCTGACGCCCGTTGTCGAGGAGGCGGCGCGCCGCAAAGTGAAGATCGTGTTCCTCAGCGTCCTCGGCGTCGATGCCGATGATTCCATCCCCTATCGCCAGATCGAGCTGAAGATCATCGCTTCGGGCACGCCTTACGTCATTCTGCGCCCTAACTGGTTTGCCGATAATTTCCACAGCTACTGGAAGGCCGGCATCGACCACGGCCAGATCGCCGTGCCGGCCGGCGAGGGCAAGTCGAGCTTCATCGATGTGCGCGATATCGCCGACAGCGCTGCCGCAGCCCTGACTTCTGACGCCTTTAACGGCAAGGCTTTCAACCTGACGGGTCCGAAGGCCTTCGGTTACGGCGAAGCGGCCGCGCTGATAGCGCGGGCGATCGGCAAGCCGGTGTCCTACGCTGCCGTTTCGGACGAGGTCTTTATCGGCATCCTCACCGGTGCGGGCGTGCCGCAGGACTATGCCTCGTTCCTCGCCTCGATCTTTTATCCCGTGCGCGAAGGCTGGACAGCGGTGGTGACCGGCGATGTCGAGACGCTGACCGGCCATGCGCCGCGTTCACTGGAGACCTATATCGCCGACAATCTGGACCGGCTGAAGGGCTGAGGCTCAAAGCGAGCCCGCCGCGCTCACGCCGGATCGGTGGAGCCGCGGCGGGCCTTGAAGAACATCTTCAGCCGCTGGATATCCTCCGCGTTCCAGCCGCTTGGTGCAGTTACTTCCGTCCATGCATCGATATAATGTTCCGGCGCATAGACGTGGCCGTAACCGATGGGCGCGGTGGCGGCGGCGGCGACATCGAGGCCGAGCTGCAGCAGCGTCACCACCGGGAACCAGCGGAAGGATGTGGAAACGTCGGGCCCGTGATGCGCCATCCATTGCGGCCGCCGGTAAAGCGAGGCGGCCTCGAAGAAGGTGATCGGGTCGCTGGCATATTGCAGATAGACGATCCGCATCGGGCCCCATTCCGCATCGGGCATATGGGCGGTGGTATATTGGTTGGCGAAGCGGATGACGGAGGAAGCGCGGAAACGCGGCAGCCATTCCGGCGTGCCCTTCACCCGGCCATTGGTGGCCATGCGCCATGTCGGGCTGGAAAAGGGCGGACCGCTCCACAGCGCACCCTGGAACGGGTCGGAGAGCACATCGTAAAGATCCGAGGATTTCTGCGAGTTGAGCGAACCGAGGCTGAGGCCATGCAGGTAAAGCTTCGGCCGCGTTTCCTTCGGCAGCGTGGTCCAGTAGCCATAGACGGCCTCGAACAGGGCGCGCGCCGTCTCGACGCCGTAATCCGGCTCCGTCAGCAGCGCGATCCAGCTGGAGAGATAGGAATATTGCACGGCGACGCTGGCGATATCGCCATCATGCAGATATTCGACCGTATCGAGCGCTTCCGGGTCGATCCAGCCGGTGCCGGTGGGAATGACCACCAGAAGCACCTTGCGCTCGAAACCGCCGACCCGTTTCAGCTCCTCCAGCGCCAAGGCCGCTCTTTCTTCCGGCGTCGAAGCCGAGTTGAGGCCCGCATATACCCTGAGCGGCTCCTTGGCCGGGCGATGGGTGAAGGCGGATATCTCTGCGCTCGCCGGGCCTTCGGCGACGAATTCACGCCCGCGTCGGCCGAGCGATTCCCATGTCATCAGCGAAGCGCTGCTGCCGGTCTTGAGCGCATCTGACGGGCGCGGCACGTCGGGTTCGATCAGCGCATCCACCTGTTTCAGCGAGGAATCGGCAAATCTGAGGCCGATATCGAAGATCAGCCCATTGAGCAGCATCCATGAGAGGATGATTGCCACCGCGATGCCCAGCACATTGGCAAGGCGGCGCGGCAGGAAATGGCGGCTGCGCGCGGCAAAGAACCGGCGGATAAGCTGAAACAGCCGGCCGGCGCCGATGAGGATGGCGGCGACCAGCACCGCAAGGCCGCCAGTCTTGGTGGGATGGGCGCTCGGCAGCGGATCGAGCTCCATCAGCACGCGGATGGAATTCTGCCAGTCCTTCGCCTGCCACAAAAACGCGATGGCCGTGATGGCGGCGGCAAGCGCGATGAGAAAACGAACGCCGCGCGCGTTGTGGCGGGAGGGTTCGGGCAGCTCCAGATAGGCCCAGATGGCGTGCAAAGCGACACCGATCAGATAACCGATGGCGAAGGAAAAGCCGCACAGCACGCCCTGCATCAGCCAGGTGCGCGGCAGGAGCGAAGGCGTGAGCGAAGCGCAGAACAGAATAGTGCCGAAGACGATGCCGGTTGCCGAAAGACCTGCAAACAACCGCTCAACCCATTGTTTCACCAACTTGACTCGCCCCTTGTGCTCACCGCCTGGTGCTGAGTGTAATATGTGACGGACGAGGGTGCAAATCCTGCGATCAGGATAAAAATCACAAAGATAGGAAAATAATCCTTTACAGCGTGACGGTGGTTTGATAGTGTTTGGCTACAGTCGGAGATTTGCGGCTGAACGGCAATGGTTGTCCTTGGGATTGCCCGTGGCGCTTTCTTCACCACCTCATTCCTGTGCTTGTCACAGGAATCCAGCCAGCCCAAGTCTTTGGGCTGAAAGAAAGTCCCTCCGTCGCGCAGACGCGCGCCGACTGGATTCCTGTGACATCCTCGGGCTTGTTCCGGGGAACAGGAATGAGGGCGAGTGAGGTGCATGCAAAGGTGCCTTGTTCCCACGCTCCTCTTTATTTGTTCTTTCTCTCGCAGGCCAATCCCATGACAATGTCCAGCAATTGCGATCCGGCGCTCTACGGCGTCTGGCCGGAAACGCCCGCCTATGCGGGTGACGACATGCCGGGAGCCGCGCCGGAGACGAAGTCTCGCGCCGACAGGCTGGCCGCCGAAGATGCGGCGCGCAACGGCAGCCTACGGCAATTGCTGAACGAGCTGACGGAGGAGATGCGCGAGCAGTTCTGCCTGTACCGCAATCTCCGGCAGGCAAGCGAAGCGGCCTTTCTGGCGACGGGGGAAGACGCTTCGGGCAAGCTGGCGCGCGCCGATGTGAAGGCCGCGACGGACCAGCTTTCGCTGATCGTGCGCACGCTGGAGCGGATCGACGCCCTGCAACGGGTGCTGGCGGAGGAGAGGGAAGCTCTTTTTAGCGAAGACGAAACCGAGGCCGGGGATTACGAAGCGGCGGTGGCGCATTTCCTCGACCGCATCGACGAATTGGCTGAACAGAAATGCCGTGCGAAGATGGAGGCCGATCCCGCCCGCAGCCCATCCGCAGAAGCCGACACATGACGGATATGTCGACCGGACCCCATCTGGAGGCGCAGGTCTTCAACCTCCTGCGCGACTGGCGTTTCATCGGCAACCTGCCGCAGCAGCCGCCGGAGGGCGACTGGCGGACATGGCTGCTGATCGGCGGGCGCGGTTCCGGCAAGACGCGTGCCGGGGCGGAATGGGTGCATCGTGTCGCATCCGCCGGCAAGCAGTCGGATTTGCGCATCGCGCTCGTGGCCGAAACGCTGGGCGACGCCCGCGAGGTGATGATCGACGGCATTTCCGGCATCTGCCGTATTGCCCGCCGCCATCGCCCCGCCTTCGAGGTTTCGCGCCGGCGGCTCCTGTGGCCCAACGGCGCGATGGCGCAAGTGTTTTCCTCGGAAGACCCGGAAAGCCTGCGCGGCCCGCAATTCCACATGGCCTGGGCGGATGAGCTGGGCAAATGGAAATATCCGCAGGAAACCTGGGATATGCTGCAATTCGGCCTGCGTCTGGGTGAAATGCCCCGGCAATTGGTGACCACGACACCGCGACCCATTCCGCTTTTAAAGGCGCTTCTCGCCGATCCGACGACACGGGTGGCGCGGATGCCGACCGCCATGAATGCGCGCAATCTGTCCCCCGGTTTTCTGAAAGCCATGCAGGACCGCTATGGCGGCACCCGGCTGGGGCGTCAGGAAATCGGCGGTGAATTGATCGACGAGCGCGAGGGCGCGCTGTGGAAACGCGCCGATCTGGAAGCGATAATCGAAGCGGCGCATGAGCCGCTCGCGCGGATCGTGGTGGCGGTAGACCCGCCCGCCGGCGTCGGTGAACATTCCTGCTGCGGCATTGTCGTGGCGGGGCTCGGCATGTCCGGGCGTCTTAACGTGCTTGCGGATTGTTCGGTGGAAGGCGAAACGCCGGCCGGCTGGGCCCGCGCCGTGGTCGCCGCCTTTCGTCGCCACGAGGCGGACCGGGTGGTGGCGGAGGTCAATCAGGGCGGCGAGATGGTGCGCGCCATGCTGCAGAGCGTCGACGCCAACCTGCCGCTGACGCTGGTGCGGGCGAGCCGCGGCAAATTCACCCGCGCCGAGCCGGTCGCCGCACTCTATGAGCAGGGCAGGGTGCGCCACGCCGCGCGGTTTGAAAAGCTGGAAGACCAGATGACGGATTTCGGGCCGGATGGTCTTTCGTCGGGGCGCTCGCCGGATCGGCTGGATGCGCTCGTCTGGGCGATAACCGCGCTGACGACGATGGTGGTGAGTGAACCGAAGGTGCGGGGGATGTAACTTCGTGGGTGATTGGCTCAGGCGAATGCATGCCAATTGCAGGCCGAGCGGATACCGCCTGTTTCTTCTCCCCGCCGGGGAGAAGGTGGCGCGCAGCGCCGGATGAGGGGGCCACGGTCAAGATGTGCTGGGAGAGTAGACAGATGCGGAGAGCTTGCCCCTCATCTGACCCTTCGGGCCATCTTCTCCCCGGCGGGGAGAAGAAAAGCCGAGGCACCGTCAACGCCCGATTTCGGGCGTCTGGCGGATATTATTTCTTCGGGGATTGCGCCGGTTTCGGCTGGGAGCCGGTTTCACGCATCTGGCGCCACTCGTTTTCGAGACGGTCATAAACGGTCTGGGGGATTGTCGCTGTCATGGTGGCATTCCTCCTTGAATGGTTAACGCTGCGGGATTGCGCGGTGAATGGAGTTAGCGCGCTAAGGTTCCGGAATTCAAGGAATTTTTTACCCCAAAACCCCGGCGGGCGGATTAAAATCGATTAAGGTTTTTTCAAATCGATTTAGTTCCGGCGGCCTGCATGTGGAAAAACCGGGCGTCGTATCGCCCATCATTTTCAGGAGCCATCATGGCCTATGACGAGGCGCGATTCTTCGCGTCGGCGCGGATTTCCATTTTCGGCGGTCGCCTGCGCGCGGCCCAGCTTGCCGGCACGAAAACGATGCTGGCAGGGTTCGAAAAGTCGATGCCGGGCGGCGATCCGCGCTGGCTCGCCTATATGCTGGCGACGGCCTTTCACGAGACGGCGGCGACCATGCAGCCCGTGCGCGAGACATTGGCGGCAAGCGATGCCGAGGCGATGGCAAGGCTCGACCGCGCCTTTGCGGCGGGCAGGCTGCCCATGGTGCGCAAGCCCTATTGGCGGCCGGATACGGAGGGTAAGAGCTGGCTGGGGCGCGGCTTCGTGCAGCTGACGCATCGGCGCAATTACGAGGCCATGTCGGCGCTAACGGGCGTCGATCTCCTGGAGCGGCCCGAGCGCGCCATGGAGGCGGAGGTGGCCACCGCGATCCTGATCCAGGGCATGGCGGGCGGCGGCTTCACCGGCCGCAGGCTCGCCGATTTCTTCAGCGACAGGCGCGAGGATTGGGACGGCGCCCGCGCCATCATCAATGGCAGCGACCGGGCGCGGCTGGTGGGCGGTTACGGGCGCGCATTTCATCACGCGCTTGTCGCCGCGCGGATTGAACCCGGGCGGGCCAGATGATAACCCGTTACCCGGTGCCGAAAAGGCCGCCTTTTAAGTTTGCATGACAGGTGACACCGTGATCCGCCATATCGTCTTTTTCACCGTTCCCGAGGAAAACCGCGACGCCGTGCGCAGGGGGCTTTCGGGCCTCACCGCGATACCGCATTCGCTGAAGCTGGAAATCGGCGAGAACGTGAAGAAGGACCAATGGGGCAACTCGGTCGATTTCATCGTTTATGGCGAGTTCGAAAACGAGGCGGCGCTGGCCGCTTACAAGGCCGACCCAGCTTATGATCTTTCGACCCGCACGGTAAAGCCGCTGCGCGAGACCCGCGTTGCCGCCGATTTCGACAGCGATACGGCGGTGAAAGCGCCGATCCGGTAACGAGCCGTTTCGGCAGCGAAAGTGACGTGCATCCGCACGTAGTCTGCTGAGAACGGGAGAAAGCCTTTCCTCCGTCGTAGGTGCTGAGGCCCTGTACCCTCATTCCTGTGCTCGTCACAGGAATCCAGTCGACGCGCGTCTGCGCGGCGGAGGGAGTCTTTTCTGCCCAAGGACTTGGGCTGACTGGATCCCTGTGACAGGCACAGGGATGAGGGCATCGGCGCCTGAGCCGCCATCAAAACAAGGACAACTCCATGCGATTTCCTTTCTCCCTGCCGTGGCTGCGCCCGGCGGATGGCAGAGCCGTGCCTGAAAGCCGGAAAATGGCCGATGGCTTCATGGCGGTTGCCGTGCAGGGCGGGCAGGCCTTCTGGTCGGGCCGGTCCTATGCCGCACTTGCCCGCGAGGGCTTCATGAAGAACCCGGTCGCGCACCGGGCCGCCCGCATGGTGGCGGAGACCTCGGCTTCCGTCAGCTGGCTGCTTTATGATGGCGAAGAGGAACTCGCCGATCATCCGCTCCTGGCGCTGCTTTTAAAACCGGGCGCCCATATGGGCGGGCCTGATTTTTTCGAGGCGCTTTATGGTCACCTCATGCTCGCCGGAAATGCCTATATCGAGCCGTTGACGGTGGGCGGGCGGCTGCGCGAGCTGCATCTGCTGCGGCCCGACAGGGTGAGCATCGTCGAGGGGCCGGATGGCTGGCCGGTGGCCTATGATTACCGTGCCGAGGGCCGCGCCTCCCGGCGCATCGCCGCCGAGCGCGACGGGCTGGGGCTGCTGCATCTGAAACTCTTCCATCCGCTGGATGACCGGGCGGGTTTTGCGCCGCTCGCCTCCGCAGGGGCCGCGCTCGATCTGCACAATGCCGCAAGCCAGTGGAACAAGCGCCTGCTCGACAATTCCGCCCGGCCATCCGGCGCGCTGGTCTACCAGCCGAAGGAGGGCGGCAATCTCTCCACCGAACAATATGAGCGGCTGAAGCGCGAGCTGGAGGAAGGCTATCAGGGGGCGATGAATGCCGGCCGGCCGCTGCTGCTGGAAGGCGGGCTGGACTGGAAGGCCATGGGTCTTTCGCCGCGCGACATGGATTTTCTGGAGGCCCGCAACGGGGCGGCGCGCGATATCGCGCTTTCGCTCGGCGTGCCGCCGATGCTGATCGGCATTCCCGGCGACAATACCTATGCCAATTACCAGGAGGCGAACCGCGCCTTTTATCGTTTGACCGTCCTGCCGCTGGTTTATCGCACGGCGGCAAGGCTCTGCGGCTGGCTTTCCCCGGTCTTCGGCTCTGGGCTGAGGCTCGAACCCGATCTCGACAAAATTGCCGGGCTTGCCGGCGAGCGCGATGCGCTCTGGTCCCGCATTGGCGCGGCCTCGTTCCTGAGCGACGAGGAAAAGCGCGAAGCGGTCGGCTACTGAGAAGAAAGAACGGCGCTCTCGAAACGGGCGGCGTCAGCTGAATCATTTTCTGAAGAAGCGGAATCTCCCTGTGAGGTCTTCCGTCCAAGCGATTCCGAAGATTCGCAAAATCACCCGGCGCAGGCGCGCAAAAAACGCCTGCGTGCGACGCGGCGCGTCCGCCCGATGCCAACATCCTAGAACGGAATGATTACCCATGTCTGAATTCGCCAATGAGGCCGGCATCTGGGCCGCCCGCATCACCGGCGCCGTGGCGGGCGCGGGTGTGTCGCTCGTTTATCTGCTGCCGAGAAGCAAACGCGAGGCCGCGAGCCGTTTCATCACCGGCGTTTCCTGCGGCATGATCTTCGGCGGGCCTATCGGCCTGTGGATCGTGCAGCAGCTCGATATCGCCGGCGCGCTTTCGGGCCGGGAAATCATGGTGGCGGGTTCCGCCGCCGCCAGCATGGGCGCGTGGTGGGGGCTGGGCGTGCTGGTGCGCATCGCCGACCGTTACGGCGCGCGCCCGCGCGCCTGACACTTCCTTCACATTGCAGGAGTTTTCCATGCACGTTTATCGCGGGCCGCGTCCCGCCACGCGCAAATTCGCCAATCTGGAACTGCGCGGCATTGCCAGCGATGGCACCTTTTCCGGTTATGCCAGCGTTTTCGGCGAGGTTGATCTCGGTCAGGATGTCATTGAGCGCGGCGCTTTCCGCCGCTCCATCGAGGAGCGGGGTGCAGCCGGCATCCGCATGCTCTACCAGCACGATCCGGCCGAGCCCATCGGCGCCTGGCGCACCATCCGCGAGGACGAGCGCGGCCTTTATGTCGAGGGCGTTCTCGCCCCCGGCGTCGCCCGCTCCCGCGAGGTGCATTCGCTGATGAAGACCGGGGCGCTTGACGGGCTGTCCATCGGCTTTCGCACCGTACGTTCCGGCAAGGCGGCCAGCCAAGGTGTCCGGCGCATCCTGGAGGCCGATCTGTGGGAAATCTCGGTCGTGACCTGCCCGATGCTGCCCTCGGCGCGCGTTTCCGACGTCAAGCATGCCCGCTTCTTCCGCGACCGCGAAACTGAACTGGTGCGCAGCATGCGCCGGGCGGCCCGCTCGCTGTTCTACACGACTTTCAAACGCTGACCCCAGGTCAATCACCAGCAAGGAAACGACATGACAGACCAGATGACGAAACCGACCCCGATGACCGTCGCGCCGCAGGTGAAGGCCGTGCCCGACACGGTGACAGCGGCCTTCGACGAGTTCATGGAGGCCTTCGAGGCCTTTCGCGAGACCAACGACCAGCGGCTTGCCGATATCGAACGCAAGATGGGCGCGGATGTCGTGACGCGCGACAAGCTCGACCGCATCGACAGGGCGCTCGACGACAACCGCCGGATCATGGACGATCTGGCGCTCAAGAAAGCGCGTCCCGCGCTTGGCCGCAAGGATGCGCTTTCCCACGATGCCGAAGAGCACAAGGCTGCTTTCGAGGCCTATATCCGTCGCGGCGAGGAGGGCGCGCTGCGCGATCTGGAGGCCAAGGCTTTTGCCGGTTCGACCGGTGCCGATGGCGGTTTTCTGCTGCCGAACGAGACGGATGGCGAAATCGGCCGGCGCATGACGGCGATTTCGCCGATCCGTGCGCTGGCGACCGTCCGGCAGGTTTCCGCCGCCGTACTGAAAAAACCCTTTTCGCCCGGCGGCATGACAACCGGCTGGGTCTCCGAGACGGCAGCGCGCCCGCAGACGGCAACGCCGCAGCTTGCCGAGCTTTCCTTCCCCACGATGGAGCTTTACGCCATGCCGGCGGCGACACAGGGCCTGCTGGATGATGCGGCAGTCGATATCGAAGCCTGGATCGCTTCCGAAGTGGATATCGCTTTCGCCGAACAGGAGGCCGCCGCCTTCATCGCCGGCGATGGCGTCAACAAACCCAGGGGTTTCCTTTCCTATACCGCCGTCGCCAATGATGGCTGGAGCTGGGGCAATATCGGTTATGTCGCAACCGGCGTTTCGGCCGGTTTCGCCTCCGCCGGGCCGATGGATGTACTGCTCGATGCCGTTTATGCGCTGAAAGCCGGCCACCGCCAGAACGGAACCTTCCTGATGAACCGCAAGACGCAAGGGGCGCTGCGCCGCTTCAAGGATACCAGCGGCGCCTATCTGTGGCACCCGCCCGCCGCTGCCGGCCAGCCGGCCTCGCTGATGGGCTTTCCCGTGACGGAGGCGGAGGACATGCCGAATGTGGCGGCCAACAGCTTCGCCATCGCTTTTGGCGATTTCCGCGCCGGTTACCTCGTCGTCGACCGTACCGGGGTGCGCATCCTGCGCGATCCCTATTCGGCCAAACCCTACGTGCTGTTCTACACCACCAAACGTGTGGGCGGCGGCGTGCAGAATTTCGAGGCGATCAAGCTGGTGAAATTCGGAGTGAATTGACCGCAGACCTTGCGGCCCTTTCTTCTCCCCGCCGGGGAGAAGAAAGGGCCGAAGGGGCAGATGAGGGGGCAAGCTCTCCGAACACATCTACCCTTGCCCCCTCATCCCGCTGCCGCGGACTTCTCCCCTCGAGGAGAAGAAACAAGCGGTACCCGCTCGCTAATGCGATTACCTTCCTTCCGGAGACCCCATGACCTATGCCCTCATTCATCCGCCGCAGGCGGAGCCGCTGACGCTTGCCGAGGTGAAGGCGCATCTGCGTCTCGACAGCGGCGATGAGGACGCGCTTCTTGCCGCGCTCATCCGCACCGCCCGCGAGCATCTGGAACGCACGACTGGACTTTGCCTCATCCGCCAGACCTGGCGGCTTTATCTCGACCGGTGGCCTGAGAACGGCGTGATTCCGATTGGCAGGACACCGGTGCAAGCCATCGAAACTATACTGGTTTTTGACGGTGAGGGGCGCTCGGCGGATATCACCGCCGGGGAAAAATTGCTCGATGGCGCGGCGCGTCCGGCAAGGCTGTGGCTGCGCGATCTTCCCGCGCCCGGACGGGCGATGAACGGCATCGAGATCGATTTCATTGCTGGCTATGGCGAAGCGGGAACGGATGTGCCCGACACGCTGAAACGCGCCATGCTAGTGCATGTGGCGCAGATGTTCGCCTTTCGCGGCGCGGTCGCCACGGAAAACCAGCCCGCCGCTATTCCCGCCGGCTACGAGCGGCTGGTGGCGCCGTTCTGCCGTCTGGGGCTTTGAGACATGAACCTTGTTTTTCTCGATCCCGGCAAGTTGACGGCGCGGCTGGAACTGGACGTGCGGACCGAAACGCCGGACGGGCAGGGCGGTGCTGCGGAAAGTTGGAATTTCCTGCGCTCGCTCTGGGCTGCGATCGAACCTGTTTCGGAGGCATCGCATGAACGGGCCTCGGCCGAGGGCGTGACGATCACCCACCGTGTTTGGCTGGCTTACCGCGGCGACATCGCTGCCGGCATGCGCTTTCGCAAGGGCCGCCGCATTCTGGCGATCCGGGCGGTGATGGACCCAGATGAGACCCGCCGCTTCATTGTCTGCCGCTGCGAGGAGGAAAGCCGATGAGCGCCGCAAACCTGCTTCTGCAGGCAATTTTCGCAAGGCTCGGCAGCGATGTCGCGCTGACAGCACTCATCCCCGGCGGCATCGTCGACCGGCTTCTGCCGCGCGCGATTTTGCCGTGCATCGTTATCGACGATCTCGAAAGCCGGGACTATTCGACGGCGACGGAAAAGGCCGAGGAGCATTTCCTGTCGCTGCGGATATGGAGCGACGCCAATGGCCGCAGGGGTGCCGGCGAAATCGTCGACTGGGTGAAGATCCTGCTCGATGATGCCGCGCTGCCGATTGCCGGCGTTTCTCTCGTCAATCTGCATCTTCTTTCCAGCCGCTCGCGGCGCGAGGCGAAGACACGGAATTTCATCGCGGAAATGCGCTTCAGGGCGGTGACGGAGTAGCGCCGTTTCAGGAACCATGCCTGCGCACGGTTTTCCACAGAACGATCAGCAGCAGAAACGAAATGCCGATCAGCACGGAGGCGATGGTGAGCATGGCGGATACGCCCCCGCGATCGAGCGCCAGGGTGAAGATGACCGGCGCCACGGCAATGGCGAGGTTCTGCGGCAGGGAGATGCGCGCGGCCTGAAGCCCATATTCTTCCGGCGAGAACACAGCCAGCGGCAACACGGCCCGGCTGACGGTGAGCACGCCGGCGCCAAAGCCGAAGAAAACGATGAAACCGATGAAGGCAGGCATGGCCGGGGCAAAAAAGAGCAACAGCAGCAGGGAAAAGAGCAGCAGACAGAAGCCGATCATGGCGGTGAGGAAGGGATTTCCGTGCTTCCCGAGCAGGAAATCCAGCCCGCGCGCCGTAATCGCAAGGACGCTGCGTGCGGATGCCAGTTGCACCGCAAGCGATTGCGTCGCGCCGGCCTGAACCAGAAGCAGCGGCAGGAGCGGTGAGAGGCCGAAGGTCGTGAACGCGCTGATCGTCGTCATGGCGGCCAGCAGCACGAAGGCGCGCCGCGTATCGACCTGTGAGGGCGACATCGTCGTCTCTTCTTTCGGCTTTGCCTCTTTTCGGGCCGGCCGGCCAGGAAGCACGAAAAGATAGAGCGGCAGCAGGATGAAGATTTGCAGACAGGCATAAGCGGCAAGCGTGCCGCGCCAGCCGAGATGCTGATCGGCGAGCGTCGTGACCGGCAGGAAAACCGCCGCCGAAAGCCCGGTGAACAGCATCAGCAGCGTCAGCAGCCGGCCGCTTTCCGCGCCCACGCGTTCCACCACGGCCGCATGGGCCGCCGTCGTCAGGCCGCAGGTGGCGGCAAAACCCATCACGGCCCAGCCGAAGAGATAGCTCATCGCCCCGCCCGCAAAGGCGAGCACGGCAAAGCCGGCCGCGAAGAACACCGAACCGGCCGCCAGCACCGGTGCCGCGCCGTGGCGCACCAGCATTCGTCCAAGCAGCGGGCCGCACAGGGCGCTGATGGTCATCATGATCGTGAGGCCGGCGAAAACCACGCCGTTGGTTATGGCCAGTTCCTTGCCGATCCGTGGCCCGAGGACGGCCAGCATATCGAAACCGCTACCCCAGCTGACGATCTGCCCGACCGCAAGCACGCCGATAAGGCGCGCGCGAGACGTCAGGGGGGAAGCGTCGGACATGGTGAGATCGCGGGGTGCGAGGTGCAGGAACGCTTTTGGTAGCAGGCCCGTCGCGACCCCGCAACATCAATCGAGGTGAAAGGAAACAACATGGTGGCGCAGAAGGGCAAGGACCTGCTGCTGAAGATCGACAATGCCGGTTCCTACGCAACCGTTGCGGGGCTGAGGACAAAGCGGCTGGCCTTCAATGCGCAGGCGGTCGATGTGACGGACGCCGAAAGCGCGGGGCGCTGGCGGGAGCTTCTTGCCGGCGCCGGCGTGCAGCGGGCATCGCTCACGGCCTCTGGCATCTTCAAGGATCAGGCAAGCGATGCGCTGGTGCGCGGCGCATTTTTTGCGGGCAGCATTCCCGGCTGGCAGATTGTCATTCCCGGTTTTGGCATCGTTACCGGGCCGTTCCAGATCGTGGCGCTTGAATATTCCGGCCGTCACGATGGCGAGGTGCAATTCGAGATCGCGCTGGAATCGGCCGGTCTTCTCACATTCGGAGCGCAGTGATGGCTGAGCGTTTGCGTTACGGGCGGGCGAACCGCCATCGCGGCGAGATCGAGGCGCTGATCGACGGCGAAAGGCGCGTTCTCTGCCTGACGCTCGGGGCTCTCGCCGAACTCGAAACCGCTTTTGCAGCCGACGACCTCACCGCGCTCGCCGAACGTTTCGCGAGCGGCCGCATGAAGGCGGTCGACATGGTAAGGGTGATCGGCGCGGGCCTGCGCGGCGCGGGCAATGTCTTTTCCGATGAGGATGTGGCCGCCGCCACGGTGGAAGGCGGCATTGCCGGCCATGCCGCCATCGTCGCCGATCTTCTGACCGCCACCTTCGGCGGCCTGAAAGGCGAGACGCCGCCGGACCCTTGAGCGCCGCAGCAGGCGAAACGACGCCGCGCCCGTTCCCCTGGGAGGCGGTGATCCATGCAGGCTTCTGCCTGCTGCGGCTCTCCTCCGAAACCTTCTGGCGGCTGACCCCGCGGGAATTCTTCGCGATGACGGGCGGAAACGCCGTTCCCCGCGGCCCCGACCGTCAGGCGATGGAAGCGATGATGCGGCGGTTTCCGGATGGGTGAGTTGGTCCCCTAAAACGATCAAGCATTTCAAAAATTTATGGTTCCGATTTGAATCAGAAAGGCAAGCGCGATGGCGGGCGAAGGATCGATGGCGGAGAACCGGGAAGAGGCGGAGGCGCTGTCCGAGGTGATGGGCGATCTCGAACGCCGGTCCGAGCGGTTCGGCGCGGCCCTGACCTCGGCCCTGCAGGCGGCGACGGCGGGCGGCAGGGGGCTGGACGATGTGTTGCGTGGGTTGGGGCAGCGGCTGTCCGGCCTCGCACTCTCGGCCGGTCTGAAACCGCTTGAGGGCATGATCGGTAATGCTGTCAGCGGGCTGTTGAACGGCGGCGGTTCGCTGTTCGCTTTTGCCGATGGCGGTGTGCCGGGACGCAGCATCACGCCCTTTGCCGATGGCGGCGTCGTTTCCAGCCCCGCCTTTTTTCCAATGGGCGGCGGGCTTGGCCTGATGGGCGAGGCGGGGGCGGAAGCGATCCTGCCGCTGAAGCGCGGTTCGGATGGCGCTCTCGGCGTTGCCGCGCCGTCCGGCGGAGGCGGGGCGCAGATCGTTTTTAACGTGACGGCGACGGATGCTGCGAGCTTTCGGAAAAGCGAAGGCCAGATCGCCGCCATGCTGGCGCGCAGCGTCGGGCGGGGCCAGCGCGGATTGTGACGCACGTTTCAAGACCATCGAAAAGAATCCAGGAACAACGACATGGCGGCATTTCATGAAGTGCGGTTTCCGCTGCGGCTCGCGCTCGGGGTGAGCGGCGGGCCGGTGCGGCGGACTGACATCGTCAACCTGTCCAATGGCCGCGAAAGTCGCAATCAGCGCTGGAGGAACGCCAGACGCAGCTATGACGCCGGATCCGGCATCCGCTCCGTCGCCGATCTTTATGAGGTGCTCGCCTTTTTCGAGGCGCGGCGCGGCGAACTTTACGGCTTTCGTTTTCGCGATCCGGTGGATTTCAAATCCTGCCCGCCGGGGGAGACGCCCGCCGCGACCGATCAGAGGATCGGCACCGGCGACGGAGTGACGGCCCGTTTTCAGTTGCTGAAGACCTATGCCGATGCGGGCGGCTCCTTCGTGCGGCGGATCGAGAAACCGGCCGAAGGCTCGGTCATGGTTTCGGTCGAGGGGGTGAAGGTCGAAGCGGTTGATGTGGCGGTCGATCATGTAACCGGCATGATCGTGTTCCGTACGGGGCGGGTGCCGCCCGCCGGCGCCGCGATCCGCGCCGGTTTTGAATTCGACGTGCCGGTCCGCTTCGGGATCGACCGTATCGACGTGAACCTGACCGCTTTCGAGGCGGGCCGCATTCCCTCCATTCCACTGATGGAAATCCTGCCATGAAAACCATTCCCGCCGCCCTTGCCGAGCATCTCGGGCAAGATGCGACGACGACATGCCATTGCTGGAAGGTGACACTGAAGGACGGTGCGGTGATTGGTTTTACCGATCATGACGAGGCGATATCGTTTGCCGGCACCTCCTACCTTGCCGCCAGCGGTTTCGCTGCCAGCGATAACGACGGCGAAACGGGGCTGGGCGCAGGCGCCGGGGAGGTGGCCGGCGGTTTTTCAAGCGAGGCGATTGCGGAAGGCGATCTGGCCGCCGGGCGTTTCGATGGCGCGAGGGTGGAGCTTTTCCTCGTCAACTGGCAGGCGCCTGACCAGCATGTGCTGCTGAACAGGCGTGAAATTGGCGAGGTGACGCGGGCCGGCGGGGCGTTTCGCGCCGAGCTGCGCAGTCTTGCCCATCGCCTCGGCCAGCCGCAGGGCAGGGTCTATGGGCGGCGCTGCGACGCCGCCCTTGGCGACAGGCGTTGCAGTGTCGATCTGGCGCGCTTTACCGGGCATGGCAGCGTGGCGGCGGTGGACGCCTCGGGCTGCCTGCTCGTCTCCGGGCTCGATGCCTTTGCCGATGGTTTTTTCAGCCGGGGAAAGCTGCGTTTTCTGACCGGCCCGCTCGCCGGCAAGGGGTTTGATCTCGACGGGCAGGAGCGGCGTGACGGCGGGGTGCTTCTGTCCTTCTGGCTGCCGCCGGAACAGCCGCCTTTGCCGGGAGATAGGTTTTCCGTCACCGCCGGCTGCGACAAGAGTTTTTCCACCTGCCGGGCAAAATTCGCCAATCATCTGAATTTCCGGGGCTTTCCGCATCTGCCGGGGGCGGATTTCGCCTATTCCTATGCGAGCGGCGGCGAGAGCCATGACGGCGGGGCGCTGTTTTCATGAGCGATCCCGGTGAAAGAGTGCTGGCGCTCGCCGAAGGCTGGATCGGCACGCCCTATCGGCATCAGGCCTCGTTGAAGGGTGTCGGCTGCGATTGCCTCGGCCTCATTCGCGGCATCTGGCGGGACCTTTACGGCCACGAACCGGAATTGCCGCCGCCCTATGCGCCCGATTGGGCCGAACGCGGTGGTGAGGACCGGCTGATGGCGGCGGCAAAACGCCATTTTCCGGCGGTGTCGGGCCTGGAAGAGGCAAGGTCGGGAGACCTGCTGCTGTTTCGCTGGCGGGCCGATGCCGCCGCCAAGCATCTGGGCATTCTCGCCGGTCCGCAGCATTTCATCCACGCCTATGAACAGGCGGCGGTGGTGCGTTCGGCGCTGGTGCCGGGCTGGCGGCGGCGCATCGCCGGCGTTTTCCGTTTTCCTGATCCCTGATTTTTCGAGGCAAGAATGGCGACAATCGTTTTTCAGGCAGCGGGCGCGGCACTCGGCGGCATTTTCGGTCCTTTGGGCGCCGTGATCGGCCGGGCGGCCGGGGCGCTGGCGGGCAATGCCATCGACCGCACGCTGCTCTCGAACGGACGAACGGTAACGGGCGCGCGGCTCTCCACGGCACGCATTCCGGGGGCGGATGAGGGAGCGGCGATCAACCGGCTTTACGGCGCAGCACAGATCGGCGGCACGCTGATCTGGGCGACACGTTTCGAAGAAAGGGTGGAGGTGGAGCGGCGCGGCGGCAAGGGCAATCGCGGCCCGAAAGTGGAGACATTTCGGTATTTCGCAAGCTTTGCCATCGGCCTGTGCGAAGGCGAGGCGGCAAGGGTGCGGCGCGTCTGGGCCGATGGGCGGGAACTGGACCTGAGTGCCGTGGAGATGCGCTTTTATCCCGGCAGCGAGACGCAATTGCCCGACCCGCTGATCGAGGCGAAGCAGGGGGCGGGCAATGCGCTGGCCTTTCGCGGGCTGGCCTATGTGGTGTTCGAACGCCTGCCGCTCGACGGTTTCGGCAACCGCATTCCGCTCATGCAGTTCGAAGTGGTGCGGCCGGTCGGCCGGCTGGAAAAATCCATCCGCGCCATCACCGTCATTCCGGGCGCCACCGAGCACGGTTACGCCACTGCGCAGGTTTCCGAAAGGACGGGGATCGGCCAAAGCCGCATCATGAACCGCAACGGCCTGATCGCTTCGACCGACTGGCAGGCGGCAATCGACGAGTTGCTGGATCTGTGCCCCAATCTTGAGAGTGTGGCGCTGGTGGTGAGCTGGTTCGGCACGGATATGCGGGCGGGGGAATGCCGCATTCTGCCGGGCGTGGAAGTGGCCGGCCGGGATGGGGAAACCACGCCATGGTCCGTCGCCGGCCTGTCGCGCGATGAGGCGCATCCTGTCAGCCATCATGGCGGCGGCCCGGCCTATGGCGGCACGCCGAACGACGAAAGCGTGTTGCAGGCGATAGCCGATCTCAGGGCGCGCGGCCTTCGGGTGTGCCTTTACCCCTTCGTGATGATGGATGTTCCCATCGGTAATGGTCTGCCGGACCCCTATGGCAAAGGCGAGCAGGACGCCTATGCCTGGCGCGGGCGCATCACCTGCTTTCCCGCACCCGGCAGGGCCGGCTCTGCTGATCGCAGCGCGGGCGCACGGGCGCAGGTTTCCACCTTCTGCAACCGCGATGAAGGCTATCGCCGCATGGTGCTGCACTATGCGGCGCTGGCGGCCCGGGCGGCCCAGGCTGGGGGAGTGGATGCCTTCCTGATCGGCTCGGAGCTGCGCGGGTTGACAGCGCTCAGGGACGAGAACGATGCCTTTCCCTTTGTCGGGGAATTGCTGCGGCTGGCGGGCGATGTGCGGGCGATATTGGGGCCGGCGGTGAAGCTGACCTATGCGGCGGACTGGAGCGAATATTTCGGCCACCAGCCGGCGGACGGCTCGGGCGACGTGTTCTTCCATCTCGATCCGCTCTGGGCGAGCCCGAATATCGACGCCATCGGTATCGACAACTACATGCCGCTTTCCGACTGGCGCGACGAGGATGCCGCAAACGGCAATCCGGACGGCATGACCGGCCCGGACGATGCCGAAGGTTTCCGCCGCGCCATTACGGCGGGAGAGGGTTTCGACTGGTATTATGCCAGCGATGCGGACCGCGCCGCGCGGCGGCGCACGCCGATTACCGACGGGCTGAAGGGCAAGCCGTGGGTGTTCCGTTACAAGGACTTGCGCAACTGGTGGGGAAACCTCCATTTCGACCGGGTGCGGGGAACAGAGAAAACCACGCCGACGGCATGGACGCCGCGCTCGAAACCCATCTGGTTCACCGAACTCGGCTGCCCGGCGGTGGACAAGAGCGCGACGCGCCCCAATGTCTTTCCCGATCCAAAATCGGCGGAAAACGCCTTTCCCTATTTTTCCCGCCGCAACCGCGCCGACAGCCAGCAGCGACGGTTTCTGGAGGCGCATCTCGACCATTGGGGAAAGGGCGATGCGGCGATGGTCGATGCAAACCGGGTCTATCTGTGGACCTGGGATGCACGGCCTTTCCCTGCCTTTCCGCAGAATGGCGCGGCTTGGAGCGATGGCGGCAACTGGCGCACCGGCCACTGGCTGAACGGTAGGCTGGGAACGGCCACACTTGCCGATACCATCGCCGCCATCCTCACCGATCACGGCTTTTCCGACTTCGATGTTTCCGCGGTCAGCGGCGATCTGGGAGGTTATGTGCAGGGCGACGTGACCTCGGCCCGCAACCTCTTGGAGCCGCTGATGGCGGCGTTTCAGGTGGATGTGGCGGAAGATGGCGGAACACTGCGTTTCCGCTCCCGCAATACGGCGGTCTTGCCGGTGCGGGATATTGCCGTGCTGGCAGATCTGGAGGACGAGCCGCTCTGGTCGGAAAATCGCGGCCATGACAGCGATTTCGCCGCTGAAGCCGTGCTGACGTCTTTCAACCCGGCGCTGGACTACGAGCAGGCAAGCGCAAGGTCCCGCCGCATCGACAATGCCGGTAGCCGGGTGATGCGGCTCGATCTTAACGCTGCCCTGCCTGCGGAAACGGCGGAAGCCGCCGTCGAGGCGTTGTTGCGCGACAACCGGCAGGCGCGGCGCAGCCTGCGCTTTGCTCTGCCGCCTTGCGATATCGCGCTTGAACCGGGTGATTGTATCCGCCTGCCGGAAGGGGCTTTTCCGCAGGCGCCGGCAGGGCGGTTTCTGGTTAGCCGGATCGAGGACGGCGCGGTGCGGCAGGTGGAGGCGCGGGCCTTTTCCGCTGCCTTTCCGGTCTTTGCCGGCGGCGCGGAGGAACGGCGCAGCAGCGGGACAAGCGGAGCCGAAGGTTTCGCGCCCGAAGTGCTGTTTCTCGATCTGCCCTACCATGACGGCACCGCGCCGGAGGATTCGGCGCGGATTGCGGCGCTTGCAAAGCCCTGGCGGCCAATCATCATTTCCGCGTCGCCGGGCAGGGAAGGTTACCGGCAGCGCGTGCTGCTGGACCGGCCGGCGATGATCGGCGCGCTGGCAATGCCGCTGACATCGGGCCCTTCCGGCCGCTTCGACCGGAAAAACATCGTTGTCGTCGATCTGCCCTTCGGCGAGGTATCGTCGGCCGGGGAGCTTTCGGTGCTGAACGGCGAGAACCGTCTCGCCATCAAGGCGGCGAACGGCGTGTGGGAAATCGTCGCCTTTGCAAAGGCCGAGGAAATCGCCGCCGCACGCTGGCGGCTCTCCTCTCTCCTGCGGGGGCTCGCCGGCACGGAAGACGCGCTCGCCGCGGGCGCGCCGAAAGGTGCGCCGGTGGTGGTTCTGGATGCGGCGGTGCAGCCGCTCGGTCTTGCCGCCAGCGAGCGCGGGCGTCGCCTGAACTGGATTGCGGAAGCCGCCGGAATGGCGCGCGCGCCGAGCGGTCCTTTTGCCTTCGAGGGCGGCCTGCGGGCGCTGACACCGCTCGCGCCGGTGCATCTTGCCGCCGAGCGGCGCGGCGACGGCGTTTTCGTCAGGTGGAAACGCCGGGGCCGGGTGGAGGCCGACGGCTGGGATGCGAGCGACATCCCGCTGGACGAGCCTTTCGAGCTTTATCGCATCGAGGTGCTGGACGGCGAGACCGTGCGGCGCATGGCGGAGGTTTCGCAACCCTTCTGGTTTTACCCAGCCGCGGACGAACTCACAGATTTCCCGGCATTGCGGGATCACATTTCCGTGCGTGTCCGAATGCTCGGCCGCGCGGTGCCCCCGGGCGTGGTGGCTGAGGCCACCCTCCCGATCTGACATGTGCCTGAAAAACAACGCAAAGGATGAGACTATGGACAGCACCAAAGCATGGTATCAATCGCGCACGATCTGGGGCGCCCTGGTCGCGGTTTTCGCACCGCTTTTCAGCATCGCCGGCCTTGATCTGCCCGCCGGTCTGCAAGGAGAACTTGCGGACGGGCGGGTGACGGTTGCGGGCGGAATCGGTGGTCTGGTCGCACTTTACGGCCGCCTTTCCGCGACTAGCGCCATTCGCTGACAGCGCCCGCGACCACGCCGTTCCCGCCTTGCGCCCATGCGGCGGGGGCGGCATTCATTTGCCATTCAGACGCTTTGCGCTACATATTCGGTCACAATACGGTTCGAGACGCACCCGGTTTTTTGGAAGTTTGTAGAATGGCATCACCTCTCATCATCGCGACGCTTGCAGCCGGGCTTTCCGGTTTCACGGCGCCCGAGGCTGATCTGCAGGGCCATTACATTCTGGCGGCGAGCGATTGCGGCGCAGCCGTCGCCCGCGTCGTGCGCGAAACCGGCGGTCAGCTGCTTTCGGTCTATCCTTCCGGTGACGGTCAGTCCTGTGTCGTCACCGTTCTCGTCCAGGGCAATGGCGAACGCCCGCGCAAGGTGACGATGCGCGTGCCGATGTAGCTTGCCCGCATCGCCGAAATATCGGAAAACAATCCGACACATTTAGCATGACCGGCGGCGCGCCTGCGGGCCGGGATACAGGAAAGGGCGGACAATGCGTATTCTCGTTGTTGAGGACGATGCCAATCTCAATCGTCAGCTGACCGATGCGCTGAAAGAAGCCGGTTATGTCGTCGATCAGGCATTCGACGGCGAGGAAGGCCATTATCTCGGCGATACCGAGCCCTATGACGCCATCGTTCTCGATATCGGCCTGCCGCAGCTGGACGGCATCACCGTCGTTGAAAAATGGCGTGCGGCCGGCAAGGCCATGCCGGTGCTCATCCTCACCGCCCGCGACCGCTGGAGCGACAAGGTTGCCGGCATCGACGCCGGTGCCGATGATTACGTGACCAAGCCCTTCCATGTGGAAGAAGTGCTTGCCCGCGTGCGCGCGCTTATCCGCCGCGCCGCCGGCCACGCCTCTTCCGAACTGGTGTGCGGACCGGTCCGGCTCGACACCAAATCTTCCAAAGCCACCGTCAACGGCACGACGCTGAAGCTCACCTCGCACGAGTTCCGGCTGCTATCCTATCTCATGCACCACATGGGCGAGGTCGTCTCGCGCACGGAGCTGGTCGAACACATGTACGATCAGGATTTCGACCGCGATTCAAACACCATCGAGGTGTTTGTCGGCCGTCTGCGCAAGAAGCTCGGGGTTGATCTGATCGAGACGATCCGTGGTCTCGGTTACCGGATGCAAGCGCCGGCAGATGCGAAGTAATTCCCTCACCGCCCGCGTTCTGCTGCTCGCCTCGCTCTGGTCGGTGCTGGCGCTGGTGGTGATCGCCGTCGTGATCTCGACGCTTTACCGGCAGGGGGTGGAGCGCAGCTTCACCGATCTTCTGAGGGCGCAGCTTTATAACGTCATCAATTCCGTGACGATTTCCAACGAGAATACGCTGGCCGGCAGCCCGCAGCTCGGCGATCTGCGCTTTTCGCAGCCCGATACCGGCTGGTACTGGGTTGTCGAGCCGCTCGGCAATTTCCAGACCGCGCCACTGGTGTCGTCGTCGCTCGGCGTTTCCACCCTGCCGGTGCCGAGCATTCTCGATGCGCCTTTCGACAACCGCTATGAGCGCTTTTATGCCGTCACCGACGAGGCGGGCAATCAGGTGCGCGTGGCGGAAACCGAAGTCGTGCTGGATGGCGAAGGGCGCGCCGCGCGTTTCCGTGTCTCCGGCAATCTGAACGTCGTTGAAGACGATGTGCGCGATTTCTCCAACAGCCTTTATTTGGCGCTCGCCGTCTTCGGTGTCGGCAGTCTCGTCGTCAACGGCCTTGCCATTCTATACAGTCTGCGGCCGCTCGATCAGGCTCGCGTGGCGCTCGGCAAGATCAGGGGCGGGGAGGCGGAAAGCCTCGAAGGCGAATTCCCGCGTGAAATCCAGCCGCTCGCCAATGAGGTCAATGCGCTGATCGACAGCAATCGCCGCCTCGTGGAGCGCGCCCGCATGCAGGTCGGCAATCTCGCGCATTCGCTGAAGACGCCGATCGCCGTTCTTCTGAACGAGGCCCGCACGCTGGAGCCGCAGCACGGCGATCTGGTGCGGGCGCAGGCCGACGCCATGCAGGCGCAGGTGCAATCCTATCTCTCCCGCGCCCGCATCGCCGCCCAGCGCGGCTCGATCCTTGCCCGCGTGGAAGCGGAGCCGGCGCTGGAACGGCTCGTGCGGGTAATGCGCCGCCTGAACCCCGACAAGCAGTTCGTGCTGAATTTCGAGCAACCCGGCGCGGTGCTCGGCATGGAGCAGCAGGATCTGGAAGAGGTCGTCGGCAATCTTCTCGAAAATGCCGCGCGTTTTGCGCAAACGCGTGTGGTCATCACGCTTGCGACCGGCACGCACCCATCCTCCGATGCGGAAATTGCCCGTCGCTCCTGGGTGGAGCTGACGGTGGAAGACGACGGGCCGGGGCTTGAGCCGGAACAGATCAGCGAAGCGATGAAGCGCGGGCGGCGGCTGGACGAGAGCCGGCCGGGCACGGGCCTCGGATTGTCGATCGTTTCCGAGGTGGTGTCAGAGTACCATGGCCGCTTTTCGCTGTCGCGCAGCGCCATCGGCGGCCTGAAAGCCGATCTGATTTTGCCGGGCCTCTCGAAAGAGCTTGCGTGAGGCAAGAAAAAAGGCAAGAAATTCAATGGCGATATATTAGGTGCAATGCGGTAGGAAAGAGGACAGGGTTTGGTTGACGTGTATGATGGCTGCCGCTCCGTGACAATGCGTTCGCTGGTGTCACGCCCGGCACTTCTCTCGATCCTGTGCGTATCGATGCTGAGCGCCTGCACCACCACGGGCACCCGCCCGGCGGGCGGCGGCCTGTTCGGTCGCTCTGCGCAGCCTTCGACGCCGTTCCTTGCCAATCTGGAAGGCGGCATTGTCGGGCGAAGCGGCGTGCAGCTCGACAGGGGTGACCAGACCAAGGCGCTGGAAGCCGAATACAAGGCGCTGGAAACGGCCCCAGTCGGCACGCCTGTGTCGTGGACCGGCGATGACGCCAAGGGGCAGGTGGTCGCCAATGCGCCCTATCAGGTCGGCAACCAGAATTGCCGGCAATATTCGCACACCCTGACGGTCGACGGACGCGAAACCAGGGCGCGTGGTGCGGCCTGCCGCAATGCCGATGGAAGCTGGTCGCCGCTGACGTAACCAGTTTGACGTAAATCAAGGACACGGGCCTTTTGCGATGACAAGAAAAGGCATGGCGGTGCAGCCGGGAGATGGCCTACGGTGCGGCGTGATGTCTCAAATTCACGTCATCCCCGCGCTTCATGTTTCCATGTGCCGCGCATTCGAGTAATTGAGCCTTATGTTCTGGATTGTCGTTGCGATATTGACGGCGGCTGTCGCCATCGTCCTGATGTACCCGCTGATGCGGAAGACCGAGGCGCCGCAGACGCGCCGCGACGGTGAGGTCGCCGTTTATCGCGATCAGCTCGCCGAACTGGACCGCGAACGCGCCGCCGGCCTCATCGGCGACACCGAGGCGGATTATGCCCGCGCCGAAATCGGCCGCCGGCTTCTCACCGCCGCCGAAGCGGAAGAGCAATCCGGCAAAGAAACCCGGCCGCGCCGGCACAATCTCGCCGCCAGCCTCATTACGGTTCTGTTGCCCGCGCTCGGTCTCTGTCTTTACATCTGGAACGGCAGTCCTGAGGTGCCGGACATGCCGCTCGAGGCGCGTCTTGAAAAGCCCGGCAACGACATGAACCTGCTGGTCGCCCGGGCGGAACGGCATCTGGCGCAGAACCCGGAGGACGGCGCCGGCTGGGATATCCTCGCGCCGATCTATTTCAAGACATTGCGGCTTGGCGATGCCGAGCTTGCCTATCGCAATGCGCTTCGTATTCTGGGACCGAGCCCGGAACGGCTGACGGGCCTTGGCGAAACGCTGGTGGCCGGCAATGACGGCATCGTCATCGAGGCCGCGCGGGATGCGTTTGCGCAGGCCGAAGAGCTGAAGCCCGGCAATCCGCGCGCCCGTTTCTATCTGGCGCTGTCGCTGGAACAGGCCGGCAAGGCCGAGGAAGCGCGCGCCGCCTTCACAGCGCTGGCGGCCGATGCACCGGCCGGTGCGCCGTGGCTGCCGCTGGTGCGCGAACATATAGCCCGGACCGGCGGCGCGGCGACCCCTGCCGCACCCGGCCCGACCGCTGAGGACATGGCGGCGGCAAAAGACATGACGGCGACCGACCGGCAGGCAATGATCGAGGGCATGGTGGCGAGCCTCGACGCCAAGCTGAAGGAAAACCCGGCCGATTTTGAAGGGTGGATGCGTCTCGTTCGCGCCTATTCCGTGCTGAAGAACGAAGCCAAGGCCGGAGAAGCGCTGCGGGCGGGGCTGAGGGCCTTCCCGCCGGAGGGCGAGCAGGGCAGGCAGCTTCTGGCGCTGGCGAAGGAACTGGGCGTTTCGGCCGGACCGATCCGCATGAACGGGCAGCAGGATGCCGCGCCGCAGGGAGTGACGCAATGACCCGCAAACAGAAACGCCTGGCGATCATCGGCGGCGGCATGAGCTTCATCGTTGCAGCCGTGCTGCTGGTAATGTTCGCCTTCGGCCAGTCCATCGCCTATTTCTACATGCCGGCCGATCTGGAGAAGACCCCTGTCAATCCCGGCACCCGCATCCGCCTCGGCGGGCTGGTGGCGGAAGGCTCGATCAAGCGCGGCGAGGGCCGCACGGTGAGCTTCACGGTGACCGACGGTGAAGCGAACGTGCCGGTCAGCTATACCGGCATCCTGCCCGATCTTTTCCGCGAAGGGCAGGGCGTGGTGACCGAAGGCATGTTCGATGCCGCGACCCACGGTTTCGTGGCCGACAGCGTTCTGGCCAAGCACGACGAAAACTACATGCCCAAGGAAGTGGCCGACCGGCTGAAGGACAAGGGCCTGTGGCAGCATGCCGGAGACGGCGAGGAACCAGCCGCCGCAACGCCAGCGGCCAGCGCACCTTCTTCCGACAAGACCGGAGCGACCAGATGATCAACGAGATCGGCCATTATGTTCTGGTTCTGGCGCTCGGTGTGGGGCTGATCGTCTCGACGCTGCCGGTCATCGGCGCGCGCCGCAACGACCGGGCGCTGATGGATGTCGCCTCGCTCGGCTCGGTCCTGATGTTCCTGCTGGTCGCCTTCTCCTTCGCGGCGCTGACGCGGGCTTATGCCGTCTCGGATTTTTCCGTGCGCAATGTCTGGGAAAACTCGCATTCGCTGATGCCGATGATCTACAAGCTGACCGGCGTTTGGGGCAACCACGAAGGCTCCATGCTGCTGTGGCTGCTCATCCTGGTGTTTTTCAGCGCGCTCGTCGCCGCCTTCGGCCGTAACCTGCCGGAAACGCTCAAAGCCAATGTGCTTGCGGTGCAGGCATGGATTTCGGTCGCCTTCCTGCTGTTCATCCTGCTCACCTCCAATCCGTTCCTGCGGCTGGAGCCGGTGCCGGCGGAGGGGCAGGACCTCAATCCCATTCTTCAGGATTTCGGCCTCGCCATCCATCCGCCGCTGCTCTATCTCGGTTATGTCGGCTTTTCCGTCTGCTTCTCCTTTGCCGTTGCGGCGCTGTTGGAAGGACGCATCGACGCCGCCTGGGCGCGCTGGGTGCGGCCATGGACACTCGCCGCATGGACCTTCCTGACCGCCGGCATCTCCATGGGTTCCTACTGGGCCTATTACGAACTCGGCTGGGGCGGCTGGTGGTTCTGGGACCCGGTGGAAAACGCTTCCTTCATGCCATGGCTTGCCGGCACCGCGCTGCTGCATTCGGCGCTCGTCATGGAAAAGCGCGAGGCGCTGAAGATCTGGACCGTGCTTCTGGCGATCATGACCTTTTCGCTGTCGCTGCTCGGCACCTTCCTCGTCCGCTCCGGCGTGCTGACCTCGGTCCATGCTTTCGCCACCGATCCGAGCCGCGGCATCTTCATTCTCGGCATTCTGACCGTCTTCATCGGCGGCGCCTTCGCGTTTTTCGCATGGCGTGCACCTTCCCTGAAGGCCGGCGGCCTGTTTGCGCCGATCTCGCGCGAAGGGTCGCTGGTCCTCAACAACCTCATCCTGACGGTATCGACCGCGACCGTGCTGATCGGCACGCTCTATCCGCTCATTCTGGAAACGCTGACGGGCGAAAAAATTTCGGTCGGTGCGCCTTTCTTCAATCTTACGTTCGGCCTGCTGATGATCCCGATCCTGATCGTCACGCCTTTCGGGCCGATGCTCGCCTGGAAGCGCGGCGATCTTCTCGGAGCCTTCCAGCGGCTTTATGTGGCGGCAGCGCTTGCGGCCCTTGCCGGACTGACGCTCTGGTACATTGAAAATGGCGGTCCGGTGCTGGCCGCACTCGGCATCGCTGCCGGTTTCTGGCTGATCTTCGGCGCTTTCGCCGATCTCTGGTATCGCGCCAATTTCGGCAAGCTCGCCTTCGGTATTGCGTTTCGTCGCCTGAAGGGCCTGCCGCGTTCGGCCTTCGGCACGGCGCTGGCGCATACGGGGCTTGGCATCACCGTACTCGGCATCGTCATCGTCACCACTTTCGAGACCGAGACGGTCTTGGAAATGAAAGAGGGCATGGCGGCGGAAGCGGGCGGTTACAGCCTGACCTTCGATGGCGTCCGCCACGCCGTCGGCCCGAATTTCACCGAAGATCGCGGCCATTTCACCGTGCGCAAGGCGGGGGTGGAGGTGGCCGACGTCTGGTCGTCCAAGCGGCTCTATACCGCGCGGCGCATGCCGACAACGGAAGCCGGCATCCTGACCTTCGGCCTCAGCCAGCTTTATGTTTCGCTGGGTGACCCCATGGCCGATGGCGGCATGGTGGTGCGCATCTGGTGGAAACCCTTCATCCTGTGCATCTGGGGCGGCACGCTGTTCATGATGGCGGGCGGTTTCATCTCGCTCTCGGACAGGCGTTTGCGGGTCGGAGCGCCGAATCGCAAGGCGAAACCGGTGCGGGCTGCAATGCCGGAGGCGGCGGAATGAGTGTGGCCTTGTTCTGGGGAACAGGAATGAGGGAGAGGGTGGCAAGGCTTGCTCTTCTTCTCACCCTCATCTTCGCTGCAGCCTCTCCGGCCTTCGCCTTCAATCCGGATGAAGTCCTCAAAGACCCCGTGCTGGAGCAGCGCGCCCGCAATCTCACGTCTCAGCTCCGCTGCATGGTCTGCCAGAACCAGTCCATCGATGACAGCAATGCCGAACTGGCGCGCGACCTGCGGGTTCTGGTGCGCGAACGGCTGGTCGAGGGCGACAGCGACAAGGCCGTCATCGATTATGTCGTGTCGCGTTATGGCGAGTTCGTGCTCCTGAAACCGCGCCTCAGCCTGCGCACCGTGCTTTTGTGGGGTGCGCCCATCGGTCTCACCCTTGCGGGAATTTTCGCCGTCTTTATCTTTTCGCGCCGCCGCGCAAGTCAGGAACAGCCGCAGAAACTGAGCGCGGACGAAGAGATGAGAATTCGCAATCTCATTGAAAAATAACCGGTTTTCATTTTTCTCCCCGGTTCTTTTTCAACATTACGGATTTTTCATTCGTCAGACACTTCGCCGTAAGGTGTCGCCTCCTATATCTTCATCATCCACCGCTTCTCCCCCGGTCAAACGGGCTCCAGTCTGAATGAAGAAAGAAGGTACACCATGTCTCATTCGCAAAAAGGCCATTCCTCGCTGAAGACGGCTTTGAAGGCCACGACCGTTGGCGGCCTTGCGGCGCTGATGCTTTCCACCGGCATCGCCGCACCGATCCTCCATTCGTTTGCCGCCCCCGTCGAGGTGAATGCGCCGCAGGTTCCGAGCTTCGCCAATGTGGTCGATGCGGTGTCGCCCGCCGTCGTCTCCGTTCGCGTGCAGTCGAACGTACAGCCCGCTTCCGATGATAGCAGCAATTTCTCCTTCAATTTCGGCGGCCGTGGCCTCGACCAGCTTCCGGACGACCATCCGCTGAAGCGCTTCTTCAAGGAATTCGGCGGCCCCAATCAGGACCGCTCCGACCGTGGCCCGAACCGCCACCGTGACGGCAAGGGTCCGCTGCGCCCCGTCGCTCAGGGCTCCGGCTTCTTCATTTCCGAAGACGGTTACATCGTCACCAACAACCACGTCGTCGATGACGGCTCCGCCTATACGATCGTGATGAATGACGGCACCGAACTCGAAGCCAAGCTCGTCGGCCGCGATCCGCGCACCGATCTGGCACTGCTGAAGGTCGATGTGAACCGCAAGTTCACCTATGTCAAATTTGCCGATGACAGCAAGATCCGCGTCGGTGACTGGGTCGTCGCCGTCGGCAACCCCTTCGGTCTCGGCGGTACGGTGACCTCGGGCATCATCTCCGCCCGTGGCCGCGATATCGGCTCCGGCCCCTATGACGACTACCTGCAGATCGACGCTGCCGTGAACCGTGGCAACTCCGGTGGCCCCGCTTTCAACCTCAACGGCGAAGTCGTCGGCATCAACACCGCCATCTTCTCGCCTTCCGGCGGCAATGTCGGCATCGCCTTCGCCATTCCGGCCTCGGTCGCCAAGGACGTGATCGCCGACCTGCAGAAGGACGGTAAGGTCGAACGCGGCTGGCTCGGCGTGCAGATCCAGCCCGTCAGCAAGGATATCGCTGAATCGCTCGGCCTTTCCGAAGCCAGCGGCGCGCTCGTCGTTTCGCCGCAGGCCGGCTCGCCGGGCGACAAGGCCGGTATCAAGCAGGGCGACATCATCACCGCCGTCAATGGCGAGCCCGTCAAGGATGCCCGCGACCTGTCGCGCCGCATCGGCGGCATGGCGCCCAACACCAAGGTTGAAATCTCGCTGTGGCGTGGCGGCAAGTCGCAGCCTGTCACGGTGACGCTCGGCGATCTCGCCAGCGACGATGCTTCCAAGGCGACACCGAGCCAGAACGACGACAAGGGCGGCCAGTCCTCCAGCGAGAAGGTGCTCTCCAGCCTCGGCCTGACGGTTGCGCCCGCCGATGACGGCAATGGCCTTGCCATCACCGATGTCGACCCCGACAGCGATGCCGCTGCCCGTGGCCTGAAGACGGGTGAGAAGATCACCTCGGTCAACAACCAGCAGGTGGCCTCCGCCGCCGATATCGAGAAGATCCTCGAACAGGCCAAGAAGGACGGACGCTCCAAGGCGCTGTTCCAGATCCAGACGGACGATGGCAGCCGCTTCATCGCTCTGGATATCGACCAGGGTTGATAACTCGAATGGCGATGCCGGTTCTTTCGGGAGCCGGCGTCGCATCCCGCTCCTGAGACGGGCGGCTGGGTACGGCAGGGCGTTGCGGCCCTTTTCTTCTCCCCGGCGGGGAGAAGGTGGCCCGAAGGGTCGGATGAGGGGGTAACCTCCCGGTAAATCTCTGGCCTTGCCCCTTCATCCCGCTGCCGCGACCTTCTCCCCGGGCGGGGAGAAGAAACAAGCGGCGCCCGCCTGATCCATAGGCGATTGTTCCGCCTGGAAGCGCGATGGTGCTCAAGGCCGATCTTCGGAGGAAATTCCATGGAAAACAAGGTTCAGGAAGTCTCTCCCGCATCTGTTTCCGGTTGTGCGGAAAAGGGCGAGGGCGCTATTGTCCCGCACATGAAGATTCTTGTCATTGAAGACGACCTCGAGGCTGCGGCCTATATGACCAAGGCGTTCCGCGAAGCCGGGATCGTCGCCGACCATGCGAGCGACGGTGAGAGCGGCCTGTTCATGGGCTGCGAGAACGCTTACGACGTGATGGTGATCGACCGCATGTTGCCGCGCCGCGACGGACTTTCCGTCATCAGCGAGCTGCGCCGCCGCGGCATCGAGACGCCGGTTCTGATCCTTTCCGCGCTGGGGCAGGTGGATGACCGCGTCACCGGCCTGCGCGCCGGCGGTGACGATTATCTGCCGAAACCCTATGCCTTTTCCGAATTGCTCGCCCGCATCGAGGTACTGGGCCGCCGAAAGGGCAAGCCCGAGCAGGACATGATCTACCGGGTCGGCGATCTCGAACTCGACCGGCTCTCCCACGATGTCCGCCGGGGCGGCAAGGAAATCCTGCTGCAGCCGCGCGAATTCCGCCTGCTCGAATATCTGATGAAGAATGCCGGTCAGGTCGTGACCCGTACCATGCTTCTGGAAAATGTCTGGGACTATCATTTCGACCCGCAGACCAATGTCATCGACGTGCATGTCTCCCGCCTGCGCTCGAAGATCGAGAAGGATTTCGAGAAGCCGCTGCTGAAGACCATTCGCGGCGCTGGCTACATGATGAAGGACGAGGGCTGATTGGCGAAAATGGCCCGCCTCAGAATAGTGTTCCGGTCGACAGCGGTGCGCCTTTCGGCGCTCTATATCCTGCTGTTTGCGCTCTGCGCCGCCTTCCTGGTCTTCTATGTCACCGCCCTTTCCGAACGGCTGCTGAACCAGCAGACGCGTGACGCCGTCTTGCAGGAAGTTTCGGATGTGCAGCGCATCTATAATCGCGGCGGCATCAACCCGCTGCTGCGGATGATGGAACGCCGCGCCCGCCAGCCCGGGGCGAGCCTTTACGTCATCGCCGGGCCGAATGGCGAAATCCTTGCCGGCAACGTCGCTTCGGTGCAGCCGGGCGTTTTCGACAAGGAAGGCTGGACCGGTTTTCCTTTCCGTTACGAGCGTTACTCCGAAAGCGGCGACAGCGTGCAGCATCTGGCCACCGCCAATGTCTTCATGCTGGACAATGGCCTGCGCATCCTGATCGGCCGCGACCTCGGCGAACCCACCAAGTTCCGGGCGCTGGTGCGCAATGCGCTGATGGTGGCGCTCGCCATCATGGGCGGCGGCGCGCTGCTCATCTGGTTCGGCATCGGCCGCAACGCGCTGAAACGCATCGACCGCATGTCGGCGGCGACCAAGAAGATCATGGCCGGCGACCTTTCGCAGCGCCTGCCGCAGGGCCGCTCCGGCGACGAATTCGACCGCCTGTCCGGCTCGCTCAACGCCATGCTCGGCCGTATCGAAAAGCTGAATGAAGGCCTGCGGCAGGTCTCCGACAATATCGCCCATGATCTGAAGACGCCGCTGACGCGGCTGCGCAACAAGGCCGCCGCAGCCCTTGACGACAATGACGAGACGAAACGGCGCGCAGCGCTTGAAGGCATCATCGCCGAATCCGACCAGCTTATCCGCACCTTCAACGCGCTGCTGATGATTTCCCGCGTCGAGGCAGGCTCAATTGCCGCCGAAATGACCGATGTGGATGTCTCGGCGATTGCCGCCGACAGCGCCGAACTCTACGAGCCGGTGGCCGAGGATGCGGGGCTTGCGCTGGAGGCCGAAATAGAGGCCGACCTTTCGGTAAAGGGCAACCGCGAGCTGATCGGCCAGGCGCTCTCCAACCTCATCGACAACGCCATGAAATATGCCTGCGAGGGCGAAGGCGACAAAAAGCTCGTTGTGCGTCTGGCAAGGCAGCCGGAGGCCATCGTGCTCTCCGTCGCCGATAACGGCCCCGGCATTCCCGCCGACAAACGCGGCGAGGTGCTGAAACGCTTCGTCAGGCTGGATGAAAGCCGCTCAAAACCCGGAACCGGGCTCGGCCTGTCGCTGGTGGAGGCCGTGATGGAGCTGCATGGCGGATCGCTGATGCTGGCGGACACGGATGCCACAAATACCGGCTGCCCGGGGCTGACCGTTTCGATGGTGTTTCCCGTCTCGAAGGCTTAGGCATTGCGGCTGGCGATGACGTTCACCAGGATTTGTGCGCAAAGTATTCTTCATCCGGAAAATGACTGTTTTCAAGATTGTATTGCAGGATGATCTGAAGAATAGTCCGATTGATTGACTGCAATGGCTCTGTTCGGAAATCGCGTGCGATGGACGAAAGGATGTGTGACGGGTGGCAGCTACGGTTCCCTTGACCGACGACGGGCACGGCCCGATCATTCTGTTCGATGCGGAATGTGTGCTGTGCTCCGTGAATGCGCAATTCGTGCTGCGGCATGACAGGGCCGGACATTTCCGCCTCGCATCCATGCAGGGCGATATCGGCGCGGAGATTTACCGACGTTGCGGCATGGACCCGAAAGATCCGGTCAGCATGCTGGTCGTGGAGGGCGGTAGGGTGCGGCAGGACAGCGATGCCGTGCTTAGCATATATGAAGCGCTGGGCATGCCCTGGCGGCTGATCACCATATTACGCATCGTTCCCGCATTCCTGCGCGATCCCGTTTATCGCTTTGTCGCCCGCAATCGCTACCGCTGGTTCGGAAAACGCGAGGAATGCTGGGTGGCGCCGCCGGAATACCGGGACAGGATACTCTAAGCATCGCGGCCCCGATGAAACGCCTTGCGGCGTTTCATCGGGTGAGGAGGCGTGAGGGCAGGGACGCCTCTCCTCAGGCGCGCGCATCCGTCGCCGCACGTCGCTCCTGCTCGTAGCTCAGAACGTATAAGCGACGCCCACCATCGCAAACGGCTGAATATCCTTCTTCGACAGGGGGCTGTCCTTGGCATCGCCCAGCAGGAAACCGACGCCGCCGGTGCCCGTGATCGACCAGTTCTCAGTCATAAGGTAAGTGACGGAGGCGCTGGCGTCGACGCGCTTGAAGCCCGATTTCGCGTCGAAGCGGCGCAGGCCCGAGCGGGCGGACTGGGCCGAGGTGACGCCGAAATAGGATTTCATGTGCTTGTCGTCCGCCCAGGTGGCGGAGAGGTCGGCGCCCAGGACAAACTGGTCAACCTTGTGCGAGACGCTGGCGCCGACGGTCGCGGTCAGGCCTTCGCTGCCGTCGATGGTCTTGTCCACCTTGGCGTAGATTTCGAAGGGGTCCGCGCCATAGGCGATGACGCCGCCGACCACGCCGGCCGCCTTGATATCGCCCATTCCGCGCAGGTTTTTCCTGTCGTCCTTTTCCTTGCGCCCGGCTTCCCAGCCGCCCTTTACACCCAGCCTGAAGCCGTTGTGGTTCAAGAGGTTGACGGTGACGCCGCTGAAATCGATGCTCAGTGTATCTCCATACGCGACGGAAACCAGCGGCACGGCGCCTGCTTCCAGCTTGTCCGAACCCTCATATTTCGGGGCGTAGGCAGCACCGACACCGAGCGTAATCTTCCAGTCGCTGGAGCTGCTGTAGCGGGCATTGTCGAAATTGCCCTGCGGATCGGCCACCCGGTCCGATTTGCCGATATCGGCGGCAAAAACGGGTGTGCAGACGGCCTGCGCCATGGGCAGCGCCGTCAGGCAAAGGGCCATCGCGCGCAGGTTCTTTTGCAATTTCGCTGTAAAAATCTGTTTCATGATCATATCCGTTGCAACACCGAGCGTTGGAAAACCGGGGAGTCGGGTTTCGTTGAGGCTGACGCTACGCGGGCACAATTGCGGAGACATTACGGGGTACGGCGCTTTGGAAAACATCGCCATCGGCGGTTTTATGATCGCAAAGCGGCCTGCATTTGTTACAACGCCAGATGCATGCGCCGGGAGGATTCTAAGAGGTGCGGCGGCAGGGATGTTTCGGGTGCGGCGCATCCGGTCCTGAAAGCCGCATGTCAGGGAACGGCGATAGGATAGTCGTAAGAGGGAGAGACACAGTGACGAAACGGGAAACCGCCGAAAGGCGGCTGAGCGAGGTTCTGCCGGGCGTGATCCGCCCCTATACGCAGACGGAACTGAAATCCGTTCTTTCGACGCTGAAGGATATCGGCAAAAGCGAGCCGGCGGTGGCCGCGCTGCTTGCCGGGGAAAGCCTGCTGAAGGATTTTATCGCCGCGGCCTTCACGCTGTCCCCCTATCTGCGTGACATGGCGTCTGCGGATGAGGGGCTTTTGTCGCTGGCGATGTCGAAACCGCTCGAGCCGCTGCTGGCGGGTCTCGTCCATGAGGCGCGCGATTGCTGGAAGCCGGGCGAAGAAGGCGGGGTGCCGAGCGAAAACGAGGTGATGTCGCGGCTGAGGGTAGCCAAGCGGCGGCTCTCTTTCATCGCAGCACTTGCCGATCTGGCGCGCATCTTCACCGCGGGCGATACGACACGCTGGCTGAGCGACATGGCGGATGCATCGCTTTCCGCCGCCATCGATCACCTGCTGCTATCAGCCCATGAGAGCGGCAAGCTGAAGCTGAAGAATGTCGCAGCCCCAAGCGACGGGTCGGGCCTCATCGTGCTCGGCATGGGCAAGCTCGGCGCGCGCGAACTGAACTATTCTTCCGATATCGACGCGGTGGTGTTCTTCGAACCCTCAGCCGGCATCATGGACGATCCCTATGATGCGACGGAGAATTTCGGCCGGATGATGCGCCGTCTCGTGCGCATCATGCAGGAGCGCACGGCCGATGGTTACGTCTTCCGCACCGATCTGCGGCTGCGGCCCGATCCCGGCTCGACGCCGCTCGCCATCCCCGTGGAAGCAGCGCTGCTTTATTATGAGGGCAGGGGCCAGAACTGGGAACGCGCCGCCTATATCAAGGCGCGGCCGGTAGCCGGCGATATCAAGGCGGGTGAGAATTTCCTGCGCGAGCTGACGCCCTTCATCTTCCGCAAATATCTCGATTACGCGGCGATTGCCGATATTCACTCCATCAAGCGGCAGATCCACGCCCATAAGGGCCATGGCGCGATTGCGGTGAAGGGCCACAATGTCAAGCTCGGGCGCGGCGGCATCCGCGAGATCGAATTCTTCGCGCAGACGCAGCAGCTTATCGCCGGCGGCCGCATGCCGGCGCTCAGGGTGCGCGCAACGCAGGAGGCGCTTGCGGCGCTGACCGAGGCGAAATGGATCGACGCCGAAACGCGCGACAGCCTGACGGAGGCCTATTGGTTCCTGCGCGAAGTGGAGCACCGCATCCAGATGGTGCGCGACGAGCAGACCCATGTGCTGCCCGACACCGAAGCCGAACTGAAGCGCATCGCCTTCATGCTCGGTTTCGAGGACACCAAAGCCTTTTCGGAAAAGCTGGAACAGGTGCTGCGGCTGGTGGAGCGGCGTTATTCGGCGCTGTTCGAGCAGGAGGTGAAGCTGTCAGGCGAGGCCGGCAATCTGGTCTTCACCGGCCAGAAGGACGATCCCGATACGTTAAAAACGCTCTCCACCCTCGGCTTCGAGCGGCCGGAGGATATTTCCCGCGTCATCCGCACCTGGCACAATGGCCGTTACCGGGCAACGCAATCGGTGGAGGCGCGCGAGCGGCTGACGGAGCTGACGCCGGACCTGCTCAGGGCCTTCGGTGAAAGTAAGCGGGCCGATGAGGCGCTGCTGCGTTTCGACAATTTCCTCTCCGGTCTGCCGGCCGGCATCCAGCTCTTTTCGCTGCTCGGCAACAACCCGGCGCTGCTCGACCTGCTGGTAACGATCATGTCGTCCGCACCGCGCCTTGCCGAAATCATCGCCGCCCGTCCGCATGTCTTCGACGGCATGCTTGACCCGGCATTGATGAGCGACGTACCGACGCGCGACTATCTCGCCCACCGTATGGGAAGCTTTCTCTCCAATGCCCGGCATTATGAGGATATTCTCGACCGGCTGCGCATTTTCGCCGCCGAACAGCGCTTCCTGATCGGCGTGCGGCTGCTGACCGGCGCAATCCGCGGCGAGGTGGCCGCCCGCGCTTTCACCCATCTTGCCGATCTTGTCATCGAGGCGGCGCTGAATGCGGTTCTGGCGGAGATGGAAGCGGCGCATGGGCTTTATCCCGGCGGGCGCGTGGCTGTCATGGGCATGGGCAAGCTCGGCTCCTTCGAGCTGACCGCCGGTTCGGATGTCGATCTTATCCTGCTCTACGACTACGACGATGCCGCCCATGAATCGACCGGCGCAAAACCGCTCGATGTCGTGCGTTATTTCACCCGCGTCACGCAAAGGCTGATTGCCGCGCTTTCCGCGCCGACGGCGGAGGGCGTGCTTTACGAAGTGGACATGCGGCTTCGCCCCTCCGGCAACAAGGGCCCGGTGGCGACCCGCATTTCCGCCTTTGAGAAATACCAGCGCGAGGAGGCCTGGACCTGGGAGCACATGGCGCTATCGCGCGCCCGCCTCATCTGCGGCGATGCCTCGCTGACGGAGGACGCGCGACGCATCATCGCCTCCATCCTGTCGCAAAAGCGCGATGTGGCCAAGGTCTCGGCCGATGTGCTGGAGATGCGCAGCCTGATCGAGCAGGAGAAGCCGCCGGAAAACAACTGGGATTTCAAGCTCATCAATGGCGGGCTGATCGATCTGGAATTCATCGCCCAATATCTGGCGCTGGTGGGGCCGGTGAAGGGGCTTGCGGTGCACGAACCGGGGCGCAACACGGCCGAGGCGCTGCAGGCGCTCGCTGCCCCGGTGATGGAGCGCCAAGCCTTTGATGATTGCATGGCGGCGATGGCGCTCTACACTGAAATCTCACAAATCGTGCGGCTGTGCATCGATGGCGCCTTCAACCCGAAGGAAGCGCCGGCGGGCCTCACCGATCTCGTTTGCCGGGCGGGGGACTGCCCTGACATTCCGACACTGGAGGGAGAGGTGAAGCGGCTGGCGAAAGCGGTGCGGAAGGCGTTTTTGGGGACGGTGAAGAATGGTGGGTGAGGCGATACCCCCCTCTGCCCTGCCGGGCATCTCCCCCTCAAGGGGGGAGATCGATTTGCGGCACTCTTCAGCCCATCTTTAACGTTGCGAATGAGCGAGCGTTAGCTCCCAGCTGATCTCCCCCCTTGAGGGGGAGATGCCCGGCAGGGCAGAGGGGGGTACTGCGCGCTCGGCCATTACTTTATTGCAGGACAGTCAGCGCATCCGACGCCAACTCAATGCACCGTCCCACAGCACCCCGCCGCATGCGGAATGATGATCGTCACCACCGTCCCACGGCCCTCACACGAGCGTATCTTCATCGTCCCGCCATGCAGCTTGACGAGCGAGCGGGAAATCGCAAGCCCGAGGCCGGAGCCGCCCTGGCTCTTGGCATATTGGCTCTGCACCTGTTCGAAAGGCTGGCCGATCTTGTTGAGCGCCTGGGCGGGAATGCCGATGCCGGTGTCTGCGATGGTGAGGATCATCGCGGCCTGATGCACATGGGTGCGCAGCGCGATGCGGCCGCCATCGCCGGTGAATTTCACGGCGTTGGAGAGCAGGTTGAGCATGATCTGCTTCATGGCGCGGCGGTCGCCCTGCATGGTCAGCCCGGCGCAGACCTTCTGCTGCACGGTGATGTTTTTCTGTTCAGCCTGAATGGCGGTCAGCCGCAGCGTCTCTTCGATCAGCGGCGCGAGATCGATGGTCTCGCGGTTGATGCGCATATGGCCCGCCTCGATCTTCGACATGTCGAGAATATCGTTGATGACGTTGAGCAGGTGTTTGCCGCTGTCGTGAATATCGCGGGCATATTCGGAATATTTCGGCGAGCCGACCGGTCCGAACATCTCGTTTTGCAGGATGTCGGAAAAGCCGAGGATGGCATTGAGCGGCGTGCGCAGCTCATGGCTCATATTGGCGAGGAATTCGGATTTCGCCCGGTTGGCGGCCTGCGCGCGTTCTTTTTCGGCGAGATAATTGGCGTTGGCGTCGGAAAGCTCGGTCTTCTGCCGTTCCAGCTTGTGCTGCGAGGCGGAGAGATCGCCGATGGTGGCCATCAGCCGGCGCTCGGAATCGCGCAGCCGTTCCTGATGGCGCTTCAGAAGGGTAATATCGGTGCCGACCGAGACGAGACCGCCATCGCGGGTGCGGCGTTCGTTGATCTGCAGCCAGCGGTCATCGGCAAGCTGCACTTCCGTGGTGCGCGACAGGCCGGACTGGTCCGGATCGGCAACGCGACGTTCAACGACGGGGCGAGCGGCTGCGGCATGGACGGTGCTTTTTTCCGTGCCTGCCACCAGCACGCTGTCCGGCAGACCATAGGCCTTCTGGTAATGGGTGTTGCACATCACCAGACGGTCGTTCTTGTCCCACAGGACGAAGGCTTCCGAGGTGGATTCGATGGCGTCGGCAAGGCGCTGGTCGGCTTCGGCGTAGCGTTGCGCAAGGCGGTGCTGTTCGGTGACATCCATGGCGATGCCGATGACGCGCGGGCCGTTATTGGTGCGGATGACCTGGGCGCGGGCGCGCAGCCAGACATAATGGCCCCTGGCATGGCGCATGCGGAAAATCTGATCGATCTGGCGCAGATTGCCGCAGCCGACGGCGCGGGCAAGCTCATAGAGGTTGCCGTCTTCGGAATGCATCATCCGGGCGGCGTCGGAAAAGGAAAGCGGTGCGGCCTTCGGCGGCAGCCCGAGAATTTCGTAAAGCGAACCGGACCAGAACATGCGCCGGGTGGAAAGATCGAAATCCCACAAGCCGCAGCGGCCGCGCGACAGCGCCGTTTCCACCCGCAGGTTGGATTCCGCGAAGATATCGTCGGCGTCGCGGGCGCGTTTCACCTGCATGTAATAGGCATAAAGCACGACCAGCAGGATCGAGGAGATGCCGGCAAACAGCGTCACATTCATGGCGATTTCGCTGCGCCAGAAGGAACGGATCGGCTGCAGCGAGCGGGCCGCGATCACCATCGCGCCATCGTCGCCGAAGGGGATCATCGTTGCATAATGCTGCTGGCCGTCAATATTGGTTTCGATGGTGCCGGGTGCGCCGGGGAAACGCTGCACGATGGCGATTTCGGGAAGCAAAGCCGGCAGCGACGTGCCGATATAAAGCATCGCTTCCTTACCAGCGCCGGCGAAAATGCGGCCATTGCTGCCCGAAAGAAGCACCATGGTACCGTCGGCAAGGCTGCCCGACGGCAGCGCCGCGACGAGGTTGGCTTCGGCGCGGGCGCGATCCTGCGCGGTGAAAACGGTATCGTTGTTGAGAAGGGCTGCTTTGGCCGTCAGCGCCGTCAGCGCCGTGGAATGGCGGGCGGCCTCTTCCATGCGGCTATATTCGGCGACGATGCCCAGCATGCGCGAGGCCGCGACGACGACGAGGAAGGCGAGGATGAGAATGGGAATGAGACGTTTCAGCAGGGTCTCGACCTGCGGCATCGGGCGGTCGGAGCCATTCATCAAACCCATCAGGTCGCTGGAAAGCCTTTCGCCCCAGGCCGCAAGATCAGAAAATTTGGCATACGGCCGCTCATCGCCCGCAGTCGCCCGCCGCACGTTCGTCATTGTCCCGCCTTCAAGATGTCCCCAGTGATTCGAAGCGCCGCCGCTCGAATATGACTAGTGAATCAAATGCGATTCGCCGTGTCCAGAGGCAAAAGTTAAAAGAAATTTAACCCCTTGAACCGACTCCGTATTTTTTCGGGACGGTCTGTTTCCGCTTTGGCGAAGGCGGGAATTATGAACGAAATCAGTGAGCCGGCAATCCGATCCGGTTGTTGCGGAACGCGGGAGAAACAGGCTTCATGCTCCGTCGAAGGCGTCAAGAGCGGGGCCAAGCGCGCTGATCACGCCATTGCCCGCCGCCGGAAGACCGGTCAGCACCGCGCTGATGATATCGTCGCGGCTTGCGCCCCGTACCTTGGCTTCCATCACGTGAAAGGCGAGGCCGCTTTCCAGACGCAGGGCGGCAAGAATGCCGATATAGATCAGGCTCTGTGTCTTCACATCGAGCGTGGACGCCGCCCCGAGACCCTGCACGGCCTGAAACCATGCCGCCTTGTGGGCCGGAGCATCGGTCATGAAGCGCTGAAACGAAGCGCTGGTCTTGGACATGTCCGTCATCTGAAATTCCTTTCCGGTCTCTTCAGCCGTTCCCGGCCTCTCGCGAACCATCATGTCGCGCAACGCAATACGCCGCCTTGATGGTGATCAAGACGGCGTATCGGCATTATCCGGAGTTTTGGCGGGGCGGTCAGCCCTTCAGGATGCGCCCGACGATGTCGCTCACATCCGTCGACAGCCCCTTGGCGTCGGCGATCGTCGAAAGCGCCGCCTTGGCGTGTTCGGCGCGGCTTGCCTCCAGCGATCGCCAGGAGCGCATGGATGTGAGAATGCGGGCGGCAAGCTGCGGATTGCGCTTGTCGATGGCGATGATCTGTTCCGCCAGGAACCGGTAGGCGGCGCCATCGGCACGGTGGAAGCCGGTGGGGTTGGCAAAGGCAAGCGTGCCGACGAGCGAGCGTACCCGGTTCGGGTTGGTGGCGATGAAATGTTTCGATTTCATCAGCGTCTTGATCCGGTCGAGCGCACCGTCGCCCGGAATGGCGGCCTGCAGCGAGAACCACTTGTCGAGCACCAGAGCATTGTCGGCAAAGCGCGTTTCGAAGGCGGCAAGCGCTTCCTTTGTTTCCGTGCTTTCCGGGAAACGCTGGGTCAGCACGCTGAGCGCATGCGCAAGATCGGTCATGTTGGTGGCGTCAGCAAAAGCCTTCGCCGCGCGGGCCGGCGTTTCCTCGGCAAAGGCGAGGAAGGTCAGCGCACCGTTGCGCAGCGAACGGCGTCCCGCACTTGCCGCATCCGGGCTATAGGCCTCGCCGTCAGCCGTGCTGTCGGCAAGCCGCCGCAGCGTTTCGAGCCCGGCCGTCGCAATGGCCTTGATGGTGGCGTTGCGCGCCTTGTGGATGGCGTCCGGATCGTTGTCGCCGCCCATTTCGCGAGCGATATCCGTTTCGCTCGGCAAGGCCAGCGCCTGCGCCCGGAAGGCGGGCTCAAGTGCGTCGTTGCCGATGATTTCGATGAGCGTTGCGGTCAGCTCCGCATCCGTTTGAACGTCCTTGCCATTCTGCACAGCCTTGGTGGCGGCAATCAGAGCCGGCAGGGCAAGATCGGTCAGCGCCTGGAAGCGCGCGAACATATCCGTCTCATGCCGGGCGATCTGCACCAGATCGGCCGCATTCTGTTCGAAATCCAGATTGATCGGCGCCGAGAAGCTGCGGTTTATCGACAGCACCGGCCGCGAGGAAATGCCGGAGAAGGAGAAGGTCTGGTTGCGTTCGGTCAGGTGCAGCACGCCGTCGCGATAGTCGCCGCCTTCGACGGCCTGTGGTTCGGCGATCTGGCCGTTATCGAGGATCAGCGCCAGCGACAGCGGAATATGACGCGGCTGTTTCACCGGCTGGCCGGGTGTCGGCGCGGTCGTCTGTTCCAGAGTGAGCTTGAATGTGGACTTGCCCGCATCATAAGCCGAGGAGACGGAGACGAGCGGCGTGCCCGCTTCGGTGTACCACAGCGAAAACTGCGAAAGGTCACGGCCGCTGGCGTCAGCGAAGCTCCTGACGAAATCCTCGACGGTTGCGGCTTCGCCGTCATGGCGCTCGAAATAGAGGTCCATGCCCTTCTTGAAGTCGTCCGCGCCGAGGATCGTGGCGATCATGCGGGTGACTTCGGCACCCTTTTCATAAACGGTCGTCGTGTAGAAATTGTTGATTTCGCGATAGGTGTCGGGGCGCGGCGGATGGGCCAGCGGGCCGGAATCCTCGGGAAACTGCTCCGATTTCAGGTGACGCACATCGGCAATGCGCTTGACCGGGCGCGAGCGCATGTCGGCGGAAAATTCCTGGTCGCGATAAACCGTCAGGCCTTCCTTCAGGCAGAGCTGGAACCAGTCGCGGCAGGTGATGCGGTTGCCCGTCCAGTTGTGGAAATATTCATGCGCGATGATGCGCTCGATATTGGCGTAATCCGCGTCGGAGGCGGTTTCCGGGTCGGCCAGCACGAATTTGTCGTTGAAGACGTTGAGACCCTTGTTCTCCATCGCCCCCATGTTGAAATCGGATACGGCGACGATCATGAAAATATCGAGGTCGTATTCGCGGCCGAAGCGCTCTTCGTCCCATTTCATCGAACGCTTCAGCGCGTCCATGGCATAGGCCGCACGCGGCTCCTTGCCATGCTCGACGTAAATCTTCAGCGCCACATCGCGGCCGGACATGGTGGTGAATGTGTCTTCGACCACGCCGAGATCGCCGGCGACAAGCGCGAAGAGATAGCTGGGCTTCGGATGCGGATCGAACCATGCCGCGAAGTGGCGGCCTTCATCGTAATTGCCGCCGCCGAGGAAATTGCCGTTCGAGAGCAGCAGGGGATTGTCTTCCTTCGCCGCGATGATCGTCACCGTATAGGGCGCCAGAACATCCGGCCGGTCGGGGAAATAGGTGATACGGCGGAAACCTTCCGCCTCGCATTGGGTGCAATAGACGCCATTGGTGCGATAAAGCCCCATCAGCTGCGTATTGACCTGCGGATTGATGTAATTGGTGACGCAGATTTCGAAGGGCGCCTCCGCCGGCAGGTCGCGGATGGTCAGGCTCTCCGGCGTCGCCTCATATTGACCGGCGGGAAGTTCCACCTGGTCGAGCAGCAGGCTGGAAAGCTTCAGCTCGTCGCCATCGAGAACCAGCGGCGCCTGCCGCTCAGCACCTTCGCGCCGGTGAAAGATCAGACGGGCTTCGACCTTGGTATTCTTGGGGTCGAGTTCGAAGGTGAGATCCACCCGCTCCAGAACGAAATCGGTGGGGCGGTAATCTGCCAGGTGAACGATCTGGCCCGTGTCTGTTCGCATGACTGTCCCTGAATAACTTTGCGTGGTCTTCCCGGCATCATGTCGTCATAAGGCCCGGATGTAAAATGGGTAGAATATTCGTCACGTTCATGTGCGCGTCGGAGGACGTTCTGTCCCGCCATGGAAGGCTTTGCCGGCCATGCAGACAATCCTCCCGCCGCCGGACCTGTGGACCATGGCAGCAAATGTTGAACGATTGCTGAAATTATATTTTATTTTCTTCAAATTTTAGCGCGCGTCGCTTTTGGTTTGCATCACTTCCGCAGCCGCGAAAACAATCCTTCCCCAAATCGACGGAATTCACGGGTAAATCACATTTTTTGTTGTAAAGCGCCGGAGGAATGCTCTAGCCTTGCATAAATCCAATTCCCCTGCGTCGTCCTCCCCGCATGAAAAATCTCTCGATGGCGTGTTTGCGCAGCCGATATGAGTAGTTGCCAATGAACGCCGAACCGATGAATCCCTTTCGCGGGATTAGCCTGAAGCTGATTTCGGTCGGCTTTTTTCTTGTCATGCAGACCTGTATCAAGGCCGCAGGCGATGTGCCTGCCGGCCAGATCACCTTCTTCCGCTCCGCTTTCGCCATTCTTCCGATTGTCGTCTATTTGGCGTGGCTGCATGCGCTGACCAGCGCCCTGCACACCAATAATCTTTTCGGCCATTTCAAGCGCGGGTTTCTGGGCATCCTGTCCATGGCCTGCGGCTTTTACGGGCTGACCATGCTGCCGCTGCCGGAATTCATCGCCATCGGTTATGCCTCGCCGCTTCTCGCCGTCGTTTTTGCCGCCGTCATCCTGCATGAAAAGGTGCGCATCTATCGCTGGAGCGCGGTATTCGTCGGCATGACGGGGGTGCTGGTGATTCTCTGGCCGAAGATGACGCTTCTGAGGGAAGGCGGTTTTGCCGCGGGTGAGGGGCTGGGGGCCATTGCCGTGTTGTGCGGTGCGGCGCTCGGCGGTCTGGCGATGATCCAGGTGCGGCAACTGGTGGAGACGGAAAAGACGCCGACCATCGTGCTCTATTTTTCGCTCACCGCCACGCTGCTGTCGCTCGTCAGCGTGCCTTTCGGCTGGAGCGCGCTGAGCATGACGCAAGCCATGCTGCTGATCACCAGCGGCATTTGCGGCGGCGTTGCGCAAATCTTCCTGACGGAGAGTTATCGGCACGCCGAAGTCTCGGTCATCGCGCCCTTCGAATACAGCTCCATTATCTTCGGAATCGCGGTTTCCTACATTCTGTTCGGAGATATTCCCACGATGACGATGCTGATCGGCACGGCGATCGTTATCCTCGCCGGCATCTTCATCATCTTTCGCGAGCATCAACTGGGTCTGGCAAGACGGGCGGCGCGCAAGGCCTCGACGCCGCAAGGGTGACGGAACCCAAATCTACGCGTCTTGCCCGTTTCCAGGACAAGCGCGCGGCATTCTCAACCACCGAATTTCACGAAAGATGCTTCTCCTCCGTCATCCCGGCCTTGAGCCGGGATCCAGCCGACGCGCGTCTGGGCGGCGAGAAGAGTCTTTTCAGCCCAAGGACTTGGGCTGGCTGGATTCCGGCTCAAGGCCGGAATGACGGATTGGATGACGCATGGTGGAAGACAAGATTGAGAGTGCCGTTTTTCGTCTCAACCGGCGTTAACGGAAGAAGGACGGCTGGGCACGCACTACAACCTTGTGACTCGGTTCAAGACTTCGTCGCAGCCCTTCGAAAAAAACCACAAAAGCAAAAGGCGCCTTCCCGAAGAAAGACGCCAGCGCGCAATCATATCTGTGGACCAGCGCTAGACTGGCCTGAGTGCTTCTCAGCGCTCGCGGAAATCCGCGAAGACTGCCGAGGGACGCGTCACGCGGACCTGCTGCATGGCAGCGCGTGCGGTCATCTGTTCGTTTGCGGCTGCGCCGAAACGATGGTAGCCCTGACTGGAGCGAGGGCCGAGGCCCGCCAGGCGGAGCGTTTCAAAGCCGGAATGTACCGGACGGAAGCGAGTGGTCATTGCCTTGGTTCCTTAAACCTATTCCTCCCAAGACATGGGGCCTATATCGCAGCGCAGCATGGATTCGGCAAGTTGAGCAAATGCGCCGCTGTTATGCGCATTGTGCATGGCTTTTTTCATAATTCATTTACATTGAGCAAGAATAAGGCAATCAGCCTTCGACAATCCTTGCCTGAAAAGCCAATAAATCCTGCCATGCCAATGACTTGCTGGCCGGCGCATTCAAAAGTTCCTGCGGATGCAGGCTGGCCAAAGCCGGCAAAATCAGGTGTCCGGCTGCGACATCACGCCACTGTCCGCGCAGCGTATGGATCGTGCCGGTGCCGCCAAAGAAGAAACGTGCGGTAAAGTTGCCGAGAAGCAACAGGTGTTTCGGCTCCGCAAGGGCGATCTGACGCTCGATGAAGGGGCGGCAGATATCCATTTCGGCCTGAGTCGGCGGGCGGTTGCCCGGCGGCCGCCAGGGCACGACATTGCCAAGCATGATGGTGCCGCGTCCAAGGCCGATTGCCGAAAGCATACGGTCGAGCAAAAGCCCGGTTTTGCCGGCAAATGGCAGGCCTTCGCGGTCGTCATCGGCATCCGGCATCGGGCCGATGACCATGATGGCGGATGAGGGATCGCCTTCGGTGAAGATCGTGCTGCGCGCGCTGTTCTTGAGATTGCAGCCGCTGAACCCTTCCAGCGCGGTTTTCAGCTCGGTAAGCGACCTTGCGCTTTCGGCGGCAAAACGCGCTGCTGCCACGGCCTGTTCGTCCGGCATCGCAACATTCTGCTGAACCGCGGGGGCGGGTGGAGCGCCGCGTGTCGGCGTCTGGCGTTTCGGCTGCTGCTGCGGCGAGTGTTGAGGTGTATCGCCGCCACGTTCCATCGGCCGCTGGCTTGGCTGGCGCGCGGCTGCGCCCGCCTCCTGTCCCTGCATCGGCCGGGCCGGGCGGGCGGCGGCAAATTCGGCGAAACGATCGACCGGGGTCTCTTCCAGCAGCCAGTCCACGCCCGCATCCGCATGGAAATGCAGGAGGGCGGCGAGTTCGGCCGGGGAGAGGTCGTGAGCGGCGATCATGGTCGGAAATTACCCCATGTTCCCCGCCCGGGAAACCCGCAAATCACACTGTCCAGCGCTGAATGTCGCCGCTTTCGCCGATCATGGCCAGACCATGGGCAATCGAGAGCAACTCGCCGCCGCTTTCGATGCGGTCGGCGTCGAAACGGCGGGTGAAAAGCTCCCGAACCGCCGGCACGAAGGAGGTGCCGCCGGTCAGGAACACCTTATCGATGGCTTCGGGCGCGACTTTCGTCTTTTCCAGAACCTCGTCGAGCGCTTCTTCTATCTTGGCGAGGTCTTCGGCGATCCAGTTGTTGAAATCGCTGCGCTTTACCATCTTGCGGCCGGCCTTGCCCAACGGCGCGAAGTTGAATTCCGCTTCTTCCGCCGAGGAGAGCGCCATCTTGGTGGCGGAAATCGCCTGATAGAGCGGGTAACCCTCGTCATGTTCGACCAGATCGATGAAGAGTTCGAGCTTTTCCGGCTCCAGCGCCGAGCGCACCAGCGATTTGAGGTCGGTGAATTCCTTCGAGGTCTTGAAGATCGACAGCTGGTTCCAGCGGCCGAAATTCACGTAATAGCCGGAGGGCACGTCCAGCACCTTGTCGAAGCTCTTGAACTTGCTGCCCTTGCCGATTTCCGGCGAGACCAGATTGTCGATCATGCGGAAGTCGAAATGATCGCCCGCCACGCCGACGCCGGAATGGCCGATGGGGGTGGCGGAGAGCTTGCCGGCATGGGTCTCGAAGCGGATCAGCGAATAGTCCGTCGTGCCGCCGCCGAAATCCGCCACCAGCACATTGGCGTCCTTCTTCAGGCTCTGGGCGAAATAATAGGCGGCCGCCACCGGCTCGTAGACATAGTGGATTTCCGGGAATCCGGCGCGGGTGAGCGCCTCGTTGTAACGGGCGAGCGCCAGCGTTTCATCCGGATTGCTGCCGGCGAAACGCACCGGCCGGCCGGCGATGACGGTGGAGACGTCCCCCGGCCATTCCTCGCCCGCATAGGCTTTCAGCTTGCGCAGGAACACGTCCATCAGATCTTCGAAGCTCTGGCGCTTGGCGAAGATCAGCGTGCCCTGAAACAGCGGCGAGGCCGCGAATGTCTTGATCGATTGCAGGAAACGGCAGTCGCCGGCATTGTCGATGAATTGCCGGATGGCGGCATGGCCGGCTTCCACATGCAGGGCGGCCGCACCAAGGCCGGCATCCTTCATGAAGGAGAGCGCCGTGCGCATGCTGTCATCCGTGCCCGCGCTGCTGGTGAAGCGCATGGAACGGCTGGCGCCGCCCGTGTCGGAAAGAGCCATGACCGTGTTGGTCGTGCCGAAATCGAGGCCGAGAGCCCGCTTTTGCGTCATCGCCATATCCTTGTAGCCGATAGAAACACCCGCCCGGCCTGAAAGGCGGCCCGGCGTGAAAATAAGGGATGCCTTTGGCACCCCGATGTCAGAGGAGGGCGGTTGATTGCACAGGCCCGATGGAATGGCAAGCTTTTCCCCACCGTTTATCGCAGATTGACGGCTGCGTCTGCCGGGTAGGGAAGATGGTAAACGATCTGCCTGCGCACTCGTGAAAGAGCGCGGCAGTTTTTTGACAATGTTCTTAGGGGTTTGCGGCTATGCTGGTAACGAAGCCGCTGCCGTGGAACAGCGCTATGGCGGCCGGCGCGCATGCATTGTTTTTTGTACTGGCGGAGCTCGACGATAAGGGTTTAACTCAACGCTCCCTTCGGTTTTGCCTGCCGCTTTGTCATCTGGAAAATTCAATGTCCCGCAAGACGACCGGTCCCAACTTCGACAATGTATCGCCGGACCATCCCGGCCTCGTTCGGGGCGATGCCGGCGTTTTCAACCGTCAGCTCATGAACCTTCTTGAGGCATCGCAGCAGGGCTATGCGCTGTTCGATGGCGAGGACAGGCTGTGTTTTGCGAATGCGGCCTTCCGCAAGGCGCTGGATGTCGCGCCGGATGAATTTCCAAGCTGGGTCGAGTTGATGCGCAGCGGCTACGGCAACTCCACCGGCACCGCAATCGAGACCTCCGACTTCGAAGTCTGGTTGCGTTCCGCAAGGACGAGGCGCGGCAAGCTGCCCTTCCGCACCATCGAGACCAGCCTCAATGACGGGCGCTGGATATTGACGACGGAAACGACTTTGCCGGGCGGCTGGATGCTGTGTGTCATCACCGATATTTCCGAACTCGGCATAGAGCTTCGCGACCTCAGGCAGGAGCGCGACAGCGCGCTGAAATCCGCCCTCAGCGACGAGTTGACGGGTCTCGGCAATCGCCGTTACGTGATGGACAATCTGGGCCACAGCCTCGGCCCCCACAAGGCGCAGGCGCTGGCACTGGTGCTGCTCGATATCGATCATTTCAAGAGTATCAATGATCGCTTCGGCCATGCATCGGGCGACAGGGTGCTGAAACATTTCGCCGAAAAACTATGCGCCGCCGCCGGCCGCGACGATCTCATCGGGCGTATCGGCGGCGAGGAGTTTCTGCTGGGGCTGAGCGGCGCGCGAATGCACAACGCCGAAAGCGTCGTCGAAGCCCTGTTTGCGTCGCTGCGGGAGGCCTCGCCGCTCGAACAGGTCCCGGATTTCCGTTACACCTGTTCGGCGGGCATTGCCTTCGTGCGCCCGGGCGATTGCGCCGAGGAAGCCCTGCGTCGGGCGGATACGGCGCTTTATCGGGCCAAGAATACGGGGCGCAACCGCTTCGTCATCCACGATGCGCCCGTTTGATAACGCGCCGTCGCGGCCTTAATTCGACTTCGCCGCGCCGCCATCTACCCTGAGCATCGTGCCGGTGATGTAGCTTGCCGGAACCGAGCAGAGGAAAGCGCCGGCGGCGGCGAATTCCTCCACCGTGCCGAGGCGGCCGGCCGGAATGCTCTTGACGGAAGCCTCGCGAATTTCCTCGACGCTTTTGCCCAGACGCTTGGCGTTGGCGCCATCGAGTTCATCGATGCGGTCGGTGTGGATACGGCCGGGCAGCAGCAGGTTGGAGGTGATGCCGAAGGAGGCCACTTCGGAGGACAGCGTCTTGCTCCAGCCGACCAGTGCGCCACGCAGCGTATTGGACAGCGCCAGATTGGCGATCGGCTCGAACACGCCGGAGGAGGCGACGGTCAGGATGCGGCCGAAACCCTGTTCCTTCATCTGCGGCAGCAGCGCATTGGTAAGCGTGATGACGCGCAGCACCATCGACTGGAAGAAGGTATCCAGCTTGTCGGCCGTCATCTCCTGCGCAAGGCCTGGCGTCGGGCCGCCGGTATTGTTGACGAGAATATCGATGCCGCCGAGCTTTTCCCTGACGGCCTGAACCATGGCCTCGACGAAATTGTCCTCGGCCAGATCGCCCCAGACCCAGTCGGCCTTGCCCTTGCCAAGCGCATTGATCGCCTTGCAATTCGCCTCCAGCTTCTCGCCGCTTCTGCCGACAAGAAGGACATGTGCGCCTTCCTTCGCCAGCGCGGTGGCAATGCCCAGCCCAAGGCCGCGAGAGGAGGCGAGAACGAGGGCGCGCTTGCCGGAAATGCCGAGATCCATGGGTTTTGTCCTGTCTTGTGAGTGCTCAATGTGCTGTTTATAGAGCATTTCCAGGAAATGTGGACCCCGGTTTTCCGTCTGGAATGCTACAAAACAAAGAGTTAGAGCGTTTTCTCGATTCGAGGAAAAGAGAAGGCGCTCCAGCAAGGCGGCGTCCGGTTTTGAAGGTGAAATACACGTCATGACAGAACAATCCCTGCTCAAATTCTCCATTGCCGTCACGGTTCTGCTGGCGCTCTTCGGCATCGGCGCAGGCCTGTTCTCCGGCTCCTTCGCCGTGGTTTTCGATGGTGTCTATGCGCTGACGGATGCTTTCATGACGGTGCTGGCGCTGCTTGTCGCGCGGCTGATCGCCGCTTCCGCCGCGCCCAAACCCGGCGGCCGGCTGGTGGAGCGTTTCACCATGGGCTTCTGGCATCTGGAGCCGATGGTGCTCGGGCTTAACGGCACGCTCCTGATGGGGGCGGCGATCTACGCCCTCATCAATGCCGTGGACAGCCTGATGGATGGCGGCAGATCGATCGAGTTCGATTACGCCATCGTCGTCACCTTCGTCAGCTTCGCCGTTTCGCTCGCCATGGCATGGTTCGTCAAACGGCAGAACCGCCGGCTGAAATCCGCCTTCGTGGCGCTTGACGCCAAAAGCTGGCTGATGAGCGCGCTCCTGAGCATGGCCCTCTTCGTCGCCTTCGCCGTGGGCTATGGGCTCACGGGAACGGCGCAGGCGTGGCTCGCACCCTATATCGACCCGGCCGTGCTGGCACTGGTCTGCCTCGTCATCATCCCCATGCCGCTCGGCAATGTGAAACAGGCGCTCGCGGACATTCTTCTGGTGACCCCGCTGGAGTTCAAGCAGCATGTGGACCGGGTGGCGGCCGAGACGGTGGAGAAATTCGGCTTCTCCTCGCACTATTCCTATGTCGCCCGCGTTGGCCGCGGCCGTCAGATCGAACTCTTCTTCATCGTGCCGAAAAACTGGCCGCCCCGGCGTCTGGAGGAATGGGACGCAATCCGCGACGAGATCGGCGATGCGCTGGGCGGCGAGGGGAGCGACCGCTGGCTGACGATCGTGTTCACGACGGATGAGGAATGGGCGGTTTGAGCCGGCAGGTCTGAGGGGCGGGCTTGCAGTCCCTTTGCGTCAACCGGGTATCGAACGGCTACCGATCCATGGCGCAAAGCCCGTCGCAATTCTGGTTCATGAAGAGCGATTTCAACGCCTGCGCCTTGTCGCGTTCAAGCCCGGACAGTTCCGGCAAAATCGTGTCGATCTGGGTGGCCATGGCGGTTCGGTCGGCGAGGGAGGTCGCGGCGACCACGGGAATGGCGCTGGCATTAAGGGCGTTCAGCAAAATAAGCCGGTTCTCGGATCGCAAATTCGGGGAGCGCAGCATAAGGGTCAGTCCGGTAAACTGCTCCATGATGCCAAGGCGCATCTGGCGCAGGCCATCGCGGCGCGCCTTGTTCATCTGATCGGCAGGAAGCACGGCGATAAAATCGGTAATCGCCTCCAGCTGAGCCGCATGGACATGCAATAGATAGGCTCCGGCGCGTGCGATTTCGTCCTGATATTTGAACGTATTTGCCGCTGTGTCCGGCAGACTGCCGTTCTGTGGGGTAAACAGTGCATAGGTTTTAAGAACGGCGCCCGCATTCGCGCCGATGGCGATGAGCGCTGGAACATCGGCGGACCGGTATGGCTGTCTGCCCAGGGTTCCCTCCACATTCCAGAGCCGGTCCAGCACCTTCGCATGAGCGGGGTTGGACAATCGCGGTAAATCCCCCTGCGCGCGCGTTTCCCGCGCGAGCGTGTCGAGGCCCTGAAATGCTGCGGCCGATTCGTTTTGATTGGCGGAAGAGACATCGGCCTTTGCCACCAAGGGCATCGCGCCAAACCACGACAATAGCAGCAGCGCGGGAATCAATCGCTTCAAGGTGGCGTTCTCCTCAATTGAACGAACGTTCTTTTTTCACGGTGCATGACAGGTTTTATGGTGGCCGCAATTCGAGCGCAACATCAGGTAGCAATTCCGCCTGCTGCCGGTCGGTTATAGTGGCTTGTTTTGCCGCTAAAGAAGTTCGACAAGGCGTCCTCTTTGCGAGGACAGGATCCGGTAACTGCGATGTGGCGAATGGCTTGCGCCCCTTGCTGCGAATCGCGCAACCCGCTAGCTTTCAACCACAGGCTGGACCCAAGCCTCCCCCCTCCTTTCGGGAAAGCATCGCACATGCAGGGTGACGCCAAATCATCGAACCATCTGTTCGAGCATCGCATAAGGAGGGGTTGCGTTTCGGCTCGCAATGGAGGTCTTTGATGAAACTTTCTGCACCGATATTTCAGCTTAAACGCCGTGCAAAGCTCATGGCGCGAAACAATGATGTTCCGCTGAATGAAGCGCTGGATCAGATCGCGCAACAAGAGGGCTTTGCAAGGTGGAGCATGCTGTCGTCCCGGATGTCTTCCGGGCCACTTTCCGAAACGGTACTTTCCCGTCTCGATGCCGGCGACCTGTTATTGCTCGCTGGCCGGCCGGGGCAGGGCAAGACCATGCTTGGTCTTCAGCTTCTGATCGATGCGGCCCGGGACGGCCGCAAGGCGTTTCTGTTTACGTTGGAATTGACCGAAAAACAGGCGGGAAAATATCTCCAATCGCTTGAAAAGGAGACTGACGGCTTCGCCAACCAAGTTCAGATTGTCACTTCCGATGAAATTAGTGCGGACTACATCATCGATCGGATGTCGGGGTCGCGACCGGGAACAGTCGCGGTGATCGACTATCTCCAGGCGCTTGATCAGCAGCGGAGCAAGCCCGCTCTTTCCGAGCAGCTACGAGCACTCGGTGATTTTGCGCGACGGTCGGGTTGCGTTCTGGGCTTCATTTCGCAAATCGACAGATCGTTCGATCCGGAAAGCAAGCGGCTTCCCGACATCCGCGATATTCGCCTTCCGAACTTCGTCGATCTCGGTCTTTTTAACAGGGCGTGCTTCCTCCACGACGGCGAAGGGCAGCTTCAGGACGTCGCCTGATTGCCTGCCGCGGCTTGATTGGTCGCGGCAGTCACTCTCCTGAAATCTGGTTTCGGCATAGCGCGGACACGTACGTGAAACCGCGTGAGAAGACGACGGAAAACGCCACGCAGCTGCGGAAATAGGGCCGCCACAACCTTCCCGCCGTCACTACCTTCTTCAGTATTCCGACTTTAACAACCCTTGACGCCAATGCCCGTCACTCCTATTCTTTAATTTACGTGAACGTAAAAGTAATACATCAATCATCAGGTTGTCTGACAATTGACTGGCGTGCGACATGTTTTGCCGCTATAGAAGCTCGACAAAGGCGTCCTGCTTTGCGAAGACAGGCGCTGGTTGGATGCGGTGTCGCGGATGGTTTTTTGACCGGCGCAGGCGATGCGCCGGGAATGCCGGAAAACGGATATAACAACAGCCGGATGGGACCGGCGATGCGGAGAGGATGAGATGACGGAAGCGATGGAACTGCCCGAACGCGAAGCGATGGAATTCGACGTTGTGATCGTTGGCGCGGGTCCCGCGGGCCTTGCCGCCGCGATCCGTCTGAAGCAGGTGGAGCCGGAGCTTTCGGTTGTCGTTCTCGAAAAGGGCGCCGAAGTCGGTGCGCATATTCTCTCCGGCGCCGTGGTCGATCCCATCGGGATAGACAGGCTGCTGCCCGGCTGGCGCGAAGAGGAGGGGCATCCCTTCAAGACCGAGGTCAAGGACGACCAGTTCCTGTTCTTAGGCCCGGCCGGCTCCATCCGCCTGCCGAATTTCATGATGCCGCCGCTGATGAACAATCACGGCAATTACATCGTCTCGCTCGGGCTGGTCTGTCGCTGGCTGGCGGAAAAGGCGGAAGGGCTCGGCGTCGAGATCTATCCGGGCTTTGCCGCAACGGAAGTGCTCTATAACGATGAGGGTGCGGTGATCGGTGTCGCCACCGGCGATATGGGCATCGAGAAGAACGGCGAGCCGGGCCCGAACTTCACCCGCGGCATGGAGCTGCACGGAAAATATGTGCTGATCGGCGAGGGCGTGCGCGGTTCGCTCGCCAAGCAGCTGATTTCCAAATTCGACCTGTCCCGGGATCGCGAGCCGCAGAAATTCGGCATCGGCATCAAGGAACTCTGGCAGGTCAAGCCGGAGAAGCACAAACAGGGTCTCGTGCAACATTCCTTCGGCTGGCCGCTCGGTTTCAAGACCGGCGGCGGTTCCTTCCTCTATCATCTCGAAGATAACCTCGTCGCCGTCGGCTTCGTGGTGCATCTCAACTACAAGAACCCCTATCTTTATCCCTTCGAGGAATTCCAGCGCTTCAAGACGCATCCGGCGATCCGCGAGACCTTCGAGGGCGGCAAGCGCATTTCCTATGGCGCGCGCGCCATCACCGAAGGCGGCTACCAGTCGGTGCCGAAGCTGACCTTCCCCGGCGGCGCGCTGATCGGCTGTTCCGCCGGTTTCGTCAATGTGCCGCGCATCAAGGGCAGCCACAATGCGGTGCTGTCGGGCATGCTGGCGGCGGAGAAGATCGCCGCGGCGATTTCCGCCGGCCGCGCCCATGACGAGGTGGCGGAGATCGAGGCCGAATGGCGCGACGGCGATATCGGCAAGGATCTGAAGCGGGTCAGAAACGTCAAACCGCTGTGGTCGAAGTTCGGCACGCTTATCGGTGTCGGTCTCGGCGGTCTCGACATGTGGACCAACCAGCTCTTCGGCTTCTCCTTTTTCGGCACGCTGAAGCACGGCAAGACGGATGCGGAGAGCCTCGAGCCGGCCTCGAAACACAAGCCGATCGCCTATCCGAAACCGGATGGCGTGTTGACCTTCGATCGGCTGTCATCGGTGTTCCTGTCCTCCACCAACCATGAGGAAGACCAGCCGGTGCATCTTCAGGTGAAGGACATGGCGCTGCAAAAATCGTCCGAGCACGACGTCTTTGCCGGACCTTCGACGCGTTATTGTCCAGCCGGCGTTTACGAATGGGTGGAGAAGGACGGCGAAGAAGTCTACGTCATCAACGCCCAGAACTGCGTGCACTGCAAGACCTGCGATATCAAGGACCCGAACCGGAACATCAACTGGGTGCCGCCGCAGGGCGGCGAGGGGCCGGTTTACGCCAATATGTGATGGCGATTACGGCCGAAGCCCTCTCCTCCGTCATGCTCGGGCCTGTCCCCGAGCATCTGCAATGGATTGATTTTACGATACGTGGATAGATCTTCGGGACAGGCCCGAGGATGACGTCGAGCGTGGCAAGACCGCTCGCAAGCACTCTGAGCCATTGTGTCATGCGGCCGAGAGTGATGGCATTTGCGGAACGGGCAGACCTCTGATCGAAGGACTCATTTCCCACGATGCAGACGCCGTGACTGGATGCCGGATTTAGTCCGGCATGGCGGAAGAGCAGCGTCCACCGCCCGTCTCCCCGTCAGTATTTGTGGATTGCTCTTCGATTTCTTACATATAGGATGTTGGGGTGTTGCATGGTCGCGTGGCCCGTGGATTGTGGTTCAGCGATGCGGTAACGCCTTGAACGTGCATATGGTCCTAGGTGTCGTCGCCCGACGACAGGGAGTGAAAGAATGTCCGGCTTTCAAAGGCTGAATATCGTGCGGAAGACAGGGTTTGTTGCCGGTGTGGCGACGCTTGCGATGATTGCCGTTTCTTTCAGCGGCGGTCCGCTGGTGGCCGCAAGCTGCCGTACCGACGCCATGGCCGGCATCGACTGGCGCGAATGCAACAAGCGCCTGCTGATGCTGGGCGGCAGCAATCTCGATTCGGCAATGCTTTATGGCACGGATTTCACCTATACCGACCTGCGCGGTTCGTCTCTGAAGGGCGCCAATCTCGAGAAGGCCAAGCTTATCCGCACGGCCCTTGGCGAGGCGAACCTGCAGGGCGCCAATCTGACCAAGGTGGAAGCCTATCGCAGCGATTTTTCCGCCGCCGACGCCACCAACGCCAAATTCGTCAATGCTGAAATGCAGCGGACCAAATTCGAAAACACCAAGCTGGATGGCACGGATTTCACCAAGGCCGAACTCGGCCGCGCCGATTTCGAGGGCGCGACGCTGAACGGCTCGAAATTCTCGCTGACCAATCTGTCACGCGCCCGTTTCGGCGGCGCCAAGCTCGGCGGCCCGGTGGATTTCACCAGCGCATTCCTGCTTCTGACGAGGATCGAAGGGCTAGATCTTTCCATGGCCACCGGCCTTGATCAGAAGCAGATCGACATTGCCTGCGGCGACGCCACGACCAAATTGCCGAACGGCCTCACCGCGCCGGCCTCCTGGCCGTGCCCGGAAGATCCGGACGACGATTGACCGGAATAGCCGCGCGGTTTTGCGCCCGGCCCAAACATCTCCATAAGCGGAAGAGAAGCGTCCGCGATGCGGACGCTTCACCGGCGATCAGAAGCCCGAAAGCACGATCTTGCCCTTGGCCCTGTTGCTCTCGATCAGCGCATGCGCCTTGATGAGATTTGCGGCATTGATGGTGCCGAAAACCTCGGTCAGCGTCGTCTTGATCTTGCCGGCATCGACAAGCCCGGCCACATGGTTCAGCAGCCTGTGCTGCTCGATCATGTCAGGCGTCTGGAAGACGGCGCGGGCGAACATCATTTCCCAATGGATCGATACGCATTTGCGCTTGAAGGCCATGACGTCGAAACCGCCGGCCGGATCGTCGATCAGCGCGAAACGGCCCTGCGGCGCGATGGTCGCCACGCTGTCGGCGGCATGAATGTCGCTATGGGTGGTGGAGAAGACAAAGCCCGGCGCACCGAGCCCAAGCGCTTCCACCTGCGGGGCGATCGGCTTGCTGTGATCGATGACGTGATGCGCGCCGAGTTCCTTCACCCACGCAATCGTCTCGGGCCGTGAAGCGGTGGCAATGACGGTGAGATCGGTCAGCGCCCGCAGAAGCTGGACGGCGATGGAGCCGACGCCGCCGGCGCCGCCGATGACCAGAATGGCGTTGGCCGCGCCCGGAACCGGCTCCTTCACCCGCAGCCGGTCGAACAGCGTCTCGTAAGCGGTGATGGCGGTCAGCGGCAGCGCGGCTGCCTCCTCGAAATTCAGGGACTTCGGCTTTGCACCGACGATGCGTTCATCGACCAGATGGAACTCGCTGTTGGAGCCGGGGCGGTTGATGACACCGGCGTAAAACACCTCGTCGCCCGGTTTGAACAAGGAGACCTTGTCGCCGACGGCCTTCACCACGCCCGCCGCATCGAAGCCGAGCACGCGCGGTTCGTCGTTTTCAGGCGACTGGTTGCGGCGCACCTTGGTATCGACGGGGTTCACCGAAACGGCCTTCACTTCCACCAGAATATCATGCCCTTTCGCTTCCGGCTGGGGCAGGTCGATATCGACGAGGGCGTCTTTCACGGTGATGGGCTGGCTGGTCCTGTAACCGATGGCGCGCATGAACAGTCTCCTTTGCTTGTTTGCGTGCCTCTTACTTGATACATATGAACACCAATCGCAAGAATGCACATTTTGTGATGATACATACAAAAAGGATACTGTGATGTCGCGACCGCGCGCCAAGCTCACTGGCAACTTTCCCGGCTGCCCGGTGGAATCGGCCTTGAGTTTCCTCGATGGCAAATGGAAGGGCGTGATCCTCTATCATCTCATCAACGAGGGCACGCTGCGCTTCAACGAACTGCGCCGCCATATTCCGAGCGTCACCCAGCGCATGCTGACGAAGCAGCTGCGCGAACTGGAAGAGGCCGGCCTGATTTCCCGCACCGTTTTCCCGGTGGTGCCGCCGCGCGTGGATTATGCGCTGACGCCGCTCGGCGAGACGATGATACCGGTGATTTCGGCGCTGAAAAGCTGGGGCGACGCCCATGTCGTGTGCAGGAACGGCGCGAAATATACCCGCCTTCCCGAGGCGAAGGAAAAGGCCGCCTGAAAAATCACGGGTAAAAGCGCACCCCTTCGCACGCCTTTTTCATGGTGCGATGCAACATGTATTTGCCCCGATTGATGCATAATGCTGCGATCTCGATTCGCAGCAGGGACATCAGGACACATGAGCATCGGTTGGTTGGAGGCCGCATTTCTCGGCTTTTTGCAAGGGCTTACGGAATTTCTTCCGATTTCTTCAAGCGCGCATCTCAGGATCGCCGGGGAGTTCCTGCCCTCCGGCGCGGATCCGGGAGCCGCCTTCACCGCGATTACGCAGATCGGCACCGAAGCGGCCGTGCTGGTCTATTTCTGGTCGGATATCATGCGCATTGCCATCGCCTGGCTCCGGCAGAACTTCCGCCTCGGCGAGTATAACAAGGCCGATGCCCGGCTCGGCTGGCTCATCATCATCGGTTCCGTGCCGATCGTCTTTCTTGGCCTGTTCTTCAAGGACGCCATCGAGCACTCGCTGCGCAACCTTTACATCACCGCCGTAATGCTGATTGTCTTCGGCATCGTTCTCGGCGTTGCCGATAAAATCGGTGAGAAGCGTTACAAGCTGAACCAGCTTATATGGCGCGATGGCATCCTGTTCGGTTTCGCGCAGGCCATGGCGCTCATCCCCGGCGTTTCGCGCTCGGGCGGCACCATCAGCGCCGGCCTGCTTTTAGGCTATACCCGCGAGGCGGCAGCGCGTTATTCGTTCCTGCTCGCCGTTCCCGCCGTCTTCGGCTCCGGTTTCTACCAGCTCTTCAAGAGCATCGGCGAGGACAATCCGGTCGGCTGGGGCCCGACGGGGCTCGCGACCCTGATCGCCTTCGTGGTCGGTTATGCGGTGATCGTCGTGTTCCTCAAGCTCGTCTCCACCAAAAGCTACATGCCCTTCGTCTGGTACCGCGTCGTCATCGGCGTCATTCTGCTGGGCTTGCTGGGAACGGGCGTCATCAGCGCCGGCGGGTGAGGGGCGTTCTCCCAGAAACCATGTTTTTGGAAGAGTTGCATCATCCGCACACCGTCACCCCGGACTTGATCCGGGGTCCAGTGCGATCAAGTCCTTGATCGCAAAAGAGTCTTTTCACGCCGCAGACGCGTCGTGGCTGGATGCCGGATCAAGTCCGGCATGACGGAGGAGAGGTTGTTACATGCCCTTAAAAGCTGAAGGCCCGCTCTTTCGAACGGGCCTTTTGTCTTTTCAAAGCAATGTGCCGCTCAAGATCACCAGCGCCACCGAGAAGTAGATGACCAGGCCGCTGACATCTACCAGCGTGGCGACGAAGGGGGCAGAGGCGCTGGCGGGATCGAGCCGCAGGCGCTGCAGCACGAAGGGCAGCATGGAGCCGGCGAGCGAACCGAAGGTGACGATGCCGACGAGGGCCGCGAAGACGGTTGCCCCCACCAGCAGCCAGTGCTCGCCATAATCGTAAAACCCGGCCTGCTGCCAGAGGCTCAGACGCAGGAAACCGATGGCGCCCAGAATGCAGCCGAGCGTCAGGCCCGTCGGGATTTCCCGAAGCAGCACCCGCCACCAGTCGGAAAGCTTCAACTCGCCGAGCGCCAGCGCCCGGATGATGAGCGAGGTAGCTTGCGAACCGGAGTTGCCGCCCGAAGACATGATGAGCGGAATGAACAGCGTCAGCACCACGGCCTTTTCCAGCTCGCCTTCGAAATGCTGCATGGCGCTGGCCGTCAGCATTTCGCCGAGGAAGAGTGCTGCGAGCCAGCCGGCGCGCTTGCGGATCATGTCCGGAAAGCCAATCGTCATGTAGGGCTTGCCGAGCGCCTCCATACCACCGAACTTGTGGGCGTCTTCCGTTGTGTCGGCGATCATGGTGTCGATCACGTCGTCAACAGTGACGATGCCGAGAATATGCGAGCGGTCATCGACGACGGGCAGCGCCAGAAGGTCGTGCTTGCGGATCAGCCGGGCGACATCTTCCTGCGACATCAGGGGGCTGGCGCAGACGATGCCTTCCTTCGATGCGACGGAGAGGATGGACGCACTGGCTTCGCCGGTCAGCAGGCGGCGCAGCGTCACAACGGTGGAAAGCGTTCCGTCCTGCGCCAGCACATAGATGGCATAGACCGTTTCACGCGACCGCTCGACGACGCGGATGTGCGAAAGGGTCTGTTCCACCGTCCAATTGTCCGGCACGCTGACGAATTCCGTGGTCATGATCGAGCCGGCAGTACGCGGCGGATAACCCATCAGGTGCTGGATGGAGAGTGCCGTCGTGCGGTCCAGCCGGGAAAACAGCTTTGCGCGCGGCTCTTCGGCCATTTCCGCCATGACGTCGGCAACGCGGTCGTCAGACATCAGATTGACGAGGCGGGCGGCCTGTTCGACAGGAATATGGGCGATGATGGCGGCGGCGCCATGCAGTTCCGGCCGGTCGAGAATGGCGACGGCCTTTGCCTGCGGCATGGCGAGCAGGGCGGTTGCGGCATCGGCGACATCCAGCGTGTTGAGGTGCTCGACGCGTTCGGCAATGGTGGTGGAGGAACCGGCGTTTCCGCTACGAAGAAGACGTGCGGCCTTGCTGGCCCTCTGGGAGAGGTTGTGGAAGTTCATGATTGCTCACCTTTCCGTCGATCGCCGATAACGGCGAACGCGGTGGTGAGCCGACAGCGGTCGGATCAGTTCACGTTCGCCGGTCTCGGCAAAGGCAATCGACTGCTACTGTCGCTAGACATCTAATGATGCTCCGTTGAAATCCGCGCCGTGCTGATTGGCCTGCGCGTAAGGCCGTGTTGCGCCTGAAACAGAAAAGAGTCAAGCGCCCGATTGTGAAATTTCCGTAAGCTGCGATAGGGCCGGCTCAGGCCGCCTTTTCGCGCCGTTCGACGGTGACGGAAACAAGGAAAACGCCAAGTCCGAGAAGGGAAAGAACCGCGCCGACATAACCGTTGGAGGCGTAACCGAAACCCATGGCGATGACGAGGCCGCCGAGCCAGGCACCGAGCGCATTGGCGATGTTGAAGGCGGAATGGTTGGAGGCGGCGGCCAGCGTCTGCGCATCCTGCGCCACATCCATCAGCCGCGTCTGCACGGCCGGACAGGCGGCGAAACCGCAGCCGATCAGGAACACGCAGAGGCAGAGCATGAAGGGATTATCCGCCGTCATGCCGAACACGGTCATGACAAGCACGTTGAAGGCGAGCATGCCGCCAATCGTGCCGTTGAGCGAGATATCGGCCAGCCGCGAGCCGACCACATTGCCGACATTCATGCCGATGCCGAATAGCGCCAGCACCATGGAGACGGTGGAAACCGGCATCATCGCCACATCAGTGGTGGTCTTGGCGATATAGCTGAACACCGAGAACATGCCGCCGAAACCGACCGACGCGATGGCAAGCGTCAGCCACACCTGCACGCGGCGGAAAGCGCCGAGTTCGCGCCACACGCTGGCGCCTTCCTCCACCCTGTCACGCGGCTGGAAGAACCAGAGCAGGGCCACCGTCAAAAGCGCGATGCCGCCGACCAGCATGAAGGCCGCGCGCCAGGAAAGCAGCTGGCCGAAGAAGGTGGCGAGCGGCGTGCCGAGCAGGGTGGCGATGGTGAGGCCGAGCATGACGCGGCCAACGGCGCGGGCGCGCTTATGGATCGGCGCCATGGAGGCCGCCACCAGTGCCGCAACCCCGAAATAGGCTCCATGCGGCAGGCCGGTGATGAAGCGCAGAACGGTGAAGCTCAGGAAATCCGGTGCGACGGCGCTCAGGATATTACCGGCCGCAAAAAGCCCCATCAGGCCGAGAAGCAATGTGCGGCGCGTCATACGCGCGGCAAGAACCGCGATGATCGGCGCGCCGATGACGACGCCGAGCGCATAGGCGGTAATGACATAACCAGCCTGCGGAACGGTGACGCCATAGGTCGTGGCGACGTCAGGCAACAGGCCCATGATGGCGAATTCGCCGGTGCCGATGCCGAAGCCGCCGGCGGCAAGCGCCAGTTCGATGAGCGCGATGGCAAGCGGGGAGAGGGCCACGGCAGGGGCGGTCGTGTAAACGGTTTCATTCTCCGCGCCAGGGCGGGCTTCGGAAATATTCGACTGGCTCATCGTGACCTGAAAAGCGGGAAGGGCCCACAGAAAAAAGGGCAAGACCGTATGGGAGCGGTCTGCCCTGACTGGAGATGCGCGGTCATGAAAATGACCTTAAGTGATCCCTAACATGAAATGATGCGTTGCGGTAGAGCGATTCTCGGCAAAAGAGCATCTTCACGCGATGGTGTTCGGAACCCTATATAGGGTCAGGCATTTACGCGCGGCTGCCTTACTGAATCGGGTTGGAAACATGAAGCTCATTGCAATTTTCAATCGTGACGGCGGCACGTTTCGCACCACTGACATGGAGGCCTATTGCGACCATGCCCGCGAGGTCTTCACCCGCGCCGGCCACGCCATCGATTGCCGTCTGGTCTCCGGAAAGGATATCGTCGAGGAAATGGAGCGCGCCGCCGATGAGCCGGGCATTGAAGGCATCATTGCCGGCGGCGGCGATGGCACGATTTCCGCAGCAGCCGCCATCGCCTGGAAACACGGCATCGCGCTCGGCATCGTTCCGGCCGGCACAATGAACCTGTTCTCCCGCTCGCTGAAGCTGCCGCTCGATATTCGCCAGGTGCTGGAAACGCTGGCGAATGGCGAGATTGCCAGTGTCGACATCGCCAGCGCCAATGGTCGTATCTTTGTCCATCAGTTTTCCGCGGGCCTGCATTCGCGCATGGTACGCTATCGCAACAATCTGGCTTTTGCTTCCCGGCTCGGCAAGATCAAGGCGAGCATCCGCGCCGCCATCAGCGTCATCCTCAACCCGCCGGTCTTCGAGGTGCAATATACCGTCAACGGCAAAACGCAGCACCGAAAGGTCTCGGCGATTTCCGTTTCCAATAATGAATTCGGCCAGAATTCGCTGCTGGTGGCGGATAATGTCTCGGGCGGTCATCTTGGTTTCTATCTCACCGATCCGCTGCGTCCGTCCGGTGTTGCAAGGCTTGCCTTCGACATTCTGCGCGGCAGGCTGAAGGAAAACGCCGCCGTGACCGCCATGACCGTGACGGATGTGGAGTTGCATTTCCCGAAGAAACGCCATGACCTGCGCTGCGTCATCGATGGCGAATTGCTGCCGATGGAGCGGGACGTGGCGCTGGAGGTTCACGCCGGCGAATTGAAGGTGCTGGTGGGGCGGTCGTTTTTCGCACAGCGCAACTGACCGCGAATTGGCGGTTGCCGCTTGTTTCTTCTCCCCGCCGGGGAGAAGTCCGCGGCAGCGGGATGAGGGGCAAGCTCTCCGCCTATCTCCGCGCTTGCCCCCTCATCCGGCCCTTCGGGTCACCTTCTCCCCGGTGGGGAGAAGAAACCAGGCCGCCTCCGCTTGTCCAAGCCGCCCCCTAAAAAACGCCAGTCTTGCCAAACCGAGGCCGCCCGGCCATGTTCGGCAGGTGCGGTGGCGTGAGCGCCGTCGCCTTTATGGGAGTGCGATCTGTCATGAATGAAATCTCCAAGCCGATGTCCAATCTCGCCGCCATCGATGCCGCCCATCACCTCCACCCCTTTTCCGACATGGGCAAGCTGAATGCCGCCGGCACCCGCATCATCGAGCGTGCCGAAGGGGTGTTCATCTATGACAGCACCGGCAAGAAATATCTCGACGCCTTTGCCGGCCTCTGGTGCGTGAATATCGGTTACGGACGCCGCGAGATCGCCGATGTCGTGCAGCGCCAGATGAACGAGCTGCCCTATTACAACGCCTTTTTCGGCACCACCACGCCGCCCGCGACGCTTCTGGCGCAGAAGATCGCGTCGCGCGCCGGGCCGAAGATGAACCATGTCTTCTTTACCAATTCCGGGTCGGAAGCGACCGATACCTGGTTCCGCATGGCGCGCGTCTACTGGAAAGCGCTCGGCCATCCGACGAAGACCAGGGTAATCGCAAGACGCAACGGCTATCACGGCTCGACGGTCGCCGGCGCTTCGCTTGGCGGCATGAAATGGATGCACGAGCAGGGCAACCTGCCGATCGAGGGCGTGGCCCATATCGGCCAGCCCTATTGGTATGCCGAGGGCGGCGATCTTTCGCCGGCCGAATTCGGCCTGAAGGTGGCGCGCGAACTGGAAGCGAAGATCGATGAACTCGGCGAGGAAAATGTCGCCGCTTTCGTGGCCGAACCCATTCAGGGTGCGGGGGGTGTTATCGTGCCGCCGGAGACCTACTGGCCGGAAATCGCCCGCATCTGCAAGGCGCGCAACATCCTGCTCGTCTCCGATGAGGTGATCTGCGGTTTCGGCCGTCTCGGTTCCTGGTTCGGTTATCAGCATTTCGGCGTGGAGCCGGATTTTGCGCCTGTCGCCAAGGGCCTGTCTTCCGGTTACCTGCCGATTGGCGGCGTCATCGTCTCGGATCGGGTGGCGGAGGTGATGTTGTCTGAGGTCGGTGACTTCAACCACGGTTTCACCTATTCCGGCCATCCCGTCTGCGCCGCCGCCGCCCTGGAAAACCTCCGCATCATCGAGGAGGAGGGACTGGTGGAACGGGTGCGCGACGATATCGGCCCTTATTTTTCCGAGGGCTGGAAAAGCCTGACGGATCACGAACTGGTCGGCGAGGCGGTGAATGTCGGCCTGATGGGTGGCCTGCAGATGACGGCCGACAAGGCGACGCGCCGGCGTTTCGCCAAGCCGGACGACATCGGAACCGCCGTGCGCAACCATTGCCTGGCAAACGGCCTTGTGATGCGCGCCACCGGCGACCGCATGCTGGCCTCACCGGCGCTGACGATCAGCCGCTCGGAAGTGGATGAGATCATGGAAACGCTGCGCAAGGGGCTCGACCACCTGCGCGATACGCGGGAGCATTTCCAGTAAAAGTGCGTAGCGGTTTTACGTCCGGAAAATGCGACGAAAAACTCTTAGGGAGGACTAAAATGGCAGGACAGGAACATCATTACGCCGTTCAGGTGAAATGGACGGGCAATCGCGGCAAGGGGACTTCGGGCTATCGCGACTATGAACGCGACTATACGATTTCCACGGCGGGAAAGGCTGACATAGCCGGCTCCTCCGACCCCGCCTTCCGCGGCGATCCCGCCCGCTGGAACCCGGAAGATCTGCTGGTCGCCTCGCTCTCGGCCTGCCACAAGCTGTGGTACCTCCATTTCTGCTCGGTCAACGGCATCATCGTTGAAGACTATGTCGACAATGCTGAGGGCACGCTGGTGATGGAGAAGGATGGCGCGGGGCAATTCAGCGAAGTGGTGCTGAAACCGGTCATCACCATTTCGAAAGGCGATCCGGCCAGAGCGGATGAGCTGCACCATGATGCACACGAGAAATGCTTCATCGCACGCTCGGTGAATTTTCCCATCCGCGTGGAGGGGACGGTGAAGGTGGTTTGAGGCTCACGCCAGTCGCAGACCGAGATGATCGGCCATCGGCTGAAAGTCTCGGTCGTTTTGCAACAGCTTTTGCCCGTGCTCGATACAGTAGGTACCGATAATGAGGTCGTTGCTTTTTCTGATCGTATAGCCGCGCTCCCGCAGGAAGCGGTAATTGGCGGCGGCTTTGATGGCGAGCTGGGGCGACATCATCGCGACGCAGGGAAATTCGCCCAGCATCTGCTCAAGGCGGCGCGCATGATGACCGTCACGCGCGCCTCTAAGCACCTCAAGAAGAATGATATCGCCGATCAGAATTTCGCCCTGCGCCATTAAGGCGCGAAACTTGGCGGAGAGGGTAGGCGCGTCTTTTCGAATAAATGAAATCCAGGCAGAGCTATCTGCTACGATCATTTGGCTTTCTTCACATCCCAGTCCGTCTCAGCATCCCAATCCGTCCGCATCTCGTCCAGATCACCTTCCCAGCCCATGCCCTCCAACGCATCGAGGGCGCGCATCTGACGATGAATGCGCACCAGATCGCGCAACGCCTTTTCCACTGTCGCCTTTTTTGTCGAAAGACCGGTGATTTCCATCGCCTCGGCAAGCAAGGCGTCATCTAGTTCAATGTTGGTGCGCATCGAAAAATCCTTGGTGTATCGATTTTCGAAACGATACACCAACGACGCTTTCCGCGATATCTGTTTTTACTGGAACGCCGTCTCGTAAAAGCTTCGAAGCTTGCGCGAATGCAGCGTTTCCGTCGGCATGGCGGCAAGCTTCTGCACGGCGCGGATGCCGATCTGCAAATGCTGCGCGACCTGGGTGCGGTAAAACTCCGTCGCCATGCCCGGCAGCTTCAATTCACCATGCAGCGGCTTGTCGGAGACGCAGAGCAGGGTGCCGTAGGGCACGCGGAAGCGGAAGCCATTGGCGGCGATGGTGGCCGATTCCATGTCGAGCGCTATGGCGCGCGATTGCGACAGGCGCTTGACGGGGCCGGCCTGATCGCGAAGTTCCCAGTTGCGGTTGTCGATGGTGGCGACGGTGCCGGTGCGCATGATGCGCTTCAGCTCGAAGCCCTCGTAGCCGGTGACTTCCGCAACAGCACCTTCCAGCGCCAGCTGCACTTCGGCAAGCGCCGGGATCGGCACCCAGACCGGCAGGTCGTCATCCAGAACGTGGTCCTCACGCACATAGGCGTGCGCCAGAACATAATCGCCAAGCCGCTGGCTGTTGCGCAGGCCGGCGCAATGGCCAACCATCAGCCAGGCATGCGGGCGCAGCACGGCGATGTGGTCGGTGATCGTCTTGGCGTTGGAGGGGCCGACGCCGATATTGACGAGCGTGATGCCGGCATGGCCCTTCTTCTTCAGGTGATAGGCGGGCATCTGCGGCAGGCGCGCGAGCACGGCATCCGTTTCCGGCTTGTCGCAACCGGCAGGGGTGACGATATTGCCCGGCTCCACGAAAGCCGTGTAACCCTCGCCGCCATTCTTCATCAACTGCCGCGCCCATGCGGCGAATTCATCGATATAGAACTGGTAGTTGGTGAACAGCACGAAGTTCTGGAAATGGCTGGCGCTGGTTGCCGTATAGTGGCTGAGGCGGGCCAGCGAATAATCGATGCGCTGCGCGGTAAAGGGGGCGAGCGGCGCGGGTTCGCCCGGCACCTGGTCATATTCGCCATTGGCGATGAGATCGTCGGTATTGTTGAGGTCGGGCGTATCGAAGAGATCGCGCAGCGGCACGTCGGACAGCGAGGAGGCAGCCGCCGCCTCGACATAGGCGCCTTCGCCGAAAGCGAAATGCAGCGGAATGGGCGTGGCCGATTCCGACACCGTGACCGGAACGCCGTGGTTCTTCATCAGAAGCCCCAGCTGTTCCTTGAGGTAATGGCGGAAAAGCTCCGGCCGGGTGATGGTCGTCGTGTAAACGCCGGGGGCGGTGACATGGCCGTAGGAGAGACGCGAATCGACATGGCCGAAGGTGGCGGTCTCAAGGCTGACCTGCGGGTAACAGGCGCGGTAACGGCCGGCAATCGGCGCGCCCTTGGCAAGTTCGGTGAAGGAATCGATCAGGAACGCCGTATTGCGTTCGTAAAGCGCGATCAAAGCCGCCACAGCTTGTTTCGGGTCCGTGAAGGACTGCGGCGCGAAAGGCTCGGGGCTGATGAAGGTGAGGGGCGGAATCGTTCGTTTTGCTATTGTCATGGCCCATTATAAGAGGCCAATTTCGACAGGCAAGCGACAGAAATACGAAGAAACTGAAAAGAAACGCAAAAAGGCAGTTCGAATAACAGCGGGTCGGCAGAAATTTCAGCCGAGCGCGCCACGCTGCAGGCTCATCAAAAGCACGAAGCCGGCGCCCTTGGAGGCGGGGCGGGGATCGGCCTTGTAAACCGCAAGTCCGGCGACCGGACCGAGAAAGATCGAGGCCATCAGCACCAGCCGCAGCGCGGAAAACAGGCCGTTGGAAAAACTCGTCGTCATCGGCCTGTCCTCACAATACGACGGGGCAATTGGCGGCGGGCGACGGACTGTGCTGGCAGGCGATTGCCGCGCCGGCATTCACCCGCTGGAAACTGCGGTTCGGATTAACGACGAGCGAGGCGAAGGACATGGCGAAGATCGCCATGAGAAACGCGAAGATTGCCAGTCGGCTGATCAGCTTTGCCATGTCCATTCCCCTTATTGGAGTTGATGGACAGAGTTTTGCCACACTCGGACTGAACGGACCCTGAGACCCCGGTTCATATGGCATTCAGGGATGTTAACGGGCGGTGACATGACAGATTGATGCCGCAATGCCGCCGGGCATCTCGCGGGCCACCCGCTTTTCGATCAGGACAGAGGGGCTTCCGCATGTGCCGCAAGATCGGTCACCAGGGTCTCGAATGCCTGAAGCTCAGTCACATCGACAACCGGCACGCGGTGCTCCTGCGCGGATGCCAGCATGTCCGTGTTTTCCCGCAACGAACGCTCGATGAAGGCGTCGATGATCTGCCGTTTCTCAGCCGTTGCATCTTCATAGCGGGCGTGAGAGCGCATTCTCTCGAGAAGAAAATCATTGCCGGCATGAAGAAAGACACCGGCGACCGTGCCGCCAAGCAGGGGCGAAATGAATTCTGGCCGCAGGGCCGCGCCCTCGAAGATTGTGGGAGTGCCGATGGCCGACCTGCTGTGGATCATCGTGCGGATCAGCGGCCAGATGTTCTGATGATGTATCTTCAGGAACCAGTGGATCGTTTCCGCCGAGAGCCGTGCGTAATATTCTTCCACCGGTGCCGGAATGGCCGGCCATGGCCTTCCCGGATGGCGGGCGAGGCTGTCGGTCGATATTGCCTCGCAGCGCAGCCTTTCGCTCAGCAGGCCGGCAAGGGTGCTTTTGCCGACATGCGAGGTGCCCGCAATCAGGATTGTCGAAAGGGTGGGGCGCATGCGTCGCTCTCGTTGGTGTTGGGCGCAACGATACATCAACGGATATATGGCTTCCATGCGGCGTGCGTCCGCAGTCTCAGGCGAAATCCCTGGGCGGTGCACCGCGCCGTCAGGCGGGAGACCGCAGGCGGCAGGACAGAAGCCCGCCCGCCGCCCTGTCGATTAAAGCCGCGTCCAGGTCTGCGATTTGCACAGAACCTTCAGCACGCAGCCCTTCATGCTCAGCGAGTTGCCGGAAACGGTGCCGGAGCCGCTATAGGTCTTGTCATTGGCGGGATCGGTGATTTCACCCGAATAGCTGTTTCCCTTGCCGGAAAGCTTGCCGATCTGTTTTCCGGCGTGTTTGCCGGTCTTCAGCGTCACGCAGAAAGCGCCGCCGCAGGGGCCGATCACGGCGGTTTCGCCACTGGCGGTCTTCCAGTTGCCCTCGATTGCCTCGGCGGCAACGGCAAGGTTGCCGCTCAGCATGAGGGCGGCGGCAATCGTCATTATACGCTTCATAAAATTCCTCCCGAAATTCGCGCAGGCTTTCTCGAGCCGGCGGCTCAAAGACGCGATTGCGCAGATCAAACCCTTTTGGCGTGCGAATGCGCCATCTCTGGCCCAAGCCGCCTGCGGCGCAACGATTGCTCCTTGCACCGCGCTATCCTGTGCCCGTTTCATCCTCATGACGGGCAGGGCGGATAGTATTTGACGTTCACGTAAAAGGAAACAGAAATTTGCGGCCCCGGCGCGGCATTTGCAGCGGCGGGATGAGCGAAAGAGGGGGGAATTCGAAAATCGCTGTTTTGATCGTGGTGAAGGAAGGGTTTAAATCCAATTCTAAACTTTTCGTAAAATTCGCCGCAAAGTCCTTAATTTCCGCGGCTCGTGATATTTAACGAAAACCCAATTTTACCAATCGTTTGCAGTTTGTTTGCGGCCCATTAATCATGCCTTTTAAGCGACCGTTGAAGGCCCCGTGGCATAGTGAACTCATCAAAAGCGCAGGGAAAACCTGCCGGACGAAAGGACAAAAAAGCCGCAAAAGACGGCAGGTCCGGACGATGGCCTCGACAAGAAGGCGAATGATGAAACAGGCAGAAGGACAGGGATTAAAACAATGGCACGCTTTGAAATTCGCGATATCGAAATGGCTGCCGGTGGCGAAACCCGCGCCGACACTCTTTGCAATCTCGGCCTGGTCTATGCGACCGGCCGGGGCTGCAAGGTGGACCTGATCGCCGCCCATAAATGGCTCAACATCGCCGCGATCCGCGGATCGGAAAGAGCCGCTTCGCTGCGCGCCGATCTCGCCCGCAACATGACGAAATCGGAACTGGCCGAAGCGCTGCGCGCCGCCCGCGACTGGATGACGATGCACTGATCGACCCAGCCATTATTGAGATTGCCGGTCCGGTTCCCTCCAGTCCCGATGACCGGCGCAAAGGAAAGTAAACCCGAAGGGGAACGCGGCGAGGGCTTTGAAAAGGGCTTTTGCGCTGACACATCAAACCGCGACCGGCAGGAACAAGGCCGGCGCGGTTTTCTTATGTTTGGCGATGTCTCTTCGCCGGAAAACGATTCGCGGGCAGGGGCTTGCGGGGGGACGTTGAATCGCATTCGCATCACCCTGTCATGAGGATGAAACCGCCACGGCAGGCATGACAGGTGCGGTTTTCGAATCGCTTCCTTCTTCCGTCATGCCGGACCTGATCCGGCATCCAGCCACGCCGCGTTTGCGGCGTGAAAGGGTCTTTCGCGATCAAGGGCTTGATCGCGCTGGATTCCGGCTCAAGGCCGGAATGACGGCACTCAATATCAGCCCAGCGCCTTGATGACCTTGGGCAGCGCCTGTCCGAACAGATCGAGCTTGTCACCCGGCCCCACGCTCACGCGAATGCAGCGGTTGAGCGGCGCGACGCCCGGCATGCGGATGAAGACGCCATGTTCCATCAGCCCATCGACGATGGCGCGGGCATAAGCCCCGTCGCGGTGGCAATCGATGGTGACGAAATTGGTGGCGGAGGGGAGCGGTGAAAGGCCGTTATTGCGCGCGATTGCCGAAATCCGCTCACGGGCGTCGGAAATTTTACCAACGACTTCATGCAGATAGGCCTGATCTTTCAGGGCCGCCAAAGCGCCGGCGACCGAAATGCGCGCCATGCCGAAATGGTTGCGGATCTTGTCGAAGGCTTCGACATTGCCGAGCGTGCCGATGGCGTAACCCACGCGCGCACCCGCCAGCCCATAGGCTTTCGAGAAGGTGCGCATGCGCAGGATGTTCGGCTGGCCGATCAGCGCGTCGATGGCCGGCACGGCGCTGGCCGGCGCGGTTTCGCAATAGGCCTCATCCAGAATGAGCAGGCAGGTTTCCGGCAATGCGCGGGCAAAGGCGACGACTTCGCTCGCTTCCCACCAGCTTCCCATCGGATTGTCGGGATTGGCGAAATAAACGAGCGGCGCATTTTCCCGGATGACGAGATCGAGAAGCCCGTCAAGGTCTTCGTGATCGTCGACATAGGGCGTGGTCACGAGTTTCCCGCCAAAACCGTTCACATGGTAATTGAAGGTGGGGTAGCCGCCAAAAGAGGTGACGACAGGCGTGCCCGGCTCGACGATCAGCCGGGCGATCTCGCCCAGCAGCCCATCGACGCCGCTGCCGATGGCGATATTGCCGCGTGCAACGCCATGGTGGATGGCAAGCGCTTCCTTCAACTCGTAATTTTCCGGATCGCTGTACATCCATGTCTCCGCCGCCGCATCGCGCATGGCCAGAAGCACGGAAGGGGCGGGGCCGAAGCCGCTCTCATTGGCGCCGATACGCGCTTCAACCTTCAGGCCACGGTTGCGCTCGATGGCCTCCGGGCCGACGAAGGGAACGGTTGAGGGAAGCGAAGCGGCAAGCGGCGTGAGGCGGGAAAAGGCTGACATTGGCTGAGAGTTCCGGTACCTGTGTTTAAAACCCGGCTCACAATAGGTGCAAAAAAACCGGACGCAAGGCGCAGCCGGTTGCGGCACGACTGTTTTGGAACAGAATTTTACGTCCCGGCGAGGAGACGGAAAAGCCATCGGCCTGTCATGTCGGGGTCACGCGTTGGTCTCGAAGCTCAGGCGTCGCACATGGTGCAGGAACTCCGCATCGATCAGCATGTTGAAGCCGATCGTCACTTTTTCCTCTTCGCGGCGGATCAGCGTGCAGCCGATCTCGTCGCGGATACCGAGAATTTCCAGATAGAAATTGGCCGGCATTTCCAGATCGGGGCTGACATCCAGTTCCGCGCCGTAAAGGGAAATGGTCCGCACCAGGCAGCGCATGGTGTCCTTGGCGCTGAGATGATGCCCGATGAAGGTGATCTTGCCGGGCCGGTCGATCTGAAATTTCTCGTACATCTCGTCCTGGGGGACGTTCTGACGGGGATCCATATGCAAAGCCATGACAACCTCCCGGATTGCCTCTTTTGATGCCGATTTTAACGCCGCTTCCTTGCCAGGGCATGAAGGAAATGCGCGCAATTGTCTGTTCTCTGTCTCGATCTCGACCAATCTTCCCTTCGGAAGCCGATGTTTCCGCTATGGAAATGCGTTCGGCCCCATCCGGTTTCAGCCTGTGCTGATACTGCGTCACGCTTGCACGGGGCTGGTGTTGACTGGGGCCGTACTTGGCGTTACGCCTGAGCCTTGCAATATCGCATCGCGAGGCCCGGCAGGACCGGCGCTTCGTGATTCTTCTGGGAGTGGACTGTGACGGGAAGGCTGGTAATCGTCGGGGCGGGGCAGGCCGCTTTCGCGCTGGCGTCGAAGCTTCGGGCGCTGAAGGACGAGCGCCCCATCACCATCGTCGGTTCCGAGGATGCCTATCCCTACCAGCGGCCGCCGCTCTCCAAAAAATACCTTCTCGGCGAGATGAGCTTCGACCGGCTGATGTTCCGTCCGGAGGAATGGTACGCCGAAAACAATGTCGATATCCGGCTTTCCACCTGGGTGGAGGAGATAGACCGCGCCGCCAAATCCCTGCGCATGCAGGACGGCAGCACGTTTTCCTATGACAGGCTGGTGCTGGCGACCGGGGCGGCTCCCCGCCTGCTGCCCGCCAGTATCGGCGGCGATCTGGAAGGCGTCCTGACCGTTCGCGACAAGCGCGATGCCGACCGGCTTGTGGAGGAGATGAAGCCGGGCCGCAGGCTGCTGGTGATCGGCGGCGGTTATATCGGTCTCGAAGCAGCGGCCGTCGCCCGCAAGCTCGGCCTCGAAGTGACCTTGATCGAAATGGCTGACCGCATTCTCCAGCGTGTGGCGGCGAAGGAAACCGCCGATATCATGCGCGGCATCCATCAGGCCCACGGCGTTTCCATTCGCGAAAAGACCGGCCTTGTGCGCCTTGTCGGCATGGATGGCCGGGTGGCCGCAGCCGAACTCTCCGACGGCTCGACGCTGGATGTGGACTTTGTGATTGTCGGCATCGGCGTCACGCCGAATGATCGCCTCGCTCGCGAATCGGGCCTTGATGTCGGCAATGGCATCGTGGTGGACGACCATACCCGCACCTCCGACAGCGCCATTCATGCGGTGGGCGATTGCGCGCTGCTGCCGTGGCGCGGCCAGCACGTGCGTCTCGAATCGGTACAGAATGCTGTCGATCAGGCCGAGGCGGCCGCTGCCGTGCTTACCGGGGCTGAAGCCGCCTATGATCCGAAGCCATGGTTCTGGTCGGATCAATATGACGCCAAGCTGCAGATCGCCGGCTTCAACCTGGGTTACGACGAGACGATGCTGAGGCAGGGTGCGCGTGAGGGCAGCTGGTCCGTCTGGTATTTCCGCGAGGGGCGATTCGTGGCGGTGGATGCCGTCAACGATGCCAAGGCCTATGTCGCGGGCAAGAAACTGCTCGATACCGGCGCCGAGCCGGATCGCGCCATCCTGGCGGATGCTTCCGCCGATCTGAAATTACTGCTTTCCTGAGGACATCATGCCTGCTCCCGAAAACCGTTTCAAAACCGCCATCCATGCCGGCAAGCCGCAGATCGGCCTCTGGCTCGATATGGGCGAGGCCATCACGGCGGAAATCGCCGGTACGGCGGGGTTCGACTGGCTGGTGATCGACGGTGAGCATGGGCCGAACGATCTGCGCAGCATCATCGACCAGCTGCGCGCCCTTGCCACATCGCCTGCCGAACCGGTGGTGCGCGTGCCGGTCGGTGAAAGCTGGATGATCAAGCAGCTTCTGGATGCGGGTGCGCGCACGCTTCTCGTGCCGATGGTCGATTCGGCTGATCAGGCGAGGGATCTGGTCAGCGCCATGCATTATCCGCCGCGCGGCATTCGCGGCATGGGTGCTGCCGTTGCCCGTGCTTCCGCCTTCAACACGATAACCGACTATGCCGACAGCGCCTCGGACAGCGTCTGCCTGCTGGTGCAGGCCGAAACGCGGGCGGCGATCAACGATCTCGACAATATTCTTGCGGTGGAGGGTGTAGACGGCGTCTTCATCGGCCCGGCGGATCTGGCCGCAGATATGGGTTATCTCGGCAGGATAGACGAGCCGGAAGTGCAGGCGGTGATCGAGGCGGCGATCGTCAAGATCGTCAAGGCGGGCAAGGCCGCCGGCATTCTCACCTTCAATGAAACCTATAATCGCCGCTATCTCGAACTCGGCGCGTCCTTCGTGGCCGTCGGTGCGGATGTTACCGAATTCGCCAGCACCCTGCGTGCGCTCTCGGCCCGTTACAAGGGCGGAGCAGCGCCTGCACCATCCCGGTCCGGCTATTAATTCAGTCGTCGTTGCTGGCGTTCAGCTTTTCCGGCGGAATGCCTTCTTCGCCGGAGGCGAGATAACCGGTGTTGATAAGGGCGGCGCGAATGATACGCTGGATGGCCTCATCCCTGTCTATGCCGTGATCCCTTGCAAAATCCGACAAAGCCGTTTCAAGATCGTCGCTGAACCGCATATCCGCCCCCATTCATCACATTTCAAACCAATACGGAAAGGCAAGGCAGGATTGACCCGCCTTGCCTCAATTTTAAGTCCATGCGGCGATTAGCGCCAGCGATAAAGGCTGCTGTTCGACGAGTTCTGCTGCGTGCTTGTGCCGACCGCATAACCGATGGCAAAACCGAGTGCGCCAACGATCGTCAGCAGGGAGGTCGCCGTGCCGGGATTTTCCTTGACGGCTTCCACGACATTCTGGCCCTGGGCGCGGACATTATGCGCGGCCTTGCGAACGCGCCCGCGCGCCTCATCCAGAAATTCGGACGCATCCTCGCTCACCCCTTCCGCGCGGGCGGAGACGGATTTGGAGAGGGATGCGATCTGCGAACGCAGCTCCGCAATCTGGTTTTCGATCGTGTCTTCGACAACATTCAGTTTGGTCTGAGCCATTAGAACACCTCTTTTGTTACCGAAGGCAGAACGTGTCGGCTTTAAAGAAGTTCCCGAATTGCCCGCAAAGTTTCGCCTGGTGATGTTCAGCCAACAGGTTTTTGTGCTTCTTGGCGAAAAAGCCTTGCAATCATTTTTTTTACGCAATAATCAGGCCGCACCGGAGAGGTGGCCGAGTGGTCGAAGGCGCTCCCCTGCTAAGGGAGTATACGTCAAAAGCGTATCGTGGGTTCGAATCCCATCCTCTCCGCCATCAGTTTCTGCTGAGATTTATATGAGAAGCAGAACAAGCGCTGGCTTCTTTATCCATTTCATACCCATTGCAGGCAAAATGGCTGTGAACCTTAGCGGATCGCGGCATTACCTGGCCATCGTCGGTTGCCTCTTGCCTGGCGGCTCATCCCCTTCTGCTGACATTCATTGAGCGTCGGGATTGAGCCGGTGCCATTAAATCGCGGGCGCAGCAATATTCCTGGAGAACGACTCGGGCGGCCGCCTGATCGATCACGCATATTTTAGGAATTCGGTCGGGTCTTTTGCGTGGATCGTCACGGATGCATCTCGTTCTTTGAAAAACAGCGCCTATCTAGATTCTCAGCCAGACGAAGGAGATTTAATGATCGACGAATACGGCCCCTACGTGCAGATGGGCACGCTTGCAGAGCAGATGGCCTCCCACTACCAGATGGACGCGAATCTTGAGCTGGGGTCGCACCTGTCGCATTACATGGAAGAGGTTGAGATCAACATATCTGCCGACAGCTTTGATCATGTTGGGTTCATGAGCAAGATTCGCGCGCGACTGACAATGACACTGGCAAAAACCGCCGCGCCTCGGCGTCGAGAGTTCCTGCAAGCTGTGGTAGTCGCGCTTCAGGAGCGTATCGATCGATATTCACTCAACGTGGTTCTGGACGGCAACTAGGTGCTGCCACCGGACGAGCGCCCGAGGGGCCTGGCAACCATCATGTCCAGTAACGGCGTTCTTCTACCGCGCGACGATAGTTCAGTGTGCCGGCATTAAACATCTTTGTGATTCTCGATGTCGAGCGAGTTCGCAAGTTCGTGCCTGCAAACGTGCGTCGTGTCAGTAAGCGCAGCCCGCCCGAAGGCAAATCAGTTTGTCCAGCCGCCGGATGTCCGGCCGCTCGAATCGTTGGCCGGTGAATCAGTCTTGAGCGGGGTGGTGTTATCTCGTTTTCCCCATGCGTATCGGTTACGGGCTTCGCGACAGGGTCGATTGAAGCAAAAAAATCCCGGGATCCAAGACCGGCCGAGTAGGGAATGGCCGAAAAAGCCGGTAGTTTAGAAAGACCTTGTTAACCTCGCTAACTAACGGATTTTCAAGAAAATTCTTAACGCATTGTAAAAGCGGCAATCGGCCGCCTGCGCACTGTGTGTTGTTTCCGCAACAAACCGAAATGAAGCATATACGTAAATGCTATTTATCGGATGTTGGCGATTGCAAGCGGCGAAACCTTTTGTATTTTCACCACCAGAAGCGAGGCGGTGGATCGTTTGGCTTCTAAGAACACGGGAATGGGGCAGGGAATGCTGTCCTTCAGCGAAAGTACCCAGACCCACTTAAAAACTTTGACTGGAGGTCAACCATGAACATCAAGAGCCTTCTGATCGGCTCCGCTGCGGCTCTCGCAGCAGTATCCGGCGCTCACGCTGCCGACGCTATCGTCGCTGCTGAGCCTGAGCCCCTGGAATACGTTCGCGTTTGCGACGCTTTCGGCACCGGCTTCTTCTACATCCCCGGCACCGAAACCTGCCTGAAGTTCGGCGGTTACATCCGTTTCCAGACGAACATCGGCCGTGATGAATTCAACTCGGGCCGTGGTACGTCCGACTGGGATTCCTTCACCCGTGCACAGTTCGAAGTTGACACCCGTACCGACACTGAACTCGGTGCTCTGCGTGGCTTCATCGGCTTCCGCGGCAACGCTGACAACGGCTCGTCCTCTTCTTCTGGCGTTCACGTTGACCAGGCCTTCATCGAACTCGGCGGCCTGAAGGTCGGTAAGTTCTACAGCTGGTGGGACGATAGCCTCTCTGGCGAGGCCGACGTTCTCTCCACCAACGCTCTCTTCAACTCGATCCGTTACACCTACGACGCAGGTTCCTTCTGGGCAGGCGTTTCGGTTGACGAACTCGAAGGCATCACTGTTGGTTGGGACGAGCCCGACAACAACGTTGGCGTTGCTCTCGGCGCTGGCGCCAAGCTCGGCGCGGCTTCCTTCCAGCTCATCGGCGGCTACGACACCGACCGCGAAGAAGGCGCTGTTCGCCTGATCGCAACGGCTGACGTAGGTCCTGGCACCCTCGGCCTGGCAGGCGTATGGGCTTCCGGCCCGAACGCTTACTACACCGAGTCTGAGTGGGCGATTGCTGGTGAATACGCCATCAAGGCAACCGACAAGCTGACGATCACCCCCGGTGCACAGTACTTCGGCAACTACTACGCCGGCGGTGCTGACTTCACCAACGACGACGCTTGGCAGGCCGGTGTGACGGTTGACTACAAGATCACGCAGGGCCTCTCCATGAAGGTTGCTGCTAACTACCTCGACGTCGACAACGTTGACGAAGAGTGGAACGGCTTCATCCGTCTGCAGCGTTCGTTCTAATCTGATCTGACATTGTCAGTGATGGAAGCCCGGCTTTTAAGCCGGGCTTTTTTCGTTATGACGATTTTAGAATGTGGATGTTGGGCTCAAGCGATCGACCGTCAATTGATGATATCGTTTAGACAACACTTATGCGCTTCGCAGAATGGGGTTCATCGCGATTCAGATTCGCCGAATCGCTTTGTGCTTGTCACCGATAGCCACGCCAGATCAATCGGAATTGCGGGCGGCCAGATTGCAACATGATCGATTCTGCGACGTGGCAGATCAGCTTTTGGACAATTTCCTGCGTCCTGATTATGGTCAAATTCTCTAATGGCATTTCTCTTGCTTTTGGATGAGGACTGAACTCATCAGCTAAGCCCCTGAAATAGATCGGAAATTAACTATTCGGTAATGAATCTGGTGGGGTAGGTTAGAATTGTAGCTATTTCGCAACAATGAAAAACTAAGGACACCTTACTGTCTTCCTTTCGTCATGATTGCGATTGCCGATCCGTCCGGTTTTGGCTCTAATCAGATTCATAAGCGGCACGCATTCACAAGTGCTTTCCCACCTGCTGCTTAGAAGATTAAGCGTTTGACTGGAGGTCAACCATGAACATCAAGAGCCTTCTCATCGGCTCCGCTGCAGCTCTCGCAGCAGTATCCGGCGCACAGGCCGCTGACGCTATCGTCGCTGCCGAGCCCGAGCCCCTGGAATATGTTCGCGTCTGCGACGCTTTCGGCACCGGCTTCTTCTACATCCCCGGCACCGAAACCTGCCTGAAGTTCGGCGGTTACATCCGTTTCCAGACCAACTTTGGTCGTGACGCGTCCGGCACGTCCGACTGGGATTCGTTCACGCGCGCCCAGTTCGAAGTTGACACCCGCACCGACACCGAACTCGGTGCTCTGCGTGGTTTCATCGGCTTCCGCGGCAATGCTGACAGCGGCAGCGCGTTCGGCGACGGCGACAACGATAGTGGCTCCGGCGTTCACGTCGATCAGGCCTTCATCGAACTCGGCGGCCTGAAGGTCGGTAAGTTCTACAGCTGGTGGGATGACGATCTGAACGGCGAAACTGACATTCTGTCGACCAACACCCTGTTCAACTCGATCAAGTACACCTACGACGCAGGTTCTTTCCAGGCTGCGCTGTCGGTTGACGAACTGGAAGGCCAGTATGGTCAGTTCCAGTATGAAGCTGACAACAACGTTGGTATCGGCGGCATGATCGGCGCTAAGTTTGGCGCTGTTACGGCTAACCTGATCGCCAGCTACGACTTCGATGCAGAAAACGTTGCGATCCGCGGTATGCTGTTCGCAGATATCGGTCCGGGCACCTTCGGTCTTGCTGGTGTGTGGGCTTCTGGCGACAACGCTTACTACGCAAAGTCTGAATGGGCTGTTGCCGTTGAGTACGCGATCAAGGCAACCGATCGCCTGACGCTTACCCCCGGCTTTGAATACCTCGGCACCTTGGACGTCAACCCTGCTGACGGCGACTTTGTTGGCGACCGCGACGCTTGGACTGCTGGTCTGACGGTTGACTACAAGATCACCGAAGGTTTGGCCACCAAGATCACCGCCAACTACTACGACGAAGACGGTGCGGACGACGAAGTCACCGGTTTCGTTCGCCTTCAGCGTTCGTTCTAATCTGATCTGACACAAGTCAGTGATGGAAACCCCGGCAGAAATGCCGGGGTTTTTCGTTTGACGGCTTTTGGGCGCGCCGAAGCCTTAATTCCGACGCGGAAAGCAAAAAAAAGCACCGGGCGAACCGATGCTTGAAAGTTTTAAAAGCGATCAGCGGCTGGCGGAAGAATACCGCCTTTACCCCGCACGCCCATGGCGCAGGTCGTCAACGATATCGGCCTGCTGCCCGAGCCTCGTCTTGTAGACCTGATAATTCTCCATCACCCGCTGCACGTAATTGCGGGTTTCGGGGAAGGGGATGCGCTCGATCCAGTCGACCACCTCGTCGATCGGCTTGCCGCGCGGGTCGCCATAGCGGGCGATCCATTCCGGCACGCGCTTGGGCCCGGCATTATAGGCGATGAAGGTGAGGATATAGGAGCCGCCGAAACTGTCGATCTGCTCACCGAGATAATGCGCGCCGAGCGTGGCGTTGTAGCCCGCATCTGTGGTCAGCCGAGCCTGAGTGTAGGGCAGGCCATGGCGTCCAGCCACGCCCTTGGCGGTTCCAGGCAGCAGTTGCAGCAGGCCGCGCGCATTGGCGGCGGAGACGGCGGCCGGGTTGAAAGCGCTTTCCTGCCGGGCAATTGCATAGGCAAGCGCCTTGCCGGAGCCGGCTATATTGGCGCTGGCGGGAATGACGCCGAGCGGATAGGCGAGTGCGGCCGCATCGATGCCGCGGCTGAAAGCCGTCTTGCCGATTTGCAGCGAGACCTGATGATTGCCGTTGCCCTCCGCCCGCGCCGCCAGAATGGCAAGTTCGCCGGGGCTGTCGAGTTGTTCCGCCAGCGAACGATAAAGGCTGTCGGCCCGCCAGCCGTAACCGGCTGCTTCCAGCCGGTCGATGGCGCGCACGGCTTCGCGGCCGGCGAAACGTTCGCGGTCGCCGCTGCTGGGGCTCGGATAGGTGACATTCAGTGTCTTGGCGCCGATTCGCGCAGCGGCGAGCTGACCGTAAAACGTGCCGGGATGAGCGGCGGCTTTGGTGAAGAAGTCGCGGGCATCCCCCGGTCCGCCGGCTTCCGCCGCCCGCCCGAGCCAATAATAGGCGCGCGACGCCGAAAGCGGCCGGTTCGAGGTCTGAAGCAGCGTGTTGAAGTGGCGCGAAGCCGTGGCCGGATCGCGCAGCGCTCTTAGCGCATACCAGCCGGCGTGGAATTCCGCATCGGCAACATCGACGGCGGAGGTGGCCGAATGATTGGCGACGATGCGATAGGCTTCGGCGAAATCGCCGAGATCGGCGACGCCACGCGCAATGATGCGCCGCTCGTTCCACCATTCGCCCGGATTGACGAGCTTGGCCGTTTCCTTCGGGGCCTGCCGCAAAAGCACGGCGGCTTCGGGATATTTCTGCTGGTTGCGCAGGTTTTCCACCCGCGCGAAAAGATAGGCGGGGTCGCTGCGCCAGGAGGCATCGACCTTGCCGATGAGCGCAGTCGCAGTGGTGGATCGCTGCAGCACGGCTGCCCAGGCATTGTAAAGCGACTGCGCCTTGCCGAGATCGCCGAAACGCTTCGCCTGACCGATGCGGCTGCGATACATCAGATAATCCATGCGCGCTTTATGATCGGCGGGGGTGAGATAGGTGGGAAACTCGGCAAGCACACGGTCTTCCATGTCCTTGTCCATGCCTTCGCTGACCCAGAGCTGGCGAATGAGACGCTGCGATTCCGCACCCTTGCCCGAGGAGGCGAGCGCCTTGGCGAGCACCACGCTGCCTTCCGCGGTTTCCGGCCGGCTATTGCCGAAGGCGGCAAGCACCTGCGACGCCGGCGGATCTTCTCGGTAAAGCGCTTTTTCGGAATTGGCGCGCAGCGTGGCAGCGCCCGGCCAGCCGGAGAGCTCGCGCTGCGCGGCGGCGATTTCGGCGGAGGCGACGTCCTTCTGGCCGGAAACGGCGATTGCCCAGGTAAGGATATGGCGGTCGAGACTGCCGGTCGGCATGGTGTTGCGCAACGCAATCGCGCGGGCCGCATCGCGGCTGGAAAGCGCGTCGAGACCGGCCTTCAACTGGCTTGTATCGTCGGGGCGGTCGAGGCGCGGTATGGCGCCGGTGATCTCGGGCGAGGCCGGCATGAAGGCCGGAACGGTCGGCGCATTCGGCTTGACATAGGGAAGGGGGGCCGCACCTTCCGGCAGCGGCCCGGCCAATGCGTTCCAAACGGTTGCGGCAAGGCCCGCCGCCATCAATCCCCAGACTGTCTTTTTCATGCCGTTCTTCATCGTGTAACGGAGTTGCCGACTTTCTTCCAGAGCACGTCCTGTTAAACGGAATCGTTCGACATGCTCTGGCTCATTGTTTTTCCGCATTTTCCGGACGTAAAACCGCTACGCACTTTTACTGGAAATGCTCTAATATCGCTACATTGCAGCGGGATTGCCGAAAACGGTCTGATGTCCCACCCGGAAATCTTGGGATTTCAGGCTTAATGAAATGTTAATCGCCGCCCTGCAATTCAATCAACTTTTATTCACCGGCCCGAGAGCTACGTTTCTTTTCGGCGGCTGCTTTTTCTGCTCGCCGATCACGGCCCGGAGACTGTCACACTTCCGACAATTTCGGACAAAATAGGCTTCCTTTGCGCTTGTCGGCGCCAAGGGCTGGCACTAATGTGTGCCGGTTTTAACCATCGAATGCGGCCGAAGCATGAACCGGCTCGGCGCCAGGAGCTTTGCATGTTCAAGGGATCAATTCCCGCCCTCATTACCCCGTTCACGGACAATGGCGCCGTGGACGAACAGGCATTTGCCGCCCATGTGGAATGGCAGATCGCCGAAGGCAGCAACGGACTTGTGCCCGTGGGCACGACGGGGGAATCTCCAACCCTCTCCCACGACGAGCACAAACGTGTCGTCGAGCTGTGCATCGAGGTAGCGGCGAAACGGGTTCCGGTCATTGCGGGCGCTGGCTCCAACAATACCGATGAGGCGATCGAGCTTGCACTGCACGCGCAGGAAGCCGGCGCGGATGCGCTCTTGGTTGTCACTCCTTATTATAACAAGCCGACCCAGAAGGGTCTGTTCGCGCACTTCTCGGCCGTTGCCGAAGCGGTGAAGCTGCCTATCGTTATCTACAATATCCCGCCGCGTTCGGTGGTGGATATGTCGCCGGAAACCATGGGTGCCCTGGTCAAGGCGCACAGGAACATCGTCGGCGTCAAGGATGCGACCGGCAAGATCGACCGCGTTTCCGAACAGCGCATTTCCTGCGGCAAGGATTTCATCCAGCTTTCGGGTGAGGATGGCACGGCGCTCGGTTTCAACGCCCATGGTGGCGTCGGCTGCATTTCCGTCACCGCCAATGTCGCGCCGCGCCTCTGTTCGGAGTTCCAGGCGGCGATGCTCGCCGGTGATTATGCCAAGGCGCTGGATTATCAGGATCGCCTGATGCCGCTGCACAAGGCGATCTTCATGGAGCCCGGCGTCTGCGGCACCAAATATGCGCTGTCGAAGACGCGCGGCGGCAATCGCCGGGTCCGCTCGCCCTTGATGAGTACGCTGGAACCGGCAACGGAGGCGGCCATCGATGCGGCGCTGAAACACGCCGGCCTGATGAACTGAGACGGGTCCGAAAGCGTTTAAGGCGCGCCATGAACCGCTTCGCAACAGAAGCCGTTCGGCGCGCCTTTTCTTTTCGCGGCGACAACATTAAATAGGGGTTCGAAAACCGCTCTCGGCGGTAAGCCGAAGGCGCAATAAGAAAAACAAGGGATTGAAATATCATGGCCCCCAAAGGCAGCCAGCGCGTGGTGAACAAGATCGTTGCGGAAAACCGCAAGGCTCGCTTCAACTACGAAATCATCGACACCTATGAGGCAGGGCTCGTGCTGACCGGCACCGAGGTCAAGTCGCTGCGCGAAGGCAAGGCGAATATCGCCGAATCCTACGCGTCTGACGAGGGCGATGAAATCTGGCTCATCAATTCCCACCTGCCGGAATATCTGCAGGCCAACCGCTTCAACCACGAGCCGCGCCGTCGCCGCAAGCTGCTCCTGAGCAAGCGCGAGATCAACCGCCTGCGCGCCGGCATCAACCGTGAAGGCATGACGCTGGTGCCCTTGAAGATCTATTTCAACGACAGGGGCCGCGCGAAGCTTGAGCTGGCGCTCGCCAAGGGCAAGAAGCTGCACGACAAGCGCGAGACGGAGAAGGAACGCGACTGGAACCGGCAGAAATCGCGGTTGCTGAAGGGTGGCAATGCCTGAGCGGCAGGAAATTTAGCGGCGTAGAGGGTGGCGGCCTTTCGCCACTTGTTCTTCCGTCATGCCGGACTTGATCCAACATCCAGCCATGGCGCGTCTGCGCCGTGGAAAGAGTCCTTTCAGCCCAAGGACTTGGGCTGGCTGGATCCCGGCTCAAGGCCGGGATGACGGGAGTGTGTTGCTGCCCGCCGTGCCCGTCACGCCGCCCGGTACGTCCGCTCCACATGCGCCTTCGTCGTCGAAACGCTGAACCGGCTGACAAGCGCCGCCAGATTGGCGCTGACATCGCTCAGATTATGCGTCGCCGCATTCGTCTCTTCCACCATAGCCGCATTCTTCTGGGTCAGGTTGTCCATGCTGTTGATGGCGGCATTGATTTCCTGAATGCCGACGGACTGTTCCTGCGCCGCCTTGGTCAGCGAGGCGATATGTTCCTGGATGTGATCCACCTTGTTGCCGATCGTATTCAGGGATTCGCCCGTCTTGTTGACCAGCGAAACACCCTGCATCACGTCTTCGGAAGACTTGGCGATCAGCGTCTTGATTTCCTTCGCGGCGGTGGCGGAGCGCTGTGCGAGTTCACGCACTTCCTGGGCGACGACGGCGAACCCCTTGCCGGCCTCGCCGGCGCGCGCGGCCTCGACGCCGGCATTCAGCGCCAGAAGATTGGTCTGGAACGAAATCTCGTCGATGACGGAGATGATCTGGGTGATCTTCTGCGATGAGTCCTCGATGGCCCCCATTGCTTTCACCGCTTCCGTCACCACATCGCGCGAGCGCGCGGCTTCAACGGCCGAGCTTTCGACAATGGCCTTGGCCTCCTCGGATCGCTGCGCCGACAATTTGGAAATGGTGGTGATTTCCTCGACGGCGGCGGCGGTTTCTTCAAGGGCGGCGGCCTGCTGCTCCGTGCGGTGGGCCATATCGTCGGTCGCGGAAGTCAGCTCGCGCGTATTGCCGGAAATCTTGTTCGCTTCTTCGACGATCTGCGCAAATGCGCCGGAGAGATTGCCGACCGCAGCGTTGAAATTGGCGACAAGCCCTTCGAATTGCGGTGCGGTCTTTTCGCCGATGCTGGAGGTGAGGTCGCCATTGGCCAGCCTGTCGAGGGCGTTGTTGAGCAGTGCGAGAACGTGTTCCTGTTCCTTCTTCATCTGCGCCTGCTCGGCTTCCACCTTCTGCCGCTCGGCGGCCAGCACGTCGAGATAGACGGAAATCGAATAATCCATGTCGAGAAGGGCGGCCTTGATGGTGGCCGACAAGGCGTCCTTCACCTTCTTGGCCTTCTTTTCCATGAAAAAGCCCTTCAACTCGGACTCGACCAGGGCCTTGACGATGCCGTCGAGCATCAGGGCATAACCGCCGATGTACCATCTCGGCTCCAGCCCCAGTCTCGCATGGGTGCGGCCGATGGCGGTTACGGCGTCGGTATAATCCGCATTGAATGTGCCGGAAGCGATCCTTGCCCAGTGTTTGAGCTGCATGCCCTTGGCGTGCTGCACATGCGCGTCGTTGGCGAAAAATTTCGCCGTCTCCGGCACTGAGCGAACCTTCGCATAAAAACGATCCAGAGATGCATCGAGAGAGCCGGTGATGACGCCCTTCATGTCTGAAAGATTTTGCCGCTGCTCGTGGCCGAGCCCCAGAAAATTCAGTCTTTCATCGAGCTGTCGGTCGGTTTTTGTCTGGCCATGCATGTCTAGTCATCCTGCTTTGACACCCAAATCACGTCGCTGGTGTCGTTGCGTGATTTAGACACGTCTAAAATTAACCAAGATATAATTTCGACCGGCCGGATTTGATGGTTGTTAATTCAAAGGGGAATTTTTGCCCTGCCGACAGGGTGTCAAACAAAAACGCGCCCGTCTTTGCGACGGGCGCGTTTCTGAAATATCAGCCATGCGAAAGCCGGGATCAGATCGTTTCCGGGCTTTCGGCGTGCCGGGCAGGGCGCTCGTTCGGGTCGCGCCCGATCTCGGCCTTCAGCGTCATCAGATCGATGAAGTGATCGGCCTGGCGGCGCAGGTCATCGGCGATCATGGCGGGCTGCGTGGCCATGGTGGAAACCACGGAAACCTTGCGGCCCTTGCGCTGCAGCGCGTCCACCAGCGTGGTGAAATCGCCGTCGCCGGAGAAGAGCACCAGATGATCGACCGTCTCGGACTGTTCCATGGCATCGACTGCCAGTTCGATATCCATGTTGCCCTTGATCTTGCGGCGGCCGAGAGCGTCGGTGAATTCCTTCGCCGGCTTCGTCACGACCTTGTAGCCGTTATAATCCAGCCAGTCGATCAGCGGGCGGATCGAGGAATATTCCTGATCTTCGATGAGCGCGGTGTAATAATAGGCGCGCAGCAGATATCCACGCTTTTGAAACGCCTTCAGGAGCTTGCGGTAGTCGATATCGAATCCCAGGCTTTTCGATGCTGCATAAAGATTGGCTCCGTCTATGAAGAGCGCAATTTTCTCCCGTGGATCGAACATTCCATCCCATTCCTTTTTTTGGAAAGGCCATTATCTGGCTTTTATATCCGGTCGATAACGCAAAAAAACATGTCGTATCAACGAGCTTTGCGTATCGCCGTTGCGTTTTAAGTAAGCTACCTTCCCCCTTATTCCAAGACAATTCTTCTAGACATTTTGTTCATCAGACGCCAAAGGTGGGCAATAAGGTGCCAAAAGACGCCAAAGACAGGAAAAACTTGAATTCCGCGGCCAATGGCTGTATCGGAAGCTGGAAAGCATCGTCGCGAGAAATCTTGAATGTTTTTCGCAAGGCACGAAGCGCAGATTCAATAGGTTAGAGCAACCCTTGTGCACCCCGAACATCGCACGGCGCTCTGATCCACGACATTACGACCCGCAAAGGACAGGCAATGGCCCGCGTCACAGTTGAAGATTGCATTGATAAAGTAGACAACCGTTTCGAGCTGGTGCTTCTCGCCAGCCACCGTGCGCGCCAGATTTCTCAGGGCTCTTCCATCACGGTTGACCGCGACAACGACAAGAACCCGGTTGTGGCGCTGCGCGAAATCGCCGACGAGACGCTGTCGCCTGACGACCTGAAGGAAGACCTGATCCATTCGCTGCAGAAGCATGTGGAAGTGGACGAGCCCGAGCCCGATCCGGTCACGCTTGCCGCTGCCGCTGCCGACAGCGAGGAAGACGACCAGCCGGAAACCGTTACTTTCGACCAGATGTCGGAAGAAGAACTGCTGGCCGGCATCGAAGGCCTTGTGCCGCCGGAAAAAAATGACGATTATTGATAGGATTTTATGATGCCTTTGGCAGGCGGCGGTTACCGTCTGTCAATAGTTGCCGTCATAATCTGATCCCTATTGATGCAGCATTGTGCGCCGACCCTCAGGTTGGCGCGCTTTCTTTTTGTGGAATATCGCATGATGCGGCAATACGAACTCGTCGAGCGGGTTCAAAAATATAAACCGGATGCGAATGAGGCCCTGCTGAACAAGGCCTATGTTTACGCCATGCAGAAACACGGCCAGCAGAAGCGGGCCAATGGCGACCCCTATATTTCGCATCCGCTCGAAGTTGCCGCGATCCTCACCGAAATGCATCTCGACGAATCGACCATCGCGGTGGCGTTGCTGCACGATACGATCGAGGACACCACCGCCACCCGCGCTGAAATCGACGAGCTGTTCGGCGAGGATATCGGCCGGCTGGTGGAGGGGCTGACCAAGCTCAAGAAGCTCGACCTCGTTACCCGCAAGGCCAAGCAGGCGGAAAACCTGCGCAAGCTACTGCTCGCGATTTCCGACGACGTGCGCGTTCTCCTGGTGAAGCTCGCCGACCGCCTGCACAATATGCGCACCATGGAATATATGCCGGCCGACAAGCGCAGCCGCATTTCCGAAGAAACCATGGAAATCTATGCGCCGCTCGCCGGCCGCATGGGCATGCAGGATATGCGCGACGAGCTGGAGGACTTGTCCTTCCGCTATCTCAACCCGGAAGCCTACGAGACGGTGACCAACCGCCTTCAGGAGCTGGAAACGCGCAATGAAGGGCTGATCAAGAAGATCGAGGACGAGTTGCGCGAGCTTCTCGTGGCGAACGGCCTCATCGGGGCCAACGTCAAAGGGCGTCAGAAGAAGCCCTATTCGGTGTTCCGCAAGATGCAGTCGAAGTCGCTCTCCTTCGAGCAGCTTTCCGATGTTTACGGTTTCCGCATTCTGGTGGACGACATTCCCTCCTGCTACCGGGCGCTGGGCATAGTGCACACCCGCTGGCGCGTGGTGCCGGGCCGCTTCAAGGATTACATCTCCACCCCGAAGCAGAACGATTATCGCTCCATCCACACCACCATCGTCGGCCCGTCGCGCCAGCGTATCGAGCTGCAGATCCGCACCAAGCGCATGCATGAGATCGCCGAATTCGGCATCGCCGCCCATGCGCTTTACAAGGATGGCGAGAACGGGGAGGGCGATCTGCTCTCGCCGGAGAGCAACGCCTATTCCTGGCTGCGCCACACCATCGAATCGCTGGCCGAAGGCGACAGCCCGGAAGAGTTCCTCGAGCATACCAAGCTCGAACTCTTCCAGGATCAGGTGTTCTGCTTCACGCCCAAGGGCAAGCTGATTGCGCTTCCGCGCGGCGCGACGCCCATCGATTTCGCCTATGCGGTTCACACCAATATCGGTGACACCACGGTTGGCGCGAAGATCAACGGCCGGATCATGCCGCTCGTCACCCGTCTCAACAACGGCGACGAGGTGGAGATCATCCGCTCCGGCGTGCAGGTGCCGCCGGCCGCTTGGGAAGAGGTGGTGGTGACCGGCAAGGCCCGCTCGGCCATCCGCCGCGCCACCCGCATGGCCATTCGCAAGCAATATTCCGGCCTCGGTTACCGTATTCTGGAACGCACCTTCGAGCGCGCCGGCAAGGCCTTCTCGCGGGAAGCCCTGAAGCCCGTGCTGCATCGCCTGGCGCAGAAGGATGTCGAAGACGCCATCGCCGCCGTCGGTCGCGGTGAGGTTTCCTCACTCGATGTGCTGCGTGCGGTCTATCCGGATTATCAGGATGAGCGCGTCACGGTGAAGATGACCGGCGACGATGGCTGGTTCAACATGCGCAGCGCCTCCGGCATGGTCTTCAAGATCCCCGGCAAGTCGCGTTCGGTGCTTGAGGACGATGGCGCGGCCGAAATGCTGGATGGACCGGACCCGCTGCCGATCCGTGGCCTTTCCGGCAATGTCGACGTGCATTTCGGTGCCGCCGGCGCCGTTCCGGGTGACCGCATCGTCGGCATCATGGAAAAAGGCAAGGGCATCACCATCTATCCCATTCAGGCGCCGGCGCTGCAACGCTTCGACGATGAACCGGAGCGCTGGATCGATGTCCGCTGGGATCTCGATGAGGCGAACAAGTCGCGCTTCATGGCGCGGGTGATGATCAATGCGCTGAACGAGCCGGGCACGCTCGCCTCGGTGGCGCAGTCGATTGCAACGCTGGACGTCAATATTCGCGGCCTCAACATGGTGCGCATCGGCACGGATTTCTCCGAGCTGGCGCTGGATGTCGAAGTCTGGGATCTCAGGCAGCTGAACCAGCTTCTGTCGCAGCTCAAGGATCTCGATTGCGTCTCGACCGTGACGCGTGCCTTCGATTGAGGCATTTTTGATCCTTTGCAAATACTAAAAGACCGCTGTTATGCGTTTCGTGCATGGCAGCGGCCTTTTCCTGTCTCTGGTGGTGGAGGCGGTTTACGACTATTTTCTTCTCAGAAATTGAAGAGAAGGAAACGCGGCGTGCCGGTGGATGAACACCGATGAGAAACGCCAGTTCCAAACCGAAAGGACCGAAAATCATGTTTACTCCGCTTCGCAAGATCGCCCGCGCCGTTCGTGGCAAGACCACCCAGGAACGCGAATTCGAATATCTCAGCGCTTCCGTGTCGAATGTCGACCTGGAATTCCGCCAGCGCGAAATCGACCGCGGCCTGTTCCGCCGGTAATGCACTCAGCGCATGGCAGCCCGTCGCCATGCGTATGAGACTCGGGGGTGCGCGGCCGTTTGTTGGCGCGCTCGCCCCTGTATCTTGCAAAACTATGTGAATGCGCGCTTCAAGCGGTTGTCCCAAACTGGTTGACCAATACGCCGCAAAAAATCCCGGTTCAGTCCCCTGTCGCAATAGACGACACTAAATTGGGACTGATATCGAAGGCTCGCTATTCACTGTATTCGTGACATCCCGAGTCCGTCATGCCGGACTTGATCCGGCATCCAGCCAGCCCAAGTCCTTGGGCTGGAAAGAGTCTTCTCGCCGCGCAGACGCACGTCGGCTGGATTCCGGCTCAAGGCCGGAATGACGGAAGCGGAGAATACACCTGCAAAAGAAATCCCTGCGTCATCTATGATGCTCTTGGCGCGGCCGGGGGGATGAAATAGACTGCCCCCATGCCGTTTCGCCGCCGTGAACCCGTTGGTTTTTCAGAGAAGATTCGCGACCTCTTCTGGCCGCGCACGGGCTTTTCCCGTTCGTTGCGCTATATGAAGCTGCGCCTTCTGCGGCTTTCCGCCTCTCCGCATTCGGTTGCCGCCGGTGTCGCTCTCGGTGTCGGCGTGGCGTGGACGCCGTTTCTCGGCGTTCATATCATCATCGCCATGGCGCTCGGTTTTCTCATGCGCGTCAATCTCGTGGCGGCGGCGCTCGGCACCACCTTCGCCAATCCACTGACATTTCCCTTCATCTGGGCATCCACCTGGGAGCTGGGGCACTTCATCCTCGGCCGGCAAAAGACGGAAAGTGCGGCGCACGTGGATTTCGTGGCGCTGTTCAGCCATCTCGAATTCCGGCAGATATGGACGCCGGTGCTGGAACCCATGACCATCGGCGCGCTGCTTCCTGCCGTTATCAGCGCGGTCATCGCCTATATCGCCGTTTATGGTCTCATCAGCGGTTTCCAGCGCCGCAAGATGGAAAATCTCGCGCATCGCGCCGCCAACAAGAATGCTTCCTAGAGCGGGATGGCGAAAAGTGTGAGCGGTTTTCGCCTGAAATCCCGCTCCAACTATGTAACGAGATCAAAACGATTTCAGGTCTATGCGACCTGAAATCGTTTTGATCGAGGAGATGCTGAAATGATCATTGGATTGGGTAGCGACCTGATCGACATCCGCCGCGTTGAAAAATCGATCGAACGTTTCGGCGAGCGCTTCACCCATCGCTGTTTCACCGATATCGAGCGCGCCAAATCCGATGGCCGCAAGAACCGCGCGGCTTCCTATGCCAAGCGTTTCGCCGCCAAGGAAGCCTGTTCCAAGGCGCTGGGGACCGGCCTTGCGAACGGCGTTTTCTGGAAGGATATGGGCGTCGTCAATCTGCCGGGCGGCAAGCCGACCATGGTGTTGACCAATGGGGCAGGGGAAAGGCTGGCGGCGCTGCTGCCCGCCGGCCACCGCGCCAATATTCACCTGACGATCACGGACGATTTTCCTTACGCTCAGGCATTTGTGATTATCGAGGCGCTTCCCGTGAACGGGTAAGACCCGGTGAAGCCGCATTGGCGTCCTATTTGCGGACGTGTCACAGAAGCGCTTCCCTTCGGGCTGGAAAGGTTCTAGAGAAGTCGCAGAAATATGAAAGCGTTGCCGGCTGCGTGAAACCGCTTCACCCGCCGCAGGCGCGACAAACAACGGCCCGGAAGCCTTCGTGAAGCCGAAGAAGCCGGGAAACAATCAGGCAGGTCTTTAAGTGTCGGAAAAAGCTGAAAAGAAGCAGAACGCCCTCTGGGAGAACGTCAAGGTCATCATTCAGGCGCTGCTGCTGGCCATGGTCATCCGCACCGTGCTGTTTCAGCCCTTCACGATCCCGTCCGGCTCGATGATGCCGACGCTTCTGGTTGGCGACTATCTTTTCGTCAACAAGTTCTCCTACGGCTATTCGAAATATTCGCTGCCTTTCTCGCCGAACCTGTTTTCGGGCCGTATTCTGGAATTCAGCAAGCCCAAGCGCGGCGATGTCGTGGTCTTCCGCCTGCCGCCCAATCCTGAAGTCGATTACATCAAGCGTCTCGTCGGCCTGCCGGGCGACCGCATCCAGGTGACCAACGGCGTGCTGTTCATCAACGGTCAGCCGGTGCCGAAGCAGCCCGATGGCACCTTCACCTCCGATTACCGCGCCGATCCGGGCGCCAATGTGCCGGTCTTCCGTGAAACGCTGGATAACGGCGTCACCTACGATACGCTCGATCAGTCGCCCGACTCGCGTGGCGACAACACCCGCGAATTCGTGGTGCCGGAAGGCCATTATTTCATGATGGGCGACAATCGCGACAATTCGCTCGACAGCCGTTTCGATGTCGGTTTCGTGCCGGAAGAAAACCTGATCGGCCGCGCCAGCGTCATCTTCTTCTCGCTGGGCAATGACACGCCGTTCAGCCGCATTTGGGAATGGCCAGCCAACATGCGTTGGGACCGCCTCTTCAAGGTTGTGGAATGAGCAAGACCAAGCCGCTTTCGGCGGACGAGATTTCGCGTCTGGAAGCGTTGATCGGATATGAATTCAAGGAAAAGGCCCGGCTGGACCGGGCCTTGACCCATGCCAGCGCCCGCTCGGCAGCGGCCGGCAATTACGAGCGGCTGGAATTTTTAGGCGACCGTGTTCTCGGCCTCTGTGTCGCCGAATTGCTGTTCTCCACCTTCCGCAACGCCACCGAAGGCGAGCTTTCGGTTCGTCTGAACCAGCTCGTCAGCGCCGAATCCTGCGCCGCGATCGGCGACGAGATGGGCCTGCATAATTTCATCCGCACCGGATCCGACGTGAAGAAGCTGACAGGCAAGGCGATGCTGAACGTGCGCGCCGATGTCGTCGAAAGCCTTATCGCCACCATCTATCTGGATGGCGGGCTGGAAGCCTCGCGCAAATTCATTCTGAAATATTGGCAGGGCCGCGCAACAAGCGTGGATGCCGGGCGACGCGACGCCAAGACCGAGTTGCAGGAATGGGCGCATGCCAGATTTGCGGTGACGCCCTCTTACCGGGTTGACGATCGCTCCGGACCGGATCACGATCCCCGCTTTACGGTGACTGTCGAAATTCCCGGCGTGAAGCCGGAAACCGGCGTCGAGCGCTCCAAGCGCGCGGCCGAACAGGTGGCGGCAACAAGATTGCTGGAACGCGAAGGCGTCTGGCAGAAGACCTCCACCCGGAACTGAGCGCCCGGCGAACCGGGTGCTGAACATCGAGCGCATGGCGGACCCTTTGGCCGCATGTTGAATACCTCTGACCTTGAATGGATATCATGACCGATCACGAAAACCCCGCCATGACTGGCGAAGATGCCGCCCTTCCGACCCGCTCCGGCTTTGTCGCCCTCATCGGCCCCACAAATGCCGGCAAGTCGACGCTGGTGAACCGGCTGGTGGGCGCCAAGGTTTCGATCGTCAGCCACAAGGTGCAGACGACGCGCGCGGTGATGCGAGGCATCGCCATTCACGACAACGCCCAGATCGTTTTCATGGACACGCCCGGCATCTTCAAGCCGCGCCGCCGGCTGGACCGCGCCATGGTCACCTCCGCCTGGGGCGGCGCGAAGGACGCGGACCTCATCCTGCTGCTGATCGACAGCGAACGCGGCCTGAAGGGCGATGCGGAGACCATCCTCGAAGGTCTGAAGGATGTCCCGCAGAAGAAAATCCTCTGCCTCAACAAGATCGATCAGGTGAAGCGCGAAGACCTTCTGAAACTCGCCGCCGCCGCCAATGAAACGGTCGCCTTCGATCGCACCTTCATGATCTCGGCGACCAACGGTTCGGGTTGCGAGGACCTGATGAACTATCTGGCCGCCGAACTGCCGGAAGGCCCGTGGTATTATCCGGAAGACCAGATTTCCGATCTGCCGATGCGCCAGCTCGCTGCCGAAATCACCCGAGAAAAACTGTTCCTGCGCCTGCATCAGGAGCTTCCCTACGCTTCGCATGTCGAGACCGAAAAATGGGAAGAACGCAAGGACGGCTCCGTGCGCATCGAGCAGGTGATCTATGTCGAGCGCGACAGCCAGAAGAAGATCGCGCTCGGCAAGAACGGCGATGCGATCAAGGCCATCTCCACCGCCTCGCGCAAGGAGCTGTCGGAAATCCTCGAACAGCCGGTGCATCTCTTCCTGTTCGTCAAGGTGCGCGAGAACTGGGGCGACGACCCCGAGCGCTTCCGTGAAATGGGACTTGAGTTCCCGCGGGGGTAACGCGCAGGCGCGATATGCGCGGCGCGAAACCACACCCGCTTCCGTCTTCCGGCCTTGAGCCGGAATGACGGGCGTGAAATGTCGCGAACCAACGCGAACGTCGAGATTGCCCAAGCCCTTCGCTTTTGTGTGTTCGAGGCGGGGCGCGACGCAATCCTTGAACGAACTGAATATCTTCACCCACCATCGGGAACCGAATACGTTCGGGCGGGTTGTTCCAAAACAATTGGGCGCAACCTTTTTCGATGACGGATATTCATGTCGCCAAAAAAACCGAACGGAATTTCCACCACCCCGTGCCAGCAATGTCCCCTGCGCGACCTGCCGCATTTTCGGGATTTTTCCTCTTCCGAGCTGGATTTCGTCTCGCGTTTCAAGACGGGGGAACTTGCGGTGGAAAGCGGCTCCGTCATCCTGATGGAGGGCTCGCACAGCGCCCATCTTTACACCGTTTTGCAGGGCTGGGCTTTCCGTTACAAGACGCTGGAGGACGGCCGGCGGCAAATCCTCAACTATGTCATGCCCGGCGATCTCGTCGGTCTTCAGGGCACGGTGATGGGGGAAATGCAGCATTCGGTGGAGGCGCTGTCGCCGGTAACGCTATGCGTTTTCGAGCGCTCCCGCCTCAACAACCTCTTCACGGATCATCCGACGCTTGCCTATGACCTGACGTGGATCGCGGCGAGCGAGGAACGCATGCTCGACAGCCATCTCCTCAGCATCGGGCGGCGCACGGCGCTGGAGCGCGCTGCCTATCTGATAGTTTTCCTCTACAGCAAGGCAAAGGCGGTCAACCTCATAAGGGGGGAAACGCCGATCCCGGTCACCCAGCAGCATGTGGCCGACACACTCGGCCTTTCCATCGTTCACACCAACAAGACCTTGAGAAAGCTGGTCGATCGCGGCCTCATCCGCTGGACGGACAAGGGCTGTCTGGTGCTGGACGATGCCGGCTTGAGCAATCTGGCGGGTTGGGAAAGCGATGAAAAGCGGCAAAGACCCTTCATCTGATCTTCCTTTGACATGTCTTTTTTAAATGACGGTGGAGCCGTAATTTGCGACTCCTGTCGTGATATCTCACGGGAGAATCGTGTCGGAGACCGCAGCTTCGAGCCGTGCGGTCCTATTTTTTTAGGAAGAAGAAAACATATGGTGCCACAACGGGTTATCATCGTTGAGGATGAATATCTGGTGGCGCTCGATGTCGAAGCGGTTCTCCAGTCCATGGGGGTGGAATCCGTTGCCATCGCCACCACGCTTGCGCAGGCGAGGCAGGCCGTCGAAGAGGGCGGCGCCGATTGCGTGCTTCTCGATGTCAGCCTGACCGATGGCAAGAGTTACGATTTCGCGCGCGGGCTGCGCGATGCGGGCATTCCCTTCGGTTTCGTCAGCGGTTATGGCGACACGACGGGTTTTCCGGATGATCTCATGCACGCGCCATTGCTCGGCAAGCCCTTCGGGGAAAACGAAATTGTCGATTTCGTTCTCAACCTCGTCGGCGTGGTCGACGATGCCGTAAAAGAATAACGTTTTGCCGCCAGATCGGGTATGATCGGGCCTGAATCGAAATCCTGAATCGAAATTCGGACGCGTTTCATGCAGTGGCAGGAAGAGGCAATCATTCTCGGCGTCAAACGCCATGGCGAGACGAGTGTCATCGCCGAGGTGATGACCCCTTCGCGTGGCCGCCATCTGGGGCTGGTGCGTTCCGGCCGTTCCCGCAGCATGCAGCCGGTGCTACAGGCAGGCAACCGGGTTGATGTGATCTGGCGGGCGCGCCTTCACGATCATCTGGGTGAATTCCGCATCGAGCCGCTGCAATTGCGCGCTGCGCAGCTGATGGAAACGGCAACCGCCGTTTATGGCGTGCAGGCCATGGGCGCCTTGCTCAGGCTTCTGCCGGAGCGCGATCCGCACCCGCATCTCTATCAGGCGCTGGATATCATTCTCGACAATCTGCATGACCCCGTCGATGCCGGGGAGTTATTCGTGCGCTTCGAACTGGCGGTGCTGAACGAACTCGGTTTCGGGCTCGATCTTAGCGAATGCGCGGCGACGGGGCTGCGCACCGACCTCATCTATGTATCGCCGAAAACGGGCAGGGCGGTTTGCCGCACGGCAGGTGCGCCCTATGCGGAGCGGATGCTGTCGCTTCCGGCTTTCTTAAGCGAAGGCCAGTCGAAGGCCGCCGATCCTGACAGCCTTGCAGCGGCTTTCCGCCTCACCGCCCATTTCCTCAACCGGCATGTCTACGATCCGCGTGGGCTCAACGAAAACGCCGCCCGCGACGGTTTCGTGCAGGCGGCGCTGAAGGCGCTTGAGCGCAGGGCGACGGAGGGCCGGTCGAGGCCGCCCGCCCTCGATAAGGCTGTCTGACTAGGCCATTGCAGGCCGCGGAGCCGGCCGTTCCTGAATGGGCCAATGCACGATGGCCGCGAAAATCCCCATGCCGACGCCCAGCCACCAGACGAGATCATAGGAACCCAGCCTGTCGTAAAGGAAGCCGCCGAGCCAGACGCCGAGGAACGAGCCGATCTGGTGCGACAGGAACACGACGCCGCCGAGCATGCCGAGATGGCGCGTGCCGAACATGATCGCCACCAGCGCATTGGTCGGCGGCACGGTAGAAAGCCAGAGAATGCCCATCACGGCCGCAAAGATGATGACCGAAAGCGGCGATTGCGGCAGAAGCAGGAAAGCGGTGACAGCAACCGAACGGGCGAGATAGATATAGGCCAGCAGATAGGGTTTCGAATAACGCTGGGCGATGACGCCGGCGGCAAGCGACCCGATGATGTTGAAGAAGCCGATCAGCGCCATGGCGATGACGGCGTAGCGCGGTTCGATGCCGATATCGCCGAGATAGGCCGGGAAATGCGCGGTGATGAAGGCCACCTGAAAACCGCAGACGAAAAAGCCCGTGGTCAAAAGCAGGTAGCTTTTATGGCCGAGCGCCTCCTTCAGCGCTTCGCCCGCCGTCTGCTGGAACTGTGCCTGCGACTGGCTGCCGGAAGAGGAATTGCCGCGCATCGGAAAGGCGAGCAGCGGCACGAGCATCATCATCGCTGCAAGCCAGACGAGGCTGTCCGACCAGCCATAGGTGGAAATCAGGCCCTGGCTGATCGGCGCGAACAGGAACATGCCGGCCGAACCCGCCGCGGTGCCGATGCCGAAGGCAAGCGAACGCTGCTGCGGCGTGACATGGCGCGCAAAGGCCGAAAGGATGACGCTGAAGGAGCCGGCGGCAATGCCGAGCCCGACGAGAACGCCGCCGCCGAAATGCAGCCAGAAGGGCGAGGTGCCGAAGGACATGCAGATGAGGCCGGCGGCATAGAGCAGGCCGGAAAGCACGAGCACGCGGCCCGTGCCGTATTTATCGGCGATGGCGCCGAAGAAGGGCTGGCCGAGACCCCAGAACAGGTTCTGCAGGGCCATGGCGAGACCGAAGGTGGAACGGTCCCAGCCGGTATCGGCGAGCATCGGCAGCTGGAAAAAGCCCATGGCCGAACGGGGCCCGAAGGTCATGACCGCAATCAGCGAGCCGGCGGCGATAATCAGCCAGGGCATGGTCTGGCGTGTGGCTTGCGACATGAATATTCCCCCATCGCGGCGCCTCGCCCCCCAAAAAGAGGGACATGGCTTGCCGCGGATTCCGCTACGGTGGGATGAATATTATCTTTTGTCAGCCGGTCCCACTAGCGACTTTTCTTGACGGCCACTATTCATGGGATTGATGGAATGCCCCACATGCCGGCCACCGGAGAGACGACGATGAAACAGAATATCTACGACGATCCCGGGTTTTTCGAGCGCTACAGCGCCATGCCGCGCTCCGTGGAAGGTCTGCGTCAGGCCGGCGAGTGGCACGAATTGCGCGCCATGCTGCCGGACCTGAAAGGCACGGATTTTCTCGATCTCGGCTGTGGTTTCGGCTGGCATTGCCGTTATGCCGCAGAGCAGGGGGCGGCCCATATCGTTGGCGTCGATCTGTCGGAGAATATGCTGCGCCGGGCCGCCGAGATAAATGGCGGGCCCGGCATCGAATACTGTCGCGCCGCTATCGAAGACATCGATTTTCCGCAGGAAAGTTTCGATGTGGTGCTGAGTTCTCTCGCCCTGCATTACGTCCGCGATCTCGACGGGGCATTCGCAAAGATTTTCGCCGTGCTGAAATCCGGCGGCGATTTCATCTTTTCCATCGAACATCCCGTTTTCACGGCGCTGGAAAAACAGGACTGGTTTTATGGCGAGGATGGCGAAATCCTGCACTGGCCGCTCGATAATTATCAAAGCGAGGGCGTGCGCCACTCCAACTGGATGGCGGACGATGTGGTCAAATATCACCGCACGGTGTCAGGCATTCTCAACGGTCTCCTGGCCGCCGGATTCGTTTTGAAGCGGCTGGCGGAACCGAGGCCTGATCCAGCCCTGATGGCCGAGCGGCCGGAACTCAGGCACGAAGATCGCCGCCCGATTTTCCTGATCGTCGGGGCGCGCAAGCCGTGAGGTGATGAACCCTCCGTCTACTCATTCCTGTGACGAGCGCAGGGTGAGGGAGAGAGGGTGCGCCATCCTAAACATTGCACCGTGGCTATGTTCGGTTGACGTGAACCAGTAACTTACCGCCGCTTGATCGCCCAGCCTTCCGGCCTTTCCTCGATCACCTTCGCCACATCGCCAACCGACAGCCTGCCTTCACCACGCGGCGTCACGTTCCAGCCGAACAGCGGGCCGGGCACGCGCCGGTCGCCGGACATGCGGATGCGGCCCATGGCTTTCATGGGGGAGGGCACATCGCGGGAACCGGTCGTCTGGTCCTGCGTGGTCATGATGCAGCGGGCGCAGGGTTTTACGAGATCGAAACGAATGCCGCCGATCTCGATGGCCGCCCAGCGGTCCTCGGCCCATGGCTCGTCCGTATCAAGCACGATATTGGGCCGGAACCGCTCCATGCCGACCGCGTCCTCGCCATTGGCGCGCATATTGTCGTTCAGCGCGGCAAGCGAGGCGGTGGTGGTGACGAGAATCTGGTAACCGTCCGCAAAGGTGACGGGCGTTTCGTTGCCGGTCCATTCGAGGCTTGCAATGCGTTTCGAGGCGTCGTCGAAGAACACCAGCTTCACCTCGCGCCCCAGCCATGCCGAAAGCGTGTCGTTGGTCTCGCCATCGGCGATATTGGCGCTGACGATCGATTTCCACACCGCCACATCCATGCGCTCTCCGGAAGGTCTTGCGAGAACCTCGCCGTCCGCTTCCCGCGAAAGCAGCATACCGTCATCCTCATGCCGGGCCAGAACCGTGGCGATGGCCGGCAATTCGCGCTGGGTGATGAAATGGCCGGTGGGATCGATGAGCATGGCGCGACGGTCGCCCGGCAGGCCTTCGGCCGAAACAATGCTTTCGGAGAGGGGAATGCCGCGCGCGCTTTTCAGCGGATAGATGTTGAGTTCGGTCACGCGCATCTCGGGTCTCCTCAAATCTCGTCGAGAAACAGGTCCAGCACCTGTTTCAGCCGCTCATGGCGGGCCTTGGCCATCTGCCGGCCCGTCTCGGTGCGAAAGCCGTCGGCCAGCTTGAACAGCTTGGTTTCGAAATGGTCGATGGCAAAGGCGCGGTCGTCAAGCGGCCGCTCCTTCGCCAGCGGGTCGACCGGGTCGTAAAGCGCCGAGCCCATGCGTCCGGCAATATAAAAGCAGCGCGCCGCCCCCACCATACCGATGGCGTCCAGCCGGTCGGCGTCCTGAAGGATTTTCGCCTCCAGCGTCTGCGGCTCGATATTGGCGGAAAAGCTGTGGGTGGTGATGGCATGGGCGGTGGCGTCGATATCCTGCCGTTGCCAGCCGAGCGCCTCGAGAATACCTGCGGCTTTTTCCGCCGCGAGCCGTGAGGCCTGAGCGCGGAGCGGCGAGTTCTTCTCCACCGCCACGCAATCATGCAACAGCACGCTGGCGGCCAGCACGGTGCCATCGCCGCCTTCGCCCGCATGGATGCGCATGGCGTTGCGGAAGACGCGGTGAATATGGGCAAGATCATGCGAGCCGTCGCCCGTATCGGCGGCGTGCGGTATCAAATCCTGCGCAAGCGCCGCATAGGGCGCGAAAGCCTCGGCCGCGATCATGCCTGCGGCTTCCGGGTGAGGATTTTCTGGTAGAACAGGCCGATGCCGATCAGCACCGCGCCGAGTCCGATGAAGGACAGGGCTCTCAGCACGCCTTCAAGGTTGCTCATGTCGATCAGGAAGGCCTTGGCGACGGAGATCAGCACGAAGGCGGCCGATGCCAGACGCAGGCTGCGGGCATTAAAGCGCGATCCCAGCATCAGCAGCAACACGCCGATCAGCAGCCAGACCACCGAATAGCTGTAGGTCTCGCCCTGCATAAAACCCTTCCAGTCGGCAATGTTTTCGCCCTGCCAGAAACGGCGCACAGAAAGCGTCGCCCAGGCAAAGCCGAGTGCCGCACCTGCCACCGCCAGCATGCTGACATAGGGCGGCGGACGTTTTCCGCGCGCATAATAGGCAAGGCCGCCATAGGCGAGCGCCGGCAACAGGTAACCGATCAGGAGCAGGTTGAGGAATGGGATGCGGCCGGTATTTTCGCCGGTGAAATAGGGGTTGAGCGTGAAGAAATGCATCGTCAGCACGTTGATGACGGCAATCACGCCGGCAATCATCGAGCCGTAACGGAAGACGGGGCTGGGGCTCTTCAGGTCCAGCGTCATCAAGACGCCCGAGAAGCCGATGGTTAGCAGCGTATAGATCGACTGTTCGCCAAGCGTCGGCACGCTGTCATCCAGCGTGCCGCCATTCATCGCGTGGCGGATGAGGATGGCGACGGCGAGAAGCCCCATGACGCTGGCAATCGCCTGCAGGAAGTTCTTCGCCCTGACCCCCGGCCAGTCGCGCAGCAGCCAGGCCGAGGCGACGGCCAGCAGTGCGGGAATGCCGTAACCCGGCAGAAGCGCGTTGAAGACCGGCGTGGTGCCGAGGTTCTGCGGCCCGACAATGGTGGGTTCCCAGGCGATGCGGCCGAGAACGGCAACGCTTGCCACCGCCATCACCCAGGGCAGCACATCCCAGTTGCGGTACCGGCTTGCCAGCACATAGATGAAACCGATGACGGAGAGCAGCATGGTCGTCGCAAGCCCCTCCGTCAGCGTGTGCAGGCAAAGCGCGAAGGCGGCAAAGGAGCCGAGCACGAGGATGTTCAGCGGCTTGCGATAGGCCTCGTTGTTCTGCCGGTGCAGCCACTCGGCGCCTGCAAGCAACACCAGTCCGAGGCCGAGGCCATAGGCGGCGTGCAGCCAGTCGCGGCCGAGATTGCCGAAAAGGACAAAGCTCGTCGTGCCGATCCAGACCGGGAACAGTGCGATGAGGAACGCCCACAACTTCGCGAAGCTTTGGTCTGCCGGACCTTTTCTTTTGATGAAAGAAAATCCGCACAGCACCAGAATGGCGCCAAATGAAAGGCTCGCGGCGATGTTCGGGCTCGTGCCGATACTCACGGGTGGCAAAGTAACCACGGCGCTTCCATCGAGTAACGGATCGAAGCCGAAAAACCGTTGCCCGAGGAGCGAGATGCCGGTCTGTGCGGTCAGGGCCGCGAAAATTGCCGGCCAGACGGCAAAATGGCGGCTCGCACCGAGTGCAGCGAGCGCGGCAAGGAGTGCTATCATCGCGAATGCGGGATGGATACTCACCCCACCGCTGGAAAGTAGGATGGCGACTGCCGGTAGTGCAGCGGCAAGCGATACGGTGAGACTGATCGCCAGGGACGGCCTCGCAAAAAGGTGTATCAGCCGCATCGCGGTCGTTTCGGCTTTTGCCTCTTCCAGCGCGTAGATTTCGCGGTTGGTTTTATCAAACGTATCTCCCGGCCAAAGCCAGATCGTCCCGGCAATCATGAGGAGCAGGGAAAGAACGACAGGCTCGACATTCACCGTTTCGGAAAAGCCGATATATCCCAGCGCCCAGAGGCCGAGGCCGGCATTGGCGAGAGAGGGAACCACGGTCCAGCCCTGCCTGCGCGCCGCCGCCGCCGTTGCCAGCCAGGAGATGGTGAGGAACAGGAAGAGCGCCCAGATATTCGGCGTTTCGGTGGAAATCAGTGCCGGCGTCAGCATCGAACCGAGAAGGCCGAGACCGGCCAGCGCCTGTCCGTGCAGCAGCGAAAGCCCGATGGTGGCGAAGGCGACGAGCCCGAGCAGGCCAAAAGCCGTGCCGGGGCCGATATAGCCATAAATGCCATAGGCAGCATAAACCACGCCGAACAGCGTCAAGGCGCCGGCCGCCGTCAGCACGCCCGGTATCATGGCGTTAGAATAGGTGGCGGCGATGCCCGGCACCGCCTTGCGGCGGACAGCCTCGCCGGCAATCCCGAGGACGAGGCCGAAAATGGCGGCGAGAGACAGCCTGACCGCCGGGCTGAGCAGCCCCGATTCGATCGAATATTTGACGAGGAAAATACCGCCAAGCGCCAGCGCCAGCCCACCGGCCCAAACGGCCCAACGCGCGCCGAGCAGGCTTTCGAAGCTTTCCTTCGTTGCCGGTGCGGATGCCGTATCGCTCGCAGGAGCGGAGGCTGCTTCCTCGCGGACGGCGTCTTCCGCCTGCGCCATGGCGGCGGCTTCCTGCGGTTCGGAGGCGTATTCAGCCTGGAAGGCTGCGTCTTCCGCAGGTGTCCTGCTTTCCTCTTCCGCCTCGAAATCCGGTTTTGCCGTGGATTCCGTGCTCTCCGCCTGCGCCGCCACAGGCGCCGTCACGCCCGCAGCCATCAGCCGCTTGAGACTGAGAACTTCCCGTTCCAGCGACTTGATTCGACTTGAATTGCGGATGCTCGCGACCAGCGTGTAGATGAAGGCCGCGACGAGGGCGAGGATAAACAGCGGGATTTCCAAACGGACTCTCCAATTACGAAGCTGTTTTTAAAGCCCTTTTGGTGAATTTATGCAAGGCCCGGTTGATGACGGATGCGGCTGGCGAGGGAGTAAGCCGCTTGTTTCTTCTCCCCGCCGTCCGCGGCAGCTGGATGAGGGGGCAAGCTCTCAGTTTATCGCTGCGTCGCCCCCTCGGCTCATGCGTATCGCTCGAAAATCAGGAGGCAGCCGCCAGCCAGTGCCGTGCCGTTTCGATATCGGCAAGCCCGAGCTCATGCCCGTCCTCGACCGTTTCCATTTCGGCTCTTGCACCGCTCGCCGCCAGCCGGCCCTGCAATTTGTGCGCCTTGTCGAGATATTTGTCCCGTTCTCCCGCCACAAGCAGGACATTGCGGCCGGAAAGATCGGTCTGCGGCCATGTTTCCAGAACCGGCATCGGGCGATAGAGCAGGGCGTCTCCGGCAAGTTCGGGATAAAGCGCGGCAAAGGCCGCGTAGAAATTTGCGCCATTGGAATGGCCGATAAACCGCAGTTTCGAACGGTCGAGACCATAGGACCGTATCGCTCCCTCCACGAAGTCGGCGAAGGCTTCCGCTTCCGAGGCGATATCCTTCTGGTCGAAGCTGAAATCGGGATAACGGCGGAACCAGCGGGCGATGTCTTCCTCCGTGCTGCGGCCGCGCACGCCGAGAAGGGTGGCGCGCGGCGCTGCCCGGTGCGCCAGCGGCATCAGGCTCGTTTCGCTGCCGCCGGAACCGTGCAGCAGGATGATGGTGCTGCCATCCGGCTCCTCGGGCGTATAGAAACGGTGCACGAAGGGCAGGTCGCGATAGACGATGCGCTCTTCGCCCGGCATCGCAAATTGCGGCAGGGCGACACGCACATCCGCCTCGTCCTTCATGAAGAGCGGTGGGATGAACAGTTTTTCCCCGAGCGATTCCAACGGTTCGTCCACTGTCATGCCCGGCCCGTCGGTCGCCATTTCGATCAGCACGCCGCCCGGTTCGCGGACATAAAGCGAGTGGAAATATTTGCGGTCGTGGGCGTTGGTGGTGCTGGAATTCAGAGATTTCAGCCCCGTGTGAACCTCGTTCAGCTCGTCCATGTCCTTCGCCCGGAAGGCGATGTGATCGACGGTGCCGGTGCCCGGCGCGCTCGACCAGAAGCCGGTTGCGTCGCGCACATCGATAATGTCGCCGCTTTCGGAAACGAGCCGGCGGATTGCGCCCGCCTGGCTTTCCTGCCGGTAACCGAAATGTTTCTCCAGAAACGCCACGGTTTCTTCCGGCACTTCGCTCAGCACCGTCGCGCCATAGATTCGGCGAATGGCGTCCTCCGCGGAAATATCATCCGTCACATGCGGCGTCGCATCGGCAAAGGCATGCGTGCCGACCAGCTTGACGATCAGGCCGTCGGGATCCTTCAGCCGGATGACCGGAGCGCCGAACTCATCGGAGGGGCCTTCCGCCCGGATGCCGAATTTCAGCGCCCGCGTCAGCCAGAAGCCGATGGCGGCGGGATCGATGGCCACGGAAATCTCCAGCGTCTGGCCATAACCGACACGGCCCTGGCCGCCATCTTCCCAGACGAGAAAGGTGAGCAGCGAGCCGGGCGAGGCGATATCGTCGCCATAAAGCAGGTGTAGCTGCATGGCGTCTTCGAAACCGGCCGTGCGCTTGGCCAGCCTCAAGCCCAGAAAGCCGGCGTAAAAATCCACATTCGCCTGCACCTTCCGGGTAATCATGGTGATGTGGTGTATGCCCAGTGCAGAATTCATCTTGCCGTCCCGCTGTTTCGCCTGCTGTTCGTGGCCCTATTTGTCGCACGCTGCCCCTGATCCGCAACCCCGGCAAATGAGAACGCTGTGTTCTCTGCGTGAACGATCCCGCTTTCGCTTCGTTGCATGCGCGATGGGCAAAATGCCGGCTTTTTGCCTGCCTTGTGCGTGTTTGTGCATATAAAATAAGCATACAAAATAACGGCTATTTTGTATGCAATTTTATCTTGCCTTGAGGGCTGGAATTGGGTCTTATGCAACCAATCCAACAAAACCATCAGGGGGAATAGATGATTTTACCGCGCAGGTTGTTGACCAGGGCTCTGGCCATTGCCGCCATCGGTGTAGCCGCTGGTTTTTCGCTGCCGGTCGTCGAGGCGCGGGCCGAGACGCCGGTGAAATTCACGCTCGACTGGAAGTTCGAAGGCCCCGCCGCCGGTTTCCTGCTGGCGCTCGACAAGGGTTACTTCAAGGCTGAAGGCCTCGATGTCACCATTGATAGCGGCAACGGCTCGGTGGAAGCCATTCCGCGCGTGGCGACCGGCGCCTACCAGATGGGTTTCGGCGACATCAACTCGGTGATGAAGTTCCTCGACGAGGATCCGAGCCAGAAGATCAAGGCCGTTTATATGGTCTATGAGCGCCCGACCTTTGCCGTGGTGGGCCGCAAGTCGCTCGGTGTCACCGGCGATCCGAAGTCGCTGGAAGGCAAGAAGCTCGGCGCGCCGCCCCCGGATGGCGCCTTTGCGCAATGGCCCGCCTTCAAGCAGGTGGCGGGTCTCGATGACAGCAAGATCAAGATCGAATCGACCGGTTTTCCGGTGCGGGAACCCATGCTCGCCAAGGGCGATGTCGACGCTGTTTTCGGCTTTGCCTTTTCGGTGATCCTCAACCTCAAGAAACAGGGCATCGCCGATGACGATATCTCGACCATCCTGATGGCCGAGCACGGCTTGAATCTCTATGGCAATGCGGTGCTGGTAAACACTGATTTCGCAGAGAAAAACCCGGATGCCGTGAAGGGGTTCCTGAAAGCGCTGGCCAAGGGCTTCGCCGATTCCGTCAAAAACCCCGAAGAGGGTGTGGCGGCCGTGCTCAAGCGCAACGAGACGCTCGACAGCGCCATCGAGCTTGAACGCCTCAACATGGCCAATAGCATGAATATCAGGACGCCCTATGTGGTGGAAAACGGCATGGGCGTCGTCGATCCGGCCCGGCTCGCGGCCTCGCTGGAGACGCTCAAGGTGTCCATGGGCCTGAAGGGCAACGTCAAGGCGGAGCAGGTGTTCGACGCGACTTATCTGCCGGCCAAGGAAGAACGCATGCTTCCGTAATGGACGAAGTGAGCGGGTGCGGCATGCTTCTTCTCCCCGCCGGGGAGAAGTCCGCGGCAGCGGGACGAGGGGGCAAGCTCTCGGTCTATCGCTGGCGCTGCCCCCTCATCCGACCCTTCGGGCCACCTTCTCCCCGGCGGGGAGAAGAAACAAGCCGCAACGCTGCAGGGTTCAACCGCCCGATCAGCAACTTAAAACGGGAACAGCAATGTCACATCTCGTGGAAATAGACAGTGTGGACATGCGCTATGGCGGCTCCGCCGGCACGCTGGCCGTATCCGGCCTGAACCTGACGGTCGACAAGGGCGAATTCGCGGCCGTGGTCGGACCCTCCGGCTGCGGCAAGTCGACCCTGATGAAGCTGGTGACGGGGCTGCACATTCCGCAGAAGGGCAATGTCATCGTTGCCGGGCGGCAGGTCACGGAGCCGGTCTCCATCGTCGGCATGGCGTTTCAGAACCCGACGATGCTGCCCTGGCGCACCACGCTTGAGAACATCCTGCTGCCGCTGGAGATCGTCGAGAAACATCGCCGGCGCCTGCGCGCCCACAAGGCGGAATATGTCGCGAAAGCCGAGCGTCTCCTGGAAATCGTCGGCCTGAAGGGTTTTGGTTCGAAGTATCCGTGGCAGCTTTCCGGCGGCATGCAGCAGCGCGCCAATCTTTGCCGGGCCTTGATCCACGAACCGGAACTGCTGATGCTGGACGAGCCTTTCGGCGCGCTCGATGCCTTCACCCGCGAGGAATTATGGTGCGTCATCCGCGACCTGCACGCCGCGCAGCGCGTCACCATCATCCTCGTGACCCATGATCTGCGTGAGGCGACATTTCTGGCCGACAAGATTTTCGTGATGAGCGCAAGGCCGGGCCGGGTGCTGGCGGAACACCGCGTGCCGTTTGCCCGCCCGCGCCAGCTCGATATCATGTATGACAAGGGTTTCAACGACATGGTGCAGGCACTGCATGGCGAGATCGCGCAGGCGAGGGTGGCGGCATGAGCGCGATCATGGAAGGCACCGTTGCGGCCGAGCCGCGCAAGCCGCTGATTGCCCGCGTCAACTGGGTGAAAGCCGCCCCATGGCTTTATACGCTGGCGCTTTTCCTGCTGTGGGAACTGTTGGTCTACGCGCTGAAAATGCCGCCCACCATTCTGCCGTCACCGGTAAGGGTCGGACAGGCCATCGTGCAATATTGGTCGCCGATCTGGAAGAATTCGCTGCAGACGCTTTATACCACGACGCTGGGTTTCGCCATTGCGGTGGCCGCCGGTCTCGCCATCGGCCTTTTCATCGGCTGGTCCAAAACCATCTATGCCGGGCTTTATCCGCTGATGATCGGCTTCAACGCCATCCCGAAAGTGGCGCTGGTGCCGATCCTCGTCATCTGGTTCGGCATCGGCACGGTCCCTGCCGTGTTGACCGCCTTCCTGATCTCTTTCTTCCCCATCGTCGTCAACGTCGCGACCGGGCTTGCCACCATAGAGCCGGAAACGGAAGATGTGCTGCGGGCGCTAGGCGCAAAGAAAATGGACATCATGCTGAAGGTCGGCATTCCGCGCTCCATGCCCTATTTCTTCGGCTCGCTGAAAATCGCCATCACGCTCGCCTTCGTCGGCTCGGTCGTGTCGGAAACCGTTGCCTCCAATTACGGCCTCGGCAACATGATGAGTTCGGCGCAGAGCCAGTTCAATGTGCCGCTCGTCTTTGCCGGCCTCTTGATGCTCGCGGTGGAAGGCATCGCCATGTATGCGATCATGGCCTGGCTTGAAAAGCGCATGACCGGCTGGGCGCATCGCTCCACCATGGGGCAATAAGGAAGGCAGCACGGGCATGACGAATATGCCCGTGCCGGAATGTCGTGCGAAGTTAATGCGCCGCCATTTCTTCCACAATATCGCCGCCGTCCATCAGGAACGGGTAATAGGTCGGCCAATTGGTCACTTCGTCCAGCAATGCCTTGCGGTCGTTGCCCCAGTAGAGATGGTAATGGCCCGCCTTGACCGGGGCGATGGAGTGATCGCTGAACTGGATGAATTGCGGTGCGGCCTCATCTCCGCCGGTTTTCTTGAAGATGTAGCGGACACCGCGATTGCCCTTCTTGTAGGTCAGGATTTCATGGCCATCGCTGACATAGGTGCCTTCAGCGGGCTTGCCGTCCTTATAAAACGCCACGCTGTCGCTCTTGATGACGATGCGGTTCACATCGGTCTTGTAGCCGACTTCGTAATAAGCGCGGTATTCGGCGGCGGTCTTATCGCCGTGGGCCGCCTTTTCGGCCATGACGGAATCGAGTGAGCCGTTCAGCAGGTAGGGATAGACCGACTGCCAGTCGCCTTCCCAGTCGGAAAGCGTGCGCGTCTTCACCTGCGCATCCTCGAAATAACCCTTGTAGATCTGCTTTTCAGCCTCGGTCATCTGGTGGCCGTGATCGTGCCCATGATCGTGGCTGTGGGCTGCGGATTTGTCGCCACCGGCAGCAATTGCAGCGGTCGCCGCCAGCAGCATGGAACCAAGTGCGACTGCGCCGGTGACGCGGGTGAGTATCTTCTGCATTGTTTCGGCCCTCTCATATCGACAAAGATAGTTACGTAATAACATTACATAACGACCTATAGAGGCCGTATTCACGGGATGCAAGTGTGCGCTCCAATGTGACGCAACGAAAAAGCGCGATGGCTGTTGCAGCCACCGCGCTTGAAAAAAGGGGAGACGTGAGGTCTCAGGCCGGCTGGGCGGCGCTCACTTCCGCCTTGCGCTCGTCGAAGGCGAGTTTCATGGCTTTCGTCACATCGCGGGTCGTCGCGAAATAAGTGTCGCTGCGCACCCAGTAGCGCAATTTGACGGTGGCGCTGTCGGCGCTGACCGAATCGACGAAGGTGACCGGGGCGGGGTCCAGCAAAACCCGGCTCTCCGAACGCACGACTTTCATCAGCATATCCTGTGCGGCCGCCAGATCCTCGTCATTCTTGACCGTCAGGCTCAGTTCGTGACGGCGCGAGGGAAAGCGGCTGTAATTGGTGATCGGCACGTTCCAGAGCGTGGAGTTGGGCGCGAGACGGTAAAGTCCGTCGCTGGTCTTCAGCTCGGTCGCAAACAGCCCGATCTCGATCACCGTCCCGCTGACCGTGCTGGTCTCGATATATTCGCCGACGCGGAAGGGGCGCAGCACCAGAAGCATGATGCCGGCGGCAATATTCTGCAGCGTGCCCTGCAGCGCAAGGCCGATGGCCAGACCGGCGGCGCCAAGGGCGGCCAGAATGGAGGCCGTCTGCACCCCGAACTGGCCAAGCACCATGACCAGCACCAGAATGAGAACCACATAGCGGATGGCGCCGGCGAAGAAACCGGCGAGTGTCGCATCGAAACCGCGAATGCGCGACAGGCCCTGAAATGCCCAGCGTTGCAGGAAGGTGGCGGCCAGCCAGCCGATGATCAGCAGCAGAAGCGCACCGACTACCGAGAAGGAATATTGCACCGCAAGCGCGCTTGCCTGCTGCAACGCCGCCTGCGATGCGACGATGATATCCGTTGCCTGTTGTTCCATGAATTATCCTGTGATTTTCATTGTTCTTCAGGGTTGGTAACGACTGGACGCCGTGAGGGTTCCGCCAAACGGCCTCAGCCGCCAAGCGGCAGCACGAAGGGCACGTTACCATCTGTATCCGCGCCCCTGCCGATTTTTTTGATCGCCGCCACCAGCCTGCCATCGCGCCCGAGCAGACGGTCGCCGATGGCGATGATGCGGGCATTGGGCGTGGCATAGGGCGAGACGGCGCGCAGGCGCAGCGCAAGTTCCATCTCATCCTGATCCGGATAAAGGCTGAGCGCGGCGATGACGGCGGCGGCGGGTGAGCGGGAGACGCCCATCCAGCAATGGATGAGCAGCGGCGCGGACTGGTCCCATTGCCGGGCGAAATCGATCAGCTTCAGCACATGTGCATCGTCAGGCGCGATGAGATCGGCGGTGCCCTTGAATGCGATGTCGTTCATGGCAAGCGTCAGATGCCGGTCCGCGGCAATGACGGCGGGGCGGTGAAAGGACTGCTCTTTGGCGATCAGCGTCACCATTTCGCGGGCCTTGTGTTTAACGGCCATCTCTGCGATCCGCGATAGCGGCGATACGACAATGGCCGTCATGTCGCGCTCCCCGTCTTGACCGCACGCAGCGCCTCGATGGCTTCGAAACGTTCGATGAACTGCTTTTGGGCTTCGGTTGAGGGCAGGGGCGTCATGTCGAACATGTCGCGGGTAATGCCGCGCGGCAGACCGAAGAATTTCTGCGCCTCGGCGGTGGAAAAACCGGCAAGCTCCGTCGCCTCGAAAAAGGCGGCGACCGTATCGGCCTTCTTGATGCGGTCCTTCAAGTCTCGCGATGCATGCGGCGGCAGGCCGAAACGAAGATGCACGGCGGCTTCCAGCCGTTTTTCCACGGTCTTGTAACCACCGCCGACCACGGATTTGAACGGTGAGATCATGTCGCCGATGACATATTCCGGCGCATCGTGCAGAAGCGCCATCTGCATGTCATCAGGCGTCGCACCTGTGCACATGCGGCAGAAGATGGTTTCGACGATGAGGCAATGCTGGGCGACGGAAAAGGCGTGGTCGCCGCGCGTCTGGCCGTTCCAGCGGGCAACGCGGGCAAGGCCATGGGCGATATCGGCGATTTCCACATCGAGCGGCGAAGGGTCGAGCAGATCGAGCCGCCGGCCGGACAGCATGCGCTGCCAGGCGCGCGGGCTTTTTGCAGCAGCCACTCTCAGTCCTCCGCCCGCGCCGCCGGATCGGCCGCCGGGAAGGAAAGGCCGCTCCAGGCCGGTAGGGCCACGGTCACGGGAGCAGTCTCCGCCAGAAGCGGCGTGCCGGATGCGAGCGCATCGGCAATGCGGTCGATCCGAACGATGGCAAGCGCCCTGTCGCCGCAAACGGTTCCGAGCGTGCCGACCGGTTTTCCATCGGCGGTAATCTCCGTCCCACTGGCGGGAAGCGCGCCTTCGGCCGAAACTGTGACGACGCGGCGTCTTGCCGTGCCGCGATGTTTCATGCGCGAGACGACTTCCTGACCGACGAAGCAGCCCTTCTTAAAGGAAACGCCGTCATTCACATCCATCAGCACATCATGGGGAAAAGCATCCTGCAGCGCATAATCGCGGCCGGATTCGGCAATGCCGTGCTCGATACGGAGCGCATCATAGGCCGCGATGTCGCCGGATGCGGATGCGCCCGATATACGGTAAAGATCGATGCCAGCCTTGCCGAAACGGCCATCCCGGATGCCCGCCGCTGCGGTAGTCTCGTTCCAGAAAACACTCACGCCTTCGACCGTCTCGGCTTTGAGATCGACCGGTGCGCGCAGCTTGTACATGGTCAGGCGGCGCAGCAGCGCGTCCTGTTCGGCAGCGCCCGTTTCGATAAGATAATCGCCACCATCGCGCCAGATCAGGAAATCAAACAGAATCTTGCCCTGCGGCGTCAGAAGGGCTGCGGCCCGTGCTTCGCCTTGCGGCAGGTTTTCAACATCTGCGGTGATGAGGTTGTTCAGAAATTCCTCGGCGCCGGTGCCGGAAACCCGGATCAGGCGGCGGTCGGCAAGAAGGGCGGAAGGCATGGCGTCACCGTTCGGTTCGTCGAGACTCTGTGATCTCCGGCAAAAAGCAGATGCGCTTTGCCGGAATGCTCATTCCGCACAGTTAGGATTTTTGCCAGAGAACGGCAAGCACCGCGATGCGATCAATCGCCGGCGGTGAAGAACTTCCACTTGCCATCGGGCGAAATGCCGACCCGGTAGAAGCTGTAATTGCCATATTCCTGCATGTCCGCCAGATCGCCCGCCGTGATGATGCGCAGAAGCTCCACCTTTTCCGGCGCAGTCAGCGTATTCAGCGGCTTTCCGGCGAAATAGGGGAAAACATAGGCTTCGTCAGGCGTGCCGGCATCGATATGGGCATAACCGGTCGATAGCAGATCGATGATGATCGCCAGAACTTCCAGCCCGTCAGGATCGCCGGAATAGCTTTTCAGCGCCGCAATCGGGTCTTCGCCGTCATTGCCGTCGATGCGGAATTCCTTCTGGCCGGCGGCGATGAAGGGCCGCAGCTTTTCGATATCGCCGGAGGCGGCGGCTTCGATGATCTGCTGGCGCAGCTTGCGCACGGGTTCCGGCGCCTTGGAAATGTCGTGCTCGATCACGACTGACATTTCAGGCGTGTTGTCGGGCTTGGTGGATTGCTGGTTTGCCTGATTGGCGGAACGGTCCACCAGAGGGTCGGGCAGGGGAATGCCTTCCGAATCGCCTTCGATCTCGTCCGGCTCGGCAGGCTGGGCCTGCTGCGGCTCACTGCCATTTTCGGCCTTCGGTTCGCTTTCGGTGTTCTGCGCCGGCTTCAGTTCGGAAAGGGCAAAGGCGCGGCCTGGCATGCCAATCGGCCCGGCGGTCAGGGCAAGCAGGATGGACAGCAGGGCGGAAGAGCGCAAAAGCCCCTTGCTCAGGCAAGACATGATAGACCCCGGCTTTACTGTATTACCCGCTGCGGCGAAAATTCGCCCTGAAGCATGCGCTGGCGCAGCGATTCCAGCATTGCTTCAGCGCCGGCCTCGCCATGGATACGGATGGTTTCGCGCATGGCCAGAGCGATGGCGGCATCGGCGATGATCTCCGGCTCGATGCCGTCGGCCATGCCGTCAGCCCATGCCTCGTTCTGGTGTTCCAGAGCGACCTGCATCTTTTCATGCACGATCATATCGTCGATTTCGTTACGGCTTGTCTGCATCTTTCATCCTCGACAGGGCGGGCAAGTCCTTACCACCCTGTTAACAACACTAGCAGCCTTTTATCAAAACGGCACGGCCTGCGGCGAAAAGAGGTTAATAAACCTTTAATTTCCGAACCTGGACGCGATTTCCTGCGCGAGTGTTGCCCCTTCGTTACGGTAGTTCTCTTCTGCCATGATGGCGGCGCGTGTGCAACTGGTGTGGATGGCCGCAAAAGAGCGATATCCACGGTTGAATGCAGCCGTCATGCGCTGACGTCGTTCAGGTTCACTGGCCGTGTCCGCAGCCAGAAGATCGCTCATCGATCTGCGCCAGTCCTCCGGTCCGGAAGAAGGGCACAGGGTTCTGAGATATTGCACCGCGCCCAGTATCTCCGACAGCCGTGCGAGCTTGTCGTCATAAGGGGCCGGTTTGGGCGGCGCGGCTTCCGCCGGACGCACCTCGGAACCGGGTTTTGAAGGTTGCGCATAAGCGATGCCCTCATGCCCGGCAGTGGCAAGCATTGTCAGAAAAAGAGACAGGAAGATGGTTGGCCGTATCAAAATTCTATTCTGCCCCACACATACTCGTGAACTATTGGCTCGTGAACTGTTGGCTCGTGACCATCCGGCGGGCGGATCAGCCCTAGATAATAGCGATTCTGGCTGGCTGGCAATCATGCAAGCAGGCGTTCGGCACATTCGACGACGCTTTCCGGCGCCGGCAGAAGGCGGATTTCCGCCAATGTGTACCAGCCCGCATCCGCCGCATCGTCGCCGACAGTCACGAGCGGATCGGCATCCGTTTCCACCGTAAAGACTGACAGGAAATAGTGGCTCGTCAGCACCCCTTCGGCGTTGCGGGAGGGAAGATCGTATGTCGCGAAAAGCTGCGGCCTGCGCGCCACGATGCCGGTTTCCTCGTGCAATTCGCGCAGCGCCGTTTCGGCCGGCGTTTCGCCGTCTTCGCCGCGACCGCCCGGAAAGGCGAACATGTCCTTGGAGGGCGGGTTGATGCGGCGCACGAGAAGCAGCCGGTCGCCATTCCTGACAATGGCGGAGGAGGCGGGGCGGGGCTTGATACGGAGGGTCATGAATGGTTTCGCTTGTTTCGGCCGTTGCCGGCCTGTCTATAGTGGTACGTGGCTCGGAAAAATCGATTCCGGTTTCCGTGCCGATGCTTATAGTCCGGAACGGGCGCGATTGTGCATGTTAAAGACGGTGGAATGAAGGTCTATCTTATCTATGTCCTGGCGGCTCTTGCCGAAATTGCCGGCTGCTTTTCCTTCTGGGCCTGGCTGAAACTCGGCAAGACCGGGTGGATATTGCTGCCCGGCATGGTGGCGCTGGCGGCTTTCGCGTGGCTTCTGACGCTGGTTCCGACAGAGGCGGCGGGCAGGGCCTATGCCGCCTATGGCGGGATTTACATTGCTGCTTCGCTCTTCTGGCTCTGGGGCGTGGAAGGGCATGCGCCGGACCGGTGGGACATTGCCGGCGGCGCCATCTGCCTTGCCGGCACCGCCATCATCCTGTTCGGACCAAGGGGTTGAGGAGAAAAGCATGTGCGGACGTTTCGTGCTGAAGGCGACGCCCGAGGAGATCGCCGATTATCTCGATCTGATCGGCCTTGAGGATTTTCCCGCCCGTTTCAACATCGCGCCGACGCAGCCCATTCTGGTCGTGATGGAGGGGGAGCGGCAGGAGCGCGGCAGCAACCTGCCCAATCGCCGGGCCGTGCTGGTGCGCTGGGGTTTTCTGCCGGGCTGGGTGAAGGACCCGAAGGATTTTCCGCTGCTCATCAATGCGCGGTCGGAAACCGCCATCGGCAAGGCCTCCTTCCGCGCCGCCATGCGCCATCGCCGCGTGCTGGTGCCCGCTACCGGCTTTTACGAATGGCGACGCCCGCCGAAGGAGGAGGGCGGCGGCAAACCGCAGCCTTACTTCATCCGTCCGAAAAGCGGCGGCATCGTCGCCTTCGCCGGTCTCATGGAAACCTGGTCTTCCGCCGATGGCTCGGAGGTCGATACCGGCGCGATCCTCACCACCGCCGCCAATGCCGCGATCGGCCGTATTCACGACCGCATGCCTGTTGTCATCGCGCCCGAGGATTTCAGCCGCTGGCTGGATTGCAAGACCCAGGAGCCGCGCGAGGTCGCCGATCTGATGCGGCCGGTTCAGGATGATTTTTTCGAGATGATCCCGGTATCGGACAAGGTGAACAAGGTCGCCAATGTCGGCGCGGATCTCATCGAACCGGTGCCGGAAAGCGCGCCGCTGGCGAAGATCAAGCCGGCAAAAGACGAAGGGCAGATGTCGTTGTTTTGACGGAACCCGAGAGAATCAGCCGTTCCGCCCGATCTTCTGCAGGCCTTCCTGGATCATGATGTCGGAATAGACGCGGTTACGGCCATTCGCCTTGGCGAGATAGAGCAGCTGATCCGCGGCATTCAGCTGGTTGTCGAAGGGTTCGCCCTTTTCGATCTCCACGACGCCGAGCGAAATCGTCAGGGCGAGGCTGCTGCCGCTCAGCTGCCGGCCGTTCTTTTCCACCTGTCCGCGCAGCTCCTCGCAGAACTGATAGGCGGCGCGCGCATCCAGCCCGCGCAGGAACACGGCAAATTCCTCGCCGCCGAGGCGGGCGGGAATGTGGCGCTGCTCGCCGCACATGTCATGCAGCAGTTCTGCCAGTTTCTTCAGCGCCCTGTCGCCGGCATCGTGGCCCAGCGTGTCGTTGATCTTCTTGAAATGGTCGATGTCGAGAATGGCGACGGCGCCGCTCTCGTCATTGTCGTTGATGACATCCATCAGCGCCCGCGTGCGCTCGAAGAAGGAGCGGCGGTTCGGCAGGCCGGTGAGGTGGTCCCGTTCGGCCAGTTCACGCAGGCGTTTAAGCTGCTTCAACGTCTCGATATTGTTATCGATGCGGCATTGCAATTCTTCCGGCACGAAGGGGCGGTAGACGAAATCAGAAGCGCCAGCCTTCAGGAAACTTGCCGAAAGCAACCGGTCTGTGGAGGACGATATGCCGATCACCCGCAAATCTTCGGATGAGCGGCTGTCGCGAATGCGGCGCGTCAGCTCATAACCGTCCATGTCGGGCATATGATAGTCGGTGATGACAAGCTGGATCGTCGGATCCTGCGACAGAATTTCCAGCGCCTGCTTGCCCGAATGGGCCTCGCTGACCCTGAAATTCTGCCGCTCCAGAATTTCCACGAGACCGGAACGCGCCGTACGCACATCATCGACCACCAGGACCGAAAAAAGCTTGTTGCTCAAAATCCGCTGGACGGTTCTGACCACCGCATCGACGGTGCGGTGGCCGTCCTTGACAATGTAATCGATGATCTTCTTTTCGGCGTAGCGCTTGCGCGCCTCCTCATCCACCGTGGCGGTGAAAACGATGGCCGGCACCTTGCGCTCGGATAAAAGTGCGAGAATCTCGCCCTTCGGCGCATCGGGCAGGTTGAGGCCCGTCAGCGCCAGCGTGAAATTATGGGCCTGCATGAGGGTATCGGCCGCGGCCATGCTGTCGCAATGGACGACCTCGGCTTCCGTTTCTTCCGAAAGCCGCGTCTTCAGCAGCATGGAAAGAGCAACGGAATCTTCAATCAGAAGGATTTTATCCTGCATGGCCGTCCCAAGCCCCCCTGGCCTGTCTTCACAATCTTCCCTCAACGCCGAATATTCGTCATCCGCGTGTCTGCGGATTCGAAAACCGGCTTATGCATTGTTGTGGAAAAAAATGCGGAATAGAAAAGTTCTTTTGTATTCACTAATCTATACGTCGGTGTTCGTATAGCCTTCTTGTGGAAGGCGAGCTTTTTACTACACTTTCGTTGCAGCTTCGTTACAGAAGGCTGCCGATTTTATGAATGACTGACGCTCTGCCGTTTAGCGGCAGTGCTTGAAACAAAAACGGCGCCCGGAAAAGGCGCCGCGTGATTGTCGATTTTCCGCCGGGAACGTTCCGTTTTCCGGACAGTCCGCAAAATCCGAAAAATCAAAAAAAGCGAATATTTTCAGGCGGTTTTGGCGGCAGGCTTGCGCTTCAGCATCAGGGCCGCGGCCGCAACGGCCTTCAGTCCGAGCGGGCGGTAGTGGCTGTTGAGGTCGGGCTTCGCCTGCGGCTGCGCCTTCGTCTCGTTCGTCATTTCTCTCTCTCTCCACAATTCACGCCAATCGCCGTTGCGATGCGTGTGAGCCACTTCTTTCGCGGCTAATCTTGACGGATTCGAGGCGAAGAAAAACGAAGCCGGCTTTTCAGGCTGCGACATTTTGCGTCACATCCTGCACCGGCTTGTGCGAGAAAAAATAAACCTGCGGTTTTAAATGCCGCGATCGAGGCCGTTGCCGCCATTGGCGTCGTCATGCACGTCTTCCTCGATGGTCAGCGTGCCGTAGCGACGATGCCAGAGACGGGCGCTGATGGGAATGAAGACGAGATAGGCGGCAACGGTCAGAACCAGAACTTCCCATGTGAAGCTCATCAGCATCGCTACATAGAGCACAACGACGAGGATCATCGGCAGCACCAGATCGCGGCGAATGCGGCTGGTGCCCGATTTTCCCGACCAGACCGGCAGGCGGCTGATGAGGAGATAACCGATCAGCACGGTATAGGCGGCGGCGACATAGGCGAAGGGCTTGTCCGGCTCGACGCCGAGGAAGCCGAGATAAACCGGCAGCAGCACCAGCATGGCGCCCATCGGGGCGGGAACGCCCACGAAGAACTCATTCTGCCAGGGCGCCTTCACCGGCCGCTCGATCATGACGTTGAAACGCGCCAGACGCAGACCGGCGGCAATGACGTAAATGAGGGCGGCGATCCAGCCGATGGAGCGCGCCTGGTCGAGAAGGTAGGCATAGACCACCAGCGCAGGGGCGACGCCGAAATTGACGATATCGGCCAGCGAATCCATCTGCTCGCCGAATTTGGATGTCGCTTTCATCATGCGGGCGATGCGCCCGTCTATGCCGTCGAGGAAGGCGGCAAGCAGCACCATGCCGACGGCCAGCTCGAAGCGGCCCTCGATGGCGAGACGCACGCCGCTCAGGCCCGCACAGATGGCCAGAACGGTGATGAGATTGGGAACGACGAGGCGAAAGGGAATTTCCCTCAGTCGCGGTCCACGGCCGCTGTCGCTGCGGCCCTCCGGTTTGCCGTTCTGTTGCGGCTCGGCGATCGGCGTTTCCATGCGCATGCCCTTCCTGTTTCCGTCAGCCGCGGCGGCTGACGACCGGACCCTTGGCGGAGCCGAATTCGGCAAGCACGGTTTCACCGGCAATCGCCGTCTGACCGACCGATACACGCGGCTCGAAACCTGCGGGAAGGAAGATATCGAGGCGCGAACCGAAACGGATGAGACCGAAACGCTCACCGGCATCGACTGGTTCATTCGGCTTTACCCAGCAGACGATGCGGCGTGCAACCATGCCGGCGATCTGCACCACGCCGACCTTGCCGTGCGACGTCTCGATGACGAGGCCGTTGCGCTCATTGTCTTCGGAAGCCTTGTCCACTTCGGCATTGAGGAAGAGGCCGGGACGATAGGCGACATTGACGATACGGCCGCGTACCGGCGAACGGTTCACATGGCAGTTGAACACGTTCATGAACACCGAGATGCGCACCAGCGGCTCCTTGCCGAGTTCCAGCTCCAGCGGCGGAACGACGCTCTGCACGGCGGAAACCTTGCCATCGGCCGGGCTGATGATGAGGTCGTCATCCTGCGGGGTGACGCGCTCGGGATCGCGGAAGAAATAGGCGCACCACGCCGTCAGCACGAGGCCGACCCAGAACAGCGGTTCGGCGATCCAGCCGAGCACCAGCGATGCGACGAAGAAGGCCGCCACAAAGACATAACCTTCCTTGTGGATCGGTACGATGGTGTTGCGAATGGTGTCGAACAGATTCATGAGATTCCTTGCTCCGGTTTTCGTCTGTCGCGTCTATATGTGGTCGTGATACGACACGATCCAAACGGCAATGCGACAAATTTTGCCTGATGCATATCGTGTGAAAAGGGTTCACGCGATATGCATCAGGTCTTTATTTGTGCATGTCGTTATCCCGAAACCGCTCTCACACTTTCGGACGACATGCATGCTGGTTACAGCCAAAAGGGCCGCCCGGCAATGGTGGGGTTCGCACGTCGGCCCTGTTACCCCGGGGTACAGCCATCAATGGGCGGGTTCCCCGCGGTCGATGACACCCAGATCGTCGGTTTCGCGGACATGGCGCAGCATTTCCTCCGCCCGGATCGCCTCGCGCTGGCGGCTCCACATCGAAGCGTAGAGGCCGTTCTGCCCCATCAGCGAGCTATGCGTGCCGCGTTCGGCGATCTGCCCTTCCTTCAATACGATGATCTCATCCGCGCCGATGACGGTGGAAAGGCGGTGGGCGATAACCAGTGTCGTGCGGTTCTTCGAGACGATGTCGAGCGCGCTCTGGATTTCCTGTTCCGTATGCGTGTCGAGCGCCGAGGTGGCCTCGTCGAGAATGAGGATCGGCGGCGCCTTGAGGATCGTGCGGGCAATCGCCACGCGCTGTTTTTCCCCGCCGGAAAGCTTCAGGCCGCGTTCACCCACCATGGTGGCATAACCTTCCGGCAGCTTGCCGATGAAGGCGCTGATCTGCGCCGCATCCGCCGCAGCCCTCAGTTCCCCGTCTGTGGCCGAGGGGCGGCCATAACGGATGTTGTAGGCGAGCGTGTCGTTGAAAAGCACCGTATCCTGCGGCACCATGCCGATCACCGAGCGCAGGCTCTTTTGCGTCACATCGCGAATATCCTGCCCGTCGACGGTAACTGAGCCTTCCTGAATATCGTAGAAACGATAAAGCAGCCGCGAGATCGTCGATTTTCCCGCACCCGAAGGGCCGACGATGGCCACCGTCTTGCCGGCCGGCACGTCGAAGGAAACGCCCTTCAGGATTGGTCTTTCGGGGTCATAGGCGAAATGCACGTCGCGGAAGGAGATCGCGCCCGGTCCGGCTGCGAGCGGCTGTGCATCCGGCCTGTCGGTGACTTCCGCCTCCACCTCCAGAAGATCGAACATCTGTTCGATGTCGGTCAGGCCCTGGCGGATTTCGCGATAGACGAAACCGATGAAGTTGAGCGGCACCGAAAGCTGCAGCAGCAACGCATTGACGAAGACGAAATCGCCGATGGTCTGTTCGCCGCGCTGAACGGCAAGCGCCGACATCACCATCATGACGGTGGAGCCGATGCCGAAGATCACACCCTGGCCGAAGTTCAGCCAGCCGAGCGAGGTCCAGATGGAGATCGCCGATTTTTCGTAACGCTCCATGGCGACGTCGAAACGCCGCGCTTCCATCTCCTCATTGCCGAAATATTTGACGGTTTCGAAATTCAGAAGCGAGTCGATCGCCTTGGTATTGGCGTCGGTGTCGCTGTCGTTCATGGCCCGGCGAATGCCGATACGCCAGTTGCTGGCCCGCACGGTGAACCAGATATAGGCCCAGACCGCGATGACCGTGACGAGCACATAGGAAAAACCGTAAGAGGCCCAGAAGATGATCGCCGTCAGCAGGAATTCGATGAAGGTCGGCGCGGTGTTGAGAATGGTGAAGCGGACAATGGTTTCGATGCCCTTGGTGCCGCGCTCGATGACCCGCGACAGCCCGCCGGTCTTGCGCTCCAGATGGAACCGCAAAGAAAGCCGGTGCATGTGCACGAAGGTCCTGTAGGCAAGCTGACGCACCGCATGCTGGCCGACGCTGGCGAAAAGCGAATCGCGCAGCTGGTTGAGCCCCACCTGTATCAGCCGCGTCAGATTATAGGCGATCACCAGCGCGACGGCGCCGAGCAGGAATGCGGGAACGAGCCCGGCCATGTCCAGCCGGCCGTTCAGCGCATCGGTCGCCCATTTGAAGAAATAGGGTACGGAGATCAGCACCAGCTTGGCGACGACGAGGTATACGGTGGCCCAGATCACCCGCATCTTCAGGTCCCAGCGTCCCTCCGGCCACATATAGGGCCAGAGATTGATCAGCGTCTGGGTGGGATTGCTGGAATCCGCCGAAATGGTTTTTTTCTTCGTGGCCATCATTCGCTCCGGTCACTGCCGGAAGCCGACAGCAGGGCGGCGGCTTTGGTCAAGCCGCCGCGCGTGTCACAGATAGGGTCGTTGCGGGTTCACCGCAACGCTTCAAATGCTCAGGAGCCGCTCTTCAGCCGCTTGCGGTGAAGTTCTTCCGCATTCGGCAGCGCCTCTTTCGGCACGCCGAAAATCTGGCCGGGCTCGATCAGATCGGGGTTTTTGATCTGGTCTTCGTTGGCAAGGTAGATCGTGGTGTAACGCACGCCCTGACCATAAACGCGACGGGAAATCTGCCACAGCGTATCGCCACGACGGATGATGACGCTGTTCTGGCTTTCGGCCAGCGGCGCCTGCTCGAAGGTCTGTGGGCCGGCGGGCGCCTGTGGCGCGGGAGCGGCGGGTGCCGTGATGTGGAGTTCCGCCAACCGGCTTGCCAGCGAGGCGATACCCTTGCCGATTGCCGCCACATCGTTCGGCCATGCTTCAACCGATGTCAGCAACTGGCGCGCCTTGGCGGTGATATCGCCCGCAAAGGCGGTGAAGGCGGGCTCGGTCGCGGCTGCGGTGCGGAATTCCGAAAGCGACTTGAGGCCGATGACGACGGCGGAGCGGCCGGCAATGGCCTGATCGAGCGCCGGCGTGGCCTGATCCTTGTAGAGATTGGAAAGAATGCCGAAGGCCTTGGCGACATCGGTGCGCAGCTTTTCGAAAGCGGCGCGGTCGCTTGCCGTGCTCTGGTTTTCGGCCGGCGCTGCGGTCGCGGTCGCTGACGACGAAGCGGACGGCGTCTGCATGGCGACGGTTGCCTGATCGGTCTGCGGCCGCTCGAAGGGAACGCGCACGCGCACCTTGACGGCGCCGTCGGCATTCAGTTCCTCGACGGTGATGATGTGGCTGCCGACACTAAGATCGACATCGCCTTCGACGACGAAATGACCGGAGGCTTCCGTGATGCTCTTGCCGATTTCCCTGTCATCGACCAGCGCGCGCACCGTCGAACCGGCGGGCGCGGAACCCGCGACGAAAATCTTCGATCCCTCGAACTCGACGGCGGTGACCTGAACGCTCGACGTCAGCGGAGCCGCGGCGGACGGAGCCGCAGTACCGGCAAGCGGCGCGGAAGCGGTGTTGGCGCTGGTTTCGGACGTCGTCGCAGGCTGTTGCGATGGCGCGGCTTGCGGCTGAAGCGCCGGAGGAGCCGCCTCCGGCATGGCCAGCACGCGGCTTGCCTTGCCGGGCTTGGAAACCATGGCCAGAAGCTCGCCCGTCTTGCCGTCAGGCACGGAAACCGTTGCCACTTCTTCCGATTGCGTCGCCTTGCCGTCGGCATCGGTCGAACGCAGCACCAGCTCGTGATCGCCCGGGGGAAGCGGATTGTCGAAAACGGCGGCGAAGTCGCCGGTGCCGTCGATGGTCGTCTGGGCGACCACCTTGCCATTGCTCAAGATTTCGAGCTTTGCGCCGGGCTGTGCCTTGCCGGCAATCACGGCCGAACCGTCCGGCTCGACGCGCAGCACGTCGAAAGTCGGCGTGGCGGCAGACGATTGTGCCGCATCGGAGGGTGCTGCGGCCGGTTTTGCCGGTTCGGGCGCACCATCGTCGGTGCCGGCGAAAACGCCTGCCAGACGACGCACCTGTGCCGCCGCCGCCGCCGCATTGTCGGGCAGGCCGCGCAGGAACGCCGTGGTGCGCTCGGCAGCCGTGCGGGCGGTGGTGATGAGCCGCGACGTCGTTTCGTCCAGCGACTCTGGAATTTCAATATTCGTCAGTTCCTTGAGCGAGGTCTCGACCTTCTTGCGCGCCGCCGCGAAATCGGCGTCGGAGGGAACCTTGCTATCGGCGAAAAGCGTCGTCAGATCCTTGATCGACTGGGTTGCGGAAGCCGCCCGCCGCCCGACCTTGTCGGCGATATTGGCGGTTTCCTCGGCGGCGTCGGAGAGAATGTCGCCCGCCTTGTCGGCGCCCATTTCAACGCTGTTCTTCACGGCGTTGCCGGCTTCGTTGATGGCGTCGCCGATCGGTTTGCCGTCGTTTGAAATCCGCGGCAGGACGAAAAAGATCATGAGCAGGGACGCAACGCCCAGCACGATCAGCGCCAGCAAACCGGCCTTATTGTTTTTCATCCTGATGCTCCGGGTATTTCAAGCTTTTCACACGAGTTGAGATTGCTAGCGTCTTACCTTCTCCCAGACAAGCGGCGAGTGGCCAAAAGGCCATATTTGCAAGGGATTTCCCAAATTTTCTTGACGTGCCGCATCGCACATAGTTCCTTCCCTTCATGACGGACAAAAATACAGCGATTCGATCCATCTGCGTTTATTGCGGCTCCCAGCCCGGACGTGATCCGGCCCATATGGAAGCGGGCCGCGCGCTTGGGAAATCCATTGCCGAAAACGGCATTCGCCTCGTCTATGGCGGCGGCACCAAGGGCATCATGGGCGCGGTTGCCAGCGGCGTTCTTTCCAATGGCGGCGAAGTGACCGGCATCATACCGGAATTTCTGGTCGATATGGAGGCGACGCGCCATTCTCTCGGACAATTGAACGAGCTTGTCATCACCAAGGACATGCATGAGCGCAAACATATGATGTTCGAGCGCTCCGATGCCTTCGTGACATTGCCGGGCGGTGTCGGCACGCTTGAGGAGATCGTCGAGATCATGACCTGGGCGCAGCTCGGCCGCCATGCCAAGCCGATGGTCTTCGCCAATATCAACGGTTTCTGGAACCCGATGCTGGAACTGGTGCAGCACATGCGCGACCAGGGTTTCATCCACCGCGCTCACCTTCTCAACCCGCTCGTCATCGACGAGGTGAAGGATATCGTGCCCGCCATCATCGACCAGGCGCTCGCGCAGCAGAACCCGGAAGGCGATCCTTCGGTGATTTCCCGCCTCTAGGTCTGCCGTTTGTTAACGGCCGCCCGGGCGGCTCGTTACAATTTTAAGTGTATATTAATACAGATTTAACGGCGGCATCGCTCCGCCCTCTCTTTTCATGGCCCCGCGACTGATCCTGTGCCAGCCTCAATAAGGCGTTGGTGTCGCGGAATTCGTTTCGCCGCCATGAGAGTGGGTGTCATCGGGAAATGATTGCTTTTGTGGTGCGGCTCAAAAGCCGGGCGCATTTTATTGTTCAGAGAAATTCCGCGCGGGGCAGGGAGGCGCTCCTCGGTTCCGCCGCCCGCCGCAGGGTCGATGCGCGCATGAGGCTCGGCATCGTGATCGCCGTCTTCGCTGTCATCTATGGCGTCGTCGCCGCGCGTCTCGTCCAATATGGTCTTGCCGAACCGGTGGCGACCGCATGGATCAATACCGGCGCCAACGCCGTCGCCTCCCGGCCGGATATTGTCGATCGCAACGGCACGCTTCTGGCGACCGATCTCAACATGGTCTCGCTTTATGCGGATCCGCGCCGGATCGTCGATCCGGATGAGGTGGTGGAGAAACTCGCGACCGTTATTCCCAATCTCGACTGGCGTGAAACGCACCGCCGGTTGCGTTCGGATACCGGCTTTCAATGGCTGCGACGCCAGCTGACGCCCCGGCAGCAGGCGGATATTCTCAATCTCGGCATACCGGGCATCGGCTTCCGGCCGGAAAAGCGAAGGTTTTATCCGGGTGGTCCCACCGCTTCGCATATTATCGGCCACGTCAATGTCGACAATCAGGGGCTTGCCGGCATGGAGCGTTACCTCGACCAGCAGGGTCTGGCCGATCTTCGCGCTGTGGGTCTTGCCAGCGACGCACCGCTGGAGCCGGTGCGTCTCTCCATCGATCTGAGGGTGCAGAACATCGTCCGCGAAGTGGTCGTGAAGGCGAAAAGCGCCTATCAGGCCGAAGCGGCAGGCTCTGTGATCCTCGATGTTGAGACAGGCGAGGTGCTGGCCATGGCCTCCGTGCCGGATTACGATCCGAACGAACCTTCCCGCACCCTTGCCGATGGCAGCATAGACAAGGAGTACGAAAAGGGCTGGTTCAACCGGATGAGCAACGCCACCTTCGAGATGGGATCCACCTTCAAGAGCTTCACCCTCGCCATGGGGCTGGATGCCGGGGCGATCACGCTGGGTTCGGTGGTGGATGCGTCGCGGCCGATCCGCATGGGCGGCTTCACCATCAAGGATTTCAAGGGCCGGAACCGGCCGCTCTCCATTCCGGAAGTGTTTCAATATTCATCGAATATCGGCACGGCGGCGGTGGCCGACAGGGTCGGCGTCGAAGGCCATCAGCAGTTCCTGACGAAGCTCGGGCTTCTCACCCGGATGGACACGGAAATGCCGGGCGTTGCCACGCCCACCCAGCCGAGAAACTGGAAGAAGATCAATTCCGTCACCATCTCCTTCGGCCACGGCGTCGCCACCACCCCGTTGCAGACGGCGGTGGCGGCTGCCGCGCTGATCAATGGCGGCAACCTGATTTCGCCGACCTTCCTGCCACGTTCGAAAGAGGCCGCCGCATCGCTCGCGCGCACCGTCATCAACGACAGGACGAGCGCCGATATGCGTTACCTGTTCAATTGGAACGGCATCAAGGGTTCCGGCCGTGGCGCGCAGGTGGAAGGATTTCATGTTGGCGGCAAGACCGGAACCGCCGACAAAGTGATCAATGGCCGTTACGCCAAGGATATCAATTTCAACGCCTTCGTGGCCGGTTTTCCCATGCACAAGCCCAAATATGTCGTGCTGACGATGATCGACGCCCCGAGAACCGGCGTGAACGGCGGGCGCACGGCGGCCTCCACCGCAGCCCCCATGACCCGCGAAATCATCGCCCAGACGGCGGGCCTTCTCGGGGTCAAACCGCGTTTCGGTTACGATGCCAACCCGCAATTGCTGGTGGATTATTGACGCCACCTCTCCTCATTCCCGTGATGAGCAAAGGAATGAGGGAAGCAGCCCGGATTAGCGCTTGAGCCGCAGCAGGCTGGAGCCGGTATAGATCGCCAGCGCCACCCAGATCATCGCAAAGGCCGCCATGCGCACCATGTCGAACGGCTCCTTGAAGATGAAGATGGCGATGAGGAAGATCATCGTCGGCGCGATATATTGCATGATGCCGATGGTTGACAGCCGCAGCAGTTTCGCGCCATTGCCATAGAGGATGAGCGGAACGGCCGTAATGAGCCCGCTTGCCGCCAGAAGCCAGGTATCGGCGGAATTGCCGCCCATGAAATGCGCCTGTCCGCTGAAGGCAAGCCAGATCATCACCAGCACGGCGGGAATGGACAGAAGCATGACTTCCAGCAGGAAGCCCTGCGTCGCGCCAATCGGCAAAGTTTTGCGGAAAAAGGCGTAAAAACCCCAGGACACGGTGAGTGCGATGGACACCCAGGGCAGGCTGCCCGCATGCCAGGTGAGGATGGCCACCGCCAGCGCCACGAGGCCGATGGCGGCGATCTGGGCCGGATAGAGCTTTTCCTTGAGGAGAACCGCACCGAGGAAAATGCTGAACAGCGGATTGATGAAATAGCCAAGCGCGGCATCGAGCGCGCGGCCTGCGCCGATCGCCCAGATATAGACGCCCCAGTTGATGCTGATGAGGATGGCCGTCAGGCTGGCCATGGCCAGCATCTTCGGGGTTCTGAGCGCGGTTCTGATTTCCGCCGTGCGTCCGAGCGCAATCAGCACGACAGCCGCAATCGGCACCGACCAGACGACGCGATGGACGATGACCTCGATCGGCGAAATATGCGCAACCGCCTTCATGTAAAAGGGAAGGAACCCCCAGAGCAGATAAGCGGAAAGCGCGAAAGCGAAACCGCGCGCGCTGTCGCCGCCCTCCTGGGCCGGGAGCGATTTGTCGAGTGCCATGGGGAGTACCGCCAATTGTTCGGATGGGGATTTATAACGGATCGCCACAGCAGCGGCCAATTCATTTCCGTGAAGGGTTCATGAGAAAAACTGCATGAATAAAAGGCGCGCTGCCCTTGAAATGGGCGGCCCCGCGACGGGAGGAAATGATCCGCGCAGGAAGCCCTGCGTGAATCATTGTCTTATCCGTCCGTTACAAGGCGCTGAAAGGACTGGTTATTTCCCGGCGAAACGGTCGTTGGCGCGAATTAGTCGGTCAAGAATGCCCGGCTCGCTCATCGCATGTCCGGCCGCCTCGATGATGTGGAAATCCGCCTTCGGCCAGGCCTTGGCCAGCTGCCAGGCATATTTCAGCGGGCAGGGCATGTCATAACGTCCATGCACGATGACGCCGGGGATATCCCGGAGTTTGCCGGCGTCTCGCAGCAATTGCTCTTCCTCCAGCCAGCCGCTATTGACGAAGAAGTGGTTCTCGATGCGGGCGAAAGCGATGGCGTATTTGTCCTCGCCAAAATCCTCGATCCGGTCGGGATCGCTGACGAGCGAGATGGTCGCCCCTTCCCACTGGCTCCATGCCTTGGCGCATTCGAGCTTCTTCGCCTCGTCGGTGCCGGTGAGATAGCGGTTATAAGCCTGCATCATCTCGCCGCGTTCGGCTTGCGGGATGGGCGCGATGAATTTTTCCCACTGATCCGGATACATTTCGGAAACGCCGAACTGGTAATACCAGTCCAGTTCCGGTCTTGTGACGGTATAAATGCCGCGCAGAACCAGCTCGCTGACACGCTCGGGATGGGTCTCGGCATAGGCGAGCGCCAGCGTCGAGCCCCAGGAGCCGCCGAAAACCAGCCATTTTTCGAAACCGCAGAGTTCGCGCAGCCTTTCGATATCGGCAACCAGATGCCATGTGGTGTTGGCTTCAAGCTCCGCATGCGGCGTGGAGCGACCGCAGCCACGCTGATCGAACAGGATGACGTCGTAGAGTGCGGGATCGAAGACACGGCGATGCGTGGGATTGACGCCACCGCCGGGGCCGCCATGCAGGAAAACCGCCGGTTTTCCACCCCGTGTGCCCACCCGTTCCCAATAGATCGTGTGGCCGTCGCCGACATCGAGCATGCCGGTCTCGAAAGGTTCGATCTCGGGGTAAAGGCCGCGCAATTCTTCGGTCATGGGTCATCATCCTTCGCTGGCCATTCGGCCGTATCATGGTCCGGGTGCTGGTAATTGTTCACCCGAGGGGGAGGGCTATCCGTTGCAGGTTCCGGCTCGACCGGCAAGCCATCGAGTGCGCCGAACCAGTGCATTTTGCCGGTGAGATTGGATTGCGCCTCGGGCCTTACCCGCTGCGGCTCGTCCAGCGAACCGAGGGCGATATTGATGAAACCGGCGCCCGGCATGTCGTAGAACAGCGGCGTGCCGCATCGGCCGCAGAAGCCGCGACGCACGTGATCGGAGGACTGGAACCACGCTGCTTCGCCGCGGGTCATTTCAAACTGCGTAAGCGCGCTTGCGGCAAGCGGCATGAAATAATTGCCCGATGCCTTCTGGCACATGCGGCAATGGCATAGATGCGGATAACGAAGACCGCCCCCTATCCGATAACGCACCGCGCCGCATTGGCATCCGCCGCTGAAACCCTCTGCTCCGCTCATGCGCGACCGTCTTCCGGCGGCCAGACCTGCGTGTCGTGATCCGGGTGCTGATAGGAGGTGATCTCCGCCTCGTCCACGCCCTGTCCCACGGTCGGCTTGCCGAACAGCTGCTCGATCCACGGCATCCGCTTGTGGAAATTGACCTGCACCTGCGGTTCGATCAGCTCGGGCTCATCGAAAGCGCCGATGGCGATCTCCACGCCGCCGGGATAATGATAGGTCAGCGGCGTGCCGCATTTGTTGCAGAAACCGCGATGGATTTTTGCCGAGGAGCGGAAGAGGGCAGGCTGGCCGCGCGTCCAGGTCAGATGCGCCTGATCGGCGCTGACCAGCGCGCCGAAGAAATTGCCGAAATGTTTCTGGCACATGCGGCAATGGCAGATGGAGGCCCGGCCGAGCTTGCCCGCATGGAGACGCACGGCGCCGCACTGGCAGCCGCCGGAAAATCCCGCTTCGCTCATCATCTGTTCTCCGGTGGCCAGTTTTCGGTGTCGTGGTCGGGATGCTGGTAGGAAACCAGATCTGCGAGATAGTCCACCTGCGTCAGGTCGTCCTCGGTGGCAACGGCAGGCAGCGTGTGAAGCGTGTCGACGAAATCGATCTTGCGCTCCACGCCCCACTGAATGGTTGGTGGCAGCGCGGCCGGATTGTCAAAAGCCCCGGCCGCCACCGCCACACCGTCAGGCGCCTCATAGGTGAGCGGCGTTCCGCATTCGGGGCAGAAACCGCGCTTAACGACGCTGGAGGACTGGAAACGTTTCGGCTCTCCCCGGGTCCATTCAAACTCCACGCCGCGCACCGAAACCAGTGGCGCGTAATAGGCCCCGAAAGCCTTCTGGCACATGCGGCAATGGCAGATGGAACTGTCTTTCAGTTCACCGATAGCGCGAAAACGGATCGCGCCGCACTGGCATCCGCCTGTATATGTCGTCATGGTCGGTCCTCCTTCACCGTTCGGATAATGTGGAGACAGACATTGTCTATGTCTCTGAGGATATCCTCGTTCCAGAAACGGAGGACTGTCCAGCCGAGTTCCTCAAACGTGCGTGTTCTCTCTTGGTCATAGGCTGCCGCAGCGTCGTCCGTGTGCTGAAACCCGTCCAGTTCGACAATGATCTTATGCGAGGGGCAAGCGAAATCAACGATATATCCGGCAACCGGCAGCTGGCGTCTGAAAGCCATACCTTCAAGACGATGAGCGCGGACGGCGTTCCAGAACTTCAGTTCTGCATCGGTCATGGCCTTTCGCATCTGCCGGGCATGTGACCGATGTTGAGGATTGACCTTGGCGTGGGGCACGGGATGCTCGCGGCTTGATGGGATGCCGCGAGATTGGAGCATGGCGTGGTCGAAAGCAAGGGCGTGTCGTGGGGCTTACCCCCCTCTGCCCTGCCGGGCATCTCCCCCTCAAGGGGGGAGATCAACAGGAGGCGCTACCTCAACTTCACCCTTAAGCGTTGAGATGGTCAAGGCCGAGCCACAGATCGATCTCCCCCCTTGAGGGGGAGATGCCCGGCAGGGCAGAGGGGGTAAGCCCCAAGCCGAAGCAGCAAATTACCGCTTCAACTCCCACGTCGTCGTCCGCTCGCCCGTCTCCTTGTCCTTGCCATCCTTCAGCTGAATGCCCTTCTCCGAAAGCTCGTCGCGAACACGATCCGCCTCCGCAAAGTTCTTCGCCTTCAACATTTCCAGACGCAATTGCACCAGCGCATCGACAGCCGAAACGATGGCCTCATCCATTTCCGCCTTCTTCGGCAGGACACCCAGCAGGGCGGCGCTGGCCGCAAAGGCGGGCAGCCTGGATGGGTCCAGATTGGCGGCGTGGGCCAGCGCATGCAGCGCCTGCACGGCGGCAACCGTGTTGAGATCGTCGGCAAGCGCTTCGAGCACGGTTTCATCCGGTGCAGCATCGGATGCTTCCGCCGCCGGCCACTTGGCGAGCAGACGTTCGGCCTCTTCCAGACGCTTCACGGAAAAATCGATCGGCTCGCGATAATGCGTCATCAGCATGGCAAGGCGCAGAACCTCGCCCGGCCATTTCCGGCCGCCGAATTTCTCCGTGTGCAGCAATTCGTAGATCGTCACGAAGTTGCCCTCGGACTTCGACATCTTGCGGCCTTCCACCTGCACGAAGCCGTTATGCATCCACACATTGGCCATGACATGCGTGCCGTTGGCGCAGCGCGATTGCGCGATTTCGTTCTCATGGTGCGGGAAAATGAGGTCGAGCCCGCCGCCATGAATATCGAAGACCTCGCCGAGATATCGGCCGGACATGGCCGAGCATTCGATGTGCCAGCCCGGACGGCCGCGACCCCAGGGGCTTTCCCAGCCCGGCTCATTGTCCGAGGACAGTTTCCACAGCACGAAATCGCCGGGGTTCTTCTTGTGGGCTTCCACCGCCACGCGCGCGCCCGCCTGCTGCTCGTCCAGCGGTCGCTTGGAAAGCTGGCCATAATCGGCCATCGAGCGGGTATCAAACAACACCTCTCCGCCAGCCGTATAGGCATGGCCGCGGGCGATCAGCTTCTCGATGAGGTCGATCATCTCCGCGATGTAGTCGGTGGCGCGCGGTTCGACGGTCGGCGGAAGGCAGCCGAGCGTGGCCACATCCTCATGGAACTGGTCTGCGGTCTTTTTCGTCACCGCGTGAATGGCGTCATTCAGCGGCAGATGCGGATAATCCCTCAGCGCCCGCGCGTTGATCTTGTCGTCGAGATCCGTGATGTTGCGGGCATAGGTCACATGGGTCTCGCCATAGACGTGGCGCAGCAGCCGGTAGAGAACATCAAACACGATGACCGGGCGCGCATTGCCGATATGGGCAAAATCATAGACCGTCGGACCGCATACATACATGCGCACATTGTCAGCGTCGATCGGCGCAAATTCCGCTTTTTCGCGTGTGAGTGTATTGTGAAATTTCAGGCGCAAGGACATGCGGCAGTTCCCTAAAGGCAGAATATTATCCTGGCCGGAACGTTTATCTTTCTTGACCTTGCGGGAGACGAAAACGATCTGGCCGGTGGCGAACCAGCAAAAAAAATCTCAGCAGCAGGTGCAGATCATCGTTCTCATGTCTTGCTTTATGGCGCGGCGGTGCGGCCCGGTCAAGAGCAACCGTGGTGGCCGCACCGCCGCTCCGAGCGGAAAATATTCACTCCGGCTGGCGGTAATCCACGAATTTTCCCTCGCGCACGAGGAAGAGTTTGCCGGTTTCGGTCAGATCGGGCGAGGCGAGCGGAAGAATGGCTGCAGCCACCTCTGACGGATGCGGCACGGTGGCCGGGTCTTCGCCGGGCATGGCCTGCGCACGCATCGCCGTGCGTGTCGCACCGGGATTGATGCTGTTGACGCGAAGCGCGCTCTTCTGCGTTTCCGCTGCCCAGGTGCGGGCCAGCGCTTCGACTGCCGCCTTGGAGGTGGAATAGACACCCCAGAAGGGGCGACAGCTATGGGCGGCGCCCGAAGACAGGATCAGTGCGCGGCCGGCATCCGATTTCAGAAGCAGCGGCTCGACCGAACGGATCAGCCGCCAGGTGGCGGTGACGTTGATGTTCATGACCCTTTCGAAGACTTTCGCCTCGATATGGCCAACCGGCGAGATGACGCCGAGAACGCCGGCATTGGCAACCAGAATATCGAGCTTGCCCCAGCGCTCGAAGATATTCGCGCCCAGCGCATCGATGGCTTTCATGTCGGAGAGATCGAAGGGAACCAGCGTCGCCGTGCCGCCGACAGCCTTGATGGCGTCGTCCAGCTCCTCAAGGCCGCCCACCGTGCGGGCGCAGGCGATGACATGCGCGCCGGCCCTGGCGAGTTCCAGCGCCGTGAAATAGCCGATGCCGCGCGAAGCGCCGGTAACGAGAGCGATGCGGCCCTTGAGATTGATGGTCCCCTTCAGATCGATAGTCATTGTCTCCCCCGAAATGATTGCGCTTCCTTCTACGAAGCGCCGCTGGCCTTTCGCAAGCGATCATATCGTCGCATGCGAGGGCCTGAACAAAAGGCAAGAAAAAAGCGGCCACCGGAAGCCGGATGGGCCGCTTTGTGTAAGGCGTATCAGCCGTTGCTAGCCAGCATGGAAATCTTGCTGCCCATCGCCTCGCCATTCTGGTCGAGAAGGCGGGTCGGATAGTCGCCGGTGAAATAATGGTCGGTAAATTGCGGACGGGCCGGGTTGCGGTTTTCGCCGCCCACCGCACGGTAAAGCCCGTCGATGGACAGGAAGGCCAGCGAATCGGCACCGATATATTTCGCCATCGCCTCGACATCGGCGTATTGGTTGGCGAGCAGCTTGTCTGCGTCCGGCGTGTCGATGCCGTAGAAATCCGGATGGAAGATCATCGGGCTGGCGACGCGGATATGAACTTCCTTGGCGCCCGCCTCGCGGATCATCTGCACGATCTTCACCGAGGTCGTGCCGCGCACGATGGAATCGTCCACCAGCACCACACGCTTGCCTTCGATCATCGCCCGGTTGGCCGAATGCTTCAGCTTGACGCCGAAAGCGCGAATCTGCTGTGTCGGCTCGATGAAGGTGCGGCCGACATAATGGTTGCGGATGATGCCGTATTCGAAAGGAATACCGCTTTCCTGCGCAAAACCGAGTGCTGCCGGCGTGCCGCCATCGGGAACCGGAACCACCACATCGGCTTCCAGCGGTGCTTCCTTGGCAAGGTTCATGCCCATGTTCTTGCGCGTCGTGTAGACGTTGCGGCCGCCGACGACGGAATCGGGACGGGCGAAATAGACATATTCGAACAGGCAGAGACGCTCCGGCTGCGGCTTCGAAGGCTTGCGCGCATCGATGGTGATCGAACCGTCCGGCTGGATTTCGCAGATGATGACTTCGCCGTTTTCAACGTCGCGGACGAACTTCGCACCGATGATGTCGAGAGCGCAGGTTTCCGAGCAGAAGATCGGCTTGCCATCAAGCTCGCCCATGACCAGCGGGCGGATGCCGATAGGATCGCGGGCGGCGATCAGCTTGGTGCGCGTCATCGCCAGCATCGAATAACCGCCTTCCATCTGGCGGATGGCGTCGATGAAGCGATCGGCGGTGGAGGAGTGGCGCGAGCGGGCGATGAGGTGCAGCACGACTTCGGTATCCGACGTCGACTGACAGATGGCGCCGGTGGCGATGATCTGGCGGCGAAGCGTCAGGCCATTGGTGAAATTGCCGTTATGGGCAATGGAAATGCCGCCTTCTTCCAGCTCGGCAAACAGCGGCTGCACGTTGCGCATCGCCACTTCGCCTGTCGTCGAATAACGGGTGTGGCCAATGGCGATGGAGCCGGGCAGGCGGGCAAGAGTTGCCGGATCGGTATAATGATCGCCGACGAGGCCCATATGGCGTTCCTGATGGAAGCGTTTGCCATCGAAGGAGACGATGCCCGCCGCTTCCTGGCCGCGATGCTGAAGCGCATGCAGGCCGAGAGCGGTCAGCGCCGAGGCGTCGGCATGGCCGAGAATGCCGAACACGCCGCATTCTTCATGCAGCGTGTCGCCGTCGATCTCTTCCTTGAAAGTGGCCCCAGGGAACGGGGAATGCGAAAGCGGCTCAATCATCCGGCTTGCCCTTGCTCTCTACCGAGAAAAAAAGAAAGACCTCTCCGGTGAGTATTTCCCCCGGTCGGTCCGTCTGTGTCGTGCTTGATATTTAGCACAAATAGCGCGCCTTGCATGCATTGCAAGGCGCGACACTGTGTCAATTATTCGTTGCCGGCGGATTTGTTGCCGGCACATCTTCCGCAGGCGCCTGCGTGGCTGCCGGCTCCTGTGGTTTTCCGAGGATGCGGGCGCGGATCTGCGGCTCGATATCGTCGGGCAGAACCGCTTCCAGCTTGCCCACCAGCCCATCGAGGAAGGGCTTGGACTTCGCCTGTGTGACCCATTCCGGCTGCGTCTTCACATCCACCAGCCAGTTCCAGAAGGCGACCGCGACGACCAAAAGCAGAATGCCGCGCGCCGCGCCGAACAGGAAACCGAGCGTGCGATCCAGCGCGCCGATGCGGCTGTCGATGATGAAATCGGCTATGCGCGAGGTGATGAAGGAAATCACGATCAGCGAAACGAGGAAAACCACGCCCGCCGAACCGGCAATGGCGATCTTGTCGTCATCGGTATAGTTGCGCGCATAGGGCAGCAGGACCGGATAGAGATAATAGGCGGCGGCGACCGAACCGCCCCAGCTCGCAATCGACAGAATCTCGCGTGAAAAACCGCGCACCATTGCAAGAAGGGCGGAGAAAAGAACAACGGCGATGACGATGCCGTCGAAAATTGTAATGGGCATATACCAACTCCGGAGGTGCGACGCCTTGTCAGACGCTGCCTTGCCAATTTTGCGATCCTCTTACACCACTGTTTCCCTTGGCGAAAGGATCAATATTCGTCGTCCTCAACCTGTTTGAACCGGTTGCCGGAGCCGGCGATGCGGGCCACGAGGTCCGGAAGGCTTTCGATTTCCGTCCAGCGCCCCTTGCCGCCTTTCGGCAATTCAGCCGAAGCAGAAGGCAGAAGTGCGGCGGAAAAGCCGAGTTTTTCAGCTTCTTTCAATCGCTGGCCCGTATGCGAGACCGGCCGCACCGCGCCCGACAGGCTGATTTCGCCGAAATAAACACAATCGGCGGGCAGGGCAAGACCGGCAAGCGAGGAAACGAGCGCCGAGGCAATCGCCATATCGGCGGCCGGTTCGGAAATACGGTAGCCGCCCGCGACATTCAGATAGACATCATGCTGGCCGAGCTTCACGCCGCAATGGGCCTCCAGTACGGCCAGAATCATGGCGAGGCGGGAACTGTCCCAGCCGACCACGGCGCGACGCGGCGTACCCAGCGAAGTGGCGGCGACCAGCGCCTGCACCTCGACAAGCACGGGCCGCGTGCCCTCGATGCCGGCAAAAACCGCAGCACCCGGCGACTTTTCGTTGCGCTCGCCGAGAAACAGTTCGGAGGGGTTGGAGACTTCCCGTAGACCGCGATCCGACATTTCGAAAACGCCGATTTCATCGGTCGGCCCGAAGCGATTCTTGACGGTGCGCAGGATGCGATGGTGATGTCCCCGGTCGCCTTCGAAATAAAGCACGGCATCGACCATGTGCTCGACCACGCGCGGACCGGCGATCTGGCCTTCCTTGGTGACGTGGCCGACCAGCACCATGGTCGCGCCCGTCTGTTTGGCAAACCGGATCATCGCCTGCACACCGGTGCGCACCTGCGTCACCGTGCCGGGGGCGGAATCGGCCGTATCGCTCCACAGTGTCTGGATGGAATCGATGATGACGAGATCGGGTCGCTTGCCTTCGGAAATCGTCGCCAGAATATCCTCGACATTGGTTTCCGCCGCCAGCAGCACATCGGTTTCCGCAGCCCCGAGACGCTGCGCGCGCAGACGCACCTGCGCCACCGCCTCTTCGCCCGAGACATAGATGATGCGATGCCCGCGCCGCGAAAGGGCCGCTGCGGCCTGCATGAGGAGCGTCGACTTGCCGATGCCCGGATCACCGCCGATCAGAACCGCCGAACCGCGCACGAAACCGCCGCCGGTCGCCCGGTCGAGTTCGCTGATACCGGTCGGGATACGCGGCGCCTCTTCGATTTCACCGGAAAGCGAGGTGAGCGTGACGGGCCGGCCCTTCTTGGGCGTCTTGCCCGGCCCGGAGCCGATGCCGCCCATCGGGTCTTCCTCGACGATGGTATTCCATTCGCCGCAGCCTTCGCATTTTCCCGCCCAGCGGGTGTGAACCGTGCCGCAGTTCTGGCACACGAATTGGGTCTTGGCTTTGGCCATTTTGTGTCAGTTTTCTTCTTGTTTGAAATGGTCGGCGGAGATGTCTTGGTGGCCGTGAAGCACGCGCAGCACATACATTTTATTATCATCGACAATGAAATAGATGCATCGCTCACGATAAGGGAAAGCCCGCAAATTCGGCGCGAAACTGCGAGGTACGCCCGTTATCCCATATCGCGCCAGCGAGATCATTTTGCCGTTGATGTCGTCTAGAAAGCGTCTGGCGGCAACGGGATTGAATTGGGCAATGTAATTATGATCGGCCAGAAGATCGTTCAGCGCCTGTGCGGTGACCACTAGACGCCTTCGCTTCATTCTGCTCCTCCGCCAGCTTCATAATATGTGCGGTAAAATCGTCTGCACTGGAGAACTCCATAACCCGGCCAGCCTCCACATCATCAAGCCCTTCCTGAATCAGTCGTTGAAGCTCTACAAGCTTGCCTTCCCTGCTGCCCAGCAAACGCAGACCAGCTGAGACGACCGAATCCGCGTCCTTAAAGACGCCCGCCGCCACCTGCTCCTCGATGAACTTCTCGTCCTGCTCGCTCAAATGGATTTCGGGCATTTCGATCTCCTTTTGTTCTCTTCTAGCACAGGTCGCCGCAGCTTTCCAAGGGCTAAAGGCGCGGCTCAGTCGTCGGCCATCAGATATTGCCGTTCGTAACGCAGGCCAAGCCCCGTCAGCATCTCGTAGCCGATGGTGCCGGCCGCCCGCGCGGTCTCGTCGACAGGCACATTGGGACCGAAAAGCTCGATATAGTCGCCGGCACGGATGGCATTGGCCGGAACATCCGTCACGTCGAAAATGGTGAGGTCCATGGTCACGCGGCCGGCTACCGGCACCCTGTGGCCGTTGACGACGCCATAGGCGCCGCCATGGCCCATTTCGCGCAGCGGAATGCCGGAACCGGAAAGCGAACGCTGATATCCATCCGCATAACCCACGGAAGCGATGGCAAGGCGGCTGGCGCGCTTCAGCAGGAAAGTGCCGCCGTAACTCACGGTCTGGCCTTCGCCCGCTTCGCGAATCTGGATGATCCGCGCTTCGGCTGTGGCGACGGGCCGCATCGGGTTCGCCATGCCGTTGACCGCTTCGCCGCCATAAAGGGCGATGCCGGGGCGAGTGAGATCGAAATGATAGTCCGAGCCGAGGAAGATACCGGCGGAAGCCGACAGGCTCGATTCGATGCCTTCGAAAGCAGCGCTAACCTTTCGGAATGATTCGAGCTGGACCCTGTTCATCGGCGAGGAGGGTGTGTCGGCGCAGGCGAGGTGCGACAGCACCAGAACCGGGTCGAAACTTGCCGGCCGCGTCACGTCGTCAGCCAGAAACAGCGCGTCGTCGAGGGGCAGACCGAGGCGGTTGAAGCCCGTATCCACATGCAGCGCGCAGGGGTGATCGCCCCGCTCGGCAACCGTCGCCATCCAGAAGGAAAGCTGCTCCTCGGAGGCCAGAACCGGCACCAGATCATTGTCGAAAACCTGGCGTTCCTGGCCCTGCCAGATGCCTGACAGCACGAAGATACGCGCTTCCGGGGCATAGGAACGCAGGGTCGCACCCTCGGCCACCGTCGCCACGAAGAAATCTCGCGCGCCGGCATGGTAAAGCGTCGCCCCGCAATCCTCGATACCGAGACCATAGGCATCGGCCTTGACGACCGCCGCCGTCCGCGCCTTGCCGGACCGCCTCTTCATGTCACGCCAATTATCGGCGAGCGCGCCGAGATCGACGGTCAGCCTCAGCGGTGCGTGCTCGAAAATGTCGGTTTCGTTTTCGGGAAAGCTGTCTTCGAAGTCGTCTGTCATGCCATGCGTCCGGTTGATCTTGAACCGGTTTGGACCCTAGCACTTTTGTTCAAGACGGTAAGGATCGAATGTTTTAAACTCACGCTATGCACAATGTTTCGCAGGAACAGGCCATAGATGTCATGCCGATTGCGACGACGGAAACCACCCGTTTCTGGCGCGACAGGCGTTTTGGCGGCATGGAGTGCCTGAGCGCGACTTTTCTGACCCATGAATATTCGCCGCATGCGCATGATACCTTCTCGATCGGCGCCATCGAAAGCGGTTCGCAGATTTCCACCATTCAGGGCACCACCGAGCAGACGGGGCCGGGGCATCTTTATCTCATCAACCCGGATGAGGTTCACGATGGCGCACCGGGCGGCGGCGGTTATCGCTATCGGATGATCTATCCCGATATCGTCTTGCTGCGCGATATTATCGAGGATGTGACGGGCAGGGCCTTTCACGGCACGCCGTCTTTTCCAAGATTTCTGCCGCGCGATCCACAGATGGCGGCCGCCTTCCAGATGGCGCATCGGCGGCTGGAGGAGAAATCCGGCGCTCTGGAGGCGGATGAGGGCATGTTCTCGGTTCTCGCCGCCCTGTTCGGCAGGCACGGCAGCGCCATTATCCTGCCCGTCGAAACACGGGAGAAAACGGCGGTTTATACCGCTCGCGACTATCTTTCCGACAATTACGAGACCGATATCGGCCTGGAGGAACTGGCCTCCATCGCCGGTCTCAGCCGTGCGCACCTCATTCGCGCTTTCAGGAAAGAGTTTCACATCACCCCGCATGCCTATCTGACGGATGTGCGCATCCGCAGGGCGCGCCGGCTTCTGCGCGCCGGCGAGATGCCGGCCGAGGTAGCGGCAATGTGCGGTTTTGCCGACCAGGCGCATTTCACCCGGCATTTCAAGGCCCGCACCGGTGTCACACCGGGGCAGTTCCGGGTGGCCTGAGTTCAAAGCCCGCATTTCCGTTCGGAAATGCGACAAAAGAAAAGCGACGCTTCAGCAGAAAACCGCCTGACATCACTTTCGTTCAAGACCGAAGGATGTCGCAAGCGTAATCCCTCTCTTTCGAAAGGGAGAATGCGATGTCGATATCGGGAAAAGGCGCGGAATTCAGTGCGGGACTGCGGGCCGCCGCGCCATTGCTGGTTGCCATGGTGCCGATTGGCGTGGTCTTCGGTGCGGTCGCCATCGGCAAGGGCCTGTCGCCGCTCGAAGCCTCGTTGATGTCGCTGCTGGTCTTTGCCGGAGGTTCGCAATTCGTGGCGATGGATTTATGGACGCATCCGGCAAGCTGGAGCGCACTCGGCTTTGCGGCGCTGCTGGTCAATCTGCGCCATGTGCTGATGAGCGCCTCCATCGCCGGCAAGCTGGAGGATTTCAGGGGCTGGCGCAAATATGCCGCCATGCTGGTGCTGACGGATGAATCCTGGGCATTGTCCGAATTCCGCGTCATCGCCGGCAGGCTGACGGCGGCCTTTTTCACCGGTGCTGCGCTGTCGATCTATCTCGTCTGGAACCTCGCAACCCTTGCCGGCGCGCTGCTCGGCTCGGTGGTGGGGGATATGTCGGTCATCGGTCTGGATTTCGCCTTTCCCGCCGTCTTCATCGTGCTGCTCATGGGGTTCTGGAAGGGCAGGGAAACCGGCTTCGTGCTTCTGGCAAGCGCCGCCGCCGCCTGTCTCACCCACGCACTGGTTCCCGGCGCCTGGTATATCGCCGCCGGCGCGCTGGCGGGTCTCGCCGTCGCCGCCTTCGGCCACGAGGAACAGGCGGAGCAGCCGGCATGACGCTCGACCCGAATACGCTGCTGACAATTCTTGCCATGATGGCGGCAACCGTCGCCACGCGCCTTGGCGGCCTGTTGCTGGTCACTCATTTTACGCTGACACCGCGCCTGAAAAAGGCGCTCGGCGTGGTGCCGCCCGCCGTCCTGATGGCCGTGGTGACGCCGACGGCGCTCGCCAGCGGACCGGCGGAAACCATCGCCTGCGCGGTAACCGCCATCGCGGCGCTGCGCCTCAGCCTTCTGCCGGCCGCAACGCTCGGTGTTGCTGCCGTGGCGCTGCTGCGCGGAATCGGATTGTGAGGCAATCCGGTCAAACCGTTGAAAAGATTCCGTCCTTGGGAGCAGAACGGGCGGGACAGGGCGAAAACCCGTTCCATGCGCAATATTGAATGTGAACTGAAGACGATAGTCCGGACTTGAGCAAGCGCTTCCCAGCCGTTATCCAATGCCTGCCGTATCTTTCAAGCAGCGCCGGGCGGGAGAGAGTGATGACAGGCAATCGCGAAGTTGCATTCGGACCGCTTTCCCGAATCTATGCCGAAGACCTGAAGACGTCATGGCCGTCCATCACCTTTTTGCTGCTGACGATCCTGCTCGGGTCTGTTCTCGCCACCGCCGGGCCTTACGTGTTTTCCCGCCTGATCGACGATCTGCCGGATGCGCCGCTACAATGGATGCTCGGTTTTTCGCTCTATGCCGGCCTGACGGCGCTGGCGACGGGTATTCAGCGCTCCACGCAATATATGTCGGTCATCCATTCGGAGCGGCTGGAATATGTCGCGACCACGCGCTTCTTCGAGCGCATCGTCCATAAAAGACCGTCGTTCTTCAACGATCACAACCCGGCGGAAATTCAGGCTGCGCAGACAAGGGGCGCTTCGGCCGCCTCGGCGATCATGCAGATCGGCCTTATTTATTTCGTGCCGGGCATCGCCACGTTCCTGTTCAGCACCCTGTTGCTGGGAACGGTCCTCAGTGCGGATCTGGTCGCCATCGTCGTCGTTTACGGCGCGGCCTTCATTGCGCTCACGCTCGCTTCGAACCGCCTGACCACGCCTTTTCTGGAAAAGGCCATCGAAGCCGGGCAGGAGAATGCCGGTTTTGTCGGAAACGCCATCGGCATGATCGAGCCTTTGCGGCACACGGGCAGCACGGCGTGGATGAAGCGTCGCTTTGCGGATAATGCGGGCTCTATCTATCATAACTGGCGGCTTTATTCCCTGCGCCGGATCGGCTTCGTCTTCACCATCTCGCTGGCACTCGCCATGCAGATGGTCATCGGCTTTTATCTCCTGTTGCCGCGTTACGAGGCGGGAGCCCTGTCGATAGGCGATATCGTTCTCTTCAACACGCTTCTGCTTCAGCTCAACATGCCTTTTGAACTGATCGGGCAATCGATCAGCGAGGCGGTCCGATCCTTCGCCCACTTCGCGCCCTATGCCCGCATGTGGAATGCGCCGGAAGAGGAGGAACCGCCCCATGCCAACCCGCTGCAACTATCGGGCAAAGCGATAGAATTCGACGATGTGGGTTTTCGTTATGAAAACGGTCGCGGCGTCGAAGGCGTTTCTTTCACTGCAACGCCGGGGCGTCTGACCTTCATTACCGGCGAGACGGGTTCCGGCAAATCGACACTCTTCCGGCTTCTGCAGAAAACCATGGCGCCGCAATCGGGTCGTATCACCATCGACGGCACCGATCTGACCGCAATCGGTCGGGACGACTGGTTTGCCGTTGCCGGCATCGTTCCGCAGGAGGTGCAATTGCTGAACGATACGTTGCGCAGCAATGTCGTGCTCGGGCGGGTGCTGGATGAGGAAAAACTGCGCCGCTCGGCCGAGCGCGCCGCCATACTCGACAGGATAGAGGCGATGCCGGAGGGGTTCGATACGATTGTCGGGGAAAGGGGCCTGAAGCTTTCCGGTGGCGAGCGTCAGCGGGTTGCCATTGCCCGTGCGCTTTACGGTGAACCGTCCATTCTGCTGCTCGATGAGGCAAGCTCGGCGCTGGACGAGGAGACGGAGCGGGAAATCATGGACCAGTTAAGACGGGTCGACAGCGATATCACCATCATCGCCATCACCCACCGCCAGAGCAGCATCCGCGCCGGCGATCAGGTCATTGCATTGCCGAGCGGTACAATCGATGAATCGGCGTCTGAGGTGTCAGTCCCAAGCCATTGAAAAGATTCCGCCCCATCCTGAAGCAGGACGGGGCGTTTTTATCGATAGCCGGCGTTGCTGCGCCTCAATGTTCTTCGTACTGGCTGAAGCTCGGATCGGCCAGATCGGTAAAGCGGGTGAATTCGGACTGGAAGGCGAGCTTCACCGTGCCGGTCGGTCCGTGACGCTGCTTGGCGATGATGACGTCGGCCGTGCCTTTCACCTTGTCGAACAGGGCTTCCCATTCGGCATATTTGGGATCGGAAATATCGCGCGGCTCCATGTTCTTGACGTAATATTCCTCGCGGAACACGAAAAGCACCACGTCGGCGTCCTGCTCGATGGAGCCGGATTCACGCAGGTCGGAAAGCTGGGGGCGTTTGTCTTCGCGGCTTTCCACCGCACGGGAGAGCTGTGACAGCGCGATGATCGGAACGTTTAGTTCCTTGCCGAGCGCTTTCAGACCCGTGGTGATCTGGGTGATTTCCTGCACGCGGTTTTCGCCGCTCTTGCCGGAGCCGGTCATCAGCTGAACGTAGTCGACCACCAGAACATCGAGGCCGCGCTGGCGCTTCAGGCGGCGGGCGCGGGCGGAAAGCTGGGCAATCGAGATACCACCGGTCTGGTCGATATAAAGCGGCACCTTCTGCATCATCTGGGAGCAGGCGACGAGCTTTTCGAAATCGGCCTCGGTAATGTCACCGCGGCGGATTTTCGAGGAAGACACTTCGGTCTGCTCGGAAATGATACGGGTGGCGAGCTGTTCGGACGACATTTCGAGCGAGTAGAAGCCGACGACGCCGCCGTTTTTCGCCTTGTACGACCCGTCCGGCTGCACTTCCTGCTCATAGGATGCGGCGATATTGTAGGCGATGTTGGTCGCAAGCGAGGTCTTGCCCATACCCGGACGACCGGCAAGCACGATAAGGTCGGAACGCTGCAAACCGCCCATGCGGGCGTCGAGCGAATGAATGCCGGTGGAAATGCCGGAGAGATTGCCGTCGCGTTCGAAGGCGGCGCCCGCCATGTCGATCGCCAGCGCTACTGCATCGTTGAACGACTGGAAACCGCCATCGTAACGACCGGTTTCCGCCAGTTCGAACAGGCGGCGTTCGGTGTCTTCGATCTGTGCCTGCGGCGGCATGTCGAGCGGCGCGTCATAGGCGATGTTGACGACATCCTCGCCGATCTGGATCAGCGCGCGGCGCAGCGCCAGATCGTAGATCGCGCGGCCGTAATCTTCCGCGTTGATGATCGATACGGCTTCCGCCGCCAGACGTGCGAGATACTGCGCCACCGTCAGATCGCCGATCTTGTCGTCGGCGGGCAGGAAGGTCTTGATCGTCACCGGATTGGCGGTCTTGCCCATGCGGATGATATCGCCCGCCACCTCGAAAATCTTGCGGTGCAGCGGTTCGTAAAGATGCACGGGCTTCAGAAAGTCCGACACGCGGTAATAGGCGTCGTTATTGACGAGGATGGCGCCGAGCAGCGCCTGTTCGGCCTCGATGTTGTTCGGCGCTTCGCGGTAGTGCAGTTCCGCCGGTTGCGCGGGGGTGATCTTTCTCACAGCGTCGTTCATGGTTTGCGCGATCTCCCTTTGCCTTTGTCCTTGAACCTCGGGTTTGGCTTCCTGGGGCATGGCAGTCAATGATAATGTTGCAACACTCTATGGCAGGCTGACGTCCGCTCTGCGAAGCTCGATCACTTCTTCAGTTGTCCCCAGCAATCCACAGGCGGGTTGGGGACAAGGTGCCGGATCCCTCCGGCAAGGTGATTCGCTGCCATGAGTTTATCGCATGGCAGACCCGGCGTGAAAGAAACTTGAAAATCGTCAGTCTTACGAATAAATAGGCAGAAAATAAGTAGTGTGCTAATTATAAGGCTTGCTGACATGTCCCGCGAGACCGACAAGGAACAGCTTCTGGATGAAGTCTCCGCCTTCACCCGCAAACTGCGCGCGTTTTTCGATGCGCGGGTGGGGGAGGGCGGGCTGACGCTTGCACGGGCGCGCGCTCTTTTTGCGCTCTCGCGTCGTGGACCGCTGACGCAGACCGAGCTTGCCGAGGAAATGGAAATCGAAACGCCGACGCTGGTGCGGGTGCTCGATGGCATGGAGAAACAGAACCTCATCGAACGCCGTTCCGATGAGAACGACCGCCGCGCCAAACGCATCCACATGACGGCGGAAGGGGAAAAAACCTCCGAGACGGTGCAGGCGATGGCGAAATCGCTGCGCTCCGAGATTGCCGCCGATATTTCCTCACAGGAACTGGCCATGGCGCTTGATGTCATGCGCCGGCTTTCGGCCAATCTGCAAAATCTGGCGGCGGGGAGGGCGCAATCGTGAGCACCCTCATACCGCAAACCGCTGACAAGGCCGTTTCCCAGGATGCCGAAGGGACCGCCAAACCCGCCGACCTTCCGGAAGAGGCAGCGACGCCGATGAGCGCTTCCGGCACGGGCGAAGCCGTGTCGGAACCTGCCGCCGCCGCCGCACCTCAGCTCGTTGAGCGGCCGCTCTGGCTGCGGCTGTGTTTCATCTTCGCTGGCCTGTCGTTCTTCATCACGCAAGGCCTCGGCATGAACCTCGTCATGGCCAATATCTACCAGTTGCAGGGCGAGTTTTCCGCCACCGTGGCCGAGGTCGCCTGGCTCTCCGCAGCCTATATGGCGCCCTATGCCACCTTTTCCATCGCGCTGTTCAAGGTCCGGGCGCAATATGGCCTGCGGCCCTTTGCCGAAGTTTCGATTATCGTGTTTGTCGTCGCTTCCTGTCTCAACCTGTTCGTGACAGACCTGCATTCGGCAATCGTTATCCGTTTTGTCAGTGGCATGGCAGCCGCACCGATCTCGTCGCTCGGCTTTCTCTATATTCTGGAGGCCTTTCCGCCTGCGCGGAAATTCTCGCTCGGTTTCAGCATAGCGCTGACCGGTACGTTGCTGTCGGCGCCGCTCGCGCGCATCGTCTCGCCATCCCTCTTGGAAATCGACGGCTGGAATGCGCTCTATTCCATGGAAGTGGGATTCGCGCTGATCGCTTTCGCCATGATCTATGTGCTGAAAGTCACCCCGCCGCCGCGCGCGAAAGTTATCGAGCGCATGGATATTCTGAGCTATCTTCTGTTTGCGGGTGGTCTCGGCTGTCTGGCGGTCATGCTCACGCTCGGCCGGTTCTACTGGTGGTTCGAAACCTGGTGGCTGGGCGTCCTTCTGGCGACGTCGATCGCACTTCTGACCCTCATGGCTTTCATCGAATTGCCGCGCAAGAACCCGCTGCTAGACCTGCGCTGGATTTTCTCGAAAACCAACCTGCACATTATTGCGGTCCTGCTCGTCTACCGTGCGGTTTCCTCCGAGCAATCTTCAACGGCGGTCAGCTTCTACCAGCAACTTGGCCTGCTGAACGAGCAGACGACGACACTTTATGCACTTGTGCTGTTGGCGACTATTCTCGGCGGTGCGGCCTGTGCGTGGCTGATGCTCACGAAATACGTCGATACCGCCCACGTGATTGCGCTGGCGCTGATCGCCGCCGGTTCGTTCATGGATAGCCAGTCCAACAATCTGACGCGGCCGGGTGAGATGTATCTCAGCCAGATGATGATTGCCTTTGGCGCGGCCATGTTCCTGCCGCCCGTCATGGCCAAGGGTTTTGCCGCCGCTCTGGCCCGGGGTGCGCCCTATCTGGTGAATTTCATTACCATCTTCCTGTTCACCCAGATCACCGGTTCGATGTTGATGACCGGCCTGCTCGGCAGTTTCGTGACGCTGCGGGAGAAATTCCACTCCAATATTCTGGTGGAAAATATCCTGCTCACCAATCCCGTGGTCGCCCAGCGCGTCTCGCAGCTTTCCGGCGCTTACAGCCATGTCATCACCGATCCGGCGTTGCTGAAGGCCGAGGGGCTGTCGCTGCTTGGCCAGCAGGTCAGCAGGGAGGCCTATGTGCTTGCCTATAATGACACGTTCCTGCTGATTTCCGTCGTCTCTGCGCTGGCGCTGGCCACGCTTTTGATCCACCTTGCATGGCTGCGCATCCGCCCTTTCCTTTTCCGGGAAGAAATCGATGCCGCACCGGCACCACAGTCTTGAACATTCCAAGAGTGACAAAATGCTGAAGAAGTTTTTTACCCCCGTTTCCATTCTCGTGCTGCTCGGCGGTCTCGCTGGCGTGGCGCTGGTGCTTTACGCCTGGCGGCTGCCGCCGTTCCTTTCCACCGTCGAAATGACCGACAACGCCTTCGTGCGTGGTTATGTCACGACGATGAGCCCGCAGGTGAGCGGCTATGTGGTGGACGTGCCGGTGAAGGACTATCAGGAGGTCAAGCAGGGTGCGCTGCTGGCGAAGATCGATGACCGCATCTACCGCCAGAAGCAGGCGCAGGCGGAAGCAACGCTCGATACGCAGAAGGCGGCACTCGATAATTCCCGCCAGCAGGAAAATGCGGCCAATGCCAATATTCTTTCCAGCCAGGCGGCGGTTGACAGCGCGCAGGCCTCGCTGAAACAGGCGCAGCTCGCATCCGACCGTCAGGATAATCTCATCAAGAGCGGTGTGGGAACCTCCAGCCTCCAGGAAGAGGCCCATGCCGCGCTCGAAAAGGCGCGGGCGTCGCTCTCGCAGGCCAAGGCGGCGCTTGAGGTTTCGCGGCAGGATCTACAAACCATCATCGTCAACCGCAGCTCGCTGCAGGCGGCCGTCGCCAACGCTGAAGCGGCGGTCGAACTTGCCCGGATCGACCTTGCCAATACCGAAATCCACGCGCCCGTGGATGGCAGGCTCGGCGAAGTCGGCGTCCGAACCGGCCAATATGTCACCGCCGGAACGCAACTGATGGCCGTGGTGCCGCATGACGTCTGGGTTATCGCCAATTTCAAGGAAACTCAGCTTGCGGGCATGCAGGTCGGCCAGCCGGTGACGATCGCCGTGGATGCGCTGCATCGCCGCAAGCTTACCGGCCATGTGGAACGGTTCTCTCCCGCCACCGGCTCGGAATTCGCCGTCATCAAGCCGGATAATGCGACGGGCAATTTCGTAAAGATCGCCCAGCGCCTCGGCGTGCGTATCGCGATCGATGCCGATCAGCCGCTGGCGGCGGATCTGTCGCCCGGCATGTCGGTGGTGGTGCATGTGGATAAGAGCGTGGCGCCCGAGGGGGCGCAGACGGCGGAGAAGTAGTCGGGCGTGGAGTTTGCCGAGAGGCACCCCCCTCTGTCCTGCCGGACATCTCCCCCTCACGGGGGGAGATCGGCAAGGCGGGCCTGCATCGCCAAAATCGCAACGTTGAGGTGGTCGAACGGTAGCCACGATTCGATCTCCCCCCTTGAGGGGGAGATGCCCGGCAGGGCAGAGGGGGGTATCTCTCCGCGAACTCAACCCAACAAAAAACCCCGGATGTCGCCATCCGGGGTTTTCCTTTGACCGTTAAGCCAAATCTTATTCGTCGTCGCCGTCGCGATCGGCTTCCGGATCGAAGAAGTCTTCCGGACGCAGCGCGTCTTCGTCAACGCCGTAGATGGCGTCAGCGGAGGTGAGGCTTTCGCCCTTGGCCTGACGCTCTGCTTCTTCAGCCGAACGGGCAACGTTCAGCTCAACCTGCAGCTCGACTTCGGCATGCAGGTGAAGGGTAACGTTGTGCAGGCCGATGGTCTTGATCGGCGTGTTCAGTTCAACCTGGTTACGGCCGATGTTGAAGCCTTCTGCGCCGAGGATTTCAACGACGTCGCGAGCGGCGACAGAGCCGTAGAGCTGGCCGGTTTCGCCAGCCGAACGGACGACGATGAAGGACTTGCCTTCCAGAGCCTCGGCAACCTTCTGGGCTTCCGACTTGCGCTCGAGGTTACGGGCTTCGAGCGTTGCGCGCTCGGTTTCGAAACGTGCCTTGTTGGCAGCGTTGGCGCGCAGCGCCTTGCCCTGGGGCAGCAGGAAGTTACGGGCGTAGCCGTCGCGAACCTTTACGGTTTCGCCCATCTGGCCGAGCTTGTTGATGCGTTCGAGAAGAATGACGTCCATCTTCTTGATCCTTTCTATGGTTTGGTTTCGTTCGTATTGTCGGTTTTCCGCGTCGGAGTAAGAGAGATCGTGCTGCGCACGTCGCTCAGGCCGAACACGAGAATGATGAACAGCGGAAAGACAAAGACCGCCGAGAGATATGCGAGGATAAGAACCGGCAGCCGCCAGTCCTTGCCGCGGGCGCGCTTGTGCAGCGAGGCGTAACCCGCCATCAGGAAGCCCGCGCCGAAGGTGCCGCAGATGACCGCGCCGACCATGGCGGCGACGCCGCCGAGGAACATGGCGACGATGCCGGCCAGAAAGATGAAGATGGCGTTGCGGTGCATGCGCAGCGCTGAGGCGATGTCCTCGCGCGGGCGAAGGCCCTTGCCGAAGGAGCCGACCAGCCGGGTCGCGAAATAATAGGCCGCAAACAGCAGGATGACCCACAGGCCGCCCTGCACGATCGGCAGCATCAGCACCAGCAGCGATTTCGTCTGGGCGAGCGCCTCTGCATTGGGTTCGAACAGCGGCTCACGGTTCTGCACCGAGGTCATCATGATATCGACCATGCGGGCGACCAGATCGGGGCCGTAACCGATCATCCAGCCGAGAATGACAACGGCGATGGAGACCAGAATGCACAGGTGCAGGACGATGCCGGAGAGCGGATACCAGGCGAGAAGATCGTCCGGGCCGCCGAGTTCGGAAGCCGGGCGCGCCAGATTGGCGAGATGCGAAAGCCAGCCCGCCGGGATCAGCGTGAAGATCGCGATGGTCAGCGCAAACAGCGGCGACATGACGAGAGCGCCGATGATGGCCGTGGTGATGATCGCGACGATGGCGGCGCGATTGCCCCAGCCCATGCCTGCGATCAGGATCGGCATGGCGGAACCGGCATAGAGCAGGAAGGAAAAGGACGACTGTGCCGTTGCGCCAAGCGTCAAAAACGCGGCGCATATGCCGGCGAGAACGCCGGTGATCAGCACTGTCTGGTTCAACTTTTGCACTTCGCTGTCCTGCTGAAACGAAAGCAGTTAGAGGATCGCTCCTTGGAGCCTCATCCCCAACATGGGTTTTATGGTATCGATCCGCGCCCAACGCGGAAGGATTTGAACTCGCAACCTACTGATTAAAAGTCAGTTGCTTCAAAGGAGAAAACGAGGCCGCGCCAAGACGCAGCCTCGCTTCAATTCATTACGCTACGACGTAGGGCAGCAGGCCGAGGAAGCGGGCGCGCTTGATCGCCTGGGCGAGTTCGCGCTGCTTCTTCTGGGAAACGGCCGTGATGCGGGACGGAACGATCTTGCCGCGCTCGGAAATGTAGCGCTGCAGCAGACGAACGTCCTTGTAGTCGATCTTCGGAGCGTTGGCGCCGGAGAAGGGGCACGTCTTGCGACGGCGGTGGAACGGGCGGCGTGCCTGGGAAGAGGATGCGTCAGCCATTGGTCAAAACTCCTTCTTATGCACGGTCTTCGCGCGGACGGCGCGGACGGTCTTCGCGGTCGCCGAAGCCACCTTCACGCGGTGCGCGCGGGCCACGATCTTCACGCGGGCCACGGTCCGGACGGTCGCCATCGCGGCGCGGACGGTCGTCACGGTCGCGCTTCTGCATCATCGCGGACGGGCCTTCTTCGTGGGCTTCGACGGCGATGGTCATGTAGCGAAGAACGTCTTCGTTGATGCGCATCTGGCGCTCGACTTCATGGATGGCGGCCGCCGGAGCGTCGATGTCCATGAGAGCGTAGTGAGCCTTGCGGTTCTTCTTGATGCGGTAGGTGAGGGACTTCAGACCCCAGTTCTCGATGCGTCCGACTTTGCCGCCGAACGATTCGATAACGCCCTTGTACTGCTCGACAAGTGCGTCGACCTGCTGGGCAGAAATATCCTGCCGGGCAAGGAAGATGTGTTCGTAAAGAGCCATTTAAGCTTTGCCTTTCTTGCGTTTCGTCCTTCACCCGGCAACGGCGCTAAGCCTCAACGACTGCTCTTGGGTGAGGCGGGTAAGGCCTTGAAGCAAGAAAAGCGTTGTTCGAGACGGTCGAGAGCGGAGACACGGGAGGCCGGAAAAACCTTATGGTTCCTGCTGTTCCGTTACCGGAACCAGCCCTCCGTTCAGCCACCAGCCAATTGGACCGGGTGTTGTGAACAGCGCGCTTATACGCAGTTTTGCCCGGAATGCAAGGGCAAGCGGTGAAAAAGCGCGCCGTAGAGCCGTCAGATCGCCATCGGATATTGGCGATGGATCGCCGCAATCCCTTTTAGTACCTCTTCCGACAACGTCACATCCGCAGCCGCAATATCCACCTTCAACTGTTCCATCGTCGTTGCGCCGATGATGGCCGAAGCCATGAAGGGACGTGTCAGGCAGAAGGCGATGGCGAGCTTTGCCGGATCGATGCCATGCTGGGCGGCAAGCTCCAGATAGGCCTTGACCGGCGCTTCCTGAAGCGGCTGCAGACGGCCGCCGAGGTCCCTGTTGATGGTGCCGCGCGATCCCGCCGGGCGCGCGCCGTTCTGGTATTTGCCGGTCAGCAGCCCTGCCGCCAGCGGCGAATAGGCGAGCAGGCCGACATCCTCGTGATGGGCGACTTCCGCCATGTCGAGGTCGAAGCTGCGGTAGAGCAGGTTATATTCGTTCTGGATCGTGGCGACGCGCGGCAGGCCGTTGGCCTCGGCGATGTCGATATATTTCTGCGTGCCCCAGGCGCTCTCGTTGGAAAGGCCGATGGCGCGGATCTTGCCGGCCTTCACCAGTTCGCCAAGCGTTTCGAGCTTTTCGGTGATTTCGGTGAGTGTGCGCTGCTTTTCCTGGCCGGAAGCATCGAAGCTCCAGACGCCGCGGAAATGATAGGTGCCGCGGTTCGGCCAGTGAATCTGGTAGAGGTCGATGTAATCGGTCTTCAGGCGCTTGAGGCTGGTATCCACCGCCTCGCGGATGGCGGCAGCGTCGATATCGCGACCGCCGCGAATATAATCGCGTCCCGAACCGGCGACCTTGGTGGCGAGCACGACCTGATCGCGCTTGCCGGTCTTTTCGAACCATGTGCCGATATAATCTTCCGTTCGGCCCTGGGTCTCGGCGGAAACGGGGGTGGTGGGGTAAAGTTCTGCCGTATCGAAGAAATTGACGCCGTTTTCAACGGCGTAATCCATCTGCGCATGCGCGTCGGCTTCGGTGTTCTGCGTGCCCCACGTCATCGTGCCGAGGCAGATTTCAGACACGGAAATATCCGTGCGGCCCAATAGTCTCTGTTTCATGGAAATGTCCCGGTGCTTGGCCAGATAGTTTGGAAGGTGGTGTGAAAGTAATGGGGAATTGCCGCAGTGCAAGAAAAAATATGATGAAAAGAAAGGGGAAAACAGGACGGCAAAACCCCTGACATGGGCCTGCCATGGGGCTTCAAGCCTTGACTTCGCTGGCGGGAATGTGAATGGAAGTCCGAAAGAATAAAGGCAAGGCCAGACAAGAAGGACGACATCCCATGGGTATTGCATTCACATTTCCCGGACAGGGAAGCCAGGCCGTCGGCATGGGCAAGGAGCTGGCGGATACCTATCCGGAAGCGCGCGCCGTATTTCAGGAAGTCGACGAGGCGCTCGACCAGAAGCTTTCCGATATCATGTGGAACGGCCCGGAAGAGACGCTGACGCTGACCGCCAACGCCCAGCCGGCCCTCATGGCGGTGTCCATGGCGGTCATGCGGATTCTCGAAGCGCGCGGTTTCAAGCTGTCCGATACGGTTTCTTATGTCGCGGGCCACTCGCTCGGTGAATATTCGGCGCTCTGTGCCGCCGGCACCTTCTCGGTTGCCGATACCGCCCGTCTTCTGCGCATCCGCGGCAACGCCATGCAGGCCGCCGTGCCAGTGGGCGAGGGCGCCATGGCGGCGATCATCGGGCTCGAGCACGATGCCGTTTCCGCCATCTGCGGGGAAGCCGGCATTCTCGGCGTCTGCCAGATCGCCAACGACAATGGCGGCGGTCAGCTGGTCATCTCCGGCGGCAAGGCCGCCGTCGAGAAGGCTGCGGCGATCGCTTCCGAAAAGGGCGCCAAGCGCGCCATCATGCTGCCGGTTTCCGCACCCTTCCACTCCGCGCTGATGGCGCCGGCGGCGGAAGCCATGCGCGAGGCGCTGGCGGCCGTCGAAAAGCACAATCCGGTCGTGCCGGTTATCGCCAACGTGCGCGCCGCCCCCGTTTCCGATGCCAATGAGATCGCCGCTTTGCTGGTCGAGCAGGTGACGGGTCAGGTGCGCTGGCGCGAGACGGTGGAATGGTTTGCCGCCAACAACGTCACGCAGCTTTACGAGATCGGCTCCGGCAAGGTGCTGACGGGCCTTGCCCGCCGCATCGACAAGACGGTGAACGGCGTTGCCGTCAACGGCGCTGCCGATATCGACCAGCTTCTTGCCACCCTCATCGGCTGAGACGGATACTCCGGCTGCCGCATTCATCGGGCGCAACTGCGCTGAACATTTTCAGTCCGAAGCTCTAAAGAAGGAATAGGACATGTTTGATCTGACAGGCCGCAAGGCTCTCGTAACCGGCGCGACCGGCGGCATCGGCGAAGAAATCGCCCGCCTTCTGCACAGCCAGGGCGCAACCGTCGGCCTGCACGGCACCCGCGTTGAAAAACTCGAAGCGCTGGCGGCGGAACTTGGCGAACGCGTCAGGATTTTCCCGGCTAACCTCGCCGACCGCGCCGAAGTAAAGGCACTCGGCGAAAAGGCCGAAGCCGAACTGGAAGGCGTCGATATCCTCGTCAACAATGCCGGCATCACCAAGGACGGCCTCTTCGTGCGCATGAGCGACGAGGACTGGGATAACGTCATCGAAGTGAACCTGACGGCGATGTTCCGCCTGACGCGCGAGCTGACGCATCCGATGATGCGCCGCCGTTTCGGCCGCATCATCAACATCACCTCCATCGTCGGCGTTACCGGCAATCCCGGTCAGGCCAACTACTGCGCCTCCAAGGCCGGCATGATCGGTTTTTCGAAGTCGCTGGCCCAGGAAATCGCCACCCGCAACGTCACCGTCAACTGCGTGGCGCCGGGCTTCATCGAAAGCGCGATGACCGGCAAGCTGAACGACAAGCAGAAAGACGCCATCATGGGCGCCATTCCCATGAAGCGCATGGGAACCGGTGCCGAAGTCGCCTCGGCCGTTCTTTATCTCGCCTCCAACGAGGCGGGCTACATGACCGGCCAGACACTGCACGTCAACGGCGGCATGGCGATGATCTGACGGCGCCTGAGGCCGTCATGAAAAGGATTGCGGCGCTGTTTAAGCACCTTCTTGGGTAGCTGGCGCCGCAAGGCCCCGCCGACTGGTTTTCGGCGAAATTGCCTGTCATACGCTGTGCTTAGCGCGTTTTCAGGCTTTTCGACCGATTGAAACCATGTTAAGCGGGCCAAGACTGTGAACAGTCGTCCCGGAGAGACAGGAAGCCGTTGCGATTTTGCGTGACGATGTCTAGCTTGGACCGGGTTGAACGGGTTTGCCAGCGGTGCCGGATTTGAACGGCGCATGAGGGCTTCTAACAGGGCAGGGTGCCGCAAGGCATTCCCTTCAAAATAAAGGTCGAGGAAACCGACATGAGCGATATCGCAGAACGCGTAAAGAAAATTGTAATTGATCATCTTGGCGTTGACGCCGACAAGGTTGTCGAAGGCGCCAGCTTCATTGACGATCTGGGCGCTGATTCGCTCGACACCGTTGAACTGGTCATGGCTTTCGAAGAAGAATTCGGCGTTGAAATCCCCGACGACGCAGCTGACTCGATCCTGACCGTCGGCGACGCCGTAAAGTTCATCGAGAAGGCCCAGGCCTGATCGACCTTGATGGGGGAGGTGCAATATCCTCCCGTCCTTGGCCCGGCTCGTCCGGGCCAATGTTTTATAGGCAGACGGTAACATGCACCCGGGTGGTGCGTGTTCCGGGCAATGCATGGGGGTCACGGGCCGGAGACGGCGCTCACAACCGTCATGCTGAGAGTTGAAATACTGCAGCATCCGATGAACATCTCCTGATGTCCGGCGTTGCATGAAGACCGATGATTTGGATAAGGGCGGAGCATTGGCGATGAGGCGTGTCGTTATCACCGGTACCGGCATGGTATCTCCTCTTGGATGTGGGACGGAAGTGACCTGGGAGCGGCTGCTGGCCGGCCAGAACGGTGCCCGTCTCGTGACTGAATTCGAAGTCGAAGACCTTCCGGCAAAGATCGCCTGCCGTATTCCCGTGGGCGATGGTACCAACGGCACCTTCAATGCCGATGACTGGATGGAACCCAAGGAACAGCGCAAGATCGATCCTTTCATCCTGTATGGCATGGCTGCCGCCGACATGGCGCTTGCCGACGCGGACTGGCATCCGGAAACGGACGAGGACCAGATCGCGACCGGCGTTCTGATCGGCTCCGGCATCGGCGGCCTTGAGGGCATTGTCGAGGCGGGCTATACGCTGCGCGACAAGGGCCCGCGGCGCATTTCTCCATTCTTCATTCCCGGCCGCCTGATCAACCTCGTATCCGGCCAGGTTTCCATCCGCCACAAGCTGCGCGGACCGAACCATGCCGTGGTGACGGCCTGCTCGACCGGCGCGCACGCCATTGGCGACGCCGCCCGTCTGATCGCGCTCGGCGATGCCGACGTCATGGTCGCCGGTGGCGCCGAGTCGCCGGTCTGCCGCATCGCGCTTGCCGGCTTCGCCGCCTGCAAGGCGCTCTCCACCCAGCATAACGACAATCCGGAAAAGGCCTCGCGCCCCTATGACCGTGACCGCGATGGTTTCGTCATGGGCGAGGGTGCGGGCATCGTCGTTCTGGAAGAACTGGAACATGCCAAGGCGCGCGGCGCGAAGATTTATGCGGAAGTCGTCGGTTATGGCCTTTCGGGTGATGCCTATCACATCACCGCACCGTCCGAGGACGGTGAAGGCGCCTATCGCTGCATGTCGATGGCGCTGAAGCGCGCTGGTCTCACGCCTGACGATATCGATTACATCAATGCTCACGGCACCTCGACCATGGCCGATACCATCGAGCTTGGCGCGGTCGAGCGGCTTGTCGGCGAATCGGCCTCGAAGATCTCCATGTCTTCCACCAAGTCGGCCACGGGCCATCTTCTCGGTGCGGCGGGCGCTATCGAGGCAATCTTCGCGACGCTTGCGATCCGCGACAACATCGTTCCGCCGACGCTGAACCTCGACAATCCCGATGTGGAGACGAAGATCGATCTCGTGCCGCACAAGGCGCGCAAGCGGCAGGTCGATGTGGCGCTCTCGAACTCCTTCGGCTTCGGCGGCACCAACGCCTCCCTCGTGCTGCGTCGTTACGAAGCATAATTGCGGCGGCGGCTCTGCCGCCGCTGGCGCCCTCCCACCGGGTGCTGACAAAGGACGTTCTTTCCTTTGAAGAACGCATTGCGGCTTGCGAAAGCCATTCCGGTTTTCGCGCCGATATTGTAGTCGTTTATGGGAAGCGTTTGTCGGTTCGGGGTGATTTCCGGCCGCAGGCTGCTTCCTCCATCGGCTTTGTCCGAAACGATGTTCGTGAAGCGGAACAGCAAGGCTTCACGATATCTCTATGTGGTGCAGGAAGACATTCCGAACCTGTTTTTGCCGCATTACCTGCGCAAAAAGCGCTGACAACGCCGAACTGAAAAGGACCGACGGTGAGCGACACGAACCAGAACAGCCAGGGACCATACGGACAAAACGGCGCGGGCGAAGGCAATCGCGGCCCGATCATTCCGAAATCCCCGACGGAAGCACTGCGGCCGGAAAAAGTGCCGGCTCCGCCCAAGCGCTCCCGCAAGGCCCATGGCCAGCTTGTGATCTTTCTGAATTTTCTGATGACGCTTGCGGTTGCCGTCTGTGTGCTGGCGATTGCCGCTTTCTATTACATGATCGATGCGTTCCAGGAGCCCGGTCCGCTTCAGACGAACACACATTTCACGGTGCGCAACGGCGCCGGCATTATCGAGATCGCCAATAATCTCGAGCGTAACGAGGTCATCTCCAACGCCCGTGTCTTCCGCCTGATGACCGGCAGCTACCTGCAAAAGGACCAGACGCTGAAGGCCGGCGAATATGAGATCAAGGCCGGCGCATCGATGAAGGACATCATGATGCTGCTGGAGTCCGGCAAGTCGATCCTTTATTCCGTGTCGTTGCCGGAAGGCCTGACCGTGAAGCAGATGTTCGCGCGCCTTGGAGCGGATGAAGTGCTGGATGGCGAACTGCCCTCGGCCCTGCCGCCGGAAGGCAGCCTGCGCCCCGATACCTACCGCTTCACCCGCGGCACCAAGCGCGAAGAAATCATCAATCAGATGAGTGCGGCGCAGGACAAGCTGATCGACATGATCTGGGAACGGCGCGATCCCGACCTGCCAATCAAGACCGTCGAGGAATTCGTGACGCTTGCCTCTATCGTCGAGAAGGAAACCGGCAAGGATGACGAGCGCGCTCATGTCGCTTCGGTGTTCTACAACCGTCTGAAGAAGGGCATGCGCCTGCAATCCGACCCGACGATCATCTATGGTCTGTTCGGTGGCGACGGCAAACCGTCGGACCGCCCGATCTACCAGTCGGACCTGCAGAAGCAGACGCCGTTCAACACCTATGTCATCAAGGGCCTGCCGCCGTCGCCCATCGCCAATCCGGGAAGGGCGGCGCTTGAGGCAGTGGCCAATCCATGGCGCACGGATGACCTTTATTTCGTTGCCGATGGCACGGGTGGTCATGTGTTTGCGAAGACGCTTGAAGAGCATAACGCCAATGTGCGCCGCTGGCGCAAGATAGAGGCCGAAAAGGCGGCCTCCGGCGCCAATCCCGATGTTGTCGTGGATGGCCAGCCGGGCGGAGCCGAGGCGGAAAAACCGGCCAACAATTGATAATCCTGACCGGGCCCTGCGATCCGCACGGGCCCGGTTTTGCACGGCATGACGGGGGGCTTCCAGATATGACATTGCAATCGATGACCGGCTTCGCACGCAGCGAAGGAACCTCCGGCCGTTACCGCTGGGCGTGGGAATTGCGCTCGGTGAACGGCAAGGGGCTCGATGTGCGCCTGCGTCTGCCTACCGGTCTTGAAGCGCTGGAAACCGCCCTGCGCGAAATCGCAGGCGAGCATCTTTCCCGCGGCAATATCCAGGCGGGTCTGACGCTGGCGATTGCGGAAAACCGGCTGGAGGCGGTGATCAACCGCGATGCCCTGGCGGCGGTTCTGGCCCTGAAGAAGGAGCTTGGCGATGTGGTGGAGGACAAGCCGCTGAGCTTCGACACGCTGCTCACGCTGCGCGGGCTCGTCGATTTTCGTGAGGCGGAAGATGACGCGGAGGCGCAGGCCGCGCGCAACGGCGATGTGCTTGCCGGCTTCGCCGCCGCCGTCGAGAAGCTGAAGGATATGCGCGAACGGGAAGGGGCGTCGCTGTTTGCCATCCTGTCCGGTCATATCAACCGGATCGAGCAGCTCGCGGACATTATTGAAAACGATCCTTCCCGCCAGCCGGAACAGATCGCGGCACGGCTCGCCCAGCAGATCGCCCTCATCGGCGACGGCTTGCATGGTCTCGACCGTGACCGGCTGCATGCCGAGGCGGCGCTGCTCGCGACCAAGGCGGATCTGCGCGAAGAGATCGACCGGCTGCACGCCCATGTTCAGGCGTCGCGGGAGCTTTTGGCCAATGGCGGGCCGGTAGGGCGCAAGCTCGATTTTCTTGCACAGGAATTTAACCGCGAGTCGAATACAATCTGTTCCAAATCGAACGCCAGTGCGGTAACCGCAGCAGGCATAGAGCTGAAAGTGGTGATCGACCAGTTCCGCGAGCAGGTCCAAAATCTGGAGTAGACCCCATGGTCCCGGTGAATAATTCTCCCGTCACGATTGCCCGCAGAGGGTTGATGCTGGTGATTTCTTCGCCATCGGGCGCGGGCAAATCCACGATTGCGCGCAACCTGCTCGACAAGGACAAGAATATCGGTCTGTCCGTCAGCGTCACGACGCGCCCGCGCCGCCAGAGCGAGATTGACGGCATTCACTACCATTTCATTTCCACGCGTGAATTCGAGCGCCTGCGCGATAGCGATGCGCTGCTGGAATGGGCGGAGGTTCACGGCAATTTTTACGGCACCCCGCGTGGGCCGGTGGAAGACGCGATGGCTGCCGGTCGCGACATGCTGTTCGATATCGACTGGCAGGGCGCCGAGCAGCTTCAGGACAAGATGAAGGCGGACGTCGTTTCGATCTTCATCCTGCCGCCGACCATGACCGAACTTCAATCGCGCCTGCACCGCCGCGCCGAGGACACCGAAGAGGTCATCAAGACCCGGCTTCTCAATTCCCGTGCCGAGATCGAACACTGGCGCGACTATGACTATGTCATCCTCAATGACGACCTGCAGGCCGCCTTCGAGGCCGTCGAAGCCATCGTGAAGGCCGAACGCGTCCGCCGCGACCGCCGCCACGGCATGTTCGATTTCGTGCGGGCGTTGCTCGAGGAAGAGCCGAAGCTTTAAGCGCTTCCGGTAGGCTAAGGCTGGATTCCGAGAGCTAAATCCCTCCCATCCGCTGGGATGGGAAGAATCCATCGCCCGGGCCGTATGGGATAATTTGTTTGACCTGTTTTAGTTAGCTGCGCCCAAAAGCAAGATCGAAGCCAGTCAGGTTTCTGATTGCGGCACCGATCACACCAAAAACCGCGTTCAGAACTGTCTGGACGGTATCGTAAACGAGGAACTCAGAATAAAGCAGCACGCTGCTGAGGGCGAGTTCCTGTGTATGCATGGCCATATCCGCGTGCTCTCGGGAAATCGTGCCGTTCTTGAGGCCTGTCTGCGTTAGCCATGCCTTTTGTGCAATCGACTTAATATGAACGGCAATTTCATTTTTGACTTCGTTGAAGTGCGAAATGAGAACCGCTGAAACCTGCTGCAAAATGCCTTTATAGAGTTCCGACGCATCTTTCGGTTCAAATTTATCCAGATCTAGTGCCTTTGCCATGTGAACCTCACTTCAACCGGGCTTCAAACAACTTCGGAACGCTACAGGCTTCCTTCGTGGCGAATGTGGACGCGGTCTCAACGTTAAAGGGTGCTTTTCGATGAGCAGCCAACTGTGTCATCAGCGCTTCCTGGCAGATCAGCAGTGCTTTGTGAATAATCTGGGCGGGTCTACCGGAAACGCGGTTGCGAAGGTAAGTTGCACGACCTTCGGCAATATAAATTGCCGAACGTACATTTGATACCGCGTCGACGTATATGCCTTCGACCTTGGAGAACGGCGTTTTATCTTCGTAAACAGCAGATACTGCGGCATCAATCTTATCGATATCGTTGTTTAGCGCCTCAATGTGCTTCATCAGCGCTTCATCAAAAGTAGGTGTCACGCTAACGCATGAGGAAAGCGTGAATAGCGAGATGGCCAAAACATAACTTATCTTCACGCGATCCCCCTGATATTTGAAACTGTGAAGTGGAAAATGTACAATAGGAATGGATATATAATTTACAGTTGTGTGTTTGGAGTCAAGCATTGGTTGTGGTCAGGCTTGGTGATTGCGGTCTGGATCATGTCACCCAAGGTGAAAAGCGGAAAATTTCCCAAATAGGCAGTGCTTTTCATAAAGTTTCTTGCGAGCCAGCCATGTTAACAGAGGTGGCTGTGCCACCGATTTCCCGTGGCGCGTGATCGTCGAAAATTCATCATCGGAAATTTATGGACCGCGCCGCAGATCAGGGTCTGCCGCGGACCTGAAGGTATCCCGTGTCGTTAAGCTTTCGTGCCTGGTCCAGCCTTAGAGGCAGTTCGCCAAAGTGACGAATTCCTCCACCGACAGCGTTTCCGCTCGCCGTGTGGGATCGATGCCCGCTTTTTCCAGCAGCGTTTCGCCGCCAAGGCTTTTCACACTCTGGCGCAGCATTTTGCGACGCTGGCCGAAGGCGGCTTCCGTCACCTTTTCAAGCTTGGCGACATCGCACGGCAGCGGCTTGTCCTTCGGCAGCAGGTGCACGACCGTGGAGGTTACCTTCGGCGGCGGGCTGAAGGCCTGCGGGGGGACGTCGAAGGCCATTTCGGCAACCGTGCGCCAGCCGGCGAGAACGCCCAGCCGGCCATAATGGTTGTCGCCTTCTTCGGCCACGATGCGCTGGCCGACTTCCTTCTGGAACATCAGCGTCATCGAGAGCCAGAAGGGCGGCCATTGTTTCGGCAGCAGCCAGTTGACCAGCAATTGCGTGCCGACATTATAGGGCAGGTTGGCGATGATCCGCACCGGTTCGCCGGCGGGAACCAGAGCCTCGAAATCGGTCTTGAGGGCATCGCCTTCGATGACTTCGAGCCGTCCGGGATAATGCGCTTCGATTTCCGCCAGCGCCGGCAGGCAGCGGCTGTCGCGTTCGACGGCGATGACCTTTTTTGCCCCGAGCGAAAGAATGGCGCGGGTGAGGCCGCCGGGACCGGGGCCGACCTCCATCACCGTCACGCCGTCTAGCGGCCCTGCCGTCCTTGCGATCTTCTGGGTGAGGTTGAGGTCGAACAGGAAGTTCTGGCCGAGCGATTTCTTCGCGTCGAGCCCGTGGCGCTGGATGACATCGCGCAGCGGCGGCAGTCCGTCGATGGCCGCCATTATGCGTTGGCCCGGCTGCGGAGGGAAATCTCCGCCGCCATCCTCAGCGCCGCCACAAGGCTCGCCTCATTGGCTATGCCCTGGCCGGCAATGCCGAAGGCCGTGCCATGGTCGGGCGAGGTGCGGATGAAGGGCAAGCCCAGCGTGACATTGACGGAATCGTCGAAGCCGAGCGCCTTGGCCGGAATGAGTGCCTGATCGTGATACATGCACACCGCCACGTCATAACGCTTGCGGGCGGCATCGTGGAACATGGTGTCGGCGGGCAGGGGGCCGAAGGCATCGATCCCATCCTTACGCAACCGCATGGTCGCAGGGTGAACGATATCGCGATCCTCGGTGCCGAGTGCGCCATCTTCACCCGCATGCGGGTTGAGGCCGGCAACCGCCAGACGCGGCGCCTCGATGCCGAATTTCTGCCGGAGATCGGCATCGATGATCCGGCAGGTCGTAACGATCAGCTCTTCCGTGAGAGCGGCCGGCACGTCTTTCACGGGGATATGGATCGTCACCGGAACGACACGGACCTTGGGGCCGGCAATCATCATCACCGGGATGACTTGCTCGCCGGTCTGGCGCAGGGCGAGATCGGCCAGAAATTCCGTATGACCGGGAAAGCCGAAACCCGCCTCGTAAAGCACGGATTTCGCGATCGGATTGGTGACGACGGCCGCAGCCTTGCCCTCGACCGTGAGGGAAACGGCGGTCTCGATGGCCTTGATCGTCGCGTGCGCCGCGCCGACATGCGGCTGACCCGCCTGCACTTCGAAGCCGACAGGAAGGGAGAGGATGGGGAAAGCCTGTTCGAACAGGCCGACGGCGCTTTCCGCATTGCAGGTCTCGATATTGACCGGCACGCCGATCAGCGCCGCACGGCTCGCCACCACATCGGGGTCGCCGATGAAGATGAAGGGCGGCACGCCGTTCTCCCGGCGCTTAGCCCAGGCGGTGATGGCGATGTCGGGGCCGATACCGGCTGGATCTCCCTGTGTCAGGGCAAGCGGCAGGGATGCATATGTCACGGAAAGACCCGGCTCTCGTATCAATATCAGGTGTTGACGATCTGCGCCTTCTTGCGCAGCTCATCCATATATTTCTTTTCGTTCGGGTTTTCGCCGTCCTTGGCCTTCATCAGATCTTCGGACTTGAACACCATCTCCGCCGCATAGTCGTCAGAAACCTGGCGCTGCTTGCAGATGGCCAGATATTCGACGCCCTTTTCGGTGACGCGGGTGCCGGTGGTGCCGCCTTCCTTGGTCTTCTCCACCAGCGCCTTCCAGTCTTCCGGCAGCTCTGGCGCCAGAATGCGGCCAAGGTCCTTGATCGCCACGTCGCGCATGGTCGCGGCGAAGCTCATGGCCTGGTCGCAGCCGGGATAACGCTTGCGCGATGCTTCAGCCTCGGCCTTGCGCTTGCCGGTAATGGCGTTGCGTTTCGATTCCGGGATGACGAAGATGATCTGCTGCAGGAAATATTCCGTGGTGACGGGCTTGTCGCCGCGTTCCTTCAGTCGGGTAACGAGATCCTGCGTCGACATCTTGCCGCGTGCGCCATAACGGGCGTTGACGAGGCGCGGCCAGCTCATCTGAACGGCGATGAAGGCCTTGAAATGATCGGCTCCAACACCCGCCTGCGCAAGCACCTTCGTCAATTGCTGCGGGGTCATCTTGTTGTTGCCGGCAAAGCGTGCGAAGGCCGCATCGACATCGTCGGTGCTGACCGACATCTTGACGCGGCCGATTTCCTCGCGCTTCAGCGCTTCATCGACAAGCTGCTCGCGCGCCTTTTCATTGAGATTACCGGACTGGCGCTGCAGCTTGAGGAAGGCGACGCGCTTGGCAATATCGTCATTGGTGATGGGGGTCTTGTTGACGACGATCTTGACGGTGCTATCGGCGAAGGCCTGGCCGGCATAGGGCACAACGGCCATGGGAACGGCGAATATCGCAAAGGCGAAAGCAGCGCCACGCAAAGCCGTCTTTCCGAAATTCATCATATCCTTCTCCCTTTCGTCGGGCAGGGTCCTGTTGCCCTGTCCCGCCAATCTGTTCTGCCTGATGAGGGGAATATTGAACTCTCCCGCTTTTCAGACCTGCAACTGTGCATCCGCACCGCGAATTTGCCACGTATATATCATCGCGATCCGCAAGACGGCAATGTGTCGGTTTGTTGAAAGAAAACCCGATAGGTTCCATGCGCGGCCGACATTGGCGTGTTGTTGCGGCGAAACCGTGGCTTTACTGGCCAAATGGTAAAAAGGCAGGTCACGATGCTGCGTAACCTGCCTCTAAACTCAGTAGTTGTTTGGCTTCCAGCCGATATCCATGTCATTCCAGTCCTCGTTGGCCGAGCCGACACTGATATCGCCGAGCGTACGGAAGGCCAGACGGGCGTTGATCGACCAGTCATTGGCGGCCTGGCGGCTGGAATTGATATTGCCTTCGTCGGAGTAGCTGACCGTCAGGATCGTGCATTCATCCTGATAGGCAATGCCGATGCGGCGTTCGGCGGCAAACTTCCCGTTCAGATCGTAATTGATCGAACCGAACAGCGACCAGTTATCGTCCATGCGCAGCGAACCGGATGCCTGGATGATATCGCGGTCTTCGTTATAGCCGTATTTCGGCTGCGCCTTGACCTGCGTATAGCTGAGCTTGCCGGTAAGGCGGCGGTCCGAATAGCTGATACCGGTTTCCGAGCGGTTGATGTCGAAATCGTCCTTGTCGAGACGCAGGCTCGACGACAGCGAAAGTCCGATCGGCGCATCGAAAGCGGCCATGGCGACGTAATCCGAACGGTCGGATTCGAGGCCGGAATTGGCGCCGGCATTGACGAGATCGTAAGAGGCGAAGGAATTATCGCCTGCCAGATGGAAGGACTGGCCGGCAATGGCGCGAACGCCGTAGCCGTTGTCGAACGTACCGTTATAACGGAAGCCGATATTGGCGCGCGTGCCGCCTTCGATCCGGTCGAAACCGGAGAATTTGTCGCGTTCGAACAGATTGGTCGCGTCGAACACGAATGCCTGTGCATCCTCGTTCGGAAGGCGGCCGGCATATTGTTCGTTCGGGCGCACGAAAATCTGGGCAATGGGCTCGATCACGTGGCTGCTGTTGAGCGCCGTGAACAGCCATGGATAACGCACTTCCAGACCACCGGTGACCATGCCGCGGAAAGCCGCGCCGTCATGCATCATGCCCTCATAGGCATAGGAGGTCCCGCCCGAGGTGAAGGCCGCGGGAGACATGTCCGTCCAGAGCGCGTCGCCGCGCGCGGCAAGGATCGGCGTAATCTGCAGGCCGCTGTCCATCGTGAAGGTGCGCTTCCACTCGGCTTCGGTGGAAAGGCGCGTATAGTCACCCTCAAGCCCGCTGAAACGCGGATAACCGCCGAGCGCGTAAGCATCCTGCCGCAGGCGCGTGATGCTCGTCAGGTTGGTGGTCAGCGAAAGTTCGCCGCCATAAACCGGATCCGGCACGAAATAACGGTAGTCGACAACCGGGTGGACGATTGCCTGTTTGCGTTCCTTGGCTTCGGTATTGTCCGTATCCTGAACGTTGAAATAATAACCGCGGGCTTCGAAGCTGTTACGCTCACTCGCACCGGTCAGATAGATCTGGTTGGTCTGAACGTCGTTTTTATAACCCTTCAGCCCATAGGTGCGCGAAAAGTTATTGTCGGTCTGCACCATGGCGTCCCAGCCGAACGCCCAGCGCGGGTTGATCGAAAAATCACCCTTGCTTGCGATCATGCCGCGATTGTCGTTGAGGGCGTCGCTGGTGCCGGCCGTGAAGGTTTCGGACTTCTGCTGGCTGATGCCCGCGATCGTGACCGTGTGCATGCCGGTTTCGAAGCGCTGGCGCAATTCTGCCTGCAGCAGCAGACCCTGCGTCGTATAATAGGTTGGCGTGACGGTCACGTCCGAGGTGTCGGACAGGACGTGGAAATAGGGGACACCGATACCGAAACCGAGATTGTCGGTAATGCTCATCTGCGGGAACAGGAAGCCGGATTTACGCTTCACCGTATTGTCCGGAACCGTAAGGAACGGCAGATAGGCGATCGAATGGCCGAAAAGCTGCAGGCGGGCCTTTTCCAGCCGCACCGTATGGGTCTTGCCGTCCTGAACGACGCGCTCGGCCTTGACCTGCCACAAAGGCGCCTTTTCGGGCCGCTCGGCGCAGGGCAGACACGCGGTGTAGACACCGTTGTTGAGCACCATCAGGTCGCCTTCGAGACGCTCGGCGCTTTCACCGGCGATACGGGTATTGTCCGTGGTCTCGACGCGCAGCGCATTGACGAAGCCCTGACCGAAATCGTCGGTCACGTCCATCTCGTCGGCATAGATCTTGTTGCCGCCCGGCTCGATCAGCTCGATGTTGCCATGGGCGATCACGCGGCCGGACTGCTGGTTATATTCCACTTGCTGGGCCACCATGCGGTAGCCCGAATATTTCATGCGAACCACGCCCTTCGCGATCACGCGCTGGGAATCGCGATTATAGGTCAGTTCATTTGCTGTAAGCAGGAGTTTCGAATCGTCTTGGCTTGCCGACGCAAGCAAACCATCCTGGCCGAAAGCGACCGGGCTGGATGCCAAATACGCGCACACAGCGGCACCTGTCAGAAGGGCCGTCCAAAGCCGCCTGATATTCCCGCGGTCAATTACCGCCACTTAGCCGTCCTCCTGATGAAGCAGAATGGTTGCCCCCAAAGCCAACGCCACGATGACTGGAACCCAGACCGCGACGGTGGGAGGGACAACACCACCACTCCCGAATGCCCTTACGAGCACGGTTACTACATAAAGCACGAAGCCGGAAACGATTCCACCCAGAATCACGGAGCGCGATTGGGCGAAGCGGCTGAACTTTAATGAAACGGTCGCGGCGATCAAGGTCATCGCAACCAGAAGCAGGGGCGTCGATAGCAGGAAATGATACTGCGTCTCAAGCGCCTTCGAAGATAGTCCAAAGGACTTTGCAACTTCGATCTTGTGAGAAAGGTCAAAGAAAGCAACGGTTTCCGTCTGCGTCATGCGCTCCTGAACGAATTCCCGTCTCAGATTGGTACTGATCCGCGTGCTTTCTTGCCGAACTGGCACATGCCCGGCGCGCGTTTCCGAAACGCCGTTAAGAAGCCAGTAACCATCTTCCAATTTAGCCGACTTCGCATCCTTACGCGAGACGATGTTTCCGTCCTTGTCGATGTCGATCAGAACCACGTCAAGCAGCAGCGTTCCATTGTCCTCGAAGCTCTTGGCGCCGATGATCGTATCCTGGCCGCCGCTTGACTGGCGCATCCACGGAACGATCTCCTGCTGGCGGCCGCCGCCTGCTTCGTTGCGCAGTCCGGCTTCCATCGCCAGCGACTTGTTCTGACCCCATGCCGCGATGGGGTTGAGGATGGTGACGGAAAGGATGCCGATGAACACCGCGCCGAGCACGAAGGGAAGGATGAACTGCCAGGCGGAAATGCCGGCGGCGCGCGTCACCACCAGTTCGTAACGCCGATTGAGCGAGATCAGCGTCGTCATGCCGACGAAAAGCGCAATGAAGGGCACGGTCTGTTGCAGGATCAGCGGCAGGCGAAGCGCCGTCAGGCCAAGGGCGGCCGGAACGGAATAGCCGGGCAGGCCTGACATGCGCCGTGCCGTTTCGCTGAAGTCGGCAAGGTAAATGATCGAGGATACGCCGAGCACGAACCAGATGGCAGTGATCAGATATCGCTTCAGGAAATACCGGGAGAGCGTGTTGAAAATCATGCGTTGCCGCTCCCAGAGCTTTTCGTCATCCGGCTGGAGAAGAGACGGCGCAGACGACCCATCGCATCGGCGATGGCTTTCGGCATTTTCGGCTTGCGGCCGGTCAGCAGAATGAAGGCGGCGGCGGCGCCGCTGAGGCCCGGAACGGCATAGACCAGCGGAATGAAGGCCGCGCTCTGCTTGATCTGATTGGTGACGTAAAAACCAAGCCAGCGCAGCATGAAGGCCGTCACCAGTGCGGCGACCATCGGATGCAGGCGCGCCTCGCGGTGCGAACGGGCATCGGCGGCGATGACCAGTGAAATCAGCGCGAAGGAGAAGGCGAACATCCAGTCCGACAGGCGCTTGTGCAGCTCGCTGCGGAAATTCTCCGGTGAGCGCTTGTAGCTCGCATTGTTCTCGTCGGGCGAGAGAAGGAAGCCGAGGCTGGCATCGCCCGGAGAGAGCGACGGCTCGGAATCCTGCTTTTCCGACATGGTCGAAAGGTCGAAGGCATAAGACAGGAACTTGACGATCGAAACCTTGCCGTCCGGCGTCTTCTGCTGCACTTCGCCATCGCGCATGGTGAGAGACGTACCGCTTTCATCGATCATGCCTTCCTTGGCATAATAGATGAGATCGAAATTCGGATCGCGGCGGTCGGCGACGAAGAGGCCCTTGAGGATACGGCCCTGCCGCTGGGCGATCTGCACATAGAGACCGTCCTGAATGGTGCGGAAAGTCTTTTCCTCGATCACCGAGGACAGAAGGTCGGCATAGGCGGCGGCCACCATCTGCCGGGCGGAGCTGCGGGCGGGCGGCTCGATGAAATTGGTGATGGTGAAGGAAAACGCACTCAGAATGGCGGCGAGAATGAGAACCGGGCGATACATGATCGAACGGGGCGATCCCGCCGCATCGATGATAGCAAGCTCGGAATCGTTGTTCATCGTCGTGAAGATCTGGGTAATGCCGATCACCAGCGCGAAAGGCAGGACGACGGGGATCAGCGTCGGCAGGATCATCGTCGCGAGCGCCATGAAGGAACCCATCGACTGGCCCGTATCGGTAACGAGATTGATTCTCTGGAGAACCTGGATGGTCCAGATGATGGCCAGCACCGGCAGCAGCGCGACCAGAAACATCTGCGTTGTCCGCCGCAGGATATAGTTCTCGAGAAGCTTCATACGGCCCTGTTCGACATTGTTTTTCCGTGCGATCGCTCGCCGAATTTCCGCCTATCTAATCGCATCGTTTGCAATTGGCTATTCCGGCGTGCTCACAAATATGTTTTGCGCGATGATTTTTCCATCGCCTGTGTCTTTTTGTGGAACAAGCTGTCGGTTTCATGACGCGATTTCGCATTCCACAAAAATGCCTTTCCTTTAACGGCTGTAGGCCTTTAAAGAATGCGGGGTTGCGCCCGGGGCCGAAAAGGCCATGATCATGCGCATCGTGCAAGTCGTAGAAGAAGAGCAGGAAAACATGTCCGCCAAATTCGATATTTCTTTCGCCAATTCAGCCGCGCTTGAAAACGCGCTCGCCGTTGTGCTGCAGGCTTCGGGTGAGGCTCAGGCCGTCGCCGGCGCCTCAGAGGCCGATCCGGGCGGTGTGATCGAAAGGGCGGCGAAGATTTCGGGCTTTTCCGCAAAGTCCATGACGACGCTCGACGTGATCGCGCCGCAGGGTTCCGCCGCCGACCGTCTGCTCGTCATCGGTCTGGGCAAGCCCTCGAAGCTGGTCGCCCATGACTGGCTGCGGGCCGGCGGCACCGCTGCCGCCAGTTTCAAGAAGGCGGACAGGGTCGTCATCTATCTCGATGCGCCGGGCGTAGAGGTCGGTGCGCAGGCGGCTGCAGATTTCGCGCTTGGCCTGCTGCTGCGCGCCTATAGCTTCGATGCCTACAAGACCAAGAAAAAGTCCGACGAAGAGAAGACGCCGAAGAAGGTGGAGATCGTCATCGTCACGGCCGCCCATCAGGAAGCGGAAAAGGCTTTTGCCGTCTCCGAGGCCGTTGCGGGCGGTGTTACCCTGGCGCGCGATCTCGTCAACCTGCCGCCAAATGCTCTCGGCCCCGTCGAATTTGCAGAGAAGGCGGAGGAGCTGCGCAAGCTCGGCGTCGAGGTGGAAGTCCTCGGCGAGAAGGAGCTGAAGAAGCTCGGAATGAATGCGCTTCTCGGCGTGGCGCAGGGGTCGGCGCGCCCGCCCAGACTTGCGGTGATGCAGTGGAACGGCGGCAACAAGAAGGATGAACCGATTGCCTTCGTCGGCAAGGGCGTCGTTTTCGATACCGGCGGCATTTCGCTGAAGCCCGGCCTCAATATGGAGGATATGAAGGGCGACATGGGCGGGGCCGCCGCCGTGACCGGCCTGATGCATGCGCTCGCCGCCCGCAAGGCCAGGGCGAATGTGATCGGCGTCATCGGCCTCGTGGAAAACATGCCTGACGGCAATGCCCAGCGCCCGGGCGATATCGTCACCTCCATGTCCGGCCAGACCATCGAGATCATCAATACCGATGCCGAAGGCCGGCTGGTTCTGGCCGATGCGCTCTGGTACACCAAGGATCGCTTCAACCCGAAATTCATGGTGAACCTCGCCACGCTGACGGGCGCGATCACGGTGGCGCTTGGCAATCTGCAGGCCGGCCTTTTCTCCAATGACGACGAGCTTGCAGCGCGTCTTGCGCAGGCGGGCGATGTGACGGCCGAAAAACTGTGGCGCATGCCGCTCGGCAAGGATTACGACAAGATCATCGATTCCAAATTCGCCGACATGAAGAACAGCTCGGGCCGTCTGGCGGGCTCCGTCACCGCCGCGCAGTTTCTCAAGCGTTTCGTGGGCGAAACATCCTGGGCGCATCTCGATATCGCCGGCACCGCCATGGGTTCGCCGCTGACCGAGATCAACCAGTCATGGGGATCGGGCTACGGCGTCAGGCTGCTGAACGAACTCGTTCGTGCCCATTACGAAGATTGAAGCGAGCGGAGCGGCACGTCTGCGGATGACTGAAATTCTGTTTTACCATCTGACGGAATCGAAGCTGGAGGATGCGTTGCCGCCCTTGCTCGAGAAATCGCTGGAACGCGGCTGGAAGGTCGCGATCCAGACGGTGGGCGAGGAGCGCCGTGATTTCCTCGACACGCATCTGTGGACCTTTCGTGACGACAGTTTCCTGCCGCACGCCACCGATACTTCGCCCGCACCGCAAAACCAGCCGATTCTCCTGACGGCGTCCGACGAGAACGCCAATGCGGCAAGTGTCCGCTTTCTCGTCGATGGCGCCGAGCCGCCGGCGGTCGAGGCTTATGAACGTATCGTATTCATGTTCGACGGATACGATGCCTACCAGCTCGAAATGGCGCGGAATCACTGGAAAAGACTGAAAACAGAGGGACATTCCCTGACTTACTGGCAGCAGTCGCCTGAGGGCCGCTGGCAGAAGAAGGCCTGATCGCACCGCCGATTGGGCATCCCACGATTGGTTCCATACGCAAACAGACCGGCAAAAATTCGCACGTGGCGTCAATTGCCGGTTTTTGCATTATGCGCCCGAAGGAAAGCTCCGAAACAGGCGTGGGCTTTCGTGGGGCGGGTCGTTTGATCCGGTCAAAGGCGGGCGCCGCAGACGAAACAGCAGAAGGACATGAGCATGGGGCAGGCGATTTCACGGCCGGACGGGGAAATGGAGCGTCTGGTCGCGGTGCGGTCGATCATGTCTTTCAAGAATGCCGAAATGCCGGAACTGAAAGTGCTGTCGCAATTGGGGCAGGGCGTTTTCGGTGTGCCCCGGGCGGCCGTCCATATCATTGACGAGGACTGGCTTCACATCGCCGAACAGGCGGGAATGGAGCTCTCGGAATGCCCGCGTGATCTTTCGATCTGCAACCGGGTCATTACCAGACAGGACGTGGTCGTCATCTCCGATCTGACCGCGCATCCGGATTTCCGTTTCATGCCTTATGTAAAGGGCGGGCCGGAATTGCGTTCCTATGCCGGTGCGCCGATCGAGCTGGAGCCGGGCCTCATCGTCGGCGCTTTCTGCCTGGTCGATACGGCGCCGAGAAAATTCTCCGTTACGGAAATCGACAGCCTAAGGCGTTTTGCGTTGCTGGCTGCCGCGCTTTTACGGCTTCAGAAGGCCAATTTCACCATGAGTCTGGCGGAACGCGAATTGCGGGATGCGGCGATGACCGATCCGTTGACCGGTTTTTATAATCGCAAGGCTCTGGAAGCGATTGTCGATAACCAGCTTGGCGCGGCCCTGCGTGCAAACGAGGCCTTCGGTGTCCTTTATCTCGATCTGGATGGTTTCAAGACGATCAACGATACTTTCGGCCATCCGGCGGGTGACCGTGTTCTGACCGAAGCTGCGGGACGCATCCGCAATGCGGTCCGCGGCGAGGATATCGTGGTGCGCATGGGCGGCGATGAATTCGCTATTTTCATACCCCGGCCGGGCACCGCCGAGGTGCTGAACGGACAGGCGGATCAGCTGCTTGCCGCCTTTCGCAAACCTTTCGATGTCGACGGGCAGGAGGTCAGCGCCCGTCTCAGCATAGGTGGCGCACTCGCCCCGCAGGCGGGTGCGGACCGCGCGACGCTTCTGCGGAGTGTCGACGAAGCGCTGTATCAGGCCAAAAAATCAGGGCGCGACCGTTTCGTCAGCCGCGCCCTTTGAGGCATTGTCCTTCAGGAGGCGTTTCTGCTTCTCAGTCGTAGAAGGAATCCACGAATTTGTGGCGGCCGAGCAGGAAGGCGTCGGCCACATGGGTCAGCGGCGCGAGATCGACATCGGAGCGGCCTGCCTTGATGATTTCCGAGAAACGCTCGTAAAGGGCAGGATATTCCCGCTCCGGCTGGGAGAGTTTCTCTTCGCCGTTGATCGAGAGCTTTGCGCCGCCTTCCGAAAGCACCATCCGTCCCGCCGCCGTCTCGGCAACGATATCCCAGCTCTGCTTGCCGGTCTGGCGCCAGTCGAATTCGGCGTGGACGGGCGTTTTCATCACATCGGAAAAATGCAGGTCGGCGGCGATCGGGGCGTCGCGGTTTTCCGGGAATTCGAGCGTGGCCTTGGTCAGGAACAGAGCGCGCGGCAGGATATGGGTGATGATCGAAAGCGCGTTGATGCCGGGGTCGAACACGCCGAGACCGCCCGCCTGCCAGATCCAGGCCTGGTTCGGGTGCCAGTGGCGCACGTCCTCTTTCCAGATGACATGCACGCTGTCGATTTTCGTGGAAGCTAGGAACGCCTTCGCAGCCTCGACCGCCGGCGCATAACGCGAATGCCAGCTTGCAAACAGCGAAAGGCCCTTCTTGTCCGCCAGCCGGACGAGATCCTGCACTTCCGAAAGGGTAGCGCCCGGCGGCTTTTCGAGGAAGACGTGCTTGCCGGCATTCAGCGCCGCGTAAGCAGCCTCATAACGATATTGCGGCGGCATGCACAGCGATACCGCATCGATATCGGGCACAGCCTCCAGCATGGCCTCGATGGTGCCATAGGAAGCGACGCCGTCCACAGTGCCGTGGCGGCTTGCGGTGCAGATCAATTCAAAATCCGGATTGCCTGCAATGGCGGGAAGATGCTGGTCGCGAACGATTTTGCCGACGCCGACGATGGCAAGCTTGGTGGCTGACATGAAGTGGAACCCGTGTGAGTGCTGCAGGGGATAAAGTGTGATTTTTACAAGTTTTTAGCAGAAACGACCGAAGGAGCAAGGTGATCGTTTCCACGCCGCGCGTCTTTTTTCAAGCTGTAATGTCATAACAAAATTTTGGTATGTACATTCGTGGGTTGGGTAGCATTTGAGAATAGCAACTATTTTTCTGAATTTTAAAGTGTTGTTTTTTGTGAATCAGCAGTTTTAATGTCGATTTTTTCCGGTATATTCGCAGAATATTCGTATTAATTTTAGATTTCGCTTTAATAGATTTTTTAAGAGCGGGTGCATGGTGGTTTTACTTGAAGATGGTCGTTCGTCTGGCTCCGTTCGCAAAGTCGATGACAGCAGCCATCCATTCAATGCACATGCATTGGTTTTCGGTGTCATGAGCTGGCCGTATGCTGGCCGTCGCTATGCCCGGTTCGCGGGCTGCTTCGGCATTCCGGTTCCCGATGACGGCAGGGAAATCACATAGGGGATGGTGAGGCGGGCCGATGCGGCGCTTTGGAAGGCGAAGCACCGTGGCCGGTGCTGGCCTCCGTGTATATGGGGCCAATTGTCGGGGGGCAGCGAAGCTTTACAGCGTCGAAGCCGCAATGGCGGCATAGGACACTGAAGGCCTGGCGATTGTGTTATAAATTCTGTCCTGCACGAAGCAGGATTTGTGAAGGCCATATGCCGCAATGCCGGCGCCAGAACAGATAATAATGGGGGAATGCAGATGATGGAATTGATCGCCGCACAAGCGGCAGCATCGGCTGCCGAACTTCCGTTTCTGCTGCTTCAGGCGGCTGCTGTCGTTGGCATGGTGTCTGTGCTGATCCTTCTGCGGCGAAACATCGCCCTCGAGGATCCACGCTATAAAATCTATTACGGCATCGTGTTCGGGGCGACTGGCTTTCTGCTGACATTGCTGGTTTCCGAATTCATCAAGCTGCCCTCCAAACCCTATATCCGCTCCGACCTGCTGTTTCTGGCCGGGGTGCTGGGATCCTGGCAGGGCGGGCTGATCAGCCTTGCCCTCGTGGCGGCCGGGCGTTTCGTGTTCGGCGGTCCCGTGCTGTTTTTTGCGGCCCTGCAGGACATGGTCGTCATTTCGGCCTGCGGCATCATCATGTATGGCTGGATGCGCAAGCGCCGCCTCGCCGATCTGGGAATTCGGGATATCCTTACTGTCTTCGCGGTCAGGTTCATTGCCGTGCTGCTTGCGATCTCTGTCTCATTCGCGCTCGGGCTGGTCGACCAGACGCTGTTTTTGAGCGCAATAGGCCGCCGAACCCTGGGCGCGGTCGCCGTCGGCCTGCCGATGATCGTCTGCCTGTTCATCCTGCTGCGCAGCGAGGCGCGGGCGCGGGAAGAGACACGGAAACGCGAGGTGGCGGCGCGGACGGATTCATTGACCGGCCTGCCCAACAGACGCGCCCTTAAGGACCATATCGAAGCGGCGATGCGGCAGGAGCCGGCCGTTCCGCACGCCCTCATTCTGATCGAGATCGTCAATATTGCCGATGTCGCTGCCTGCGAGGGCGAGGACTGGAGCGATCTTTTCTGGCCGAGGCTGGCGCGGGAAATCTGCGACCGGGAAGACGGCTTATTGTGCAGATCCAATACGCCCTGCAGTTTCATGTTCGGCGATACGACACTTGCGGTCGTCATGCGGGGGATTTCGCTGGAGAAGTCCGAAAGTGCGAAACTCATGATGCATCTGCATGACGGGTTGAGCGCATTTTGCCGCTCGGCGGAGGCGGGGCCGGTGCCGCATCTCAAGATCGGTGCGGCGAATCTGGACAGGCTTTCCCGGCAGAACGTCGCCTCCTTCCTCAGGCACCTCAGCCTCGCGCTGAAGGGAAGCGATCATCCGGTGCAGATTTTCCCCTTCTCCTTTGCCGAAAAAGCGACACGGGACGAGGCCGTGCGGCAGATGCTGGTCAACTGGATCAAATCCGGCACGCCGCCAATTTGCTACCAGCCGAAATACGAAATGCGCAATCGCCGCATGATCGGCGCCGAAGCGCTCCTGCGCGCGGTCGATGCGCGGGGGCAGGCGCTTTCGCCCTATTATGTGCTGGAGATCGCCGAACGCCATCGGCTGCTGGTGGAATTCGAATGGTCGACGATCGAAGCCGTCGTGCGCGATCTTCGCGACCTGCACGGTCTCGATGCGGATTTTCATCTGGCGGTGAATATTTCCGCTTCGTCTTTTGCGAGTGCGCATTTCGCAGACCGGGTCGTGGTGCTGCTGCACGAAATGGCAGTGCCGGCGCATCGCCTCTCGATCGAAGTGACGGAGATGAGCAGGATACCGACCACCGATGTCGTGCAGCAGAATTTCGATACGCTGATTGCCGCGGGCATCCGGCTGGCGCTCGATGATTTCGGCACCGGTTATGCCGCCCTCACTTTGCTTGCGCGGTTCCCGTTCGAAGAGGTCAAGATCGACCACTGGATGACGTCGAGGCTCGACCAGTCGCGGTTCAGGGACGCCATCGCGCTCGCCTTCGAGAGTGCGGAGCGTTACGGCGCAAAGCTGGTAACGGAAGGCATAGAAACGGAAGAGCAGAGCCGGCTTCTCATGCAGATGGGCATACGCTTCGGGCAGGGCTATCTTTACTCCCCCGCCGTGCCGCTCGACCGATTGCAGGCCCGCAGGGCGTGCGCCTAGCGCGGCGGCCAAGGACGGTCAGGGGCAAATTCGGCGACCGCTGCATTGAATGTTTTCCCGGTCTGTGCTGAGAAACGCCTTTGATGAGCGAATGTTATGACCCTTTTTGCAGGTCATGCGGGCGAGCCGATGCTGGAAAACAACGATGCATGGAACGAGGTGCCCGGAAAGCCGGCCGAGCACCTGCCGAATGAGGCGGCCAGGGGCGTGGACAGCGCCGGCCGCTCGCTTCGCGCAGCCGCCCATGCCGTATCAGGCGACAGACACGCGGCGGACAATCCGCGGCCGCTGACAGGATGGAGTTTTCTCAGGTTGTTTCTGGCCTGGGCTTTACTCATGGCGGCCGTCATTTCCGCTCTGGCGGCTTATCAATATGTCAGCCTGCTCGGCGAGCTGGGGCGGCAGAGCGATGCGTTGCAGGCCGAGGCATCCCGCCGGGCCGATCAGCATGATGCCCATGTGACGGCGCTTTCGGCGGTGGCGCAGGCGGAGCAGGGGGCGGATTACGGCCTGCTGCTCGATGTCGCGGCACCCATTCTGCAATTTTACCCGCGCATCGATGAGGTTCAGCTGGTTTCCCTCAATGAGGCGGGGCCTGTTATCGGCACCCGGCCGCTGGAAAACGAGTTGGCAGCGGCGATCCGCAAGGCAGCATCGGTCTTTACCGGACGGCCCGCCCTGGTGGCGAGCGATCTCAGGCCCGGCCATTACATGATCGTCAAGCGCAGCCCCAATAGCGAGACGGCCTCGAAAGTACTGGTGCTTGCCGTCGATGCCGCGCGGCTTCTGGCGTCCGATGCTCCGTTCTGGTCGGCGAAACAGGCGGTGATCCGCCTCAAAATGCCTGACGGTCCAGTCCTGTTCGGTCCGCCCTCTCTACCGGAAGCGCCGCAATATGTCCGGCAGCTGAGCAGCGCCACCCAGCCGCTCATGCTTGAGGTCGCGCTCTCGATCACCTGGCGCGATCTCTTGCCGGGCCGGGCCCTGTTGGCGGGCATGGCTGGGGCGAGCATCGTTTTCCTGCTCGGCACCGTCATGGTAAGACAGAGAACGCGCATGCGCGCCGCCGAAAGACGGGCCGAACTGAGCGGCATGGAGGCGAGGCTCACCCATGCTTCGCGGGTCAATGCACTCGGAGAGATGGCAAGCGGCCTTGCCCATGAACTGACCCAGCCTCTGACGGCGATATTGGCGCAGGCGCAGGCCGGGCGGCGGCTGCTTGCCCGTCAGGATGTCGCGGCCCTTTCCGGTGCCCTCGACGATATGATCGATCAGGCGCGATGCGCCGCCAATATGCTCGACCGGTTTCGCAACTGGTCGCTGCCGCACCGCCAGCCGGTGGCGGCGCATGATCTGCGTGCCGCTCTGCGCAACGTCGATGCGCTGCTTGCCGGCGAAGCGGCCCGGCATGAGGCCAGCATCGACATCGAGATGCCTGATGCTCCGCTCCTGGTGCGGGTCGATCCCGTCGAAATAGAGCAGGTCATGTTCAATCTGCTGCGCAACGCGCTCGATGCGCTCACTGCCATTGAAGGCAGACGCGCGATTACCGCCAGATTAAGCCGGAGCGGTGATTTCGCCCTTCTCGAAGTTGCCGATAACGGCCCCGGTGTCGCACCCGGCCTGCGCGACCGGCTGTTTACGCCCTTTGCCACCACGAAAACGAACGGCATGGGTCTGGGACTTGCCCTCAGCCAGAGGCTGGTGGAGCGCGCAGGCGGCGAAATCCGCTATATCGAGGGTGAGAATGGGGCGCTTTTCCGCGTTGTCCTGCCGCTTGCAGCGGAGGCGCAGAACCCATGACGCTGCCCGTCTATCTCGTCGATGACGATGACGCCGTGCGCAAGGCGCTGATCCTGCTTCTCTCCACCGTCGGCATCAAGGCGAAGGGCTTTGCCGATCCGGTGGTATTTCTCGGCCAGCTATCCGGGCTCGAACCGGGTTGCCTGATCTTCGATATCCGCATGCCCGCCATTACCGGATTGAAGCTGCAGGAAAAGCTGACGGAAGAGGGGATAGACTGGCCTGTCATCATCATTTCCGGTCACGGCAATATCGAAGCCTGCCGCAGGGCCTTTCACAATGGCGCGGTGGATTTTCTCTCCAAGCCCATAGATGAGCAGGATCTCATCGACGCGATCCAGAAGGCGCATCGGATATTGGCCCGCACGCTCGATGCAAAAGCGCTGCACGCGGAAACGATGGCGCTTTTGTCGCTGCTGACCGCACGGGAGAGGGAGATACTCGAACGCATCGCCCTCGGTTTTACCACGCGCCAGATCGCGGACGGGCTTGGGCTTTCGCCGCGCACGGTGGACAGCCATCGCGCCGCCATCGGCCTCAAGCTCGGCACCACCTCGCAGGCGGAAATGACAAGACTCTGGCTGGAAGCCGGCGCGGATCGGTAGAACTACCGAGCCGCCAGCAAGTCTTACGGATTCGCGATGGAACGCCGTCCGCTTAAGCTGCAGTCCTCATCAAGCAAGAGGACCTCTCAATGATCCGCACCCTTCTCATCGCTTCCGCCCTGATCGCTCCTTCGGCCGCATTGGCGCAGACGCTGCCGACCGCGCCCTATCTGCCGCTCGAAATGGCGGAAAAGGCGGCCAAGGCTGCGCTTCAGGCCTGCTCGACCAAGGGCAACGCCGTCACCGTTGCCATCGTGGCCCGCGACGGCGCCACCAAGATGGTGCTGAAGGCGGACGGCTCCGGCCCGCACACGGTCTCCAGCGCAACCGGCAAGGCCTTTGCTGCCGCATCGCTCGGCCGCGATACCGGTGAAATTGCCGAATTCGTCGCCTCCAAGCCCGCCAATGAAGGGCTGCGCACCATGGATGACCGTCTGGTCGTTCAGGCTGGCGGTCTGCCCATCAAGATCGGCGAAGCGCTGGTCGGCGGCATCGGTGTCGGCGGCGCGCCGTCGGGCGCGATCGACACCGAATGCGCCCGTGAAGGCCTCAACGCCATCGGCGCGAAGTAAGATTGTCAATAAGGTCCGGCGGCTTCATGGGAGGTCGCCGTATGCCTTGGGTTGTCAATCTCCGTCATTCCGGCTCAAGGCCGGAATGACGGAGATGGGTTTCCCTTCACAAGGTGCCGAAAACCACGTCACCGCCGCGCATCACCCCGCCATTGCTTCCTCATACTCGCTGGAAAGCAGCAGCCATTGCTCCTCCGCGTCGGAAAGTTTGCTGGCGGCCTCACCGCGTTCTTTCACTTTCTGCGCGGCCTTGGCGGGGGCTTTTTCATATAGGGCCGGGTCGGCAAGTTCCGTGTCGAGCGACTGAATCAGTTTCTCAAGCTTTGCCGTCAGGGATTCGATTTCGTTGATCTTTTTCTTGAGCGGCGCAAGCTGGGCGCGCTTTTCCGCACTGGCCTTGCGCTGATCCGCCTTTGAGGCCTGATCGGCCGCGGCGTCGGTCTTGTCTTCCTTCTTCTTACCGGAGGAAACGACGAGATCGCGATATTCCTCCATGTCGCCTTCGAAGGTCTTGACCGTGCCGTCAGCCACCAGCCACAGCCTGTCCACTGTCGCCTCGATGAGATGGCGGTCGTGCGAGATGAGGATGACCGCGCCGCTGTAGTCGTTCAGCGCCTCGATCAGCGCACGGCGGCTGTCGATATCGAGATGGTTGGTCGGTTCGTCGAGGATGAGCAGGTTCGGCGCATGGAAGGCCGCAAGTCCCATCAGGAGCCGAGCCTTTTCGCCACCGGAAAGGTCCTTTGCCGCCGTCGCCATCTTTTCCGTCGCGAGACCCATCTGTGCCACGCGGGAGCGCACCTGCGCCTCCGGGGCCAGAGGCATCAGTTTGCGCACATGTTCGACCGGCGTTTCATCCGGCACGAGGTCATCGAGCTGATGCTGCGCGAAGAAACCGATCTTCAGGCCAGGGGCGACGCGAAGATCGCCCGCCTGCGGCGCAAGCCGGCCGGAGATGAATTTCGCGAAGGTGGATTTGCCGTTGCCGTTGGAGCCGAGCAGCGCAATGCGGTCGTCATTGTCGATCCTGAGATTGAGCTGCTTCAGGATCGATTTGCCCGGCTCGTAACCCACAGCCCCGCCATTGATGGCGACGATGGGGGAGGCGGGCTGCTTTTCCGGCTCCGGGAAGGTGATCGGCTGGACGTGATCCTCGATCACGGCGGCGACGGTGCCCATGCGCTCCAGCGCCTTGATGCGGCTCTGTGCCTGCCGCGCCTTGGTGGCCTTGGCGCGGAAACGGTCGATGAAGCTTTGCAGGTGCTTGCGCGCGGCGTCGTTTTTCGCCTTCGCCTTCATCTGCAATTCGTCGGCCTCGGCCTTCTGCCGCTCGAACTGGTCGTAACCGCCGCGATAGAAGGTCAGCTTCTTCTGGTCCAGATGCACGATGGAGTTGACGGCATTGTTGAGAAGATCGCGGTCGTGGCTGATGATGATGACGGTGTGCGGATAACGCCGGATATAATCCTCCAGCCAGAGCGTGCCTTCTAGGTCGAGATAGTTGGTCGGCTCGTCGAGCAGCAGCAGGTCGGGCTCTGCGAACAGCACGGAGGCGAGCGCCACGCGCATGCGCCAGCCGCCGGAGAAGGAGGAGGCCGGACGAAGCTGCGCCTCGTGATCGAAACCGAGGCCGGCAAGAATGCTGGAGGCGCGCGCTTCCGCCGAATGGGCGTCGATATCGACAAGCCGCATCTGGATTTCCGCGATACGGTGCGGATCGGTCGCGGTTTCCGCCTCGGCCAGAAGCGCGCTGCGCTCCTTGTCGGCCGAAAGCACGATGGAAATCAGCGATTCTTCGGTGCCTGGGGCTTCCTGCGCCACCTGGCCGATGCGCGCCTGTTTCGGGATTGTCACCGAACCGCTTTCCGCCGAGAAATCGCCGGTGATGACCCGGAACAGGGTGGATTTGCCGGCGCCGTTGCGGCCAACAAGGCCCGCCTTCACACCGGCGGGAAGCGTCACGCTGGCATGGTCGAGAAGCAGACGCCCGGCGATGCGGGCGGAAAGATCGGTAATCGTAATCATGGCGCCGTTTTGGCCGAACTGTCTGGCCAAGGCAAGAGCGCCCGCGCCACATCGGGCGAGATTAAACTGTCAATCGCCGAGCTGCGCCAGATAGCTGCTGCGGCTATGCTGCGCCACGTCCCGCGAATAACCGACGACGCAGTTGCGCGTGCCGCAGCGGGCCGAAAGCAGAGCGAGTTCGGCATGGCCAAAAAACTCGGCCGGCGTCGCGGTTCCATCCACTTCCGCGACGCCGATCGACACGGTTAGATGTTCGCCATCGCCGCCAGTGGTCGCGAAGCGCAATGCCTCCACGCTCTGCCGCAACCGCTCGGCAATGGCCTCGGCCGTGTTTTGCGGCACGCCTGCAAACAGAAAGGCAAACTCATCGCCCCCGATGCGAGCGACGAAATCGTCCTTCTTGATGGTCTTGCGAAACAGGGCGGCGAGACGTCGCAACGCCTTGTTGCCGGCAGACGAGCCATATTTGCCGTTGATTTCGCGGAAATGGTCAATATCCAGCAGCACCAGCGAGGTGGCTGAGGCCGCCCGGTCCCGTGCAAAAAGAGCGCCAAGCTTTTCGAGAAAGGCGGCCCGGTTTGGCAGGGCCGTCAGCGCATCGCGAAGCGAGGCGGCCTGAAGCTCCGCGCGGTTTCTTTCAACCTCGCGGATTTTCACCAGCCCCATGGCGATGAAATGCCGAAGGCTCGTCTGTTCTTCGTGGATATCGCCCAGCAACTCCACGAAGCGCTCCGTTGCGGGCGGCTCGCCATCCTCATCCTGCTCAAGGCTGGCCAGGAAAGTCTGGGTACGCTGAAGGCTTGCATCCAGCCGCGCGGAAATCTGCGTCAGTGTATCGAAGGCCTCGCTTGCCATCTGTTCGGCTTCGATGCGCGAAAAGCCGGGCAGATTGTGCCGCTGGCCGATGAGGTCGATTTCATGCTGCTGAGGCGCATTGCCGAGCGCGAGAATGTCACGGCCCATGGCCGGATTGTGTCCGGACAATATTTCATAGATCAATTCATAATTGCGCGGCAAAGGTGCAATGTTCATCTTGGCGATGAACTGCGTGATCTTGGTAACGACAAGAGCGCTTCTTGCCTGTTCGCGTTTTTTATCGCCCGCCGATGTCGTCACTGACAGCCCCAATAGCAATGGATTATTATGAATGGACCGGCGATAACCGATTGTTGAACGGCGTTATTCTTACAAGCGACGGTTTAAAATAGAATAAATCCACAAAGAAATTTGCCGTCACGAAGCATAAATTCCGCGTTGCGGAAGGCGGGTGTGCCCCAAGCGTTCCTTGATCGATAATATGACAAATCCTGATTTGATTTCGGGCGGCGACCGTTTTTATATCGCTTCATCGATGTTGCAGAAGAGGGGCAGCCCATGACGACTTCCAGAACGCTCTATTCGCTATGCGGAAGCGATACTTCCCGGCCATTTTCTCCCCATTGCTGGAAAACCGTGCTTTCGCTGGCGCATAAGGGGCTGGATTTCGAGGAGCGGCCTTTACCCTTCACGGTGATCCCGACGGTGGAGGACGGGTTTTCGAAGACCGTGCCGATCCTGCGCGACGGGGACGAGCTGGTGAGCGACAGTTTCGAAATCGCGCTTTACCTGGACGAAGCCTATCCGGAGCGCCCGTCGCTGTTCAACGGCGAGGGCGGCAAGGCCATGGCCCGTTTCGTCGAAAGCTGGTCTCAGACGGTGCTTCACCCGGCCATCGTGCGCATTGCCGTGCTCGATATCCACAATATGCTGGACGAGCCGGACCGCCGTTATTTCCGCGACAGCCGCACGAAAGCGCTCGGCCGTCCGCTCGAGGATGTGGTGGCGAACCGCGAGGCGGAAATCGCAGCCTTTCCGGCATTGCTTGCGCCGATCCGGCGTATGCTGAGCTTCCAGCCTTTCATCGGCGGTACATCGCCGCTCTTTGCGGATTACATCGTGTTCGGCGCGCTGCAATGGGCGCGGATCACCACCGGGGCGGATTTGTTCGCCGATAACGACCCCGTGCGGGACTGGTTCGAAGGCTGCCTCGATCTCTACGATGCGAGAGGCCGCAGTGTGACAGCGGCGTGAAATGTCTGGCATGATCGTCGCAATCTCGTCGATCCCCCTTGTTTTCGGGCCTTTGGGCGGGTAAAGACCGCCCACTTTCTCTGAAGGAAAAGGAAACGGACATATGGCGATTGAACGCACATTTTCGATGATCAAGCCAGACGCAACCAAGCGTAACCTGACGGGCGCGATCACCAAGGTATTTGAAGACAACGGCCTGCGCGTCGTCGCCTCCAAGCGCGTCTGGATGAGCAAGCGCGAAGCCGAAGGCTTCTACGCCGTTCACAAAGAGCGTCCCTTCTTCGGCGAACTCGTTGAAGGCATGACCTCCGGCCCGACAATCGTTCAGGTTCTGGAAGGCGAAAACGCCATCCTCAAGAACCGCGAAATCATGGGCGCCACCAACCCGGCCCAGGCCGCTGAAGGCACCATCCGCAAGACCTTCGCGCTCTCCATCGGCGAAAACTCCGTTCACGGTTCCGACGCCCCGGAAACCGCCGCACAGGAAATCGCCTACTGGTTCGCCGAAACCGAAATCGTCGGCTGATTCAAAATCTCAACGGCTTGAATCGCTGTTGCAGGCGATTGCACGAAGCTGCTGAAAAGACTCGAAGAAACGGAGCCGAAAGGCTCCGTTTTTTTGTTTTAGGACGCCGGACACCCCTGGACCGGTCGCATATCCGTCGTGCCATCCGGTTTGAACACTTCCGGATTGGGCGTATAAAGCGGGCCGACCACCAGAGGCTTGGCGGGAAGAAGCGACTGGTCGGTGTCGGAGCGGATCGTGGTTTCGATCGTCTGGAGAATGTCGCCTTCCGGCCCCTTGATGCGGATGGTGACCTTGTAGGGCCGGTCCTGCTTCACGCATTCCACCGGTGGGCTCTGAACCGTGATCTTTTCGTCTTTCGGGAAAATCTTCTCGCGGCTGGTGAGGTCTGGACCGCCACGCGGGTTTTCGAACGTCGCTTCCACCGTGCTGCCATCGCGAACGGGGGCGATGCGCTGAAGCGTCACCAGATAGGTGGCGATGGCGACGCGGTAGTTGAAAACGAACATCCGACCGGAAACCTTGGCCACTTCGCGCGGTTCGTCCCGCTGGCAGCCGGAAAGAGCGAGCATCCCCGCAATCGCCAGCAAGGGGAGGCCAATTCTTCTCATGATCGCACGTCCTTCTTCCGGTGATAGTGCCGGCTGGCTTTCTGCCGGTTGCCGCACACAGCCATATCGCACCAGATACGGCTTCTGTTCTTGCTGCGGTCGATGAAAAGCCAGCCGCAATTGCCGCAGATCCGCAGCCGCTCCCGTGTCTCGCGGGCAAGCAGCGAGAGGGCGGAATGGGCGGTGGCGTTGCCCAGGTTTTCGGCAAGCGGAAACGTCCGCAGCGCCGTGCCGCAGGCGAAGAGAAACCCGGCCAGCCTGTCGTCGCCATCGTCGCCGCCGGTAATGGCGGCGCGGAAATAATCGTCGACAGCCTCGCGAAGATCGAGAAAAACCGCCTGCTTTTCCGCCTCGGGCGCGATGAGCGTGGGAAACCTGTCACGTTCCGCACCGAGCCTTGTGGCCGCTTCGGCAAAGGTCGCGATCTGCGCCGGCACGGCAAAACGGTCGACTGATTTTGCCGCATCCGAGCGCAGGATCACGCTATTGGCGACATCCAGCGCCAATGCACCGCCTGCGAAACGATGTTCTGTCCAGCGAAAGGTCATGCCGCACATTATAACTGTCAAAATTAGTTTTAACAGTTATAATCATGGCGGGAGGACGTGCTTGGCCTATTTCCTGCAACAATTTCTGAATGCCGTGCCGGTCGCCTCGCTTTATGCGGTTCTGGCCTTTGGGTATGCCATCGCCTTTTCGGTTACCAAACGCGCCGATGTCACCTATGGCGCCATATTCGCCTTTGCCGGCCAGACCTGCCTGTTATTTGCGGATTTCGGCTGGAACCGGCTTTGGCTGGTTCTGCCGGCAACATTGGCGCTCGGGGCAGGGGCGGGCCTGTTCGGCGGGCTGTGGGCGGCGGGTTTTGTCGGCAGGGCGGTGATGCGGCCGCTCGCGAAAGCCTCTCCCAATGCCGTGACCGTCGCCTCCGTCGGCGTGCTGATCGCGCTGACCGAAAGCGCGAGGCTGGCCGCCGACACAAGGCAATTATGGCTGCCGCCGCTTTTATCTCAGCCGGTGCGCTTCTGGGCCGATGGCGGCTTTGCCGTGACCCTGACGCCGATGCAGATGCTGAACACGGCGGCCTTCTGCCTGCTCATTCTCACAGGGTCGCTTTATCTTGGCCGTTCCGCTTTCGGCAGGCGCTGGAAGGCGGTGTCGGACGATGCTTTCGCCGCCGCTTTATGCGGGGTAAATGCCGGCCGGATATTTCTCGTGTCCTATTGCGCAGCGGGCCTCGTCGCCGCCATCGCCGGCGTGCTGGCCACATTCTATTACGGCACCATGGATTTCGGCGCTGGTCTGGTCTTTGGCCTGAAGGTGGTGCTGATTTCGGCGGCGGGCGGTTATGCGAGCCCGCTCATCTGCGGCCTCGGGGCCGCCGCCGTTGGCTTTGCGGAAACTTTCTGGGTCGGTTACGGACCGGCCGCCTGGCGCGATGCGGTGGTTCTGGCGATGCTGGTCGGCTGGCTGATTGTCATGCGCAGCAGGGTGGAAGCGCCCTGAGTCCGGCCCCTATCGCCACTTGTCCTTGGCCGTATCGTCGGTTGTCTTTGCCGCAACCCAGTCGCCCGCCGAGCCATCCTTGCCATGTTCCTTTTTCCAGAACGGGGCGGATGTCTTGAGATAATCCATCACGAAATTGGCGCCATCGAAGGCAGCCTGTCGATGCGATGAAGCTGCGATGACGAGGACGATATTTTCGCCGGTGGCGATCTTGCCGTGGCGGTGGATGGCGGTGAGGCCGAGAAGGCCGAAACGCTGCATGGCAAGTTTGGCGATGCGGGTTATTTCCGCCTCCGCCATGCCGGGATAGTGTTCAAGCTCCAGCGCCGCAAGCGTGCCGCCATCATCCCGGCAGAGCCCGGTGAAGGCCACGACCGCGCCGATGCTCTTGTCACCTCCCGTCAGCCGGCGGGTTTCTTCCGCAGCGTCGAAATCCTCTGCCTGCACGCGGACCGTCGGCTGCATCCGCTCATCCCCCCGTCATCGGCGGGAAAATGCCGATCTCGCGCGCGCCGACGATGCTTTCATCATGCTCGACATGTTCCTGATTGACGGCGACGCGGATCACATTGGGGAATTCGAAGGCGGCTTCATAATTTTCACCGCGCGTCGCAAGCCAGGCGATCAGCTCGCCGGCGGTGGTGACGGAGGAGGGGATGTCCAGCTCTTCCTCGTCCGTGCCGATCTTCTCGCGAACCCAGGCGAAATAAACGATCCGTGTCATCAGTCTTCGTCCACGATGTGCTTCAGGCCAGCCTTGAAGTAATCATAGCCGGTATACATGGTCAGCGCCGCCGCGATCCACAGCAGGGTGATGCCCATTTCGGTCGTGTAGGGCAGCACCTTGTCGCCCGCAGGACCCGCGAGCAGGAAGGCGATGGCGACCATCTGGATGGTGGTCTTCCACTTGGCGATGCGGGTGACGGGAACGCTGACCTTCAGCGCCGCCAGATATTCGCGCAGGCCCGAGACCAGAATTTCACGGCAGAGAATGGTGATGGCCGCCCAGAGCGACCAGCCGGCAATGGTGCCGTCCGCCGCCATCAAAAGCAGCACCGAGGCGACCAGCAGCTTGTCGGCGATCGGGTCCAGCATGCGCCCGATATTCGACGTCTGGTTCCAGATCCGCGCGAGATAACCATCGAGGAAATCGGTCAGCGAGGCGATGATGAACAGCCACAATGCCGTCCAGCGCGCGAAATCCGAGCTTTCCAGTTTCCCTTCGATGTAAAAGCACAAAACGATGACAGGAACCGCGAGGATGCGGCCATAGGTGAGTAGGTTGGGAATGCTGTATGCGCGCGAAGCCATGGGAAACCTGTCAGTCTAAGATTAGCTGCCTTGATGCCGCCGCCAGGGCATAGCGTCAACATGTGATTATGTTTTTTTAGCAGTTCGCCACGACGGCGCGGCATCAATCGCTGCCGCTCTCGTGGAAGTGATTGTAGATTTGCCGCGCAACCGTCTCCGAAATGCCGCTGACAGCCATCAGATCGTTGAGGCCGGCGCGGGAAACCGCCTTGGCCGTGCCGAAATGCTGCAGCAGGGAGCGCTTGCGGCCCGGACCGATTCCCGAGATTTCGTCGAGCGGATTGCGCACCATTTCCTTCTTGCGCCGCGCCCGGTGCGAGCCGATGGCGAAGCGGTGCGCTTCGTCGCGCATGCGCTGAATGAAATAGAGCACCGGATCGCGCGGCGGCAGCGAAAAATCGCTGCGCCCATCCGCAAAGAAGCGTTCGCGGCCCGCCTCGCGGTCCACGCCCTTGGCGACGCCGATGGCGGTCACGCAGTCGCGAATGCCGAGTTCGTCGAGAATGGCCCGTACCGCCGTCATCTGGCCCTGGCCGCCATCGATCAGGATCACGTCGGGCCAGGCGGGGAAAGGCATGTCGGCCGCTTCTTCCGGCGTCGGCGTCTGCGTCTGCCCACGGTCGGGTTTTCCCTCTTCCTTCAACAGACGCGAGAAGCGACGGGTCATCACCTCGCGCATCATGCCGAAGTCGTCGCCGGGGGTGATGTCGGTCGATTTGATGTTGAACTTGCGGTACTGGTTCTTCACGAAACCTTCCGGCCCCGCCACCACCATGCCGCCCACGGCATTGGTGCCCATGATATGCGAGTTATCGTAAATCTCGATCCGGCGCGGTACATAAGAAAGACCGAAGGTTTCCGCAAAACCCTTCAGCAGCCGCGCCTGAGACGAGGTTTCCGCCAGCTTGCGGCCATGCGCCTCGCGGGCATTGGCGAGCACATGGTCGGTGATGTCCTTCTTCTCGCCGCGCTGCGGCACGCTGATGGTAACCTTGTGCCCGGCTTTTTCGCCAAGTGCCGCGGCCAGCAGCTCCTGCTCCTCCACCGTTTCGGAAAGCAGGATTTGTTTCGGCACCGGCTTGTCGTCGTAAAACTGCGCCAGGAATGCGTTGAGGATTTCCGAGCCGGCGAGCGATGGGTCGGCCTTGGGGAAATAGGCGCGGTTGCCCCAGTTCTGGCCGGTGCGGAAAAAGAACACCTGAATGCAGGAAATGCCGCCTTCGTGGTGGATGGCGAAGACATCCGCCTCCTCGATGCCGGCGGGATTGATGCCCTGATGGCTCTGGACATGCGAAAGTGCGGCCAGCCGGTCGCGATAGACGGCGGCGCGCTCGAAGTCGAGGTCCTCGGCCGCCTCGTTCATCTGCCGCGCAATCGCGGTCTTGACGCTCTGGCTCTTGCCGGACAGGAAATCCTTGGCTTCCTTGACGAGTTCTTCATACCCCTGATCGCTGATCTCATGCGTGCAGGGGCCGGAACAGCGCTTGATCTGGTAAAGAAGACAGGGGCGCGTGCGGGTTTCGAACACGCTGTCGGTGCAGGTGCGGATCAAAAAGGCGCGTTGCAGCGAATTGATCGTGCGCCCGACCGCGCCGGCCGACGCAAAGGGGCCGAAATAATCGCCCTTGCGTGCCCGCGCTCCACGGTGTTTGAAAATCGCCGGCGCGCGGTTGTCTGCGGTAATGAGAATATAGGGAAAAGACTTGTCGTCGCGCAAAAGCACATTAAAGCGCGGCCGCAAGCGCTTGATGAGATTCGCTTCCAGCAGAAGCGCTTCGGTCTCCGTGCGGGTGGTGACGAATTCCATATGGGTGGTGAAACGCACCATCTGGGCAATGCGGTTGGAATGCACGCGGCCCTGGGCATAATTGCCGACGCGCTTCTTCAGCGAGCGCGCCTTGCCAACGTAAAGCACATCACCCGCCTCGTTGAACATGCGATAGACACCCGGCGAGTTGGGCAGGTGTTTTACGAATTCGGCGATGAGGTCCATGCCCTTCAGGCCGGATTCGTTCTTCCAGCCCGCATTCCAGTCCATGCCAACGACATCGCGCGAAGCCTCTGCCGTTTCCGTTGGGGCAAGGCTTGCATCGTCATCTTCGTCGTCGGTGTCATCGAAGAGAATACCGCCATCAGGCAGCTTCTTTCCGTTCATTCATTTATCTCCGCCACGTCAGGGGTTTCCCAGCCAAGATGCTGGCCGCCGTCGAGCGCGATCATTTGTCCGGTGACCGACGGCGTGTCGTAAAGAAAGCGAATCGTCCGCCCGAACTCGTCCGGTGCGGGACCACGCTTTAATATAAGGCCGTCGATCTGCGCCTGAAAGTCCTCGGGCGCCTGTCTTTCGCTTTTGAAGGTCGGACCCGGCCCGATGGCGTTGACCCGCACACGCGGCGCAAAGCTCTGCGCCATCGTCCGCGTGGCCGTCCACAGCGCCGATTTCGAAAGCGTATAGGAATAAAACCGTGGCGTGAGCGCAAGCACGCGCTGGTCGATGATATTGACGATCAGCCCGGATTTGTTGGCAGGCAGTTGCTCGACAAAGGCGGCGGCGATGAGGGAGGGCGCGCGCACATGCACGGCGAAATGCGCGTCGAAGATCGCCGGATCGGGCTTGTCCGCCGAGTCGTCGAGAAAAACCGACGCATTGTTGATAACGACGCCGATAGGCCCCAGCACTGACGCAGCCTGTTCGATGAGCCCCGAAGCAGGCCCGGATTGTGTCAGATCCGCCTGAACGGCAACGGCCTTGCCACCTTTTTGCCTTATTTCGTTAGCGAATTCCTCGGCGCTGGCCATGGATGCGTTGGCATGGACGGCGATGGCGAAGCCATGGGCGGCCAGATCGGTGGCGATTGCCCGCCCGAGCCGGCGGGCGGCTCCCGTTATCAAGACTGTCTTTTGTATATTTTCTTTCACGGCTGACCTGCATTTGCTCATATCCGTCCTATTTGCTGGATATAAATGCAAATCGCAAGCTGTCCATCGGCCCCAAAAGAATTGGGCGATTTTTTATTCGCAATGCAATTTCGGTTTAATTTGAATATAACTAAGTTTAAAGGCGATCTATTGCTGGTTAGGCTTCTATTAGGGTTAATAAACCCCTTGTGGCAATTAGGCAACGTCTAATTCTAGTCACGTCGCTGCCCCAAACAATTCACATTTTGGCTCTTTGATCTCCGCATTCTCCTATCAAATTCAGTTTCCAGAGGGGCGATTAACCCGACGAGTTTACACCGCGTCTGAGAACAATAGTTTTGAGTACAGAGCGGTCCTGAAAGGAGAATAGCATGCGTATTTTCGTAGCAACCCTTATGGCTTCGACCATGGCAGCCGCCGGCTTTTCGGCTGCTCACGCCGCTGACGCCGTAAATGAAGTGCCGCAGGCACCGGTTTCCTACGACCAGCCCGCGCCGGTCAAGGATTGGTCCGGCGCCTACCTCGGTGGTACGGTCAACTACGATTGGGGTCGTTTCAGCTCCAGCAACGACGGTCGTGACGCCAAGGGCGCTGGCGGCGGTCTCTACGGCGGTTACAACTGGCAGAACGGCCAGCTGGTCTACGGTGCGGAAGCAGACGTCAACCTCGGTGACGAGCGCGGTTCCGCCGGTACGGTCGCAGGTCGCGCCGTCGAAGGCAAGCAGGGCGTCAACGGCTCGCTGCGTGGCCGCGTCGGTTACGACATGAACCCGTTCCTGCTCTATGGTACGGCTGGTCTCGCCGTTTCCGACAACAAGGTTCGTGACGGCGTCAACAAGGACAGCGCCACGGCTCTCGGTTACACGGTTGGTGCCGGTGTTGAAGCCATGGTTACCGACAACATCACCGCTCGTCTGGAATATCGCTACAGCGACTACCAGAAGAAGGACTACACGCTCGGCAACGACGCCTTCTCGCGTGGTTATGACGACCACTCCGTCAAGGCCGGTATCGGCGTCAAGTTCTGATCCCTCAAGGATCGCTATTGGAAAAGCCGGGGTTTTCGCCCCGGCTTTTTTGTTTTTCGGTCTTAAGTGTCGGGATGAATGCCCGGCCTTCCGGCCAGGCATTCGTCTGCATTCGCCTCAGGCGGCGGCTTTCATTTCCGCATAGGCTTCGAAACGCTTGCCGAAGGTTTCCGGCCAGGCGGCCAGCGCCTCGCGCCCTTCGGCCCATTCGCCGGCGAAACGCAGGTCGAGATAACCGATCATTGCGGCAAGGGCGAAATGGCCGCCATGTAGCTTCTTGCCGGTTTTCGGCAGGTTGGTGTTGAGATAATCAAGCCCGCGGACCACCTTGCTCCACTGCTTGTCGATCCATGGCTGGTGGATCTTGTCTTCCGGGCGGTAACGGCGCTCGTAAACGATGGCCAGCAGGCAATCCATGATGCCGTCGCACAGCGCTTCGAGAATTTCCACATCCGTGCGCTTGCCGTTCTTTTTCGGGTAGAGCTTGCCGCCCGAAAGACGGTCGAGATAATGCATGATCGCCACGCTGTCATAGACCGAGCCGCCTTCATCCAGAAGCAGGACAGGAATCTTGCCGAGCGGATTGTTGTCCATCAGCGTTGCGGGCTCGGCATTGGTATCGACACGCACGGAGGTAATGTCGATGCCGAGATGGCGCGCGGCCATACGTACCTTGGCGGAGTAGGGGGAGGCGGGCGAGTAGAGCAGTTCCATGGTCGTGTCCTGTGGGTTGTCGTCTGGGGACTGGATTAGTCAATAAAGCTGCATAGCGGTTTTATGTCTGAAAAATGTGTAGAAGAGCGCAACAGGGAACATTCGATGCGCTCTAGCGAATGGGGATGATTTCCGTGGCGTTGGCGCGGCAGCCCTTGCGGTCAAGCTCGGGGCAGTCGCGGAATGTCATGTCCCTGTTGAGGCAGATGCGCACTTCCTCAAGGCGCCTGCCGTCGCAGCTGATGGAGATGCCGCGTTTCGACAGGCCGGGATTGGCATCGGTGAAGGCGGTTTCTATGGCATCGGCGGAGAGAGTGGCGGCTTCGGCGCCGGAGGCGATCTTTCCCGGCAGCCGGATGGCTTCGAATGCGGCCCGCGTCGCCGAGAAATAGTCCCTCTGCGAAAGGCCGGAGCAGGAGCCGTGCTTGCGCCACTGGTGGCCGATCAGGCCCATGGACGGCATGATGTCGAACATGGTGCGGCCGATCCCGTCCGAAACACGGTCGGGCTCGCCGCTTTGGCAGAATTCGGGATAGCCGTTTTCGTTCTGCGGCCACAGCCCATGCACCACGAAACCGTAACGCCTGTCGCTGCCGCATTGCTGGCGGTTGCCCGAGCCTTCGGAGCTGGCGCAGAACGCCGGTGACCAGGAGAGCGACAGCACGTAAAAATCGAACCCGTTTCCGCGGGGCGCAGGGTTTTTGCCCGTCTCCTGTCGGGAAACGTCGCGCCCTGGAACATCCAACCGGGAATTGCCGGCGGTCTGCGATTGGGATTGTGTCTGCCGGTTGCCGGCGGGTTCGGTCGGAGCCGGATTTTCCCGCGCGAACCACAATGCGCCGAGCGACAGAAGGCCCAGGGCGATGAAACCGGCATAACGCTTCATTCCGTGTACGTTCTCCGGAAAGTGGACGACCTCACATCGCCGGCGGGCGACGATCCGGTCTTACATCAACTTGTGAACGGGGCAAACCGCCAATCTTTGATGAAAAGGTTGAAAGCTTTGCCGCATAACGAATAAAGTCGAACGAATCTTCCGCAAAAGACGGAACAGGGCTGGGGTGAGGCTGGAGGAAATAGGCGGGCATGACCGCATGAAATTCAAGAAATATATCTGGCCCGTCGTTGGCTTCGCGACGATCGGTTTTTCCGCATGGTTGCTCTTTCACGAACTGCGCGGCCTGTCGCTCGATGATCTCTGGGACAGTCTGAAAGCCATTCGCGTGCGGGACTGGCTGTGTTCGGGCCTTGCAACATTGCTGGCCTATGCCGCGCTCGCCGGTTACGACCGCATCGCGTTGCAACATCTTGGCCGCAAAGTGAACTGGTTCTTCATCACGCTCACCTCTTTCACCACCTATGCGCTGTCCCACAATGTCGGGGCCTCGGTATTCTCGGGCGCCGTGGTGCGATATCGGGCCTATACGTCCAAGGGGCTGAGTGTGGCGGAAGTGGGCGTTCTCGTCGGCCTCTGCTCCTTCACCTTCCTCATCGGCACGATCATGCTGATCGGGCTGGTGCTGCTTTACGAGCCTGACATCACCGAACGGTTTACCGGCATTCTGCCCGTCGAAGCCTCCACCACCACAGGCGTGCTGCTGCTCCTTTTCGTCGGCCTTTATATTCTTGGCAGCCTGCTCAGGCTGAAACCCCTGAAAATCGGTTCCTTCGTGCTGCCGTACCCCGCGCCAAAGCTTGTTGCGCAGCAACTCGTCATCGGCCCGATAGAGCTGATCGGCGCGGCGGGCATCATCTATTTCGCGCTGCCGGAAGCCGGGAATCCCGGTTATATGGTCATTCTCGGCATATTTCTGGTTTCCTTCTCGGCGGCGCTCATCTCGCATGCGCCGGGCGGTCTTGGGGTGCTGGAACTGGTCTTCGTCACCGGCCTGCCGGACATGAACCCGGCGGACGTCATCGCGGCGCTTCTGGTCTTCCGGCTGTTCTACCTCATCATTCCCTTCATCATGGCCCTGTTCGTGATCCTGTTCTTCGAACGGTCACAGCTTGCGCAGGCGCAGAGGCGGGAAGGGCTGAGATAGCCCCATCAATTATCTTCCGATTTTTCCTCGCCGCGCAGCCAGAAGGCGCGCTGCGAGGCGAACCTGTCCTGCGCCAGCATTGTCTTCAGGTAGGGCAGCAGCGTATGCAACTCGTCCTTCAGCGTATAGGGCGGATTGACGATGATGAGGCCGGAGCCGCTCAGGCCATCCAGCCGGTCGCTTCTGACGGAAAGTTCCGCGCACAGCATCTTCGGAATGTCGAAGGATTGCAGCCGCTCGTGAAAGTCCTTGATCGGAGCGCCTTTCTTCAGGGGATACCACAGGCAATAGGTGCCGGTGGAAAAACGCCGATAGGCCTTGTTCAAGCCATCGGCCAGACGCTGATATTCATTCTCAAGCTCGAAAGGCGGATCGACGAGGATCAGGCCGCGCTTTTCCTTCGGCGGCAGATGCGCGCCGAGCGACAGCCAGCCATCCAGCTCGGTGACACGCACCTGGTAGTCCCCCTCGAACAGGCGCGCGAGCGCCCGGCTGTCATCCGGGTGCAGTTCCATGGCCGAAAGCCGGTCCTGCGGGCGAAACAGCATGCGCGCGAGTTTCGGTGAGCCGGGATAGAATTTCACGCCACCTTCCGGATTGAGCTCCTTCACGGCGTCAAGATAAGGCTCCAGCAGTTCGGCGATGGGGGCGGGCAGATCGGCCTCCGTCAGCTTGCCGATGCCGGTCTGCCATTCGCCGGTCTTCTGCGCTTCTTCCGAGGTAAGGTCGTAAAGCCCGATGCCGGCATGGGTGTCCAGCACCCGAAAGGCCTTGTCCTTGTTCTGCAGGTAGCGCACGAGGCGGGCGAGAACGGCATGTTTGAGGACATCCGCGAAATTGCCGGCGTGATAGATGTGGCGGTAGTTCATGGATGTGTCTCGCTTGCCGTTTATCCGGATGAATGGTCAGGATGAATATTCTTGATGGACGTCACTTCGGCCTTTTTGCCGTATCGTTGATGCAATATACAAAAGACATGAACGTTGCGACCCCGATTTCCGCTGAAAAAGCCGCCCCGAAGTCCGAAGTCCGTATCGGACACACGGTCTGCCCGCATGACTGTCCGAGCGCCTGCGCGCTCGAGGTCGACATCAATGCCGATGGCCGCATCGGCCGCGTGCGCGGGGCTAACGCCAATACTTACACCGCCGGCGTGATCTGCGCCAAGGTGGCGCGTTACTCCGAACGCATCTATCATCCCGGCCGTCTTCTGACGCCGAAGCGCCGCAAGGGTGCGAAGGGCGCCGGCGACTGGCAGGAAATCTCCTGGGAAGCGGCTCTGGACGAGGTGGCGGACGCTTTCGTCAAGGCCGAGGCGCGGCATGGTGCTGAGGCGATATGGCCGTATTTCTACGCCGGCACCATGGGACAGGTGCAGCGGGATTCCATTGAGCGGCTGCGCCACGCCAAAAAATATTCCGGCTTTTTCGGTTCGATCTGCACCAACATGGCCTGGACCGGTTATGTGATGGGCACCGGCGCGCTGCGTGGTCCGGACCCGCGCGAGATCGCCAAGGCCGATGTCGTGGTTATCTGGGGCACCAATGCGGTCGCCACGCAGGTCAATGTCATGACCCATGCGGTGAAAGCCCGCAAGGAACGCGGCGCGAAGATCGTCGTCGTCGATATCTACGACAATCCGACCATGAAGCAGGCGGATATGCGCCTCGTCGTCCGCCCCGGCACGGATGCCGCGCTTGCCTGCGCCGTCATGCACATCGCCTTCCGCGACGGTTACGCCGACCGTGATTATATGGCGCGCTTCGCCGACGATCCTGCCGGGCTCGAGGCGCATCTGAAGACCAAGACGCCGCAATGGGCATCCGAAATCACCGGCCTTTCCGTCGACGAGATCGAGGATTTCGCAAGGCTTGTCGGCACCACGAAGAAGACCTTCTTCCGGCTCGGATATGGTTTTGCCCGCCAGCGCAACGGCGCGGTCGCCATGCATGCGGCGCTTTCCATCGCCACGGTTCTCGGTTCCTGGCAATATGAGGGCGGCGGCGCGTTCCATAACAATGGTGACATCTTCCGGCTCAACAAGGCGGAACTGATGGGTAGTTCTTACGCCGACCCCGAGGTGCGCCAGCTCGACCAGTCGCAGATCGGCCGCGTGCTGACGGGGGACGCGGAGGCGCTGCGCCACGGCGGCCCGGTGACGGCGCTGCTCATCCAGAACACCAATCCCGTCAATGTCGCGCCCGAACAGCGGCTGGTGAAACAGGGCTTCCTGCGCGACGATCTCTTTGTCGCCGTGCATGAGCAGTTCATGACCGAGACGGCTGATGTGGCCGATATCGTGCTGCCTGCGACCATGTTCCTCGAACATGACGACATCTACCGCGCCGGCGGCCAGAACCATATTCTGCTTGGGCCCAAACTGGTGGAGCCGCCGGAAACGGTGCGCACCAATCTCTTCGTCATCGAGGAACTGGCAAAACGCCTCGGCGTCGACCATATGCCGGGCTTCGGCCTTTCGGCCCGCGATCATGTCGACCGTATGCTCAAAGTCAGCGGCTGGGGCGATTTCGACACGCTGGCTGAAGAGAAGTGGATCGATGCACAACCGTCCTTCGAGGTGGCGCATTATCTCGAAGGATTCGGTTATGGCGATGGCAAATTCCGCTTCAGCCCCGAATGGGCGACTGGACCGTCTCCGAACAAACCGCCGAAAAATATCGGTGTGATGGGGCCTGTTGCGCAATTTCCGAAATTCCCGGATCAGGTCGACGTTATCGAAACCGTGGACGGTGACCATCCTTTCCGGCTGGCGACATCGCCAGCACGCAACTTCCTGAACTCCACCTTCGCGGAAACCAAGACCTCCGTGCAGAAGGAAGGCCGTCCGGAAGTGATGATCTGTCCCGAGGATGCGAGCGGCAACGGCATCGCCGATGGCGACATCGTCCGCATCGGCAATGCGCGCGGCGAAGTGAGACTCCATGCGAAAATCGTGGAGGGTGCAAGACCGGGTGTGCTGATCGCCGAAGGGCTGTGGCCAAACAGGGCGCATCTGGATGGCGAAGGCATCAATGTGCTGACCGGCGCCGATGTCGTCGCGCCCTATGGCGGTGCGGCTTTTCACGACAACAAGGTGTGGCTCCGCCGCGATGACGGGGCTCGCGAGGCTTGATATTGCGCCGCAACACGGGCAGGCTGAAATCCCACGACAGGCAAGGACATATCCGGTGACACAGACGCAGGCGAAAAACATTCCGGCCGACACGGATGCGGGCAGAATCCGGCTGGTGGAAAAAGAAACCGTCTGGAAGGGCTTCGTGCATATGCAGAAGCTCGTTTTCGACCAGCGCATGCCGGATGGCAAAACCATACGCATTGTCCGGGAAGTCCACGACCATGGCAGCGCCGCCGCCATTCTCCTTTATGACCCGAAGCGCGACAGCGTGGTGATGGTGCGCCAGTTCCGCCCCGCCGCCTTCGTGAACGGCGATCAAAGCTTCATGATCGAGGTGCCGGCGGGGCTTCTCGACGACGACGACGCGGCCGTCGCCATTCGCCGTGAGGCGATGGAAGAATCCGGCTACGCCGTCGAAAAGGTCGATTATCTGTTCGATATGTATGCCAGCCCCGGCACGCTGACGGAAAAGGTCAGCCTCTTCGTCGCCCGCATCGATCTTGACGTGCAGGCCGGCAGCGGCGGCGGACTGGAGGACGAAGGCGAGGATCTGGAGGTTCTGACCTACCGGCTGGATGAAGCCTTCGCGATGATCGCATCGGGTGAAATCACCGATTCCAAGACGATCATTCTGCTGCAATGGGCGATGTTAAATCGTGCCGGACTCGGAAAGTGACGGTCAAGGCCTTCGTAGTGGACGCGGTTACTTGCGCCCTACATTTTTCCATTTAGTGACCTGATCCGCGGTTGCTTGTTTTCGTTGTGCCCGCTCTTTCCTTATCTTGGCGATGAGACTTCGCCGGGCTTGGGAATGAATTGTCTTCACAACACGCACGGCGACCTCCTTTCCAAGTATGATATAATTGCAGCTCAGCCTCGCCTATATTTTTACGAGAATCGGAGAGGAGTTGGCTTGGTCACTGGGCTTATTACCACGAATGGCACTGCCGAATCAAAACCTGCCTTTCACACCCATCCCCACGAAAATCGACTGCAAGTCACCGCCGCCGGCATTCTTTTCCGATGACAGGTTTCCGGCGCCTGCGCCGCTGTAGTGGGTGTCTCCGCGCCCGAGGCTGGTATAGTCATATGCGCCGTCGAGATAGATCGAGGCATTCTCGGTCAGGTCATAGGCGACGCCGGCCTTCACCCCGAACATGCCGGCGACGTCGAATTTGTCGGTAAAGCGCATGTCGCGCAGCCAGTGATCGTCGGTCGCCTTGCCGTAGACCATGGCGCCGCCTTCGAGGCCCAGATTGAGTGACCAGTTGCCGAACCTCTGGCCGCCCGTCAGGTTGCCGTAGAAAACCGGGATTTGCTGGCGATAGGTGATCCCCTTGAGGCCATCCTTGAATTTGCCGGAGAAATCGCGGGGGGAGAAAACGCTGTAAACGGCGTTGCCGCCATAAGCGGACCATTGAACATCCGTATAACGAAAACCGACGCCGGCGCTGAGATATTGCTGCGGATCGTCCAGTAACATGCGATTGAGCTCGAGGTTTCCCGAAAAATAATGGTCGAGCCGCGTATCGTCGTGCTGGGAACGGTGGCTCCAATTGTCCTTGGAGCTATCTCTGGAAAAAGGCCAAACCCAGTCATAGTCGGTCATGTAGCCGTCGCCCTCGAAGCCGACACGGCCTTCCGCCTTGACGCGCCAGCCGGGCGCAAGTTCAAGCCCGAGCGAACCGCGCAATGCCACGGCGTTTTTGGTTTCCCATTCGAGTTCGCTCAGCTTGCGACCACCGATATGGACGGTTTCCGTCGCGCGGAGATTGAGAACGCCGGCATCCACTGAGGCCGTAATGCCGCTTTGCTCAGCCGCGACGGGCAGACTGGCGCCCGCCATCAGGACAACAGAGAGCGGCAGGGAAAATCTCGAAAATGGCATAATCGCTCCTGAATGACCGGAGGGCCCGAAATAAGGGCCGTTGCGGGCATTAAAGATGATTATGGTAAACGATCGGTTTATTTTCCGAAAAATACCACTATGGGTGCTTTTTGTACTTTAGTTATAGCGTTATCAGGAGGCGGAGATGAGGTTGGAATACTCAGTATTACTTTCGTCATCCGTGGAGACCGCCTTGCCGTCTTCCATTCGAACCTTGCCTTCGGCAAGCCGCTTCAGGGTGAGCGGATAGAGCTGATGCTCGACTGTCAGGATCCGCGCCGCCAGAGTTTCAGCCGTATCGCCGGAAACGACCGGCACCGCACCCTGCGCGATTGTCGGGCCTTCATCCATGCCTTCGGTGACGAAATGCACGGTGCAGCCGGAAATCTTCATGCCGCTGTCAATGGCCCGCTGATGGGTGTTGAGGCCGGGGAAAAGCGGCAGCAGGGAAGGGTGGATATTGATGATGCGCCCTTCATAGGGAGCAATGAAATCCCCCGATATCAGCCGCATGTAACCGGCGAGACAAATGATATCGGGCGCGATTTCACCAAGTGCGGCCAGAATGGCGCCCTCATGCTCGGCCTTGCTGGCATAGGTCTTGCGTTCGAAGACCAGCGTGGGAATGCCCATGCTCCGTGCCTTTTCCAGCCCGCCCGCAGACGCCTTGTCGGAGATGACGCAGACGATTTCCGCCGGAAAATCCGCCGCCTGACAGGCCTTGGCCAGCGACACCATGTTGGAGCCGCTGCCGGAAATGAAAACGACGACGCGTTTGCGGCCGGACGGGAAGGCGGCGCTCATCATAGGCCGAGAGCGCCCTTGTAGATGGTGCCATGTGCGCCTTCTTCGCGGGCGACCATGCGGCCGAGCGGGAAGACGGTTTCACCTTCGGCAGTCAGAACCTCGGTGACCTTTTCGGCATTTTCAGCCGAAACGACGACGATCATGCCGACGCCGCAATTGAAGGTGCGCAGCATTTCCTTCGCTTCAACGCCGCCGGTTTTCGCCAGCCACGAGAAGACCGCGGGAACCTTGATCGCGTCGAGATCGATTTCGGCGGCGAGATGCTTGGGCAGAACGCGCGGAATATTCTCCGGGAAACCGCCGCCGGTAATATGCGCCAGCGCCTTCAGCGCGCCGGTCTCGCGGATCGCTTTCAAAAGCGGCTTCACATAGATGCGGGTCGGCGTCAGCAGCGCTTCGCCGAGCTTCTTGCCGTCCGCGAAGGGGGCAGGCGCGCTCCAGTCGAGACCGGAGATCGACACGATCTTGCGCACCAGCGAAAAGCCGTTGGAGTGAACACCGGAAGAGGAGAGGCCGAGAATGACGTCGCCTTCGGAAATATCGCCGGCCGGCAGAAGCTGGCCGCGTTCGGCAGCACCCACGGCAAAGCCCGCGAGATCGTAATCGCCATCGGAATACATGCCGGGCATTTCAGCGGTTTCGCCGCCGATCAGCGCACAGCCGGATTCGCGGCAGCCGGCGGCAATGCCGGAAACGATGGCTGCACCCTGGTCCGGGTCCAGCTTGCCGGTGGCGAAATAATCGAGGAAGAACAGCGGTTCTGCGCCCTGGACGACGAGATCGTTGACGCACATGGCGACGAGATCGATACCGACGGTGTCGTGATAGTCAGCATCGATGGCGATCTTCAGCTTGGTGCCGACGCCGTCATTGGCGGCCACCAGAACCGGATCGGTGAAGCCCGCGGCTTTCAGATCGAACAGGCCGCCGAAGCCGCCGATTTCGCCATCCGCGCCGGGACGCCGCGTCGAACGCACCGCCGGTTTGATCTTTTCGACCATCAGGTTGCCGGCGTCGATATCCACACCCGCATCACTATAGGTAAGACCGTTCTTGCCCGACTGGCTCATGGCTCTCGTCTCCGCTGGTTCCTTTGGCGTCGCCATTCGCACGGGACGGGGCCTGATGCAAGGGTTTGAGTGGCAAAAGCTCCGGTTTTTAACGGCTTTGGCGGGGCTTGTCGGATTGGGTGCTCACGATGGCTGCGGCGCGGCGCGACAGACGAGATTGAGCAGGCCGTCATTGGATGTATCGGAATTTTCCTCTATCGGCCGTCCGTTCTCACCATAACGTGCGGCGATCTCGAAGCCCGCCGCTTCCAGCTGGCGGGTCTGGGCGGCAAGGTCGATGAAATAAAACAGGCCGCTCCAGCGGTGCGCCTGATCCGCGAGAATGGCATATTCCGGTGTCCGCCGTGTCGAAGGTTGCAGGCGCAGATAGTTGATCCAGCTTTGCGGATGCAGCGAATTCACCACCTCGCGCGGGTGCCAGGAGCGGCGGTGCAGCGGCATGCCGCCGGCCCGCTTCCATTGGCGATTGTGAAACGAAAAGATGAAATATCCGCCAGGTGCGAGGATGCTTCGCACGGCATGGATGATGGCAAGCCGGTCCTCGTGGTCGAAGGCGCTTAGAATCGCGAGCGCGCCGAGCACGCAATCGAAACGCTCCGCGCCGAACTGGCCGATCGCCCGCACATCCATGTCGAGAAACGTGGCGGCTGGAAAATTGCGCCGCGCCAGCGCAAGCATCGGCTGCGAGCGGTCGATGCCGATATAGTCTCCCACCAGCGGCAGAAGCGGCTTCGTCGTTCGTCCGGTGCCGACGCCGAGGTCAAGCAGCCGCTTGCCCGCATAGGCGTGGCGGAACTGGTCGAGAATGATGCGTTCGGCCGGGTAAAGCTGCTGGTTGTCATACCATTCGGCGACTTCGGGATTATCGAAGAGACCGGCATTATATTCCGCGATGCCATTTTCACTGGTGCTTTGCATCGTGCCCCCCGGCCGCCGGACATGAAGGAGCGTCGTTGGCCCGCCCGGCAATATTTGATAGTTGTCTAATATTTGCTGCCGGTCAACCTGTCGTTGCGAGGGGTTGGCCGGAAATGAGGGATTTTACCGCTGTGCGGGCAGTCTCCTTCTGCCCACGCGCGAAAGCGCCGGTCTTGACCATTTGCATATGCGCATCCTATCTCCATCATGGGCGGTGACGGTGCGGCGATAAAGGATGAACGGATGCAACCCCATGTAAGCGGTACGAGCCTGCGCCGGCAGGTTTTTTTCTGGATCGGCGTGCTTGCCGTCTTTGTCCTTTTCCTGATGGTCTTCAGCTCCATTCTCCTGCCTTTCGTGGCGGGCATGGCGCTTGCCTATTTTCTCGACCCGGTCGCCGACTGGCTGGAACGGCGTGGCCTCAGCCGGTTGATGGCCACCGTCGTCATCCTCGTCTCCTTCGTGCTGATCTTTGCGCTGTCGCTCATCATCATCATTCCGCTGATCGCCGCCCAGGCCTCGGAATTCATCACGCGCATCCCGCAATATATCTCGTCATTGCAGCAGCTGATTGCCGGCGCCGACACCAATCTCCTGCCGGACTGGGTGAGCAGCCAGATCGACGCCGTGAAGGAGAATTTTTCGAAGCTTTTGACCGAAGGCGCGGGTTTCATCGGCACGCTTTTGACGCAGATATGGAATTCCGGCAAATCGCTGGTCGATGTCATGTCGCTTCTGGTCGTCACGCCCGTGGTCGCCTTCTATCTGCTGCTCGACTGGGACAGGATGATCGACAAGGTCGATAGCTGGATACCGCGCGATTATGTCCATACCGTCCGTCAGATCGCCCGCGACATGGATAAGACCATTGCCGGTTTCGTGCGCGGGCAGGGGTCGCTCTGCATCATTCTCGGCGTTTATTACGCCGTCGGCCTGTCGCTGGTGGGTTTGAACTTCGGCCTGCTGATCGGCCTTTTCTCAGGTCTTATCAGCTTCATTCCCTATATCGGCTCCATGGTCGGCCTCATCCTTGCCGTCGGCGTCGCCATAGTGCAGTTCTGGCCGGATTACATCTATGTGTTCCTGACGCTTGTGGTGTTCTTCTCCGGCCAGTTCATCGAAGGCAACATCCTGCAGCCGAAGCTTGTCGGCAAAAGCGTCGGCCTGCATCCGGTCTGGCTGATGTTCGCCCTTTTCGCCTTCGGTGCGCTTTTCGGTTTCGTCGGGCTTCTCGTCGCGGTGCCGGCGGCAGCGGCGGTCGGCGTGCTTGTCCGCTTCGCCCTGTCGCGGTATCTTGAAAGCGATCTTTACCACGGGCATGCCGCCAACCTTCCCTGGGACACAAACCCTGCCCTGGAAGAAGGGGAAACGTCCTCCGGCAAGGTTGACTCTCAGAGCTGACGATGACTGACCAAATCAAAACCGACAACGCCCGGTCGAAGGCCGAGCAGCTGCCGCTCGCATTCTCGCACCAGTCCGCTTCCGGAAGGGATGATCTCCTCGTCTCCGTCTCGCTTGCGGCTGCCGTCAGCCTCATCGATGAATGGCCGAACTGGCGCTCGCCCGTCGTCGTGCTGGCCGGGCCGCCGGGTTCGGGAAAATCGCATCTCGCCAATATCTGGAAAAATATCAGCGACGCGCGCGACATTCACCCCGAGACGGGCTCGGATGCCGCGCGTGCGGCCGAAACGGGGCCTGTTCTTTTCGAGGACGCCGACCGGCGCGGTTTTGACGAGACCGAACTTTTCCATGTCATCAACAGCGTGCGCCAGCACGGCACCACGCTTTTGATGACGAGCCGGCAATGGCCCGCCGCATGGCCGGTGACGCTGCCCGATCTGCGTTCGCGCCTCAAAGCCGTAACGGTGGTGGAAACCGGCGAGCCGGACGAGGGGCTTTTGGCGCAGGTGCTGGTGAAACTCTTCGCCGACCGGCAGCTTTACATGGATGACAAACTCATAGGTTACATCGTCAATAGAATGGAGCGTTCGCTCGATACGGCGCAGACGATCGTGGACCGGATCGACCGGCTGGCGCTCGCACGTGGAACGAGAATTACACGGCCGCTGGTGGCGGAGGTCCTCAATGCGATGGACAACGCAGCGGCGGGCAGCGGACTGGACGTCGATTGACTGTCACAGTTCCGTCGTCAAACTGTTATACGGGCAAGAAGGACGATCGCGCGATGCAGCAGGATCACGGAACGGAAATCGGTCAGGGGATGGAACAGGGAATGGACGCTATCGCGCAGGAAGACTTCAACAAGGTTCAGCCCGTGACCGAAGGCGAGAGCCTTTGGGACAGCCCGGCGCGTTTCATCAACCGCGAATTCTCCTGGCTCCAGTTCAACCGCCGCGTTCTCGAAGAAACGCTGAATACGGATCATCCGCTCTTGGAGCGGCTGCGCTTCCTCTCCATCTCGGCCGCCAACCTCGATGAATTTTTCATGGTCCGCGTCGCCGGCCTTGAAGGGCAGGTGCGCCAGAAGATCACCGTCAGGACGCCGGACGGCAAGACGCCGGCCGAACAACTTGAAGATATTCTGAAGGAAATCGACAATCTGCAGATGGAGCAGCAGGCCTCGCTCGCCGTTCTGCAGCAGTACCTTGCCAAGGAAGAAATCTTCATCGTGCGGCCCGCCGCACTTTCGGATGCGGACCGCACCTGGCTGGAAACGGAGTTCGAGGAACGCATGTTCCCCGTTCTGACGCCGCTCTCCATCGACCCGGCGCACCCGTTCCCCTTCATTCCCAATCTCGGCTTTTCCATGGGCCTGCAGCTCGACAGCGTCAACGGCCGCGAGCCGATGACGGCGCTGTTGCGCCTGCCGCCTGCGCTCGACCGTTTCGTGCGCCTTCCGGACGAAAAGAACGCCATCCGCTACATCACGCTTGAAGATGTGGTCGGCCTGTTCATCCACCGGCTCTATCCCGGTTATACCGTGCGCGGTTCCGGTACGTTCCGCATCATCCGCGACAGCGATATCGAGGTGGAGGAAGAGGCGGAAGATCTGGTCCGTTTCTTCGAGAGCGCGCTGAAGCGCCGCCGCCGCGGTTCCGTCATCCGCATCGAGACCGACAGTGAAATGCCGCAGTCGCTCAGGCAATTCGTGGTGCATGAGCTTGGCGTGCCGGATAACCGCGTCGCCGTTCTGCCCGGTCTTCTCGCGCTCAACACCATCTCGGAAATCGTTCGCGCGCCGCGCGACGATCTGAAATTCGAGCCCTATAACGCCCGTTTCCCCGAGCGTGTGCGCGAACATGCCGGCGATTGCCTCGCCGCCATCCGCGAAAAGGACATGGTGGTTCACCACCCCTATGAGAGCTTCGACGTGGTCGTGCAGTTCCTGCTGCAGGCCGCGCGCGATCCCGATGTGCTCGCCATCAAGCAGACGCTCTACCGCACCTCCAATGACAGCCCGATCGTTCGCGCGCTGATCGACGCGGCCGAAGCCGGCAAATCCGTCACCGCACTGGTCGAGCTGAAGGCGCGCTTCGACGAAGAGGCGAATATTCGCTGGGCGCGCGATCTGGAGCGCGCCGGCGTGCAGGTCGTCTTCGGCTTCATCGAACTCAAGACCCACGCGAAGATGTCGATGGTTGTGCGCCGCGAGGACGGCAAGCTCAGAACCTATTGCCACCTCGGCACCGGCAACTATCACCCGATCACCGCCAAGATCTATACCGACCTGTCCTTCTTCACCTGCAACCCGAAGATCGCCCATGACATGGCGAATATCTTCAACTTCATCACGGGTTACGGCGAACCGGAAGAGGGCATGAAGCTGGCCGTCTCGCCCTATACGCTGCGCGCCCGCATCGTGAAGCACATCAACGAAGAGATCGAACATGCCAAGCGCGGTGCGCCGGCGGCGATCTGGATGAAGATGAATTCGCTGGTCGATCCTGAAATCATCGATTCCCTTTACCGCGCCAGCGCCGCTGGCGTGGAGGTCGATCTTGTCGTGCGCGGCATCTGCTGCCTGCGCCCGCAGGTGCCGGGCCTGTCGGACAATATCCGCGTCAAATCCATCGTCGGCCGCTTCCTCGAACACAGCCGCATCTTCTGCTTCGGCAATGGTTTCGGCTTGCCGTCGGACAAGGCGCTGGTCTATATCGGCTCGGCCGACATGATGCCGCGCAACCTTGATCGGCGTGTGGAAACGCTGGTTCCGCTCACCAATCCCACCGTGCATGAGCAGGTTCTTTCACAGATTATGCTGGGCAATCTCATTGACAACCAGCAGAGCTACGAGATACTTGCGGACGGAACGTCGAGGCGCATCGAGGTGCGTAAAGGCGAAGAACCGTTCAACGCGCAGCACTATTTCATGACCAATCCCAGCCTTTCCGGACGTGGTGAAGCCTTGAAATCCAGTGCGCCCAAATTGATTGCCGGGTTGATTTCGTCCCGCAAGAAACAGGCTGAATGACTCGATCAGAAGCACAGGGGCGGCTGACCGGCCTTGCCCCCGTTTCCGTCATAGATATTGGTTCGAACTCCGTTCGTCTCGTCGTATATGAAGGTCTTTCCCGCGCGCCTGCGGTGCTGTTCAATGAAAAGGTCCTGTGCGGCCTTGGCAAGGGACTGGCGCTGACGGGCCGCATGCATGAGGAAGGCGTCAGCCGGGCGCTGATGGCGCTTCGGCGTTTTCATGTCCTTTCGGAGCAGGCGCAGGCGCAGAAGCTCTATGTGCTGGCGACGGCCGCGGCGCGTGAGGCGGAAAACGGCCCGGATTTCATCCGTGAGGCTGAAGCCATTCTCGGCTGCGAGATCGAGGTGCTGTCAGGCGAAAAGGAAGCGCTTTATTCCGCCTATGGCGTGATCAGCGGTTTCCATGATCCAGACGGCATCGCCGGTGACCTCGGCGGCGGTTCGCTCGAACTCATCGACATCAAGGGCAAGAGCTGCGGCGAGGGCATAACCCTGCCGCTCGGCGGCCTGCGGCTGTCGGAGCAGTCGGACGGCTCGCTGGAAAAAGCGGCGACGATTGCCAGAAAACACGTCAAATCCTTCGCCAGGCTTCTGGCGGCGGGTGAGGGGCGCACCTTTTACGCGGTGGGCGGCACCTGGCGAAACATCGCCAAGCTGCATATGGAGATATCGGGCTATCCGCTGCATATGATGCAGGGCTACGAATTGCCGCTGGAGGAAATGCTGAATTTTCTCGAGGAGGTCATCGTCTCCCGGGATAGCAAGGACCCGGCCTGGCAGGCGGTCTCCAAGAACCGCCGCTCGCTTCTGCCCTTTGGCGCCATCGCCATGCGCGAAGTTCTGAAAATGATGAAGCCGGCCAGGATCGCCTTCTCGGCGCAGGGCGTGCGCGAAGGTTATCTCTATTCGCTGTTGACCGAAGAGGAGCGGGATTCCGACCCGCTGCTGGTTGCCGCCGATGAACTTGCCATTCTGCGCGCTCGCTCGCCGGAACATGCGCGCGAACTGGCGGACTGGAGCGGCCGCACATTCCCGGTTTTCGGCGTTGACGAGACTGAAGAGGAGAGCCGTTACCGGCAGGCGGCCTGCCTTCTCGCCGATATCAGCTGGCGCGCCCATCCCGACTATCGCGGATTGCAGGCGCTCAACATCATCGCCCATTCTTCCTTCGTGGCGATCACCCATCCCGGCCGAGCCTATATTGCGCTTGCCAATTATTATCGCTTCGAAGGTCTGAACGACAACGGCACCACGCAGCCGCTCGCCGCCATGGCGGGCGACCGGTTGCAGGAGCTTGGTAAATTGCTCGGCGGCCTGCTGCGCGTCGTCTATCTCTTCTCGGCTTCGATGCCGGGCGTCGTCGATCACCTCAAATTCCGCAAATCCGGCAATCCCGATCTCGATCTGGAATTCGTCGTGCCGCACGATTATTGCGATTTCGCCGGCGAGCGGCTGGACGGGCGTTTGCAGCAACTGGCGAAGCTGACGGGCAAGCGGCTGGCGTTCGTGTTCGAGTAACGAACGGCGCGTTTCTGTTTCGCGACAGGAACGCTCCTGGCCTCCACTATGACCAGCGCTCGCAAAAGGCTTCGATATCGCTCGACTGAAAGTCGGAAAGCCGTGCCATGATCGTTTCGAATGGCCAGTCCCACCATGCGATTGAAGTAAGCTTTTCCGCGATGGATCGCGAAAATCGTTCGCGAATGATCTTCGCGGGAACGCCGCCGACGATGGTGTAGGGCGGCACATCTTTGGTGACGACCGCGCCGGCGGCGAGCACTGCCCCGTCTCCAACCGTGACACCCGGCAGGACGATAACCCCGTGACCGATCCAGACATCGTGACCGATGACGGCGCGGTCCTCCCTGCGCCGGTCGAAAAAGGCGTCATCGCGCACGGCATCCGCAGAATAATATTCAGGGCAATAGCTGAAACGGTGCATTGATGGCCGGTCCATCGGATGGTTCGGAGCGCCTATCCTGACCTCTGCGGCGATGGCGCAGAATTTTCCGATCGTTGCATCGCCCACCATGCAACGGGGGCCAAGATAGGAGTAATTGCCGAGTTCGACATTGTGCAGGGAGGTCTCAGCCAGAATTTCGCAGCATTCGCCGATATTGGAATCTCTTATGCTCGCCGTCGCATGGATGACGGTCTCTGCAATTTTCGGGCGCTTGATCTGTGCGGTCGAATCCATTCCAGCCTCCGGATTTGCGCCTGCTTAACAGGCGACGATGAAGGTGCTGTGACGTGGAATGGCCATAGGAGCCCGGCCGGGCGGGGCATCCTTTCTAAAACGCAGATCGCGCGCGATGCCGCGTGACGCGAAATCCTGTCTTCACGCGGAATGTATCACTTGCCGGAGACATCCGCCGCGGCAGGCGTTTTCTTCCAGTAGTGGTCGGATATGTTTTGCGCGTTCCGAATGATGTGGCCGGCGATTTCGGGGTCTCCGCCCTCGAAGGTTTTCGGGTCGGCCCCGCATAACATCAGGAAGAGCTGCTGATGCGCGACAGCGGCAAAATAGTCGTGGGGCGGTGGCTGCATGTCTGAACCGGCGGCCCGGAATGCCTCAGTAACCTCTTTGCTGGCACGCTCGAGTGCTGCGTGAATGGTGGTCATCATCGCCGCTTCCGTGCGCTCCAATATGTCCTGTACCTGCCGTTCCGCCGGTGTCAGAACCGGGCAACTCTCACTCATCGAATATCTCTCCTGTCGGTGCAACCATTCCACCGGGCGATATTATCGCAAGGATTGTGTCCGCTTTGCGGGAAAGATTGACATCGTGGTCTTGAAACGCAACAGCCTGACTGACCGCCGTGCCGTGAGGCGCGGATCGAAACGGCAATCGGCTGGCACTGCTTTGCAAACGGCTCAGCCGTGCCCGAGCGCCTTGCGGATGCAGGCGCTGAGATAGGCATATTGCAGCGGCGTTATCGTCGCCATGGCTTCCGTGCGGCTGGCAAGCCTGTCCTGATAGCCGACCGGAATATCGAACTGGCTGAAGGTGAAATCCCAGCGGGTGCCTTCGACGATATTGTAAAAATGGTCGGCACCGCTGACAGCGGTTTTGGCGAGCTCTCCGCCGAAAATATCCTGCACCACCAGCGCGGTGACGCTGCCTTGCCCCTTGGCGGGGTTTTCGCGCGACCAGAGTCCGCTCGTCTCGCCCGACCAGCTTTTCTTCAGGGCGTAATAAAGTCTTTCTGCATGGTCCTGCATGAAACGTCTTCTTTTCCGCAAGCATGTTTCGGTTAAAGCATTTCCAGCGAAATTGCGCTCGGTTTTGCGTCCGGAAATGCGTAAAAACAAAGAGTTAGAGCAATGGAGGTGAACCGGCGTTCACCGAAATTGCTCCAGCTCTGGAAAATCGGAACGGAGCGCCATGCAGACATTTGTGTCTGCCGGGCGCTCCGTCCGGATCATTCGCGGCCGTCAAAGCAAGTGACAGCAGCCTTGGTCTTACTTCGCCTCGAGCAGGTCCTTGACGTCCAGCAGGACGAATTCGTTGTCGTCAGCCTTGTCCAGCGCACGGCCGGCCGAGAAGGGCAGGTTGTTGTCGTTGCCGACGACGATATGGGTGGCATCGACGCGGTCGACATTCTCGATGGTGACGAAAGGCATGTCGTAATAGCCGTTGCCGCCGCCCTGACGCTTCTTGTTGTCCGGGTCGGAAATCTTCATCAGGTCGATATAGCCGATCTTGCGGGCGGCCTTGCCGACATTGGTGTCGTTGAATTCGATCTTGTAGATGCGCTTCAGCTTGGCAGGGCGGGCGAAGCAGTCCGCAGCCGGAGCCTTGGGGTCGGCGCAGGCCTTGTCGGCCGTGCCGGCGCCATTGTCGCGCTCGATGACGAGGGCGGTGGTGTCATCCAGCATGTTGAAGTCGCCGATTGCCTCGCCGCCTTCCGCCAGCGGATAAAGCCAGCTGCGGCCGGTCCATGCCTTCTTGGCGGTGTCGAGTTCGATGATGCGCAGCGCGGTCGCGCCGTCTTCGGTTTTTTCCACCTGGCCGTCGGCCATGTAGAGCGGGCCTTCCAGCAGGCCGTAGAGCTTCGAGCCGTCCCTGGAGAGCGCCATGCCCTCATAACCGCCGGAGCGCTTCAGGTTGAAAGCGGGCATTTTCTGCGTGGGATTGCCGGGCAGGGCAAGAGCCGGATGGTCGGGAGACTTCACCTCGATGTCGCCGGCCTTGGTCGAGATCACGTCGGTCAGCTTGCCGTCGCGGGTGAATTTCAGGATGTAGGGGCCGAATTCCTCGCCGACCCAGAAACCGTCAGCGACCGGCTGAATGGATTCGACGTCGAAATCCGCGCCCGTCAGGTAACGCTTGCTCGAGCCTTCCAGAACGATGGGGAAGGGCGCCTTCATGTCGGGATCGGAGAGGAACACGGTTTCAAGCGCGTTGACCTTGCCGGCGTCCCAATCGAACTTCAGATGGTGAAGCATCAGCATGGCGTCGCTGGAATTGAGCTTGGAACCGAAACCGTTGTCGGAAAGGCTCCAGAAGCTGCCGTCCGGCATGGCCCTGATACCGGAAAAGCCCTGCATCGGCTGGCCGTTGAACGGCATGGAAAGGCCGGTCAGGCGCACGCCGTCCTTGCCGGGCACGGTGCCGAGGCCCTCGGCGCGCTTGCGGTCGGCCGTGGTGAATTTGGCGGAGGTCTTGAGGTGCTCCGGCGCATCGGCAGGCGCGGCGATCATGGTGTTGGCGGGCAGAATGGCATGCGAGACCAGCTTTGCCGGAAATTCCTTTTCCGCCGCGTGCGCCGCGGCGGCGAGCGCGAGAACCGCGAAAGGTGCGAAAAGAATGTGCTTCATGATGGAGACCCCTCTCAATACCTGTTGAAGACAGGATTGACGCGATAGGGTCGTCGCATGACAGGCAGGTGATTGCCGTTTGAAGCTTTGATGAATTTTGATGACGGCCATCGTCCGCAGATGGGCCGCACGGCTTTTTTGCGCCGGTGGCCCCTATTCGGCGGGCGCCTGATATTGGCTGAGCGTGCAGACGCCCAGCGTCTGGCCACGGCCTTTGACGGCATGTTCGCCCAGATATTCGCTGCGCACGCCCTTCGGAAGCACCAGCTGATGGGCGAGATCGGCGGAAATCAGCACCGGATGGCCGAGCATCTTGCTCAGCGATTCGAGCCGCGAGGTCGTGTTCACCGTATCGCCGAAATAGGTGATCTTGTGGTGATCGACGCCGATTTCCGCGGTGATGACCGGCCCGCCATGGATGGCGAAGCGCAGGCGCGGCACCTCTCCGAAGCGGGAAAGCCACATGTCGCGGGTGTTTTCAATGGTCGCCTGAATATCGAAGACGCAGCGCACGCAGGCCGCCCGCCGGATCGCCATGTGATAGGGCCAGGTGATGATGGCGGCGTCGCCGATATAGTCGTCGATGACACCGCCGTGTTTCCTGACAGGTGCGGCATAGCTTGCGAAGATTTCGCCGAGAAATTCCTGGGCCTTCAGGTCGCCATGGGTTTCGGCGAAGGAGGTGGAACCGACGAGATCGATGAAGATGAAGACGCGGTCTTCGCTGACCGGCCGGCGATAACGCCCCAGGATGAGGTCGATGAAGATATCGCGGCCGAGAAGCTCGCGCACCCGCATGATGAAGACGATGATGCCGCAGACAATCAGGGTGAAGATCAGCGTCTGCACCTCGGCATGGACGGCGCGTTTCCAGGTGCCGGGAAATATCCCGCTCAACCACAGGATCGTGCCGCCGAGCCCGAAGCCGCAAAAGACGAGAATGGCATAGATGATGAGGCCGACGGCGATATAGGCCGGCGTCGGCAGGGCGCTCACCTGCCGCGACAGGCCGGGCATGATGTAACCGCGCTCGAAGGCGAGGATGGGTGCGCAGGCAAACAGCGCATAGGTCGCGCCGATCAATGCGCCGCCGCCATATTCCAGAAAGGCGTAGGCCACGCCGCTGCCGGCCACGGCAACGAAGAGCACCACGTAATCCAGAATGGGCAGCAATTTTCTCATGTCGGTTCTTGGGTCTCGGGAAGGGAAGGCTTTGGTCTTGGCAAAGAAGGACAGGCCGCTCCCTTCGGGCGAAGCTTCTGTTCAGGTCATATGCGACATTAATGTGGAAAAAGCGCCGCAAAAAGTGACCAATCGGTAAGGTTGCATGAAGGATTGGTAAGGCTGTTGCGCCGTTGCCGCAAAATCGGCTTTGCCGCCGTTCTACGTCTAATAGGATGTTCTGTAATAGACGGTTTCAAGCGGGGATTGCGGCCGGTCGTCCGGCGAGCGGTTCGACCATTTGACGGGGAAGGCGGCAAAACGCAGCCGGTTGCCGTCGATCCAGGCCCGGTCGAACAGGGTTTCTCCCTTGCGGGCGAAGGTGATGGCGGCGCAGGTGCGGCCGTCGACGTCGAAGGGAATGTTCTCCTTCCAGCCGCTCAGGCCGCAGCCCATGCCTTTCGGGTCGCGATTATAGCGGTCGACGACGTCGCCGTCATTCGGCGTCATGGTGATCGCGGTGACGGTATGGGCAAAGAGCAGGCTGTCGCGATCTTTCAGGCCACCATCCAGCGTGCCTTCATACCGCACCTGCAGCGTCGGCTGCTGGCAGCCGTTTTGGGCATAGAGCTGCGACACCGCATGCATGCGATTGTCGCGAACGGTGATGCGGGTGACGACGCCGTGCCTGTCGTTCTTGCCGATCTTCAGGCAGTCGGTCGTCCATTCGCCCTGGAGATCGACCCTGTTCTCGGCGGCTCCGGCGGGAAGGGAGGGGAGAATACCTGCCGCCGCCAGAAGGGCAGCGAGCAGCGGAATGCGGGCAGGTTTCATGGCAAGACCCTTAAATCGCACGACCATCGGCAAAGAGATGGGACGCGATGCGGGCAAAATTGGGGTGGAAAGCGGCGGGCCGTTACGGCTCGCCTGCCGCAACCTCCACCGCCTCGACCTTCTTGCCAGCGAAACGTAGCGCGACTTCGCCATTGATGAGCTTCAGGGCCACATCGCCGAAGAGTTCCCGCCGCCAGCCGGTCAGCGCCGCCACGGTCGCTTTTTCGCCCTCGGCGGCGATCTTGTCGAGATCGTCGCTGTTGGCGATGACCTTGGCGGCGACGCCGTGCTTGTCCGCCGTCAGCTTCAGCAGAACTTTCAAAAGTTCCACGGCAGCGCCGGAGCCTTCCGGTGCGTGGCTGTGACGCGGCGCCTTCGGCATTTCCTCTTTCGGCAGCGCCAGCGCCGCATTCACCGTTTCGACGATGGCGGTGCCGGAGGCGGAGCGCTCCCAGCCCTTGGGAATGGTGCGAAGCCGCGACAGCGCCTCGGCGTCCTTCGGCTGCTGCTGGGCGATTTCGAAGATCGCATCGTCCTTCAGGACGCGTGAGCGCGGCACGTTGCGGGAGCGCGCCTCACGCTCGCGCCAGGCGGCGATGAATTTGAGGATCGCAAGTTCCGTCGGCTTGCGCAGGCGCGATTTCAGCCTGAGCCAGGCATCGTCGGGATGCATGTCATAGGTGTCGCGAGACTCGAGAATATCCATCTCTTCGGTCAGCCACAGCGAGCGGCCTTCGCGCTCGAGCTGGGCTTTCAGCGAGAGATAGACATCGCGCAGATGGGTCACGTCGGCCAGCGCGTAATCCAGCTGCTTTTCGGTCAGCGGACGGCGGCTCCAGTCGGTGAAACGCGAGGATTTGTCGATCTGGACGTTTTTGATCTTCTGCACCAGCTGGTCATAGGAGATCGAATCGCCGAAACCGCAAACCATGGCGGCGACCTGCGTGTCGAAGATCGGGTGCGGAATAAGCCCGCCGAGATGGTAGATGATCTCGATATCCTGTCGCGCCGCGTGGAAAACCTTCACGACAGCAGGATTGGCCATCAGTTCGAAAAGAGGGGTCAGGTCGAGACCCTTCGCCAGCGGATCGACCAGCACTTCGAGCGTCGGGCTTGCCATCTGCACGAGGCAGAGTTCCGGCCAGAAGGTCGTTTCCCGCAGAAATTCGGTGTCGATGGTGATGAATTCCGATTTCGCCAGTTCCGTGCAGGCTTCGGCGAGGGCGGCAGTCGTTTCAATCATTGTTATTGGCCAATCGTGAAAATTATCCGTCTTACTTTCCCTTTGCCGGGCGCATGTCAATACAAAGCCCGCTTTTGAAGGCTCAAGGATCGTTTTTCTCGGGCGGATGGGGCTCCGCGTCATCCTTTTTGGGTGGCGGAGCCGCGGCGAGCTTCTGGAAATAGGCGGACGTGCGCAAAAGCGAGCTGAACCGCCAGTTCCGCTCCTCCACGGGCACAGCTTCGCGCACCTGCAGCCGGTAGACGGTATAGGCGATGAAAACGATCTGGATCGCGGCCGTATAGCTGAACAGCGCCTTCGGGCCGAACTGGTCGATCAGCACGGAGGCGAGCAGCGGCCCGACGGTTGCGCCCACCGACCAGAAGAACAGCAGTCCGGCCGACATCATCGCGTGTTCGCCTTCCCTGGCATGGTCGTTGCCATGGGCGGAACTCAGCGAATAGAGCGGGAGCGCGAAGGCGCCGAAGATGAAGACGCCGATGATGTTGCTCCATTCATCGGTTCCGGCGAAGAAGGCGAGGAACAGGCCGACGACGACCGAGCCGGCCGTGGTGGCGAGAATGATGATGCGCCGGTCATAACGGTCGGAATAGACGCCGAGCGGATATTGCAGCACCACGCCGCCGATGATGCCGGCGCTCATGAAGGTGGCGATGGCGGTGACGGAAAGCCCGATCTGTTCGGCATAGATCGGGCCGATATTGCGAAACGCCGCCATGCTGAGACCGACGGCCACGCAGCCGACCACGGCAAGCGGCGAGATGCGCCACACCGCGAAGAGATTGAAGGGTATCTGTTTCGGCGGCGCAGGGTTGGATTTGTCGGCAAGCGAGATCGGCACCAGCGACAGCGTCAGCGCCATGGCGATCAGCGAAAACACCACGGGTCCGTCGATGCCCGCGACGGGAATGATATATTGCGCAAGCGTGACGGAGCCGAGATCGACGAAACGATAGATGGAGAGCGTGCGCGCCCGATTGGAGTTGGTCACCTGCGCGTTGATCCAGCTTTCGATGGCCGCGAAAAGACAGGCGACGGCAATGCCGGTGACGAAGCGCATCAGCATCCAGAACAGGGGATGGATGAGGAGCGGCATGGCGATCGCTGCGGCGGATGCGACGGCCGCCATGGTGGCGAAGGTGCGGATATGGCCGATCCTGCGCAGGAGCCGCGTCACCGAAATGCAGCCAAGCGCGAAACCGAAGCTGTAGGCGGCGCTGATGAGGCCGATGGTGCTGGCGGAAAACCCTTCGGAGAGACCGCGCAGCGCTATATAGGTTCCCTGCAGGCCGTTGCCGCCGATCAGGATACCGGCGGTGACGAGAAGCGGGATAAGAGGTCTGATCTGGCTCATTGCGGGCCGACTCGGTTTGGCGGGCTGGATTAGCCCTATCTAAAGCGAAGGCAGGGGAAAGGACAGGCTGAAGGCGACATTGTTGTGCTTTGCCTTGACAAATCAGGCTGGCCATGCGCTTTTCCGGCAAATTTCGACAGTGCCGCCCATCTGGCCTCCATCAGGCCCACGACACGTTCCAGGATAAAAAAATGCATCGTTACCGCAGCCACACCTGTGCCGCTCTCCGCAAGTCCGACGTCGGCGAAACCGTTCGCCTTTCCGGTTGGGTTCATCGCGTGCGAGATCATGGCGGCGTTCTCTTCATCGACCTTCGCGACCATTACGGAATCACCCAGGTGGTGGCCGATCCCGATAGCCCGGCCTTCAAGGTTGCCGAAACCGTGCGCGGCGAATGGGTCATCCGCATCGACGGCCTCGTCAAGGCACGCTCGGAAGACACCGTCAACAAGGGCATGGCGACCGGCGAGATCGAGCTTTATGCGCAGGAGATCGAAGTTCTCGGCGTTGCCAAGGAATTGCCGCTGCCGGTCTTCGGCGAGCCTGACTATCCTGAAGACGTTCGCCTGAAATATCGCTTCCTCGACCTTCGCCGCGAAACGCTGCACAGGAACATCGTCAAGCGCACGCAGATCATCTCCGCCATGCGCACCGGCATGGCCGATGCCGGCTTTGCCGAATATACCACGCCGATCCTGACGGCCTCTTCGCCTGAAGGCGCGCGCGACTTCCTCGTGCCGTCGCGCATCCACGAAGGCAAGTTCTTCGCCCTGCCGCAGGCGCCGCAGCAGTACAAGCAGCTTCTGATGGTCGCCGGTTTCGACCGTTATTTCCAGATCGCGCCGTGCTTCCGCGATGAAGACCCGCGCGCCGACCGTCTGCCGGGCGAATTCTACCAGCTCGACGTCGAAATGAGCTTCGTGACCCAGGAAGATGTCTGGACCACGATGGAGCCGATGATGACGGCCGTGTTCGAGAAATTCGCCGAAGGCAAGCCGGTTACCAAAGAGTGGCCGCGCATTCCCTATGACGAGGCGATCCGCAAATATGGTTCCGACAAGCCGGACCTGCGCAACCCGATCGTCATGCAGGCCGTGACCGAGCACTTCGACGGTTCGGGCTTCAAGGTCTTCGCCAACATGATCGCTTCCAACCCTAAGGTTCAGGTCTGGGCCATCCCGGCCAAGACCGGCGGTTCGCGCGCTTTCTGCGACCGCATGAACGCATGGGCACAGTCTCAGGGCCAGCCCGGCCTCGGCTATATCTTCTGGAAGGAAGAGGACGGCAAGGTCGGCGGTTCCGGTCCGCTCGCCAAGAATATCGGCGAGGAACGCACCGAGGCGCTGCGCACGCAGCTCGGCCTTGAAGCGGGCGACGCCTGCTTCTTCGTCGCTGGCGATCCGGCCAAGTTCTACAAGTTTGCCGGTGAAGCGCGCACCCGCGCTGCCGACGAGCTGAACCTGATCGACCGCGACCGTTTCGAAATGTGCTGGATCGTCGATTTCCCCTTCTTTGAATATAACGAGGAAGAAAAGAAGATCGACTTCGCCCACAACCCCTTCTCCATGCCGCAGGGCGGTCTGGAAGCGCTGGAAGGGCAGGATCCGCTCTCCATCAAGGCGTTCCAGTATGACGCGGTCTGCAACGGCTTCGAAATCGCCTCCGGCTCGATCCGTAACCAGTCGCCCGAGCTGATGGTCAAGGCCTTCGAAAAGGTGGGCCTCAGCCAGACGGACGTGGAAGAGCGCTTCGGCGGTCTCTACCGCGCCTTCCAGTACGGCGCGCCTCCGCATGGCGGTTGCGCATTCGGCATCGACCGCGTCGTCATGCTGCTGGTTGGCGCCAAGAACCTGCGCGAAATCACGCTGTTCCCGATGAACCAGCAGGCGCAGGACCTCTTGATGAACGCGCCGTCGCCGGCAACGCCGACCCAGCTTCGTGAGCTGGCGCTGCGCGTGGTTCCGTCCAAGAAGGACTGATCTGGAACCATTCAGGTTTCGAACAAAGGGCTGGCGGCAACGCCGGCCCTTTGCGTTTTTTACAACGAACGCGGCAAAGCCACAATTTTACCGCGAGTCGAACCGAATTCCGCACATAATCAGCCGAAATCCGATCCCAGTATAGGTCCCGCGTTCACTTGGGGGACGCAAGACTATCAGGGGTTTTAAACTTGGGACAGCGCCGGCCGAACTTCGCTTTCGGTTTCGGTGCGATCATATTTAGAAGGATTTCAGAATGGTACATGAAACGGGAAAAGATATTGCCCCGGCGGGCGGGCAGGTTCCTCCAGCCCATCCGCGCGGCAATTTCGCTGTCAGTCTGCGCTCGCCGGGCGCAAAGTTCCTGATGATCGGCTTCATATCGATGGTTCTGCTCGTGCCGCTCCTGCTGGTCTGGGGGTTGACGGAAGAGCGCGCCTCGCGGGCGGAAGAGGTTTCCGGACGGATCGCGAATGGCTGGGGCGGCGATCAGGTGGTGAACGGTCCCTATCTTGCCGTGCCCTTCGATGTGGAGCGCCGCCGGGAGGTGGACGGTCGCAGCATCGTCGACCGCATCACCGAGTGGGTGCTGGTCATGCCGGAAACGCTTGATGTCACGGCCGACCTGAAGACGGAGGAGAAGCAACTGTCGATCTACAGCCTGCCGGTCTATAACGGCAACATCGCGCTGAAAGGCCGCTTCGGTTCCGGCATCCTGCAGGACCTCGCGCGCTTTTCCGGCACGCCGCGACTGGACAGCGCCTTTCTCGTTCTCAGCATTCAGGATATTACCGGCATCCGGTCCAGCGCCGGCGTCAGAATCGATGGCGGCCCGGTTCTGCCCTTTGATCCCGGCATGCGGGATATCTCGGTCATGACCAACCGCGCCGGTCCGGAGGTATCGATCCGGTCCGATGCCGGTGTGCACAGGGCGATTGAGAAAAACCTCATCGAAACGGGCTTCGCCTTCGACATCGCCTTTTCCCTGAATGGCTCGGGCAGTTTCGCCGTTGCGCCGGCGGGCCAGACGACGAGTTTTGCAGCAAACGCCGATTGGCCGCATCCGGGCTTCGAAGGCCTGTTCCTGCCCGAGCAAAAGACTGTCACCGCCACGGATTTCAAGGCCAGCTGGACAATCCCCTATCTAGCAAGGGGCATAGACCGTGTGGTGGAGGGTACGCGCCTGCCGCTGTCGGGCAGCCTGATGACGATCAATCTCGTCGAACCCGTCAAGTTCTACCAGATCATTGCGCGGACGCTGAAATATTCGATCGGTTTTATCTCGCTGGTTTTCCTCGCCGTCTTCATCGTCGAACTCAAGGGCGGCAATGTCGTGCACTGGATACAATACGTGCTGACGGGGCTGGCTCTGGTCATATTCTATGTTCTGCTGCTTGCACTCTCCGAGCATACGGGCTTTACGATCGCCTATGCCGCGGCATCGATGTCGACGGCGGCGCTGATCGCCTCCTATCTCGGAAGCGCAACCAATAGTCGCAGAAGTGGCGTAGCGCTGTTTACGGTTCTGGCGGTCGCCTATGGCGTCATGTATCTGGTTCTGAATGAAGATGAATATGCGCTGCTGGCCGGTGCGGTGATTTCCTTCATTGCCATTGCAGCAACCATGTACGCCACCAGGCAGGTGGACTGGTCGGGCACCGGATCCTCACGCGCAGGCAATAGCTCGGACAATACGGCATAGTTTCCGTTCGCGCCGAAGGGACCGTCCGGACGGCCAAAACGCCGGCTTTTCCTATCCGGCTCGGCATCCGGCGTGAAGAACGGGGGGAAATGGGGTGAGACGGGAAAGCGCCGCTTTCCCGTCTCTTATCCGTTCTTTTCTATTGCAGACATCTTGCTCGTGCAGGCCCTGTTGCTTGCAGGTGTCGTAAGCCTCTTCCATTTGATCTGTGGATTGTCATAAAAACTTAATCGAACTGACAAATCCGGTAGAGGACTTCTTAAGTCTTGTCGATCATTCATCGCCCTCATGAAATTTCACAAACGAGGGTTGAATGTTTTCGCTGGTCTCGACGTTCAAAATAGCGCATCGCGTGTCCATGCTGGCGCTGGCCGCGCTGTGCGGTATCGCCGTCATCGCGGGCATGCTGCTCTGGCAAAGACAGATGGAGGCGCGTTATCGCGTCGTTGAAGATGCATTGATCCAGAGGGACGGCGTGTTGACCACCCTAGTGGATGCCCTGCATGAAAGCCGCCTGAACCAGAAGGATTTCCTGCTGTCCAGAGATATGAATTCCGTCGCGCAGTTCGACCAGACGATGGGGAAGGTCGAGCAATCCGTCGCTTCCCTTGACAGCGGTGCCGCACCGCAGACGCGTGCGAAACTCGAGGCGCTCGCGCAGGGTGTGGTTGCCTATGGCGATCGCATGAAGGCGCTGGTCGCCAAGAACGCGGAACTGGGTCTCACGCCTGCCGAGGGCCTTGAGGGCGCCATGCGCAACGGCGTGCATTCCATCGAAAAACTGATCGACGTCGTCGCCAATGCCGAAATCCGCGCCAGCATGCTGATGATGCGCCGGCACGAAAAGGATTTCATCCTGCGGCGGGATGAGGCCTATGTCGCAAAACATGCAGCCGAGGTAGAGACCTTCAAGGCGCTGGTGAAGCTGGAATATCGGCCGGGCGCGGAGCGTCAGCGCATCATGGATGCACTGGAAATATATACCGCCTCCTTCCGCTTTTATGCTCAGGCCGTGCTGGAGGAGGAGAAGGCGCGCGAAACCGTCGCCTCCGCCTATAATGCGCTGCTGCCCGTCGTCGCAGAGATTTCCACCATTTACCGGCAGGAGCGGGAGGCAAGCGCTCTCGAGAACAGCGCTGCGGCGGATAGAACGGTTTCGATCGTCGTCGCCCTTATCGCGCTCACCGTCGCAAGCCTTTTCGCCGGGGTCTATTTCATCGGCCGTTCGATAACCCGCCCGGCGACCGCGATTACCGGAGCGATGCGCCGTCTGGCCGAGGGCGAAACGGAATTCGCCGTTCCCGGTCTGCGCCGCCGGGACGAATTCGGCGCCATGGCCCATGCGCTGGAAATTTTCCGGCAGGCGGCCATCGCAAAAATCGAACTGGAGACGCAGGCGCTCGCAGCCCGGCAGCAGGCCGAAGCCGAAAAGGCGCGGTTCCAGCGCGAGGCGGAGACCGAAGCGCAGGCAAGGCTGATGCAGGCGACGACCGGCCTTGCGGCCGCACTTCACCGCCTTGCCGACGGCGATCTCTCTTTCGAACTGAACGAGCCTTTCGCCCCGGATTTCGAACCCCTGCGTCACGATCTCAACCGGACGATCCGCCAGCTCGATGCCGCCATGTCCGGCGTCGTGCGTTCGAGCGTGGCGATTGATGGCGGCAGTCAGGAAATCAGCCAGAGTGCCGCCGATCTCGCCCGCCGCACCGAGCAGCAGGCCGCCTCGCTGGAGGAAACCGCCGCCGCGCTGGATGAGCTGACGGCGAATATCCGCATATCGGCGGAACGTGCGGTGGAAGCCCGTGCGGTCGCCCATTCTGCCGACGAGGACGCCAACCGCACGGCCGACCTCGTTGTCGATACGATCATGGCGATGGAGAAGATCGAGCAATCGTCAGGCCGGATCGGCAATATCATCGGCGTCATCGACGAGATTGCCTTCCAGACCAACCTTCTTGCGCTCAATGCCGGCGTGGAGGCGGCGCGCGCAGGCCAGGCGGGGCGCGGTTTCGCCGTCGTCGCGCAGGAGGTCAGGGAACTGGCGCAGCGCTCCGCGAAGGCCGCCGCCGAAATCAAGCTGCTTATCCATGCCTCCGGTACAGAGGTGAAGGACGGCGCGCGCTTCGTGCGGGAAACCGGCGCGGCCCTGTCGCGCATCGGCGGCTCGGTGAAGACGATCAACGACCATATCGAAGCCATCGCCGCAGCGACGAACGAGCAGTCGCTGGGGCTCTCCGAGATCAACACCGCGGTCAACCATCTCGATCAGGGCACGCAGCAGAACGCCGCCATGGTCGAGGAAAACAATGCCGCCAGCGCCATGCTGGCGGGCGAGACGGCGCGTCTCAAGCAACTGGTCCATCAGTTCCGGCTGAGCGACACGCAAATGCGGGAATATGTCGGGCGCGAAGCGGCCTGAGGCATACGATCGCAGACATCGAAAGCGGGCGCGCAACTTGCGGCCCGCTTTTTTGCTGTTTATAGGTGAGTTACTCACCACGGACCCGGTGAAATTCCGGGTGGCTCTTCTGGCCGCCGATCCGCCAGACAACGCAAAGCACCGACATTTCATTTCAATCTACCGGACATGGCTCCGGCCGGTGCGTCATTCTTTGCGAAAAAATCAAATGAACAGATTTCAGACTTACAGACGTGAGTGGTTTTCCAATATTCGCGGCGATCTCCTTTCCGGCATCGTCGTGGCGCTCGCCCTCATTCCCGAAGCCATCGGCTTTTCCGTCATCGCCGGTGTCGATCCGAAGGTGGGATTGTTCGCCTCCTTCGCCATCGCCTGCGTTTCCGCCTTCACCGGCGGCAGACCGGGGATGATCTCGGCGGCAACCGCCGCCACCGCCGTCCTGATGGTCACGCTCGTCAAGGAACACGGGCTGCAATATCTATTCGCGGCCACCATTCTCATGGGCCTGCTGCAAATTCTGGCGGGCCTTGTGAAACTCGGCCGGGTGATGCGCTTCGTCTCGCGCTCGGTCATGACCGGCTTCGTCAATGCGCTGGCGATCCTGATCTTCATGGCGCAATTGCCCGAACTGATCGGCGTGCCAGTCGAAACCTACGTCATGATCGCGGCCGGTCTTGCGATCATCTATCTCTTCCCGCTGGTCACCAAAATAGTGCCGTCGCCGCTGGTCGCCATCATCGTTCTCACCTGTGTCGCCGTCTTCTCCGGCATGGATATCCGCACGGTCGGCGATCTCGGTGAATTGCCCTCGACGCTGCCGATATTCGCCCTGCCGCAGGTGCCGCTGACCTTCGAGACGCTGCAGATCATCTTTCCATATTCCGTGGCGCTCGCCGCCGTCGGTCTTTTGGAATCGCTGCTGACGGCGCAGATCGTCGACGACATGACGGATACCGGCAGCAACAAGAGCCGGGAATGCATCGGGCAGGGGACGAGCAACATCGCGTCTGCCCTCATCGGCGGCATGGGCGGCTGCGCCATGATCGGCCAGTCCGTCATCAATGTCAGCTCCGGGGGGCGGGGCCGCTTGTCCACCTTCGTCGCGGGCGCGTTCCTGCTGTTCCTCATTCTGGTGCTGGATGATCTTGTGCGCATCATTCCCATGGCCGCGCTGGTGGCGGTGATGATCATGGTCTCCATCGGCACCTTCTCGTGGCGCTCCATTCTCGATCTGCGCCGAAACCCGCCATCCTCCAGCATCGTCATGCTGGTGACGGTCGGCACGGTGCTTGCCACCCACGATCTTGCAAAGGGCGTGTTGGCCGGCGTGCTGCTCTCCGGCGTGTTTTTCGCAGGCAAGGTGTCGAAACTTTTCCATGTCCGGCCGGAGCTTTCGGCCGATGGCCGGGAGCGGATTTATCGCGTCGATGGCCAGATTTTCTTCGCCTCCACGGAGAGCTTCATCGCCGCCTTCGATTTCGCCGAGGAGGTTGAGGCGGTGACAATCGATGTCACGCAGGCGCATCTGTGGGATATTTCGGCGGTCGGGGCGCTGGACAAGGTGGTGCTGAAATTCCGCAAGGCCGGCAAGCGGGTCGAGGTGATCGGCGTCAACGAGGCGAGCGCCCACATGATCGACCGCTTCGCCCTGCACGATAAACAGGATGGCGCTGCCGCGCCGTTGCACTGAGCGCAAAAGAAAAGCCCCGGCATGACCGGGGCTTTTTTAGCTTTATTCGTTTGCCGTCACCGTCACACCGAGCATTTTCGGCAGGGTGTTCGGCGCGCCCATCGCAGCGCCCATGATCATCGGGAACGGAACCGGCTTTTCCGGCTCCGCCGTGATCGAGAAGTTCTTCGGATTGTCGATATAGGCGTTGACGGCCGCCGACACCATGTTCTGCAGTTCCGGCACGTTGAGCGAGGCCATCATGATCGGGGCCATGCCCTTGATGGTCTGGGCAAGCTGATCGCCCGTCATGCCCTGCTGGCTTGCAGCATAGTCGATGGCGCGCTTGGTGATGCTGGCGTCTTCGAAGCTGATTTCAGCGTTGATGAAGGAGAGCTGCTGCATCAGGCCGAGCATGGCAAGGCTTGCCGCCTGATCCGCCTGTTCCTTGTTCGGATTGGCGGCCTGCGCCTTCACCGTCTCCTGCATCGACTTGATGAAGTCGAGCGTGTAGCCGGAGAAACCGAACGACATGTTCAGGCGGCCGACATCATCGAGGTCGATGGCGTATTCTTCAACATCGATAGTGCCGGAGGCCACTTCCCAGCTGCCGCTCATGGTCATGTCGCCGGAAAGCGCCTGCAGCTTCAGCTTTTCGATCGCGTCCTTCGTGCCCGGATCGGTGACTTCGCTGAGATCGGCCTTGAAGCCGGATGCGTCGAGTTCGAAACCGATCGAGGCCTTGTCGTCGCTGACGGACATGGTTGCGGTGCTTTCTTCGAGCGAGAAAGCCGGCTTGCCGTCGATGGAAACGGAAACCGGGCCGCTATGTGCTTCGTCGTAGAACATCAGCGCATCGACGGTGCCGGTGGTGGAGTCTGCGGGAATGACGAGGCCGGACATGTAGATGTCGCTTGCCTTGATCTCCACGTTTTCCTGTTTGTAATCGATATTGTCGAAGCGGGCGTTCTTGATCTTGTAGCCGCCGTTGTTTTCCTCGACGCCTTCGAGCGTCACATTACCGACCGGGATCTTCTTGGCCGGATCGGCGACTGCGTTGAAGGTCACGCTGTTCAGGGTCACCGTCGAGCCGTTGACGGCGACGGAACCGGCAGCGATCTCGCCGCCCTGTGCGGCATAAGCCGCATTGATCTTCTTCAGCACATCCCCGCCATCCAGCGCGAAGGCCGGCGCGGAAAGCGTAAGAAGCGCGGCGCTCGCGAAAAGAACCTGCCGGGTGGATTTCAGTCTCATGATGTTGCTTCCCTCAACGTACGGCTGTGCACCGTGTTCGAATTCGAATGCTGATACTTATATTCGCGATTATTCAAAGGTCTATAGGATTTAGATCGATTCCCATGACGGCGGCATTGCGGCATTTGCAACGCGGTTAACAAAAAATCGCATGAAAGGGTTGCTTTCATCCACAGGTGCGACCCCCGAATTTCTTGCCGGGAATCGGCATTTCCGCTAGTCAAGCACCATGGGAAAAAATCTTGTACCTCCGTCCGGCGGAGACGATAACATTCATCCGGTCGATTTGAAGGCGGCGCTTGAAGAGCGCTACCTCGCTTACGCCTTGTCCACGATCATGCATCGTGCGCTGCCGGATGTGCGCGACGGCCTTAAGCCGGTTCACCGCCGCATCATTCACGCCATGAGCGAAATGGGCATCCGCCCCAACTCGGCTTTCAAGAAATGCGCCCGTATCGTCGGTGACGTGATCGGTAAATTCCACCCGCATGGCGACCAGTCCGTCTATGATGCGCTGGTGCGTCTCGCGCAGGATTTCTCGCAGCGTTATCCGATCGTCGACGGGCAGGGCAATTTCGGCAATATCGATGGCGACGGCGCCGCCGCCTATCGTTACACCGAAGCGCGCATGACCGAGGTTGCCGCGCTGCTGCTCGAAGGCATCGGCGAGGATGCGGTGGATTTCCGCGCCACCTATAACGAGGAAGACGAGGAACCGGTCGTTCTGCCGGGCGCCTTCCCGAACCTGCTCGCCAACGGCGCCTCCGGCATTGCCGTCGGCATGGCGACATCGATCCCGCCCCACAATGCCCACGAACTTTGCGACGCGGCGCTTTATCTCATCAAGCATCCCGATGCGACGGTGGAAAAGCTGGTTGAATTCATTCCCGGCCCCGACCTGCCGACGGGCGGCGTGATCGTCGAAAGCCGCGAGAATATTCTCGATGCCTATAAGACCGGTCGTGGCGGTTTCCGCGTGCGCGCCAAATGGGAAACGGAAGATCTCGGCCGCGGCGGTTATCAGATTGTCATCACCGAAATTCCCTTCCAGGTGCAGAAATCGCGCCTGATCGAGAAGATCGCCGAGCTGTTGATTGCCCGCAAGCTACCGCTTCTCGAGGATATTCGCGATGAATCGGCCGAAGACGTGCGCATCGTGCTGGTGCCCAAGAGCCGCACCGTCGATGCGACGCTGCTGATGGAATCGCTGTTCCGCCTGTCTGACCTCGAAAGCCGCCTGCCGCTCAACATGAACGTGCTGTCACTCGGCAAGGTGCCGAAGGTGATGGCGCTGAACGAGGTGCTGAGCGAATGGCTGGCGCACCGCAAGGATGTGCTGGTCCGCCGTTCCCGCCATCGTCTGGCCGCCATCGACCGCAGGCTGGAAATTCTGGGCGGCCTGCTCGTCGCCTATCTCAATCTCGATGAGGTCATCCGCATCATCCGCGAAGAGGATGAGCCGAAACAGGTGATGATGGCCAAGTGGTCGCTCACCGACAATCAGGCCGAAGCCATCCTCAACATGCGCCTGCGCAACCTGCGCAAGCTTGAGGAATTCGAAATCCGCAAGGAGTTCGACGACCTCAGCAATGAGAAGGCCGAGATCGAAGCGCTGCTCGCTTCCGATGACAAGCAGTGGCAGACCGTCGCCTGGGAAATCGGCGAGGTCAAAAAGAAATATGCCAAGGCAACCGAAATCGGCCGCCGCCGCACGCAGTTCGCGGATGCGCCGGATGCCGATATCGAGGCCATCCAGCAGGCGATGATCGAAAAGGAACCGGTCACCATCGTCATCTCGCAGAAGGGCTGGATCCGGGCGCTGAAGGGACACATGTCCGACACCTCGTCGCTCACCTTCAAGGAAGGCGACGGCCCGAAACTCGCTTTCCCGGCGCAGACGACCGACAAGCTGCTGCTGCTGACGACGGGCGGCAAGGCCTATACGCTCGGCGCCGACAAGCTGCCGGGCGGTCGCGGCCACGGCGAGCCGATCCGCATCATGGTCGACATGGAGAACGATCAGGACATCCTGACCGCCTTCGTCCATGATCCCTCACGCAAGCTGTTGCTCGTCTCCACCGCTGGCAACGGTTTCATCGTGGCGGAAAGCGAAATGGTCGCAAATACCCGCAAGGGCAAGCAGATCATGAATGTCTCGATGCCGGATGAAGCCAAGCTCGCCGTGCCGGTCACGGGCGACCATGTCGCTGTCGTCGGCGAAAACCGCAAGCTTCTGGCCTTCCCGCTTTCGCAGGTGCCGGAAATGTCGCGCGGCAAGGGCGTGCGCCTGCAGCGCTACAAGGATGGCGGCGTCGTCGACGTGAAATGTTTCGCGCTTGCCGAAGGCTTGTCATGGTCCGACACGGCCGGGCGTCTCTTCAACAAGGTAGGTGAAGAATTGCGCGAATGGCTGGCCGACCGTGCAACGGCGGGCCGCACCGTGCCGAAGGGCTTTCCGCGTAGCGGGAAATTTGGTGGCTGATATTTGAATGTCGTCCCGGGGCTGTCCCGGGACGTTTTCAATCTCATGTGTTGGGCAATCAAACCATCGAGTGCTTATGACTTCGCGAGCGCTTTTAAAGCAACGTGGTACTTGCGCATCGCTTGCCGTGCATGTTCCAGCTGACGATCAAAGTCAACTGTTGCTTCTTCGTTCGGGCTCTCAGCAGTTCGCAATTCAAGTACGGTGCCGTCAGTTCCTAAGCTGAGAACGTCGCCAATCTTCCAGCCAAGCCGTTCAAGCATATCCTTCGGGATTACAACGCCTGCCTCTTCACCGATCTCGCAAATGGTTGATTTCATCTGAAATACTCCAAGTTTGATTGGAGTTTAGCATGCGATTTTGACGGTTGGACCAACCGTTATTTTTCTTCCGGCGTATAAACCTCCCACCCGCGCGGTGTCAGATGTTCCTGCGGATGGTAGCGGGTCTTGTAACCCATCTTTTCCGAACCATCGACCCAGTAGCCGAGATAGACATGCGGCAGGCCAAGCGCGCGGGTGCGGCTGATGTGATCGATGATCATGAAGGTGCCGAGCGAGCGTTTTTCCAGATCGGGATTGAAGAAGGAATAGACCATCGAGAGGCCGTCGCTCATCACGTCGCTGAGCGCCACGGCCAGAAGTTCGCCGCGCTTGCTGGAATCGATGCCGGAGCCGGGCTCGCGCACGCGATATTCGATGATGCGGGTGTTTACATGCGTGTCTTCCACCATGATCGCATAATCCAGCGCCGACATGTCGGACATGCCGCCCGACTGGTGGCGGTGGTCGAGATAGCGGCGAAACAGGGCGAATTGTTCGGTGGAGGGCTCGGCGGCGTGAACCGTGGCGACGACATCCCTGTTGGCGGCAAGAACGCGCCGCATCGATTTCGTCGGCTGGAACTGTTCGGTCAGGATGCGCACGGAGACGCAGGCGCGGCAGTTTTCGCAGGCCGGACGATAGGCGATGTTCTGCGAGCGCCTGAAGCCGCCCTGGGTCAGAAGATCGTTCATTTCCGAGGCGCGCGGGCCGACCAGATGGGTGAAGACCTTCCGCTCCATCTGGTTCGGCAGATAGGGGCAGGTGGCCGGCGCCGTAAGATAGAATTGGGGAGAGGGCGTCGCCTGCGTGTTCATCGAACCGTGATCGCCTCCTGCGTCTGTTATGAAAGCGCGCCGCGATTTCACGGGGTTGGCGGCGGCGCTTCAAGCGACATGCATAATGTCACAGAATGGCAAAATGCCGGAAAACGTCAACTGCGAGATGCGGCATTTGCGGGGTTTGAAAGCCACGTTTGCGTGGCTTTCCGCAATATCAGCGCGTTCTGACGATGACGGTGCCAAGCAGGAAGTCGTGAACGAGGCGCGAGCGCTCGGTAAACAGGCCTGCAAGCAGGATCAGCGGCGTCAAAACCGAGTTGATGACCCAGAAAAGCACGATGTGAACGGTCGACAGCAGGAAATCGATTCGCCGCCCGTCCATACGCGCCATGGCGATCCCCATTGCCCGCATGCCGGGGGTCGCCTGCGAGGGGCCGCCGAGCGTCATGCCAAAATAAAGCACCGCAACGATGACGAACAGCGCCGGGAAGAGGAACCACCCGAGGCCGAAGGTAATCACGCCGAGAAAGAAGACGATCACAGCTGCCGGAATGCACAGCAGGAGAACGATCGCATAATCGATCAGGAATGCGAAGACCCGCCGGCTCAGGACGCCGCTATAGGCGCGCCAGTCAGCCGGTGCGGCATAAGTGGGGTTCTGGTCGAGGCTCATCGGTCGTTTTCTCCTGAGAGGGTATGACAGCGCGGCATGAGTGCCGTGTCAGCAGACAATATGGGAAGAAAACGACCAAATACAATAAGTGCGGGTCTTAGCCCTTTGCGAGTTTGCGTGCGGCATCGATGGCGAAATAGGTCAGAACGCCATCGCAGCCCGCGCGCTTGAAACAGAGAAGCGTTTCCATCATCACTCGCTCACCATCGATCCAGCCATTCATGGCGGCAGCCTTGATCTGGGTATATTCGCCGGACACCTGATAGGCGAAGGTCGGCAGGCCGAAATTGTCCTTCAGCCGCCAGCAGATGTCGAGATAGGGCAGGCCGGGCTTGACCATCAGCATATCCGCACCTTCCTCCACGTCGAGGGCGGCATCGCGGATCGCTTCCATGCCGTTGGCAGGGCTGATGTAATAGCTGTTCTTGTCGCCCTTCAGCAGGCCGGCCGTGGAGATGGCCTCGCGATAGGGACCGTAATAGCCGGAAGCGAATTTCGTCGCATAGGACATGATGCCGACATTCTGGTGCCCGGCGGCATCGAGACCGCGACGGATGGCGCCGATACGGCCATCCATCATTTCCGATGGAGAAATAATGTCCGATCCCGCTTCCGCCTGAAGGATCGCCGCCTTGATAATCTGTTCCACGGTCTCGTCATTGACGATCTCGTCGCCGCGCAGAATGCCGTCATGGCCGTGGCTGGTGAAGGGATCGAGCGCGACATCGGTGATCATGCCGATATTTGGAACGGCTTTCTTGACGGCGATGGTTGCCTGATTAATGAGATTATTCGCCTCGAGCGCGTTGGAACCGGTCTCGTCGCGCAACTCCATTTCGATGTTCGGGAAGGTCGCGATTGCCGGAATGCCGAGATCGGCGGCCTCTTTAGCGGCTTCCACCAGTTTGTCGACGCTCATCCGGTTGACGCCCGGCATTGCCGGAATGGGATCGAGAATATTGCTGCCCGGCACGATAAAGACCGGCCAGATCAGATCGTCGACGGTGAGGCGGCTTTCCTGCACCAGACGGCGCGTCCAATCCGCCTTGCGATTGCGGCGCATGCGACGATGGCCGGTGATCTCGTCGACCAGATGCGTTTTGTCCTGCATGTAAGAATGTCCTTCGATCAAATTTGGAAAGCTGCATAGCATGAAGCTTGGCCCATGCGAATGCGACAATCTTCCCTCATTGGCGTCCTGCGATGACGATGATGCTTTGACAAGGCAGGCGGCGGGATTCAATATGGGCTGGTCGCCCGTTCGTCGAGACCGTATCTTCCGGCCATGGAACCTGATTCTCAACCTCTGCCGAAACGCCCGCTTACGGAAATCCTCTTTCTGGTCTTCATGAGACTGGTCGCGGTTTCCTGTTTCTGGTTCGGTCTGCAATATTGGGCGATGTTGACGGGCTATTCGCTTGGGGGCCATGGGCGGTTCGATATGCTGAACCTGCCCTGGCGGGTGGCCGGCAGCGCGCTGGCCGTTATTTTCCCTGTCGCGGCACTCGGCCTCTGGCTCGGGGCCTCCTGGGGCGCGGTCATGTGGGTCATGGGCGCAGGTGCGCAGATCGCCATGTATAAGGTGTGGCCGCACATCTTCGGCGCCAACACGCTAGTACCCGTCATGCATGGCCTCGTGGCAACCATTTATATACTATTCCTGGTCGCTTTCTGGCTGGATCAGCGCCAGAATGAAGAACGCGCAAGAATTGATTTACCATAAGAATAAAGCAATTCGGCCTGGTTTTAGGTCGCATTTCCTGGCTAAGTCATTGATTTGTAATAGATGGCCTTGGGCCATTCCCGCTTCGCCACAAGTTGGGCCCCCCGGGGAAAATGCAGGTAACCATTTGTTAATCGTAGCTTTTAAGTAGAATTTTATGCGCATTGATTAGGTTCTCACTCAAGGCGGGAGACAAACAAACACACCGCCAAACAAAACAGTGAGGCAGTCATGATCAATAGCAAAGTTAAGCCCCAGGCCGTTGTTGCCGACGCACATGAAGATACCATCCGCTCGCTCTACATGGAGTCGCTGCACCTGGTGGAACGTCTCCACCGCCGCCTCCTCGATGTCATCAAGGACGAGTTCGACCGTCAGGGTCGCGATGACGTCAACGCCGTTCAAGCCCTGCTGCTGTTCAACATCGGCAATTCCGAACTGACGGCCGGCGAGCTTCGTTCCCGCGGTTACTACCTCGGCTCGAACGTCTCCTACAACGTCAAGAAGCTGGTCGATCTCGGTCTCATCAACCACCAGCGCTCGCGTGTCGACCGCCGCTCGGTCCGCATCAGCCTGACGGAAAAGGGCCAGGAAATCGCCGAAACGGTTGCCCGCCTTTATGAACGCCACGTTGGCTCGATCGAAAAGGTCGGCGGCATCGGCACCGGCGAGTTCTCCGAAATGAACAAGCTGCTGCAGCGCCTCGATCGCTTCTGGAACGACTCGATCGCTTACCGCCTGTAATAGCGCGACGGTTTCACTGTTTAAGCCGGGGGCATGTTTTTGCTCCCGGCTTGCGGATTCCGCGCCGGGGGGTTTTGCCTGTCAAGCCCAGCCCTTCTTCGAGCCTTCGCCCTGTTTCTCAGGCGAACAAAGCTTCGTGAGATGAGAGCCGTGACACGAATCGGCCATATTGATATGGGACCGGCAAGGGTGAAGGAGCCGGCTGTTTCTCCTGCTGTCGCGGCAAGTCCCGACCGTTCTGCCAGACAATGGCGCCCAAGGATGGGTGTTGAGTATTACCAGCCGGCAGACACGTTGTACGTGTTTGTTAATCATATTGATTTAGGCATTGTTGAGAATGCCGAAGAGAGTGGCTGGTAGGTAGAATGACAAAGAAATCCGTTTCCGATTCCGTATCGCGCCGCGCGCTTCTGCGTTCGGCCGTTTCCGTTGGCGCCGCCGCGCTTGCCGCGCCGGCCTTTGCGCAGAACGCGCTCAACGATCTCATGGGCTCTTCGCGCCGCGGCAACTGGGATGACCAGTTCGACGCCAATACGTCGCGTTCGGCCGTGGGCGTCGTTTCTAACAATCCGGTTCTCGGACGCGAAGCGCCGGTCTACATGCAGCAGGCGATCATGCAATATCAGCAGATCGTGCAGAATGGCGGCTGGCCGGAAGTGCCCGCGTCCCAGCAGCGTCTCCAGATCGGCGTCTCCGATCCTTCCGTACAGGCGCTGCGCCAGCGACTGATGGTATCCGGCGACCTGCCGCGCGAAGCCGGCATTTCCAGCGCCTTCGATAGTTACGTCGATGGCGCGCTGAAGCGTTTCCAGGCCCGTCATGGCCTTCCGGCTGATGGCGTCAGCGGCGAATACACCACGAAGGCGCTCAATGTTTCCGCGCAGATTCGTCTGGCGCAGCTGCAGACCAACCTCGTTCGCATCCAGTCCATGTCCGGCGACCTCGGCCAGCGTCACCTGATGGTGAATATCCCGGCCGCAGCCATCGAAGCCGTTGAAAATGAACGCGTCGTGCTGCGCAACACGGCTGTCGTCGGCCGCGCCAGCCGCCCGACCCATGTGATCAATTCCAAGATTTACGAAGTCATCCTCAACCCTTACTGGACCGCGCCGCGCTCGATCGTCGAAAAGGACATCGTGCCGCTGATGCAGAAGGACCCGACCTATCTGGAGCGGAACAATATCCGCCTCATCGACGGCAAGGGACAGGAAGTTTCGCCAACCGCGGTCGACTGGTTCGCGCCGAAGGCCCCGAACCTGATGTTCCGTCAGGACCCCGGCAAGATCAACGCCATGTCCTCGACGAAGATCAACTTCCACAATCCGAACAACGAATATATGCACGACACGCCGCAGCAGGGCCTGTTCAACAAGCTGATGCGTTTCGAATCCTCCGGCTGCGTGCGCGTGCAGAACGTGCGCGACCTGACGAGCTGGCTGCTGCGCGACACGCCCGGCTGGTCGCGTCAGGAAATGGAGCGTGTCATCGCCACCCGCGTCAACACGCCGATCAAGCTGGCGCAGGAAATCCCGGTCTATTTCGTCTACATCACCGCGTGGTCGGCGAAGGACGGCGTGGTGCAGTTCCGCGACGACATCTATGAAAAGGACGGCAATGCCGAACTGGCGCTCAACACCACGAGCGGCATGGAACAGCCCGCTGGCCCGGTGGATGACGATCTGCTGCCGCGCAACTGATCCGGCATCCATTTCATTCAATCACCATGAGCCGCACCTTCGGGTGCGGCTTTTTTCTTGGCGATTTTCTGAAAACCTCTGTCGTTTTTTGTCGCAACGTCGCAGTTTGACGGGCAAATCTCGCTGCCCGTATTGCTCTTGTCCGGGCAGGGCGCTAAGACGCCATCGCATTACTGTTTCAGGAGCCTTCACCATGTCGAACACAGATGCTTTCTTCTCCCGTCCGCTTGCCGATGTCGATCCGGAAATTTTCGGCGCGATCGAGAAGGAACTGGGTCGCCAGCGCCACGAGATCGAACTGATCGCCTCGGAAAACATCGTTTCCCGCGCCGTGCTCGAAGCGCAGGGTTCGATCATGACCAACAAATATGCGGAAGGTTATCCGGGCAAGCGTTATTACGGCGGCTGCCAGTTCGTCGACATCGCTGAAGAACTCGCCATCGAACGCGCCAAGAAGCTGTTCGGCGTCAACTTCGCCAACGTCCAGCCGAACTCCGGTTCGCAGATGAACCAGGCCGTGTTCCTCGCACTGCTTCAGCCGGGCGATACCTTCATGGGCCTCGACCTGAACTCGGGAGGCCATCTGACGCATGGTTCGCCGGTCAACATGTCCGGCAAGTGGTTCAACGTCGTCTCCTACGGCGTGCGTGAAGGCGACAACCTGCTCGACATGGACGAGGTGGAGCGCAAGGCCAAGGAACACAAGCCGAAGCTCATTCTCGCCGGCGGCACCGCCTATTCGCGTGTCTGGGACTGGAAGCGTTTCCGCGAGATCGCCGATGAAGTCGGCGCCTACCTGATGGTTGACATGGCCCACATCGCCGGTCTCGTCGCCGGTGGCCAGCATCCGTCGCCGTTCCCGCACTGCCATGTCGCCACCACCACCACGCACAAATCGCTGCGCGGCCCGCGCGGCGGCATGATCCTCACCAATGACGAGGATCTGGCCAAGAAGTTCAACTCGGCCGTTTTCCCCGGGCTGCAGGGCGGCCCGCTGATGCACGTCATCGCCGCCAAGGCCGTCGCCTTCGGCGAAGCGCTGAAGCCCGAGTTCAAGGACTATGCCGCACAGGTCGTCAAGAACGCCAAGGCGCTGGCTGAAACGCTGGTCGAAGGCGGTCTGGATGTCGTCTCCGGCGGCACCGATAACCACCTGATGCTGGTCGATCTTCGCAAGAAGAACGCCACCGGCAAGCGCGCGGAAGCAGCGCTTGGCCGCGCCTACATTACCTGCAACAAGAACGGCATTCCTTTCGATCCGGAAAAGCCCTTCGTCACCTCCGGTGTTCGTCTCGGCACGCCGGCCGGCACGACGCGCGGTTTCAAGGAAGCGGAATTCCGCGAAATCGGCAAGCTGATCGTCGAGGTTCTCGATGGTCTGAAGGTTGCCAATTCGGATGAGGGCAACGCCGCCGTCGAGGCTGCGGTGCGTGAAAAGGTCGTCGGCCTGACGGACCGTTTCCCCATGTATCCGTACATGTAAGAGAAAGGACGAAGATGCGCTGCCCTTTTTGCGGTTCTGAAGACACGCAGGTCAAGGACTCGCGTCCGGCGGAGGACAATACCTCCATCCGCCGGCGGCGCATCTGCCCCGATTGCGGCGGCCGCTTCACGACCTATGAGCGCGTGCAACTGCGCGAGCTGATGGTCATCAAGAAAAGCGGCCGCAAGCTGCCCTTCGACCGGGAAAAGCTGGTGCGGTCCTTCGAGATCGCGCTGCGCAAGCGTCCGGTCGACCGTGACCGGATCGAGCGCGCCGTCTCCGGCATCGTTCGCCGCCTGGAAAGTTCGGGCGAGACGGAAATTCCTTCGGAAGAAATCGGCCTGCAGGTTCTCGAGGCGCTGAAGAGCCTCGATGATGTGGCCTTCGTGCGTTACGCCTCGGTCTATCGCGATTTCAGCCATGCCGAGGATTTCGAGAACGTGATTGCCGAAATCAACGCCAAGATCGCCCGCGATACGGACGCCGGAGTGTAACCGTGACCACCCGTGCCGATGACGAAAGATTCATGGCAAGGGCAATCGAGGTGTCGCTTCGCCATCAGGGCCAGACGCTCACCAATCCCTCCGTCGGCTGTGTGCTCGTCAAAGACGGGCAAATCATCGCCGAAGCCGTCACCGCCATTGGCGGCCGCCCGCATGCCGAACGGCAGGCGCTGGAAATCGCCGGCGAGGCGGCGCGCGGCGCGACCGCCTATGTGACGCTCGAACCCTGCTCGCACTGGGGCAAGACCCCGCCCTGCGCCAATGCCCTGGTGGAATACGGCGTCGCCCGCGTCGTGGTGGCGGTGGATGATCCGGACGAGCGTGTTTCCGGCCGTGGTTATACGATTTTACGCGATGCCGGTATTGTCGTGGAAACCGGCCTGTTGCGGGATGAGGGTAAGAGAGCGCTTGCCGGTTACCTCACGCGTCAGGTGAAAAAACGCCCGCATGTGATTCTGAAGCTTGCCGTTTCCGCCGATGGCATGATCGGCAGGAAAGGCGAGGGGCAAGTGGCGATTACCGGTCCCGAGGCGCGCCATGCCGTGCATGAATTGCGCGCGCGTTGCGATTGTATTCTCGTTGGTATTCGTACCGCTATTGCGGATGACCCGGAACTGACGGTGCGCATTGCCGGCATGGAGGAGCGCTCGCCGGTGCGGATCGTGCTGGACCGGCAGTTTGAGTTGCCGTTGACGTCGAAGCTGGTGAAGACAGTGCGGGAGGTGCCGGTGATCGTTGCGGCGTTACCCCCCTCTGCCCTGCCGGGCATCTCCCCCTCATGGGGGGAGATCGGCAAGGGGCTGGCCGCTCGCTCAAATTTAGACTCCATCTCTCATTCGTCAACCTTCAAGGTCGGGCAAGGCAGCGCCCCATCGATCTCCCCTCTTGAGGGGGAGATGCCCGGCAGGGCAGAGGGGGGTGACCGCGAGTCAAAGCGTCAACTTCTCACCGACGCCGGCGTCCAGATCCTCGAAGCCCCAACGCTTGAAAACCTCCTCCACATCCTCGCCGAAAGCGGCATGTCGGAACTTCTGGTCGAAGGCGGCGCCTTTGCCGCAAAATCATTCCTTGAAGCGGGGCTGGTGGACCGTATCATGCTGTTCGAAAGCCCGGTGGTGATCGGTGAGGGCGGCATTGAAACGCCGCTCAAACGTGTCGATATTCCGGGCGACTATGCTCTGGTCAGCGAGACCGCCTATGGGCGGGATCGTTGCTTCGATTATGAAAGGCCGATTTGATGTTTACCGGAATTGTCACCGACGTCGGAACCGTTTCCGAGCTGGAAGCCCTGGCCGAAGGCGTGCGTCTGCGGGTGGCGACAAATTACGACCCCAAAACCATCGATATGGGCGCGTCCATCTCCCATGGCGGCGTCTGCCTGACGGTGACGAGACTGCCGGAAGACGGCAGCAATGAGCGCTGGTACGAGGTCGAGGCATGGGAAGAGGCGCTGCGCCTGACGACGATTGCCGGCTGGCAAAAGGGTACCCACGTCAATCTGGAGCGGGCGCTCAAGATTGGAGATGAACTTGGCGGCCACATCGTTTCCGGCCATGTCGATGGCAGGGCGGAAATCCTTTCGGTGGAGCCGGAAGGCGAGGCGGTGCGCATTCGCCTGCGCGCGCCGGAGCATCTGGCGAAATTCGTGGCGCCCAAGGGTTCCGTGGCGCTCGACGGCACCTCGCTCACCGTCAACGCCGTCGAAGGTACCGATTTCGACGTGCTGTTGATCCGCCACACGCTGACCGTCACCACATGGGGCGAGCGCCAGCCGGGCGATTTCGTCAATTTCGAAGTCGATACCATGGCGCGTTACGCCGCAAGGCTTGCGGAATTTCCATCGGCATGAACTGGGGTGCTGGCTCGGTGGTTTATTATCGCTGACGCCTCTTCCTCTCGTCATTCCGGCCTTGAGCCGGAATCCAGCCAGCTCAAGTCCTTGGGCTGAAAAGAGTTTTTCCGCCGCGCAGACGCACGTCGACTGGATTCCGGCTCAAGGCCGGAATGACGGAAGGGCTTTATCGTCGTCCAGCGTGGCGACAGATCAATTCTTGTCAGACACTCTGCTTCCGATTGACGCGCAAACGTTATAAAGACGTCTTTAGGCCCAAACGGGGTAGGGGAAATACATCATGCCGTCTTTCGAACTGCTGACCGCCTTTTTCATAACCACCGCCCTGTTCGCCTATATCCCCGGTCCGGCCATGCTTTATGCGGCGGCGCAGACCATGGCGCGCGGCCGGTTTGCCGGGCTGATGGCGGTGCTTGGAATCCATGTCGGCTGCTATTTCCACATCTTTGCCTCTGCCGCAGGTCTTTCGGTGCTGTTTCAGGCCGTGCCGTGGCTTTATCTGGCGGTAAAGCTGTGCGGTGCGCTGTATCTCATCTGGCTCGGCTTCTCGATGCTGCGCAGCAAACTCGAAGGTGAGGCCGTCAATTTGACCATTGAACCGAAATCGGCGCGCCGCGCCTTTATCGACAGCATCATCGTCGATGTGCTCAATCCGAAGACGGCGCTGTTCTTTCTGGCCTTCCTGCCGCAATTCGTAGACCCTGCGGCAGCCTTTCCGGTCTGGCTGCAATTGCTGATCCTCGGCATCGCCGTCAATTTCATTTTTTCCTCGGCCGATCTTGTCGGCGTGCTTCTTGCGGGCGCCATGGTCGGGCGTTTGAAGCGTTCCGGCGCGGTGCAGGTGCTTGCCCGCCGCGTTGCCGGAACGGTGCTGATGGGGCTTGGCGTCCATCTCGCCTTCCAGAAAACCTGATTGTCGCGGAGCCGGGCCGGGTGGTGTAAAACCTGGTCAAATGCCCGGCAGAGGCGGCCCCTTGGACCGCTGACACATGAAATTACTTGCCAAAAACGGCCAGCCGTGGTTTGACCGCCGCAAAAGCCGGTATGATCCGGCATCAAGCTTTTCAGGAAAATATCATGTCCAAACCCCATCTTCTTATCGTGGAAGCACGTTTTTACGACGATATGGCGGATGCCCTTCTCGAAGGCGCGAAATTCGCGCTCGATGAAGCCGGCGCCACCTATGACGTCATCACCGTTCCCGGCGCGCTGGAAATCCCCGCCGCCATCGCCATGGCGCTTGACGGTGCTGACAATGACGGCACGGAATATGACGGTTTCGTTGCGCTCGGCATGGTCATTCGCGGCGAGACCTACCACTTCGACATCGTCTCCAATGAATCTTCCCGCGCCCTGATGGATCTCGCCGTCAGCGAATCGCTGCCGATCGGCAACGGCATCCTCACCGTTGAGAATGACGAGCAGGCATGGGCACGCGTGCGCCGTTCCGACAAGGACAAGGGCGGTTTCGCGGCGCGTGCGGCGCTGACGATGATCGAGCTGAAGAAAAAACTGGGTGGCTGAACGCATGTCGAATGTTGAAAATGGCGGCGAACCGCGCCAGCCTTCGGTAAAGCCCGCCAACCAGCGCGGCGCGGCCCGCCTTGCCGCCGTGCAGGCGCTTTACCAGATGGATGTCGGCGGAACCGGCGTCATGGAAGTCGTGGCCGAATACGAGGCGCACCGTCTCGGGCAGGAAGTCGACGGCGATACCTATCTGAAGGCCGACCCGTCATGGTTCCGTTCCATCGTTTCCGGCGTCGTCCGCGATCAGACGAAGATCGACCCGCTGGTGCGCTCCGCCCTTCTGGAAGACTGGCCGCTCTCGCGTCTCGATGCCACCGTGCGCGCCATCCTGCGTGCCGGCACTTTCGAGATTCTGGAGCGCAAGGACGTGCCGGTCGCGGTCATCGTCACGGAATATGTTGAAATCGCCCGTGCTTTCTTCGAGCATGACGAGCCCAAGCTGGTGAATGCGGTTCTGGACCGCATTGCCAAGCAGGTGCGCGGCGAGGCAAAACGCTGAAATAAAAAGGTGAGGAAGAGATGAGCGCGGTTTCCGTCCCCGGACTTGAAGTTCAACTGGACGAGGCGAAGCGCAACGTCTTCCTCCTCACCATCGCGCAGGCGATCATGGGATCGGCTGCGCCCTTAAGCTTTTCGGTTGGCGCGCTTGCCGGCTATCAGCTGCTTGGCGCGGACAAGTCGCTCGCGACCGCGCCTCTCACCGGCTTCAATATCGGCGTTGCGCTCGGCGCGATCTGCGTGGCGGCTGCATCCCGCTTCCTCGGCCGCAAGACAGGCTTCATGGTTGGCGCGCTGATGTGCTCCATCGGCGGCGGCATTGCCGCCGTGGCGCTCTTCCGTTCGGATTTCTGGCTGTTTGCCGTCGGCCTGCTGATGATCGGCATTTCCGGCGGCTTTACGCAAAAAATCCGCTTCGCAGCAGCCGACGCCTCTCCATCCTTTTACAAGCCGAAGGCGATCTCCTGGATTCTGGCGGGCGGCATCATTTCCGCCATTGTCGGGCCGCAACTCGCCATCTTCGGCAAGGACCTGCTTGCGCCGGTCACCTTTGCCGGCGCTTTTCTGGCGCTCGTTCCGCTCGGCCTCGTTTCGATCGCCATTCTGGCGTTTCTGAAACTGCCCGACCCCAAGGCGGCCGCCGCCCATGTCGAATCGGTAAGGCCGCTGTCGGAAATCGTCCGCACGCAGCGTTTCGTCACCGGCATGATCTGCGGCATCGGCTCTTACGCCTTGATGACCTTCATGATGACCGGCGCACCGCTCGCCATGGTGGTCGGCTGCGGTTTCCCCACCGAACTCGCCACGCTCGGCATCCAGTGGCACGTTCTCGCCATGTTCGGCCCCAGCTTCTTCACCGGCATGCTGATTTCCCGATTCGGCGCGGAAAAAATCGTGGCAGTCGGCCTCATCGTGCTGATGGCCTGCGCCATCGTCGCCCATATGGGCATAGAGCTGTGGAATTTCTGGGCGGCGCTCATCCTGCTCGGTCTCGGCTGGAATTTCGGCTTCATCGGCGCAACCGCCATCATCACCTCCAGCTACCGCCCGCATGAGGCGGACAAGGTGCAGGGTTTCCACGATATCGTGCTGTTTGGCACCGTGGCGCTGTCATCCTTCTCTTCCGGCAAGGTGTTTACGGCCTGGGGCTGGTCGGTGATGAACCTCGTCATCTGGCCGGTTGCCGGGCTTTGCCTCCTGCTTGTCCTGTCGCTCGTCCTGACAAGCCGCAAAAAAGCAGCCTGAGTCGCGCGCCGCACTCTACTCCTTTCAAGTTTCAGGCAAATTTGTGGGCTTGACGCGGCACCTCGCGCCAACGCAATCTCCGCTCCGAGGACATTTTTCCTTGGGAGGGGAACAAATGCCCAAGACGGGATTTGGGACAGGCCGTCCGCATCTCCCTGCACAAGGTTTCGCCACGCCGGGGAGGGAGTGAGACCCGGCCTTTTGGGAGGTAAGTGCGCATGACCGTAATACCCATAGTAATTTTATGTGGTGTCCTGTCCGTGGTTTACGCGGTATGGGCCACCAAGAGCGTTCTCGATGCCGATCAGGGCAACGAGCGTATGCGTGAAATAGCAGGTTTTATCCGTGAAGGTGCGCAGGCTTATCTCACCCGTCAATATCTCACCATCGCCATCGTCGGACTGATCGTCGCCATTCTGGCCTGGTATCTTCTGTCATCCATGGCAGCCATCGGCTTCCTCGTCGGCGCGGTGCTTTCAGGCGTCGCCGGCTTCGTCGGCATGCATGTCTCCGTGCGCGCCAACCTGCGCACCGCGCAGGCCGCCTCGCACAGCCTTTCCGCCGGTCTCGATATCGCCTTCAAGTCGGGCGCCATCACCGGCATGCTGGTGGCGGGGCTCGCGCTGCTCGGCGTTTCCATCTATTATTTCATCCTGACCTCGGTGATGGGCCATCCGGCCGGATCGCGTGAGGTGATCGATGCGCTGGTGTCGCTCGGCTTCGGCGCATCGCTGATCTCCATCTTCGCCCGTCTCGGCGGCGGCATCTTCACCAAGGGTGCGGATGTCGGCGGCGACCTCGTCGGCAAAGTGGAGGCCGGCATTCCCGAGGACGATCCGCGCAACCCGGCAACCATTGCCGACAATGTCGGCGACAACGTCGGCGATTGCGCCGGCATGGCGGCCGACCTCTTCGAGACCTATGCCGTATCTGTTGTCGCGACCATGGTTCTCGCCGCAATCTTCTTTGCCGGAACGCCGATACTGGAAAGCGCCATGGTCTACCCGCTGGCGATCTGCGGCGCGTGCATCCTGACCTCGATTGCCGGCACCTTCTTCGTGAAGCTCGGCACCAACAATTCCATCATGGGCGCACTCTACAAGGGCCTCATCGCCACCGGCGTGTTCTCGGTTGCGGGTCTTGCGGTCGCCACTCATGCGACGGTTGGCTGGGGCACGGTAGGCACGGTGGCCGGCATGGGAATCACCGGCACCAATCTCTTCTTCTGCGGGTTGGTAGGCCTCATCGTGACGGCGCTGATCGTCGTCATTACCGAATATTATACCGGCACCAACAAGCGCCCGGTCAACTCCATCGCCCAGGCATCGGTCACCGGTCACGGCACCAATGTCATCCAGGGCCTTGCGGTCTCGCTGGAATCGACGGCACTGCCGGCCATCGTCATCGTTGGCGGCATCATCGGAACCTACCAACTCGGCGGCCTGTTCGGCACCGGCATCGCGGTTACCGCCATGCTGGGTCTGGCGGGCATGATCGTGGCGCTCGACGCCTTCGGCCCGGTCACGGACAATGCCGGTGGTATTGCTGAAATGGCCGGTCTCGATCCTGACGTACGCAAGGCGACCGATGCGCTGGACGCTGTCGGCAACACCACCAAGGCCGTCACCAAGGGGTATGCTATCGGTTCGGCCGGTCTCGGCGCACTGGTGCTGTTCGCCGCCTATGCCAATGACCTCTCCTACTTCGCCGCCAATGGCGATACCTATCCCTACTTCAAGGACATTGGCGAGATTTCCTTCAGCCTCGCCAATCCTTACGTGGTTGCGGGCCTGCTGTTCGGTGGCCTCATCCCCTATCTCTTCGGCGGTATCGCCATGACGGCGGTGGGCAAGGCGGCAAGCTCGATTGTCGAGGAAGTGCGCCGCCAGTTCCGCGAAAAGCCGGGCATCATGGCCGGAACGGAAAAGCCTGATTACGGCAAGGCCGTGGACCTGCTGACACGGGCGGCGATCAAGGAAATGGTTATCCCGTCGCTCCTGCCGGTTCTGGCGCCGCTTGTCGTTTATTTCGGCGTGCTGGCCATTTCCGGCTCCAAGGCGTCGGCCTTCGCGGCACTTGGCGCATCGCTGCTCGGTGTCATCATCAACGGCCTCTTCGTGGCGATTTCCATGACCTCCGGTGGCGGCGCATGGGACAATGCCAAGAAGAGCTTCGAAGACGGTTTCATCGACAAGGACGGCGTGCGCCACGTCAAGGGTTCGGACGCCCACAAGGCGTCGGTGACGGGCGATACGGTCGGCGATCCCTACAAGGATACCGCCGGTCCAGCCGTCAACCCGGCGATCAAGATCACCAATATCGTGGCGCTGCTGCTGCTGGCGGTTCTTGCCCACTGAGGGCTTAGGTTCCGACAAATGAAAAAGGCCCGGGGAGCGATCCCCGGGCCTTTGAATTTTCCGTTTCTTCTTCCGATCAGGGGGTGTTGTTGCCCTGACCGAGAATGCTCTTGGCGATATTGGCGCCCGAGGTGCCACCGGAGAGCAGCTGCTGCAGGAAGGTGAGGTCCTTGCCGCCCGTCGGCGTGGTGCGCGAAATCGTGTCGAAGACCTTGCCGTCCTGCAGCGTATAGTTGGCCTTGCGCTCGATCACGCCGTCCTTGTTGAAATAGATCGCGAGAATGTTCTGCTCGACCAGCGCCGGCTTCATGAAGGCCGCGCGGCGCACGCGCTTCTGCGAGATGTAATAGAAAACCTCGTTGCCGAAGGTCGCGGTGGTGGAGGGCGTGCCCATGGTCAGCAGAACCTGCTCGCGGCTCGAACCTTCCGGGATCAGCTGCAGCGACTGTTCGTCCATCACGTAGCCGTTATGGAACACATCGGTCGTGCTGCTGCAGGCGGAAAGCAGGCCGGATGCGAGCACGATTGCGATGGCGGTCTTGCTCAGAACATTGCCGTGACTTGCGGATTTCTGCTTGCTCAACTGCTTTTCCCCGACTGCGATCATGAATGGCACCTTCCGGCATTGCGTGGTGCACAGTGTCTGTGCACATGATTGTGTCAATCCGGGGACGGAAAATCCCGGTCACTCCCCAAATTCAATGCTTTCCCGGTCTTTTGGAACTCCTCCTGTTCTCTTCGACTGTTTCAGGCGAAAGACGAACGTGACCGCGACAGCATTGCAATTCGTGGATGCTTCGGTAAACCAGCTTTGACGATCATGCAACAAGTGCGATGGGCGGTAAGCGAATTCACCCGTCCCGTTCGGAAAAAAAACGATGATATTCGGGCTGTTCAAGAAGAAAAACAACAATCGCGCCATTGTCGACCGGCAATATGCGACTTTGACCGCCGCTGCCCGCACGCCCGCTTTCTATCTCGATCTCGGTGTTCCCGATACGGTCATGGGCCGCTTCGAGATGCTGTCGGTCATCATGATTCTCTATTTCCGCCGCACCAAATCCTCCGATGTCAGCGGGCAGGAAATTGCCCAGGAGATCGTCGACGCCTTTTTTCAGGACCTCGATCATTCCATTCGCGAACTGGGAATCGGCGATCAGGGCGTGCCGAAACGCATGAAGAAATTCGCCGGCATGTTTTATGGGCGGCTCGAATCCTATGCGGCGGCGCTGGATGCTTCCGATCCCGTTGCCCTTGCCGCCGCGCTCCGGCGCAATATATATCCGCAGGTAGATGAGAAGGCGCCCGATATGGAGGGGCTGGCAGGCTGGATGATGGACGCATCCACGCAACTTGCCGCCCAGTCCGAAGACACAATCGCAACCGGAAGCCTGACGCTGCCCTTGCCTGGACGATGAGGTTCACGATGAACGCGCGACACCCTGCAAATGACGACCTGCCTTTTTCCTATCCCGTAAAGGTAGGCCATATTTCCGCCAATCCGGTCAGGATTGGTCTCGAAGCCAGTGCCGAGGAACTGAAGGCGCTGGCGAAATTCTGGAATGTGGTTTCCGTCGAATATCTGAAGGCGGAGCTGCAGGTTTCCCGCTGGAAGAAGGATGGCGTGAAGATCAAGGGCGAAGTGCATGCGGCGGTAACGCAATCCTGCGTCGTCACGCTGGAGCCGATCTCGAGCAAGATCGACGAGGCCGTCGAGCAGATTTTCGTTCCGGAAGGTTCGAAACTGGCGCGGATGGTGACCAATGAGGAAGGCGAGATCGTGCTCGACCCCGACGGCCCGGATATTCCCGACCAGTTCACCGGCGACAGCATCGATGTCGGCGCCGTGGTTGCCGAATTTGCAGCGCTCGCGATCGATCCCTATCCGCGCAAACCGGATGCGGAATTTCCCGAAACGGCCGACAGGCAGCCTGAGGAAGAGAAGCGTCCGTCGCCTTTTGCCGTGCTGAAAGATTGGAAAAAAGACTGAATGGCCCAGCCGGGCTGAAATAATTTTATTGTAACAAAAGCCGGAAAAGGTATTTTCGCGCAAAATCCGCTTGAGTGGCGGTTAGTCAAGGATAAGGGACGAGTGATCAGAATTGCGATTGACGTCATGGGTGGCGATTTCGGCCCAGATGTTGCCATACCCGGTGCCGCCAAGGCGCTCGAACGGCACAACGATGTAACTTTTCTGCTCTACGGGCAGAAGAGCAAGTGCGACCCCATTCTGGCACAATATCCCGCACTTCGGGAAAAGTCGGTCTTCCACGATTGTGAAGTCTCGGTCAGCATGGATGAGAAGCCGAGCCAGGCGCTGCGCCGCGGCCGCTACGTCTCCAGCATGTGGCGCGCCATCGAGGCCGTGAAGCTCGGCGAGGCGGATGTCGCCGTTTCCGCCGGCAATACCGGCGCGCTGATGGCCATGGCGAAATTCTGTTTGCGCACCATGGCGCGGGTGGAACGCCCGGCAATCGCCGGCATCTGGCCGACGCTGAAGGGCGAAAGCATCGTGCTCGATATCGGCGCGACCATCGGCGCCGATTCCCAGCAATTGCTGGATTTCGCCCTGATGGGCGGCGCCATGGCGCGTGCGCTTTTCGATATCGACCGTCCGACCGTCGGCCTGCTCAATGTCGGCGTCGAGGAGGTCAAGGGTCAGGAAGAGGTGCGTGAGGCCGGACGGCTGATCCGCGAGGCCGATCTCGCCACCATCGATTATCGCGGTTTCGTCGAAGGCGACGATATCGGCAAGGGCACGGTGGATGTGGTGGTGACCGAAGGTTTCACCGGCAATATCGCGCTCAAAGCCGCCGAAGGTACTGCACGCCAGATCACCACGCTGCTGCGCGAAGCGATCTCCCGCAGCTTTTTTGCCAAGATCGGTTATGTCCTGGCGAAAAGCGCCTTTGACGTGCTTCGTGAAAAGATGGACCCGCGCAAGGTCAATGGCGGCGTGTTTCTCGGCCTGAACGGCATTGTCATCAAGAGCCATGGCGGCACGGATGCCATCGGTTTTGCCTCCGCCGTGGATGTCGGCTACGACATGGTTCACAACGGCCTGACGGCCAAGATTGAAAATGATCTGAAAATTTACCACGCAAGACGGCTTCCGCCCCCGGCGCCCGAAGCTCTCGTGGCTGACGAGGAATAAGGGAATGATCCGCTCTATAGTCCGTGGTTTCGGGGCAGCGCTTCCGAAGCGTGTCATGACCAACAGCGAAATCGAAGGGGTCGTCGAGACCTCCGACGAATGGATCGTGCAGCGCACGGGCATCAAGCAGCGCTATATCGCCGGCGAAGGTGAAACCACAGCGTCCCTCGGCGAAGCGGCGGCGCGCGCCGCGCTCGACAATGCCGGGCTGACGCCCGACGATATCGACCTCATCATTCTGGCCACCTCGACCCCGGATAACACCTTTCCGGCAACGGCGGTGAACATCCAGAACCGTCTCGGCATGACCCATGGTTTCGCCTTCGACATGCAGGCCGTCTGCTCGGGTTTCGTTTATGCCGTATCGACCGCCGATCTTTATATTCGCGGCGGCATGGCCAAGCGCGTTCTGGTGATCGGCTCCGAAACCTTCTCGCGCATCCTCGACTGGAAGGACCGCACCACCTGCGTTCTCTTCGGCGACGGCGCCGGCGCACTGGTTCTGGAGGCCGGTGAAGGCGAGGGCACTTCTGCCGATCGCGGCGTTCTGACGGCGCAGCTTCGCTCCGACGGTTCGCACAAGGAAAAGCTCTATGTCGATGGCGGACCTTCCACGACAGGTACGGTCGGCCATCTGCGCATGGAAGGCCGGGAAGTGTTCAAGCATGCCGTCGGCATGATCACCGACGTCATCGAACAGGCCTTCGAGGCGACGGGCACGACGTCCGACGATCTCGACTGGCTGGTTCCGCACCAGGCCAACAAGCGCATCATCGACGGTTCGGCAAAGAAGCTCAACATCGACCCGGAAAAGGTCGTGATCACCGTCGATCAGCACGGCAATACCTCGGCCGCCTCCATTCCGCTGGCGCTCGCCGTTGCCGCCGGTGACGGACGCATCAAGAAAGGCGATCTGGTCATGCTGGAGGCCATGGGCGGCGGCTTCACCTGGGGCGCGGTGCTGCTGCGCTGGTAAAGGCGTGATTTCCGAGTTTGACGGGGCGATGGCGCGAAATCGGTTGTGATTTTCGCGCTCACGCCCCGATCGGAAGCGCCGGAGCGGCCCGAGCCTGTGTCAAAACCGTATCAGTCGCTCTAAGCCCTTGCACTGATTGCCGAAAGCCTCAAATGAATCTGGAACAATCCCTTGACCGGTCGCCACAAGGGAAATAATCTCGGCGGCTCCTAGAGAAGAGTTCAGACACGGTTTGCGGGGAAAAATGGCCGGGAAGACAGTGACACGCGCAGATCTTGCAGAATCTGTGTTTCGTAAAGTCGGGCTGTCCCGCACCGAATCCGCCGAACTGGTCGAAACGATCATCGACGAAATATGCAACGCGATCACCCGCGGCGAAGTCGTCAAGCTTTCGTCCTTCGCGACATTCCAGATCCGGGAAAAGAACGAGCGTATCGGCCGCAACCCGAAGACGGGTGAGGAAGTTCCGATTTCCCCACGTCGCGTCATGACCTTCAAGGCCTCGAACGTGCTGAAGCAGCGCATTCTGAAGGCCCATACGGCCCGCAAAGCCAAGCAGAAGGGCCAGAAGGCCGGGGCATAATCCCTCTCTCAAGGTCCAGGCGACACGCCCTTTTTGCCATATCGCAAGCCCTTTTCCCCATTCTTCTTGTGAACATACTTGAATTTCAACGTGCAAGCCGTTGAAATCCGGTCGACTCACATCATAATCAATTTTAGTGATTTGTATCTCGCCGCAACGGCGTCGGCGCGGGGTCGTAACCGACTTTGCGCGGTGTTTGACCGGCGGGTGAAAAGCGTTCTCGTTCAGTGTCCGGCCGGATGCATGGCGCTCCGATTCGGATGGGAGTGGAAATTTGGATAAAAGCCCCGACGCGTTTCGGACGATCAGTGAAGTGGCGGATGAGCTGAACCTGCCGCAGCATGTGCTGCGTTTCTGGGAAACACGCTTTCCGCAGATCAAGCCGATGAAACGGGGCGGGGGCCGCCGTTATTACCGCCCTGACGATATCGATCTCCTGAAGGGCATTCGTCACCTTCTTTATGACCATGGCTACACCATCAAGGGCGTACAGAAGCTGCTGAAAGCCAATGGCAACCGCTTCGTCGCGGCCATCGCCTCCGGTGATCTTGCGACCATGGAAGCCATCATGGCGGCGAGCGGTGAAAAGGAAGTCGCCGAACCGCGTGTCGTCGATACCGATGGGGACGAGGTCGTCGGTCGTCCGAAGGCCAAGCCAAGCGGCCGTTTTTTCGGCTTCGGCGGTGGCGGCGGCGATGCGGAAATATCGGTCGGCAAGTCGAGCATCGGCAAGGACGATCAGGCGCTTTTGCAGGAAGCCCTGTTCGATCTCCTCGAATGCAAGCGCCTTCTTGATCAGGTTCGCTGAGGGGTTATCCACAGCTCATTTGCGTGCTTTCCATTCGGGAAATCGAGAAAACAAGGGGTTAGGGCGTTTTCCCGATTCTCTGAAAAACGAAAACGCCCGGCAATGCCAACCTTTCGGAAACTCCTTTGGCCGATAATGCGGCTCCGTAAAAAGGAGTCCGATCGTGAGCAATCGAAAATCGACAGCACGACGCCGCACGGCGAAGAAATCGGGTGGCGGCAGCGTTTGGCCGTGGGTGCTGATGCTGGGCGTCGTTGCCGGCGGCATTCAGGCTTACGAACATCGCGACAGTCTTTTGCCGCAGCGGCATTTTGCAAAGGCGACATCTCCGGCCACGAGTTCTCCGAAAGTCGCGACGGCGGCCAAGCGCGATTCCGTCACGCCGGAAAAAGTGGCATCCATTCGCCCCGCATCGCCGCCTCTGCCCGGCAACGGCCCGGTGCCGCCACGCCCGATCGCCATGCCATCCGCCTCGCAGCCGAGCCAGGTCGCCGCTATCCTGCCGGAAACCCGTCCCTCGGTCGAAAAAATCTCGCTCGGTGAAAAAAGCGGTACTTTTGCCTTTTGCGGTCGTTCCGGCCTCAACAATTGCGTGGCCGATGGCAACACCTTCTGGATGAAGGGCGTGAAAATGCAGCTTGCCGGCATAGAAGTGCCGCAGATCGACCGGGCGCGCTGCATGGAAGAGCGCCAGCGCGGATTCGTCGCGAAGGTCAGGCTTCGCGACATGCTGAATGCCGGCGCCTTCGATGTGGCGTCTTCCGGTGCCGCGGGCGGCCAAGCCACGGAACGCAAACGGCTTTCGCGCTCGGGCGTATCCTTCGCCGATCAACTCGTGCGGGAAGGGCTCGCGCATCCGGCATCGGCAAAAAATCAGTCCTGGTGTGGCTAGAGCGCTTTCGCTTTTCTTCGAATCGCGAAAACGCTCCAGCTCTTTGTTTGCCGTATTTCCGGGCGGAAAACCGGGCCCCACTTTTCCTGGAAATGCTCCGAGGCCCCGTTGACCGAAACGGTTCGGCCTGTGTAGATGAGGCTCAGGCATCGCCCGACCGAAACGGTATGCGGCGCGGCAATGCGGACGTGGCGAAATCGGTAGACGCAGCAGACTTAAAATCTGCCGACCATTGGTCTTGCGGGTTCAAGTCCCGCCGTCCGCACCACTTTCTTCCCCTGACTTATCGTCTGTGTCCACGTCCTCAGCCGGCGTAAAACGCCCGTTCACGTGCACGACATCGTCACTTGAAAATCATCAAAAAGAACCTATTGACCTTGCCACGATGGGAAGCCCTATCTTTTTTTTAACACAAGAAAAGAGGGGTCATACGCATGTCACAAATGGAGATCCGGGCGAGCCATCAGATTGCGATTGATGGCATGACATGCGCCTCCTGTGTCGGCCGCGTGGAAAAGGCGATTGCCAGGGTGCCGGGCGTTCTGAAAGCTTCGGTCAATCTGGCAACGGAACGTGCCGACATTTCCTTTTCCGGGCCGCCGGATGTGCCGGCCGTTATCGAGGCGGTGCGGCAGGCCGGTTACAGCGTTGAAGAGAAAACCATCGAACTCGATATTGAGGGCATGACCTGCGCCTCCTGCGTCGGACGTGTCGAAAAGGCGTTGAAGGCCGTTTCCGGTGTTTCCGGTGCAAGCGTCAATCTGGCGACGGAGCGCGCCACCGTCCGCGTCGCTGGCAACGCCGCCTCTGCGGTCAATCTGGCGGACGCCATTAAACGGGCGGGCTATAAGGCGAACGAGGTTGCCGCCGACAAAGCCACGGATGGAGAGCAGGACAAGCGCGAGGCGGAACTGCGCAGCCTCAAACTCAGCCTCGCCGTCGCCGCTGTTCTGACGCTACCGGTTTTCGTGCTGGAAATGGGATCGCATCTGGTGCCCGCCATCCATGATTTCGTGATGGAAACGGTCGGCATGCAGGAAAGCTGGTATCTGCAATTTGCGCTGACGACGCTGGTTCTGTTCGGGCCCGGCCTGCGTTTCTTCAAAAAGGGCATACCCGCACTTCTGCGGTTGGCGCCGGACATGAATTCGCTTGTCGTGCTGGGCACCGCCGCTGCCTGGGGATTTTCGGTTGTCGCAACCTTCATGCCCAAAATTCTGCCGAGCGGCACGGCCAATGTCTATTACGAGGCGGCGGCGGTCATCGTCACGCTCATCCTTCTCGGACGGTTTCTGGAAGCGCGCGCCAAAGGCCGTACGAGCGAGGCGATAAAGCGGCTCGTCGGCCTGCAGGCCAAGTCCGCCCGCGTGCTGCGCGATGGCGAAACCATCGATGTGCCGCTCAAGGATGTTCGCACCGGCGATGTGATCGTCGTTCGCCCCGGCGAAAAAGTGCCGGTCGATGGGCTGGTCCTCAGTGGCTCTTCTTATGTCGATGAATCGATGATCACGGGTGAACCGGTGCCGGTCACCAAGGCGGCGGGTTCCGAAGTCGTCGGCGGCACGGTCAACCGCAACGGTTCTTTCACCTTCCGCGCCACCAAGGTCGGCGCCGATACGCTGATCGCCCAGATCATCCGCATGGTCGAGGAGGCGCAGGCCGACAAGCTGCCCATTCAGGCGCTGGTGGACAAGGTGACCAACTGGTTCGTGCCGGCGGTGATGCTGGCAGCGCTCGCCACCTTCATCGTCTGGTTCACGTTCGGGCCCGATCCGGCCTTGACCTTCGCGCTCGTCAATGCGGTTGCGGTGCTCATCATTGCCTGTCCCTGCGCCATGGGCCTTGCCACGCCGACCTCGATCATGGTCGGCACCGGCCGCGCCGCCGAAATGGGCGTGCTGTTCCGCCGTGGCGATGCGCTCCAGACGCTCCGCGATGCCGATGTGATCGCCGTTGACAAGACCGGCACCCTGACGCTCGGCAAGCCGAAACTGGTGCATTTTACTACGACAGAGGGCTTCGATGCGGATGAGGTGCTGCGCCTCGTCGCCTCGCTGGAGAACCGTTCCGAACATCCGATTGCCGAAGCGATCGTCGAGGCTGCGAAACATGGCGGCCTGACGCTTGCCGATGCGGAAGCTTTCGAGGCGACCCCCGGTTTTGGTGTTGCAGCAACGGTTGACGGCCGCAGGGTGGAGGCGGGCGCGGACCGGTTCATGGCGAAGCTCGGTTACGATGTCGCGATGTTCGCAGACGATGCCGAGCGGCTGGGCAGGGAAGGGCAGTCGCCGCTCTATGCCGCCGTCGATGGCAGGCTGGCCGCGATCATCGCGGTTGCCGATCCGGTCAAGCAGACGACCCCGGAGGCGATTGCGGCGCTGCATGCGCTGGGTCTGAAAGTCACGATGATCACGGGTGACAATCGCCGCACCGCTGAAGCCATCGCCCGTCGGCTCGGTATCGATGAAGTGGTGGCGGAAGTGCTGCCCGACGGCAAGGTGGAGGCCGTCAAGAGGCTTGCCGCCGGCGGGCGACGTGTCGCCTTTGTCGGCGATGGCATCAACGATGCGCCGGCGCTTGCGGCAGCCGATGTCGGGCTCGCCATCGGCACGGGCACGGATGTCGCCATTGAAAGCGCCGATGTGGTGCTGATGTCCGGCGATTTGCGCGGCGTGGCCAACGCCATCGCGCTCTCCAAGGCCACGATCCGCAATATCGGCCAGAACCTGTTCTGGGCCTTCGCTTACAATGCCGCTCTCGTTCCCGTGGCGGCCGGAATATTGTATCCTGTCAACGGCGTTCTGCTGTCGCCTGTCCTTGCCGCCGGAGCCATGGCGCTTTCCAGCGTCTTCGTCTTGACGAACGCGCTGCGCCTGAAAAGCTTCCGCGCGCCGCTGATGGACAGATCGTCCGGCATGCAGCTCGCAGCGGCCGAATAGGAGGCGGACATGATGACGCCTGGCAACACAATCTATCTGCCGCAGATCGGACGCAGCATCATGGCGGCGCAGGGTGAGACCGTGCTTCAGGCCGCACTGGCGGCAGGAGTCACCTATCCGCATGGCTGCCGCATGGGCCGCTGCGGCGCCTGCAAGTCTCATCTCATTTCCGGCGAAATCGATCTTCTCAAGCATACGCCCTTCTCCTTGACCGAAGAGGAGAAAGCCGAAGGCCTGACGCTCGCCTGCCGGGCCGTGCCGTTGAGCGACATGACGATCAGCTGGCTCGACGGGGAGGATGAGATCGCCGATATTCCGACCGGCCGCTTTGAGGGCGTGGTTGCGGAGGCGCTGGATGCCACGCACGATATCAAGCTCATCCGCATCCGGCTCGACGATCGCAGGCAGTTTACCTTCAAACCCGGACAATATGTGCGCCTGCTCTATCCCGACTGTTCGCCGCGCGATTATTCCATTGCCAGCAGGGTGGATGAGGAACTGATTGAATTCCACATCCGGCATGTTCCCGGCGGCATGACGAGCGGTCGCATCTTTTCGCTCGCCCGGGCGGGTGATCCCGTCACGATAGTCGGGCCTTTCGGCTCTTCTTTCCTGCGGGAAAAACATTGCGGGCCGATCCTCGGCATTGCCGGCGGTTCGGGGCTCGCTCCCGTCAAGGCCGTTGTCGAGGCGGCGCTCGCAACGGGCCGCGAACGACCGGTTCATGTCTATTTCGGCGCGCGCGCCGAGCGTGATCTCTATATGCTCGACCGCTTCGGCGATCTTGCCGCGCGGCACGGCAATCTGAGTTTCGTTCCGGTTCTTTCGCATGAGAAACATGCCGATATCCGGTGCGGTTATGTCGGCGCGGCCGTGGCGGATGATTTCGACGATCTCGATGGCTGGAAAGCCTATATTGCGGGCCCGCCCGCCATGATCGAGGCGACGGTGCCGCAGCTTCTGGCGCGCGGCATGCGCACCGCCGACATTCATGCAGACGTGTTTTTCACCCCGGAAAGATAGGAGCAGGATCGATGAATATTGGCACAGCCGCCACCGCATCCGGTGTTTCTGCGAAGATGATCAGGCATTACGAGACAATCGGACTGATCAAATCGGCAAACCGCACGGAGTCCGGATACAGGGTCTATACGGCCAATGATCTGGAAACGCTGCGTTTCATCCGGCGCGGACGCGATCTCGGTTTTTCCATCGAAAAGATCAGGCAACTGATGACGCTCTGGCGCGATCCGGGCGGCGCTTCCTGCGATGTCAAACGCATCGTCATGGAACATGTCGTCGATCTGGAAGCGAAGATGCATACGCTTCGCGAGATGGCCGACACGCTGCGAAATCTTGCAACCTATTGCCCTGACAACGGTGAGCCGGATTGCCCGATCATTCACGATCTGGCCCATGCCGAGGATATCGATTTTACGACCGTGGCCATCGTGCCCAAGCGCACCGGAATGCTGAAGGGCACCTCCGGGCCGGTGATGGATCTACAGCGCCCGGTGAAATAAGCGGCCGTTTTCCTTTTGGGAAACGGGCGTGGATTGCAGTGCAGACGCCAATTGTGGTGAAGGAGACCAAGCCATGTGGATACAGATAATACAGCGCTTCCTTATTCTGTGCCTGATGCTGGCGATCGTGTCCGTCATCGCGTTTCTTCTGCCCTATATGGCGGGCGGCGATCCGGCCCGCACCATCCTGTTTTCACGCATGCGCGATACGGCGCTCGATCCGCATGCGGTGGAGGCGCTCCGGGTCAGCCTCGGGCTCGACAGGCCGCTCTATGTGCAATATTTCGCATGGCTCTCGAATGCGCTGCGCGGCGACCTTGGATTTTCCTTCACCAGCAGCCAGCCGGTCGCAGCCGAGCTTTTGCGGTCGCTCTGGGTGTCGGTGACACTGGCGCTGACGGCGCTGGCGGTCGCGGTGGCCGTCGCCCTGCCGCTCGGCACCCTGGCGGCGATGCGTCCCGGCGGTCGGCTGGACAATTTCGCGACGCTGATGATCCAGACCTTCGTTGCAACGCCCGAATACTGGTTTGCGCCCATGTCGGCGCTGGTCTTCGCGCTCTATCTCGGCTGGTTGCCGTCAGCCGGATGGGATAGCTGGCGTTCGCTGGTGCTTCCCGCGCTTACCCTGACGCTGCGGCCGCTCGCCTATTTCACCCAGGTGACGCGCGCGGCAATGGCCGAGGTCCTGCGCGCGCCCTATATCACGGCAGCCCGCAGCCGCGGTCTCGGCATGCATGGCACGGTCATGCGCCACGGCATCCGCAACGGCTCGCTGCCGGTGGTCACCTTCTTCGCCCTGTGGCTTGCCGGCCTGCTTGGCGGATCGGTGGTCGTGGAAGTGATCTTCGCCATTCCCGGCATGGGCCGGCTTCTCTACGACGCCGTGGTCAATCGCGACATTCCGATGCTGCAGGGCGGTTTCATCTGCATCGTGGCGCTCTCCATCCTGATCAATACCCTGGCCGACAGCTTTTATGTCCTGATCAATCCAGCAATGCGAGGTCACCATGACCATTAGCCACTTCCCGAGCGCGCCTGCCGCCGCCATGCCGATGGCCACGCCCAAGCGCCCTTCGAACCTCGCCCGGTTCACGGATTTCATCCGCCGCCGGCACTGGACCTTCTATGCGGGGTCGGCGATTTTTCTCGTCATCATCCTGCTGCTGGTGATCGCACCGTGGATTTCGCCCTATGATCCGGCAAAGCAGAGCCTTCGGCTCAGGCTGAATGCGCCGAGCGCCGCCTATTGGCTGGGGACGGACCATCTCGGGCGGGATGTCTTGAGCCGGCTGTTGATCGGCGGCCGCTTCACGGTCACGATTGCCGCCATCACCGTCATTCTGTCGGTGGTGATCGGAACCTTCATCGGCATCATCAGCGGCCGCAGCCGTGGCATTCTCGACGAAGTGCTGATGCGCATCGTGGACCTGCTCATCGCCATACCGGACGTGGTGATCGCGATTTTCCTCGTCGCCATTTTCGGTCCGGGATATGGCACGCTGATCGCGTCGCTGACCATCGTTGGCTGGACACCTTTTGCGCGCCTGGCGCGGGGACTGACACTTTCAATCAATTCCCGCGAATATATCCGCGCGGCAGAGGTGCTCGGTTGCACACGGCGCTTCATCATCTTCCGGCATATCATTCCCAACACGATCTGGCCCATCACGGCCGTGGCGTTCCTGCGCTTTGGCCACAAGCTGATCACGGTGGGCGGATTGTCGTTTCTGGGCCTTGGTGTACAGCCGCCGGCCGCCGACTGGGCGCTGATGCTAGCCGATGCGCAGGCTTACGCGGAGCGGATGCCCGTTCTCGTCATCGCACCGGGTCTGGCGATTTTCCTGGCGGCGCTCAGCGTGACGTGGATCGGCCATGGCCTGAACCTGGAAACGAAGAAAACCAACGGTCATTGACGCCTGGAAACGGGCAATGGTCGATTTGACGATTGTCAAACATAGATGACGCAACGGAACCGGAAGGAGAGTAATATCGTCTGAAGCCGCATGAAGAATACGCAATGCCTCCGATTCAATAAAAATAAGGGGAACTCTTATGAATATCGAAGGACAAACGCTTGCCAATACGGCCATGTCCCCTGAATGCGCACCGCTTCTGGAGATAGAGGGCCTGCACGTTTCCGTGCCGGCGCAAAATGGCCGCAAGTTTGTTATTTCGGGCCTGACACTTTCCGTCAACGCCGGAGAAGTCGTCGCTCTCGTCGGCGAATCCGGGTCGGGCAAGAGCATGACGGCGCTGTCGCTGATGCGGCTTTTGCCGCATGGCGCGGAAATCAATTCCGGCCGCATTTCCTTTGCCGGGCGCGACATTCTCGCTCTTTCATCTTCCGAACTCGATGCGCTGCGCGGTGCCGATATCAGCATGCTGTTCCAGCAGCCGCAGGCCATGCTCGACCCGACCAGCCGGGTGAGGACGCAGGTGGCGGAGCCGCTCTGGATTCACCGTAAAATGAGCCGGCACGCCGCACTTAACCGGGTCGTCGGCCTCCTGTCGGATGTCGGCATTCCCGATCCGTCGGCGCGGGCGCAATGCTTTGCGCATGAGCTTTCCGGCGGCATGGCGCAACGTGTGATGATTGCGGCCGCACTCTCCGGCAACCCGCAGCTTCTGATCGCCGACGAACCGACGACGGCGCTTGATGTCACCGTTCAGGCACAAATCCTGCGCCTGCTCGACGACGAGCGCCGCAAGCGCCGGCTTGCCACGCTGCTCATCACCCACGATCTCTCGGTCGTCGCCGCTTTTGCGGACCGGATCGCGGTCATGTATGCCGGCCGCGTCGTCGAGGAAGGGCCGACCCAGGCGATCCTCAAGGCGCCGCAGCACCCCTATACCAAGGCGCTCATCAGCTGTTCGCTGTTGACCACCGACAGCGAGGGACAGTTGCTGACGATCCCCGGCTCCAGTGCGCAGGCCCATGACATGTCCTGCGGCTGCCGGTTTCATCCGCGCTGCGCTCTTGCCAATTCGGCAGGCATGAGCGGCCGCTGTATGGCCTCGGAACCGGATCTGAATGCCTTGCCCGAAGGGCGCAAGGCGCGGTGCTGGGCGGTCGGCCACGACCATGCCAACCACGATTATACCGGGCACGATCATACCGGTCACGATCATGCCAGCCGCACGGTCTGCTGAGGGAGGGCGACGATGCTAGCGACAGCGACGACACAGACCCCGCCATCGGCGGAAAACAGCAAGCGCCCCTTCGTGGTCGCGAAGAATCTCTGCAAATATTATCCCATATCGGGCTTCGGTCACCGTGTGGTGAAATCCGTCGATGATGTTTCCCTGACGATCGGCGAGGGGGAAGTGCTTGGTCTCGTCGGTGAATCCGGATGCGGCAAAAGCACGGTTGCCGGGCTGATTACGCGGCTGACCCACGCAACGAAAGGCGAGGTCAGCATCGGGCAGAACGATATGCTGCACATGCAGGGCGAGGCGCTTCGGCGTATGCGCCGGGTCGTGCAACTGGTGTTTCAGGACCCTTATTCCGCACTCGATCCGCGCATGCGTATCGGCCAGAGCATGGAAGCGCCGCTTGCCCAGCATGGCATCGGCACGCGCGAGGAGCGCACGGCCCGGGTTTTCCGGATGCTGGAAGAGGTCGGCCTCGACGGCTCGTTTTACGATCGGTATCCGAGCCAGTGTTCCGGCGGCCAGTTGCAGCGCGTCGTCATCGGCCGCGCGCTGCTTCTCAATCCGAGCTTCCTTGTCTGCGACGAGCCGACATCGGCGCTCGACGCCTCGATGCGCACGCAGATACTGAACCTTCTGATGGACATGAAGCGCCGTCACGGTTTGACGGTTCTGATGATTTCCCACGATCTGCGCGTGGTGCGTTATCTCTGCGATCGCATCGTGGTGATGTATCTCGGACGTGTCGTTGAAATCGCCGACCGGGAGGAGCTTTTCCGGGCGCCGAAGCACCCCTATACCAAGGCTCTCATTGCATCGTCGATGCTGGACGAGACGGGGTTATATGCACCGGAGATGCTTCTGGACGGCGATCTGCCGAGCCCTCTCAATCCTCCGAACGGCTGCAAATTCCACACCCGCTGCAAATATGCGACCGGGATATGCGGCGAGGTGGAACCCGTTCTGGAAGGCGTGTCCGGCGAGCATTTCGCGCGCTGCCATCGCTGGCGGGAATGGGGCTGACAGACAACGCAGTTACAGTTTTCTGTTGCCGTAAAAACAGATGAATTGTGTGTTTGCGGATTAATATCGGAATAAAATTCCGATTACAAAACGTAAAATAAATAATATTCGAATGGATTATCGAGAGATATCCATAGGGTATTCTTATTGCCTTTGTAATGATTGAGTGAAATTTCGTGAAAATATACGAATTGTGAGCGTTGTCATCAAAAATAAAAGGGGAATATTCTATGATGAAGCACGCACTTTTGGCGTCATGCGCCATTGTGGTTTCGTTTGGAACGCATGCGGCAGAGGCCGCCACGATTACCTATGACGATAATTTCGGTGTGAAGACCGGCTGGCAGATGGCTTCCGACGATGCCTATCTCGGCTCGCGTGCGGGTTGTTTCGAAAGCCTGGTGCGTGTCGGTTATGACATGAAGCTGGAGCCAAGCCTCGCCGAGTCCTGGAAGCAGTCTGATCCCAAGGTGTGGGAATTCAAGCTGCGCAAGGGCGTCAAGTTCCAGAACGGCGAACCGCTCGATGCCAAGGCCGCGGTCAATGCACTCAGTAATCTCTTAAAAGCACCCGTGCCCGCCCGTGCCTTCTCTCCAAAGCTGATTGCCGCCGTCGAAGCTGGCGGCGATGACGTGGTGAAGATCACGACGATCGAGCCCTCCGTGCTGCTGCCGGCGCAGATGGCAAGCCCCGCCACCTCCATCCTTGCTCCATCCGCCTATAAGGACGGCAAGGTCGATCCCATCGGAACCTGCACCGGACCTTTCAAGATCACCGAGGTCGATCCCAGCCAGCATATGGTTCTGACGGCCAATCACGACTATTGGGGCGGCATGCCGAAACTTTCCGGCGGCCGTGTCAATTTCGTGCCCGATGCCGACACACGCGCCACCCAGGTCCGAACCGGGGAAGCGCAGGTTTCGCGGCTCGTGCCGCCATGGACGGTCAAGACCATCGAATCCACCGATGGCGTCAAGGTCGCGCCGATCCCGTCGCCGCGTATCACCGAGTTGCTGCTGAACAATTCAAAGCCGCCTTTCAACAATATCAAGGTGCGCCAGGCGATCCAGGCCGCCATCGATACGGGTGGTATCGCCGAGAGTATCTATGAAGGCGTCGTCAAGGGCGCGACCATGCCTTTTGCTGCCGGCGAGCCATGGGCTGCAAAGGAAACCAAACCCGCCTATGACGTGGAAAAAGCCAAGGATCTGCTGAAAGAGGCCGGCGTTGCACCCGGCAGCCTGAAGGTGACGCTCCTTGCCTATACCGCAAAGACCGAACTCAAGGACGTCGCGGCGATCATTCAGGCGCAGTTGCAGGAAATCGGCATCAAGGCCGATGTCCGTGTTGCCGATTACAGCGCCATCGAGCCCGATATGCTGGCCGGCAACTTCGACATGGCGCTCCTGTCTCGCGGTTACGCCACCGATGTCGCTGAACCGGCCGGTTTCCTGAATGCCGACTACACCTGCGGCGGCAGCTACAATATCTCGCATTATTGCAATGCGGAGACGGACAAGCTGATCAAATCCGCCTATGCGGCGGGCGAACCCACCAAGCGTTACGCCATTTACGGCGAAGCGGCGAAGAAGATCTATGACGAAGCCGTCTCCGTCTTCCTCATCCACGAAACCGTGTTCGATGCCTATTCGGCCAAGCTCGAAAACTACAAGCCGCATCCGCTGAACTATTTTGTCATGACCAAGGATCTCGCGACAAAGTAAGTTGGTGCGATGGTACTGATTGAGAGGGACCCGGCTCGCAGGAGCCGGGTCTTTTTTGTGATAAGGCCCTTGAACCTCTCCCCGTCATTCCGGCCCTGATCCGGAATGACGAAGGCGGGGAACGTCACGAATACGATAAATATCGTGCCTTGATCCACCGGAAGGGGTTAGACAGGTTCACAAGGCCGGTGTGACGGCATGTGGATGATTCGCTTCATTAAACTGGAAAAAAATCTCCTCCGTCATCCCTGATCGAAAGGGAGAGGCGTTCGCCATCCGGGAGGAAAGAGGGACGGATGCCGTCCATAACCCGTCACATAATTCAGCGTGAAGCGGGGCAGGTGGGGCGATCCGGCGGCTGCAGGGATGAAGCGCCGCCGGTATCTCTTCGGATCAGGCGCGTGCTTCCGGCGTATAGCCTGCAGCGGTGATGATTTCGGCAATACGTGCCGCATCGGAGACGCCGCCGACCACAACCGTGCGGCTTGCCGGATCGGCATGCACGGCAGCGCCGGGAACGGTCTTTTCGATCGCGCCCTTGATCACTCCGGCGCAGTGACCGCAGGTCATGTCTTCAACGTGAAAAGAAAGGTCTGCATCAACCGGCGCCGTGGTGGTTTCGGCGTGATGCTGGTGAGCGGTGCACATAGGCGGTTCTCCATGGTTTGGAATTCTAACAGGAGGAGCCTGAACTATTCCAACGTGGGAAGGTCAAGCGCTTTATTCGCTGGCGCTCAACAAGTCTGCCGCGACATCAGCTGCGCCAGAAGATCGGCATCAGCAGCACCAGAACCGTCAGGATTTCCAGACGTCCGAGCAGCATCAGGACCGAGAGGAGATAAAGCGCGGGATCGCTGATGGTGGAGAAATTACCCGCCGGGCCGATGATCGGGCCGATGCCGGGTCCGACATTGGCGAGCGAGGTCGCAACCGCCGAGGTGGCGGTCAGGAAATCGTAACCCATCAGGCTCATGGCAAGGCTGCCGGCGATCCACAGCGCGATGAAGCAGCTGACGAACAGGAAGATCGTCCGGATCGTATCGGGATCGACCACCTGCTGGCCGTAACGCACCGAATAGACCGCGTTCGGATAGATCAGCTTCTTCAGCCCGGCGCGCACCACGTTGAACATGATGAGAAAACGATAGGCCTTGATACCGCCCGCCGTCGAGCCGGAACAGCCGCCCATGAAGGTTGCGAAAAACGCGACGACGACGACGAAAGGCCCCCAGAGCGTATAATCGTCGCTGGCAAAGCCACCGGTCGAAAGGATCGAGGTCATATTGAAGAAGGAATGGCTGAGTGCGTCATCCAGCGGCACGCCGTTCCTGAAATGATGGTAGACGCCGACCGCAATCGAGATCGCACAGAGATAACCGAGGAAGACGGCGATCTGCGGGTCACGCAGCGTTTCCAGCCGGCGGCGCACGGCAAGCAGGATCATGACAGAGAAGGGCAGGCTGCCGAAGATCAGGAAGATGGTGGCGATCCACAGCAGCGCCGTATTGTCGAAATAGGCGAAAGACGCGTCATGGGTGGAAAAACCGCCGGTCGCGACCGTCGACATGGCATGGTTCAGCGCATCGAAATGCGACATGCCGGCAAAATCGTAAGCGATCGTACAGGCAAGCGTCATGATGATGTAAATCGCCACGAAAGCCCGCGTGAAGCTCGCCAGCCGCGCAAAAGGCCGGTCGTTGCCGGTATCGGAAGATTCCATGCGGAAGAAGGTCATGCCGCCGACGCGCAGCAGCGGCAGGATGAAGAGGCCAAGCGCCACGATACCGATACCGCCGAGCCAGCACAGCAGCGAACGCCAGAGAAGGATGCCCTGCGGCGCGTTGTCGAGACCGGCAATGGCTGTCGATCCCGTCGTCGTAATCGCGGAAACGGATTCGAACAGGGCCTGGCCGAGCGTCAGGTTGAGTTCGGACAGGTAAAGCGGAACCGCGCCGACGATGGAAAACACCAGCCAGAGCAGGTTGACGAGCAGAAAGCCGAAACGTTTGTTGAAGGCCGCAATCGGCCCGCGCGTCGCCAGCGCGCAGGCAAGCGCAAAGCCCCCGCACATGAAACCCGACAGCGCAAACACCATCCAGTCGTCATTGCCGTAATAAAGATCGGTGAGCGCCGGCAGGAACATGGCCGTCGCCATGTAAAGCCCGAAGATGGACGCCACATATATGACCGAGCGCAGAAGGTTGCTGTTCAAGAAATGAAACCCGGAGTTTGTTGCCGCGCTGAAATGAGTCTTTGTCTCGGACGCCTTCCTATGGCATAGCGGGTGCCATTATGAATTTCAATGGATTGACTATCGTGGACAAGCAGCTTGTGGAAGCAGCGCGGCGAGAAGTGCGGGAAATATTCCCGGAAACGCCGTTGCAGTTGAATGAACATCTCAGCCGTCGGTATGGCGCGTCGATTTGGCTGAAGCGTGAGGATCTGTCCCCGGTTCGTTCCTACAAGATTAGAGGTGCATTCAACTTCCTGCGCAAGGCGGTGGCCAAGGCTGGCAAGGGCAAGGTTTTCGTCTGCGCTTCGGCCGGCAACCATGCGCAGGGCTTTGCTTTCGCCTGCCGTCATTTCGGTGTTCACGGTGTTGTTTTCATGCCGGTGACGACACCGCAGCAAAAGATCGAAAAGACCCGCATCTTCGGCGGCGAATTCATCAGCATCCGTCTGGTGGGCGATATATTCGACCAGTGTTACGCCGCCGCGCGCCAGCATGTGCAGGACAATGACGGCTACATGGTGCCGCCCTTCGATCATGAGGACATCATCGAGGGCCAGGCGACTGTCGCCGCCGAAATCATGGATCAGCTTCCGGAAGGCACAAAGCCGGATATCGTCGTCATGCCCGTTGGCGGCGGCGGTCTTTCTGCCGGTCTTTCGGGCTTTCTGGCCGGCACGGTTAGCAAGGAGAACTTCGTGTTCTGCGAGCCGGAAGGTGCGCCGAGCCTGAAGAAAAGCCTCGAGCGCGGCGAACCGGTGACGCTGAACAAGGTCGATAATTTCGTCGACGGCGCCGCCGTCGCCCGTATCGGCGACCTGAATTTCAATGCCCTGAAGGATTTTCCGGCCGAACAGGTCATGCTCATCCCGGAAAACGCCATCTGCGTGACGATCATCGAGATGCTGAACCTCGAAGGCGTGGTGCTGGAGCCGGCCGGCGCGCTGGCGATTGCCGCGCTGGAAAAGCTCGGCCGCGAGAGGCTGGAAGGCAAGACGGTCATCGCCGTGGTTTCCGGCGGCAATTTCGATTTCGAGCGCCTTCCGGATGTGAAGGAACGCGCCATGCGTTACACGGGCGTGAAGAAATACTTCATCCTGCGCCTGCCGCAGCGCCCCGGCGCGCTGCGCGATTTCCTCAACCTGCTCGGCCCGGATGACGATATCGCCCGTTTCGAATATCTGAAGAAATCGGCCCGCAATTTTGGTTCGATCCTGATCGGCATCGAAACCAGCGCGAAGGAAAATTTCGCGGGCCTGCTGGAGCGCTTCGAGGCGGCCGGTCTCGGTTATGAAGACATCACCGAAAACGACATCCTGTCGAACCTGATCATCTGATCGGAAGAGGCAGGGAAGGGCGGATGACCTCCGCCCTTCAAAACTGACACAGATTGAGGGAGTGAAAGCCATGGCATCGTTTTTTTCCAAAATCCTCTCGGCCTTCGGCTCCGGCCAGCCGTCCTCCGACGCGCCGCAGAAGGTCGCCCAGGCGGAGCCGCATGCGCATGGCGAGTATCTGATCTATGCGACGCCGATCAAGGAAGGCGGCCAGTTCCGCCTGGCGGGCCGCATCGAAAAAAAGGCCGGCGATGAAGTGCTGGTACATGAATTCGTGCGCGCCGACGTCTTCACCAGCATGGACGATGCGGTGGAGTTCACGATCCGCAAGGCAAAGCTCATCATCGACCAGAACGGCGCGTCGCTCTTCCCAGGAAAATGATGACGCATTCTTGCCGCGGATATTAACATTCCGTTGTTTGCTTCGGCCTATCGTCTCTAGAGAGCATGGAGTCGCGCCAATCAACCCGCGCGATGTGGATCGATAGGGCATGTGCCGATGCAATGGGCAAATCTGGCCCTCTTTCTGACGGAGGCCATCGTCTATTTTTCGGTAATGACGGCATTCCTTCATTACCGGCATATTCTTGGCATCGGTGTTTTTCTCACCGCGCTGGGTGTCATGCATTTTCTGGAGACCTATCTGGCGGCCGTCTTTTACGTGCAGCTGCCTTTCGGTGTGGCGTCGCCCGGCTCCTCGATCCTTTTTGCCGGCAAGCTGATGATGATCCTCATGCTCTATATGCGGGAGGACGCGGCGGTCGTTCGACAGCCGATCTACGGCCTGTTTCTCGGCAATATAGTGACCGTCACCATGGCGCAGATCATCCGTTTCCACCAGACGGTGGCGATCGTTCCCGGGCAATCGGTCAGCACCGCATTTCTGGATGAGATGGGCGTCCTGATGGTCTGGGGAACCAGCCTGCTTTATATCGACGCCATCGCCATCATCCTGTTTTACGAAAAGCTGGGGCGTTATCTGCAGCGCCATATCGTGCTGCGCTTCGCGATCTGCGGCGTCGTTATCCTGAGCTTTGATCAGGCGGGTTTTTATGGGGCGCTGCGATTGTTGTTCAACGCACCTCTCGATGTCTTTTACGATGGCTGGAAGGCGAAGATGGCGGCAGTCGGCATCTATTCGCTGCTGTTTGCCACCTATCTCTGGCTGACATCGGCCAAGGGCCGCTTTCTGACACGCCGCAGCGTTGCCGATGTCTTCAACGATCTCACTTTCAGGGAACGTTACGAGGAGCTTCTGTCCCGCTCCGGACGCGATATGCTGACCGGCGTATCGGACCGCGCCCGCATGGAGCTCGATGCGCCCTCCGTCGTCGTGGAATGCCTGGAGAAAAAGCGGCCGGTCAGCGTGCTGATTGTCGATATCGATCATTTCAAGACCGTCAACGATACGTTCGGGCACCTGCAGGGCGATGAGATCTTGCGGGAATTCGCCGCCGTCCTGAAGCGTGCCGTGCAGCCGCTGGGACATCTCTACCGCTTCGGCGGCGAGGAATTCGTGGCCCTCCTGCCGGCGATGGCGCATGAAACGGCGCTGGCATTTTCGGACAGTCTCCGGGCCGCGATCCTTGCGGACCTGCAGCGACCGGACGGTTCGCCGCTGACCGTCAGTATCGGCGTCGCCACCGCTTTCGAGGATGGACAGCTTTTCCGTGCACTCTTGTCGGAGGCCGACTCGCGGCTCTACGCGGCAAAAAATAACGGCCGGGACCAGGTCCACGGCCGTTACGGAATGTGGGTCGGCTGACACCTTTTCGGTATCAGCCTCAATCAAATCGGCTTAAGCGGCCTGCGCCAGCTCGGCAACCTTGGCTTCAGCGGCGGCCACAGCCTTTTCAACGGCTTCCGGACCGAATGCCAGGCCTTCGACATAGATCACTTCCACATCGGTCATGCCCATGAAGCCGAGAACGGTCTTCAGGTAAGGGACGGCATGGTTCATCGATACGGCCGGACCTTCGGAGTAAACGCCGGCAGCGGCCAGAACGATGTAGACCTTCTTGCCGGTGGCGAGGCCGACCGGGCCGGTTTCGGTGTATTTGAAGGTCTGGCCGGCGCGGGCGACATTGTCGATCCACGACTTCAGGCCGGAATAAATGTTGAAATTGATCAGGCCGGTACCGATGACGACGGTATCGGCGGCCAGAAGCTCGGTTACCAGCTTGTCGGAATAATCGGCGGCAACCGCTTCTTCGGCGGTGCGCTGGTCGGGCGCCTTGCGGATGGCGGCGGTCTTGACGGTGTCGAGATGCGGGATTGGGTCAGCAGCGAGATCGCGGTGGACAAGGGTGTTGGAAGCCGACTTGGCCTTCAGCTTGTTTGCGAGTTCACCGGCAAACTTGTTCGAAACCGATTCGTCGCCACGCGGGCTGGAGGTGATGAGAAGAATGTTGGACATGGTCTTTCCTTGCATATGCGATGAATTGACGGGCGCCTTGGGAGGGCGGGAGAGCACGATGCCCTTCCTTTGCGCTCTATATGAAAAATTACTGCCATCAAGAAAACTGTGATAATGTGGAAGCAATCTATCGATGAAATGGATGGGACATGGACGCGAACCCGACGCTCGATCAATTGCAGGTGTTTTTGACGGTTGCCGAGACCGGCAGTTTTTCCGCCGCGTCACGGGCGCTCAATCGCGCCCAGTCGGTGGTCAGCTACACCATCGCCAATCTCGAGGCGCAGCTTGAAGTGACGCTGTTCGAGCGCAGCGGCGTGCGCCAGCCGAAGCTGACGGATGAAGGCCGCGCCATGCTGGAGGATGCAAGGCGCATCGTCGCCGGCCTGCAGGAGATGCGCGCCCGCGCCAAGGGGCTGAAGCAGGGGCTTGAGGCGGAACTCTCGGTCGCCATCAGCACCATGGTGCCGGCGGAGGCCATGGTGGCCGTGCTGAGGGATTTTCGCCAGCAATTCCCAACCGTCACCCTCAGCCTCAATGTCGGCGAGCTGGGCATGGTCATGGAGATGGTGCTCTCCCGCAAGGCAGGTATTGGCATCGGTGGGGCGATGCTGCGACAGGACGATGAACTCGTCGTCGAAAAGGTCGGCCATTCCTTCATGTTGCCGGTCGTTGCGTCGGATCACCCGCTCGCGCAGATCGAGCGGCCGCTGGGCCTTGCCGATGTGCGCGAGGAGGTTCAGCTTGTCGTCACCGATGCATCCGGCCTGACCAAGGGCCGCGATTTTAATGTCCTTTCCTACAAGACATGGCGGGTCAGCGACATCGCCACAAAATACCAGCTCATCAAGGGCGGTCTGGGTTGGGGCGGTCTGCCCGCATCGATCGTCCGTAACGACATCACCAATGGCAGCCTCAAGGCGCTTGAACTCGAGGCCTATGAGCAGGGCGAATATCCGCTTTTTGCGCTGCGGCGGGTCGATTCACCCGCAGGTCCCGCCGGCCAATGGCTTGCCGAAGCATTTCAGCAACGCCTCTCTGCCTGTCCGAACCATAAGGATTTCAACGGGATGCTTGCGGCGAACAAGCAGAGGACCATTTCTGTCGCCGCTGAGTGACATTGGCTGAAGTCGTGAGAATTGCATGTGAAGCGAGAGGGTGCCGCGCGTTTCCTCTCCTCGGCGGGGAGAAGAAACCCTCGGCAACCTCGGCGCTATGCCAGCAGGGCCAATTGACGTGGGCAGGTCGCCTGCCTATACCTAAATCACGGTCAGCAGTTCACCGAGGCATCGCCGTCCCGCAAGGGAAGCTAAACCTGCATTTTTAAAGTTTGACAGCACTTATCCCGTGCCATGTCGGAAGCCGGCGATCAGCGACACCTTTTCGGAATGGCACTTGAGGGTAAGTCATGCCACGTTCGATCCTTTCCATTGATATCGCCGACCTCTCGACTTTCGCCAAATCCGTCCGCGAACAGATCGGCAGGCTGGACCGAAAGCCAAGCCATGTGGAGATGCTCAATCTTCTGAGCCGGGCTGCCGGGTTCCGAAATTTCCAGCAATTGCGAGCCTCACGCGAGCCATCCGATGGCAGCGGATCATCCCGGCCAGAGATGCTGCCGGCAGTTAATGAGAGCAGGGTGCTGAAGACCGTTCGTGTCTTCGACGCCGCCGGCCGGCTGATGCAATGGCCGGCCCGCCGCTCGCAGCAGGAACTGTGCCTCTGGTATCTATGGGCGAAAATTCCCGCCGGGCGGAGCTTTTCAGAGCGCGAATTCAGCAGCTTTCTGGATAGCCTGCACCTGTTCGGGGATGCGGCCATGCTGAGGCGCGACATGGTCGGCCTGAGGCTCATCCGCCGTAACCGCGATGGCAGCGATTATCGGCGCATCGAACAGAAACCGCCATTGGAACTGCCGCTTCTGCTGCGAGCGCTCGGTGGGCGCGAATAGGGAAGTGCCCTCCCGACGATAAGCCGCCGGGAGGGTACGGTCGTCAAAGAACCAGACGGAACTTCGCGAAACCTTCCGCGCCGTCGCCGGCATCCTCGATCTTCGCGCCCTTGATATCGGCCGCATAGTGGCGGCCCTTGGGGCCGGTCTCGAAGATCGCCGTGGTATTGGCCACCGGCGCGAAGGACCAGTTGGCATCCGCAGACGGGTTGATGGTGCCCTGATCGATGATATAGCGCACGATCACGTCGCGGTTGGTGTCGGGGGCCACGAAGATCACCTTGTCGCCGGCGATATCGGGGAATTTGCCGCCGCCGCTCGCCCGGTAATTATTGGTCGCCACCACGAATTTCTGCTCGGGATCGATCGGCTTGCCTTCAAATTGCAGGTTGACGATGCGGTTGCTGTCCGGGTTGACGGCCTTGCCGTCCTTGTCGAATTTCGCCGGTTTGGAAATATCGATCTGATAGGTGACGCCGTCGATGACATCGAAATTATAGGACGGGAAGTCCGCATTCAGCAGCGGCGCATCCTTTGCACCGGCCTCGACCGTGTTGAACATGCCGGCCGACATTTCCAGCCAGTTCTTCACCTGCGCGCCGTTGATCAGCACCGCCTGCACCGTGTTGGGGTAGAGGTAAAGATCGGCGACGTTCTTGATGGCGATGTCACCGGCGGGGACATCGGTATAATAATCCGCACCGCCGCGACCGCCGGACTTGAAGGGGGCTGCCGCCGAAAGCACGGGCAGATCCTTGTATTGCCCTTCCTTCAGCATGTCCTTGATGTACCAGGTCTGGGCATTGGAGACGATCTGCACGGAAGGATCGTCGGCCACCAGCGCGAAATAGGAATAGAGCGGCGCGGAGGTCTTGCCGACGGGACGGCGCACATAGGCAAGGGCCGCCTCGTGATCGGCCTTGGCGGCGGCGAGGACTTCCGCCTTGTCCGTGAAGTCGGCGACGACCTTGCGGTTTTCGTCGCGGTGGTAGATCGGCCGCGCTTCGGAGGTGAAGTCGACGATCTTCCAGCTCTTGCCGTCCTTTTCGAGCAGCAGGTCGATGAGGCCCATATGCGAACCCCAGAAACCGGCCATGACCGCCGGCTTGCCCATCAGCGTGCCCTTGACCGCATCCGCACCCTCGATGCCGTCCCAGGTCTTCGGACCGGGGAAAACCAGATGCTGGTGGCCGGTGAAGATCGCGTCGATGCCTTCGACACCCGCCAGATAAAGCGAGGCGTTTTCCATGCGCTCGGTCTGGCCCTTGCCGTCGATACCGGAATGGGAAAGGGCGATGACGATATCCGCACCTTCCTCCTTCATGACCGGAACCCAGGCTTTTGCCGCCTCGACGATATCGCGCGTCTGCGCCTTGCCCTCGAGGTTCTTGGAATCCCACATCATGATCTGCGGCGGCACGAAGCCGATAATGCCGACCTTGACCGGGCTCGTCACGCCGCCGCCGTCGCGGATCTGCTTTTCCAGAATGACATAGGGCTTGAAGAACAGCTCGTCGTTCTTCGGATCGGAAGCAAGCTGGCCCTTGGTGAGGTTGGCGCAGACGTAAGGGAAACCCGCACCCGCCAGCGTGTTCGACATATAGTCGAGACCGTAATTGAATTCATGGTTGCCGAGCGTGCCGCAATCGTAACCCAGCACGTTCATGGCGTTGATCACGGGGTGCTTGTCGCCGGCCTTCATGCCGCGCTCATAGGCGATATAGTCGCCGAGCGGATTGCCCTGCAGGAAGTCGCCATTGTCCACCAGCATCGAGTTTCCGGCTTCGGCGCGGATGGTGTCTATGATTGAGGCGGTGCGCGCCAGTCCCATCGTGTCGTTCGGCTTGTCGGCGTAATAATCATACGGAAAGACGTGAACATGGATATCGGTCGTTTCCATGATGCGCAGATGCGCCTGGTTGGCCGCCGCACGCGCAGCAAAAGGGTGCAGCATCACCAGCGCCGAGGAGGCTGCGATGCCGCCCAGTAGCGAACGCCGGGTAATGGGATGGAGAGCGAGAAGCGACGACATGGGAACTCCTTCGGATGAAGCTTGCTCTGTCTTGAAAATTGACAGGGTAGAAGCAATCGCAGAGGAGTCCATCACCAAAATGACAGGCCCGTGACAGATGGGCCGGTTTTCAACCGTTTGATAAATTTTTTATCACGGGAGTGCGGCGCAGGTGTCGCCGCACCGGAGAATGCGCATCCTACGTTCTGTGCATTGCTGCGCTCAGGATCAGCGGGCCAGCGTCGGTTTCACTTCCTCGTGGAAGAAGCGGAAATAGGAGGAGAGCTGCGCCAGCGTGTTGGTGGAAAGCTTGAGCTGCAGGCCGAGGCGGTTCATGTGCTGCCATTGCACGACGCCCTCGATGAAGCCGAGATCCTCACTCTGCACCTTGACCCGGCTGCCCTTGGCGGCGGCGAAAGGCCCATCCAGCTCGAGCGCCATTCCGGTGGCGGAAAGATCGACCACACGCCCTCTGGTCGACTGGCTGAAATAATGCACGGTCGCAAAAATCCTGGTCTTGCTGCGGGGCGCGGTCCGTGTCGCCATATTGAGGTTGTTTGTCATTTTGCTGCTCAAATCAATTGTTTCCGATACCTGCATCATGGCGCGGAAAACTTGAGAGCCATTTAGTTCTTCTCTTAAAATTGCATGTAATTGCCGATTATGCTGTGTCGATACGGCACTGATAGCAATTATTGCGGGCGGAGCGCACATGCACATAAGCGACATCCGCGCGTTCCAGAAGGTGCCGCGCGCGCGAAACGATCTCGTCTGTCGCCGTTACCGCGCCGGTGCCGTAGACGATGCGGTCATCGGCTCCATAACCGCGCACGATGTAATCGGGGCTGTCCAGCATCGGCGGAATGGCCTGCGTCTGCGGGTAGCGCTCACAGGCGTCGGCATGCAGAAACACCGGCCCCGTTTCCGCATAGGGCTGCAGCGAGGGAAAGGGCCGATAGGCGAGGATCAGCATCCCTTCGCCTTCGCCGATCTGACGCAGGCAGTGGCGACAGGGCATGTCGCCGGGAGAAACGGCCTTTTCCGGCGGATTGCCATAGGCGTCGGCGGCTCCCGCCCGGTAGGCTTCGGCTTGCTTGGCCGGCATTGCAGTGAAAACGAGATCGTTCATGGTGGAGACCTCCTGGGTTGGGATCGGCGTTGCTTCTTTGCAGCTATGGTCCCGAAACGGATCACTATCCACCCGATTCTTGACAGGCGATGCAACCAGCCCATTGCGTGACTCGTTAGCTTCGGGAATCAGTGACGCTCCTCGTTCCCGGAAGGTCTGATTTTATGTTCCGTCGTTTTCTGGCCGCCGTTCCGCTGGCTTTCGTTTCGTTGACGGCTCCGCTTGAGGCCGAGGCGCAGGTCGCCTCCGGTCTCGATGGCCTGTCCGACGAACAGCTTCAGCAGGCGGTCAATTTCGTCATCGGCAATGCGATCTTCTCGCTTTATCACGAGGGCGCGCGCATGTTGATCTCGGATTTCGGAACGGCGGACACGGCAAGTGTGCAGGCCCCGGCCGATCAACTGGCTGGCACGCTCATCCTCCAGGCCAACGAGGAATGGCTCGACACCGCGCTCGTCAATGCCACGGACAGCTGGTATCTGGCGCGTGAGGCGGAGACTTTGCCTGAGCACGAAGCCCCGGTCTTCTCCGCGCTGGTGCCCGACAGGAGCCGCGATCGCAACATGGCCTGCCTGATGGTCGGCCGCGACAAGGACGGTTATGGCGATCTGGCCGCCATGATGGGGCTCAACAATGCCGAATTCGACAAATGCGCCACCGCCTATCCGGGCGTCGCTTCGGCCTGGGAGAATTTTCTGAGCTCCCACCGCAGCCAGACGTCTTCCAGATTTTCCGTCAGCTACGTGCCGCCGCGCGACCCGGAACTTGAGCCCTACGCCATCATGATCAAGGAATCGAAGGTTCTCGATCTCATCAGCCGCAGTTTTAGCAGCTATGGCCTGAAGGGCGACGTCAAGTTGACGGCCAAATCCTGCGGCCGTCCCGACGTCTACTGGTCGTCGGAAAAGCGCGAGATCACCTATTGCTATGAACTCGGCAAGTTCCAGGCGGAACTGATTGCCGATCACCTCCTGAACACCGTCACCGAAGACAAGGGCGCTGCCGGCGGGCAAATCCCGACGGCCGCCGTTAATCTGGAACGGGAAATCTGAGGGCTGGATTGCCGACGTTGGCAATATGGCTTCCCGATGGGAGGAGAGTGCCGTGCCGAAGATTGTCGTTCGCAATTTCGCCATCTCGCCTGACGGACACGGCGCGGAGCGAGAAGAGAGCAACTTTTCGAAGGGATGGATTCGCCTGCACTTGGTTATCGCTGCACGGGAACCGTGGCCGGCGAGGGCGCTACCCATCTGACTATCGACAAAGCGTGAGTGCTGCGTCCCCTTCCGCCGTCATTTCTGTGAACAAGCATGGGAATGAGACTGGTGAACCGGCGCCCCTCAGTTGCGCAGCGATATCTCCAGAAGCTCGGTATCGGCAAGCGGCTCCACCCAGGCCTCATAGGTGCCGACGGGCGAAAAGCCCATCATCTGGTAAAGCTGCAGCGCGCGCGGATGGTCGAGCGTGTTGGTGCTCACCGTCACCCGTTGCGGATTGTCCTGCCAGGCGGCGTAAAGCGCCTGCAACAGGAACCACTTGCCGACGCCTGCACCGATCGCCTCTTCCAGCAGCCCGAAATAGGACAGCTCGGTCACCTCGTCGCTCGCCTTGTTCAGTTCGAAGAAACCGGCGGGCGCACCGTTCATATAAAGAACCGTGACGCTGTTTTTCGGATCGCGCAGGATGGCGGAAAGCTCCGCATCGCTCATGCGCATGCGCTTTTGCCAGTGCCAGCGTTTCCCCACCCGCCAGTAAAGATAGCGGTAGAAATGCAGGGGAATATTGTTGACCCGCATCAGCGCTGTCTGGATGTTCACGGGGATCGGCAGGCTGACCTTCTGCGGAGCCGTCATTTCCAGCTGCGTCACATGCGCCTTCAGCGGTCCGTGCGACAATGTGGGGATTGCATCCGCCGGACCGGTAACCACCGGCGTATCCTGCAATCCGCCCCATTCCGACCATGAGCCGTCATAAAGCGAATTATCCTTGTGACCGAGCGATTCCAGCGCCAGCGTAATGACGGCGGCGGTGACGCCCGAGCCGCAACTGGTGACGACGGGCTTCGAAAGATCGATACCGGCATCGGTCACCATCTTGCGGATGGCGGTGAGGTCCTTGAAGTGACCGTTTTCAGAAAAAGCCGTCGCGGGCAGGCTGCGTGCGCCGGGCATGTGGCCGGAACGCATGCCGGCACGCGGCTCGGCCTCGTCGCCGGTAAAGCGTCCGGCGCCACGGGCATCGGCAATCTGTTTTTCGCCGCTGTCGAGGATGCCGCGCATGGCATCAAGCGAGGTTACGCGCTTCTCGTTGAAATCAGGCGTGAAGGTTGCCGGCTCGATTTCCGGCGTGCCGGTTTCGAGCGGCCGGCCTTCGCGTTTCCAGCCATCAAGGCCACCATCCAGCACATAGGCCTTGCGCACGCCCATCACCCGCAGCATCCACCACACACGCGGCGCGGAAAAGAAACCGGGGCCGTCATAAACCACGATCGTATCTGTATCGCTGAGGCCAAGCGCGCCGGCCTGTTCCGCAAAGGATTCCGGCGAGGGCAGGGAATGCGGCAGGCCGGTGGTATGATCGGCGATCTTGTCCTGATCGAAGAATACCGCACCGGGCAGGTGACCCGCCGCATATTCTTCCGCACCGTTGCGCTTGTGCGCCGGCAGATACCAGGAGGCATCAACGACACGAAACCCGGCCGTGCCGAGCTGCTTTTCCACCCAGTCCGCCGAAACGACGAAACGGCTCTTATCCGTGCTCACGATGTCTCTCCCAATCTCAGGCAACAGCTTCAGGCGCGCCGAAACGAATGCGGAACCGCCTGTTCTCCTTGCCCTTCTTTTCTATCTTGGCAATGTGAATATCGCCCACTTCCTGCGTTTCGGAAACATGGGTGCCGCCGCAGGGCTGGCTGTCGATGCTGGAATTTTCGCCGATGCAGACGAGGCTGACGCGGCCGAGGCCCATTGGCGGGCGCACATTCTTGGATTTGACGATACCCGGATTGGCCTGCAGTTCCTCGTCGGTGATCCATTGCAGGAAGACGGGATGGTTGGCTTTCACCAGCTCCATCAGCTTTGCCGTCACCTCATCCTTGTCGATGGTTTCCGACATATCGAAATCGACACGCGATTCATCCTCGCCGACCGCCGCACCGGTAATCGGCCACTGGCAGACGACGGAGAGCAGATGGCAGGCCGTGTGCATGCGCATCAGCTTGTAACGACGCGGCCAGTCCACATGCAGGGTCAGCTTCTCGCCGATATCAGGAGAAGGCTGGCCTTCGAGCGGCACATGGATGATGACGCTCTTGTCGGCACCGTTTCTGGTGATGCCGAGTTCGATGCGCGACCCATCCGCCCGCTCGAGAAAGCCGCTATCGCCCGGCTGTCCGCCGGAGGTGGCGTAAAAGCAAGTCTGGTCCAGCTCTATGCCGCCATCCTCATGCACCGCCGTGACGATCGCTTCTGCGGTGGAAAGATAAAAATCGTCACGGAACAGGGCATTCACAGGCATTTCGGCATGTCCTCAAACGGTTTCGTACGGAACCGCAATCTCGCTTTTCGTCGCCAGCCACTGCGGTATCGGAAGTCCCTTGGAACGCAGGAAGTCCGGATTGAAGAGCTTCGACTGATAACGATTGCCGTAGTCGCACAGTATCGTCACGATTGTATGCCCCGGACCGAGCTCGCGGGCAAGGCGGATTGCGCCGGCGATGTTGATGCCGGAGGAGCCGCCGAGGCAAAGCCCTTCCTTCGTCACCAGATCGAACAGCACCGGCAGCGCTTCCGCATCCGAAATACGATAGGAAAAGTCCGGCGTAAAACCTTCCAGATTGGCGGTGATGCGGCCCTGCCCAATGCCCTCGGTGATGGAAGAACCTTCGGACTTCAGGACGCCGTGCTTGTAGAATTCGTAAAGGGCCGCACCTTGAGGGTCGGCAAGGCCGATCTTGATATCAGGGTTGAAATCGCGCAGGCCATCGGCCACGCCCGCAAGCGTCCCGCCGGAACCGACGGAGCATATGAAGCCGTCGACCTTGCCATCCGTCTGGTCCCAGATTTCGGGGGCAGTCGTTTCGATGTGGGCCTGACGGTTGGCGATATTGTCGAACTGGTTGGCCCAGATCGCGCCGTTCTCATCCGTCGCGGCAAGCTGTTTGGCCAGCCGGCCGGAAACCTTCACGTAATTATTCGGGTTGGAATAGGGAGCGGCCGGAACTTCGACCAGCTTGGCGCCAAGCAGCTTCAGCGCGTCCTTCTTTTCCTGGCTCTGCGTCTCGGGAATGACGATGACTGTCTTGTAGCCGAGTGCATTGGCGACCAGCGACAGGCCGATGCCGGTATTGCCCGCAGTACCCTCCACAATGGTGCCGCCCGGTCGCAGCTGCCCGCGCCGTTCGGCATCGCGGATGATATAGAGCGCGGCCCGATCCTTCACCGACTGGCCGGGATTGAGGAACTCCGCCTTGCCGAGGATTTCACACCCCGTCGCTTCAGAGGCGGCTTTCAGGCGGATGAGCGGCGTGTTGCCGATGGCACTGAGCGCAGAGGAGTGAATGGTCATGATTGAGCCTTCTTGTCTGAGCGGAAATTAGGTGCCGTTATGTCCCGTTACAACCGCTTCAAGGCAAGAAATTATCTTCCCGGCTTTGGCTTAGCCACGCAAAATTTTGCTGATACCCAATTTTATGCGTTCTTCTTGACGTCGGCATAGGCCGCAAGCGCTCTTTCCCGCGCCTTTCCATGGTCGATGATCGGCAGCGGATAGGTCTTGCCAAGCTCGATGCCCGCCTTCTTCAGCGCCTCTTTCGGTGCTTCGAACGGCTTGTGGGTGTATTTCCGCTCGAGCTTTTCCAGCTCCGGCACGAAATGGCGCACATAGCCGCCATCGGCGTCGAATTTTTCGCCCTGCAATATGGGGTTGAAGATGCGGAAAAACGGCGACGCGTCCGCGCCCGAACCCGCCACCCATTGCCAGTTGGCGGCATTGGAGGCCGGGTCCGCATCGACGAGCGTGTCGCGGAACCATTTCTCGCCCTTGCGCCAGTCGATCAGCAGATGTTTGATGAGGAAGGACGCCACGATCATGCGCACCCGGTTGTGCATGGTGCCGTGTTTCCACAATTGCCGCATGCCGGCATCGACGATCGGATATCCCGTCATCCCACGGGTCCACGCCGTGAAGGATTTTTCATCGTCTCGCCAGCGGAAGGCGTCGAAACTGTCGTTCCAGTTCTTCTCGTCCAGTTCGGGAAAGTGAAACAGCAGGTGGTAGCAGAATTCCCGCCAGACGAGTTCCTTGCGGAAGCGGCTGATATCGTTGGAGGAGATATGTTGCGAAAGCCCCTTCGTCGCATGCCAGACGGTAGAAGGCGATATTTCGCCGGACGCCAGATGCGGCGAAAGCAAAGAGGTTGCGTCCTTTGCCGGAAAGTCGCGGCCTTCTTCGTAGCCCTTCAAAGCGCCATCGATGAAATCGTCGAGTTTTTCCCGCGCACCGCCTTCGCCGGGAGACCAAATGGCGCCGAAGTGTTTCGCCCAGTCCGGCTTGGTGGGTAAGAGTTTCCAATCGCCCGGCTTTTCCGATTTCGGCCACGTCTTCGGCGCCTTCAGACGCTTCGGCGCATCCGCCGGCGCATGCGGCTCCTCGCCGCCCTCCAGCGCCCGCCAGAAGGGCGTATAGACCCGGTAGGGACCGCCGGATTTCGTCTGCAGCCTCGATGGCTCATGCAGCAGATGGCCGGAAAAGCTGCGGACCGTCAGGCCGTCATCCCGAAGCGTCTGTTTCAGCGCCTTGTCCGTCAGCATGCCGGCGGGATCGTATCGGCGGTTCCAGAATGCTGCCTCCGCACCGGTTTCCGATATCAGATGGCGCAACGTCTCGCCGGCGTCGCCGCTGAGAAGCACGAGGCGACTGCCGATTTTCTCCAGTGCAGCGGTAAGGGACGTGAGGGAGTGATGAAGCCACCACTCCTGTGCGCCGCCCAGCGGGCCGCATGATTTTTCCCTGATATAGACGGGGATGACGGGGCCGCCATGTTCCACGGCGGCAAGCAGGGCGAGGTTGTCCGAAAGGCGCAGGTCCTTGCGGAACCAGACGATGGCGGGGGAGGCTGTTGTCGGCATGAAAGGACCCGGTTCACTTCCGCTTGAACGAGTGTTGAAACGCTTTGTTCCGCAAATCGGCTAGAATGGAAAGATGGAGGTGCATGGTTTTTCGAGGGTTATTTTTTCGCCCTTGAAACCGCTGATAAAGGGAACCAACTGGAGGAGCCGGCGTTTGTCGCGGGTTAATAGAGCATGGAAGTGCAATCAATGTTGCTGAATGACGTTAAGTGGGAAAAGCCCGTTACCATCTCCCTTGAAAACGGTGCTCCCCGGATTTTCAATGGCGTTTACGAAGCCTTCGATTTTCTCCAGCACGAATGGCCTGAGCGTGGCGACAAGGTGCATGAACAGGCGCTGCGCCTGTGCCGCGCCTCGCTGATGGGCGACGTGGCGGGGGAAATTGCCCGCACGGCCTTCGTTGCCGCCAGCCGGCAGGCGCAGTGCCTTGTGGAAGAGCCGGACAAAATCGCGTCCTGAACGGATTTTCGGAACTGATGTGTATAAGGCCACCCGCCAAAACGGGTGGCCTTGTTTGTTGAGGAGCAGGAAACGGGTTGTTTCGAATGCGGGATATGGCATCGTGCATGCGAAAAAGCGGATGAGCGACGGCAATGAGCAACCACTACGGCTATATTGTTTTTCCCACAGCCCTCGGCCATTGCGGCCTTGCATGGGCGGGGCGGGGCATCGTGCGTTTGCAATTGCCCGGTTCTGATGCCGGCGAGACCGAAAAACTTCTCCAGAAGCGCCTGCCATCCGCCTCCATCGCCGTTCCCGAAACCCGCACGCGTGAGGTGATTGCAATGATCACCCGTTATTTCGGCGGCGAGGAGATCGATTTTACCGCCGTCGAACTCGATCTCGCCGGGCAGGAGCGGTTTTTCCTCGATGTTTACGCCGTTGCGCGGCAGATCGGCTGGGGCGACACGACGACCTATGGCGGCATCGTAAAAACGCTTGGTCTCGGCATGGAAAAGGCACGCGATGTCGGTCAGGCCATGGCGAAAAATCCGGTGCCGCTGATCATTCCCTGCCACCGGGTTCTCGCCGCCGGCGGCAGGCTTGGCGGCTTCTCCGCACCGGGAGGCACCACCACCAAATTGCGTATGCTGGATCTTGAAAATGCCGGCCGCAGCCGCGCCGATGAAGCGCAGGGCAGCCTGTTTTGAAGCAATGACAGATCAGCGCACAGGAATAGGCGTCTGATTTCTGCCCATTTCTCGTCAAATTGTCGCTAAATTGTCACAATACACGGGCGCCCTCTAACATAAGGGCGAGACGTTTGAGAGTATCCGCGTTAATTCTATCGGTTGCCTTGTCTTTTACAGTCGTTGCATCGGCCTCCGCCGGCATGCTGAACCAGGCAGAAAAATACACCGGACTGCATGAGTCCAAGAACAACAAGAGCCTCAAGAACATTCTTGGCGCAAATCCCCGCAGCACCCCATGGTGCGGCCTTTTCCTGCATGCGGTCGCCAGCAAGGCCGGCCGGCAATCTCCCAAATCCTATGGATTTGCGAAGTCGTGGACATCCTTCGGTTATGCCGTGCCCGTCAGTCAGGCGAAGCCCGGCGATGTCGTCGTCATTCGCAACGGCCGTGGTTACCACGCCGGCATTTTGAAGAGCATGAGCGGCAAGACCGCCCAGATCCTCGGCGGCAACCAGTCCGGCCGGGTGCAGGTGTCGAACTTCAACCGCAAGGCCATCGTGTCGGTCCGCCGATAAATCCTCTGACATTTTTGACGGCATTTTTTGATAAAGGCGGGCTTTGACCCGCCTTTTCCATTTTTGGGCCTAGGGTTGCTCTCTGGTGCCAGGTGCTGCGTCGCGCTGGTCGTCGTCCTCAAGGTCTGTTGCGACGATGAAAGCGTCCTCGTGCTGCCTTGCGGCCTGCCGGCGCGCACGCAGGCTCATGCTCTCGTCCGGATAAATCTCGCCATCTTTGGCTTTCAGCTCGCTGTCTGTTTCGAAACGCGCGACATCATCGTCCTCAATATCAAGCGGTTTGGTTTTCGGCTTCTGTGGGGTGGTCATGAAGCGATCTCCTGCTGGTTTCTGCAGGCCAAACGATCGGCGGACGATGACGGTTCCCTTTCTCGCGGAAATGCTCATTCGTCGCAGGTCAAGGCGGAACTAACTCTGGCTTTTTTTGTTTTTTCAATGGCACAATCAAACCGGTGCAACGTAAACAGGGAGGTCCGTTATGAGCCATGACCGCGAAGCCGCAATCCGTGAAAAAGCGCGCGCAATATGGGAGAGGGAAGGAAGACCCGACGGGCATCATGAAAGACACTGGATCGAGGCGGAACGGGAGCTTTCCGCAGATGCGGAAGCGGCAAAGTCCGAAAGCGGAAATGGTGTGAAGAAGTCTGCTGCCGAAAAGGCGCCTGCGAAGAAGACGCCCGCGAAAAAGGCAACTCCGGCAAAGGCCAAATCGCCCGCGGTAAAATCGCTTGAGAAAGAGCGGAAATCTACGGACAAGAACAAGGAAGACGATCTCACCGAGAGCCTTGAGGAGAGTTTTCCGGCAAGCGATCCTCCGGCGCTGACCAACGCCACGAAGGCGACGAAGCGGGCGGTCAAGAAGAGCTGATCGTTTGACGGCCGGATGATGGGGAAGTCACGACAACCCCCGAGAAGAACGGGGCGAATTGCAGCTGCACTTCGCTCTTCAAAACATGTTTTTGAGAGAAATGGCTCCCCGGGCCGGATTCGAACCGGCGACCTGTCGATTAACAGTCGAATGCTCTACCGCTGAGCTACCAGGGAACGTGCGCTGCTTGGCGCGGTGTGAGCGGGGTAATACAAATGCTTTTCCGATTTGCCAAGCGGTTTTTTCAAAAAAAACGCATTCCTCTTGTTTTATCACTCCAGAGTCCCGATTTTCCGGGCTTATCGCCGGTGAAAAAATTATCCACAGGCCAGATGCAAAAGGGCAAGATGGAATGAAATTCGGTATCGACCACAGAACGCACCGCCTCCATTTCGGAAAATGGAGCCTTGCCATGCCGCGTTCGCGCGTCGGCAGGATTGCGACGGGCTCGGCGCTGGTGGTGGGCGGAACGCTGGGTTTCCTGCCCGTTCTCGGCTTCTGGATGATTCCACTCGGTCTTATCGTGCTTTCCCACGATTTGCCGGCGGTTCGCCGCCAGCGGCGACGGCTGGCGGTCTGGTGGGCGTCGCGGCAGAACCGCCGCGACACCCGCAATGGCGGCGGGCAATAGGCCTATGCGCCGATGGAGCTGCTGATGCCCTGGCCAGCCCAGAAGGCCGCATAGGCGAGCGCCGCGAAATAAATCGCCGTCAGCCCCAGAAACAGGTAGCCGCCAAGCACGGTGACGCCATCCCTCTGAATCATCCCGGCCGAAAAAAGCAGGATCGCGACGCCTGGAAGGGTGTTGGAGAAGGGAATGAAGCCGAGCGGCATCATCAGCAATACGCCCGCTGTCATCAGCGCAAGCCCGTTTATGCGGTTGGCGATGATGCCGGTCGTCAGCGCGGGAATGCGCGGGCGAATGAAACCGTCGAGCTTGGAGACGATGGCGACGCCTTTTTGAAGGGCTGGAACGAGCTTTGCCGTCTCCATCTGCCGGTCAAGGATTTTCGCCGGCAGCCATGGCAGGCGGTTGAGAGTGATTGCCAGGCTGACAAGGATAATCGCTGCACCAAAGACAGTGCTGACGCCGGGAATGGAAACCGGAATGAGAAAGGGCAGGGAGGCGATTGCGCAGATAAGCAAAAGGCCCTGTTCGCCGATCGCTTCCATCAACTCGCGCAACGTGATCGTCTGACCCTGCAGCTTTCCTATCAGCTTCTCAAGCGTCGTGCTGAGCTTTTCAGACGTATCAGTGAATGCGAATTCGTTCGTCATGCGGCTTCCCGGAAGTTGTTTAACTCCGGGATTGATAACATCCATCCGGCCCGATGCCTATCGCCGATAGAAAAGGAGCCTCATCACATTTGGTCGCGCGGTTTGCCTGGATCAGTGCGAAACCCAGTTGCTGTAGGCGCCTGCAAGAAGAACCACCAGCAGAATGACAAGTATGACCGGATTGATCGATGTAACGAAGTTTACATAGTCCATGATAACTTCCTCCTCTTTCCTCCACCTTCTATTCTACAGCAAAAAGGCGAGTTCATCTACCGCAGGGTGAAATTTCGCATTGCAACAACCGCCTTGCGGTGAGGGCTGGAAATGCTCGTCTTTATGATTTTTTGCGATGCAAAAATAAATTTTCCAACATTTGCCATTCTCTTGCGTTGTCTCTAATCCTCATTCGGGGCCGGTCTCTCCGGCCCGCTGGCAACCGCATGAATCACCGCCGATATGCCTTGGCTCCCGCCTGCCTTCACTCCGCAACACTCTTCCCCGGAGACACGACATGCTGAAAAACATCTATGCCTGGACGATGGCGCTCGCCGCGCGCAAAACCGCCGTGTGGTGGCTGGCAATCGTGGCTTTCGTGGAAAGCTCCATCTTCGTCGTGCCAGCCGATGTGCTTTTCCTGCCCATGGTGCTGGCCAGGCCGAAAAAGGCGATGTTTTATGCGCTCGTGGCAACTGTCGCCTCGGTTCTCGGCGGCATTGCCGGCTGGTTTCTCGGCCACTATGCCTTTGAAAGCATCGCGCGGCCCATTCTCGAATTTTACGGCAAGCTCGACAGCTTCGAGCATCTGAAGAACTCCGTGGATTACGAGACCATCGTTCTCCTGCTGGTGACATCGGGGCTCGCGCATCTGCCGCCGATCAAGGTAGTGACGATTCTTTCCGGCGCGGCCAATATCAGCCTTGGCCTGTTCATTCTTTCGGCGGTCGTCACGCGTGGCGCGCGCTTTTTCATCCTTGCCGGATTGCTGCAGAAATACGGGGAATCGGTGCGTCATTTCATCGAAAAACGCCTTGGCGCCATCACCGCGGCGGCGGCCGCCGCACTCATCGCGGTCTATGCGGTTTACGTTTTCGTGCGTTGATCAAACGCAAATTTTCTACTCTTACAATACTGTCGCATAACTTTCAGCTTACTGTCAGAATCCGCCTGTATCGGTTCTCTCGTCGAATGAGGGAACCGTTTTATTATGACAAGATTCTGGAAGTGCTCCTTTTGGGGCATGGGTATTGCTGTGCTTGCGGCAGGCGGTTATCTCTACGCAATTCAGCTCCTGGGCAATTTTCACGAGGTTGTCGCGGGGCAGCTCTATCGCTCCAACCAGCCGAGCAATGAGCAGCTCGTCCGCTATACCCGGGACCACGGTATCAGGACGGTCATCAATCTGCGCGGCGCGAACGAATCCAAGGCCTGGTATCGCGATGAGGTCGAAACCGCCCGCGAGCTCGGACTTAATCATATCGATTTCGGCATGTCGGCAAGCCAGGAGCTCGACATGAACAGGGTCAACGAGCTGGTCGCCATCATGCGCGATGCGCCGAAGCCCATTCTCATTCATTGCAAGGCAGGTGCGGACAGGACAGGCCTCGCCACCGCGCTCTATCTCAGCCGCGTGGCAAAGCTTGATGAGGAACCGGCGGAAAGCCAGCTTTCCTTCCGCTTCGGCCATATCGGCATTCCCTATCTCTCGGAAACTTACGCCATGGACCGGACCTGGGAGAACGCGGAAAAGATGCCCGTCGTCGACGATTTCGCTATCGCCTCCAATGAATATTGAGCAAAGGCTTCGAGCGGATGGTGTAGAACGGATGCCGGCGCCGCCTTTGTCTGGACATCCAGCGGGGCCTTAAGCTTGTCGCTTTGCCTTGGCAGTCTTTAGCCGACACGGTGTGGGGTGCCTTGTGCCTGAAGAGCTAATCGATCATCTGGCTTGCCGGCATGTGTCAAGGTGCCCAAAAGACGGTGGCAGAGACAATTCTAATTCGGTCCCCCGCCCGGCGTCCATCCGCGCGTATATCCCTTTCCCATAATGGCGACCGCCAGGGAAAGCTGTTCCTGCAGATGCTCGATTTCGCCGAGAAGGGCTTCGACAGCCGCTTTCGCATCGCCGTCATGACACTGGATGACATATCCGGCTATGTCGTCAGGCCGTATGGGGGTGATTTTTTCAGCGTCGGACATAGTGGATGACCTCTCTTTTGTTCACTAAATGTTCTAATTTTAGCAGAGAGTCAACAAGGCAATGGGCGTCGCCCCGTTACAGTCCGGCACTGCGGAGTTGAACGTTAGTGGACAGAGGGATCTTCGCCATCCAGAAAGCTGCGAATCCCGTCTTTCTCGCACGTGGCCAGGAATTCTTCCCAGGCGTCTTTGTCGGTCGCGAAGGGTTCGTCCCAGGTGGTGACATCGTCATGCTCGCTGATGACCTCGAGCGTCCAATCCTGCTGGGTGCCAGCGGGCCGGTAAATATCAACCAGAACCGTGATACCGTCGTCTTCAAACTCGCCCGAGAATTCTGAGTGTTCTATTTTCGTTTTTTTGGCCATCTCGGCACACCTCATTCTCAGGCCTGGATAAACGTACAGCCGAATCCGGTCTTTTTAATTCGCGCATGGCGCGGTTACCAGATAGCTGAAACAAATATAGCCAGCTCTGGGGGAACTGGCTATCTATCTGATTTTAATGGTCGGAGCGGCGGGATTCGAACCCACGACCCCTTGACCCCCAGTCAAGTGCGCTACCGGGCTGCGCTACGCTCCGAACCTGAAAGCCGTTTATATATAAGCCTGTTAGGGCGCAAGCGGAAAATGGTCTTTTCATAAAAAAAGGAGCAAAGGGTGTGGATGGCGCATAGGGGCCGAAGCGGCCCGGATGGGCGGCCGTCAAACGCATGACACATCCTCTTTTCATCATTGCCGGAACAAGCCGCCCGCTTCGGCGTTCAATCGCAGCGGAATTGAAACTCAGGGAGACTAACTATGTCTGAACTCGTCGTTGTTGGTTTTGACGGAACGGAAGTGGCCGACAGGGTGCTTCTGAAGCTTGCAGGCCTCAAAAAGGAATATCTGGTCGATCTGGAAGATGCCGTGGTCGTCGTTCGCGACGAAGATGGCAAGGTGCACCTGAAACAGAGCGTCAATCTGACGGCGATCGGCGCAAGCTCCGGTTTCCTGTCCGGCGGTCTCTGGGGCGGCCTCGTCGGCCTGCTGTTCCTCAATCCGCTGGCGGGATTTGCCATCGGCGGCGCCATCGGTGCCGGTACGGGCGCTCTTGCGGGTTCGCTGACGGATTTCGGTATCGATGACGATTTCATCAAATCACTCGGCGAGACCATTCCCAACGGTTCTTCGGCGCTGTTCGTGCTGATCCGCAAGGTGCAGCCGGAAAAGGTGCTGGCGGAATTCGAAGGCCTGCGCGGGCGGGTCATCAAGACGTCGCTGTCGCCGGCGCAGGAAGCGCAGTTGCAGAAGGCGCTTTCCGGCGGAGCCGAACCGGCTGCCGCGCCTGCCGTCTGAGCAGACGATGAAAGCGAGGCTGCGGCATGTTCCATGTCGCAGCCATCGGTTCAGGCATCGGGGAATTCGGCTTATACGGTCAAAGTGCCGTTTTTCGCCTGTGGCCAGGTGAGATAATAATAGCGGCTGCCGACGCTGCCGAAAAACGCGTTGTCGCCGGAAATGGTATCGACATAGGCGCCGGCCTCGCTTCTCGCATAGGCCGAGCCGTCGCGCTTGAGATGGTCTTTCAGAAAGTCGCTCCATCCCGTCATGGCTATATCCGTGGCCGGTCTGGAGGTGGTTTCTGTATCGGAGGCCACATCCCAGGCCTTGATTTGCGCACCCTCGGCGGGATCGGAGACGGTCAGCGTGCCGGCCGTCAAAGCCTCCAGCATGGCCTTGGCCTGCGAAGCCTTGTCCGGATCCGTGGTCAGTTCTTCCAGCGTTTCCTTCAGCTCCTTCATGAAATCGGCCCTGGTAATATCGCCGGAAGAAAGCTGGGTATCCGTGTCGTCGGTCTGCGTATCCTCGCTCTCGGTCTGGGCATATTGCGCCAGAAGCTGCGTGAGCCGCGTGTTGGTGGAAGACAAGGAGGAAGAGGTGTCCAGCCCATAGGAATCGAGGAGAGACGTCCGCGTCGAGGAGGAGGATGTGGCGGCGGAATTGTCTTCCTGCTCCTTGATGGCCTTGAGGGCCAGTCGGGTGGCGGTGAGGCGTGTGGACAGGTCGATGGAGGAGACCATTGCGCTAGCTGTTTCCTTGATCGGGCGATACGCATCATTCGTATCGAACCGGCTCGGCGGGCATCGATCCCGCCTTTCGTCTCCTCTCATAAGAAGACCGGGCGAATCCCGGCCATGTTCGGCTTGGGATGCACCCGGTCTTAATGGCCGGACTTTGCGCGACGCTTGCGGATCAGTTCTCCTGAACGGAGACGCCGTTGGGGCCGATATTCATCTCGATCCCTTTCGGCTTGCTTTCCTCGTGCCAGACATAGATGCCAAGGCCTGCGATGACCACGATGAGCGCGCCGATGATGAGATAGAGATTATTGGTCTGCGTCATTAAGATGTCTCCCCGTTTGACAATCAGAATCCGGGGCTAAACGCATGAAATGGCGTAAGGTTCCGTAAGGGCAAGCGTTTTAGGCGGCACGCGCGCTGCGGCGCAGGCTTTCGCGTTTTTCAAGCGCCATGCATCCCCACAATATGCCGAGCAGCAGGAAGAAGTGTCGCCAGTGGTCGGTATCGATGACCGCGCCGATCAACACATGCCCGACGAAGGTTACCCAGGAAATGATGAGGAACGGCTGCCAGGGCCGTGGCCGCAGCAGATGCCTGAAGCCGGCGGCGATGGTCCAGCAGATCAACACGAGATAGATCACGAAACCGAACCAGCCATGCGTCGTCAGGCTCTTCAGCCAGATATTATGTTCGGCGGCGGGAAAGATATTGTCGAACACCATGGGGCCGATGCCGAGTGGGTGTTCCATGGCGAGCAGAAAACCGAGGTAGTGGCGGGCAAAACGCCCGAGATGGCCGCCATCATAAGATTGTACCGCCGAAGCGCGGCTGGAGAACAGATCCGCCACCTGCTTGAACTGCAGCGCGATGATGACCGCCGCGACCATCAGCCCGGCGGCGACGAGAAACAGCACGAGAATCTTCAGGCGAAACGCAGCCGTGCGCTCCTTCAGCAGCATCACGAAGACGAGGAGGATGGTGGCGAACAGAAACAGGCCCCAGGCCGCGCGCGAGAACGACAGGAACACAGCAAGCGACAGGATGAGCAGCCCGGCGATCCGCCAGGGCGCATGCATCGCCTTGCCGGTGAGAAGGCCGTAAATGAGGTAAAGCGAGGGCGTCACCAGAAAGGGGCCGAAAACATTCGGGTCCTGAAAGGCGCCCTTAGCGCGGTCGTAAAGGGTGAAGACCTCGAAACCCGGAATGGCGTGGAAATATCCGATGATGCCGAGCAGGGCGGTGATCAGCGCCGCCGCAAGCCAGGCCCGGAAAATCAAAAGCAGCCGCTGGTATTTGTCCTCGATGATCGCCGCATAAAAAACCGAGGTCAGCGCCAGAAAGGTCGAGACGGCGAGATAAAGCGGCCCCTCATCCAGATCGGCCATGGTGGTGAGCGAAAGATAACCGCCGACATTGAAGGCAAGCAGCAGGCACAGAAGCAGGATGACGGTGCGCGAAAGGCGAAGGCCGAGCAGGAACCACAGGGCCACCTGTCCCACCATCATCAGCTCATAGGGCGCCGGCTCGGAAATGACGAAACCGGAAAGGAACACGCCGAATGCGATGAAGAACGAACCGACGAGCCGCATGGCGGCCAGCGGCGCGTCGAAATCCGGTGCATGCTGGTAGCCGGTGTGGGTCAATAGGCGTTTTCCGATTTCAGCAACCGTATCGGCGTGAGGAACAGGATTTTCAGATCGAGGAACAGCGACCAGTTCTCGATGTAGTAGAGATCGTATTCGGTGCGGAACTTGATCTTGTCGCCATGGTCGATCTCGCCGCGCCAGCCGTTGATCTGCGCCCAGCCGGTAACACCGGGCTTGACCTTGTGGCGCGCGAAATAGTGCTCCACCACCTCGGTATATTTCAGGTCGCCCGTCTGGGCATGAACGGCATGCGGGCGCGGCCCGACGAGAGAAAGGTCGCCATAAAGAACGTTGAAAAGCTGCGGCAGCTCGTCCATCGAGGATTTGCGCAGGAAGCGGCCGACGGGCGTGACGCGCGGGTCGTTCTTCGTCACGGCCTTTTTCGCGGTCGGATCGCTGAGTTCCGTATACATGGAACGGAACTTCCAGACGTTGATGGTCTCATTGTTGAAGCCGTGGCGCTTCTGCTTGAAAAGGACCGGGCCTTTCGAGGTTGTTTTCACGGCAATTCCCGCGCCGACCATCACCGGCCACAAAAGGGCGATGCCGATGAGGCTGAAGGTGATGTCGAACACCCGTTTCGCCACCGAATCCCAGTCGCGGATCGGCTTGTCGAACACATCGAGCATCGGCACCTTGCCGACATGGGAATAGGCGCGGGGGCGGAAACGCAATTTATTGGCATGCGCCGCGATGCGGATATCGACCGGCAGCACCCACAGCTTGCGCAGAAGCTGGAGAATGCGCGCCTCGGCGCTGAGCGGCAGGGCGATGATCAGCATGTCCAGCTTCGTCAGGCGGGCAAATTCCACCAGTTCCGCGAAGGTGCCAAGCTTGGGATAACCGGCGACAACCTCGGGAGAACGGGCGCTTTTCCGGTCATCGAAGATACCGCAGATGCGGATATCGTTATCGGACTGCTGCTCCAGCGAGCGGATGAGGTCTTTGGCGGTATCGCCGCCGCCGACGATGACGGCACGGCGTTCCATGACGCCGTTGCGGCCCCAGTGGCGAATGGCGAAGCCGAGGATCAGCCGTCCGGCGAAGATCGCCACCGCACCCGTTGCATACCAGATGCCGAAGGCCTGCCAGGAATGCAGCGCATCGGGAAAGAAGAGGAGAAGGAAACAGGCAATTCCCACGAAGGAGAGGCACACGGCGCCCTGAATGCGGGCGAACATCTTCAGCGGCGTGCGCAGCGTCGGAAGCTGATAGCAGTCACCGGCCTGCAACAGAAACACGCAGAGCGCCGCCCCCAGCACGCCGCCGCCGAAAACCGACAGGAAGGTTTCGAGACCGCGATCGGCTGCTATGCCGTTGACGATGGCGGCGATGACGACGAGCATCGTGAATTCGAGAAGCCGCAATTGCCCGATCACCATGTTGGGCGAATGGTTGCCGGCACGAAGCTGGTTGGCGATCTGCCGTGCAAGCGGATTGAGAACGACGGTTTCTGAGGCCGAAGCCCCGCCGGCTTCATGGTCGGAGAGTTTCTTGCGCAATGACGCCAGATCGAATTGCAGTCTGTCCTTGTCAGTCTTGGTCATTGCCTTGGTCCGCACCCTCCAGCGCATCGGCCTTAAAATCGCATTGGATTTTCGACCGGAACGATGCGCAACCTCAAAGTGGTAGAGCGCCCTTTTTGCATCCGAATGGACACGCGCGCTCTACGAGCAGAAAACTAGCCGAAACATGCTAAGAAACGTTTATGATGAGTTTCTACAGGACGGCCGGAATATACAATTAAAAATCGTGTTTTCGAAATGACTATCAGGTCGATAACAGGTCGCGATAAAGTTTCATCATCTCATCCGCCATGACCGGGGTTGAAAATTTCGCCTTGAAGCTGTCCGGGCGAGGCATGATCCGCTGCGCCCAGCCGGCATCCTCGGCATCCTTGACCATGATCCGGGCCAGCGCATCGGCGTCGCCAGCCGGTACGAGCGCCTCGCTGTCTTCTCCAAGGACTTCGGGAATGCCGCCGACATGCGAGGCAATGACCGTTTTTCCCGCCGCAAGCGCTTCGAGCACGATATAGGGCATGGCTTCGGCGCGCGACGGCACGACCACTGTCGTTGCCAGTTCGAAGGCCTGCCTGGCGGGCATGGCCGCATGCATGGAAATCCGTCGGGAAAGCCCTGCCTTGTCGATCATAGCCGCATATTTGTCCCTGTCCGGTCCGTCGCCGACGATCACGCCGGTCATCGGCTGGCCGATGCTGCGTTCCATTTTTGCAAATGCCCTGATGAAGACATCCGGTCCCTTGAGGTCGCGCAACATGCCGATATAGAGAAAACGGGCGGCATCTTCGCGGGCGGGTACGGTCTCGAACTCGCTTTCCTGCACGCCGTTATAGATCATCGCGGTGCGGGTGCGTGGCCTGCCGACCTTGGCTTCGTAAGTCGCCTGCTCGAAATTGCAGACGAAACAGAGCGCATCGGTGAAGTGCTCCTGAAACCGCTCCAGCCGCAGGAAAAGCTGCCCCTTCAGGCTGTTTCGGGCGTAATGCAGGCTGCCGCCATGCGGTGAATAGAGGCGGGCTACGCGATACCTGTTCGCCCGCAGGAGTGAGCCGATCAGCCGGGCAAGAGCGCCACCCTTGGCGCTGTGCCCGTGCAGAATATCCGGCCGCAAACTTTTGATATGCCTGTATGACTTGTAGAGCGCCGGCAGATCGCCGGGGCTGATGGACCGCCGGATGGGCAGGCGGATGAGGCCAAGCTCCAGCATCGGGGTGATCTGCGCGAAAAGCCGTTCCTCATGCGCGCCGCCGGTGGAGCTGTCGCAGACGATGCCGACCTTGTGGCCCTGTTTCACATGTTCTTCGATGAGGTCGCGCACATGGCGGAAGACACCGCCCACCGGGGAGCGGAAGCAGTGAATGATGCGCAGGGGAAGGCCGTCATCCGACACGTTCGCCACTCCGTTTTCAGAAGAAGCGTTCACGCACATAGACGGTATCGCCGGCCAGAATGGGCGCAGTGATACCGATCCGGCCGGTCATCACCTCGGCATTGATCTTGCGGGTGATGTCGACATCGGCCTGATTGGCGCGCGGGGTGAAGCCGCCGGCAATGGCGATGGCGTTTTGCACGGTCATGCCCGGCACGTAGGAATATTGGCCGGGACGGCCGACTTCGCCCATGATGAAGACCGGGCGATAACGATCGATCTCGATCGTCACGTCCGGATCGCGAAGATAACCCTGGCGCAGTTTGGCGGCGATGGCGGCTTCGAGCTGCGGCAGGGTCTTGCCGCGTGCCGGAACCTGGCCGACGAGCGGGAAGGCGACATAGCCGGCCTGATCGACCGTATAGGTATTGGTCAGCCCGGCCTGCTCGAACACGTTGATGCGCAGCCTGTCGCCGCTATCGACATGATAGGGTTGCAGGGCGGCCTCGTTGAAGGACCTCGGAGCGGGTTGATATGCCGCGCAGCCGGAAAGGGCCGTCAGAACGGCGAGCGTCAGTGCGGTGACATGTCGTGATCCGGCGAGCGGCATCTCATCTGGCTCCGAGTCGAACTTTGATCATTCTTATCGTTCTGTTAGGGTTAATGTGCGGTAAACGACCGGCGCGAGCGTTGGTAATATCGGCTTTATTTCGTCGGATTCGCCGGGATTAACTGTTGTGTTACCGGCAAGACTTAAACTTCGCGAAAATTGACCATCTATATTTGAGCGCCCGAGGTTTGTCTCGGTTACGGAGCCCGCATGAACGGCGATCGCATTGACGACAGGGATGTGGATATCGATCTTGCGCAGCTTGTCGCGGCCATATGGCAGCGCAAGGGCCGGATCGCGGCGATCACGCTTCTGGCGGGAGGCGCCGCCTTCGTGATCTCAAGCATGATGTCGCCCGCCTACAAGGGCGAGGCGCGCGTGCTGATCGAATCGCGCGCGGCCTCCTTCGGCGCCTCGCAGCAGTCCAATGCGCCCGCCGAACCCGTGCTCGATGAATTGACCGTTTCCAGCCAGGTGCAGATCCTGCAATCGGTCGACCTTATCAAGCAGGTCGCCAAAGACATGAAGCTTTACGAGCTGGATGAGTTCGATCCGGAGGCCCATCCTTCGCTCGTCTCGCAGCTCCTGGTCGCCGTCGGCGTCAAGAAGGACCCGCTTCAGGTGCTGCCCGAAGAGCGGGTGCTGAAGGCCTTCCGGGAGAGGCTGCAGGTCTATCAGGTCGAAAGCTCGCGCGTCATCACGGTCGAATTTTCCTCGCAGGATCCCAAGCTCGCCGCCGCCATCCCCAATGAGATGATGAAGGCCTATATCGCCCTGCAAAGCGGCGCGAAGCTGGATACGAGCACGGAAGCGGCGCGCTGGCTGGAGCCGGAAATCGCCAATCTGCGCGAAAAGGTGCGCGAGGCCGACAGGAAGGTCGCGGATTACCGCGCCTCCTCCGATCTTCTCTCGGCGGGGCAGGGCGAAACGCTTGCCACCCGCCAGCTCGGCGATATCTCCACCGAACTCGGCCGTATCCGCGGAGAGCGCGCCAATGCGGAGGCGCGGGCGGAAGGCGTGCGCAGCGCGCTTGCAAGCGGCCGCCCGCTGGATACTTTTCCCGATGTCGTCGGTTCCCCGACGATCCAGAGGCTGAAGGAAAACGAAACGACGATCCGCAGCCAGATTTCCGATCTCTCGTCCTCGCTGCTGGAAGGCCATCCGCGCATCCGCGCGCTGCGCAACCAGCTCGACGGCATACAGCGGCAGATTCAGGAAGAGACCCGCAAGGTGCTGGCAAGTCTCGAAAACGAGGCCAATGTTTCGCGCCTGCGGGAGCGGCAGCTGGTCCAGCAGCTGAACATGCTGAAATCGGAAAGCGTGCGTGCGGGCGAACAGCAGGTCGGTCTCAACGATCTGGAGCGGGAAGCCTCGGCGCAAAGGCAGCTTCTGGAAACCTATCTTGCCCGTTACCGCGAAGCGACATCGCGCGCCGGCTCGGTGGACTCCACGCCGGCCGATGCACGCGTCATCTCGACGGCGGTGGAGCCGCGCGAACCCTATTTCCCGAAGACGGGCGCCATCACCATCGTCGTGACGCTGGCGGCCTTTCTGCTGTCCTGCATCGTCGTCATGCTGGTGGAGCTTTTCACCGGCCGGGCTTTAAAGCCGATGGGCAGGAATCAGGTTCCGCCGCTCTCCGATCCGCCATCTCCTTCGCGCGCTCCAGCCGATCCGGACAAGACCACGGACGTGCCGGAACAGTCTGTAGCCGCGCGCCATGAAACCATACAGCCTGCTGCGCGGGCCATGCCGGTTGCGGCATACCAGCCCGTTGCCGAAGAGGAAGAACGGCATGTACCGGCCGTTGCCGCTGCTGCTGCCATACCGGCCTTGCCGGTGGAGGATGTCGCGGCTGCGAAAGAGGAGGCAGTGGAAGAGGAAGTCGACACCGATGACGATTTCTCCATCGACGCGGTCGCAGGTTTCCTCGCCACCCGTGTTGCCAAACCGGTCGCCGCAATCGTGTCGCCGGCCGGTGATAGCGGCTCGACCACGTCCGTCATGCTGGCGCGCGCTTTGTCCGAAATGGGCCGTTCGGTCGTTCTGGTCGACATGACGGCGTCAGCCTGTCCGACGCGGCTGATGGCGCCGGAAGCCGGGCTTCCCGGTGTCATGGACCTTCTGGCGGGCGCGGCCGCCTTCGGTGAAACCATTCACGGCGACCGCCTGTCCGACGCCCATATCGTGCCGCGCGGCAATGCGCAGCCGCGTGAGGCCATGCGTGCGATAGACCGTCTGACGATGATCCTCGGCGCGCTCTCCGACGCTTATGATACCGTCCTCGTCGAATGCGGCGCGGTGCAGATTTCCAGCCTCGGGAAAATGCTGCGCAACCTGCCGGCGGAAATCATCGTCTCGGTTCCCGGCAAGGATAGCGAATTGTTGGAAACGACGCTCGGTGAACTGGTTGCTGAAGGCTATGAGCAGGCATTGCCGATGACCGGCATGCGCAAGCCGGACCATCTGAGCGCGGCCTGAGGTGCGGCAAAACCTGCTCAGTCGGTGGCGGTGTCCATCTTCGAGCGTCCGGCGCGAAAACGCTGAATCAGCGCATAAAGCGCCGGATTGGATTTGATCAGGCTCTTCGTCCGGGCGATGGCGACATAGGCCGAGGCCGCAACACGACCCTTCAACGTCACCGGCAGGAATATATCGTGCTGCACGGTGAAAAGTGGGCACCAGCTGCGCTTGTAGAGCTGGTCGCCGACGCCGAAATCGAAGATTGCCGCCTTTTCGCGGCATGCCCTTTCGATCATCAGCCAGAACAGCAATTCACCGGGGCTGAGTTCCGAAACGGATTCATCGATCGAACCGAACTGGCAGATGATGTGATCCTGCTTGCGAGAAAGGCCGGCTATCGCGGCGATGACGCCCTCGCTTTCGCCATGCAGGCGAATGGCATGCAGTTCCAGCAGACTGTCCGTGCCCGTCTCGGGAAAATTGGCCAGATCGTAGAAGAAATCCCGCACCGATTGATCCCGAAACACATCCGGAATGCCCTGCGAGGCGAAACGGGCTGCTTTCTGGCGGAAAAATGCCTGCAACAATTCGCATTTTTCCTGTGGCGACCGTGCGATCGCATGGCTGTAACCGCCCATTTCCTCGGCCCTTCGGCTCTGGATGCGGAATTTCTTCCGTCGCCTCTTGGCATTGACCTGCCGAAGCGTGGCCTCGAAACTTTCGAACAGGGGAAGTTGGAAGGCCGGATTCTGGTTTTCGACGGAAGCAAGATGCGAGAGGGGATTGGTCCTGTCGCGCCACGTCAGGGGTATGTTCTGCAACGCCAGAATATCGGCCCGGCCATGCAGCAGCTTCCGCGCCTCGCGGGCAATCGCCGCTGCGATTTCCTGTCCGGCCTGTTCGGCAAAAGAAGGGTCGAAAAGCCCCGTATTGATATTGTTGAAACGGCCGCCGGGAAAACGCGCCTTGCGGATGCCGCCTTCCAGTACGATTTCGAGCGGCAACAGAAAGATCGTCTTGCCGCCCTGCCGGCCGCGAAGCGTCAGGAGCGCGCTATCCTGCGTTTGCGCCCAGATGGAGCACCAGCCGAAACCCTGATGCAGTGAGTTGAGCGGGTCGTTTTCCAGCCGCTCCCAGTCGGCACGGATGGTGGAGGCGTCATCGACCAGATCGATCAACAGACGATCAGCACCCCGCCGCTCGTTTTGCACGGCGGTCGGTGCTTGCTCGTCGCTGACAAAGACCGGCCCCTCAGCCGCCATCCACTCTCTCCGGTTGTTTCGGTCGGACTATATCGCTGAGCGGCAAACAATCGGTTTATAAAAATTGCGACCTCAGGGTGTCATGCAATGGTCGGCGCTTAACCCTGCTTTTTGGGTCCGGCCATCCATTTGATGATCAGCATCGCCGGCAGAACCCACAGGATTCCGGTCAGCACGAAATAAGCGAGATGCACCCACCAGGGCGATTGCGCCAGCGCCGCCGATGCAATGGCCGTCGCCACCACGGCGTAAACGACGACGAGGCAGATGATGACGATGGTGCCGATAAGCGATCTGAGGCGAGGGTGCATGAAGTCTTCCGTCATTGAGTATCTGGGAGGGACTATAGCGCCGCGACCGGATGCCGCAAACCCTGAGGCCTTGTTTTGTGGTGCCGGTTGGGGCTAATCAACATGACTGTATGATGGAGACCTGAAAGATGCGTTCGAGCGGCATGACGATGGCAAATGGTTCTGCGGAAATGGTGGTGGAGGCTGCCCTGCAGAAACAGGAGAAGGACCGCCGCCTGCTGCGCATCTGGCTGCGCGTGGTGCTCTTCACGCTCTTCTGTCTGGTCCTCGTCGGCGGCGCCACGCGGCTTACCGAATCCGGCCTGTCGATTACCGAATGGAAGCCGATCCACGGCGCCATTCCGCCGCTTTCCGTCGCCGAATGGGAAGAGGAGTTCCAGCTCTACAAGCGCATTCCCCAATATCAGGAAATCAACAAGGGCATGTCGCTCGACGAGTTCAAGACGATTTTCTGGTGGGAATGGGCGCATCGCCTGCTTGCCCGCACCATCGGCGTCATCTTCGCTTTGCCGCTCGCCTTCTTCTGGTTGACCGGCCGCGTTGAAAAGCGCCTGCGCTTGCCGCTGGTCGGCCTTCTGGCGCTTGGCGGCTTTCAGGGCTTCATCGGCTGGTGGATGGTCTCTTCCGGCCTCGTCAACCGCACGGATGTTTCGCAATATCGCCTTGCCACACATCTGACCATCGCCTGCCTCATCTTTGCGGGCTGCATGTGGATTTTGCGCGGACTGTCGCATCATTCCCCCGAGGCCGCCGACGAAAAGACGGGCAGGGGTTTTGCCGCGCTGCTGACAGTGCTCTGTCTCTTCCAGATCTATCTCGGCGCATTGGTGGCGGGGCTGAATGCCGGCCTTTCCTATAATACCTGGCCGCTGATGGACGGCTCGCTGGTGCCGGGCGATCTCTTCCTGCAACAGCCCTGGTGGATCAACCTCTTCGAGAACCCCAAGACGGTGCAATTCGTCCACCGCCTCGGCGCTTATACGCTGTTTGCCGTCACGCTGTGGCATATGGCGTCGATGGCCCGCGCCTTGCCCGGCACGCCACACGCCCGCCGCGCGGTGCTGTTCTTCGTGCTCGTCTCCATTCAGGCGGCGCTTGGCATCACCACGCTGCTCATGCATGTGGATATTCACGTCGCGCTCGCTCATCAGGGCATGGCGCTGATCGTGCTCGGTTTCGCCGTCGCCCACTGGCGCGGTTTCATCGGCGAATATCCGGCGCCTGTTGCGGTCGAAGTCAGGGACTGAAGCGGCTTAGAACTGCCCGAGCACCGTTTTGATGGTGGCCGCGACGGCGAGTTCGTTGTCGCGTTCCTCCGCATTGCCGTCCTCTTCGTGCCACGCGGCAGAAAGGCAGCCATAGGCAAAGGCATATTGCAGCAATAGCCGTTCGTCCCGTTGCAGAGCCTTCGCAAAAATCGCCGCCATGGAGGCGATGCGCGCCTCGCTGCGGGTGAGGTCGAAACGGTCGAGCGGATTGGAGAACATGTTGGCGACATCAAGCGCCGCATCGCCGATCAGGCCGGCCGGGTCGATGATGATCCAGCCGCGTTCACTGCGCATGATGTTTTCATGGTGCAGATCGCCGTGCAGCGGCTTCACATCCCGTTGCCGGTCGATCAGTGCCTGCGCCAGCGTGGCCGCCTCGATATAGGGGCTGTCCATGCCGTCGGTACGGTCCTGTTCGGCCTTGCGGAACAGGCTCTCGAAATAGCGCGGCAGTGTCAGCAGGCTTGAAGGCGGCGGCTGCTGCGATGGTTGATGATATCTGAGCAGGACATCGGCGGCGATTTCCGTGGTGGCGTCGTCGTTGCCGTCACGAAACAGCACGTCGCGCAGGGTCTCGGTGCCGGCATGTTCCATCAGCAGAATATCGTCGGAGCGGTCGAGCAGTTCCACGCAACCGATGCCGGCGCGCCATTTAATGAAATCCGCGCCGCGAAGGCTGTCCTTCAGCACTTTCTGTTTCAGAACCTTGGCGACGGCAAGGGAACCGTCGCCGCGCGTAAGCTCGTAGACCACCCCGGCCGGCGTATCGGCAATAGGTTTCGCGGCCTCGATATTCCACGAGGCCGGAAAAGAGGGCGGGGCAATGTTCATGAGAAAAGTCTCATGCGGAAAGCATCAGTTCCATGTTCTGCACGGCAGCACCGGATGCGCCCTTTCCGAGATTGTCGAGCAGCGCGACGAGGTTGATGTGTTCGCCGCCCGGCGTACCGAAGACGAACAGTTTCATCGTGTCCTTGCCTGCCAGTTCCTCGGCGTCGATGCGCGCGAGCCCCTTGCTTTCGGCAAGCGGCACCACATTGACGATGTCCTGTCCCGCATAGTGGGCGGTCAGCGCCGCATGGATCGTTTCGACGGTCGCGCCTTCCTTCAGGTCGGCGGCAAACAGTGGAACCTGCACGATCATGCCCTGCGGGAAACGACCGACGGAAGGCGAAAACAACGGCGCGCGGTCGAGCTGGCCGTGAATGGTCATTTCCGGCACGTGCTTGTGCTTGAGCGTCAGGCCATAAAGGAAATTATTGGCGCTGATCGCGTCATCGCGGCTCTGGTCTTCCATCTGGGCGATCATCTGCTTGCCGCCGCCGGTGTAGCCGGAAACCGCGTTGACGCTGACGGGATAACCGTCCGGCAGCAGGCCTGCGGCGCGCAGCGGGCGCAGAAGCGCGATCGCGCCGGTCGGGTAGCAGCCCGGATTGGCGACGAGACGGGCGGAACGAACCTTCTCGCCCTGTTCCTTATCCATTTCGGCAAAGCCATAGGCCCAGTCCTGATGGACGCGATAGGCGGTCGAGGTATCGATGATGCGGACATTGTTGTTGCCGGCCACCATGGAGACCGCTTCCCGGGAAGCATCGTCCGGCAGGCAGAGGATCGAAATGTCGGCATTGTTGAGCATATCCTCGCGCATCGCCGCATTGCGGCGCTCAGCCTCGGGTATGGACAGCAGCTCGATATCGCGGCGACCGGCAAGGCGCGTGCGGATCTGCAGACCCGTGGTGCCGTGTTCGCCATCGATGAAGATCTTCGCTGTCATGTCCTTGTCCTGACTTTTCAAAGGGTTGCGAGGGTAATCGGAATCAGTTTGGCAGGCGCCGTTTTCGTTATCAGCCGGCCTTGGCCAGCCGTTCGGCGCGCAGGCCAAGCATATACATTGCAACGGTGGCTCCGGCAATGGCGGTAATGTCAGCATGGTCGTATGCGGGCGCGACTTCCACCACGTCCGAACCGCGAATATCGAGCTGGCCAAGCCCGCGCAGAACGGAGAGAATTTTAGCACTGGTCGGCCCACCGGCCACCGGCGTTCCGGTTCCCGGCGCGAAGGCGGGATCGAGGCAATCGATATCGAAGGTCAGATAAGCGGGCATGCCGGCCGTGTGTTTGACGATCAGCGAGGCGATATCGCTCGCCCGCATCTCCTCCACCTCGTAACCGTGGAGAATGCGAATGCCGAAATCGTCAGGCGCATGGGTGCGGATGCCGATCTGGATGGACCGGTCAGGATCGATCAGGCCATCGCGCACGGCGCGCGCCACGAAGGAGCCATGGTCGATGCGCTTGCCGTCATCGAACCAGGTGTCCTGATGCGCATCGAACTGCACCAGCGCCAACGGTCCATGTTTGGCCACATGCGCCTTCAAAAGCGGCCATGTAATGAAGTGATCGCCGCCAAGCGTCAGCAGGTAATCCGTCTTGGAAATGATCCGGCGCGCTTCCTTTTCGATCGTATCAGGCGTTTTCCAGTGATTACCGTAGTCGAGCAGACAGTCGCCATAGTCGATGGTCGGCATATGGGCGAAAAGATCGCGCGCGAAAGGATATTGCGGATCGTTGTCGAAGATCGCCGAGGCGCGGCGGATCGCCTGCGGCCCGAAACGGGCGCCCGGCCGATTGGAGGTGGCCGCATCGAAGGGAATGCCCCAGACGGCCGTCGATACGCCCTTGAGATTCTTGGTGTATTTGCGCCGCATGAAGGAGAGGACGCCCGCATGGGTCGGGTCGGTGGCGGCCGATGTCAGGGTCGTTGCGGTGAAGGCATGGTCGATGGTTTTGGACGGCATTGAACACCCCATTGCGGTTTGCGCCGAGGTTGCTGTCTTCCTGTTGAAAAAACAAGGGAGGAGACCATGAAAAAAGGCGGAGCCGAAGCCCCGCCTTTCGAAGTTCTGAACGAACCGTTCGTAGAAGCGATTAGCGCTTCGAGAACTGGAACGAACGGCGGGCCTTGGCCTTACCGTACTTCTTACGCTCGACGACGCGGCTGTCGCGGGTCAGGAAGCCGCCCTTCTTCAGAACGGAGCGCAGGCCCGGTTCGAAGTAGGTGAGGGCCTTGGACAGGCCGTGACGAACGGCGCCGGCCTGACCGGAGAGACCACCACCGGCAACGGTGGCGATGATGTCGAACTGACCCGTGCGGGCAGCGGCGACGATCGGCTGCTGAAGGATCATCTGCAGAACCGGACGTGCGAAATACGTGGTGAAATCGCGGCCGTTGATGATGATCTTGCCAGAACCGGCCTTGACCCATACGCGGGCTACGGCGTTCTTGCGCTTGCCGGTCGCGTAGGAGCGGCCGAGGGTGTCAACCTTGCGGACATGCACGGGAGCCGAAGCTTCCGAAGCCGGGGCGAGGTCTTTCAGAGAGGAAAGATCGGCCATTATCAGGCGCTCCTTACGTTCTTCTTGTTGAGCGCGGCAACGTCGAGAACGACCGGCTGCTGTGCTTCGTGCGGGTGGTTGGAACCGGCGTAAACGCGCAGGTTCTTCATCTGGCGACGGCCGAGCGGGCCGCGCGGGATCATGCGCTCGACGGCCTTTTCAACGACGCGCTCCGGGAAGCGGCCTTCGATGATCTGGCGAGCCGTACGCTCCTTGATGCCACCCGGGTGACCGGTGTGCCAGTAGTACTTCTTGTCGGAATACTTCTTGCCGGTGAGAGCAACCTTTTCCGCGTTGATGACGATGACGTTGTCGCCATCATCGACGTGGGGGGTGTAGGTAGCCTTGTGCTTGCCGCGCAGGCGGGTTGCAACGATGGTGGCGAGGCGACCAACAACGAGGCCTTCGGCGTCGATGATGACCCACTTCTTCTCCACCTCAGCGGGCTTCTGAACGAAAGTAGACATGGATTTCACTTTCTAACGTGGACCCGTCATCCTCTTTGAAGAAAGAGCATACGGGCGTTTCTTGTTGCTTGGTTTGGTTGCCATCAGGGGCAACCGCAAATGACCCTATTCCGGCTGGAATCCGATCTGGCGCGCTTATACGGTGCGCGAGCGAAAGCGTCAATATGACGGATTTTGGAGGGCGTAAAAATAATATAGCAAAAACAATGGCTTGATAATGGGGTATTATTTTACCTCATCGAACCACCCTGTTTTATCCCAGTCGCATCACCAGAACGCCTGCTGCAATGATGCCTCCGGCAAGATAACGCCAGATGCTGGCGCGTTCCTTTAGGATCACCACGGAGATCACCAGCGCAAAGAGAATGGAGGTTTCCCGCAGCGCCGCGACGACGGCGACGGGCGCCTTGGTCATGGCGTAGAGCGCCAGCCCGTAGGAGAGAATGGAGCCGCCGCCGCCAATCAGGCCGCGCCACCAGTTGCGCCGGACATGGTCCGCGACCGGGCCCACACCGCGCTGATAAAAGGCGAAGCCGAAAAGCAGCACGGGCGGCAGAAGCGACATCCACAGCGTATAGGAGATGGCGTTGCCGGAAAGCCTTGCGCCGACACCGTCGACGAAGGTGTAGGATGCGATCACGAAGGCGTTGAGCAGGGCGACCATGATCGCCTTTCTGCCACCGCGCCGCGCCTCGAAAGCGAGCGTCAGGATGCCGCCGGAGATGACGGCGATGCCGGCAAGGGCCAGCGGGCTCAAAATCTCGCTCAGGAACAGGCTGCTCGTCGCAGCGACGATCAGGGGCGCCACGCCGCGCATGACGGGATAGACAAGACCGATGTCGCCGATCGTATAGGCGGCGGCGACAAGCCGGAAATAGGCGAATAGCAGAACGGCCGAAGCGATCAGGAAAGGAATGGCGACCGGCGCGGGAAATGGCAGGAAAGGCAGAAACGGCAGCGAACAAGCCGCAGCGCCCGCCGCGATCAGCGAGGCGTCCAGCGATTTGTCGGATCCGGCTTTGACCAGCGCATTCCATCCGGCATGCAGCATCGCGCCCAGGAGCACCAGAAGAAGAATGTCAAATGTCACAATAGAGACTCGCTCGCGGGCTACTTTGGGCAACCTACAGCATCGGCTTGAAAACCGGAATCGATTTTCGGCGAGGGCGGTAAGCCTCTCCCGATTGTTCGAGCACGTGTTTTGCGACCAGGAAACCGCCCCCAAACGGCATACGGTCACTGCGGATACTGCAACGCGCGTAAAATTTATGCTTTGTGCATGTCATGGCGCCGGGGAATGATTTTGCGCCGGGTCGATATGGCGTTCTGCTCATGATTTCATCCGTCAGATAGGGGCATAAGCGTCCCACGCACAGCTTATGGTTTCGCCTCGGGCCAAATTTTCACTTAAAATACTACCAATTTTGTCAAATATTATTGCCCGGTGCGCCATGGCGCTTCGGGCGCAAAGTGTATCAATCGGGCGAAGGTGGGCATGAAAAGAAATTTCATATCTTTCATGAATCGGCAACTGTAACGTTGTAGATTTGTATATAGATTGATTTGCAGAATAACTTTCTGAAAATTAGATATCTCTAATTTTCTTGTGAACGGAATGAAAACAAACAGGAGACGAAGAGCGCATGAATTGCACGCTAATGTTGTTTGAGCCCTCATTTGCAGCAATTCACGTCATTTTGAAAACTGGACAAAAATAGTCCATACACCCGCCATTCCCGCGCTCTGGTGAAATCATTTTGCGTGAGCGAAAATGTGCCACTGCGCGACGAGGAGACTGCCGCAATGGCAATTTTCAGCCGGGCAGGGGTTCAAGAGAGCGAAGAACCTTCCTAGATGGAAAGGGCGGGCGCAACCGGCAGCGTCAGGAACGCGTCAGTGGAATTATGCAGGAGACGCTATGCTCGCGGCGCTTTCGAATGGCGCAGCTGCATTGGTATTCTTCAAACCGTGCGACGCTCCAGAAGGGATAAGTTGACATGCAGCATGATAGTTACGAGCCCGATTACCTCAGAAAAATTCTGACCGATGTCAAAACCATCGCCCTGCTCGGTGCTTCGCCCAACCCGGACAGGCCGAGCCACGGCGTGATGCGCTTCCTGCTGTCCAGGGGTTATCGTGTGTTTCCGGTCAATCCCGGCCAGGCAGGCAAGGAGATATTGGGGCAGAAGGTCTATGCCAAACTCGCCGATATTCCCGAGCCGGTGGACATGATCGACGTTTTCCGGGCACCGGAATATTTGTCGGCAATCGTCGAGGAGGCGATATTGCTGCCGGAGCGGCCATCGGTAATCTGGGGCCAGCTTTCCGTTCGCGATGACAATGCCGCCGCCAAGGCGGAAGCCTACGGTATGGAAGTCGTGATGGACCGTTGTCCTGCAATTGAGTATCCGCGTCTCAATATTGTGCGATAGTTGGTACGGATCGGACTTACCATTTGGCGGCAAGGCATTATGATCCCTCCGAAATTCCAATTGGAGGAAACATCATGCCGAGCAGCAATCCCGGGTTTTCGACGCTGGCCGTTCATGCGGGCGCGCAACCCGATCCGACCACCGGCGCGCGTGCCACGCCCATTTATCAGACCACGGCCTATGCTTTCCGCGACGCCGATCACGCCGCCGCCCTGTTCGGATTGAAAGAGTTCGGCAATATCTACACCCGCATCATGAACCCCACCCAGGCGGTTCTGGAAGAGCGCGTGGCAGCACTTGAAGGCGGCACGGCCGCGCTTGCCGTCGCGTCCGGCCATGCCGCGCAATTGCTGGTCTTCCATACACTGCTGCAGTCCGGCGACAATTTCGTCGCCGCCCGCCAGCTCTATGGCGGCTCGATCAACCAGTTCGGCCACGCCTTCAAGGGTTTCGACTGGCAGGTCCGCTGGGCCGACGCCACCGATCCGGCCAGCTTCGAGGCGCAGATCGATGAGCGCACCCGTGCCGTCTTCATCGAAAGCCTTGCCAATCCCGGCGGTACTTTCGTGGATATCGCCGCAATCGCCGATGTCGCCCATCGGCACGGTCTGCCGCTGATCGTTGATAACACCATGGCGAGCCCCTATCTGCTGCGGCCGCTGGAACACGGCGCTGACATCGTGCTGCATTCGCTGACGAAGTTCCTCGGAGGCCACGGCAATTCCATGGGTGGCATCATCGTTGACGGAGGGACCTTCGACTGGTCTGCGACGGACCGATATCCGGCGCTGTCACAGCCCCGGCCGGAATATTCCGGCGTCGTGCTGCACCAAACCTTCGGCAATTTCGCCTTCGCCATCGCCTGCCGCGTGCTGGGATTGCGCGACCTCGGTCCGGCGATCTCGCCCTTCAACGCCTTCCTCATCCTGACCGGCATAGAAACCCTGCCTTTGCGCGTTCAGCGCCATTCCGACAATGCGCTTGCCGTCGCGAAATGGCTGAAGGCGCATCCCAAGGTTGGCTGGGTGCATTATGCGGGGCTGGAAGACAGCGACAATCACGCCATCCAGCAGCATTATTCGCCAAAGGGGGCGGGCTCCGTCTTCACCTTCGGCGTCAAGGGCGGTTATGCGGCCGGCAAGGCGCTGGTGGAAGGGCTGCAGCTCTTCTCCCATCTGGCCAATATCGGCGACACGCGCTCGCTCGTCATCCACCCTGCCTCCACCACCCATGCGCAGTTGACACCGGAACAGCAGACAGCCGCCGGCGCCGGGCCGGATGTGGTTCGCCTGTCGGTCGGCATCGAGGACGTCAAGGACATCATCGCCGATCTCGAGCAATCGCTCGCCAAGGTTTGATCTGGTGGTTCACGCGAGTTTGGTGCCCGCGTGACACCCAATGGTATTTTAGTGTGATTGAGCGGCCGCCGGAAAACCATGGAACAATGTTTTTCGGCGGCAGCGGATTTAAGTGTAGGCCCCTGCAGTTCCATCGCGAAAGATACGCCACATGAAAAACCGAACCGGAATGCTCCGTATTGTCACCCTTCTCCTTGCAATCGGGGTCGCGGGTGTGGCTGATATACCGGTCGTAGCTTCTGTTTCGCCGGCAAAGGCCGAGGCGGAATATTTCCCGACGCAGCAGGATTTTGTCGGAAAATGGAAGCTCACCGGCGCGACCAGCCGCCCGCCGCGCGATATGAAGACTGCGCCGACCTCTCAGCAGGAAGCGGATGCAACATTGTTCCAGGAGACGGTGACGACATTTTACTCCGCGTTTGATTATCTGGAGATCACGGCGGACGGTCGCTACAATTTCCATCAACCCGGCGATCCCTCAGGTTCATGCGTCTGGTGCGGCACATGGTCCTTTGACAAGAGTTCGCTGTGGCTGAAGCTGGATACCGCGCCCCGGCTCGATATATACGCGAAGGACGGCGATATACAGATGACGTACACGGCCGAACCCGACAAGAAGTCGAAATACACCTGGCTGGTTTTCGGCTGGACGAAGATGGAGTAGGCACCGCGCTTCATCGGCGGCAACGCCGAACCTTGACACCCAGGACTATTTGACGAAGAGCCCACAATTGAGCAAAGCTGTATTGCCAACCATATTTGACGGACAGGAGACGTCATGACGAATTTTCTGTCCTTAGATGATGTTACCGAGCTGGAATACGGTGCGCCCGCGCCGGAAAGACTGATTTCCGGCGATCCCAAATTCACCACATGGAATATCGAGGAAGCTCCCGGCGGCATCTATGCCGGCATCTGGCAGTCCACGCCCGGCAAATGGCGGGTGGTCTATGACGAATGGGAATATTTCAACATCCTCGAAGGCCATTCCATCCTGACCGAAGACGGCGGTGCGCCGCGCGATCTGAGACCGGGCGACCGCGTTATCCTGCGTCCTGGCTTTACGGGCACGTGGGAGGTCGTGGAAACGACGCGCAAGGATTATGTCATCCGGCTCTGAACCGGGATGATCCTTGCGAGTGCTCTACCGGCCAAATCTCACCAACTGAGATCGAGCCGCTCCAGACCGTGGAAATGATAGACATCCTTGACCCTGGGCGGCTCGGCGATCTTCAGGCCCGGCAGGCGTTTGAAAAGCAGGGGCAGGGCAAGGTTGAGCTCCAGCCTCGCCAGCGGCGCGCCGATGCAGAAGTGGATGCCGGCGCCGAAGGAGACGTTCGCGCCCTCGTTGCGGTCCGGCCGGAAGGTCAAGGGATCGGAAAACTTTGCCGGATCGAGATTGGCGGCTGCGAGGATGAGGCTGACCTTGTCGCCGCGCTTGAATGCGACGCCGTCGATTTCGACCGGTTCCAGAACCCAGCGCTGGAAAATATGAACCGGGGCACAGATACGCAGGGTTTCCTCCACCGTGCGTTCCGTGGTCGCATCGTCGTTAAACAGGGTCTCGGGAGAGATGCCGCTTTCCAGAATGATGCGCACGGAATTGCCGATCTGGTGCACGGTCGCCTCGTGCCCGGCATTCAGCAGCACGATGGTGGTGGAGACGAGCTCGTCGTCGGTCAGATACTGGCCCTTGTGCTCCGTATGGATCATGTGGCTCAGCAGATCGTCTTTCGGCTCCGCCCGCCGCTCGGCGATCACACTGCGCACATAGTCTGAGAATTCATGTGCGGCCCTGTCGGCCAGCAGCTCGTCTTCCGGCGTGCGCTTGAACATATACATGCCGACATAGGCATGCGACCATTTCAGAAGCTGCGGCCCCATCTCCTCGGGAATGCCGATCATGCGGGCGATCATCGTCACCGGAATGGTATCGGCATAGGAGGAGAGCAGTTCCGTTTCGCCCTTGCTTTCGAAGGCGTCGATCAGACGGTTGGCGAGTTCCTCGATTTCCGGCTTCATCTTGTCGACGTGCCGCGACACGAAGGCGCGGTTGATGAGCGTGCGCAGCCGCGTGTGCTCCGGCGGCTCCAGCTCCAGAAGCGAATGCTGCTCGGCGGCGTCGAAATGCTTCACATGTTCGAGCGGCTCAGCCAGGCCGATCTCTTCGCGGCTTGCCACATGCAGGATCTGCCGTCCGAAGCGGCGGTCGCGCAAAAGCGCGCTCACATGGTCGTATCCGGTGAAAAACCATTGCCGCTGTTCTTCCCAGTAGAAGGTAGGACATTCAGCGTGCAGGGCCGCATAGACCGGGTTCGGATCGTTGTAGAAAGCCGGGTCGCGGGCATCGAGGGAAACGCGGCGGGTGGCGGGATCGATTTTGAGAAACGGAAATGTCGCTGTCATGCCCTTGGTCTATTCCGCGCGCGGCGCTTTGGGAAGGAGGGAAATCCCTTCCGGATACCTCTATGCCGGTCACTGGGTGGTTACATCGTCATCGGCTGGCGATGGCGGATATCCGGTTCAGCGCCGCGACCTGGCGGTCGGCATTGTTGTCCATCGGATTTTCGTCGCGGTCCGAGGCGGGCACGACGACATTGGCCGAATTGACGTGGATGACGGTCCGGTTGCGCCCGGCCTTCTTGGCGGCATAGAGCGCGCGGTCGGCTTCCGTCATCATCACGCTCAGGTCGGCATCCTTGATCATGGCTTCCGATATGCCGACGCTGGTGGTCACCTCGATGGCTTCACCGCGTGAACTGATCTTTGAAAGGCGCAGATTGCTGCGGATGGCTTCCGCAAGCGTCGCTGTGCTGGAAGGGCTTTCGACTTCGGCAACCAGCGCGAATTCCTCGCCCCCCATCCTGACGAAAAGGCCGCGATCGCCGATTGCGCGCTGCGCGATATTGCAGAAATGCACAAGGACCACATCGCCGGACTGGTGGCCGTATCTGTCGTTGATCTTCTTGAAATGGTCGATATCGAACAGCACCAGCGCCACGTAACGGCTGGAGGCCGGCGACCTTTTCTTGATGCGCTCGAACTCCTCCAGCAGACCGCGACGATTGAGAACGCCGGTCAGATGATCGGTCATGGCGAGGCGATGGAGTCGGATCTCCGTATCTTCCATGATGATCTTGGCGCTGAGCATGATGATGGCCGTGAAGCCGAGCATGCCGGAAATGGAGAGCGCTGATGTCATGGGGATGGCGTTGGGAACCGCGGCATTGGCCGGGATGACGATGGAGGCGACGAGCGCTCCGGCAAAAGCCTGCAGGATCAGGATCGTGGCCAGTACCTTTCGGCTGCGTGTTGCGCGTGCCTTGCTGGCCAGAAGCACGCCGGCGAGCATGAAATAGCCCGTGGCCGCGCTGGCATGATAAAGCAGGATGCGGGCGACCATGTCTTCGCGCACGGACGGCACGAACATTCCGGCGATCCACAACAGGGCCGGAATTGCAATCCAGCCGCCGAGTTTGCGCTGTTCGAAACCCAGGAGGCCGGCGAGCCAGAAACCGAAGGCGGAAAGTGCGAGCGTATTGCCGACCTGAATGGACAGAAAACTGGAAATATCCCCGCGAAACGCCACCATGACAGTGCCGAAGCCCGTGGCGAGGAAACCGGCGGCGAAATAGAGATTATGCCGGCGGGAAGGGCGGTGCAGCCACAGCGTTCCCAAAAGCACGGCAAGGGTGAACGTTTCCGCCGCCCACAGTAGCGTGCTCGTCTTTGCATCCAGCATTGCAAAATCCTATCTGCGCCATAATGCGGTAAAAGCGGGCCCTCTCGCACAAGGTGCGTTATGCCCGCTGGAATTGTTGAGCTGCCATTTTGCCCGGATGGGCCCATTCCCCGACGGGAACCGGAAATTCGCTGGCCAGTATCGGCAGCAAATACTAACGAGTTCTTGCCGGTGAGAAGTTATATCTGTGCATGGCGGGCAATTTTTGCCTTCGTCGACTGCCATAGTAAAAAAATGGTGGCAGCGAGGGAAAGAGGCCCGGCTGACGCCGCCCGGTCCGAAAGCCCTGTCAACCTCGGCCCGAAAGGCCTGCAAACGCTGTTGAGCCGTTAAGGATATGCGGCTTCGTGTCTTGAAGTACGGGGCAGGGACACTCTATGTAGGGAGTATGAAGGTTAGAAGTGATTCCGGAGCGGCTTTCCGCGAAGGGCAGAGTTTGACAAAGGACGGACATGAAAAATCCAGTTGATACCGCCATGGCTCTGGTGCCGATGGTCGTTGAGCAGACCAATCGCGGCGAACGCTCCTACGACATATTTTCCCGTCTTCTCAAGGAACGCATCATTTTCCTCACCGGTCCGGTGGAAGACCAGATGGCTTCGCTCGTCTGCGCGCAGCTGCTTTTCCTCGAGGCTGAAAATCCGAAGAAGGAAATCGCGCTTTACATCAATTCGCCGGGTGGCGTCGTGACCGCCGGCATGGCGATTTACGATACGATGCAGTTCATTCGCCCTGCGGTGTCCACGCTCTGTGTCGGCCAGGCCGCATCCATGGGCTCGCTGCTTCTGGCTGCCGGTGAAAAGGGAATGCGTTTCGCAACCCCGAACGCCCGCATCATGGTGCACCAGCCTTCCGGCGGTTTCCAGGGTCAGGCATCGGATATCGAGCGTCACGCCCGCGACATCATCAAGATGAAGCGTCGCCTCAATGAAGTCTACGTGAAGCACACCGGCCGCACGCTCGAAGAGGTTGAAAAAACCCTTGATCGCGACCACTTCATGGATGCAGACGAGGCGAAGGACTGGGGCGTGATCGACAAGATCCTGACCTCGCGCCAGGAAATCGAAGGCGCCGCCGCGAATTGAGGCGCGCCGCTTTTTGACGTTTGTTTGAACCCGCAAAAGTAATTTCGGGGCTTTCAACCGCAACAGAAAGCGATATTAGTATATATAAAGGCTATGTTGAATTTTTATGACGTGGCCTTTGGTTTGATGGGGAATTCGTTGCAGCCGGTTGTCAGCTCATGTATCTGATACCGGTTAGTACCCCGGGAAACGAGGCGGATACGGCGATGCACCCCAAGGGCTGCCGTATCGGCGGGCGGTAAGTTGACCGCGATCCGTTTGGCGGACCTGCGGCGTGCTGGAAGGAAAGAGATATGAGCAAAGTCAGCGGCAGCAACGGCGGCGACTCTAAGAATACACTCTATTGTTCATTCTGCGGCAAGAGCCAGCACGAAGTCCGGAAACTCATTGCCGGACCGACGGTATTCATCTGCGATGAATGCGTCGAATTGTGCATGGACATCATCCGCGAGGAGAACAAGACGTCGATGGTGAAGTCGCGCGAGGGTGTTCCCACCCCGCAGGATATCATCAAGATCCTCGACGAATACGTCATCGGCCAGAAGCAGGCGAAGAAGATCCTGTCTGTTGCCGTTCACAACCACTACAAGCGCCTCGCGCACGCCTCCAAGAACGGCGATGTCGAGCTTGCGAAGTCGAACATCATGCTCGTCGGTCCGACAGGCTGCGGCAAGACCTATCTTGCCCAGACGCTCGCCCGCATCATCGACGTTCCCTTCACCATGGCGGACGCAACGACGCTGACCGAAGCCGGTTATGTCGGCGAGGACGTGGAAAACATCATCCTGAAGCTGTTGCAGGCTGCGGATTACAATGTCGAGCGCGCCCAGCGCGGCATCGTCTATATCGACGAAGTCGACAAGATTTCCCGCAAGTCGGACAACCCGTCCATCACGCGTGACGTGTCGGGCGAGGGCGTCCAGCAGGCGCTTCTGAAGATCATGGAAGGCACGGTCGCTTCCGTTCCGCCGCAGGGTGGCCGCAAGCATCCGCAGCAGGAATTCCTGCAGGTGGATACGACCAACATCCTGTTCATCTGCGGCGGCGCCTTTGCCGGCCTCGACAAGATCATCTCGGCCCGTGGTGAAAAGACCTCGATCGGCTTCGGTGCGACGGTCAAGGCGGAAGACGATCGCCGCGTCGGCGAGGTTCTGCGCGAGCTGGAGCCCGAAGATCTGGTGAAGTTCGGTCTCATTCCGGAGTTCATCGGCCGTCTGCCGGTTCTTGCCACGCTGGAAGACCTCGACGAGGATGCGCTGATCCAGATTCTGTCCGAGCCGAAGAACGCTCTGGTCAAGCAGTATCAGCGCCTGTTCGAGATGGAAGATGTGGAACTGACCTTCCACGAGGACGCCCTTCGTGAGATCGCCCGCAAGGCGATCACCCGCAAGACCGGCGCCCGCGGCCTGCGCTCGATCATGGAAAAGATCCTTCTGGACACCATGTTCGAACTGCCGACGCTGGAAGGCGTGCGCGAAGTGGTCATTTCCGACGAGGTCGTCAGCGGCCTTGCACGTCCGCTCTACATCTATGCGGACCGTCAGGAAGAAAAGACCAACGTTTCGGCCTGATCGGCCGGTCCGGTGCTTTAATAAAGTCAGAAGGCCCGCCTCCGTGCGGGCCTTTTCTGTTGTCCCCGGGTGTGAAACTTGCGCCTAACTTGGCGAAGCCCGATTTTGCGTTTGGAGCGGATTGCGCTTTGCTGATAAAGTCTTACAACTGATTTGCAGCGCGATATGACGGAAATGTGAATTCCCGTCGGCGACCCGGTTCCCATGTCCTTCGGGATAACCGGAAATGTCGGGAGTACTAGCCGGCGCTGGGTTTTGTTGAATTTCACGGTCTTGCCGCTTAGCGGGACCGTCTGTTCCGGCGACTTGAAATCGGTGTTTCGAAACTCCACTTTCAGTCTCGAGAAATGAATGTGCCGGATGCCCCAAGCTGTCCGGCAAAGTGTCCCGAAAGGGACCATGGAAAGGAAATGATATGACGAACATCACGTCTGCGGCATCTGGCGGTACCTATCCGGTACTTCCCCTGCGCGACATTGTCGTTTTCCCGCATATGATCGTTCCCCTGTTCGTCGGGCGGGAAAAATCCATCCGTGCGCTCGAGGAAGTCATGGGTTCGGACAAGCAGATCATGCTTGTCACCCAGATCAACGCCAGCGATGACGATCCGGCCCCGGAGGCCATTCACAAGGTCGGCACGGTCGCCAATGTCCTGCAGCTTCTGAAGTTGCCCGACGGCACCGTGAAGGTGCTGGTGGAAGGCAAGGGCCGCGCCCAGATCGACAGCTATACCGGCCGCGAGGATTTCTATGAAGCCACCGCGACGCCGTTGCAGGAGCCTGCCGAAGATCCGGTCGAGATCGAGGCGCTGTCGCGCTCGGTCGTGTCTGAATTCGAGAGCTATGTGAAGCTCAACAAGAAGATTTCGCCCGAGGTTGTCGGCGCTGCCGGCCAGATCGACGATTATTCGAAGCTTGCCGATACGGTCGCTTCACACCTGTCGATCAAGATCACCGAAAAGCAGGAAATGCTGGAAACCGTCAGCGTGAAGCAGCGGCTTGAAAAAGCGCTCGGCTTCATGGAAGGCGAGATTTCCGTGCTCCAGGTGGAAAAGCGCATCCGCTCGCGCGTCAAGCGCCAGATGGAAAAGACCCAGCGCGAATATTATCTGAACGAACAGATGAAGGCGATCCAGAAGGAACTCGGCGACGGCGAAGATGGCCGTGACGAGATGGCCGAGCTGGAAGAGCGCATCGCCAAGACCAAGCTTTCCAAGGAGGCCAAGGAAAAGGCCGAGGCGGAAATGAAGAAGCTTCGCCAGATGAGCCCGATGTCCGCGGAAGCGACCGTGGTGCGCAACTATCTGGACTGGCTGCTTGGCCTGCCATGGGGCAAGAAGTCGAAGATCAAGACCGACCTCAACGCCGCCGAGACGATCCTCGATCAGGATCATTTCGGTCTGGACAAGGTCAAGGAACGCATCGTCGAGTATCTCGCCGTGCAGGCGCGCGCCTCGAAGATCCGTGGCCCGATCCTGTGCCTCGTCGGCCCTCCCGGCGTCGGCAAGACCTCACTCGCCAAGTCGATCGCCAAGGCGACCGGCCGCGAATATGTGCGCATGGCGCTTGGCGGCGTTCGTGACGAAGCGGAAATCCGCGGTCACCGCCGTACCTATATCGGCTCCATGCCGGGCAAGATCGTTCAGTCGATGAAGAAGGCCAAGAAGGCGAATCCGCTCTTCCTGCTCGACGAAATCGACAAGATGGGCATGGATTTCCGTGGCGACCCGTCATCCGCACTGCTCGAGGTGCTCGATCCGGAACAGAACTCCACCTTCATGGACCACTACCTTGAAGTGGAATACGACCTGTCCGATGTGATGTTCGTGACCACGGCCAACACGCTGAACATTCCCGGCCCGCTGATGGACCGCATGGAAGTGATCCGCATCGCCGGTTACACGGAAGACGAAAAGCGCGAAATCGCCAAGCGTCACCTGTTGCCGAAGGCGGTCAAGGAACATGCCCTGCGTCCGGAAGAGTTCTCGGTTACGGATGACGCCCTGATGGTCGTCATTCAGCAGTACACCCGCGAGGCGGGCGTGCGCAGCTTCGAACGCGAGCTGATGAAGCTGGCGCGCAAGGCTGTCACCGAGATCATCAAGGGCAAGGTCAAGTCCGTGGAAGTCACCGCTGCCAACGTTCCGGATTATCTGGGCGTTCCGCGGTTCCGCCATGGCGAGGCCGAGCGCGAAGATCAGGTCGGCGTCGTCACGGGTCTTGCCTGGACGGAAGTTGGCGGTGAGCTGCTCACCATCGAAGGCGTGATGATGCCGGGCAAGGGCCGCATGACGGTTACCGGCAACCTCAAGGAAGTGATGAAGGAATCCATTTCCGCGGCGGCATCCTATGTCCGCTCGCGCGCCGTGGACTTCGGCATCGAGCCACCGCGCTTCGATAAGAGCGATATCCACGTGCACGTTCCGGAAGGGGCAACCCCGAAGGACGGTCCGTCCGCCGGTGTTGCCATGGCCACCGCCATCGTCTCCATCATGACCGGCATCCCGGTCTCGAAGGATGTGGCGATGACGGGTGAGATCACACTCCGCGGTCGCGTGTTGCCGATCGGCGGCCTGAAGGAAAAGCTGCTTGCGGCCCTTCGCGGCGGCATCAAGAAGGTGCTGATCCCGGAAGAAAACGCCAAGGATCTGGCGGAGATTCCGGACAATGTGAAGAACGAGATGGAAATCATCCCGGTATCGCGCATGGGCGAGGTCATCAAGCACGCCCTTATCCGCCAGCCGGAGCCCATCGAGTGGGACGGCAGCATCGAGACGCCGGTGATCGCAACCGTCGAAGGCGTCGACGACGGCAGCCAGACCATCGCGCATTGATGCATGGATCGTCGCGAGGGGCGGGAATCGCCTTTCGCGACGGGTGTTGCATAGATTCAATGTGTTAGGTGTCTGACGGTGCATGTGGCGTAAAGCTGCGCACAAGTGATGCGAATTTGGCACGAATATGTGGAAGGCCGGCAGAAATGTCGGCCTTTTTTGTGAAAAAAAACGCAGACCCCTTGTTTTTCAGGCGATTCCAGCGCTTTTGGGTTGCTGCGCGCGGATGCGAACGTATTCTGCGCCGGCTTAATTTGAGTCGTTTCAAACCATTGAAAGGGGTGGAAACATGAACAAGAACGAGCTCGTCTCTGCTGTTGCCGAAAAGGCTGGTCTCACGAAGGCAGATGCTGCTTCCGCTGTTGATGCTGTATTCGAAACTGTACAGAGCGAACTGAAGAACGGTGGCGACATTCGCCTGGCCGGCTTCGGCAGCTTCTCCGTCAGCCGTCGTGAAGCCTCCAAGGGCCGTAACCCTTCCACGGGTGCTGAAGTCGATATCCCGGCTCGCAACGTACCGAAGTTTTCCGCAGGCAAGGGCCTGAAGGACGCCGTCAACTCGTAAGGTTTCCGGAAAGCCGTAACGCCCGGCGGCGGGCGGGCGGCTTTTCAGGTTCACGAGGAAACATGTTTTGACGCCCTGACGCCGTCACATCGCCGCCAAAAGCGGGTGGTGTTTCGAAAAGCTCTTTTCGGACAGGCCGGGTTCTCCCGGTCAAGATGTGAATGAAAGCAGGGAAGCGCCTGTGTAGCTTCCATCCGGACACACGGCGTTTTTCTACGCGGAATGTGGGCATAAACACGAAAGCCCGGCCTTCTAGGCCGGGCTTTTTGATTCAGCGGTCAGGAAGTGTCATGCCACTGTCATGTCTGTAACGCAGAAGCCTTGGGGTATTTCTGGACCCAAGGGGGATTAAAATGGCGTTCCGATTTTCTCAAATGGCTTTGACTGCTGCGCTGCTCACGTCCGCAGCCATCCCGGCCGCTGCCGAGCCGGTTTTCAACCGCATCGCATCTTTCCCGGTGGCGAAAAACCTTCCCGCGGACAAGGACGCCAAATCCGTCACCTCGGCTGAAATCATCACCGCCAGCGAAGACGGCAAGACGCTGATCTATTCGGACAGCCCGCTTGGCGGCATCGGTTTCATCGACATCACCGACGCCAAGGCTCCCAAGGCCGGCGGCGCGTTGCTGCTCGAAGGCGAACCGACCTCCGTTGCCGTCGCCGGCCTCAAGGTTCTGGCCGGCGTCAACACGTCGGAAAACCGCGCCAAGCCCTCCGGCAAGCTGGTGACGGTCGATATTGCTACCAGGAAGATCGAGGCAAGCTGCGATCTCGGCGGCCAGCCCGATTCCGTCGCCGTTTCCCCGGACAAGACCTTCGCCGCCATCGCCATCGAAAACGAGCGCGATGAAGAGGTGAACGAAGGCGCCCTGCCGCAGATGCCAGCCGGTTATCTGGTAACGGTGGGTCTGAAGGACGGCGTTGCCGATTGCGCGACGCTGAAGAAGATCGAGCTCACCGGCCTTGCCGAAATTTCCCCTGAGGATCCGGAGCCGGAATTCGTGTCGATCAACGCCAATGGCGAGATCGCGCTGACGCTTCAGGAAAACAATCATATCGTCATTCTCGACGGCAAGACCGGCACGGTGAAGACGCATTTCTCTGCCGGCAAGGTCGATCTTGAAGGCATCGATACGAAGACCGATGGCCAGCTGAAGTTCACCGACAAGCAGGAAGGCCGCAAGCGCGAGCCGGACGCCGTGAAGTGGCTGGACAATGACCGCATCGTCATCGCCAATGAGGGCGACTGGCAGGGCGGCTCGCGTGGCTTCACCATCTTCGACAAGACCGGCAAGCTCGTCTACGAATCCGGCTCTTCGCTCGAACACGCGGTTGCGGCCATCGGCCACTATCCGGAAAAGCGTTCCAAGGCAAAGGGCATCGAGCCTGAAGGTCTGGAAGCGGCGACCTTCGGCGACCAGAAATATTTCTTCGTGCTGTCCGAACGCGCCTCTGTCGTCGCTGTCTACAAGGACACCGGCAAGGAGCCGGAACTGACGCAGCTCCTGCCTTCGGGCGTTTCGCCGGAAGGCGCTGTCGCCATCCCGTCGCGCAACCTCCTTGCCACGGCCAATGAGGTCGATCTGATCGAAGACGGCGGCGTGCGCTCGCATGTCATGCTCTATGAACGCGGCGAAGGTGAAGCAGCCTATCCGCAGCTCGTTTCCGCCACCGTCGATGGTGCACCGATCGGCTGGGGCGCTCTTTCGGGTCTGGTTGGCGATGCCGAAAAGCCCGGCATTCTCTATGCCGTCTCCGACTCGGTCTATGGCAACCAGCCGTCGATCTTCACCATCGATGCGACGAAAAAGCCCGCCACCATCACCAGCGTACTGCGCGTCAAGCGTGACGGCATCGCCGCTCAGAAGCTCGACATCGAAGGCATCACGCTGGACGGCAAGGGCGGTTTCTGGCTGGCTTCTGAAGGCGACAGCGCCAAGCTCGTTCCCCACGCGCTCTATAACGTCAACGCCAAGGGCGAGATCAAGGCGGAGATCGCATTGCCGAAGGAACTTCTCGCCGGCGACACCCGCTTCGGTTTCGAAGGCGTGACGATGATCGGCAAGGGCGACGACGCGACGCTGTGGATGGCCGTGCAGCGCGAATGGGGCACGGACGAGAAGGGCTTCGTCAAGCTCGTCTCCTACAATCCGAAGTCCAAGGAATGGGGCGCCGTGCGTTACCCGCTCGACAAGACCGATGCAGGCTGGATCGGCCTCTCCGAAATCACCGCACAGGGCGACTATGTCTATATCGTCGAGCGCGACAACCAGATCGGCGACAAGGCCAAGATCAAGAAGCTCTACCGCGTTGCAATCGCGGACCTGAAGCCGGGCAAGATCGGCGGCGAACTGCCGCTGGTGGCCAAGCAGGAAGCCCATGACTTCCTGCCCGATCTCAAGGCCCAGACCAATGGTTACGTCGTCGACAAGCTGGAAGGCTTCACCTTCGACAAGGCGGGAACGGCCTATGCCGTGACCGACAATGACGGCGTGGACGATTCTTCCGGCGAAACGCTGTTCTTCACCGTCAATATGAAGGCGATCAACTGATCGGGCCGATTGGCGCCGCAAATGAGAAAAGCCGGGCTATGCCCGGCTTTTTTGTACGGCGAGGGCCCCTTGGCCGGGTTCCCCGATCTTGCACGATGCCTGACGACGCAAGCCGTTAAAATCGGCATTGCTACTTCGATATCGGATTGTGAAGGATTTTGTCCTGAGGCCATCCGGGAAAATGCTGCGGATCGATCGTAACGGATCACCGCCCCAGGGAATTCTTGCTTTTGGGAGTATCTTGTTTTTCCGAGTCCTGCTGGACCCAGCGGAAAAAAATATAAACAGGCAGCGCAATAAGCGCGAGTGTTACAAACGCGTCGATCGACATGGTTTCATCCATCAGTTCAACCGTTCATCATGAAACGGTGCGCAAACAATGCCTGAAATCTCTTTAGAAAGTCTGAATCTTCCTTATTTTCCGGTATGTTGCGGGGTGATACAGGGGGCGGCCAAGCTGTCGGAATATGGAACAGCAGTGCCGATTTGGCATAGCGTAACTGGAGAAAAGCGATTCCAGCGGTTGGGAATCATGACGACGCTCTACCTACCGCAGTAAGGGCAGGGGTGATAATTCCGAATACTCGAGGCTTGTCGCATAGCGAAAGCAAACACGAAGAATCTCGGTTTGACGGGATATTTAAATCTTCTGGGAAAATGGTGGGCGATGAGAGACTCGAACTCCCGACATCCTCGGTGTAAACGAGGCGCTCTACCAACTGAGCTAATCGCCCTTCGCGTGTCTCGGATCATGTCCGCCGCGTCGGTGGCCGTGATGTATTCGGATCGGAAAAAAACCGCAAGGGCTTTTGTGAAGTTTTTTTGTTTTTTTTGCCGAGAGAATTTTCTGTCACAGGGAGGCGAGGGCAAAAAGCCGGGAGCTGCGGGCTTTTTGCCGGAAACAGGACCCGAAGACGCCTTGATGGCCGTGTGGAAATCCCGTTAGGGAAGCCTGCGGCTGTGGACAAGTTTTTTGTTTTCGTTGGGAAAAGCCCGCAAAACAGGGCGTTTGCCGTAATCGCGTTCCGAGGCCTTCCGGTTTTTCCAGATCAAAATGAAGAAGCTTATTCTTTTGTCGTGAAACCTGCTTGACACCCCCGCACGAACGCCGTAGTTAGCCGCTCATCGAACAGCCGAGGCTGGTTCGAGCGGCGGGACTGGCTCCTGTCGTCAGGAGATGCGGGTGTAGCTCAGTCGGTTAGAGTGCCGGCCTGTCACGCCGGAGGTCGCGGGTTCGAGCCCCGTCACTCGCGCCATCCTGTCCCTCGGAAAACGCAGATGAATGTCTGTGGTGCGCGGGTGTAGCTCAGTCGGTTAGAGTGCCGGCCTGTCACGCCGGAGGTCGCGGGTTCGAGCCCCGTCACTCGCGCCATTTCTTTCTCCTGAAATGTCTCCTCAAAAAACAGATCGACGCGCGATTGCGCGCTCGTCTATTGACGATTCCAGCGCCTGATTCCGGGCTTTTTAAACGCGATTTTTCCTGCATTTTTTAGTCAAGTTTCGATTCCCGAATATCGTCACTTCACCGCCATGCGGACGTAAAATTCGTGTGACTTTTTTGCGGTTGCGTCGTTCAATCGATTATTATTGTATTTGAGGGGCTTAGGCCGGAATTGTGGCCCAAATTTGCGTCAATTCCGGCAATATTGTTGCCAATCAATGCGGCAGGTGTCTTGAAATGGTGCCTAAACTCTTGCAGAGAGAGCGCGGCTGCGCTAACGACTTTGGCGTTGCAACATATTTGTGCGCTCTTTGAGACTTCGGGTCACAAAGGCAGGTCCGGCACCCGGCCGGGCAGGGAAGAGACCATGACTGAACTCCTCAGTTCCTACATTCCGATCGCAATCTTCATCGGTATCGCTCTCGTCATCGGCCTGGCGCTTCTCATTGCGCCTTTCGCTGTCGCCTACAAGGCGCCGGACCCGGAAAAGCTCTCCGCTTTCGAGTGCGGTTTCAACGCCTTCGACGACGCCCGCATGAAGTTCGATATCCGCTTTTATCTGGTATCGATTCTGTTCATTATCTTCGATCTGGAAGTTGCCTTCCTGTTCCCATGGGCGGTGTCTTTTGGCGAGATGGGCTGGTTCGGTTTCTGGTCGATGATGGTGTTCCTCATCGTTCTCACCATCGGCTTTATCTATGAGTGGAAGAAGGGAGCGCTGGAATGGGCATGAGCCAGAACAACACCACGCTCGTTGCGCCGCAGCCGAAGGGGATCATCGATCCATCGACCGGCAAGCCGGTTGGCAGCAACGACGCCTACTTCACGGAAATCAATGACGAGCTGGCCGACAAGGGCTTTCTCGTCACCTCGACCGACGAGCTGATCACCTGGGCGCGCACCGGCTCCCTGATGTGGATGCAGTTCGGTCTCGCCTGCTGCGCCGTCGAAGGCCTGATGCAGGCTTCCGGTCCGCGTTATGACATGGAGCGCTTCGGCGTTGCCCCGCGCGCCTCACCGCGCCAGTCGGACGTGATGATCGTCGCCGGGACGCTGACCAACAAGATGGCGCCCGCTCTGCGCAAGGTCTACGACCAGATGCCCGAGCCGCGTTACGTCATCTCCATGGGCTCCTGCGCCAATGGCGGCGGCTATTACCACTATTCCTACGCCGTGGTGCGCGGCTGCGACCGCGTCGTGCCGGTGGATATTTACGTCCCGGGCTGTCCCCCCACGGCGGAGGCGCTGCTTTACGGCGTGCTTCTGCTGCAGAAGAAGATTCGTCGTACCGGTACGATCGAGCGCTAAGGGCAAAGGACGGATTAAGAATGAGCGAAGCTCTCAACGATCTTGCTGCTTACGTTAAGGAAGCGCGCGGTTCCCTCGTGGTGTCGGCTGATATCGCCTATGGCGAGCTGACCCTGAACACGACGCCTGAAAGCGTGATCGCGCTTTTGACCTTCCTGCGTGACGACGTGCAGTGCGGTTTCGTCAACATCATCGATATTTGCGGTGTCGACTGGCCGCAGCGCGAAAAGCGTTTCGATGTCGTCTATCACCTGCTGTCGCCGCGCCAGAACCTGCGCGTGCGCGTCAAGCTGCAGGTGGCGGAAGACGAGGGCGTGCCGTCTTCGACCTCCGTTTACATGGGCGCGGAATGGTTCGAGCGCGAAGCCTGGGACATGTATGGCATTCCGTTCGAAGGCCATAAGGATCTTCGCCGCATCCTCACGGATTACGGTTTCGAAGGCCATCCGCTGCGCAAGGATTTTCCGGTTACCGGCTTTGTGGAAGTGCGTTACGATGACGTTCTGAAGCGTGTTCTTTATGAACCAGTCGAACTGAAGCAGGAATTCCGCAACTTCGACTTCCTTTCCCCCTGGGAAGGAACCGAATATGTTCTCCCGGGTGACGAAAAGGCCAAGCAATGAGCCAAGCCCCCGCGACAGAGCATGCGCAATGTCTTTGCGGCGCCGTCGGCCTCAATGCCGTCATCGGTGCCCGCGAATTCGGCGTTTGCCATTGCTCCATGTGCCGCCGCTGGTCCGGCGGTGCGTTTATGGCTGTCGAATGCACGGATATCTCCGTTGAAAACGAAGATAGTCTCGGCGTCTATTCCTCGTCGGAATGGGGTGAGCGCTGCTTCTGCAAGAATTGCGGCAGCACGCTGATGTGGCGCTCGAAGGACGGCAAGCATGTCGCCGTTTCGCTGCAGGCTTTCGATAACCCTTCCAGTTTCACGTTCGCGTCGCAGATTTTCACGGATGAGAAGCCTTCGAGCTATTCCTTCGCGGAAACCACGCAGAACATGACCGGCCCCGAATTCATCGCCATGATCACCTCGGCGGAGCACTAGAATGACTGAGCATAACGTCCGCAATTTCACGATCAACTTCGGTCCGGAACACCCGTCCGCGCACGGTGTGCTGCGTCTGGTTCTGGAACTGGATGGCGAAATCGTCGAGCGCGTCGATCCGCATATCGGTCTTCTGCATCGCGGCACCGAAAAGTTGATCGAGACCAAGACCTACCTGCAGGCCGTTCCTTACTTCGACCGTCTCGACTACGTCGCGCCGATGAACCAGGAACACGCTTTCGCGCTCGCCGTCGAAAAGCTGCTCGGTCTCGAAATCCCGATGCGCGGCCAGTTGATCCGCGTGCTTTATTCGGAAATCGGCCGCATCCTGTCGCACATCATGAACGTGACGACACAGGCCATGGACGTCGGCGCGATGACGCCGCCGGTCTGGGGTTTCGAAGAGCGCGAAAAGCTGATGGTGTTCTATGAGCGCGCCTGTGGCGCCCGCATGCACTCGGCTTACGTTCGTCCGGGCGGCGTGCATCAGGACCTGCCGCCGGAACTGGTGGACGATATCGGCAAGTGGTGCGATCCGTTCCTTACCGTTCTCGACAATATCGAGGGCCTGTTGACCGACAACCGCATCTACAAGCAGCGTAACGTCGATATCGGCGTCGTCTCGCTCGAAGACGCCTTCGCCTGGGGCTTTACCGGCGTGATGGTGCGTGGTTCCGGCGCTGCTTGGGATTTGCGCCGCGCGCAGCCCTATGAGTGCTATTCCGATCTCGAATTCGACATTCCCGTCGGCAAGAACGGCGACTGCTACGATCGTTACCTGATCCGCATGCAGGAAATGCGCGAATCCGTGAAGATCATGAAGCAGTGCGTCGATCTTCTGTCCGGCAAGCACCGCATCGGCCCGGTCTCCTCGCTGGACGGCAAGGTGGTTCCGCCGAAGCGCGGCGAGATGAAGCGTTCGATGGAAGCGCTGATCCACCACTTCAAGCTTTATACCGAAGGTTACCACGTTCCGGCCGGCGAAGTTTACGCCGCCGTCGAAGCGCCGAAGGGCGAGTTCGGCGTTTACGTGGTCGCAGACGGTTCGAATAAGCCCTATCGCTGCAAGATCCGCGCGCCGGGCTACGCACACCTGCAGGCCATGGATTTCCTGTGCAAGGGCCATCAGCTTGCTGACGTTACAGCCGTGCTCGGCTCCCTCGACATCGTGTTCGGGGAGGTCGACCGCTGATGCGTCTGCCGCTGGCCATACCGGCTTTTCTCGCTGCGATGTCTGCCCCCGCTCTCGCTCAGACGGCGACGGACGAGGGCGGCATATCGCTGTCGAGCGGCGGCTCTTCGACCATCAAGCAGCTTCTGTCGTCGGGATACGAGATCAAGGCCTCGGTTCCCAATGGCAGCAAGTTCATCGTGTTCATGCAGAAAGACAAGGCGGCTTATGCCTGCGAATTCGTCACGGTGGCGAGATCGCGGTGTGAGACGTTAAACTGAAAAGGCGTGAGGAAGTATGTCCGTTCGTCGACTAGCCGAAGATCAGTTCCAGCCCGTGGCGTTTGCCTTCAATGCGGAAAATACCGCATGGGCTGAAAAGACGATCAAGAAATATCCCGAGGGACGCCAGCAATCGGCGGTCATCCCGCTGCTCATGCGTGCGCAGGAGCAGGACGGCTGGGTTACCCGCGCCGCCATCGAGAAAATCGCCGACATGCTGGATATGGCCTATATCCGCGTCATGGAAGTGGCGACCTTCTATACCCAGTTCCAGCTGAAGCCGGTCGGCACGCGCGCCCACGTTCAGGTCTGCGGCACCACGCCCTGCATGCTGCGCGGTTCCGAAGCGCTGATGGATGTCTGCCGCAAGAAGATCCACCACGATCCGCTGCACACCAATGAGAGCGGCACGCTGTCCTGGGAAGAAGTGGAATGTCAGGGCGCCTGCGTCAACGCGCCGATGGTCATCATCTTCAAGGACGCCTATGAGGACCTGACGCCCGAGCGTCTGGAAGAGATCATCGATACGTTCGAGGCGGGCAAGGGCGACACCGTCAAGACCGGCCCGCAGATCGACCGTCACCAGTCGGTCCCGGTCGGCGGCCTGACGACGCTGACGGAAGAGATCAAGCCGGATCGTTCCAATCTCGGCAAGCCGGCTGAAGTGGCTGCGGACGCCGCACCGGTTCCGCCTTCCAACGCCGCCAAGCCGAAGACGGACGCGCCGGAAACCGATCCGAAGCTGAAGACGCCGGCGACCGCGCCGAAGGCTGCCGAAGCCAATGTGAAGACCGCTGAAAAGGAAGCTTCGGGCTCCGCGAAGCCGTCGCTCGATTCCAAGGATCGTCCGGCCGGCATCGAACGCCCGGCGACGCCTGACGACCTGAAGCTCATTTCCGGCGTCGGTCCGAAGATCGAAGGCACGCTGCACGAGCTCGGCATCTTCACCTATGCGCAGATCGCCGGCTGGAAGAAGGCCGAATGCGACTGGGTTGACGGTTATCTGAATTTCAAGGGCCGCATCGAACGCGACGAGTGGATCAAGCAGGCCGAGGCGCTCGCCAAGGGTGGCGAAGCCGAGTATATCAGGGTCTTCGGCAAGAAGCCGCGGTAAGAGGTGAAGCATGTTAAAAGATCAGGATCGCATCTTTACCAATCTCTACGGCCTCAAGGACAAGTCCCTGAAGGGCGTGAGAGCGCGCGGCCACTGGGATGGCACCAAACAGATCATCGAAAAGGGCCGTGACTGGATCATCAACGAGATGAAGGCTTCCGGCCTTCGCGGTCGCGGCGGCGCTGGCTTCCCGACAGGTCTCAAATGGTCCTTCATGCCGAAGGAAAATGACGGCCGTCCGCATTACCTCGTCGTCAACGCCGACGAATCCGAGCCCGGCACCTGCAAGGACCGCGAAATCCTGCGCAACGATCCGCATACGCTGATCGAAGGCTGCGTGATCGCCGGTTTCGCCATGGGCGCGCATACCGCCTATATCTACGTTCGCGGCGAATATATGCGCGAGCGTGAGGCGCTGCAGGCAGCCATCGACGAGTGCTACGATGCCGGCCTGCTCGGCAAGAACAACAAGAACGGCTGGGATTTCGACATCTACGTCCATCACGGCGCCGGCGCCTATATCTGCGGCGAAGAGACGGCTCTGCTCGAAAGCCTTGAAGGCAAAAAGGGCCAGCCGCGCCTCAAGCCCCCGTTCCCGGCCAATATGGGTCTTTATGGCTGCCCGACGACCGTCAACAACGTTGAATCCATCGCCGTTGCGCCGACCATCCTGCGTCGCGGTGCGGCCTGGTTCTCGTCCATCGGCCGTCCGAACAATGTCGGCACCAAGCTGTTCATGGTCTCCGGCCATGTCGAGCGTCCGTGCACCTTCGAAGACGCGCTGGGTCTGTCCTTCCGTGAGCTGATCGAACACCATTGCGGTGGCATTCGCGGCGGCTGGGACAATCTGCTCGGCGTCATCCCCGGCGGCGCATCCTGCCCCATCGTTCGCGGTGAGGACATGAAGGACGCCATCATGGACTTTGACGGCATGCGCGAAGTGAAGTCTTCCTTCGGCACCGGCGGCATGATCGTCATGGACAAGTCCACCGACGTCATCAAGGCGATTGCCCGCATCGCGGCCTTCTTCAAGCATGAAAGCTGCGGCCAGTGCACGCCGTGCCGCGAAGGCACCGGCTGGATGTGGCGCGTGCTGGAGCGCATGGTCAAGGGCAACGCGCAGAAGCGCGAAATCGACATGCTGTTTGAAGTGACGAAGCAGATCGAAGGCCACACCATCTGTGCGCTCGGCGACGCCGCCGCATGGCCGGTACAGGCGCTGATCCGCAATTTCCGTCCGGAAATCGAAAAGCGCATCGACCAATATACCTACAGGGCCATGGATGATGGCGCTGTTCTGGAAGCCGCTGAATAAGCATTGAGGCTTCAGGCGGAGCCGGAGTTTTCCGGCCTCGCGACACCATGAAGCGCCTGGCAGGCGATACGAGTGCCGGGCGTGATTAAGGATTTGTTGCGGACCGTGTGAGACATGGGACGAACAGGCAACAGGACGTAAGTAGAACCATGGCAAAGCTCAAGGTTGACGGTAAAGAGATCGAGGTTCCGGATCATTTCACGCTGTTGCAGGCGTGCGAGGAGGCTGGTGCCGAAGTTCCGCGCTTTTGTTTTCATGAGCGCTTGTCGGTCGCGGGTAACTGCCGCATGTGTCTCATCGAGGTGAAGGGCGGACCGCCCAAGCCCGCCGCTTCCTGCGCCATGGGCGTTCGCGACGTTCGCGGCGGCCCGAACGGCGAATTGCCTGAGGTTTTCACCAACACGCCGATGGTCAAGAAGGCCCGCGAAGGCGTGATGGAATTCCTGCTCATCAACCACCCGCTGGATTGCCCGATCTGCGACCAGGGCGGCGAATGCGACCTGCAGGACCAGGCCATGGCCTTCGGTATCGCCGGTTCGCGTTATGCGGAAAACAAGCGCGCGGTTGAAGACAAATATATCGGACCGCTCGTCAAGACGGTCATGAACCGTTGCATCCACTGCACGCGCTGCGTCCGTTTCACCACGGAAGTGGCCGGCATTGCCGAACTTGGCCTTATCGGCCGCGGCGAAGATGCCGAAATCACCACCTATCTCGAGCAGGCCATGACCTCGGAGCTGCAGGGCAACGTTGTTGACCTCTGCCCGGTCGGCGCGCTCACCTCCAAGCCTTTCGCCTTCACCGCCCGTCCGTGGGAACTGAACAAGACCGAAACCATCGATGTGATGGACGCGCTCGGTTCGGCCATCCGCGTCGATACCCGTGGTCGCGAAGTCATGCGCGTCATGCCGCGCGTCAACGAGGCGATCAACGAAGAGTGGATTTCCGACAAGAGCCGCTTCATCTGGGACGGCCTGAAGACGCAGCGCCTTGACCGGCCTTACGTCCGCAAGGATGGCCGTCTGCAGCCCGCCACCTGGGGCGAAGCCTTCGGTGCGATCAAGCAGGCTGTTGCCGCAACGTCCGGCAACAAGATCGGCGCAATCGCCGGCGATCTGTCTTCCGTTGAAGAAATGTTCGCGCTGAAGTCGCTTCTTGCTTCGCTCGGCTCGGCCAATGTCGATTGCCGTCAGGATGGCGCAGCGCTTGATCCGTCTTTGGGTCGCGCCAGCTACATCTTCAATTCCACCATTGAAGGCATCGAGCAGGCGGACGCACTGCTGATCGTTGGCGCTAACCCGCGTTTCGAAGCGGCTGTCCTCAACGCCCGTATCCGCAAGCGTTGGCGTCGCGGCGGTTTCCCGATCGGCGTGATCGGCGAAGCTGGTGAACTGCGCTACAATTATGAATATCTCGGCTCGGGTGCTGAAACGCTCTCCGATCTGGCCAATGGCTCGCACAGCTTCGTTGACAAGCTGAAGTCCGCCAAGAACCCGCTGATCATCATCGGTCAGGGCGCTCTTGCCCGCGCCGATGGTGCCGCCGTGCTCGCTGCTGCTGCCAAGCTCGCCGTTTCGGTCGGTGCTGTCAGCGAAGAGTGGAACGGTTTCTCCGTTCTGCACACTGCAGCTGCCCGCGTTGGCGGTCTCGATATCGGCTTCGTGCCGGGCGAGGGCGGTGTTGCCGCCGCTGAAATGGTCGCCTCCATGGATGTTCTCTTCCTGCTCGGCGCCGATGAACTCGATCTGTCGAACAAGGGCGCCAAGTTCACCGTTTATATCGGCAGCCATGGCGATCAGGGCGCGATGAACGCCGACGTCATCCTTCCGGGTGCGGCCTATACCGAAAAATCCGGTATCTGGGTCAACACCGAAGGCCGTGTGCAGGTGGGCAACCGCGCCGGTTTCGCACCGGGCGAAGCTCGCGAAGACTGGGCGATCCTGCGTGCGCTGTCCGACGTTCTCGGCAAGAAGCTGCCGTTCGATTCGCTGTCGGCGCTGCGCGGTCAGCTTTATGTCGCGCATCCGCATCTGGCGGAAACCGACGAGATCGTCGCCGGCAACGGCCAGGATATCGAGGCTTTGGCCGGAAAGACCGGCTCGCTCAACAAGTCGGCGTTTGCTTCGCCGGTAAAAGACTTTTATTTGACGAACCCGATTGCGCGCGCATCCGCCGTCATGGCCGAGTGCTCCGCATTGGCCCGCAACAATTTCCAGGCTGCGGCAGAGTAAGGGTAGGGGATTTATGGAACAGTTTTTCTGGAGCTACGTCTGGCCCGCGCTGATCATGGTCGGCCAGTCCCTGCTGCTTCTCGTTTGCCTTCTGGTGGCCATCGCCTTCCTTCTGCTTGCCGACCGCAAGGTCTGGGCAGCCGTGCAGCTGCGCCGTGGTCCGAACGTTGTTGGTCCCTTCGGTCTCTTCCAGTCCTTCGCCGACCTTTTGAAGTTCATCTTGAAGGAGCCTGTCATTCCGGCCGGCGCCAACAAGGCGGTTTTCCTTCTGGCGCCGCTGGTTGCCGTGACGCTGGCGCTCGCCACCTATGCCGTAATTCCCTTCAATGAGGGCTGGGTCGTCGCCAATATCAATGTCGGCATCCTCTATATCTTCGCGATTTCCTCGCTTGAAGTGTACGGCATCATCATGGGCGGCTGGGCTTCGAACTCGAAGTACCCGTTCCTCGGCGCGCTGCGTTCGGCGGCACAGATGGTGTCCTACGAAGTGTCGATCGGCCTCGTCATCGTCACCGTTCTGCTTTGCGTCGGTTCGCTGAACCTGACGGACATCGTGCTTGCCCAGAAGACCGGCCTCGGCACCATGCTCGGCCTGCCGGCCTCGTTCCTCGACTGGCACTGGCTGTCGCTGTTCCCGATGTTCATCGTGTTCTTCATTTCGGGCCTTGCCGAAACCAACCGTCCGCCCTTCGACCTTCCGGAAGCGGAATCGGAACTGGTCGCCGGTCACATGGTCGAATACGGCTCCACGCCTTACATGATGTTCATGCTCGGCGAATATGCTGCGATCGTGCTGATCTGCTGCCTGACGACGATCCTTTTCATGGGCGGCTGGCTGCCGATCGTGGATGTGTGGTTCCTGAACTGGGTTCCGGGCATTGTCTGGTTCGCGTTGAAGGGCTGCATGGTCTTCTTCATGATCGCTCTGACCAAGGCTTTCGTTCCGCGTTACCGTTATGACCAGCTCATGCGTCTCGGCTGGAAGGTGTTCCTGCCGCTGTCGCTCGCCATGGTCGTTATTGTTGCATTCGTATTGAAGCTGACGGGGTGGGCCGGTTGATGTCCGTACTCCTCGCTCAGAAATCTGGAGACTGAGATGGCAAGCCTCTCACAAGCCGTCAATTCACTGTTCCTCAAGGAGTTCGTCGGCGCGATCCTGCTGACGATGCGCCACTTCTTCAAACAGAAGGCGACGGTGAACTATCCTTTCGAAAAGGGCCCGGTCTCTCCGCGCTTCCGTGGCGAGCACGCGCTGCGCCGTTATCCGAACGGTGAAGAACGCTGCATCGCCTGCAAGCTGTGTGAAGCGATCTGTCCCGCTCAGGCGATCACCATCGAAGCCGGCCCGCGCCGCAATGACGGCACCCGCCGCACGGTGCGTTACGATATCGACATGGTGAAGTGCATCTATTGCGGTTTCTGCCAGGAAGCCTGCCCGGTGGATGCCATCGTCGAAGGCCCGAACTTCGAATTCGCGACGGAAACCCGCGAGGAGCTTTATTTCGACAAGCAGAAGCTTCTCGACAATGGCGACCGCTGGGAGCGTGAAATCGCACGCAACCTCGCACTGGATGCGCCTTACCGTTAAGGCGCAACCGTCTTTCCGGGGGAGACCCCGGAGAGCGATGAAAAGTAAAATGCCTGCGCGGTTTTCGCCGGCGGGGACGAAACGGGTGAGGGGCCTTCGAGCCATCTTTGCCCGATGAGGACAAGAAGGCACCAACATGGGTCTGCACGCTGTATTCTTTTATATATTCGCTTTCGTCGCCGTGGCGTCTGCGTTCATGGTCATCGCATCGAAGAACCCTGTTCATTCGGTGCTGTTTCTGATTTTGACCTTCTTCAACGCAGCCGCGCTGTTCCTGCTGACGGGCGCCGAGTTCCTCGGCATGATCCTGCTGGTGGTTTATGTCGGCGCCGTGGCGGTGCTCTTCCTCTTCGTCGTCATGATGCTGGATGTGGATTTCGCCGAGCTTCGCTCGGGCGTGCTGCAATATGCCCCGGTCGGCGCGCTGATCGGTGTCATCCTGGCGGCCGAGCTGATCGTCGTGGTCGGCGGCAGCATGCTGAACCCGATTGCGGCCAAGTCCATCACCATGCCGATCCCGCCTGTCACCGAACGCACCAATACGGCCGCACTCGGCGATGTGCTCTATACCAATTACGTCTACTTCTTCCAGCTCGCCGGCCTCGTGCTGCTGGTGGCCATGATCGGCGCCATCGTGCTGACGCTGCGTCATCGCACCGACATCAAGCGGCAGGATATCTCCACGCAGGTCGGCCGTGACCCGAAGACCGCCGTCACCACGGTCAAGGTCAAGCCGGGCCAGGGCATCTGAGGCGCGAACGGATCCAAGGAAACAGAACATGGAAATCGGTCTTTCCCACTACCTGACGGTCAGCGCGATCCTCTTCACGATCGGCGTCTTCGGCATCTTCCTCAACCGGAAGAACGTCATCGTCATCCTCATGTCGATCGAACTCATCCTGCTTGCGGTCAACATCAACATGGTGGCCTTCTCGGCCTTCCTGAACGATATCGTCGGCCAGGTCTTCGCTTTGTTCATTCTGACCGTCGCAGCCGCCGAAGCGGCCATCGGTCTTGCAATACTCGTTGTCTTCTACCGCAACCGCGGATCGATCGCCGTCGAAGACGTCAATATGATGAAGGGCTGATAAGGCTATGATCTACAAGGCTATCGTCTTTCTTCCACTGATCGGCTTCCTGATCGCCGGCCTGTTCGGCCGCTCCATCGGCGCCAAGGCTTCGGAATATGTCACCACCGGTCTGATGATCGTGGTCGCCATCCTGTCGTGGATCGTCTTCTTCACCGTGGCGCTCGCCCATGGCGAGCCGGGCGAGGTGATCAAGGTTACTGTTTTGCGCTGGATCCAGTCCGGCGGCATCGACGTCGAATGGGCGTTCCGCATCGATACGCTGACGGCCGTCATGTTCGTCGTGGTCAACACGGTCTCGACGCTGGTGCATCTCTATTCCATCGGGTACATGCACCACGATCCGCATCGTCCGCGCTTCTTTGCCTATCTGTCGCTCTTCACCTTCGCCATGCTGATGCTGGTGACCTCCGACAACCTGCTGCAGATGTTCTTCGGCTGGGAAGGCGTGGGTCTGGCGTCCTACCTGCTGATCGGCTTCTGGTTCAAGAAGCCGTCCGCATCGGCTGCCGCCATGAAGGCCTTCATCGTCAACCGCGTCGGTGACTTCGGCTTCATTCTCGGCATTGGTGGCGTGTTCGTGCTGTTCGGCTCGATCAATTTCGAAACCATCTTCGCTGCCGCTGCGACCTATCTGCCGGCTGAAGGCGCTGCCTCCTCGGAAACCGTCATCAACCTGTTCGGTATGCATCTGGACAAGGCCAATGCGATGACGGGCGTCTGCCTGCTGCTCTTCATGGGCGCCATGGGTAAATCGGCGCAGTTCCTGCTGCACACCTGGCTGCCGGACGCGATGGAGGGCCCGACCCCGGTGTCTGCCCTCATTCACGCCGCAACCATGGTTACCGCCGGCGTGTTCCTCGTCGCCCGCATGTCGCCGCTGTTCGAACTGTCGCATGATGCGCTGACCGTCGTGACGCTGATCGGTGCGATCACCGCTTTCTTCGCGGCAACCGTCGGCCTCGTGCAGAACGACATCAAGCGCGTCATCGCCTATTCGACCTGCTCGCAGCTCGGTTACATGTTCGTGGCGCTCGGCGTCGGCGCTTATGGCGCGGCCGTGTTCCACCTCTTCACGCACGCCTTCTTCAAGGCCCTGCTGTTCTTGTGCGCCGGCTCGGTCATCCATGCCGTCGATGGCGAGCAGGACATGCGTTACATGGGTGGCCTGCGCAAGCATATCCCCATCACCTTCTGGACCATGACCGTTGGCACGCTGGCGCTGACCGGCGTTGGTATTCCGGGCACGATGATCGGTTTTGCCGGCTTCTTCTCGAAGGACGTCATCATCGAATCCGCTTATGCGTCCCATTCGGTTCTGTCAGGTTTCGCCTTCACGCTGCTGGTCATCGCCGCGCTGTTCACCAGCTTCTATTCCTGGCGTCTGGCTTTCATGACCTTCTTCGGCAAGCCGCGCGCTTCCGCCGACGTCATGCACCACGTGCATGAATCGCCGATGGTCATGCTGATCCCGCTTTTCATCCTCACGGTTGGCGCGATCTTTGCGGGTGTTGCCTTCGAAGGTTATTTCTTCGGTCATGAATATGCCGAGTTCTGGAAGGGCGCTCTGTTCACGCTTCCGGAAAATGAAATCCTCGAAGAGTTCCACCACGTGCCGCTTTGGGTGAAGTGGAGCCCGTTCTTCGCCATGGCTCTTGGTTTCGTGACCGCCTGGTACATGTACATCAAGTCGCCGGAGACGCCGAAGCGTCTGGCCGAGACCCATCGCGGCCTCTACCAGTTCCTCTTGAACAAGTGGTACTTCGACGAACTCTACGACTTCCTCTTTGTACGTTCCGCAAAGGCGCTTGGCCGCTTCCTGTGGAAGAAGGGCGATGTCGCCGTCATCGACCACTATGGACCGAACGGCATTGCAGCGCGTGTGGTTGACGTGACCAACCGCATGGTCCGCCTGCAATCCGGTTACCTCTATCACTATGCCTTTGCGATGCTGATCGGCATCGCGGCGCTTGTCACCTGGATGATGCTCGGGAGTGCCCTCTGATGACCGATTGGCCCATTCTTTCAACGGTCACCTTTCTGCCGCTCGTCGGCGTGGTGCTCCTGCTTCTGACGAATGAGAACGGCCCCTATGGTCGCCGCAACATTCTCAATGTCTCGCTGCTGACGACAGTCTTCACCTTTATCGTGTCGCTGTTCATCTGGATCGGTTTCGACAATTCGAACCCCGGTTTCCAGATGGTCGAGAAGCATCAGTGGTTCGGCAACATCGCCGCCTATCATCTCGGCGTCGACGGCATCTCCATGCTCTTCGTCATCCTCACCACCTTCCTCATGCCGTTCTGCGTGCTGGCAAGCTGGGATTCGATCGAGAAGCGCGTCAAGGAATACATGATCGCCTTCCTGCTTCTGGAAGTCGTCATGGTCGGCGTCTTCGTGGCGCTGGATACGGTTCTTTTCTACGTCTTCTTCGAAGCGACGCTGATCCCGATGTTCATCATCATCGGCGTCTGGGGCGGCAAGGATCGCGTCTACGCATCCTACAAGTTCTTCCTCTACACGCTGCTCGGCTCGGTTCTGACCATGCTCGCCATCATGGCCATGTACTGGCAGGCCGGCACCACCGACATGACGGAACTGCTGAAATACGGCTTCCCGGCCGGCATGCAGACCTGGCTGTGGCTCGCCTGTTTCGCCGCCTTCTCGGTCAAGATGCCGATGTGGCCGGTGCACACCTGGCTGCCGGATGCCCACGTTCAGGCCCCGACCGCAGGTTCGGTCATTCTGGCTGGCGTCATGCTGAAGCTCGGCGGTTACGGTTTCATCCGCTTCTCGCTGTCGATGTTCCCGCTGGCGTCGGACTATTTCGCGCCCTTCGTCTTTACGCTGTCGGTACTCGCCATCATCTACACCTCGCTGGTGGCGATGATGCAGGACGACATCAAGAAGCTGATCGCCTATTCCTCGGTCGCCCACATGGGTTACGTGACCATGGGTATCTTCGCCGCCAACGTTCAGGGCGTGCAGGGCGCGATCTTCCAGATGCTGTCGCACGGTATCGTCTCGGGCGCGCTCTTCCTCTGCGTCGGCGTTGTCTACGACCGCCTCCACACCCGCGAGATCGCGGCCTATGGCGGCCTCGTCAACAACATGCCGAAATATGCCGTCGCCTTCATGATCTTCACCATGGCCAATGTCGGTCTGCCCGGCACCTCCGGCTTTGTCGGTGAATTCCTGACGCTGATCGGCGTATTCCGCGCCAACACGCTGGTCGCGCTGTTTGCGGCAACCGGCGTCATCCTCTCGGCCGCTTACGCGCTGTGGCTTTATCGCCGCGTGATCTTCGGCGCGCTCGAGAAGGAAAGCCTGAAATCGATGCTCGATCTGTCGACCCGCGAAAAGGTCATCCTTTATCCGCTGGTTGTGCTGACGATCTTCTTCGGTGTCTATCCGGCACCGGTGTTCGATGCGACAGCCGCATCGGTCGATCTTCTGGTAAACAACTATTCGGCTGCATTGCAGGCGGCGCAAAATGTTGCGCTCTCTATGAATTGACGACAGGACCCGTTGGACATGACCGCTGAAATCCTTTTTGCCAGTCTGCACATTGCGACGCCCGAGCTGATCCTTGCGGTCGGCGCGCTGGCGCTGCTCATGATTGGCGTCTTCTCGGGCGACAAGTCGACAACGACGGTCACCGGCCTTGCCGTTGCCCTCCTGCTCGTCGTCGGTCTCTGGATCATCTTCGCCCCCGCATCGGGCGTTGCCTTCGGCGGCGTCTACATCGCCGATGCCTTCGGTAACTTCATGAAGGTACTGGCGCTGATCGGCTCCATCACCGCCATGATCCTCGCCGTCGGTCAGGGCCGTTTCGAACCCATCGGCCGTTTCGAATATCCGGTGCTGCTGGTTCTTGCGACGCTGGGCATCCTGCTGATGATCTCGGCCAACAACCTGATCTCGCTCTACATGGCGCTGGAACTGCAGTCGCTGGCGCTCTATGTCGTCTGCGCCATCAACCGTGAAAGCCTGCGCTCCACGGAAGCGGGCCTGAAGTATTTCGTGCTCGGCGCGCTGTCTTCCGGCATGCTGCTTTATGGCATGTCGCTGGTCTACGGCTTCACCGGCAATACCGGCTTTACCGAAATCGCCCAGGTTCTGGCCTCGGAAACCCGTTCGCTCGGTCTGGTCTTCGGCTTGGTCTTCGTTCTCGCCGGCCTTGCATTCAAGATTTCGGCCGTGCCGTTCCACATGTGGACGCCGGACGTTTATGAAGGTGCGCCGACCCCGGTAACGGCGTTCCTGTCGGCTGCGCCGAAGATCGGCGCCATGGCGATCCTCGTTCGCATCGTCATCGAGGCGTTCCAGCCGGTCTTCGCCGACTGGCAGCAGATCGTCGTGTTCATTTCCATCGCCTCCATGCTGCTCGGCTCCTTTGCCGCAATCGGCCAGAAGAACATCAAGCGCCTGATGGCTTATTCCTCCATCGGCCACATGGGTTATGCGCTGGTCGGTCTCGCTGCGGGCACCGAAGCCGGTGTTGCCGGCGTCATCCTCTACATGACCGTTTATATGGTCATGACGCTCGGCACCTTCGCCTGCATTCTCTCCATGCGCCGCAAGGAAATCGGCAATGTCGAGACTGTCGAGGATCTGGCCGGTCTTTCGTCCTCCAACCCCTTCATGGCGGTCGTGCTGACGATCCTGATGTTCTCGCTTGCCGGTATCCCGCCGCTCGCCGGCTTCTTCGGCAAGTATTACGTCTTCCTCGCAGCCATCGAGGCGAAGCTCTATCCGCTCGCCATCATCGGTGTGATCGGCTCGGTTGTCGGCGCATATTATTATATCCGCGTCGTCAAGGTCATGTGGTTCGATGAAGCCAAGGACAAATTCGAGCGTCCCGCTGGCGAACTCAAGGTCGTTTACGCGCTTTCCGGCCTCTTCGTTGTCGCTTTCATCGTCTTCGGCGGTGCACTCGGCAATGCGGTGACAGTTGCGGCGAAGACCTTCTTTTGAGCAGCACGCACAAGCATACGGGCCGGATGTCCATTGATGACTTCCGGCACGAGGCGATGGCGGAAACGCCATCGACCAATCTGGAATGTTTCGCCCAGGCAAGGGCGGGCGATGGCGGCAATCTGTGGATCACCGCCATCCGCCAGACTGGCGGACGCGGCCGTCGCGGCCGTCCATGGGTCTCCGAACCCGGCAATCTCTACGCCTCGCTTCTTTTGATCGATCCCGCTCCGATGGACCGCATAGGGTCTCTGCCGCTTGCCTTCGCGCTGGCTGTTTATCGCGCCATCCGCGCGGTGCTGCCGACGGGCGGCGAACCGCTCGAAATCAAATGGCCGAACGACGTTCTGATCGGACGCCGCAAGACCTGCGGCATTCTGATGGAGGCGGAGCTGCTGCCGGATGGCCGACGCGCCATCGTCATCGGCATCGGCATCAATATCGCCCATAAGCCGGAAAATCCGCTTTACCCCGTCACCATGCTCTCCGAACATGGTGCGTCCTGCTCGCCCGACGAATTGTTCGCCCATCTTTTCCGCGAGACGGCGGAGGTGCTGGGGGCTTGGGACGAGGGCAGGGGCGTTGCCGGCATCATGGCAGGCTGGCGTGCCGCCGCCTGCGGTATCGGCGAACATATCACTGTCAACTTTCCGGACCGTTCGATTGGCGGGCGTTTCGTCGGGATTGATGATAATGGTTATCTGCTGCTGGATGAGGATGAGGGCGCAAGGCGCTCGATTGCCGCCGGCGACGTGTTTTTCGGATGAGGTGAACGGCGCGGCCCGAAGGCCCGCGCCGAACCGCTTTCGACGGGTTGGAGCTTTCCTGCGGCTCATGAAAAGCAGGGTGACGAACCGGTTCCGCATCGGCCCGGTCGATCAGATGGTTCAACAGGTCCGATGCTTAAGAGAGCGGCGGGCGCGGCAGATTGCCGTCGCCTGCGTGCTTTCGTGAATGGATAAGAAAAACAATGGCTAAACAGGACGAACTGGTCTTTGTGCCGCTTGGCGGCGTGGGTGAAATCGGCATGAATCTGGCGCTTTACGGCTACGGGCCGGAAAGCAAGCGCCAATGGATCATGGTGGATTGCGGCGTGACCTTCGCCGGCCCGGACCTGCCGGGCGTCGATCTGGTGCTGCCGGACATCAGCTATATCGCCGAGCAGAAAAAGAACCTCAAGGGCATCATCATCACCCACGCCCATGAAGACCATTATGGTGCGCTTAACGATCTGTGGCCCGGCCTCAACGTGCCGGTCTATGCCTCGCCTTTCACGGCCGGCATGCTGGAAGCCAAGCGCGCCTATGAGGGCACGCGTGCCGAAATTCCGGTAACGATCTTCAAGGCGGGCGACCGCATCAATGTCGGCCCGTTCGAAATCGAGGCGGTCGGCGTCAACCACTCCATTCCGGAGCCGATGTCGCTGGTCATCCGCACGCCGCTCGGTAATGTCATCCACACCGGTGACTGGAAAATCGACGAAGCGCCGTCGCTCGGTCCGTTGACGGATGAAGCCCGTTTCCGTGCCATCGGCGAAGAGGGCGTGCTGGCGCTAATGTGCGACAGCACCAATTCGGTGCGAGATGGTGTGTCGCCCTCCGAACACGAGGTTTCCGAAGGCCTGCGGCAGATCATAGAAAACGCCGAGGGTCGTGTGGCCGTCACCACCTTCTCCTCCAATGTCGGGCGCATCCGCTCGATTGCGCAGGCCGCGGAAGCAGCCGGCCGCGAAGTGTTGCTGCTCGGCTCGTCGCTGAAGCGCGTCGTCAACGTCTCGCAGGACCTCGGCATCATGGAAGGCATCAAGCCATTTCTGGCCGAAGACGAATACGGCTATATTCCGCGCGACCGGGTGGTGCTGATCCTGACCGGTTCGCAGGGCGAGCCGCGTGCCGCACTCGCCAAGCTTTCGCGTGACGAGATGCGCAATGTGGCGCTGGCTTCCGGCGATACCGTTGTGTTTTCCTCGCGCGCCATCCCCGGCAATGAGAAGGCGATCATCGACATCAAGAACGGCCTCATCGAGCAGGGCGTCCATATCGTCACCGACAATGAGGCGCTGGTGCATGTCTCGGGCCATCCGCGCCGCAACGAACTTCTGAAGATGTATGAATGGACGAAGCCGCAGATCGTCGTGCCCGTCCACGGCGAGGCGGCGCATCTGGTGGCGCAGAAGGAACTGGCCGAACAGGCCGGCATCTCGCAGGTGCCGAAGGTGCGCAACGGCAATGTTCTGCGCCTTGCGCCGGGTCCGGCCGAAGTCATCGACGACGTGCCGCATGGCCGCGTCTTCAAGGATGGTAACCTCGTCGGCGATATGGACGAGATGGGCATCAGCAACCGCCGCAAGCTGTCCTTCGCCGGCCATGTGGCCGTCAATGTCGTGCTGGATAGCCGCTACGATTTCCTCGGCGATCCCGATGTGGTGCCCTTTGGTCTGCCGGAATTCGATGACGAGGACGAGGCCATGGAAGACACGCTTTATGACGCCGTGCTCGGCGCCGTCGAAAGCATTCCGCGTGCCCGCCGCAAGGATCTGGATCTGCTGCGTGAAGCGGTGCGTCGCGCCGTGCGCGCCGCCGCCAACCAGAGCTGGGGCAAGAAGCCGATCGTGACGGTTTTCGTGACCAAGGTCTGAACCGGGACCTTCCCGGCAATCGGCCGGTGCGTCTGCCTCTTTCCCGTTGATTCCAGGGCCGTGCCGCAAAGCGCGGCCCTTCTGTTTTTCTTTTAGGGTTTCTTGCGGAGAAGTGATTCCGATCTGCGGATGAATGCGTTACAAGAAGCCCATTGTGCAGGAGGATCACATGCCGCTTCTTTCGGCCTTCGCCGTTTATTTCATCGTCTGGTGGACGGTGCTTTTCATCGTGCTGCCGATTGGCCTGCGCACTCAGGATGAGGAGGGCGATGTGGCGCTGGGTACCGTTGCCAGTGCGCCATCAAGGTTCAGGGGCGGGCGGATCGTTTTGTGGACGACCCTGATCTCGGCCCTGATCTGCGGCCTGTGGTACGGCGGAACCTGGTGGTTCGGCGTCAGCCTCGATGACCTGCCGAGAATTATTCCCGTTTTCGATTGAAAAGCTGCGCGGGCGATCGCCGTTCGCGCGCATCTGCCCACTCAGACTGGCGGCACGCCCATGCTCGCGGCGGTTTCCGGCGGATATGACCGGGATTCTGTCATATGGATGTCATATCTCTCGTGCACACAGCAGGAACGTACTGGGTGCCTGATTCACCGCCATAATTTTACCGGAATATAACGGCGGGGCGGGGTTCTTTGCGTAGAAGCAAAAAAAAACAAGGCCTTTCAGCCTTGTTTTCCAGGTTTCGCGTGATCTGTAACCGTTGCCGGGGCTGCGACGAGCGCGCCTAAGATCTGATCCTCCCAAGACTGACCGCGAAAATGACAAGAATTTAAACTTCCTGCCTCTTTTGTAAGCTAAAGCTAGCCCAAAGCCCCATGCTTGTCATCTCATTTTTTGCATATTTGTTACAGTCGGCAAAAAATTCTCCGTGGTGCAATTTGTCGCACCGGATCAAGAATAATATTCCGATCAAAGCGTTTTGACGCGAATTAGCTATCGCGAAAATACCGTAAAATCGCCTTTAACGCTCTTTTCATGGCGGGTTTTCATCTCGGCCGGAAACGGCTATATCCGGCGCCAATATCCCTCTATTCGGGGCGATTCCCGCGCCTTTGCGCGCCGTCGTCCGCATCAATGGAAGCCGTCATGCGTCTCAGCCGTTATTTCATGCCCATCCTGAAGGAAAACCCCAAGGAAGCGGAGATCGTCTCCCACCGCCTCATGCTGCGCGCCGGCATGATCCGGCAGCAATCGGCTGGCATCTATTCCTGGCTGCCGCTCGGCAAGCGCGTGCTGGACAAGGTCAACAGGATCATCCGGCAGGAGCAGGACCGTTCCGGCGCCATCGAGCTTCTGATGCCGACGCTGCAATCGGCCGAGCTCTGGCAGGAAAGCGGCCGTTACGATGACTACGGCAAGGAAATGCTGCGCATCAAGGACCGTCAGGACCGCCAGATGCTCTACGGTCCCACCAATGAGGAGATGATCACCGACATCTTCCGTTCCTATGTGAAGTCCTACAAGAACCTGCCGTTGAACCTCTACCATATTCAGCTGAAGTTCCGCGACGAGGTGCGCCCGCGTTTCGGCACCATGCGTTCGCGTGAGTTCCTGATGAAGGACGCCTATTCCTTCGATTTGACGAAGGAAGACGCGATCCATTCCTATAACAAGATGTTCGTGGCCTATCTGCGCACCTTCGAGCGCCTTGGCCTGCGCGCCATTCCGATGCGCGCCGATACCGGCCCGATCGGCGGCAATCACAGCCATGAATTCATCATTCTGGCCGATACCGGCGAATCCGAAGTCTTCTGCCACAAGAGCTTCCTCGACCGCGCCATTCCCGCCGAAAACACCGATTTCGACGATGTCGCAGCCCTGCAGGGCGTGTTCGACGAGTGGACGGCCGATTATGCCGCCACGTCCGAAATGCATGACGAAGCCGCTTACAATGCCATTCCCGATGGCGAGCGCCTTTCCGCGCGCGGCATTGAAGTCGGCCACATCTTCTATTTCGGCACCAAATATTCCGAGCCGATGGGCGCGAAAGTGCAGGGTAAGGATGGCAAGGAACACCCTGTCCACATGGGTTCCTATGGTATCGGGCCGACACGCCTTGTTCCCGCCATCATTGAAGCATCGCATGACGAGAACGGAATCATCTGGCCGGCCTCGGTCGCTCCCTTCGATGTCGTGATCATCAACATGAAGGCTGGCGATGCTGCCTGTGATGCGGCTTGCGAAAAGCTGTATTACTCGCTCTCCAACGCCGGCAAGGATGTTCTTTACGACGACACGGACGACCGTGCAGGCCAGAAATTCGCCACCGCCGACCTGATCGGCGTGCCGCTGCAGATCATCGTCGGCCCGCGTTCGGTCGCGAATGGCGAAGTCGAAGTGAAGGATCGCAAGACCGGCGAGCGGGAGACCGTGACGATCGAGGCGGCGATGAACAGGGTGCTCGGCTAAGCACGAGTGGAAGACGGAGCGGCTTCACCCGAAGTCCGCTCCGGTTTCGTAACGCAGATGCCGCAGAAATATGGGCCGGTTTTCGGAAAAGACCGGCCTTGCAGTTTGAGATCAGGGAGACGACATGGCACAAGCCGAGGCTGACAAGGGTGCGGCTGTTTCCGCCGGGGCAAAGACTGCCCGGCCGTTTTCCGCTTTTGAACGCATGGTGGCCTGGCGTTATCTGCGGTCGCGGCGCAAGGAAGCGTTCATTTCCGTCATTGCCGGGTTTTCCTTTGTCGGCATCATGCTGGGCGTGGCGACGCTCATCATCGTCATGGCGGTGATGAACGGGTTCCGCACCGAGCTCATTTCGCGCATTCTCGGCATCAACGGCCATATGATCGTGCAGCCGATCGACCAGCCCTTCAATAATTATGATGAGCTGGCGAAGAAGTTTGCCGCCGTTCCCGGCGTCACCATGGCCCTGCCGCTGGTGGAAGGCCAGACATTGGCTTCCGGTCGTGGCGGTGCGGGTTCCGGCGCTCTGGTGCGTGGTGTGCGCCAGGAGGATATCGACAAGGTCAAGGAAGTTGCCACCAACATCAAGACCGGCGATCTGGTCGGCTTCATGGCCGGAGATGGCGTTCTCGTCGGCTCAAGGCTCGCCGCCCAGCTCGGCGTAACGGCCGGTGACGACATTACTCTCATTTCCCCGGAAGGCGACGTGACGCCGATGGGCGTCAATCCGCGCGTCAAATCCTACAAGATTTCCGGCGTCTTCGAGATCGGCATGTCGGAATATGACGCCTCGATGATCTATATGCCGCTGTCCGAAGCCCAGCTTTATTTCAACGCCGAAGGCCTCGTGCAGTCCATCGAGCTTTATGTCAGCCGCCCCGACGACGTTGACGGAATCCGCCCGCTGGTGGAACAGGCCGCCGAACGGCAGATCTATATCACCGACTGGAGACAGCGGAACCAGACCTTCTTCTCCGCCCTGCAGGTGGAAAGAAACGTGATGTTCATGATCCTCACCCTCATCGTTCTGGTGGCGGCGCTGAACATCATTTCCGGCCTCATCATGCTGGTGAAGGACAAGGGCAGCGACATCGCCATTCTGCGCACCATGGGCGCAAGCTCCGGCTCGGTGATGCGCATCTTCTTCATGACCGGGGCGGCCATCGGCATGGTCGGCACCTTTGCCGGCGTGGCGCTCGGCGTCATCGTCTGCCTCAACGTGGAATCCATCCGGCAGTTCTTCTCCTGGATATCCGGCACGGTGCTGTTTGATCCGCAGCTTTATTTCCTGAGCCAGCTTCCGGCCGAAATGGATATCAGCGAGACCATTTCCGTTGTCATCATGGCGCTGACGCTCTCTTTCCTGGCAACGATCTTTCCAGCATGGCGGGCTTCCAAGCTCGATCCGGTGCAGGCCCTGCGTTACGAATAAGGACCGCTTCGCGATATGGCAAAAAAAACAGTGCTGCGGCTTACTGGCGTCGAGAGAACCTATGGTCAGGGCGAGACGTCGCTTTCCATTCTGCGCAAGGCTGATTTCGAATTGAAGAGCGGCGAGATGGTGGCGCTGGTCGCCCCTTCGGGAACCGGTAAATCCACGCTGCTGCATCTGGCGGGACTTCTCGAACATCCAGATGCCGGCGAGGTCTATATTAACGGCGCACCCTGCAATGACCTGCCGGATGAAACGCGAACCGCGATCCGCCGCAGCGATATTGGTTTTGTCTACCAGTTCCATCATCTCCTGCCGGAATTCTCGGCGGTGGAAAATGTGATGATGCCGCAGCTCATCGCCGGTCTGACACAGGCCGAAGCGCACAAGCGCGCCAGTGCGCTGCTCGACTATATGCGGGTGGGGCATCGCGGTGAGCACCGCCCGGCGGAACTCTCCGGCGGTGAACAGCAGCGTGTCGCCATCGCCCGCGCGGTCGCCAACGCGCCGCTGCTGCTGCTCGCTGATGAGCCGACCGGCAATCTCGATCCGGAAACAGCGCATTATGTTTTCGACGCGCTGGAGGCGCTGGTACGCCAATCCGGCCTCGCGGCGCTGATCGCCACCCACAATCATGAACTCGCCGCCCGCATGGACCGGCGCGTGACGCTGGCCGACGGCAAGATCGTCGATTTCTGAGCTGGTAAGTCGATCCGTCCGGTGCTCCCCAGAGAACGCCGGTGTCCCCATTTGAATTTTTTCTGAACCCGGCGGTGTTTTTACCTCCGGGTTTTTTCGTTTTGGAGTCAGTGGCTTGCTTTTCCCATGCGGGAACCGAAGGCGATTCTGCGGCATTAGCAAGGGGAATATCAGCAAAACCCTGTTGACAATCGAACAAAATGAGAACAAAGTTGGAACATAACGAGTAAGGAGAGACCAATGACTGATTTCATCCGTGACGTTGCCGCTTTCGCCTCCATCGCTGTCTTCGTAGCCAGCTTTTCGGTGATCCTCACCGCCCTGTGAAGGGCACGCCGGCGCAGAAACCTGTATGGACGCCGCAAAGCGGTGGACTTTGAGCGCCGGAAATCGGAAAATCGCCCCCTCGATTCAGAATGACAGGATGATGATATGGGCGATGCGATTGTGCGTGGAGAGACCTCTGGCGAAACGCTGAAAACTCCCGGTTTCGTCCATTTACGGGTTCATTCCGCCTATTCCCTGCTTGAGGGGGCCTTGCCCCTCAAGAAAATCATGTCCAAGGCCGTCGCGGACGGCCAGCCGGCCATTGCCATTACCGATACCAACAACCTCTTTGTCGCGCTGGAATTTTCCGAAAAGGCGCGCGATGAAGGTTTGCAGCCCATCATCGGCTGCCAGCTGTCGATCGACATGCAGGATGCGGCGGAGGACCGCCGCAACCATAACAGCCACCTTCAGAAACTTCCCGCCATCGTTCTGCTGGCCGCCAATGCCGAAGGTTACGAGCGGCTGGTGGATATCGTCAGCCGCGCCTATCTGGAAGGCGAGGGCAGCGGCCATTCCGTGCATATTACCCGTGCATGGCTGGAGGAAGCTTCCAATGCCGGCCTGCTCGCGCTGACAGGCGCTTCCGGCGGTCCGGTGGATATGGCCTTGAAGGACGGCCACACCGCCCAGGCGAAGGAACGGCTGCTGACGCTGAAGTCACTCTTCGGTGACCGGCTTTATATCGAATTGCAGCGCCAGTCCGGTTATGACCGTTCCCATGAGCGCCGCATGATTGGCCTTGCTTATGACCATGATATTCCGCTGGTTGCCACCAACGAGGCGTTTTTCCCTTCCAAGGCCGACTATGAGGCGCATGATGCGCTGATGGCGGTGGCGCATAACGCCATCGTCTCCGATGACAGCCGGTTCCGGCTCACGCCCGACCATTATCTCAAAAGTCGACAGGAAATGACGGCGCTGTTTGCCGATCTTCCCGAGGCGCTGGAAAACACCGTCGAGATCGCGCTGCGCTGTTCCTATGTGCTGAAGAAGCGCGGGCCGATCCTCCCGCGGTTCACTGGCGCCAGCGACGATCCGGAAGCAGCCGAGCGCGCCGAAACGGAGGAATTGCGCCGCCAGGCGGTGGAGGGGCTGGACCAGCGGCTCGCCGCGCTCGGTATGGCGCCCGGTTACACGGAGCAGGAGTATCGCGACAGGCTGGATTTCGAACTCGGCGTCATCTCGCGCATGAAATTCCCCGGTTACTTCCTGATCGTTGCCGACTTCATCAAATGGGCCAAGCAGCACGATATTCCAGTCGGGCCGGGCCGCGGTTCGGGTGCGGGTTCGCTTGTCGCTTATGCGCTCACGATTACCGATGTCGATCCTCTGCGCTTCTCGCTGCTGTTCGAACGCTTCCTCAATCCCGAACGCGTTTCGATGCCCGACTTCGATATCGACTTCTGCCAGGATCGTCGCGAAGAGGTGATCCGTTACGTGCAGGCCAAATATGGCCGCGAGCAGGTGGCGCAGATCATCACCTTCGGTTCGCTGCAGGCGCGCGCCGCCTTGCGCGACGTCGGCCGCGTGCTGGAAATGCCCTATGGGCAGGTGGACAAGATCTGCAAGCTGGTGCCCAACAACCCGGCCAACCCGACACCGCTGTCAAAAGCGATCGAGGAAGAACCGCGCCTGCAGGAAGAGGCGGACAAGGAGCCGGTGGTCGCTCGCCTCCTGGATATCGCCCAGAAGATCGAGGGGCTTTACCGCCACGCCTCCACCCACGCCGCCGGTATCGTCATCGGTGACCGCCCGCTGTCGAAGCTGGTGCCGATGTATCGCGATCCGCGCTCGGATATGCCGGTCACCCAGTTCAACATGAAATGGGTGGAAAGCGCCGGCCTCGTCAAATTCGACTTCCTCGGCCTGAAGACGCTGACGGTGCTGAAGGTCGCCGTCGATTTCGTTGCCAAGCGCGGCATCAAGGTCGATCTCGCGGCGATCCCGCTGGATGACGCCAAAACCTACGAGATGCTCTCGCGCGGCGAAACCATCGGCGTGTTCCAGGTGGAAAGTGCCGGCATGCGCAAGGCGCTGATCGGTATGCGGCCGGACTGCATCGAGGACATCATCGCGCTGGTGGCGCTTTATCGCCCCGGCCCGATGGAAAACATCCCGGTCTATAATGCCCGCAAACATGGCGAGGAGGAGCTGGAATCGATCCATCCGACCATCGACCATCTGCTCAAGGAAACGCAGGGCGTTATCGTCTATCAGGAACAGGTGATGCAGATCGCCCAGGTCCTCTCCGGTTATTCGCTCGGTGAAGCCGATCTTCTGCGCCGCGCCATGGGCAAGAAGATCAAGGAGGAGATGGACAAGCAGCGCGAGCGTTTCGTCGACGGCGCCATCGAGAACGGCGTCTCGAAGCCGCAGGCCAACACCATCTTCGATCTTCTGGCGAAATTTGCCAATTACGGCTTCAACAAGAGCCACGCCGCCGCCTACGCCATCGTTTCTTACCAGACCGCCTATATGAAGGCGCACTATCCGGTGGAGTTCCTGGCGGCCTCCATGACGCTCGATATGGCGAACACGGAAAAGCTCAACGATTTCCGCCAGGATGCCGGCCGCCTTGGCATCGAGGTCGTCGCACCGTCGGTGCAGACTTCGTTCCGGCAATTCGAGACGGGCGAGAACCGCATCTATTATTCGCTGGCCGCCATCAAGGGCGTGGGCGAGGGGGCGGTGGAGCACATCGTTCAGGTACGCGACGGAAAGCCGTTCACGAGCCTTGAGGATTTCTGCCTGCGCATCGATCCCAAGCAGATCAACCGGCGTGTGCTGGAAAGCCTCATCAATGCCGGCGCTTTCGATTGTTTCGGCCGCGACCGCGCCGAACTGATCGGCGGGCTGGACCGCATCATCGGTTATGCGCAGATGGCGCAGAACAACCGCGCCATTGGACAATCGGACATGTTTGGCTCCGGTGGTGGAAGCGGCCCGGAAAAGCTCATCCTTCCCGCCTTCCAGCCCTGGCTTGCCTCCGAAAAGCTGCTGCGCGAATATCAGGTGCTCGGTTTTTACCTCACCGCCCATCCGCTCGATACCTATCGCCCCGTGCTGGAAAAGCTGCGGGTGCAGAATTTCGCCGATTTTTCAGCCGCGGTGAAACAGGGCGCGACTGCCGGGCGTCTGGCCGGCACGGTGACCGGCAAGCAGGAGCGCAAGACCCGCACCGGCAACAAGATGGGCATCGTCACCTTCTCGGACGCGTCGGGCCAATATGAGGCGGTGCTGTTTTCCGAAGGGCTCGGCCAGTTCCGCGATCTGCTCGAGGTCGGCAAATCGCTGGTCATCACCGTGCAGGCGGAAGAGCGCCCGGAAGGCATCGGCCTGCGTATCCAGACGGCACAGTCGCTGGAAGAAAAATCCGTGCAGATGCAGAAGGCGTTGCGTGTTTATGTGCGCGATTCCGGCCCGCTGAAAACGGTGGCCCGCCACCTCAATACGAAAGGCGATGGCTCGGTCTATTTCATCGTCATCAAGGATGAGGGCAGCCGCGAGATCGAGGTGGAACTGACGGAGAAATACCGCATCTCGCCGGAAATCGCCGCTGCGCTGCGGTCCGCACCCGGTGTCGTCGATGTGGAACTGGTGTGAGGCTTGAGGCCTCACCCGTCGCTCATACCGGCCCTTCTTTGGTCACGGTGATGAAGTCCGTTCCGGTGCCTGTCTCCAGCTGGTGACTGATATCGGAAACGGTAATCGAGCTGCCGCTTGAAAGCTCCTGCTCGATCCGGCTGCGTATTTCCGTCGGAATTTCGAGGCGGCCGAGTACGGCGCTCAATTGATCGAAGCCGCCCGGCGCTTCGGTAACGGAGATGCCGAGCCGCTTGCGGGCAGCCGCCGGCAGATGGTTTTCCAGCGTCACGCCGTTCCATTCGGTGGTTCCGGCGACCCGATCCACGGACACGGCTTCGAAGAAATGGGTTCCGAGCGCGACTTCCGGGTCCTTGATGTCGATGGCTGCTTCGAACAGCGGCTTGAAATCCTGTCGCACCATGATCTGGCCGGTCGGTGGGTGGTCTTCACCGGCGGAGGCATAAAGCGCCGTCACGAAGGCGTCGGTCAAAAGCGGGCCGGTGGTTTTCAGCCCCTTCCAGCGCTTGAAACCATTGATGGCGCTGATCGTCATCTCCCCGGCATAACCATCGGCTGAACCGGCATCGAAGCCGAGGCGGGTCAGCACGGTCTGAATATCCATCACCTTTTCCCGCTCGCCACGCCGGGTGATGAGAATGCGCAGGGGCGAGGGCTCCCTGGTCTTTGCCGGCGGCTTGAGGGCCTGGGTCTTTTCATTGACGGCAACCTCGACCGTCCCCAAGGCCGCATCGAAGGTCGCCGGGCGCAATTCCACATCCGAAAGAAGCAGCTTGCCGTCATCGGCATCGTCGCGCGGCTGAAACAGCGCCGGATGCTGCACAAAGCGCAGCGAGACCGGCCGGTCGGTGATGATGACATGCACACCGGTCTTGGTGTCTCCGAAGAGAGACTTGGCGAATTTGGAAGGCAGGCGCACGCAGCCATGCGAGGCCGGATAGTTCGGCACCTTGCCTTCGTGCAGCGCGATGCCAGACCATGTCAGCCGTTGCATGAAGGGCATGGGCGCGGCCGAGTAGATATTCGACTCGTGGTATTTCCGCTTTTCCAGAATCGAGAAGATGCCGCTCGGTGTCTCATGTCCGACCTTGCCGGTGGAAACTTTCGAGGTGGCGACAATCTCGCCGTTCTCATAGAGCGCGAGCGACTGGTCGCTTTTCGATACCAGTATCTGCAGGGACCTGCTGTCAGCGGCAAGCGCCGGAAAGGCAAGAATGCTGGCCGACAGCATGCCAGCCATAAGACGGAGGCGGAGGGACATGACGCAATACACCACATGTACAAAACTTGCCTCACTCAATCATGCGAAGTTTAATGAAGTTTAAGGGCGGGGCGACCGCAACATCACTAATTTGTGTAAAATCTAAAATATATCCGGCGCGAGGCGGTCAGGACAGGATTGCGCGACCTGTCGCACAATCCCGCAACTGTTATTTGCGCGTTCCGAACGTATAGCCCGTCTCGACGCTGCCCTTGCCGAACTTGTCGCGCAGCTTGTCCATCGCCGCTTCCGCCGCCGCCCGGCGCCCCGCCTGTTTGTCGACGAGATCGGGCGGATCGGCGAGGCCAGCATCGCGCAGATCGCTGACGCCGATGCCGATGAGGCGGAATTTGGTGCCGTCCGTTTCCTTTTCCAGCAGCGAAAGGCCGGTGCGGAAAATCCGGTCGGCAAGCTGGGTGGGGTCATCCAGCCTGCGGTTGCGGGTGCGGCTCTTGAAGTCCGCCGTCTTCATCTTCAGCACCACCGTCTGCCCGGCAATGCCGCTCTTCTTCAGTCGCCAGGCAACCTTTTCGGAAAGCGAGCGCAGGATCGGCACCAGATCCTCATGGCGGGAAATATCGTTGAAGAAGGTGGTTTCGGAAGAGACGCTTTTGACGGGGTCGTTATTGTGCACATGCCGCTCGTCAATGCCGCGCGAGAGCCGGAAGAGGCGTTGCCCCATCACACCATAACGGCGCATCAGCTCGCTTTCCTCCATCTCCTGCAGCTGCCCGACCATGCGGATACCGTCCGCCTCCAGCGTCGCCGCAAAAGCCTTGCCCACACCCCAGATGGTCGTCACGGGCCGTGTCGCCAGAAAGGACAGCGCCTCCGTTTCGCCGATCACTGAAAAGCCGCGCGGCTTTTGCAGGTCGGACGCGACCTTGGCGAGAAATTTGCAGTAGGAAAGCCCGGCGGAAACGGTCACGCCCACTTCCTTTTCCACGCGCCGGGCGAATTTCGCCAGCACACGGGCCGGTGGATCGTGATGCAGCTTCTCGGTGCCGGAAAGATCGAGAAACGCCTCGTCTATGGAAAGCGGCTGCACCAGCGGCGTCAATTCCTGCATCATCGCCCGGATTTCGCGCCCGACACGGCTATATTTTTCCATATCCGGCTTGATGACGATTGCGTCGGGACAGGCTTCCAGCGCCTTGAACATGGGCATGGCGGAACGCACGCCGTGAATGCGGGCGATATAACAGGCGGTGGAAACCACCCCGCGCTTGCCGCCGCCAACGATCACAGGCTTGTCGGCAAGCTCGGGATTGTCCCGTTTTTCAACGGAGGCATAAAAAGCGTCACAGTCGATATGGGCGATGCTCAGATCGTAGAGTTCGGCATGATAAACAAGGCGTGGGCTGCCGCAGGCACGGCAACGCCTCAGCCCTTCTGGCTGGCCGGCCAGACAGTCGCGGCAAAAACCGGGATCATAGGGTTGCGACGTGAACATGGGCCGAAAACAAAACCAGAACGTTGCCGACCATACTCCGGCCGTGACAACGGCTCAAGGGGGCGACCCGTCAATACACGCCTGAATCCAGCCCCGGCCCGGAAAAGTGATGCCAGGCGGCCGCCACTGTTTCGGGGGGAGTATCGGTCGCGGCGCAAAACGCCATGAGATCCGGTTCATGGCTCATTAGAAAATCGGTGAGGCCGGCAAGAAAGCCGGGATCGCTGACGGCCTGGCGCAGCATATTGGCCTGCAACCCGCTCAGTGCCAGAAAACGCGCCAGCATTTCCGGTTCGTTTGCCAGCCAGCCAAGTATGGCGGCTGCCGTTTCTTGCGGATCCTGGCCGGCATTGCCTTTGTTTTTCGTATCGCGCAGCATTTCTTCCCCGAAGTTACCTATTTTGAAACCAAATCCCTCTAGCCTTGCGCAACGAATGGACGATGGAATCGGTTCTCTGGCAACTTATATGTCTGGATGAAGGTTTCAAAGCGAAACGGGGACTGCTCACCATGCCCAAGCAGGTCATGATAGTCGAAGACAACGAGCTGAACATGAAGCTCTTTCGCGACCTGATCGAGGCGTCCGGTTATACGACGATTCAGACGCGCAACGGCATGGAAGCGCTCGATCTCGCCCGCAAGCACCGCCCGGACCTCATCCTCATGGATATCCAGCTGCCAGAAGTTTCGGGGCTGGAGGTGACGAAGTGGCTGAAGGAAGATGACGAGCTGCATGTCATTCCGGTCATCGCGGTCACGGCTTTCGCCATGAAGGGCGACGAGGAGCGGATTCGCCAGGGCGGATGCGAGGCCTATGTGTCGAAGCCGATTTCCGTTCCGAAGTTCATCGAAGTCATCAAGACTTATCTGGGCGATGCGTGAGGCGACTGGGGAACGGTTATGACGGCGAGAGTTCTGGTTGTTGACGATATTCCGGCCAATGTGAAGCTTCTCGAAGCCCGTCTTCTGGCGGAATATTTCGATGTCGTCACCGCCGAGGATGGTTTCAAGGCGCTGGCGATCTGTGACGAGGAGCAGGTCGATATCATCCTGCTCGATATCATGATGCCGGGCATGGACGGCTTCGAGGTCTGCGAAAGGCTGAAGGCCAATCCGAATACCGCACATATTCCGGTGGTTATGGTCACGGCACTCGATCAGCCGTCGGACCGCGTGCGCGGCCTCAAGGCCGGCGCCGACGATTTTCTCACCAAGCCGGTCAATGACCTTCAACTCATCGCCCGTGTCAAAAGCCTCGTGCGCCTCAAGGCCGTCAGCGACGAATTGCGGCTGCGCGCCGAAACCGCACGGCAAATCGGCATCGAGGAGATGCTGCGCAGCGATGGCCTGATGCAGACACCCGGCCGCGTGCTGGTTGCGGATGGCCGCGCCAGCTCGCAGGAACGTATCGTGCGGGCGCTGAAGCCCGTTGCCGAGGTCGATGCCGTCACCGAGCCGCAGGCGGCGCTGCTCAAGGCCGCGGGCAATCCGTTCGAACTCGTCATCGTCAACTCTAATTTCGAGAATTACGATCCGCTGCGGCTGTGCTCGCAGCTTCGCTCGCTGGAACGCACCCGTTTCCTGCCGCTGCTTCTGGTGGCGGAACAGGGGGCGGACGATATGGTGGCGCGGGCGCTCGATCTCGGTGTGAATGATTACATTCTCCGCCCGATCGATCCGAACGAACTCGTCGCGCGCTCGCTGACGCAGATCAGGCGCAAGCGCTACAACGAGCATCTGCGGCTCAATCTTCAGCACACGATGGAACTCGCCATTGTCGATGGGCTGACCGGCCTCAACAATCGCCGTTACCTCGATAATCACCTGAAGATACTCTTCGACCGTGCTGCCGTTCGCGGCCGCCCGATTTCCATCTGCATGACCGATATAGACCGCTTCAAGCTGGTCAACGATACCTATGGCCACGATGTTGGCGATGAGGTGCTGCGGGAATTTGCAGCGCGCATTCGCAGCACGGTGCGCGGCGCGGATCTCGCCTGCCGTTATGGCGGGGAGGAGTTCGTCGTCGTCATGCCCGATACGCCGATGGAGCTTGCGGCAAGCGTCGCCGAGCGCCTGCGGTCGATAGTCGAGGACAAGCCTTTTTATGTTCGTTCCATCGACCGGGAATTGAGCATTACCGCCTCCCTCGGCATTGCCACCAGCAGCGGTGCCTTCGGCGCGCCGGACGAAATCCTGAAGCAGGCGGACAAGGCGCTCTACGAGGCGAAACACGCCGGTCGCAACCGCGTCGTTGCTGCCGCTGCCTGAAGCGTCAGCGGCGGATTAACTAAAAATATTGCGCAATCTCTCCCTCATATCCCGGCGAAATAGTTATTCGGGAATACGGGGAGGGCGTCGCGAGACTGCAAGCCATTGACCTTGGATGTATTTTATCCCTTTGCAATGAAAAGATGCAGATTGGCGATATAAATAGAGTTCAAGTTGAAAAATACGTTGAATTCAATCTCTCCGGCAACTATAGTGTGCCAGCTTTGTATACTTAACCATGTTTCCCAGGTGATGTATCTCTGGCTTAAGAATTTGTTGATTTTTATTTTACTTCTGCGCACACTCCCTATTGAGAGTAACAGTTCTTCCGGCGGTTTATCCGTCTTGTGATGATGAATGATAGCGGCTTTAGCCGTCGCGATTTCGCTCGTCAGGGGCTGGTATTGCGTAGTTTGAATGCCCCATGATGCTCAGGTCCGCCGCATCTCCTGAATCGTGGGGTCGGTCGGCTGACGATGTCCGAATCGGTTCCTCGTGCCGTAATCGCATCGTTGGCCGACCGCCTTCTTCCCGAAAATTGCCTGTTCGTGGTGCGCGTGTCGCAGCGTAGCGGCTTGTGCGGTCGTCTTCGTTCACGTCATGTGCGGGGTCGTGATACGAGGCAGGGGCGGATGCGTATCCTTGGGATACTTCTTCCAAGCATCTGAATGATTGCGGCGGCGGATGGGGCGTCAGGCCATATCGTCGGACTTACCCATAGCTACTCGCGCGCTTTGCCGGTGACGGCGGCGATTTCCGGGGGGCAGCGGGGAGGCGGGGCCTTATTGGCCGCCTGCAAAGCCTCTGGGCGCGACAAGGCTGGTGGCAGCCTCTTCCTTCGGCACAAACAAAAAACGCGCCCGTTGGGCGCGCTTTTGTCGGAGACCGATCAAGAAATTACTTGATCTTGGTTTCCTTGAATTCAACGTGCTTGCGTACAACCGGGTCGTACTTCGTCTTCGTCATCTTGTCCGTGAACGTACGGCTGTTCTTGGTGGTGACGTAGAAGGTACCGGTGTCGGCTGTCGACAGCAGCTTGATCTTGATTGTTGTAGCTTTCGCCATGGTCGTCCTGCCTTTAAACAAAAGAGAAGCCGCAGGCGCTTCTCACCTCGGCTAAATCTGGCGCGAAACTACGTATCGCGCCTGAAAAGTCAAGCCTGTTTTGCCCGGAAAACAAAACGGACGATATAAAGCACCACGTAAAGCCCGAAAAATACCGCCAGCGACCAGGCAAAGCCATCGGTTCCGGCAAGGTCCATGGAAATGCCCACAGCCTGCGGCCCCGCAATCGTGCCCATGGCGTAACAGAAGATGAAGGCGGCATTGGCGGCGACCAGATCGGCGCCCTTCAGGCGCGATCCGAGATGGGTAAGGCCGACAGTATACATGCCGGAGACCAGCCCGCCCCAGAACAGCAGCAGGGCCGCCACCAGAATCCAGCTTTCCACCAGGAAAGGCAGCGCCAGCGTGCCGCAGACGCCGGCAAAGGCCATCAGCCCCAGCATCGTCCGCCGGTCCTTCATCCGGTCCGAAAGCAGGCCGATTGGTATCTGGAAGACCATATTGCCGATGCCCATCACGGTAAGGAGAAGTGCCGCCTGCGATTCGTTGAAGCCTTCCCGCGTCGCATAGATCGGAAACAGCGAAAGGCCACCTGCCTGCACCGAACCGAAGACGAAGGCAGCCGCGGACGCCATGGGCACCAGCCAGACATAACGGACGAAATGGTGGTTGGGCCGCTCGTCCAGTTCCGGGCTTTCGCCGCGCGCCATGAAGATCGGGATCGCTGCGAGCAGGATGATCGCCGCGCCGACCAGAAACGGCAATATGCCTTCGCTGCCGACCACGGAAAACAGCAGCGGACCGACCGCGAAGCCGACCGCTAGGCCGGTGGCGTAGATGCCGAGAACCATGCCGCGCTTCCTGGGCGGCGCGGTCATGTTGATCCAGTATTCGGAGAGAATGAAAAGCGTGGTGGTGGCGCCGTGGAAAACGATTCGCAGCGGAAACCACATCCAGAAGGCCTCGGCGAAATAAAAACCGAGCGCGCTCAGCGCCGAAACGAAGACTGCGAACAGCATGGTTCGCGCCACGCCGAAATCATGGGCGATCTTGGTGGTCACGGGGGCCGCCATCATCGCCGCGACGCCGGCCATGGCCGAATTCACCCCGATCATGGTGGAAGAGATGCCGCGCTTCTCAAGGATGATCGACAGGAGCGGAAGGCCAAGGCCGATGGCGACACCGACCGCACTGATGGCGGAAATGGCGGCGATCAGTGAGGGCCAGTGAATGGCGTCCGCTTCTTCGCATTTCATTTGTGACATGACGGCCTTTATACAAAGTCTCGAATGAACCGGCCGTGGCGCGTGACATAGAGCCGCGCGGGGCTTTCAAAGGGCAATGAGGGATCACCTATCATGAGTTTTGTGACATCTTCGAGAACCGTGCGCGTGATTTTCGGCATGTTCAGACCGGAAAGGTCTGTCATGTCAAGCCATTGCACATTGTGCAACTCCTCGGAATCACGGGTTAGCCGGGTATCCAGCCGCAATTCGTCGGCATAACAGCAGAAGAATCGCGTGTCGTAGCGCCGCACATTGCCGGGTGGAGTGATGGCGCGGGCCACATATCGGAAACGGGAAAGATCGGGACCCATGGTGCTCAAGCCGAGATCCACGCCGGTTTCCTCGAAAAGCTCGCGCGCGGCGGCGAGCGCCAGTGCCCTTGCGCCGGCAGCGCTGAGCCGCCGCGCTGCGGAGGCGGTGAGGCGGTGGAGGACGGCGGGATGCAGATCGCCCGAAAATGGCAGCGCGTGGTCGCGCGGATCGCGTTTGCCGCCGGGAAACACATAAGCGCCCGGCATGAAGACATGGGCGCTGCTGCGCTGGCCCATCAGCACCCTGAGTTGCGAGCCGGAACGGTCGAACAGAATGATGGAGGCGGCGTCCCGCGGCCGCATGGGCGCGCTCGCCGTTTCGGCACGCCGGGGAAGCTGAGGCATGTGCAAAGTCCCGCCCGCCGTCAGTGAGACGAGCCGTCGATCTGCGCTTTTTGCTGTTTTCGGTCGAAGCCGTGCATCTTCAGCGCCCATTGCAGGCCGATGACACCGCCCTTGATGGGTTGCAGCGTCAAAAGTGCGGCGAGAATGGTGATCGGCACCCAGATGGCGAAATGCACCCACATGGGAACGGAAAACACCATATCGGTCATCATGAAACCGCCGACGGCGATATGGCCGATGATGACGATGGAAATATAGGGCGGCAGGTCATCGGACCGGTGGTGGTGCATTTCTTCGCCGCAGGCGGCGCAGGCGTCTACCGGCTTCAGAAAGGCCCGGAACAGGCGTCCGCTGCCGCACGCGGGACAGCGATTGGCCATTCCCCGCATGATCGAGCGGCCAAGCGGCCGTTCCGCGCTGTCGTCTCCGAAGGTAACTGTTTCCGAGCCCTGATGTGCACTCATCCTTAAGTCCTTCTCCCGTTTTTCAACCGCCTGAAGCGGCCTTGTTATCGTCGCCTTCTGGGCGGCCGTGTTCCGGGCTTTGCGGCAGGACGCGATGTCCGCCGGCCTGCCTTGTGGAACGAGCGCGTGCCGACCGGCATCTTGCGCCCCGGGCTCAGCATATCGAAACGAAGCGCGCCTGCCAAAGGCACCGCTTCCGCAAGCCGCACCTGAACCGTGTCGCCAAGCTGGTATCCGAGGCCCGTCTTTTCTCCTGTCAGGGCCTGATGGGCCTCATCGTAAAGGAAATAGTCGGTTCCGAGTGTAGATATAGGAACAAAACCGTCGGCGCCAAATTGCGGAAGCGCGACAAAAAGTCCCGCCTTGGTGACACCGGAGACGCGGCCCTCGAATTCTTCGCCCACCCGTTCAGACAGATGATGCGCGATCAGCCGGTTGACGGTGTCGCGTTCGGCAGCCATGGCGCGGCGCTCGAAGGTCGAGATTTCGGCGGCGATATCGTCCAGCGTCGCCTCTTCCTGCGGCGTGTTGCCGCCTTCGCCGAGGCCAAGCGACCCCACCAGCGCGCGATGCACGATGAGGTCGGCATAACGGCGGATCGGCGAGGTGAAATGCGCATATTTCATCAGGTTGAGGCCAAAATGGCCGATATTCTCCGGGCTGTAGATTGCCTGGCTCTGGCTGCGCAGCACCATCTCGTTGACCATGATCTGGTGCGGCGTATCGAGTGCGCGGGCCAGAATGCCGTTGAAGGAATTGGCGCGCATCGCCGCACCCTTGGCCATGGAAATGCCGATGGTGCCGAGGAATTCACGCAGCACCTCCTGCTTGGAAAGCGTGGGCGCATCATGGACGCGATAGACCAGCGGCTGCTTCTTCTTCTCCAGCGTTTCTGCAGCGGCGACATTCGCCTGGATCATCATTTCCTCGATCAGCTTATGCGCGTCGAGGCGCTCGGGAATGACGACCTTGTCCACCGTACCGTCGGGCCTGAGCTGAATCTTGCGCTCCGGCATGTCGAGTTCCAGCGGCTGGCGGCGGTCGCGGCCGCGCTTCATCACCGCATAGGCGTGCCATAGCGGCTTAAGGATCGGTTCCAGCAGCGGGCCGGTCTTGTCGTCCGGCCGTCCATCGATGGCGGCCTGTGCCTGTTGATAGGAGAGCTTGGCAGCGCTCTTCATCATGATGCGGTGGAAGGTGTGGCCGGCCTTGCGGCCTTCCTTCGAAAAGATCATCCGCACCGCAAGGGCAGGGCGGTCGACGCCTTCCTTCAGCGAGCAGAGATCGTTGGAAATGCGCTCCGGCAGCATCGGCACGACGCGGTCGGGGAAATAGACGGAGTTGCCGCGCTTCAGCGCTTCGCGGTCCAGCGGCGAACCGGAACGCACATACCAGGAGACATCGGCAATGGCGACGGTGACGATGACACCGTCAGGATTGTCGGGCGACGTGTCGGGCTCGGCATAGACCGCGTCGTCATGGTCCTTGGCGTCGGCCGGATCGATGGTGATGAGCGGCAGGTCGCGCCAGTCCTCGCGGTGCGACATGCTGGCCGCCTTGGCGGCATCCGCCTCGGCCAGAACGTTCGAGGGGAAGATGTGCGGAATGCCGTGGGAATGGATCGCGATCATCGAGATCGCCTTTTCCGAGGCCACCGAGCCGATGACCGATAGCACCTTGGCGCGCGTCAGCCCGTAACGGCCGCTATTGCGCGAGGTTTCCACCTCGATCAGATCGCCGTCTTTTGCATCGCCGACGCCGTCGGGGTCAATGACCATTTCCTCGCCGCGCCGGTCGATCGGCATCAGGCGTCCGCCGCCGCCCGCCGTCTCCTTGAACACGCCGAGCAGCGCGTTCTGGCGGCGGTCGATCAGCTTGACGACGCGGGCCGTATAGGCCGGGCCGGAGCTTTCCTTGGAGGGGAAGATTTTCGCCAGAATGCGGTCGCCAAGACCAGCGGCCGGCGCCTTCTTGCCGCGATCCTGCGATGACTGGCGGATGAGCACGGCCGGCGCCGCACCCATATCCTCCGGCCATTCGGCCGGGCGACCGATCAATTCGCCGTCCTTGTCGCGGGTGGTGATATCGAGAACCGTGACCGGCGGCAGGCCGCCCGGCCGCGTCAGCGACTTGCGGCTCTTCTGCACCATGCCGTCGGTTTCAAGCTCTTTCAGCAGCGCTTTGAGAACGACGCGGTTTTCACCCTTCAGCCCGAAAGCCTTGGCGATTTCCCGCTTGGAGGCCTGTTGCGGATGGTCGGCGATGAATTTCAGCAGCACCTCGCGGGAAGGCACCTCGCCATGGATGATGCCTTCACCTTCACTGACCCGCTTGCCGCGCCCGGTGCGTCCGAAACCGTCGCTGGCTGAACCCTGTCTCTGACGCGGCGCTTTGCTCACTCTGCTGCCTTCTTGGGTTTGGCCGCTGCCTTCGGCTTGGCGGCCGTCTTGCTCTTCGTTGCCGCCTTGGCCTTGGTCGCCTTCGGCTTTGCTGCGGCGTCACCATCGGCCTTCTTGGCAGCCGTCTTCCTGCCCTTGGCAGGCTTGCCGCCGGTGCCGGTCTTGGCGATGCGCTCGGCGATCAGCACCAGCGCCTCGTCCAGCGTCACCGAAGCCGGGTCCTGACCCTTCGGAATGGTGGCGTTGACCTTGCCCCAGTTGACGTAAGCGCCATAACGCCCGTCGCGAACGGTGATCGCGCCGCCATCTGGATGGTCGCCAAGTTCCTTCAGCGCCGCCGGCGTGCCGCTGCGGCCGCGACCCGGTCCCTTGCTCTGCTTTTCGGCAATCACGGTCACGGCGCGGTTGAGGCCGATAGAGAACACGTCCTCGATGCTTTCGAGATTCGCATAGGAACCGTCATGCAGCAGGAACGGCCCATAGCGGCCGAGGCCGGCGGAAATCATCTTGCCGGTTTCCGGGTGCTTGCCGATATCGCGCGGCAGGTTGATGAGCGCCAACGCCTTTTCGTGGTCGATATCCTCAGGCTTCCAGCCCTTGGGCAGCGAGGAGCGCTTGGCCTCCTTGCCGTCACCGCGCTGGATATAGGGCCCGAAACGGCCGGAGCGCAGCGTCAGCTCCTCGCCGGTCATGGGATCGGCGCCCAGCGCCTTCGGCTCGTTCGAAGCCGCAGCTTCGGCTTCCGAACCGTCCGAGGTCAGCTGGCGGGTGTAGTTGCATTCCGGATAGTTGGAGCAACCGACGAAAGCGCCGTATTTGCCAAGCTTCAGCGAAAGATTGCCGGTGCCGCAAACCTGACAGATGCGCGGATCGGAACCATCCTCGCGCTTGGGGAAGACCAGCGGCGCCAGAACCTCGTTCAGCGCATCCAGAACGTTGGTGACACGCAGTTCCTTGGTGTCTTCGATCTGGGCGAAGAAATCCTTCCAGAAATCGCGCAGAACCTGCTTCCAGTCCAGTTCGCCGGCGGAAATCCGGTCGAGCTTTTCTTCAAGCGCGGCGGTGAAGTCGTATTCTACGTACTTGGTGAAGAAGCTTTCGAGGAAAGCCGTCACCAGCCGGCCGCGCGAATGCGGCACCAGCTTGCGCTTGTCGACGACGATATATTCACGGTCGCTCAGCGTCTTAAGCGTTGCCGCATAGGTGGAAGGACGGCCGATGCCGAGTTCTTCCATCTTCTTGATCAGCGAGGCTTCCGAATAACGCGGCGGCGGTTCGGTGAAGTGCTGGCTGGCGTTGATCTTCTGCTTGGCGAGGTTCTCGCGCTCGTTGATCGGCGGCAGACGACCTTCGTCGTCACCGTCATCGCTCTGTTCGCCATCTTCCTTCTGGTCGGTATAGGCGGCGATGAAACCGTCGAAGCGGATGACAGAGCCGACGGCGCGCAGGCCAGCCTTTTCGCCGCCATTGCTGGCGAGGATTTCCACCGTGGTCCGCTCGATTTCCGCCGAGGCCATCTGGCTCGCTATGCCGCGCTTCCAAATCAGGTCATAAAGACGCAGCTGATCAGGATCGAGGTAACGCTTCACCTGATCCGGCGTGCGATTGAAATCGGTCGGGCGGATCGCCTCGTGCGCCTCCTGGGCGTTTTTGGCTTTGGTGGAATAGAAACGCGCCTTTTCCGGCACGTAACGGCCGCCGAACTGCTCGCCAATGGCGCGGCGGGCGGCATCGATCGCTTCCGGGGCCATCTGCACGCCATCGGTACGCATATAGGTGATCAAACCGACGGTCTCGCCGCCGATGTCGATGCCTTCGTAAAGTTTCTGCGCCACCTGCATGGTGCGCGAGGCGGAAAAGCCCATGCGCGAGGAGGCCGCCTGCTGCAGCGTCGAAGTGGTGAAGGGCGGGCCGGGATTGCGCTTGACGGGTTTCGCCTCGACGCTTTCGACCACATAGGTCGCGCCTTCCAGCAGCGCCTTCAGCCGGTTCGCATCGTCTCCGGTCTTGATCGAGCGGCTTTGCAGGCGCTTGCCATCGGCCGAAACCAGCTTGGCTTCGAACTCGTCACCGCGCGGTGTCTTCAAAAGCGCGCTGATGTTCCAGTACTCCTCGGAGACGAAACGCTCGATCTCGGATTCGCGGTCGCAGACGAGGCGCAGCGCAACCGACTGAACGCGGCCGGCGGAACGCGCGCCGGGCAGCTTGCGCCACAGCACGGGCGACAGATTGAAGCCGACGAGATAATCCAGCGCGCGGCGGGCGAGATAGGCGTCGACCAGCGGCACGTCGATGTCGCGCGGGTTCGCCATGGCGTCCAGCACCGCTTTTTTGGTGATGGCGTTGAAGACCACGCGCTTCACCGGCTTGTCGCCGAGGACGCGCTTCTTCTTCAAAAGATCGAGAACGTGCCAGGAGATGGCCTCGCCTTCGCGATCCGGGTCGGTTGCGAGAATGAGGCCGTCGGAGGATTTTACCGCATCGGCAATATCCTTCATGCGCTTGGCGGATGCGCTGTCGACCTCCCAGGACATTTCGAAATCCTGGTCGGGCAGCACCGATCCGTCCTTGGCAGGAAGGTCTCTGACGTGGCCAAAGGATGCAAGAACCTTGTAGCCCGAGCCAAGATACTTGTTGATCGTCTTGGCTTTGGCAGGAGATTCTACGACGACGACATTCATATTGTTTTTCTCTGGAACTGGTCCGTTAACGTGGCCGGGTCACGGCGCAATGCCGCAATTCGCCTTCTTTATATTTCGACATGGACAGGTAATGCGCGCGGGTCAAGAGGCAAGACCGATTTTATCGCTTCAAGGCGATTGCAACCTATGGATAATCTATTGTTGTATTGCAATCTTTGGTAAATTGGTTATGATGGGCAACATCATTTGAATCGACTTATTGCTCTTCGTTTCAGGCAAATTTTGCAGGATAGATATATGGTCCCCAACGCAACAAACAATAATGCCGATAATGAAGGGACCAGAGAGAACTTGGCTTACATTCGCCAGATGCTGGCGGAGCTGCGGCAGGTCGCAAGCCGTGAGGGGGCCGACATGCTGTGTTATCTGATCGAGATGGCCTATGTCGAAGTCGGCGATATCCAGAGCGGACGGCGCAAGCTGTCAATCCGCGATGAAGAGCGACACACGCCCCCCGGCATGCCGGTTTAGACGTCCGGCAATATCAAGCTCCAGCAGCACCAGGTGAACGGTTGCAGCGGAAAAACCTGTGTGACGGATGATATCGTCCGTTTCCACGGGCGAGGGACCGAGAGCGGCGGCGATGATGCTGCGCTCGTCGTCCCCTGGTGGTGACATCTCGGTGTCGGATCTCGGTTCCTCGATCTTGCGGCCATAGGGCAATTGCGGCTCCATCAGCGGCCGCAGCGCCTCCAGAATATCGGCCGCGCCCGTGGTCAGCATCGCGCCTTCCTTGATCAGCCGATTGGTGCCCTCGCAGCGCGCATCGAGCGGGGAGCCGGGCACGGCGAAAACCAGCCGTCCCGCTTCGCCGGCAAGCCTTGCCGTAATCAGCGAACCGGAGCGTTCGGCCGCCTCGACGATGACGACACCGAGGGAGACACCGGCGATCAATCGGTTGCGGCGGGGAAAATCGCGGGCGCGCGGTTCCCAGCCGAAGGGCATTTCGCTGATCGTCGCGCCGCCCTGATCGTATATCTCCTGCAAGAGCCCGAAATTTTCCTGCGGGTAGGGGCGGTCGAGACCGCCGGCCAGCATGGCAACCGTGCCGGTTGCAAGGCTTGCCCGGTGTGCGGCCGCATCGATGCCGCGCGCCAGCCCCGAAGCGATGCTATAGCCGGCGCGGCCGCAATCGCGCGCCAGCATGGCGGCGAATTTCGCGCCGTTGATGGAGGCATTGCGCGAGCCGACGATGCCGACGCTCGGTCTTGTCGCGGTCGCTGCCGATCCTTTCATGGCGATCAGCGGCGGCGCGCCATCCAGCTGCCGCAGGGCAGGCGGGTAATCCGGCTCACCGATGCCGACGAAACGCGCGCCGAATTTCTCCGCGGTCTCGATCTCGCCTTCCGCCTCCGCCTGCGTGGCGATGCGTGGGCTGCGCGACGAGCCGCCGCGCCTTGAAAGCTCGGGCAGGGCATCGAGCGCCTTTTCGGCGCTGCCGAAATGATTGATGAGTTCGCGGAAGGTGACGGGACCGATATTGTCGCTGCGGATGAGCCTCAGCCACGCGACCCGCTGCCGCGCGGAAAGCTCAATGCCCTGCCGTGTCGTTTCCTCATGCGGCATGGCATATCCTTAAATGGGTCTCAGCCCTTTTGCCCGATCCTGCTTTCAGTGCCCGCCAGCAGGCGCGCGATGTTCTCGCGGTGCTTCCACCATGAAATCGCACTCAACAGCGTCACCAGCAGCGCCGTCTTTTCAGGTCCGAGCACCCAGAGGGCCACGGGAATGACCAGCATGGCCAAAAGCGCCGAAAGCGACGAGTAGCGGGTGATGAAGGCGGTTGCGAGCCAGATGAGCGCAAAGGCCAGCATCATCAGCGGTGCGGCACCCAGGAGCACGCCGATATAGGTCGCCACACCCTTGCCGCCCTTGAAGCCGAGCCAAACCGGAAACAGGTGCCCGAGAAAGGCGAATAAACCGGCGACCAGCGACGCTTCGTAACCCCAGAGCGCATTGGCGACCAGAACCGCCGCCGTGCCCTTAAGCGCGTCCAGCAGCAGGGTTGCGGCGGCGAGCTTCTTGTTGCCGGTGCGCAGCACGTTGGTGGCGCCGATATTGCCGGAGCCGATCTTGCGCACGTCGCCCAGCCCCGCCATGCGGGTGAGAATGAGGCCGAAAGGGATGGAGCCGAACAGATAGCCGATCAGCGCCGAAAGCGCGAGAAGGGCAGGCGCCGTCTGCCAGTCAGTCAAAGCACTCATTCAAACGTCCCCTCTGTCGCGCTGGCCGCGTGATCTCTGTTGGTGATCTTATGCCAAGGAATGAACGGCTTTGCCAGCCACATAAGTGGCAACCGCGCGGCCGCTGAAACGGGCATCCTCGAACGGGGTGTTCTTGGATTTCGAGACCAGCTGCTCCTTTGCCACGAGCCATGGCTCGTCGAGGTCGATCAGCGTGATATCGGCCTTCGCGCCCGCCTTCAGCGTTCCCGCATCCAGTCCGAAAATCTTGGCCGGGCGGGTGGAGAGCGCATCGATCAGCCGCATCAGCGGAACTTCGCCGCTATGGTGCAGGCGCAGCGCCGCCGCCAGCAGGGTTTCAAGCCCGACCGCGCCGCTCGCGGCATCCGAAAACGGCAGCCGCTTGGTGTCGACATCCTGCGGGTCGTGCGAGGAGACAATAATGTCGATGGTGCCGTCCTTCAGCGCTTCCACCATGGCCTTGCGGTCGTCTTCGGCGCGCAGCGGCGGGGAGAGCTTGAAGAAGGTGCGGTATTCGCCGATATCGTTCTCGTTGAGCGTCAGATGGTTGATCGAGATGCCGCAGGTGGCCTTTACGCCCCGCTGCCGGGCAACGCGGATCGCCTCTGCCGATTCGGGCACGGAAATCTTGGCAGCGTGGTAGATCGCCTGTGTCAGCCCGGCAATGCGCAGGTCGCGCTCCAGCGGAATGATCTCGGCTTCCTTCGGAACGCCCGACAACCCGAGCCAGCTTGCGAAAAGCCCCTCATTCATGTCACCGTCGCCGATATATTTGTCGCGCGTCTCGAGCGCGATCACTGCGCCCAGTTCGCGTGCATAGGTCATGGCACGGCGCAGCACCAGCGTATCGGAAAGCGCCTTGCGGCCATTGGTGAAGGCCACCGCGCCGGCTTCCTTCAACATGCCGAATTCGGTCATTTCCTCGCCGTTCAGACCCTTGGTGAGTGCTGCTGCGGGATGCACATTGACGAGCGCCTTGTCGCGCGCCGTCTTCTTCACATATTCGACCAGTGCGATGTCATCGATGACGGGATCGGTATCGGGCATGACAATGATGCTGGTGACGCCGCCAGCCGCTGCCGCGCGCGAGGCGGATTCGATGGTTTCGCGGTGCTCTGCGCCGGGTTCGCCAACGAAAACACGAGCGTCCACCAGACCGGGAACGGCCAGCAGACCCTTGCCGTCGCGAACGGTCGCCCCTTCGGGAGCGCCCTGATTATGCGCGTCCTTGCCGGCCGCCAGAATGGTGCCGTCGGCGCCGATGATCACACTGCCGGTCTCGTCGAGATCACGGGAAGGATCGACGATGCGAAGGTTCTTGAGAACGGTAACGGCACTCATACGCGCTCACCCTGATTTTGCGAGACAAGCAGGGTTTCCATGACCGCCATGCGCACGGCAACCCCCATTTCAACCTGACTTTCGATCACGCTCTGCGGACCGTCGGCCACGTCGGAGGCGATTTCCACGCCGCGGTTCATCGGGCCGGGATGCATGACCAGCGCATCCTCCTTCGCCGCCTTCAGCTTTTCGGCGTCGAGGCCGTAATAATGGAAATATTCGCGCACCGAAGGCACGAAGGAGCCGGACATGCGCTCGCGCTGGAGGCGCAGCATCATCACCACATCGGCGTTCTTCAGCCCTTCCTTCATGTCGTGGAAGACTTCCACGCTCATGTCGCGGATACCGGAGGGCAGCAGCGTGGCGGGGGCGACGACGCGGACGCGCGCGCCCATCTGGTTGAGCAGGATGATGTTGGAGCGGGCAACGCGCGAATGCAGCACGTCGCCGCAGATAGCCACCGTGATGCCGGACAGTTCGCCCTTGGCGCGGCGGATGGTCAGTGCGTCGAGCAGCGCCTGCGTCGGGTGCTCATGCTGGCCGTCGCCGGCATTGACGACGGAGCAGGCGACCTTTTGCGCGAGCAGCGCGGCCGCACCGGCGGAGGAGTGGCGAACCACCAGCACATCCGGGCGCATGGCGTTCAGCGTCATCGCCGTATCGATCAGCGTTTCGCCCTTCTTCACCGAGGAATTGCCGACCGACATGTTCATCACGTCTGCGCCGAGACGCTTTCCGGCAAGCTCGAAGGAGGACTGCGTGCGCGTCGAGGCTTCGAAGAACAGGTTGATCTGCGTCAGGCCCCGAAGCGTCGAGGTCTTTTTCTCGCGCTGGCGGCTGATTTTCACCGCCTCGTCGGCTTTGTCGAGAAGCAGGGTAATATCCTGATGGGAAAGCCCCTTGATGCCGAGGAGATGGCGATGGGGGAAGAAGACCATGCGGTTTGCCTCCTGACGGGCGCCGCATTTTCCCGTGAAAATGCCCGGAACGCCCGAATGCTGATCCGTGCGCTCCCATTCGCTGTGAACACGCCTCAGGAGTGCGGCGGAATTCGGTCCTGCGCTCTATAGAGACTGCATGGTCGCGGGGCAAGCGCCCGCAACTCCTGAAATGAAAACATGGCGATGTTTCCCCAACCCTCGAGGACAAACGGCCCGACGATGGAAGGCGCAGGCATCAGACGATGCCATGCTCCTTCAAAAGCGCCTGTTCGTCGCCTGACGCCCAGCCGAAAACTTTCGGCGCTCCGTCCAGCCTCTGGACGAAGTAATGAACATCGAAATCGATTGCGGCATCCGGTTGCCGTTTGCGGGCAAAGGTCGCCGTCCAGGCAACATGGGCAAGGCAATGATGTTCATCGATGGGCGAGATACGGATGTCGCGTATCCGCATCTCCTTCGTTCCGATCGTCCGGTAGCGCTCGTAACCCTTCATCATGACCTGCTTCAAGTGGTCATCGTTCTTTCCGGTCATTACCCCGGCGGGGGAGGCGGCGATGAAGTCTGAGGCGTAGAGGGAGGCGACCTCCTCCATATCCATGTCACCCTTGAGGGACCTGTTGAAAAATCGTTCATATCGCTCGAAGAGCTTTCTTACGCTGGCCTCCATGGTCTCCTCCCTGTGCAGCCGTTCAGCAGAGTCGCCAACCGAAAAAGCCTGCCGCAGGTTCCACGTCAGGCCGCAGATTATGGAGAATGCATTTATCCGCATGCCCGCCGGTCTCTGCCGCAACTTCTGCGCGGCTTTTTTGGGGACTGTCGTTGATCTTGCGGAAACCTGTTTGGCATTCGCCGGGCCGGATACCTAAATCAGGATCACTCCCGAAAAATGCTGAAAGCGGCGGTTTAATCGTCTCAATCGCTTCCTGCGGGTGGAATTATGCAATATCACCCCACTATGCAACGCCAGTACAAAACAGCTAGAAGCAGCGGATGACCCAGAATTCCCGGACAGAAGAAACGCTCGCCGAACTGAACCAGCCAAGCCTCTGGTCCGGTATCAACGCCTATCGTTCCGATCCGCTGATCGTCGATCTCACCTCCGGCCTGTCGCGCAATCTGAGGGACGAGTTCGACCAGCTCGGCCGCTACGTCACGTCGCATGAGGCGCAGGAACTGGCGCGCATGGCCAATCAGGGCGTGCCGCAGCTGCATACCCACGGCCCGCGCGGCGAGCGTCTGGATCAGGTGGAGTTCCATCCGGCCTGGCATGCGCTGATGCGCCGTTCCATGTCGTCAGGCCTGCATTCCAGCGTCTGGGAAAATTCTCCCGATACGCGCGGCAACGAACACAAGGCCCGCGCCACGAAGTTCTACCTCACCTCGCAACTCGAGGCCGGGCATCTTTGCCCGCTGACCATGACCAGCGCCTCCGTCGCGGCCATCATGGCTTCGCCGCGTGTGCAGAAGGAATGGGCGCCGAAGATTCTCTCGCGCAAATATGATTCCTCGCAGAAACCGGCCCTGCAGAAAACCGCCGTCACCATTGGCATGGGCATGACGGAAAAGCAGGGCGGCACGGATGTGCGCGCCAACCGCACGACGGCCGAGCGGGTGGGAGAGGGCATTTATCGCCTGTCCGGTCACAAGTGGTTCCTGTCCGCGCCGATGAGCGACGGTTTCGTCATGCTCGCCCAGATGGGCGACGGCATGGGCTGCTTCCTCGTGCCGCGCTATCTGGAAGACGGTTCGAAGAACGGCCTGCATTTCCAGCGCCTGAAGGACAAGCTCGGCAACCGCTCCAACGCATCCGCCGAAGTCGAATTCACCGATGCCTTCGGTTATCTGCTGGGCGATCCCGGCAGCGGTATCCGTACGATCCTCGACATGGTGACGCTGACGCGGCTCGATTGCGCGCTTGCCTCCGCCGGCATGATGCGCGCCTCGCTTGCCGAAGCCGTACATTATGCCCGCGGCCGTTCTGTTTTCGGCAAGATGCTGGTCACACAGCCGATCATGACGCGCGTTCTTGCCGACATGGCGCTGGATGTGGCGGCGGCCACCGCGCTCTCCTTCCGGCTGGCGACCGCATTCGACGCCGCCCGCAACAATCCGGCCGAAGCCGCCTATGCGCGGGTGATGACGCCCATCGTGAAATACTGGTGCTGCAAAATTGCGCCGGCGCTTATCTATGAGGCCATGGAGTGCCTTGGCGGCAACGGTTACGTGGAAGAGCGGCCGATTGCCCGCCACTATCGCGAAGCGCCCGTCAACGCCATCTGGGAAGGCTCCGGCAACGTCATGGCCCTGGATGTGCTGCGGGTTCTCCAGCGCGGCAAGGATCTGTTCGATCTCGTTTTCCAGACGCTGGAGCACGATCTCGGGGCAGCCGGTAAAAAGACCACCGACGTGCTGCGCGCCGCAATCGCCCTTGCCGAACGCGACGAGGGAGCGGCCCGCCTGCTGGTGGAGCAGTTCGCGCTTGCGGCCGCTGCCGCCGAGCTTTGCCGCCTCGGCGCCGGCAAGATCGCCGATGCCTTCCTCGAGACCCGTCTCGCAGGCGGCTGGCGGCATACTTACGGCATGCTCGATTCCCGCTTCGATCCGAATTATATAATCGATCTTCTTTATCCGCCTGCATCTTGACCGATGCATGCGGATGAAGGTTTTGCAGTCCCGGCGGGAGGGGTCTCGGATTTGAAAAACAGCAATGGCGTAAAGCGTGTTCTGATCTGTCGTGACACTTTCGCGCATCGATGCGCGGCAAGGGAAGGCGGCTGCCAATGCTGACCTTCCGTTCCGCCCGCGCCGAGGATGAAGACGCGCTCTACGCCATAAGCCTCGCCACCGGCGATGCCGGGCAGGACGCCACCGCCCTTTATAATGATGGCCGTATGGTCGGGCATATCTACTCCGTGCCCTATCTGCATCTCTGGCCCGATGCCGTTTTCGTGGCGGAGGATGAGGAAGGTGTGTGCGGTTATATCGTCGGCGCACTCGATACGGCGGTGCACGAAGAACGGCTGGAGCGGGAATGGTGGCCGCATCTGCGCAGCCTTTACCCCGATCCCGGCGGCGACCAGCAGACATGGGACGCCGACCAGCGCCGCGCCCAGTTCATCCACCATCCACGCCGCACGCCCACCTGGCTTACCGACCCGTTTCCGGCCCATATCCACATGAACCTCTTGCCGCGCACGCAGGGCAAGGGCGGCGGCACCCGGCTTCTGTCGCGCTGGCTCGATATGGCGAGACAGAACAACGTCTACGGCATCCACCTTGGTGCCAGCGAACGCAACCATGCGGGCATGCGCTTCTGGGAAACGCGTGGCTTCAAACGCCTTGAAAGCCACGAAACGCCGGGCAGCGTCTGGTTCGGCATGGCGCTGGAATGATTCAGGTTCTAATGACCCGCGCTGCCCCCGCCGCTAGAAACGGTGCAAAGGCAGTGCGAATGTCTTCAAGAAATGTCTCGCTGAAACGCCCGATGGGCTGTTGAAGAGCGTTGAAATGGTAGGATCGTTCGATCACGTCGTAATTGCATTCGCTGACGGTGATCCAGCCGCGATCATAGTCGGTTAGTTTTGCGCGCCGAAGCTCGAGCTTCGGTATTTCGATTGCCCGCTGCTGGCTGTCCTGCGGCGGTTTCGATGAAATGGGCAGCAGCAATATATGCGACAAGCCCTGCGCGTCCGTAATCGTCAGGATCATGCAGACGGGGCGATCTTTTTCCCCATAGTCACGCGTTGGATTAGCCGTAGACTGCCATCGCCACAAATAGGGATAGGAAACGATATCACCGCGTCTGAACTTGGACATTATCTGTCCTGCTCATCGCGGGATGTCCGATATTCTTCGGAGTCTTTCTCCAGCTGGGTGTTGAACATGGCGGCCAATTCATCGGGCATTTCGCCGGCTGCGTAAGACCTGCGCGGATCGTCGCTTCCCAGGATTTTTTCGAAAAGTTCGACCGGCACCACCACGACAGAAGGTCGCCCATGCTTCGTCAGCAAAATGGGCGATTTCTGCGCTTCGTCATGGTAGCGACCGAAATGTCGCATAAACTCCGCCGTGGAAATGGATTTTCTTTTCATGAGGAATCCTCAAATCTGTATTTCCTGAATAATACAGAAAATACAGAAAATTTAAAGCCGTCGATTTTGGTCTGGCGGCCCGCTCATCCACAAGAACCTTCTTTCCATCCGCTCCGCCACGTTGTTCTTCCCTTCATGCTTTGTTAACCCGTTGAGGAAGGCCTTTCAGAAAACGGGTAGGGAATCATGCTGGCGACCGCAGAGGCGATTTCAGCCGACAGACCGGAAAAGCGCATCAAGGATCGCGCTCAGACCGAGAAGGCGATTTTTAATGCGGCGCGGTCGCTGCTTGCCGAAGAGGGGTTTCAGGGTTTTGGCATCAATGCCGTTGCCCGCCGCGCCGGCTGCGACAAGCAGCTCATCTACCGTTATTTCGGCGGCCTCGATGGCCTGATCGAGGCGATCGGCGAGGACCTCGGTTCCTGGGTGAAGGATCGCATTCCGGAAGATACCGGCGGCATGTTCCTTTTGACCTATGGCGACCTCATGGAAAAGCTGGCGCTCTATTTTATGGATGCGCTGCGCAGCGATCCTCTCGTCTGTAAGATCATCGCCTGGGAAGTGTCTGACGGTTCACCGCAGGTGCGCCAGCTGGCCGAAGCCCGCGCCAAATCGCTCGGCAAATGGCTGGAGCGTATGCGCGGTTCGCTGGCGGCGCCGAAGGGTGTGGATACAGCGGCGGTCAATGCCGTACTGTTCGCCGCCATTCAGCACCTCGTCATTTCCGCTGCCACCAGCGGCCAGTTCGCGGGCGTACCGCTTAAATCGGACCGGGACTGGGACAAGATCGCCACTGCCGTCAAAAGGCTGGTGCGCGGCGTTTACGGCTGAACCGGTTTCCGCAGGCGCAAGGCAGTCGCGCCTGGACCTGCGCATTAAAGAAAAATCAGTCATGTTTTCATCGGGCCGGCAACCGCCCGACGCATCCGGCCGTTCACGCGATCACATTCTTTTCCACATGCCGGCCGCCGTCGTTAACCATAATGACAGCTTTCATTTGCCTCGCCATGGCTGCCGGTCCAGTGTGAATTAACGAAATGTTAACCATGCGCAATGACTGCGCATAAGGGAGCCGCAAGTGAGCCGCTGGACAGCTTTAGGCGTCATGATGACGTTTTTTGTGATGCTGCCGTTGGATATCGACGTGCCGGCGCTGAACCTCTGCCTTATGGCCGTGGTGCGCTGGGCGGTGCTTGCCGGCGTTCCCGATACGATGTTTGTGCGGGGGCAGGCGGCATGAAGTGGTTTCTGATCCTCTGGGCCGGTCCCGTCGCGCTGCTGGGCAGCTGGTACTGGCTTTCCTATTACGACATGAGCTTCGGTTTCTACATGCTCACACGCCAGACCCATGATCTGGTGTTCGAGATTTACGGCAATATTCTCGGCCTGCCGCCGGAAAGCCTGCCGCCGCTGGTGGCGCGCGCCATCGCCGTCGACAGCCTGATCGTTTTTGCGATTCTCGCCTTCCGCAAGAGAAAGCAGATTGCGGCCTGGTGGCAGGGCCGTCAGTCGGCCGCGCGGGTGAGTGCGGAAAGCCTGTCCAGCGCGCCCTGAAGAATGAAGCTTGCCGCGGCCGAATCGATGCGTTCGGCGCGCTTTGCGCGTGAGACGTCCATTTCCAGCAATGCGCGCTCGGCCGCGACCGTCGAAAGCCGCTCATCCCAGAAAATGAAGGGCAGGGCGGTTTTTTCGCCCATGGTGCGCACGAAGGCGCGCGTTGCCTGTACGCGGGGACCGGCCGAACCATCCATGTTCATCGGCAGGCCGATGATGAAGGCGAAAACTTTTTCCTTTTCGGCAAAGGCCAGCAGCACTTCCGCATCCTGCGTGAATTTCACCCGTTTGATGACGGGGCGCGGCGTTGCGAAACGCCGTGACAGGTCCGACATGGCAAGCCCGATTGTCTTCGTGCCAAGGTCGAGGCCGGCAATCGCCTGTCCCGGCTGAAGCGCCTGCGCCAGTTCCTCAATGGTGAGTGTTGCCATGTCGCATGTTGCCCTTATCGTTTGCGGACGAATTCGGTGCGCAGCACCAGACCCTTCACCGCATCATGTCTGCAATCGATCTCTTCCGGATTATCGGTCAGGCGGATCGACTTGATGACGGTACCCTGCTTGATGACCGTGCTGGTGCCCTTGACCTTCAAATCCTTGATGAGGGTGACGGAATCGCCATCCGCCAGCACATTGCCCGCCGCATCGCGCACTTCATTCGCACGCGCCGCTTCTGCAGCCAGTTCGGAGGCCGGTCGCCATTCACCGGTCGCCTCATCATACACGTACTCGTCATCATTTGCGGCCATGGTCGCCTCTCTTAAATATTGGTAGTGCGGTTGTTCAGGCCGTCCTATGTCATAATATACCGGCAATACAAAGGAGAACTTCCCATGAAAATCACCTGGCTCGGCCATTCCGCCTTCCGCCTCGAAAACGGCAGCGCGAAGATCCTCATCGATCCGTTCTTCACCGGCAACCCCGGTTTTGCAGGGCAGGATGGAAAGTCGGCAGCCGAAGGCGTCACCCATATTCTCCTGACCCACGGCCATGGCGACCATGTCGGCGATACAGTCCAGCTTGCCCGCGAAACCGGCGCGACCGTGCTGGCGAATGCCGATCTTGCCGCTTGGCTTTCCGCCAAGGGCGTCGCGAAGGTCGATATGGGCAATACCGGCGGCACGGTGCATTTCGACGGTTTTTCAGTCACCTTCACCAATGCGCTGCATTCCTCTGCCCAGATCACCGAAGACGGTGTTTCCCATTCGCTCGGCAATGCCAATGGCCTGATGCTGCATTTCGAGGATGGTCCGGCCGTCTATCACATGGGCGATACCGACATCTTCTCCGACATGAAACTCATCAATGAACTGCATCAGCCGGATGTCGGCCTTGTGCCGATCGGTGACCGCTTCACCATGGGCGGAGCCGTCGCCGCGCTTGCCTGCCAGCGCTTCTTCAAGTTTGAGCATGTGCTTCCCTGCCATTACGGCTCCTTCCCGATCATCGATCAGACGCCGGAGAAATTCGTGGCCGGCATGGAAGGGGCGGAAGCGCGCGTCCACACGCCGAAGGCCGGCGATACGCTGTCCTTCTGACATTTTGCCCGCGCATGTCGCGACCGCAAACCGCCATACAGTTTGGCGCGACATGCTTTCTACCGTTGCGAATGACGGACATGGTGATTATAGCGAATGGGAAATATCCCATCGGAGTAGAACCATGTCCGTCGATCTCGCCACCGTGAAGCGCGTTGCGCGCCTTGCCCGTATCGCTGTCAGCGAAGAAGAAGCACAGAATATGCTCGGCCAGCTGAACGGCATACTCGGTTTCGTGGAGCAGCTTTCGGAAGTGAATGTCGACGGCGTCGAGCCGATGACATCGGTGACCCCGGTGGACATGAAAAAACGCGCCGACGTGGTGACCGACGGCAACAAGGCGGAAGACATTGTCGCCAATGCGCCTGCGACCGATCGGGACTTCTTCATGGTCCCGAAAGTGGTCGAATAAGCCGACCGCCTCTGCCGCCCGATTTTTCCAAGATTTCGAAAGCCGTTGCCGACCATGACCGACCTGACGAGCCTGACCATTGCCGAAGCCCGCGAAAAGCTGAAGGCCAAAGAATTCTCCGCCCTCGAGCTGACCGACGCCTATCTCTCAGCCATCGATGCGGCCAACGGCGCGCTGAACGCCTATGTGGCGACGACGCCCGAAAAGGCGCGCGACATGGCAAAGGCCTCCGACGACCGCATCGCCGCCGGCAAGGCTGGCGAGCTGGAAGGCGTTCCGCTTGGCGTGAAGGACCTTTTCGCCACCCGTGACGTGCACACGCAGGCGTGTTCGCATGTTCTCGATGGCTTCAAGCCGAAATATGAATCCACCGTCACCCAGAACCTCTGGGATCAGGGCGCCGTCATGCTCGGCAAGCTCAACATGGACGAATTCGCCATGGGCTCGTCCAATGAAAGCTCCTGGTACGGCCCGGCCATCAACCCGTGGCGCGCCAATGGCTCCGACCAGAAGCTGGTCCCCGGCGGCTCCTCCGGCGGTTCCGCCGCAGCCGTGGCCGCGCATCTGTGCGCCGGCGCCACCGCGACCGATACCGGCGGCTCCATCCGCCAGCCGGCAGCTTTCACCGGCACCGTTGGCATCAAGCCCACCTATGGCCGCTGCTCGCGCTTCGGCATCGTCGCTTATGCTTCCTCGCTCGATCAGGCGGGCCCGATTGCCCGTGACGTGCGCGATGCCGCGATCCTGCTGAAGACCATGGCGAGCGTCGACGCCAAGGATACGACTTCCGTGGACCTGCCGGTGCCGGATTACGAAAAGGCCATCGGCCACTCGCTCAAGGGCCTGAAGATCGGTATTCCGAAGGAATATCGCGTCGATGGCATGCCGGAAGAAATCGAAAAGCTCTGGGCCAAGGGCGTCGAGTGGCTGCGCGATGCCGGTGCCGAAGTGGTCGATATTTCGCTGCCTCACACCAAATACGCGCTGCCTGCTTACTACATCGTCGCGCCGGCGGAAGCCTCGTCCAACCTTGCCCGTTACGACGGCGTCCGTTACGGCCTGCGCGTCGACGGCAAGGACATTGCCGACATGTACGAAAAGAGCCGCGCCGCCGGCTTCGGCAAGGAAGTGCAGCGCCGCATCATGGTCGGCACCTATGTGCTGTCCGCCGGTTACTACGACGCCTATTATCTGAAGGCGCAGAAGGTCCGCACGCTGATCAAGCGCGATTTCGAAAACGTCTTCCACGAAGGCGTCGACGCCATTCTGGCGCCGATCACCCCGTCTTCCGCCTTCGCAGTCGGTGACGAGGAACTCGCCTCCGATCCGGTGAAGATGTACCTGCAGGATGTCTTCACCATCACCGTCAACATGGCCGGTCTTCCGGGCCTCTCGGTTCCGGCCGGCCTTGACGGCAAGGGCCTGCCGCTCGGCCTGCAGCTTATCGGAAAGCCTTTCGAGGAAGAAACGCTGTTCAAGACGGCGCACGCCATCGAGCAGGCAGCCGGCAAGTTCACGCCCGCCAAGTGGTGGTGAGTGGATTCACCAAGCTCTCTACACGAACGGGCGGCATCAAATGCCGCCCGTTTGTTTTTCATCGATTGTCCAGCTCACCCCGCACGAGTTCCAGCCCGCGCGTCGTGATGCGGTAGGGCTTGCCGCCCGAGGAGGCGATGGCTCTCTTCCGTTTCAGCTTGCGGAAAGTGAGGAGATCGAGGCCGCTGAAAATCCAGCCGTCACGCGTGTAGAGCGCGAGTTTTTCGATTTTGTGGGCGTCGTCTCGAACGAGTTCAATTCTGCCGCCCTGGGCGAGCAGGTGAAGAATGCGCTGTTCGGCGCGGGAAATGTCCATTTTTTGGAAGTCCGCTCGGCGTCATATAGACGCGTGAAAGCAAATCCGGGTGCCGTTAAGGCATCCGGCTCGGTTTCAGCACGGCCCGGCGCGCAATAAACTTGCGGGCAGGGCCTTTACCGGGACTCCGATTGAGCGAACATAAAAACTCCGTTCTTGCTCCTTTTGGGTAGCGGGCAAAGCCGAGGCGGTCAAGTCCCGCCAGGTGCGAGAGAAAACCATACTGGTCGAATCGCGCCGGCAATGGTTTAATTTCAACGGCCATGGAGGGCGCGGCTTGATCGTCATTCGCAATGCGCATGAGCAGGAAGCGGAGGTTCTGGCGGCCATCGGCCTCAGGGCATGGCGACAGGCAACCGCGGCTCTCGGCATCACCCCGACCCTTTACGACAATGCAGCCAGCGCCTTTTCCAATTTTACCCGCTCGTCATGGCTGGCGATCAGGGTGGCGGAATTTGGCGGCTCGGTTGCCGGATGGGCGGCGCGAGAACATTTCGACGAGACGATTTCCGATTTCTGGATCGATCCCGATTTTCAGCGCCGACGGGTCGGCACCCACCTGTTGGGCGATGTCGAAAGGCTGATAGAGGACAGGGGGTTCGAGACCATCCGGCTTGAAACCCATGCCCAGAATGAGCCGGCCGTCGCCTTTTTCCGCCACCATGGCTATAGCGTCCGCTGGCTCTCCGTTTCCTATGCGCCGAAACTCGACCGCGAAGTGCAGTCGGTGGGTCTGCAGAAGCAATTGGTCGAGGTTGAGAGCGGTCTTTATGGGCCGGCTTTCTAAGGTGGAGTTTGCAGAGCGTCCACCAGCCGCATCGGCCAATCCGGCATGATGGCGAGCGATGCGACAAGGCCTAGCTGCAATATCACGATCGATATCAGGATGCTGCGGAACGGCTCTTTGCGCGTTTTATGCCGCAGCAGCCGTTGTGCAGAGATTGCGCCCAGGCTGCCGCCGATGAGCGCAAGCGATAACAGCGTGCTTTCCCGGATGCGCCATGCGCCATTTCTCGCTGCTTCCTTGTCCCACCAATAGACAAGAAAGACGAAAAGATTGAAGGCGATATAGCTTATGAAACAGAGAGCGAGCGTCATCATGACGTGAATTGAAACCGGGAAGCGTAAAAAACGCGTGTCGTGTATTGGCGAAAATCCCGGGCCTGGCTTGAGAGGGTGCAAGATGTCTTGCGCCCGCGCTCCATTTGTTCTACCCACCAAGGCCAAAGAACCCGTATATCGTGAGCTTCAGATGACCCTTGTAGACGTGCGCACCCCCGACCCGAAACGCTTCATTCCCGGCGCCACCGGCGATTGGGAAATCGTGATCGGCATGGAGGTGCATGCGCAGGTTCTCTCCAATTCCAAGCTGTTTTCCGGCGCATCGACCACCTTCGGCAATGCGCCGAATTCCAACGTGTCGCTGGTGGATGCCGCCATGCCCGGCATGCTGCCCGTCATCAACGAGGAATGCGTGAAGCAGGCGGTGCGCACCGGCCTCGGTCTGAAGGCGAAGATCAACCATCGCTCGATTTTCGACCGCAAGAACTACTTCTATCCGGACCTGCCGCAGGGCTACCAGATTTCGCAGTTCAAGGACCCGATCGTCGGTGAGGGCACCATCACCATTTCGCTCGGTCCGGATCGTCAGGGCAATTTCGAAGATATCGAGATCGGCATCGAGCGCCTGCATCTGGAGCAGGACGCCGGCAAGTCCATGCATGACCAGCACCCGACCATGTCCTTCGTGGATTTGAACCGTTCGGGCGTGGCGCTGATGGAAATCGTCTCCAAGCCGGACATGCGCTCGTCGGACGAGGCCAAGGCCTATCTCACCAAGCTGCGTTCCATCGTCCGTTATCTCGGTACCTGCGACGGCAACATGGATGAAGGCTCGATGCGCGCCGACGTCAACGTCTCCGTGCGCCGTCCGGGCGAAGGTTTCGGCACGCGCTGCGAAATCAAGAACGTCAACTCCATCCGCTTTGTCGGTCAGGCCATCGAATATGAAGCGCGCCGCCAGGTCGCCATTCTGGAAGATGGCGGCGTCATCGATCAGGAAACCCGCCTGTTCGATCCCGGCAAGGGCGAGACGCGGTCCATGCGCTCCAAGGAAGATGCGCATGATTACCGTTATTTCCCCGATCCGGACCTGCTGCCGCTTGAATTCGACGATGCTTTCGTCGAAGCGCTGAAGGTCGATCTGCCGGAACTACCCGACGACAAGAAGGCCCGTTTCGTGGCCGATCTTGGCCTGTCGGTCTATGACGCCTCGATCCTCGTTTCGGAAAAGGCGATTGCCGATTATTACGAGGCCGTGGCCGCCGGTCGCGATGCGAAGGCCGCCGCCAACTGGGTCATCAACGATCTGCTCGGCGCGCTGAACAAATCGGGCAAGGATATCGAGACGACACCGGTTTCGCCGGAACAGCTTGGTGGCATCATCGACCTCATCAAGGCCGAGACCATTTCCGGCAAGATCGCCAAGGACCTGTTCGAAATCGTCTGGAACGAGGGCGGCAACCCGGCTGAAATCGTGGAAGCCCGCGGCATGAAGCAGGTGACCGATACCGGCGCCATCGAAAAGGCCGTGGACGAGATCATCGCCGCCAACCCCGATCAGGTCGAGAAGGTGAAGGCAAAGCCGACGCTCGCCGGCTGGTTCGTCGGTCAGGTCATGAAGGCGACGGGCGGCAAGGCCAACCCGCAGGCGGTGCAGGCGCTGGTGAAGGCCAAGCTCGGTATCGAGGAAGAGTAAGCGGACGCTGCCTCGTGCCTAGAGGCATTGAGGCCGACAGCTCTCATCCGTCATCCTCGGGCTTGTCCCGAGGATCTAACGACCCACAAGGTCAAACGTGCTCAGATCCTCGGGACAAGCCCGAGGATGACGTCGAGTACGAACGACTGTCATCACTTTTGCCGGGATCAACGCCCGGCTTTTTCTATTCTGAGACGGAGCCAAATCATGTTCTTCATCCGCACGGCAAGCCTGCGTGACATCGAGCCGGTGCGCACCCTGCTCGCCACGACGTGGCACGCGACCTATGATGCGATCTATGGCGTGGACAAGGTCAACCAGTTGATCCTCGCATGGCATTCGCCGCAGGCCATGAAGGACCGTATCGAGAAAAAGGGCGGCGAGTTTCTGGTGGCTGACGACGGCAAGCGGATCGGCGGCATGGCCTATGGTTCCATGTCCACCAAAATGGCGAAAACGGCCCTGCTGCACCAGCTCTATGTCGCGCCCGACCTCCAGCGGCAGGGCGTCGGCCGCGATCTCTTCGCCGAACTGGAAACCTGTTTTCCGGATGCGGAAATCATGCGGCTGGAAGTCGAGCCTAAAAATACTGTCGCAATCGCCTTTTATGAAGGCGTCGGATTTGTCGAGGTGGACCGAATCGAGCGCATGGCGGGTATCGAGGGGTTGCCCGGCATCGTTATGGAAAAGAGCCTGACCCGATGAATGAGACACTTCAACAACTGATCATCCGCACGGCGCGCGAAGACGATCTTCCGGCACTCGCCGCCATTTTTGCCGCCGACGAGATCGGCGGCCACGGGGATACGGCGGAAGAATCGGCGCAGCCGGACTATCTCGCCGCTTTCCGCGCCATCGAGGCATCGCCGAGCGAAACGCTCTATGTGGCCGAACTGGATGGCGAGGTGGTCGGCACCTTTCAGACGGCGATCCTGACCAAACTCGTCGGGCGAGGGGCAAAGTCCATGGTGATCGAGGCGGTGCAGACGCGCGCCGACATGCGCGGTCGCGGCATCGGCGCGGTGATGATCAATCATTGCCTGGAAGAAGCCCGCCGGCAGGGCCTGAACGCCGCGCAGCTGACGTCCAACATGGCCCGGCTGGACGCTCACCGCTTCTATGAACGGCTGGGTTTCGAGAAGCGGCATTTAGGCTTCAGGATGAAGCTGAAATAGCACGGATATATCTCGAAATGCTGGACAATTGCCGTGAGGGGCGGCATAAGCATGTCTTGTGCCGTGCACGGAAAATCGCTGCGGCGCATTCAAGCCCGAGGAACGTAGAATGAAGACTCTCCTGACGCAAATCTTCACCTGGTGGAACGGCCAGACGATCGGAACGCGGTTTCATACATGGCGTTTCGGCAAGAAGGTGGGACAGGACGAGTTGGGCAACACCTATTATGAAGGCGGCACCACCTCCTGGGGCATGCCGCGCCGCTGGGTGATCTATAACGGTTATGCCGAAGCGTCGGCCATTCCGCCCGGCTGGCATGGCTGGATGCATTACCGCACCGACGTGCCGCCGAGCCAGGAAAGCTACGTTGCGCGCGACTGGCAGAAGCCGCACCAGCCGAACCTCACCGGTTCGTCCAAGGCCTATCGCCCGCAGGGATCGCTGGCCGTGGCCGGCGAGCGCCCGCGCGTGACCGGCGACTACGACGCCTGGACCCCCGGCAACTAAGCATCTTGTGATGCGCGGTGTTGTGCAAAACGCCGCGCTTGCATCCGGCCTCACCGGTTTTTGCCACATTCCGCCCTTAGGCGTTGATCCGGTCGGCGGTTCGACACAGGCAAATATTTGGAGACATATCGTATGAGGAAATTCACGCGGGATCGTTCTTTGCGTGCGCTGACAGTCTCGCTGTTTGCAGCGGTCTCTGCTGTCATCCTCATTTCACCCGTTTCTGCTGCCCGTCTCGAAAACCGCGTGGCGGTGTTTTCCGGCATCGACAAGATCACCGGCCGCATCACTTCCTTCGATGTCTATATCGATGAGACGGTGCAGTTCGGCGCGCTTCAGGTGACGCCGAAAGTCTGTTATTCCCGTGACCAGACGGAAACCCAGAAGATCGACGCTTTTGTCGAGGTGGATGAAATCACGCTCGACCGCAAGATCAAGCGGATTTTCACGGGCTGGATGTTCGCCGACAGCCCCGGCCTCAACGCCGTGGAACACCCGATCTACGACGTGTGGCTGACGGGCTGCAAGCAGGACTCGGAAGTTCCCGCTCCCTCTACGGCAAGCAAGTAATTAACCCACGACCGCGCCTATTTCTGGCGTCTGAGCTTCTCGGCCAAATCGGCCAGGGCTTTGCTTTTGCTTTCCAGTTGTTCGATCATTTCCTCCCGCGTCAGTTCGGGCTCGATCACGATCGGAACGGTGAACTTATTAGGCTGATCGCCGGCGGGAGGTGAGGGGAACCTGATTTCAGAGAACGCCCTCTTCACGGCCGTTCTTGTCTGATAGGTGCTATCCCTTATGTTTTTGACCTGAACGGCCTGCATCTTTCCCGCCGGGTCAACGCGGAAAGTAACAAGGAGCACCTGCTTCTTGTTCGTCCGCACGACCTTGAATTCCGGGCGGCCGGTTACGCCCGTCAAGGCTCGGGAAATTTCGCTTCGCCAGGCGGCCTGCGGGTTCGGGCGCTGTTCGGCAGCGGTGACATTCGCCGCCGGCGTCAACATCAGTAACAAGGCCGCAATCCAGCGCATGACAATCCCCCGGTGAACCATATATCATGATCGGATAAGTCATGTTTTTGAGGGTTGCAAGCAAAATCTCAGGTTGTTTTCAGTGTGGATTTTCTTGCGCCGACAATTTTTCGAAGGGCACATCCGGCCTGTCGACAGCCGCTTCAAGTATCGTGGCATATTCCGACTTTGGAATATCGATTGCCCCGAATGTCTTCAGATGTTCGGTCGTAAACTGCGTGTCGAGCAGCGTAAATCCCTGCTGCCGTAAACGCTCGACAAGATGCACGAGGCAAATCTTCGATGCATTGGTGCGGCGGGAAAACATGCTCTCGCCGAAGAAGGCAGCGCCCAACGAGACGCCGTAGAGCCCACCGACAAGCTCCTCGCCCTCCCACGCCTCGACGCTATGGGCGTGGCCGATCTGGTGCAACTCGGTATAGAGCCTGCGGATGGTGGCGTTGATCCAGGTGCTCGGCCTGTCCGGCGCTTCCGCCGCGCATCCGGCCATCACCGCTTCGAAGGCGGTGTTGAAGTGAATCTCGAAGGGCTTCCTGCGCATCGCCTTGGCGAGGCTTTTAGAAACGTGAAAACCATTGAGTGGGATGATTCCCCGAATTTCCGGCTCGACCCAGAAAAGCTCGGGATCGTCAGCTGAATCGGCCATTGGGAACAGGCCAGCGGAATAGGCGCGCAGCAGGATATCGACCGTTATGCCGTTATTTCTGCTGCGCCGCCCAACCATATCGTCTTAGTGAGACGCGTCACCGGCCAGATATTTTTCCAGCCAGTGAATGTCGTAATCGCCGTTCAGAATATCCTCGTTTTCGAGGAGGTCCTGGAAAAGCGGCAGCGTGGTCTTGATGCCGTCGACGACGAACTCGTCCAGCGCACGACGCAGGCGGCGAATGCACTCGTCACGGTCGCGGCCGTGAACGATCAGCTTGCCGATCATGCTGTCGTAATAGGGCGGGATCTTGTAGCCCTGATAGGCGCCCGAATCGACGCGCACGCCAAGGCCGCCCGGCGTATGGAAATAGGTCAGCGTGCCAGGCGAGGGAACGAAGGTGCGCGGGTCCTCGGCATTGATACGGCATTCGATGGCATGGCCATGGAATTCGATATCCGCCTGCGTGACCGACAGGCCCTGGCCGGAGGCAACCCTGATCTGTTCCTGCACGAGATCCATGCCGGTGATGGCTTCCGTGACCGGATGCTCCACCTGCAGACGGGTGTTCATTTCGATGAAATAGAACTCGCCGTTTTCATAGAGGAACTCGATGGTGCCGGCGCCGCGATATTTCAGCTTGCGCATGGCGCTCGCGCAGATTTCGCCGATCTTCATGCGCTGTTCGACGGTCAGAGCCGGCGAATTGGCTTCTTCCAGCACCTTCTGGTGACGGCGCTGCAACGAGCAATCGCGTTCGCCGAGGTGAACGGCATTGCCTTCGCCATCGCCGAAAACCTGCACTTCGATATGGCGCGGCTTGCCGAGGTATTTTTCCATGTAGACCGCGTCGTTGCCGAAGGCTGCCGCCGCTTCGGAGCGGGCCGTCGCAACGGCCTCTTCCAGATCGGCTTCGGTCTTCGCCACCTTCATGCCGCGGCCGCCGCCGCCCGCCGTCGCCTTGATGAGGACCGGGAAGCCGATCGTCCGGGCGATTTCAAGCGCGTTTTCAGGCTTCACTTCGCCATCGGAACCGGGAACCACGGGAATGCCGAGTTCCTGCGCCGTCTGCTTGGCGGTGATCTTGTCGCCCATGATGCGGATATGTTCGGCGGTCGGTCCAATGAAGGTGATGCCGTGCGCGTCGAGAATATCGGCGAACTTGGCGTTTTCCGACAGGAAGCCGTAACCGGGATGAACGGCGTCCGCACCGGTGATTTCGCAGGCCGCAACGATCTGGTGGATGTTGAGGTAGCTGTCACGCGAAGGCGGCGGGCCGATGCAGACGCTCTCGTCGGCAAGGCGCACATGCATGGCGTCCGCGTCGGCCGTGGAATGCACGGCCACCGTCGGAATGCCAAGCTCCTTGGCGGCACGCAGGACGCGTAGCGCGATCTCGCCGCGGTTGGCTATGAGGATCTTCGAAACCATGCTGAACCGCCTTTATTCGATGACCACGAGGGCTTCGCCATACTCCACGGGCTGAGCGTCGTTGACGACGATTTCCACGACCTTGCCGGACTTGGGAGCCGGGATCTGGTTCATGGTCTTCATGGCTTCGACGATGAGGATGGTCTGGCCTTCCTTGACGGTCGCGCCCACTTCGATGAAGGGACGTGCGCCCGGGGCAGGCGAAAGATAGACCGTGCCGACCATCGGCGAGGACACGGTGTTGGCCGGGTTACGGGCGGGTGCTGCGGCGGCTGCAGGGGCGGCCGGTGCTGCGATTGCCGGAGCGGCAGCGGGAGCTGCCGGCGCGGGCGCATAAGCGGCGGGCGCCGCAGCATAGACCGTGGCGGGAGCGGGAGCGGCGCGGGAGACGCGGATGCGCAGGTCTTCCTGCTCCACTTCGATTTCCGAAAGGTCGGTATCGTTGAGGATATTCGCGAGTTCGCGGATCAGTTCCTTGTCGATACCCTGTTTCTTTTCAGACATGACAAACCCTATTCTTTGTTTCTTTTTATGCCGTGATGTTTTTCAGCGCGTGAAGCGCCATGATGTATCCATATGGTCCGAAACCGCAGACCATGCCCTTTGCCGCGGGTGATACCATCGATTTGTGACGGAACTCTTCGCGGGCGTGGATGTTGGAAATGTGCACTTCCACGACGGGCGTGGAAATCGCGCGAATGGCGTCATGCAACGCGATGGATGTGTGGCTGTAGGCGCCGGGATTGATGACGACGCCTGCCGCCCGCTCGCCCGCCTCCTGCAACCAGTCCACCAGCACGCCTTCGTGGTTGGACTGGCGGAATTCCACTGCGAAACCGAGATCGGCACCGGCTTGAAGGCAATCATTCTCGATGTCCTTCAGCGTCTTGCCACCATAGATACCCGGTTCCCTTTTTCCCAGCATGTTGAGATTGGGGCCGTTGATGACGATGATGATGTTGCTCATTCACGTTTCCATAAGAAAATCAGCGACACCTATAGACTGCGCAGCGGTCAAGGAAAAGCCCCCGCAAGCCCGAAACCGGCCGCTTGGCAGGCATCTCACAGGGAATGCAGTGGCTTTTTTAGCAATCAGGAGCAGGTGGCTTTTCCACAGCTGCGCATATTGGCGATTTTTTCCTTCAGCGGGTCGGCGCCGACCGCACCGAAAACCGCCTCGTCGCCGACGATATAGGACGGCGTTCCGGTGATGCCGAGGCTGGTTGCCAGCTTGTAAGTTTCCTGCACCTGCTCGTCATTGGGGTTCTCCGCCATCGATTTGCGGATATCGGCTTCCTTGAGACCGAGCGAGGTCGCGACTTCCATGGCGCTGTCCTCATTCGCCCGTCCGCGGCCGCCGAGCAGCGTGCGCTGGAATTCGGGATACTTGGCCGGCGCAAGCAATTTCACGGCGTTGGAGACACGGTGGGCCGCAACCGATTCCGGTCCGAGGATAGGGAATTCCTTGAGGACGACACGCACCTTCTTGTCGCTCTTCAGAATATTGTCCATGTCGCCCATGGCGCGTTTGCAATAACCGCAATTGTAGTCGAAGAACTCGACCAGTGTGACATCGCCATCCGGGTTGCCGAGCGCCAGATCGAATTTCGATTCGAAGATGGCCTTCTTGTTGTCGGCGACGGCTTCCGCCGCCTTGGCGTTGCGCGCCGCATATTGCTTGCGCTCAAGCGCATCCTGAACCTCGAGCATGATTTCCGGGTTCTCGATCAGATATTGCTTGATGAACTCGCCCATTTCCTTCTTCTGCTGCTCGTCGAGCGCATGGGCGGGCAGGGAGGCGAATACCGTCGAAAGGGCCGTCACGCTGGCGAGAAGGGTGGAACGGAGAAAATGCGCCATATCGGTCCTCATTCTGTTCGGCCGGAGCCTCTTGAAATCTTATGAAGGCAATTACCTTACTTTAAGCCAAATGCCATACGGCAAAAATACTTGTCCGCATTATGATCGCATGATTGTGAAGATTGTGATTCTGCGGCAAGTCTCTGAAATACGGTTCAGGAAAGAGCATGCCCTTGATTACGATGTCGAAGCGGAGCGCAGTCGAACCCTTTCACGCCATGGACATCCTGGCGGAAGCGAATCGGCGCAGGCAGGCGGGCCGCCCCGTCATTTCCATGGCGGTCGGCCAGCCCTCCCATCCCGCACCCAAAGCCTCGCTTGCGGCGGCTGAGGCGGCGCTAAAGCATGGGCGGATCGGTTACACAGACGCGCTCGGCCTGCGTGAGCTGCGGGAGGCGATTGCCGGCCATTACCGGCTGCGCCACCAGGTCGCCATCGATCCGGCCCGCATCGCCGTGACGACGGGCTCGTCTGCGGCCTTCAATCTCGCTTTCCTCAGCCTTTTCGATGCGGGCGATTATGTCGCCATCGCAAGGCCCGGCTATCCGGCCTATCGCAATATTCTGAAGGCTCTCGGCCTCAATGTCGTGGAAGTGCCGGTCACCGCCGAAACCGGCTATACGCTGACGCCGGCAAGTCTGGAGCGGGCAGAAACGAAAGCCGGCTGCAAGCTGAAGGGCGTGCTTCTGGCAAGCCCGGCCAATCCAACCGGCACGGTTACCGGCCGCGAGGCGCTGAAGCGGCTCGCCAGCTATTGCGAAAGCCGCGACATGGCTTTCATTTCCGACGAGATCTATCACGGCCTTACCTTTGTCGGTGAAGAGACGAGCGCGCTCGAAATCACCGACAATGCCGTGATCATCAATTCCTTCTCCAAATATTATTGCATGACCGGCTGGCGCATCGGCTGGATGGTGCTGCCCGAAAATCTGGTCCGTCCCGTCGAGTGTCTGGCCCAGAGCCTTTATATTTCCGCGCCCGAACTGTCGCAGCTTGCGGCGACCGCAGCCTTTTCGGCGGCGGAGGAGCTGGATGTCTACCGGGAAAGCTATCGCACCAACCGCGATTTCCTGATGGCGCGCCTGCCGGAGATCGGCCTGCCGCTGGCATCCCCGATGGATGGCGCTTTTTACGCCTATGTCGATACCAGCCGCTTTTCCAATGACAGCATGGATTTTGCGAAACGCATGCTGGCGGAAATCGATGTGGCGGCGACGCCCGGCATGGATTTTGACCCCGAGGAAGGCCACAGGGCGCTGCGCATTTCCTATGCGGGTTCCGTGTCGGATATCGCCGAGGCCGTTGGACGTATCGCCGGCTGGCTGAAATAAGCCGGGATCATCCGATTAGGGAGATCAGGCGGGCGTGCAGCCGAAGGTGCTGTTGAACGCCTTTTCGCCCTTTGCAGTGAAGATGAGCACACGGCCGTTTCCGCGCCGCAGCCAGTCCCGCTGCTGCATGGCTTCGAGAAGCGATGCGCCAAGCCCGCCGCCGAGGTGATGACGGCGTTCGCTCCAGTCCAGGCAATGCAGGCAGACCGGGCGACGGGCCTTTTCGAGCGGCGAAAGGTCGATGCCGAAGCTTGAGAAGAAGTCGCGTCCGCTCTCCGTAAGGGCAGGATCATCACCTAACGTCACGAGCCCTTTCGCGGTGATGGCGGCAAGCAGCGCCACGCCGCTTTCCCCGGCCAGATGATCGTAGCAGATGCGCGCTTCCCGCAGCGCCTTGTCCTTCGGTCCCGTGCGGACGCGGACTGCGCCCGTGCGCTGGGCAAGACCCATCAACGCTTCCAGAACATGCGCCACATCCTCATCGGAAAGGCGGAAATAGCGGTGACGTCCCTGTTTTTCCGCTTTCAGGAGTTGCGCCTCGGAGAGCTTCGACAGATGCCCGCTCGCGGTCTGGAGGGTCACGCCGGCGGCTTCGGCAAGCTCGCTTGCGGTCAGCGCACGTCCGTCCATCAGCGCCGTCAGGATGTTGGCGCGGGCAGGGTCGCCGATCAGCGCGGCGACATTGGCGATCAGAGGTCCGTCTTTCATGCTTCGATGATAGCCGAAGCGTTGATGCAAGGCAATGGCGTAGAAGGGAGAGGCAAACCACGAGGAGACAAACGATGCTGACCTGTTTCATCCGCTACGAGATCGATCCTTTCAAGGTCGACGCCTTTGAACGATATGCCCGCACATGGGGTGAGGCGATACCGCGCTGCGGGGCTGATCTGATCGGCTATTACGCGCCGAAGGAAGGATCGAGCACCATTGCTTACGGTGTCTACAACATCGAAAATCTTGCCGCCTACGAAGCCTACAGGGCACGGCTCGCCGCCGATCCTGCGGGGCGGGAAAATTATGAATTCGCCCGCCGCGAACAGTTCATTCGCCGAGAGGACCGGCTTTTCCTGCGTCTCGCCTCCGCTCCGCATGCCGGGGGCGGATAATGATCGCCGTTATCTTCGAGGTCTGGCCTGCTGAAGGCGAGAAGCAGCATTATCTCGACATCGCGGCAGGCCTGCGGGCAGAACTGGAAACCATCGACGGCTTCCTGTCCGTCGAGCGGTTTCAAAGCATCGGCAATCCGGACAAGATGCTCTCTCTGTCCTTTTTCCGGGATGAAGAGGCGGTGAGGGCATGGCGCAACACCCTGCCGCATCGCGCCGCACAGTCGCTGGGCCGGTCCGGTGTTTTTTCCGATTACCGGCTGCGTATCGCGCAGGTGATCCGCGACTATGGCCTGGAGGAGAGGGAGGAAGCGCCGGCCGATAGCCGGAAAGCCCATCCGGCAGAGGGAACAGCTTAGGCTGACATTTCCAGCATCAGTTTTTCTGCATGCCGCTGCAAGGCTTTCTGGTTCGAACTCGCCTTTGAAACCCGTTATAGATGGGCAATGTGGTGCGAACACTTAGGATTGGACAAGGAGAAAAGCGATGTCGACGGAAAAAGTAGCGATTGTAACGGCAGGCGGCAGCGGCATGGGGGCTGCCGTGGCGAAACGTCTGGCCGCGGATGGCTACAAACTCGCAATCCTGTCCTCTTCTGGCAAGGGAGAGGCGCTGGCGCAGGAGCTGGGCGGAATCGGCGTCACCGGCTCCAACCAGTCCAATGACGATCTCCAGCGGCTCACGGATTTGACGCTCGAAAAATTCGGCCGCATCGATGTGCTGGTCAACAGCGCCGGCCATGGCCCGCGTGCCTCCATTCTCGATATTACCGACGAGCAATGGCACACCGGCCTCGATGTCTACCTCATGAACGTCATCCGCCCGACACGGATCGTCGCCCCTATCATGGTGAAACAGAAGGCGGGCGCCATCGTCAACATCTCTACCGCCTGGGCTTTCGAGCCGAGCAGCATGTTCCCGACATCCGCCGTGTTCCGCGCCGGCCTTGCCTCCTACACCAAGATTTTCGCCGATACCTATGCGGCCGACAATGTGCGCATGAACAATGTTCTGCCCGGCTGGATCGACAGCCTGCCGGCGACGGAGGAACGCCGAGAGAGCGTGCCGATGCAGCGTTACGGCAAGAGCGAGGAGATCGCCGCCACCGTGGCATTTCTCGCATCTGAGGGGGCAGGGTATATTACCGGTCAGAATATCCGCGTTGATGGCGGGCTGACGCGGTCTGTTTGACGGGTGGGCCTTTCCCACTCCTCATCCCTCTGACAAGCACAGGGATGAGGAAATGTCAGCGGCTCAAAAAAACGCCCTGTTCTTTGCGCCGATAAAAGAAAACGCCCGCAACATCGTTGCGGGCGTCTTTTATTGAGGATGTGGCTTCTCTCAGAAGAAGCCCTTGCGCTGCCACCAGCCGCCCTTGCGGGGCTTCGGCTCGTCGCCATCGGCGGGGGTGGAGGAACCGGAAGAGGTGACCACCGGCTCCGAGCTCGAAACATTGCTGCCCCGGTTCGCGCGGACCTTTTCTTCCGTTGCCGGTGCTTCCGCTTCCGAAGCCAGATCGACCGATGCCTCACCTGCTTCTTCAATCGCGACGTCGACGACGGTTTCCTCGACGATCACCGGCTCCACCGTTTCAACGGCTTCCGCCTTCGGCGCTTCCTCGGTTTCAGTCTTGGCCTTTGCCTTGCGGGTGCGCCTCGGCTTTTTCGGCACTTCGTCTTCCGCGACCTCGGCAACCGCACCTTCCACCACCTCGGCGGCGGTCGGCTCTTCGGTTACGGATGCTTCGGCGGAAGCCTCTTCGCTTTCACCTTCGGCTTCCGAGTCGGCAGCATCGAGCGCCTCGTCTTCCGCACGGTTGCGACGTCCGCCGCGCTTGCCGCGACGGCGGCGCTTGCGCTTGCCGTCCTCTTCGGAGGTTACCGCTTCCGCTGCACCGTTTTCGGTTTCAGCATCGGCCTCATCGGTTTCGACGCCATCGTCGTCACCTTCGGCATCATCGCCTTCCGCATCGCCGGACTGGGCGTCGAGCGCGCCGTTCTGCTCGCCCTGACCGCCCTTGCCGCGACGGCGGCGGCGACGCTTGCGCTTGCGCTTGCCTTCCTCGCCATTGTCGCCCTGCTGCTGCTGGCGTGGCTCGGTGCTCTGGGCCTTGACGATTTCTTCCTCGTCTTCGTCCTCTTCCACCTCGGCGACGAAATCGTCTTCCTCTTCCACGAAGTTCGGCAGCATCTGGATGAGGCTTTCGATCTTCACCGGATTTTCGACGGCTTCACCGCGATCTATGGCGAAATGCTGCGCACCGACGCCGGCGTCAGCAGCGATGATGATCGACACGCCGAAGCGGCCTTCATAATCGACGATCGTGCCGCGCTTGTGGTTGAGCAGGTAGAGCGCCGTTTCCGGCGTGCAGCGCACCGTGATGTTGTGGGTGGTGTTGCGCAGCAGATATTCCTCGACGCCGCGCAGCACATGCAGCGCGATGGAGGATTCCGAGCGAACATGGCCCGTGCCACCGCAGTGCTGGCAGACCTGCGTGGTCGATTCCAGCACCGAAGCGCGAATGCGCTGGCGCGACATTTCCAGGAGGCCGAAATGCGAGATGCGGCCGACCTGGATGCGGGCGCGGTCGTTCTTCAGGCAATCCTTGAGCTTCTTCTCGACAGCGCGGTTGTTGCGCTTTTCTTCCATGTCGATGAAGTCGATGACGACAAGACCGGCAAGGTCGCGCAGGCGCAGCTGGCGCGCCACTTCTTCCGCCGCCTCCAGGTTCGTCGTCAACGCGGTTTCCTCAATGGAATGCTCGCGGGTCGAACGGCCGGAGTTGACGTCGATGGAAACCAGCGCTTCCGTCTGGTTGATGATGAGATAACCGCCGGACTTCAGCGTCACCTGCGGCTGCAGCATGCGGTCGAGCTGGGCTTCGATACCGGAGCGCGAGAAGATCGGGTGAATGTCGCGGTAAGGCTGAACCACCTTGGCATGGCTCGGCATCAGCATCTTCATGAAGTCTTTCGCTTCACGGTAGCCGTCTTCGCCCGAAACGATGATCTCGCCGATATCCTTGTTGTAGAGGTCGCGGATCGAACGCTTGATGAGCGAACCTTCCTCGTAAACGAGGCATGGAGCTGTGGAATTCAGCGTCAGCGTGCGGACGTTTTCCCACAGGCGCATCAGATATTCGAAGTCGCGCTTGATTTCGACGCGGGTGCGGTTTGCGCCAGCGGTGCGCAGGATCACGCCCATGCCCTGCGGAACTTCCAGATCGCGCGCGATTTCCTTCAGGCGCTTGCGGTCGGTCGGCTGGGTGATCTTGCGGGAAATACCGCCGCCACGCGCCGTATTCGGCATCAGAACGGAATAACGGCCGGCGAGTGACAGGTAAGTGGTCAGCGCCGCACCCTTGTTGCCGCGCTCTTCCTTGGCCACCTGCACCAGAAGGATCTGGCGGCGCTTGATGACTTCCTGAATGCGATACTGCTTGCGCGGCTTGCGGGCGACGCGGTCCGGAACCTCTTCCATGGCGTCTTCGGCGCCGACGGATTCGATCACTTCCTTTTCGTGGTGATCGTCATCGTCGTCGTCATCATCGTCATTGCCGCGGCGAAGACCCTCGACTTCCTCGGAAATCGTATCGGTATCGACCATGGCGGCCATTTCGCCGCCGGTGCTGCCATCGTCTTCGGAAGACGCTTCGGCGGCCTCGGCCGCTGCGGCTTCTTCTTCCGCTGTCTTCTTCTTGGCGCGGGGGCGACGGGTGCGCTTCTTCGGCTTTTCTTCCTCTGCGGGCGCTTCTTCGGCTACGGCCTCGACGGCCGCTTCCCCGGAACCCTCTTCTGCGACAGGCGCAATCTCTTCCACGACGACCGTTTCAGTGGTTTCGCTGGCGGAAACAATGCCGACATCCGGCTGATCCACCTGCGAAAGGTCGATCATGGGGGCGCCGGGCTCGGGTGCATCAGCGGATTCGAAATCGTCGCTGCGGCGATGATCCTCGGCTTCCGCTTTCAGGAGGGCCTGACGGTCGGCAAGCGGAATCTGATAATAATCCGGATGGATTTCTGCAAAAGCGAGAAAGCCGTGGCGGTTTCCACCGTAATCCACGAAGGCCGCCTGAAGGGAAGGCTCAACGCGGGTGACCTTGGCAAGATAGATATTGCCGCGGATCTGTTTCTTGTGCTCCGATTCGAAATCGAATTCTTCGATCCGGTTCCCACGGACAACGACTACGCGTGTCTCCTCTTCGTGGGAGGCGTCGATAAGCATTTTGTCTGCCATGTAAGCTGTGCTCCTCGGCGCAGCCTTGTTTTATACGAGAACAGGCCCGCCACACGGACGAGCCTTTCATATGAGTGCAAGGATGTGCCGGAAATGAAGTCTCCTGCCGGGCGTCTGTAAACTGGCAGCATCCGGACCGACGGCGAGGCGCTTGGCCTGCTCCTGGTATCCGGTTCATGTGAAAACTGCTGCGACATCATTGGCCAGGCGGAACGACAATAATATATAGACCCCTTGGGATCCGATGAATTTGCTCTCCTCAGAGCGGCGGTGGCAGCGCCACCGGGTAGGTCTCCGGCCACGGCCGGAATTGATCGAGTTTCAGGATAAATGTAACGACGGCAGATGATTGCCCGATTTGCAGCGCCAGCGTCTTTTTCGATTGGCAGCCGGCGGGCATCTATCCCGTCAACACTTTTAACCCTCATCCGTGTTGTATGTTTTCTCTGTCATAATAGCAATAGGCTGGCTAAATATGCCATATTATTGGTGGAATTTCCGGGTTAACAATTGGTTCACCAAGGCCTGCGATTGTGGGGCGCAAACGCGCAAACTATCGTACGGCGTGGTTGAAACGGCACTGTTGCCGGCGTTTTTCCTCGCCGTTTATCGAAAATGACTGAAATACGGAATTTCTTGAAGACCATGAATTTCACGCGCAACGCAGCGATATTCGGTGGGAGAGGGCGGCTTGGCGCGCGAATCGCGCGGCTTGCGGCGGCCCTGGCATTTTCCGTCGCCGCCTCTGTTTCCGCCGCGCCGGCAGCCCATGCCGTGGAGCCGCTCGTCGTTCATCAGGCGCGGATCATCGGCGATGAGGCGCGCACGCGCATCGTTCTCGATTTCGCCGAAGAGCCGGAATTCGACGTTCACTATCTCGATTCGCCCGCCCGCATCGTCGTGGATTTTCCGGCGGTGAATTTCAGCTTTCCCGCATCCGACCTGAAGCCGACCGGTCTTTTTTCGGATATACGTTTCGGCAGCATGGGGCAGAACAGCGCTCGCATCGTGCTGACGGCGAAAAAACCGGTTCAGGTGGCGGTTGCCGAAACCAAAAAGACCGATAATGGCCAATCTTTCCATTTTGTGCTCGATACGGAAATCACCACCAAGGGCAAGTTCGCGGAACTGGTAAAGGATCAGCAGTGGCAGGCGCCGGCACCGGTGACGACTGCCGCGATCACGCCGGATGACAAGACGTCGCGGCCAGCGGAATTCGTCATCGCGGTCGATGCCGGCCATGGCGGCATCGACGCCGGCGCCACCGGCGGCACCACCGGCACCGAGGAAAAGGTCATCACGCTGACTTTCGCCAGGGAACTCGCCGAGCGGCTGAACCGCGAACCCGGTATCAAGGCTTTCCTGACGCGCGATTCAGATACCTTTCTCGCCTTGTCGGAACGGGTGACCATCGCCCGCCAGAACAATGCCAATCTCTTTATTTCCCTTCATGCGGATACGTTGAAGCAAAAGGGCATCCGGGGCGCGACCGTCTATACATTGTCGGACCGGGCATCGGACCGGCAGGCGCAGGAACTGGCGGAGCGCGAAAACAAGTCCGATCAGATCGCGGGTGTTGCCGCCTCCAGCGAGCCGCCGGAGGTCGCCGATATTCTTCTCGATTTCACCCGCCGTGAAACGCAGGCCTTTTCGGTGACGCTGGCTGAAAACATCGTCTCCTCCTTTGAGGGGCAGGTGGGGCTCATCAACAATCCGCACCGTTACGCCGGTTTCATGGTGCTGCGCGCCCATGATGTGCCGTCGGTGCTGCTGGAACTCGGTTTCCTCTCCAATCCGGAAGACGAAAAGCTGCTTCTCGATGGGGAATGGCGCAAGAAGGTGGCCGATACGCTGGCGACCGCCGTTGGGCGATACCGCGCCAAGGCCATGGCAAATGGCGGCTGAGAGGCCGGCCGGCGGAGCGGCAATGCTGTTGCCGCCCTGCCATTGACCGCCGAAAAGCTGTTCAATTCTTTGGTCTTGCGGACGATTACGAAGACGAAGCCCTATTTTACTCACATTCGCCGCGTTACTCGGGAAGCGGATTCGGTGGCGATCCGCAAAGCGTCCGCAGCGCGATTGCGGGCCTGCCGCCCGGTAACATATCAGCGAATGCTGCCGTATCCGGCTTGTCATCGAAGGTATGGTGTGCAAAACGGCACGCGATATGCAAGGATGCGCCCGTATATCGTCGGGCGTTGATGGTTACGATTCGAATTATCGGTAGCTTGGTATGATCAGACTGATTGGATATTTTTTCGGCTTGGCCAGCGTGCTCTTCCTGTGCGCCGCCGCCGCCGGTGCGATTTATTTGCACGGCGTGACGAAGGACCTGCCGGATTACGCAGTTCTGAGCACCTATGAGCCGCCGGTAACGACCCGCGTGCATGCCGGTAACGGTGCGCTGATGGCGGAATATGCCCATGAAAAGCGCCTGTTCCTGCCGATCCAGGCCATACCCGACCGTGTGAAGGCGGCCTTCCTTTCGGCGGAAGACAAGAATTTCTACAACCATCCGGGTGTGGATGTCTTCGGCCTTGGCCGCGCCATTCTCGTCAATATCCAAAATCTCGGCTCTGGCCGCCGTCCGGTCGGCGCCTCCACCATCACCCAGCAGGTGGCGAAGAACTTCCTTCTGACCAACGACCAGACCATTGACCGCAAGCTCAAGGAAGCCATTCTGTCCTTCCGTATCGAGCAGACCTATTCCAAGGACAAGATTCTCGAGCTTTATCTCAACGAGATTTTCTTCGGCCTGAATTCCTACGGCATTGCCGGCGCGGCGCTCACCTATTTCAACAAATCGGTGACGGAACTGACGATTGCGGAAACCGCCTATCTCGCATCGCTGCCGAAGGGGCCCGCCAATTACCATCCCATCCGCCGCGAAAAGGCGGCTCTTGAGCGCCGTGACTGGGTGATCGACCGCATGGCCGAAAACGGCTACATCACGGTCGCCGACGCCACGGACGCCAAAAAGCAGCCGCTTGGCGTCAATCTGCGTCGCGGTGGCGCGCATATCTTCGCATCCGATTATTTCGCCGAGGAAGTCCGTCGTCAGATCGTCGAGAAATATGGCGAGGAAGCGCTTCTCGAAGGCGGGCTCTCGGTCCGCACCTCTTTCGATCCGCAGATCCAGATGGAAGCACGCAAGGCGCTTCAGGACGGTCTGGTGCAATATGATGAGCGTCGCGGTTTCCGCGGACCCGTCGAAAAGATCGAGACTGCGGGTGACTGGACGGCGGCGCTCGCCAAGGTCAAGGGCCTGCGCGACGTTCCGGAATGGAAGGTCGCTGTGGTGCTTGCCGTCGCTGCCGATGGCGTCGATATCGGCGTGCAGCCGGATACGGAAACGGAAGATGGCGACAAGCGCACGCGCGGCCATATTTCCGCTGAAAATATGCGCTGGGCTTTCCGCGATGCGACCGGCAAGAAGGCCACCGCCAAGTCGCCGGTCGGTGTCCTCTCGGCCGGTGACGTGGTTTATGCGCAGCCGCTTGCCAATTCCGGCAATGAATACCGCCTGCGCCAGCCGCCGAAAGTGCAGGGCGGCATGGTGGTGATGGACCCGCATACCGGCCGTGTTCTGGCCATGGTCGGCGGCTTCTCCTATGCGCAGTCGGAATTCAACCGCTCGACGCAGGCGATGCGCCAGCCGGGTTCCTCATTCAAGCCGTTCATCTATGCGGCCGCGCTCGACAATGGTTATACCCCGGCATCGGTCATTCTCGATGCGCCGATTGAGGTCGTTTCCGGCAATCAGGTTTGGAAGCCGCAGAATTACGGCGGCGGTTCCGCCGGTCCGTCGACCTTGCGTCTCGGTATCGAGAAATCCCGTAACCTCATGACGGTGCGTCTGGCGCAGGACATGGGCATGAATCTGGTCGCGGAATATGCCGAACGCTTCGGCATCTACGACAAGATGCCGCCGCTTCTGTCCATGTCGCTCGGTTCGGGTGAAACGACCGTGATGCGTATGGTCTCGGCCTATTCGGTCATCGCCAATGGCGGCAAGCAGATCAAGCCGACGCTGATCGACCGCATTCAGGACCGCTACGGCAAGACGATCTTCCGGCATGAGGAGCGCGCCTGCGAAGGCTGCAACGCCACAAGCTGGCAGAACCAGGACGAGCCTGTCATCGTCGACAATCGCGAACAGGTTCTCGACCCGATGACCGCCTATCAGACGACTTCGATGCTGGAAGGCGTCGTGCAGCGCGGCACGGCGGCGGGCAAGATCAAGGTCGATCTGCCGGTTGCCGGCAAGACGGGCACCACCAACGATGAAAAGGATGCCTGGTTCGTCGGTTACACACCGGACATGGTCGCCGGCCTCTATATCGGTTTCGATTCGCCCGCACCTCTCGGCCGCGGCGGCACCGGCGGGTCGCTGTCCGCGCCGATCTTCGGCGAGTTCATCTCCGATGCGGCCAAGCACATGGAGCCGAGCAAGTTCATCGTGCCTGCCGGCATGAACTTCGTCGCCGTCAACCGCAAGACGGGCATGGCGGCGGTCGAGGGCGAGCCGGACACCATCATGGAAGCCTTCAAGCCCGGCACGGGTCCTGCTTCCACCTTCTCTGTCATCGGCGATGACGGATACATGTCGCAGGAAGACATTCTGAAGACCTCGCCGCAGGCGCAGCAGGCCATCACCGGCGGTGGCGGCGGTCTTTATTGATATCACTCCTGACGTTTGGCGGGCGCGCGGGTCTTTACATCCGCGCCCCCCGCATTTATTTGAGCAACGAGTTTCAATGAAGGTGAAGAACCAGCGAAATGCGCAATGAAATCGTGAACGTAGTCGACGAAATCAAGCAGGCCATAAGCCTGCTGAGGAGGCATCTTTGACTGGGACCAGGCGATAAGACGACTGGACTGGTTGAATAACAAGGCAGAGGACCCGACCCTCTGGAACGATGCCACTGAAGCCCAGAAGCTGATGCGCGAACGCCAGCAGCTGGATGACAGCATCAACGGCGTCAAGGCGCTGGAGCAGCAGCTCAAGGACAATATCGAGCTGATCGAACTCGGCGAAATGGAAGGCGATGACGAGATCGTCAAGGACGCCGAAGACGCATTGAAAGCATTGAAGAGCGAGGCGAACCGCCGTCAGGTGGAAGCCATGCTGTCAGGCGAAGCCGACACCAACGATACTTATCTCGAAGTGCATTCCGGCGCCGGCGGCACCGAAAGCCAGGACTGGGCGAACATGCTTCTGCGCATGTATACCCGCTGGGCCGACCGCGAAGGTTTCAAGGTCGAGGTGCTCGAAGTTCACGACGGCGAAGAAGCCGGCATCAAGTCCGCGACGATCCTCGTCAAGGGCCACAATGCCTTCGGCTGGCTGAAGACGGAATCGGGCGTGCATCGCCTCGTTCGTATTTCGCCCTATGACAGCAATGCGCGTCGCCACACATCGTTCTCTTCCGTCTGGGTTTACCCCGTCGTCGACGATTCGATCCAGATCGACATCAATGAGAGCGATTGCCGCATCGATACCTATCGTTCGTCCGGCGCGGGCGGCCAGCACGTCAACACCACCGACTCGGCCGTGCGTATCACGCATATTCCGACCGGTATTGCCGTCGCCTGCCAGCAGGAGCGTTCCCAGCACAAGAACCGCGCCAAGGCGTGGGACATGCTGCGCGCCCGCCTCTACGAGGTGGAACTGCAGAAGCGGGAAGAGGCGGCAAACGCCCAGGCTGCCTCCAAGACCGATATCGGCTGGGGTCACCAGATCCGCTCCTACGTTCTGCAGCCTTACCAGCTGGTCAAGGACCTGCGCACCGGCGTGGAAAGCACGGCACCCGGCAACGTGCTGGACGGCGACCTGAACGAATTCATGGAAGCCGCTCTTGCCCATCGCATCAGCGGTGGCGCGGATGTGGAAGTCGCGGATATCGACTGACGCGCCAAGTGCGTCGATTGAAAAAGATTACCCCTCGCAAACCCATCGCGAGGGGTTTTTCGTTGGAGGACAAGCATGAAACAGGCGCTCTATATCGTCGACGTCCAGCCAAGCTTCAATCCGCCGGCTGCGCTGGTGGCGGAAATATCCGCTCTCGCCCTGACAATGCCCAGCATCGCTACCGTCGAGCGTCATGATGAAAGCGTGACACCCTTTGAGCGGCAACTCGGCTGGAAACCGGGCAGGGACGACGAGTCGCTTGTTGCGGCAGATCGCGTTTTCATCAAACACGGTTATGCGCCACCCCGGGAGGTCATCGACCATCTTCTGTCGCTGAAACTCGACAGGGTGCTGGTCTGCGGCATTCAGGCCGATACCTGCGTGCTGGCCGCCGGTTTTGCCCTCTTCGATGCGGGGCTGCATCCCACGCTGTTGCCGTGGCTTACAGTGGGCTCCAGTCTCGACCGCAGCGGTGAACTCGGGGCGAGATTGTGGAAACATCATTTCGGTGCGGTTCTTGCCGGACCGGAGGCACTGCGAGCGTAACCTTGCCCGGCCCGCGCATCGGGCCGATCAGTTCGACGCTTTCTCGATCTTCATCTCGCCCAGCTCGTCGATCAGGATCGTCCAGCTTTCCGCTTCCTTGCTCATCGGGTCCGTCTTCAGGTAGACGGTCACGAACAGGCCGGGCGAGGCGGGTGCGCCATTCGAGCTTTCGGGACGAATATCCGTGACATAGGACTTCATCTGGCTGAATTCTTCCAGCTCGATATTGTCCAGGAGATTCGGCCCGTCGGCGGTAAAGACGATGCGCTGCAGGTAGATTTTCGCCGTGCCGTCGCTCTGGCGGATGGCGATGACCTTGTAATAGCCGCGTGTGGGCGAGGCAGGCGGCGGCCGCAGCTGTCCGTCCGGGCCTTTCACCGGCTCAAGATTGCGATCTTCCCACATGCCGCTGCTGACGACGAAGATTGCCGAGACCGGCAGCGCGTCAATCGCTTCCGTCTGCGCCCGCACGGGAAGCGCGGCGGCGGCGAAAAGAAAGGCAGCGAGGATAGGTCTTGTCAGTTGCATGGCCATTGTCGATTGTGGACGTCAATTGTTGAACTGTTCGGCGAGAACCCGGTCCGACCATGAACGATCCGGATCCGAGAGAATTCTGGCCGTCCTGTCCTGCGATTGTGCGATCCGAACGTGACGAACGGATTTCACCTCGGTGTGGTCGGCCACCGCATTCACCGGGCGCTTGTCGCGTTCGAGAACATGAATATCGACCGTTACCTTATTCGGCAAAAGCGCGCCGCGCCAGCGCCGCGGACGGAAAGCGCTGACGGGGGTGAGCGCAAGCAGCGGCGATTCCAGCGGCAGGATGGGTCCATGGGCGGAGAAATTGTAGGCTGTCGACCCTGCCGGGGTCGCCACCATCATGCCGTCGCAGATCAATTCTTCAAGCCGCACCTTGCCGTCCACCTCAACGCGAAGCTTGGCGGCCTGATGCGACTGGCGAAACAGGCTGACCTCGTTCATGGCAAGTGCCGTAAACTCGTCGCCGTCGGAATCCGTCGTCGTCATGCGCAGGGGATGGAAATCATTGCCGCTCGCCACCGCGATGCGCTCCAGCAGGCCGTCCACCCGGTAGTCATTCATCAGGAAGCCGACGGACCCACGGTTCATGCCATAGACCCGCTTGCCGGAATTCATCGTCTCGTTGAGAATCTGCAGCATGAAGCCATCGCCGCCGAGCGCGACGATCACCTCCGCCTCTTCGAACGGCGTATCGCCGTAAATGCCTTTCAGCTCTTTCAGCGCCGTCTGCGCCTCCTCGGTTGCGGAGGCGACGAAGGACAGTGAATAGGTAGAATGCGACATCCGCTTCCCTCAACAACGCGCGGACCGGAAACCGTCCACGCAAGGCGCTGTAACCCGTTGAAGCGGCTCGAAATCTTGAAACCTCGACAGGGAGGTCGATAACAAGCCGCCAGACGCATCCTTGGTACATGAAGACGGCGGCTGGCGACAAGGCCTTTCGAAGACGCAGGCGTTCCCTGACGGCGGACCGCACCGCTCCGGTCCACAGCTTCTTGATTTGCGCTCGCCGACAAGGGTTGCGATGCGGCACGGCCTGATGCAGTTTGCCAGGGCAGTCGGAATGACGAGTGGCAGGAGACGGATGTGGCGCTGAACTACGATATCTACGATGTCTTTACCGAGACGAAAATGGCGGGAAACCCGCTGGCGGTCATGTATGACGCCGATGATCTTCCCCAGGCCACGATGCAGGCAATCGCGCGGGAAATGAACCTCTCCGAGACGGTTTTCGTCAACCGATCCACCAACCCGGCGCATGCGGCCTCGCTGCGCATCTTCACGCCGTCGGGTGAATTGCCCTTCGCCGGCCATCCGACAGTCGGCGCGGCGGTGGCCATCGCCGAGCGAAATCGCGGCGAGGGCGATGACGATATCGATATGGTCTGCGTGCTGGAAGAGCAGGTGGGTCCGGTGCGTTGCGCGGTGAAGATGCGTGCCGGCGCGGTCAGCTTCGCGGAATTCGACCTGCCGCGCAAATCATCCCGCGTGGAACTACCGCTCGATCACACCGCGCTTGCCGATGCGTTGGGCGTCAGCGAAGGACATCTCGGCTTTGAAAACCATGTGCCGTCGATCTGGACGGCCGGGGTGCCGTTCCTGCTCGTACCCCTGCACAATATCGCCGCCATCAGGGATATGGATTTCGATGCCAATCTTTGGCTGCGCACCGCACCGCTGGTCGAAGGACGTCTGACGGCGGCCTATATCTACTGTCGCGGCGGCGTCAACCACGCTGCGAAGTTCCACGCCCGCATGTTCTCTCCGGATATGGGCATTTCGGAAGACCCTGCGACCGGTTCCGCCGCCGCCGCCCTTTCCGGCGCGATCCACCATTTCGACGGCCTGACCGACGGCCATTATCCGCTGCTCATCGAGCAGGGCGTGGAGATGGAACGACCGTCCCATATCCACCTGCGCATGGACATCAAGGACGGCGAAATCGCCCGCGCCCGCATCGGCGGCCACGCGGTGCGTGTTGCTTCGGGCACGTTCGAGATTTGATTTCAGCGTTACCCGCTCAGTTCGACGCCATCGAAGAGCGATAAAAGAAAAACCCCGGTCTTGACCGGGGTTTTGTCATTTCAGCGTCCGGCTCAGTTGAACCGGCCCGCCGCATGGGCAAGCATCGTATAGACCTTGCCGGTATCGGAGGTGAGGTAGGACTGTGTCACGGTCCGGTCGCGGTCGGTGCGGGCCACATCAGCGAGCAGCTTCTCGAAATCGGTGATGTAGCGATCCACGGCGGTGCGGAATTCCGCTTCCCGCTCATATTTGCGCTTGATTTCGTCGAAGGTCGTCTGACCCTTCAGCGTATAGAGGCGACGGGTGAAGACATCGCGCTCGCCGCGCTGGTAGCGCCGCCACAGCTCCACGGAAGCGTCGTGATCGATGGCGCGGGCGATGTCGACCGAGAGAGAGTTCAGCGATTCCACCATGTGGCGCGGATTGCGGGTGTCGGCCGCACGGGTCGGCTGCTGTTCCGCGCCGGCGCGTGGTGCGGACGCCGCTGGCGTTTCCTGTGATGCGCCGCGCAGCAAATCGCTGATCCAGCCGCCGCCTTCTTCGCGGCGTCCGGCCGGAGCACCCGGCTGGGCCGGGGCAGGCGCCTGACGGTTCTCGACCTGACGGTTTTCAAGCGGCAGGGTGCCGCGCAATGCGGCCGGTGCGGGAGCAGGCTGCGGCTGGGCCGGGCGCTGCTGCTGAACCGGAGCCGGGGCTGCCGGCTGCGGACGCGTCTCGACACGGCGCTCGGCCGCCGGTTGAGTTGCGGCGATGGCGCGGGCAACCGGCTCGGAGACTTCCATCTGGTGGGTCGAACGACCGACGAGCTGGGAAATATCCTGCAGAGCCTTGATTTGTTCGGAAACGGCGCGACGCATGGCGGCAGCGCTTTCCTTGGCTTCTTCCGGCAGGTCGAAGGCGCCGCGCTTCAGTTCCGCACGCGTCGCATCCAGTTCGCGGCGGATATCGTGGCTGGAGCGGCGGATTTCGTCCGTCGCGCCGGCGAAGCGGCTGACCGCTTCTTCCACGGCCTGACGCAGCGTCTCCTTGAGGCTGGCTGCGGCGGCATTCGATTTTTCCGAGGCGCTGCCGAGAAGATTGTCGACTTCCGAAAGCGAGGATTCGACACCGCCGCGCAGGCGGTTGACCAGCTCGTCGGAATATTTCTGCGCGTCGGACAGCGTGCTTTCAATCGAGCGGCTGGCATCCTGACCGGCCGACAGCAGGGCGCCCCGCATGGTCTGTGCCGCCGAGCGGGCGCGCTGTTCGGTCTCATCGAGCGAACGGCCGATATCGGAGAAGGAGGCCTGCAGATTGTCGCGCAGATTGCCGGCGACGTTCTGCGAACGCTCCTCGGCCTCGTTGAGCGTGGTTTCCACCACGCCGATGACGTTGCGCATGGCGCTTTCGATTTCCTCGGAACGCTTGACGAGGCCGACCGACAGGCTGCGCAGCGCGTCCTGGCGCTCCTCCAGCGTGCCGACGAGGCTCGACTGTGCGGCATTGAGGAGCTCGGAAGCCTGGCTCAGCACCTTCGAATGTTCCTCGAAACGGCCGACGATGCCGGCAACCTGCGCCAGCGTCTGGCCGGAAATATTCGACAGGCGGTCGATCTTTCCTTCTAGCAGACGGCTGGAGCTGGACACCATGTCGGCGGCCTGCGAGGCGGATTCGGAGAAGCGGGTCGCCGAGGCGTTCAATGCCTCGTCTGCCGCGCCGAAGCCCTGTGCGGCGCGCTCGACGGCGGAGTTGAAGTTGGTTGCCGACTGTTCGACGATTTCCGCCATGCTGTTATGGGTCTGCGACAGCATATCCGTGCTCTGGCGGGTGGCGGCCACCAGCTTGTTGGCCGCATCGCTGCCAGCGCGGGCATATTTGTCGATGCCCTGTTCGACGGCGTCCGCCATGGCCGTATGCGTCTCCGACAGCATGTCGGTGCTCTGGCGGGTGGCGGCGACGAGCTTGCTTGCCGCATCCGTTCCGGCAGCGGCGTAATCGCTGATCGCCTGTTCCACCATACCGACCATGCCGCTGTTGCTCTGCGACAGAAGATCCGCGCTTTGCTGGGCTGCGGAAACGATCTTTTCGGCGGCTTCGCGACCGATGGTGGCATATTCATCGACCACCGGCTTGGCTTTCTCCTCGATCAGGCGCGAAAGCTCGGCGGAGCGGCTGGCCAGCATCGAATTGAGTTCGCGGGTGCGGTTGTCCAGCGCCGAGCGGATGGATTCGCCGCGAGCATCGAGGGCGGATTCGACACCGGTGAGCGTCTCGGAAATGACGCCGACCTGAGAGCGGACGACGGCTTCAGCCTCGGCAACCTTGTTGACGATGATGTTGCCTGCCTCGGAGAAGGTTTGGGCCACGGCGGCGGCCTGACCGGAAAGACGCGTCTGGGCATCCGAAATGCGGTTGACGATCTCGCCGGAGCGTTCCTCGATGGCCTTGGTGAAGGCCTCGTTCTGCGCCTGCACCTGTTCGGCGAATTCCGAACCGGATTTGGCGAGAAGGGAGGTGGAGCGCACGGCTTCTTCGCCGATGCTCTGGGTGGCGGAGGTGACCGCGCCGCGCAGGCTGACGGCGAGATCGCTCGCCTTGCCTTCAATGGTGCGGTTAACGTTTTCAAGACCGATGGTCAATGCCCGGTCCATGGTGCCGAGGCGTTCATCGATACGGGCCGTGCCGGTATCGATGGTCTCTGCCAGACGGCTGGTCCGGTTTTCGAACGTGTCCGCGACACGCGTGGTCTGTTCGTCCAGAATACCGGTGATGCGCTCGGCTGCCTCGTCGCTGGTGCGGGCGAAGACGGCCGTCTTGTCTTCCAGCGCTTCAGCGAAGCGGCGGCCGGCATCTTCGATCGAGGTGTTTACATTGGCGAGATCGCCGCCGACGCGTGCCTGCAGCATATCGAGGGAGGTCTCGATACGGGCGCCGGTCTCATCGAGACGGGTGGTGACATTGCCGATGGAGGTCTCGATTTTCGAGGACAGGGCATCCGTCGCACCGCCGATTTCGCGGGCAGCCTCGCCGATCTTGACGGCGATGTCGCCGGCGCTGTTGCGCAGGCGCTCTTCCAGCGTCTGCGCGCTGCCGTCGATCGCTTTCTGCAGCGTTTCCTGCTGGGTTTCGAGCGACAGTTCGAGCATGCTGGCGCTGGAGGCGACCGTGGTGCCGATCATCATCGCCTGCTCGGAGAGCATGTCGCCCATCTGGGTCGTGGCGGAGCTGAGCGTCGCGGCAAGATCCGCCTGGCGCTGATCGAGCGCGGTGCGAATATCCTCATGCGATTGCGACAGATTGCTTTCGAGGCGGGACACGCCCTCTTCCACCGTCTGGGCAAAACGGGTGCTGCCGTCTTCGACAACGCTTTCGATGCGGTTGGCCGCGCCCGAGACGCTCTGCTCGATCAGGCCGCTATTGCGCTCCAGCGATCCGGCAATGCGTTCAGCCTGCGAACCGAGCATGGTTTCGAGCCGTTCGTGGCCGCTGGCAAGCGCGTTTTCAAGCGTGAATGCGGTGGCTTCGAGACGCTGGCCGACGCCGGCTGCGGCAAGCGAAAGCGACGATGCTCTGGCATCCATGGCCTCGGCGATACGCTCCTCGACGCCGGAAATCGCCATGTCGAGCGCCATGGTGCGGCTGTCGAGCGCGTCTGCGATGCGCTCCTCCGCACCGGAGACGATGCCCGAGAGGGCCGCAGTACGGCTGTCGAGCGCGCCGGCAATGCGGTCTTCGACGCCTGAAACGGCATTCTGCAGGGCTGTGGTGCGACCGTCGAGAATATCGGCGATCTTTTCCTCGACGCCGGAGAAGCTCATGTCGAGCGCCATGGTGCGGCTGTCGAGCACATCGGTGATCCGCTCTTCGGCGCCGGAAACGACGGTTTTCAGCGACTCGGTTCGGCTGTCGAGCGCCCCTGCGATGCGGGTCTCGGCGCCGGCCACCAGCTCGCCAAGGGCTGCGGTGCGGGTGTCGAGCGCTTCGGTGATTTTTTCTTCCGCGCCGGAGAATGCCATGTCGAGCGCCATGGTACGGCTGTCGAGCGCATCGGCGATGCGTTCTTCAGCACCGGAGACAACGGCGTTGAGGGCTGCGGTGCGGCCATCCAGCGTTTCCGCGATGCGGGTTTCAGCACCGGCGACCACGTCTCCGAAGGTTGCCGTGCGGCTGTCGAGCGCGCCGGCAATCTTTTCCTCAGCACTTGCGACAATGCCGGTAAGGGCAGAGGTGCGGTTGTCGAGCGTCTCGGAAAGTCTTTCCTCGACATTGGCAAAGGTCATGTCGAGCGACAGCGTGCGGCTGTCCATCGTGTCGGCGATGCGTTCCTCGACGCCGGAAATGGCGCTGGAAAGCGCGGCCGTGCGGCCGTCAAGCGTATCGGCAATACGGCTCTCCGCGCCGGAGACGACGTCATGCAGGGCGGCCGTGCGGCTTTCCAGCGTGTCGGAGATGCGGTCTTCGATGCCGGAAACCGCGCCGGTGATGGCTGCTGCCCTGGTTTCGAGCGTTTCGGCAAGACGGCGCTCGACATCGGCGACGACGTTGTTGATCGCGGCGGCACGTTCGTCGAGCATGGCGGCGAGACGTTCGGCCGTGCCGGAGACAGAGCCGGTAATCGCCATCGAACGGCTGGCGAGCGCTTCGTCGAAACGGTTCTGGCTGGCCGAAAGTGCGCCGAACAGGGCGTTGCTGCGTTCCGCCAGCACGGCGTCGATCTTCTCGTGCGAACTGGTGAAGGCATCGGTGATTTCGGCGGTACGCTGGCCGATTGCGTCACTGAAGGCCTGCGTCCGGCTTTCAAGGGCGCTTTCCAGCATTTCCTGACCCGTGCCGAGCGCGGTTGCGAGCGCCAGCGATTGATCGGTCATGGTGGTGCCGATGCGCTCCAGACCGGCGCTCAGCATGGTGTCTAGCGCTTCGGAGCCGCCGGCAACGGTCTCGTTGATCCGGGCGAGGCTTTCCATCAGCTTGCTGTCGAGGCTGCCGGCGCGCTGGTCGAAGGCGCTGGCGAACTGCGCCACATGCTCGTCGAAGGCAGAGTTGACCTGGCCGACCGTCGCCTGCATGCGCTCTTCATAGAGGCCGGAGCGAAGATCGAGATCCATGATCGCGTCGTCCGCCGTGCTCTGCAGGCTCTGGCGGAAGGAGAGACCCTTTTCTTCAAGTGTCGTGGACAGCTTGTCGAGAACGGTATCCAGCGAACCGCCGATGATCTGCTGGCCGCGATCGATATTGCGGTTGAGTTCGAGCGTGCGCGTGGACAGCGTTTCGTTGAGCTGGCGGGTGCGCTCTTCAAGCGCGCTGTTGAGGCTTTCCGCACCGCTATCCAGCGTCGATGCATGGATCGCGAAACGCTCGAGCAGGACTTCACCGCGCTCATCCAGCGTCGAGGTGAGGTTGTGCAGGCGCATGTCGAATTCGTTGGACAGCGTCGCGCCGGAGGAATTCAGCGCCTGAAGCAGGTTTTCGGTCTTGGCGGCGATCAGGCTGCCCATCGCTTCGGTCGAGGCGCGCGATTTTTCCAAGAGCGCGGCCGAGCGGGTGTCGATCATCGAGGCGAAAGCCTCGCCGGTCGTGGCGATCCGCATCGAAAGCTCTTCACCGACGATGGAAAGCTCTTCCTTGATCTGTTCCTGCGCACCGACGATGGAGGAGCGGATACGCTCGGCATGATTGACGATGGCGTCGCGCTCGGCGGTCAGTTCCTGCACGAGGCTGCGCACGCGCAGTTCATTGTCGGCATAGCTGCGCTCAAGCGCGTTGACCTCGGAATGAACGAGGGTTTCGAGTTCCGTCGCGCGGGCGATTGTGCGCTCGATGCCGTCATTCATGGCCGAGACTTCACGGCGAACCGCCTGGCCGACGGACATGATGCGGTCGGACGCGACCGTTTCCGGCTCGGCAAGGCGAAGGGCGACTTCGGCCATGGAGCGGGCGGCGTTGCGCAGATCGCGAGCGCGCGCCATCATGATCGCAAAGGCGAAGAACAGCATGATGGGAACGAGGATACCGACGACGATCGCCATCAGGCCGGGGATCGCGGTGAGATCGGCCAGCGAGGCGATGTTCCACAGCGCGTTGCCATAAAGAAGATGTGCGATGCCAAGACCGCCGAGCGCCCAGATGACCGACATGATCGTGGCGTTGCGAAGCGCGCCGCCGATGGAGCCGCCTTCCAGCGATTTCAGGATCATGGCCGGGCTGCGCTTGGAACCGTCATTGGCCGCTTCGAGATTGGGCGATCTGGGCGTCTGTTCGGCGGGCGCGCGGGCGGCCTCGGGAGCAGGGGTCTGTCTGCTTGCTTCCTTCAATCTGGCCTCCGGCTGCTTCGGCGCTGCAGTTTTCCGCGTCTCCGGCTTTTCTTCGAAAGCGCCAAGCTGCAGGGCGTCTTCCAACGCCTGAAATGCAGTCTCGTCGACAGAGTCGCTGATCTTGTTATTCGCCATGCGGTTACGCCTCGTTACACATACGCCCGGCTTCATGCCGTTGACCACTTGCGTTCCGCAAGCGGACTGCCGCCATCATGCCAGCGGAACATTATCCCTTGAAGAGAGAACAATTCCGCCATTTACCAAATCCCGAAATGCTGGTGGTCCAGCTTTCGGGCGAAATTACATCACTGTGCCGCAATAACAAAGCTTGAGCTTAAGCCTCGTGGGAACGGCAGTACCGTAGTGACACATTTAGGTGTTCGAAACAATTAATGCGGATTTGCGGCGGTGGCGAAGTGTCGGCTTTTTAACAGTTTTTAAACCTGAGTTTCACGCTGAACGCCTTGTTTCGCATAAGTTTAACATAAATTAACCATAGCAGAAGATTTTCGCCCGCGTCACGCCGTAATTTAAGCCGATAGCAGCGGCCCGGATGCGTGAATACGACACAGATGTGACACGAAACAGGAAACGGCGAGACAGGAATTTCAGCCATGGCAGCGGTCAGTATTGCTTTCGAAGCTCCCGACAATTGCGGCGGTGCGCCCGCCGCCGGTAAAAAACCGATCGATTTCGATCATCTCGCCCGGCAGACGATGGGCGACAAGGATCTGGAGATCGAAGTGCTGCAACTCTTCAGCCGCAACGCCCGCGCCGCGCTGCATGAAATGGCAGGTGCCGACGACAAGGCGGTCATCGCGACGGCCCATCGTTTGAAGGGGTCTGCGCAGGCCGTCGGCGCCTCGGCCGTTTCCGCGGCCGCAGCCGTGGTGGAGGACAAGGGCAATGACAGCGCGGCGATTGCAAAACTCGCGGCAACCATTGTCGAGGCCGAAAATTTCATCCTCAAGCTCTGCCGCTGAGGCGTAATTCATCAAATCTGGCATTTTGCAAGGCCGGTTGCGTCTGTGCGCCCTTGAAGCGGGTTGCCAAGGCGGACCGGCCTTTCTATGTGTTTAGAACAGTTCTTAGATCACATTTTGGATTTCCGGCATGACAAAACTGACCATCGTTGCCTTTGACGGCACGCCCCATGAACTCGACGTGAGCAACGGCTCCACCGTCATGGAGAATGCGGTGCGCAACTCCATTCCCGGTATCGATGCGGAATGCGGCGGCGCCTGTGCTTGCGCGACCTGTCATGTCTATGTCGACGACGCCTGGGCGGAGCGCGTGGGCGGACCGGAGCCGATGGAAGAGGATATGCTGGACTTCGCTTTCGACGTTCGCCCAACCTCGCGCCTTTCCTGTCAGATCAAGATGAACGACGAGCTTGATGGTCTCGTGGTCCATGTTCCCGAGCGTCAGGGCTGAAATTCCCGTATTGCCTCACGCAGAAAAAGCCCCGCTCACCTTGTAGTGGGGAGCGGGGCGAGGCGGGTACGCAGCATGCAGGCGAGGGAGGAAACACCTGCGAGCCCTCAAGTGCGCACCGGGAGAACCGGAGACGGCTGGAGCCCTCAAGCCGCTTGGCCGAATGGTCCGATACCGTACGAAGAACGTACAATGAGTCTTGGCGACGGCACCATCACGAGAATTCACGGGTGATATCGGACATGACGTAACGTCATGTCCGTGCTTGATGTTAAGGGAATGAGATGGGGGTGTAAGACCGCTCAGCGGCGGTTCTGGCCCTGCTCGAGCCGGTTTTTCAAAAGCCGTGTCATCCGGGCATCGAAATTTTTCGATTCCACGACGTCGAAGCGCATCTGATCCCGGTCGTGCTCGTCCATCACCGTCTGGGTGATCTTGCCGACCATTTCCTGCAGCGTCTCGCAGCTCTTCTGCGGGCGAAGCGACGTCAGCTGTCTTTCAAGCGAGCGCGCGTGGGTGCGGGCGATTTCCGCGTGGCGTTCCTCATGGCGCTTGATATCGGCAAGCAGCGTATCCCAGATGAAGGCCAGTTCCGCCGTGGTGCGACGGCGGTTTTTCCATTGCGGCAGGAGAATGCGGGTATTCAGCACCACTTTGGCCGTTCCGACGCTGCAAAGGCCGTTTTTCTCGACATAGGTGAGCTCGCCGCCGAATTTGATTTCGGTGGCGCCGGGATGGCGCGCGCCGGTATTGCGCGTCAGCGGGCCGTGTCTGGAAAGCTGCTGGTCGAGGTCGGCGGCGGTTTTGCCGCTGATCGAAAAATAGGAATAGGTCTTGCGGACGATGGTTTCGGAAAAAGCCGATCCGGGTAGGGAAAGTGCCACTGCGGCCGCTAAAGCGGCGCAAAGAGCACGCGATGATTTGGTCATGACCCGGCCTTCCGGTTGAACTTGAAAAAGGTTTGCTGCATAGGCGGAGCGGAACTTATAAGAATTGGCATAACACTCCGTTATTCCCGAAAGGCGCGTGTTACGTGATAACAGCCGGCAGCAACGCGTGGCAAGCGGCCCATGGCCGCTCCCTGAAACTTGATGGGCGTGGCCGTATTATGGCCATCGTCAATGCAACGCCCGATTCCTTTTCCGATGGCGGCCGTTTTCTCGCCGTCGATGCGGCTTTTTCTCATGCGCTGACCTGTGTGGAAGAAGGGGCGGATATCATCGATATCGGCGGCGAATCGACCCGTCCGGGTGCCGCAGAGGTAACGGAGGCGCAGGAACAGGACCGGGTGCTGCCGGTGATCGAGAAACTGCGCCGCGAAACCGACGTGCTGATTTCCGTCGATACCTATCGCGCCTCGACGGCAAGGCTGGCAATCGGGGCCGGCGCTCATATCGTCAACGACGTCTTTGGTCTGCAGAAGGATGCGGAGATGGCGGGCGTGGTCGCCGCCAGCCGCGCCGGCATCTGTATCATGCATACCGGCCGCGACCGGCAAAAACGGGCCGATGTCATCGAGGACCAGTTCGAATTCCTCAATCGCTCGCTTGAGATCGCCGGGGATGCGGGTATTGCCCGCGACGCCGTCGTGCTCGATCCCGGTTTCGGTTTTGCCAAGGACGAGAGTGAAAATGTCGAGCTGATGGCGCGCTTTCGCGAACTTGCCGCTTTCGGCCTGCCGGTTCTGGCCGGTACGTCGCGCAAGCGTTTCATCGGGTCGCTGACGGGCCGGGATGCGGCCCATGAACGCGATATCGGAACGGCGGCGACCACCGCGATCCTGAGACTTGCCGGCGCTTCGATTTTTCGCGTGCACAATGTCGCCGCAACCCGCGATGCGCTGGCAATCGCCGATGCGGTTCTTGCCAAAGCGTCGGCAAAGGCCGATGCGTAGATCAACGAGTGCCCGAATGCCGTGTCCCGAAGATGGCGCGGCTTTTGGGAGAAACAGTCCTGCCATGGAGGCGATGCGATGAGCCGCTATACCATCATCCTGAAAAACTGTTCTTTTTTCGCCCGTCATGGCCTTCTCGAGCAGGAGGAAGTGCTGGGCCAGCGCTTTTTCGTCGATGCCGAGATGGAAGTCGAGGCGGGTGATGCGCTGGAAACCGATGATATCGAAAACACCGTCGATTATGGCGTGGCTTTCGCCGTCATCGAAAAAATCGTCGTCGGCCAGCGCCGTTATCTCATCGAGGCGCTGGCGAACGACATCGCCAAGGCGCTTCGCGCCCGTTATCCGCAGATCGTCTGGCTCAGGATCACGGTACGCAAACCCTCTGCGCCGGTTCCCGGCATTCTCGATTATGCGCAGGTGAGCGTTGAACACCGTGCCTGAAAAGATGACCGTCGCCGCCTTGGGGCTCGGCGGCAATATAGGCGATCCTACCGCAGCCATGGCAAGGGCGCTGCGCGAACTCGATGCGCGTGACGATTGCCGACTGCTGGCCGTCTCGAACCTTTACTGCACGCCGCCCTGGGGCAAGACGGATCAGGCGGATTTCTTCAATTGCTGCGCCTTGGTCGAAACCTCGCTTTCCGCGCCCGCGCTGCTGCAATTATGCCTCGACATCGAAAAGGGCATGAAGCGGGTGCGCACGGAACGCTGGGGTCCGCGCACCATCGATATCGATGTGCTGACCTATGGGAATGAGTCTCTCGTAACGGAAAGCATCGAAGTGCCGCATCCGCGCATGACGGAGCGCGCATTCGTGCTGATGCCGCTTGCCGATATCGCGCCAGACCTTGAGGTAAAAGGCAAGCCCGTGCGGGAATGGCTTCAGCAGGCGGACAAGACCGGCATTGTCAGCGCAAACGAAAAACGGGAGTGGTGGACACTCCCGCTTGGCGATGGCTGAGAAGAGTATGGCTTTTACGGCTTGATCGAACCGACAGCGAGCTGGTCGATATCGCGCGCCAGCGTCACGCCGATGACCGGGATCATCTGGTCGGCGACCTTGACCGAAATGGTGATGTTCATCGAATTGTCGTTCGAGACGCGGGCGACCATCGCACCGTTGAGCTTGGCGCGGTTGATGCCGACGACGACCTTGTCGCCGCTGACCTGTCCGGAGGTGATGTCCAGTCCCTTGCCTTCAGCGCCGTCGAGGAATTTGCCCTCGTAAGAGTTGCCCTTCTGGCTGATGACGGCAGACATGGGCTGGCTGAAGACGCCGACGCGGCAGGTGCCGCCGAGCTTGATGCCGGTCTGCTTGTCGTCGAGCGGTTCGCCCGTCAGATCGCAGGTGAACTTCGTGCCCTTGTATTTGCCGGCGACGATTTCGCCCGGGCCTTTCCAGACACCGGCCACGGAGCGGAAGAACACGTCGTCGCGATCGCGCGATGCGGCATGGACGTCAGACATGCCGAAACCGCCGCTGACGGACAATATGGCGGCAAGCCCGCCCACAAGCGAAAAGAAGCGCGAATACATGATACTTTCCCCGGCGAAGATGCCTGTTCGATAGGCTGCAATCTACCGGCGGAATGGTTAATGCTTGGTTTATTTCGCTCTCATTTGCGGCTTCGTTCGTAACCTTTTGAACCGCCCAGGCCCGAGCAATCAGGCTTTTTCACCGGTTTTTCCACCGCTTAAATCGGGGGTGAGGTCGGACATGAAATCGCCGATCCCCGGCCGCTTCACCGCTCTGAACGGCAGCGGACGGCACAAATCCATCGCGGCAATGCCGATTCGCGCCGTCATCAGGCCGTTGATGACGCCTTCGCCGAGTCGCGCCGAGAGTTTCGAGGCAAGACCGTGGCCGAGAACCTGCTGGGCGAGCCCGTCGCCAACCGCGATCGAGCCCGTGACGGCAAGATGGGCGACGACATCGCGCAGGAGCTTCAGCATGCCGAGCGTGCCGGGGCGGCCGCCATAAAGCTCCGCCATGGCGCGCACCAGCCGCGTCACTTCAAACAGCACATAAGCGAGATCGACCACCGCGCGGGGGCTGACGGCGGTGACAACGGAGACGCGCTTGGACGAATTGAGAATGAGGGCGCGGGCCTGCCTGTCGAGCGGAACGAGCAACTCGCGTTCGGCAAGCTCGATCAGATGCGGGCCGTCGATCACATCGTTTTCAGTTTCCTTCAGCGCCGCACGCCCCTTGGCCGTTTCGGCCCGGTGGGAGAGAACGGCATTCAGGCGGGTGACGATGGCGCGTGCGGGTTTCGGGCTCTTGTCTAGGCTCGCCGTCTCGGCATCGGCCTTCAAGGATTGCACCGCGTTAAGCCGCATGATGCCGAAGACTTCGCGGCCGACGAGAACGAGAACGGCGAAAAGCGCCACAATAAGCGCGGTAGTGGCCGTGTAACCCAGCCAGTCGGAACGGGAGAACAGGTTGCGGATGAGTTGATCCGCCCAGAGCCCGAAGGCGAGGGAGAACAAGACACCAAGCGCGCCGAGCGCAAGCTTGCCGAAGGAGAAGCGGCTTTTCTTCGGAGACGCCACCGGCAGCGCGGCGGCATCGATCTCCTCAGGCGCCAGAAACGGATCGTCCTCGTCGGGCGTCAGCGAAATCTCGGCGTCGAAGCTGCGCGGCGCGCGTTTCTGTGCGGCGGACGGTCGTGCCGTCTCTTCGGTTTCGAGCGTGAAAGCGGCCGGGCGGCGCGCCTGCGGATCGTTTTGTGTGGGAAGCTTCATGCGAGCTTGTCTCCGAACAGGAACTGCATGGCGCGGTCGAGCCTGATATGGGGAACGGAAAGCCTGATGCCGCCGCTGCCCGGCTCATCTATGTTCGGCGGGCGGAAGCGCACGACATTGACGTCCGGCAGCGACGCCTTGTCGCCATCCCTGTCGATGCTGCGGAACAGCGGCTCGGGATCTTCAGGCAGATCGCCGGGAAAGATCGCCGTCTTGCGATTGCCGTCAAAGGTCTCGCCATTGATGGTTTCACCGGCCATGGGCGTGCCGACGATGACGGGCAGCTCGTGGCCATCCTGTCGCACGCTTGCCTCTCTGGTGGCGCGCACGGAAGCGAGCGCCATGACCTCGATGCCGGCGCCATTCATGCCGATGGTGGTAATGGCGCGGTCCACCAGACGGCGGGTCAGGCGCTCCAGCCGGTCGTGGCTTTCGTGATGCAGGTGATCGGCCTTGGTGGCGGCGATCAGCACCTTGTCGATTCGCCTGCCGATCAGCGACGACAGCAGGCTGTTGGTGCCGGGGCGGAAACAGGCAAGCACATCGCCCAGCGCGCGCTCCAGATCCTGCACGGCTTCCGGGCCGCGATTGACCGCCTGCAGCGTGTCGATCAGAACGATCTGCCGGTCGAGGCGGGCGAAATGCTCGCGGAAGAAGGGTTTGACCACGATCGACTTGTAGGCGTCATAGCGCCGTTCCATCATGGCGCGCAGCGAGCCCTTGGGCGCTTTCTCATCCGTCAGGCCGGGAAGCGGTGCGAAGGTCAGCGCGGGCGATCCTTCCAGATCGCCGGGCATCAGGAAACGGCCGGGCGGCAGGGTCGAGAGTGATCTTTCATCGGATTTGCAGGCCTTCAGATAGGCCGCGAAACTTTCGGCCAGACGTCGAGCCGTCATCTCGTCGGCCGGTGCGTTGATATCGAGCGAAGAGGCGATCGCCAGCCATTCCTGCGCCAGTTCGGCGCGGATGCCGCTTCCGGCAAGGGCGACGGTCGCGTCGCTGAACTGTTTGTAATCCTGCGACAGAAGCGGCAGGTCGAGCAGCCATTCGCCGGGATAATCGACGATATCGATGGAAAGCTTGCCGGCCGAAAACCATCGGCCCCAGCCGCTGGCGCTCTGATAATCCAGCGTTATCCTGAGTTCCGAGATCGCCCGTGTCGAATCCGGCCACAGCCGGTCGCGCACCAGCGCCTGAATATGATCCTCATATTGAAAACGCGGAATGGCGTCATCCGGCTGCGGCTCCAGCCGCACATTAGAGACGCGTCCGGAGCGCATGGCCTCGAACAGCGGCAGCCGGCCGCCATTCAGAAGATTGTGGACGAGGGAAGAGATGAAAACCGTCTTGCCCGCCCGCGAAAGACCGGTGACGCCAAGCCGTAGTGTCGGGTGGGTGAGGTTGCTCGCACGGTCGGCCAGATTATCGAATGCGATAAGCGCGCTGTCTGTCAGGGACGTAAGAGAAGGCGGCAATGGCAGTTTCCTGGCTGTGTTTAACGGTCACGGCTGCAATATAGGAAGGTATGGCTGCCCAAAAAAGAAGCGCTCCAGCGGATTTTCAGCGGGGCTTCTCTCCAGAATTTTTTGGCACGCCGCAGCGCTTACTTGCCCGGTGCGAGAAAATCGACCAGCCGCCAGCTATTTTTGCCGTTCGCGGCGCTCTCATCGTGATCAAGCACGGCAAGACCAGAGGTGGGAAAGCCCGAGGGCAGGGCGGCATGCAGCAGATCCTCGCCGATCATTGCTTCCAGCGTCGCCTCCATGGTGGGGTTGTGGCCCACCAGCATCACCGACTGCGCCTGCGCCTGCGCGGCGATGAGGGAAAGGTAGGTTTCGCTGCGCGCATTATACATCTCATCGACGTAGAAGATGTCTATGCCTTCGTTGAACGCCCGCTGCCAGGCCTGCGTGGTCTGTCGGCAGCGCGCGGCCGTGGATGACAGAAGCAGATCGGGGCGGTAATGCCGGTCGGCGGCAAGGTCGGCGATGACTTCCGCCTCGGCAAAACCGGCTTCGTTCAATCCCCGGTCGAAATCCCGTTCTCCCGGCGCCGCCCAGGCGGCCTTGGCGTGGCGCAGAAGATAAACTCGGCTCGGGGAAGATGCTGTCAAGGGCGGGGACCGGCGTTCGAATGTGAGGGCACGGTCTGAATGCTACAGGATAGGGTTGCAGGACCGCAAGTCCTCTTTCCTGTTGGTAAGTCGCGTTGAAGTGATTGAAGAAGAGTTCGCTTCAATACGAATAAAGGATAAAAATTAGTCATTTAGATGATTTTTGTGTCAGTTTTAAAAATGCCTGAAAACTGATCTGCAGACTTGAATCGGCCACTATCATTGGAGTATACACCGCCGCATTGAGATGTTCTTCGAGGAGAATCGCGTTGAGTGAGAAGATCGATCTTAGCAAATATGTGCTCTCGGAAGACGATGAGTTCATGAATGCCAGCCAGCGGGCTTACTTCCGCGCGAAGCTGGTCGCCTGGAAAAATGACATCCTGAGAGAAGCGCGCGAGACCCTCGGACATCTCGCCGAAGAAAGCGCCAACCACCCCGATCTCGCCGATCGGGCTTCTTCCGAAACGGACCGGGCGATCGAACTTCGCGCCCGCGACCGTCAGCGCAAGCTGATTTCAAAGATCGATGCGGCTCTTCAGCGGATCGAAGACGGCACTTACGGTTACTGTGAGGAAACGGGCGAGCCTATCGGCCTCAAGCGTCTGGACGCCCGCCCGATTGCAACGCTTTCCATCGAGGCGCAGGAGCGTCACGAGCGTCGCGAAAAAGTCTATCGCGACGAATAAGGCGCTGCGGCCGAGAGGTCGGCAAATCGCATGACAAATAATAAGGGCACGGAAATCGCTTCCGTGCCCTTTTTCAATTTCGAATTTCTGGTCGGAAGACCCGCGCGCGTCAGCGGTCGCGGGTCACGGAAAGCTCTCCGAAGATACGCGCCATTTCCTTCTGCATGTCTCCATCCGGTGAAGCGCCGGTGACAGGCGGGGAAGCGGGCTGTGTCTTGACCTGCTTTTCCGCGACAGGGGCGATGGACGGCTCATTATCCGCCTCCTTGCTTTTGGCGATTTCCGCCTCGAGGAAGCTTTCGAAATCGCTGGCGAGCTCATCGGAAAATTTCGGCTCGGCGTCGTTCGAAGCCACAGCCGGATTTTCAGGCTTGGGCGGGAAAGGTGCGGGTGGCGTTGTCTGTCCCGGCTTCAGGTCGGGAAGGACGCGCTCCCGTGCAGCGTCGAGAAAATCGGCGGCGATGGATTGATCGATCACTGGCTCGCGCGCGGCAAAGACCGGCGGGGCGAATTCCGCAGTCCGTTCCTCCGCCTTTGCCTCTACTGGCGCCTGTGCAGGGATCGGCGGTGCGACCGGTGCCGGAGCCGGAGCCGGCACGACGGGCTCGGCACGCCTCGGTTCCGTTCGGGCCGCAGCCATGTCGAGCGATGCCGCCGCCATGGGCAAGACGGCAGCGACCGGAGCCGTTGCAACCGGTATCGGCGGCGGCGTGGGGCGCGCTGTCTCCCGCTCGGGGGCCGCCTGTCTTGCCGGCGGCGCGGTTTCGCGCGCCGTTACAGGCGTGGGTACGGGTTGCGGCGGGGTCGATGGCCGTGGCGGCACCTGAGCGGCGGCTGCCGCGACGGGTGCTGGACGCGGGGACGGGACAGGTGCCGGCGGCTCTGGCCGCTGTGCTTGCTTCACGGGTTCTTCAGGCGCGGAAACGGGAGCCGCAGCCACAACGGGCTGCTGTTGCGGCAGGGCGGGGCGACGCTCCTGCTGGATCGCCGGCTCGGCTCTCTTCGGCTCGCTTTCCTGGCGCGGTAGCGCCTTCAATTCCGGCTCCTGTACGTCCCTGACAATGGGGATCGCGCCTATACCGCTTTCGATGACGATATCCGTCGGACCGCCGATCATGACGAGATGCTCGACATTGTCACGGCGCACCAGCACCAGACGGCGGCGTGCGTCCACGGCCGTTGCATCGAGAACCTGCAGGCGCGGCTGCCGGTTGCGCCCGCCCCGGATGAAAGGGGCAGAGCCGCTCCTCCTGCGCAGAAGCCACAGCGCAATCGCCAGAACAAGCAGGGCCACACCAACACCGACGACCGCGACGATGAGACGGTTTCCATAAGCGCCGATAAAATCTTCCATCATGGAGATCATCCCTTCAGATTTTTTGGCTTTTTCGTTTCTTGGGCAATTAATATTGCCGTGGTTCTTATAAAGTGAACATCAAGCAGGAAAAGACGATTTTTTTGGGCACGATACAAGGTTTATTCATTTCGCCCCACAGGATTGCCGCCTCAACCGCAACGACGCCACCAAAGCGCCATACCTCGTCCTTCAATGCTGAAAGACAGTGAAAGTTGCAATTCTTTTGCCGAAGGAGCGTTCCGGAATGCCCCAGTCATTGCGCATTGACTGCTTCCTCGCACGGCATGTGATGCGTGTTGTTTTGCTGTTGCCACCGTTTTTCGCGCTTCCACATTCAATCGCGTGGGCCGAAGACAAGGTGCCGGATAACGCAGCGACCATGGCGGAATTCGTGCGCGACCATCCTTCCTGCATCGACTTCACGGATGGATGCTCGGTTTGTACCGTGGCTGACGGCAAGATCGTCTGTTCCGCGCCGCGCATTCAATGTCAGGTGAAGGAGCTGACCTGTACAAGGCCGTAGTCTTTTAAGGCTTATATACACCTTTCAGGCCGTTTTCGCTGTGCGTTTTTAAGCCTTTGTGTCCTGGCGGAGCTTTTTGCCGGTCAAGCGAGTTGCTACAAGAAATTTTACTGCCCGATTCCGTCAAGGGAGTAGGGCTGACCGAATGACGACCTGCACGACTGCGAGGCCAAGATGACACGGGTGCGCGAGACAAGCGACAACGACCTTCCGCTGGTGGACAGGCGCGCCCGTTCCGGCACGGTCTTGCGCATTCTGCTTCTGGCGCTGGTTCTGATCGCCGCCGCCGCCGCCTTCGTCTATTTCAAGGATTCGCTCGAAAACGAAATCGTGCTCGGCATTCTTGGCGTGCTGGCCATGATGGGCATCTTCTTTCTGGTCTCGTCGATTATCGGTTTCATCGAGGTCATGCCGCAGTCGCAATCCGACGGGCTTGCCCGCCGCTTTCTCTCGGCCCATCCCGAAGGCACGCTGATTACCGACGCCAAGGGGCATATGGTCTATGCCAACGCCACCTATTGCCGGATGAGCGGCACCACCAGGGCGAGCGATATCCAGAGTCTCGAAACGCTCCTGTCGCGCAGCCGGGAATCGACCGAAGCGCTTTACCGGCTCATCAACGTGCTGCGCGAAGGTCGCGACGGCTACGAAGAGTTCCGCTTGCTCAAACCGCTGGGTGAGGACGCTAACACCGGGCCGCACTGGTACAGGCTGAAGGGCCGGGTCCTGAAGGATGCGGGCGGCGAGGGGCTGCATGTCTTCCAGATCGCCGATATCACACCCGAACGCGAGGATCAGGAGCGCTTCTTCCGCGAATTGCAGAATGCCATCGATTACCTCGATCACGCCCCGGCCGGTTTCTTTTCCGCCGGGCGCAAGGGCGAGATCGTTTATCTGAACGCTACTTTGTCGGAATGGCTCGGCATCGATCTCGCGCAGTTTTCACCCGGTTCGATGACGGTTTCCGATATCGTCGCCGGCGAGGGCATGGCGCTGATCGAATCGGTGCATCCGCAGGGCACGGCGAAGCGCACTGAAATCCTCGATCTCGACATGCGAAGGGTGAACGGCCAGAGCATGCCGGCCCGCCTCGTGCATCAGGTCACCTCGAAAGATGGCGCGCCTGGCGAGAGCCGCACCATCGTCCTGATGCGCCCAAAGGGGCAGGAGGATACGGAATCCTCCTCCGCCATGCGTTTCACCCGCTTTTTCAACAACACGCCGATGGCGATTGCCTCGCTCGATGGCGAAGGCCGCATCCTGCGCATCAACGCGCCCTTCCTGAAATTGTTCTCCGGCGTTGTCGGACGCGACGATATCGATCGCGGCGTGGCGCTTGAGACGGTCATCCATGACAATGAAAAACCACGGCTCGAGCAGGCGCTGGCCGAGGCCAAGGACCGTCAGGGCGACATCGCACCCTTCGATTCCCGCCACCCGAGCGACGAGGGCAGGCATTTCCGTTTCTACGTCAATGCCGTGATCGATCAGGATGATGAAGCCCCGGAAGAGGTGGCGATCGTTTACGCTATAGAGGTGACCGAGCAGAAGGCGCTCGAGACCCAGATGGCGCAGACCCAGAAGATGAATGCCGTTGGCACGCTCGCCGGCGGCATCGCCCACGATTTCAATAACGTTCTCACCGCCATCCTGCTGTCTTCGGACCATCTGCTGCTACAGGCGCGGCCCGCCGATCCGAGTTTTGCCGATCTCATGGAGATCAAGCGCAACGCCAACCGCGCGGCCGTGCTGGTGCGCCAGCTTCTGGCGTTCTCGCGCAAGCAGACCATGCGTCCGGCCATCCTCAACCTGACGGATGTGATCGGCGATCTGCGCATGCTGGTGGACAGGCTTATTTCCGGTACCAATGTCAAGCTGGAGGTCGATTATGGCCGCGATCTGTGGCCGGTGAAGACGGATCTGTCGCAATTCGAGCAGGTGCTCATCAATCTCTGCGTCAATGCACGCGACGCCATGCCCGACGGCGGCAAGATCACCATCAGGACGCGCAACGTCGACGCGAAGGAAATCGCAGCGCTTGGCCGTCCGGAATTCCCGGCCGAGGACATGGTGATGGTGGAAGTTGCCGATAACGGCACGGGCATTCCGCCGGAGATCATGGACAAGATTTTCGAGCCCTTCTTCACCACCAAGGAAGTCGGCAAGGGCACCGGCCTTGGCCTGTCGATGGTCTATGGCATCGTCAAACAGTCGGGCGGTTATATCTATCCCGAATCGGAAGTGGGCAAGGGAACCGCCTTCCGCATTTACCTGCCGCGCCATGTGGTGGAGGCCGCTCAGAGCAACGGGCAGCCCGGCGAGGCGGCGCTTGCTCCGGTCATCGCAGCCGAGCCGGTGAAGGAAGAGCCGCTGGACCTCACCGGCAAATCCGCCGTCGTGCTTCTGGTGGAGGACGAGGAGGCGGTGCGGCGCGGCGGCAAGCGCATGCTGGAAACCCGAGGCTACACCGTGCACGAAGCCGGCTCCGGCACCGAAGCCCTGGAGGTGATGGAGGAACTGGAAGGCAAGGTCGACATCGTCGTTTCCGACGTCGTGATGCCGGAAATGGACGGTCCGTCGCTGCTGAGAGAACTGCGCAAATCCTATCCGGACCTGAAATTCATCTTCGTTTCGGGTTATGCCGAGGATGCTTTCGCAAAGAACCTGCCGGCGGACGCCAAGTTCGGTTTCCTGCCGAAACCCTTCTCGCTCAAGCAGCTCGCCATCGCCGTGCGCGAAATGCTCGACGACAAGGAATAAGGCCGGCGGCGGCGAACCGGATTCGGCTGCGCCGCGACCTGTCGCATCCATTTGCATCCGGCCTGAAAAATGCGGCGCTACTGCGGGTCCGTGTCTTCCGGCACCCTGGCTGCCCTCATATCCGCACTTTTCCCGAGGTTTGCCTCTTCGCAAACGCAATAGTGATTGCACCGTTTCGCAAGGGGCTTAAAATCGCGTCTTAACGACCTAGATATGAAGAGGCGAAGTTCTCCCTCCTGGCAAAGAACTGTCGGTTTGAGAACAGTTTGGAGAATGATGAAAGATGATCGCTAAGCCGATCTACATGCAGGGCGAGGGCGAAGGGGAAGACGGCGGCGGCACCAACCGCGGGACGTCTGTTATCACCCGCGTCAAGCCAAAAACAAAAAGACCGAATTTGTACCGTGTTCTTTTACTGAATGACGACTACACTCCCATGGAGTTCGTCATCCACATTCTGGAGCGTTTTTTCCAGAAGGATCGCGAAGCGGCAACCCGCATCATGCTGCACGTGCACCAGCACGGTGTGGGCGAATGCGGGGTGTTTACATATGAGGTCGCAGAGACGAAAGTAAGCCAGGTCATGGATTTCGCCCGACAGCACCAGCATCCGCTGCAATGCGTCATGGAAAAGAAATGAGGATCGCAACGTGCCAACTTTTTCCCCAAGTCTCGAGAAGGCGCTGCACCAGGCACTGACCTTTGCAAATGAGCGTCACCACGAATATGCGACGCTGGAACATCTCCTTCTGGCGCTGATCGACGACGCGGATGCCGCAGCTGTCATGGGCGCCTGCAATGTCGATCTCGATGCGCTTCGCAAGACTGTCAGCGATTACGTCGACAATGAACTGACGAACCTCGTCACGGGTTACGACGAGGATTCCAAACCCACATCCGGCTTCCAGCGGGTTATCCAGCGGGCCGTCATCCATGTTCAATCGTCCGGCCGCGAGGAAGTGACCGGCGCGAACGTGCTTGTGGCCATTTTCGCCGAGCGCGAAAGCCACGCTGCCTATTTCCTGCAGGAGCAGGAGATGACCCGTTACGACGCGGTCAACTACATCTCCCACGGCATCGGCAAGCGCCCCGGCACGTCGCAGACGCGCACGCCGCGCGGTGCCGATGAACCGGAAAGCGAAAACAAGGCGAGCCGTAGCAATCCCGAGGAAGATGGATCCTCCGCCAAGAAGCAGCAGGATGCGCTGAAGGCCTATTGCATCAACCTCAATGAAAAGGCGAAAAACGGCAAGATCGACCCGCTGATCGGCCGTCACGACGAGGTCAACCGCACGATCCAGATTCTCTGCCGCCGCTCCAAGAACAATCCGCTTTATGTGGGCGATCCGGGCGTGGGCAAGACGGCGATTGCCGAAGGTCTCGCCAAGCGCATCGTTGAAGGCAAGGTGCCGGAAGCGCTCGCCAATGACACCATCTTCTCGCTCGACATGGGCACGCTTTTGGCGGGGACCCGCTATCGCGGCGATTTCGAAGAGCGTTTGAAGCAGGTCGTCAAGGAACTTGAGGAATATCCGGGCGCGGTTCTGTTCATCGATGAAATCCACACCGTCATCGGCGCCGGCGCAACGTCCGGCGGCGCGATGGATGCATCGAACCTGCTGAAACCGGCCCTGTCTTCGGGTGCGATCCGCTGCATCGGCTCGACTACCTATAAGGAATATCGGCAATTCTTCGAAAAGGATCGCGCGCTGGTGCGCCGTTTCCAGAAGATCGACGTCAACGAGCCGTCCATCGATGACGCCATCGCGATCATGAAGGGGCTGAAGCCCTATTTCGAGGATTACCACCACCTCAGATATTCCAATGAGGCGATCAAGGCTGCCGTGGAACTGTCGGCCCGCTACATTTCCGACCGCAAGCTGCCGGACAAGGCGATCGATGTGATCGACGAGACCGGTGCGGCGCAGATGTTGCTGCCGGCCTCCAAGCGCCGCAAGCTGATCACCGAACGGGAAATCGAGGCGACCATCGCGACCATGGCCCGCATTCCCCCGAAGACGGTCTCCAAGGACGACGAGATGGTTCTCGCCAATCTTGAAAAGGAACTGCGTTCCGTCGTTTACGGTCAGGATATCGCCATCGAGGCGCTTGCCACGGCCATCAAGCTGGCGCGTGCGGGCCTGCGCGAACCGAACAAGCCGATCGGCTCCTATGTCTTCTCCGGCCCGACGGGCGTCGGCAAGACGGAAGTGGCCAAGCAGCTTGCCGCCTCGCTCGGCGTCGAGATGCTGCGCTTCGACATGTCGGAATACATGGAACGCCATACCGTGTCGCGTCTGCTCGGCGCACCTCCCGGTTATGTCGGCTTCGATCAGGGCGGTCTTTTGACTGACGGTGTCGACCAGCATCCGCATTCCGTGGTGCTGCTGGACGAAATCGAAAAGGCGCATCCCGACATCTACAACATTCTGTTGCAGGTGATGGACCATGGCTCGCTGACCGACCATAACGGCAAGAAGATCGACTTCCGCAACGTCATCCTCATCATGACGACCAATGCGGGTGCATCCGAAATGGCGAAATCCGCCATCGGTTTCGGTTCTTCGCGGCGCACGGGCGAGGATGAAGAGGCGATCAACCGTCTGTTCACCCCGGAATTCCGCAACCGTCTGGATGCGATCATTCCGTTCTCGCCGCTGCCGACCGCCGTTATCCACAAGGTGGTGCAGAAGTTCGTCATGCAGCTGGAAACCCAGCTGTCCGAGCGCAACGTCACCTTCGATCTGCATGAAGATGCGATATCCTGGCTGGCGGAGAAGGGTTACGACGAAAAGATGGGCGCCCGCCCGCTGTCGCGCGTGATCCAGGAAAACATCAAGAAGCCGCTCGCCAACGAAATCCTCTTTGGCAAGCTCAAGAAGGGCGGCGTCGTCAGCGTCACCGTCGGCAAGAAGGATGACGGATCCGACGGCCTTGTACTCGAGGTTCTGCCGGAGACCGCGCCCGTGAAGCCGCAGCCGGAGGCCGAACTGAAGGCGGCCAAATCGCCCGGCAAGGCAAAGGCCAAGACAAAACCCGCCTCCAAGGCGGCGAAGGCCAATGAAGAGGCGGATGTCCTTGTTGCCGAGGCCGACAAGTCGGACGAGGACAGCAAGCCGCGGCGCAAGACCAATGCGGTGCCGAAAGTGCCGAAGAAGAAATGATCGAGGTCTTCTACCGATAAATCGATGCCGGGCGAAAGCCCGGCATTTTCATGTATGAAGCGCGTCGCGTTTTTCCCGATACCTGCGGCGTGTTTCATTTTTTGTTTTATGCGTGACGTTATCCCGAAGCGCGGCACAGTTTCGGGTGACATGCACAAGTGGGTCAGCAATGCAGACTGCCGACAGCGATACCATCCCCCTGAGCGGCTGGTTTTTCCGGGGAATGCGGGGCATATTTTCGCTGCCCTCGCTCATTCTGATGACATCTTTCGTCGGTTTCAGCGCTTTCGCGCTGGAATCGGGTGTCGCGCGGGGTGAAGCCGTGTTCATGACGCTGATGATCTGGGCCCTGCCGGCCAAGATGATCCTGATCGGCTCGATGGTCGGCGGCGCCAATCTTGCCGCCTGCTTTCTGGCGGTGACGCTGTCGTCGGTCCGGATGATGCCGATGGTCGCCTCCATCGTTCCGGAAATGCGCGGCGCGAAGACCCCGACATGGATTTTGCTGTTCCTCTCGCATTTCGTCGCAATCACCGCCTGGGTCTTTGCCACGCAGAATCTCTCCAGGGTGCCGCGTGAAGCCCGCGCCGCCTGGTTTGCCGGTTTTGGCATGACGCTTACCGTGGTCAATGCCACCATCGTCGGCCTGTGTTACGGCGTTGTCGCTGCCTTTCCGCCGCTCGTCGCCGGCGTGCTGTTTTTTCTCACACCGGTCTACTTCGTGGCATCGATCTGGGCTTCGGCCCGCCATTCCGTCGTCAAGGTCGCCTTCGTCATCGGCGTCATCGCCGGGCCTGCCTTCGCGGTCATCGCACCAGAATTCGATATTCTCTATGCCGGGATCGGCGGAGGCACGGCAGCCTATCTCATCGACCGCCTCGTGTTCCGCCGCCGGATAAAACCCGTTTCACCGGAGAGCGAACCATGATGACCGAAAACTGGTGGGCGCCCTATCTCTTCATCGCGATTGCCGGCTGGCTCGCGACCGATCTCTGGCGCTGGCTCGGCGTTCTTGCCGGTAACCGGCTGAAGGAGGAGTCCGAGGCACTCCACTGGGTGAGGGCGGTCGCCACCGCACTTGTCATGGCCGTTACCGCCAAGCTGATCGTCTTCCCGACCGGGTCGCTCGAAGCATCGCCTTTATGGCTGCGCATCGGAGCGGCGGCACTCGGCTTTGCCGCATTCCTGTTGGCCGGCCAGCGCGTCATCGTCGGCGTCGCCGTCCCGATCCTGCTTTTGGCCGGAGGATTGTTGGTGCTCGGTTTTTAATACTCTCCTTATCCGAATATTAAGTCCGTTGCCCTAGTTTGCCATTGACTAGACAGGGGCCAATTCCATGCGGCTATTCGCGGCAGAACGCTTTGTACTTGGCTTTATAGCCATATTATTCGCCGTCGATGCGGCTCTGATCGCTGTCAAAGGCATCGGGGTCGATTACGCCGGATATTTTTTATGCGCGCTGGCGGGTGCTGGTGTTTTCATCCTCGGTCAATTCTATCGCAAAAGCGCGCGTGATCTTCGCATCGCCGCTGCCCTGATTGCGGGCGGCCTGTTCATCCTCTTCACGCTTGTCGCCTCCGTGTTTAACTACATGTTCCTGCCCGTCGCTTTCCCGACGATTGATCATGTGCTCTTCCGCGTGGATGCGGCCTTTGGCTATAGCTGGGCGGGCATCGTCCTCTGGGCAGCGACACATCCGTGGATCGGGACAGTCCTGTTCGTGGTCTATGCAACGTCACTGCCGCAGCTTCTGGTGATCGTGATCACGCTCGGTTTTACCGGCAAGGAACAGAGACTGCACCACTTCCTTGTCACGGGCGTGCTGGGTGCATTTGCAAGCATCGTCTTCTGGATATTCTTCCCGACATTCGGACCTTCGGCCTATGTGCAACTGCCGGAATGGATCTCGCAGGCAATTCCCTTGGCTGTTGATAATACCTACGGGCAGGAGTTGAACCGGCTTACATCGGAGGGCGTGGTCTATATTTCGCCTAAGAACGTGCTGGGGCTGATCGGTTTTCCGTCGTTTCACATATTCATGGCAGCAATGTCCGTCTGGTTTGTGCCGCGTCACTGGGCGGTGATGGCGGTGATTCTGCCGGTGAATCTTTTGATGCCGCTGGCTGTTCTCGTTCAGGGCGGACATCATCTTTCTGATGTTTTCGGCGGTTTAATCGCTTTTGTCATCATCTGCGCCGTCTCTGCCCGCCTGCTGAATTGGATTTCCGAAAGGGAGCGGGCAGGGCAGATAATAGGCGCTCCCGCTCAGATCGTCGCGGCGGAATAATTGCCGCGCATTCCACTCTCTCGGGCTTCCGCAACAAGCCAATCCGCAAGAAGTCTAGCCGGTGCGCTCATCTCTTCGGCTTCCATCAGCCAGTAATATTTCTCAGTATCGGCCGCCCGATCGAAGAGCACGGTCAGTTGGCCTTCGGCGATCTCGTCGTGAAGCAGCGCTGTCGGGCAGAGGCCGATGCCTTGACCGGCTTTGAGAGCGGTCACGAGCAGATTGAAATCCGCGAAAACCGGACCGGCGCTATCGGGCAGGGATATTCCCCCGGCTGCGAACCAGTGCTGCCAGGCCGCCTCGGTGTCGTCATGCAGCAATTCCGCTCGTAACAGGCTGTCAACATCGTCAAAAGGACCGAATTTGGCGACATAGTCCGGCGCGCATGTCGGCCGCGTCTCCGCGCTGAAAAGCGCTACCGCATTTTCCCCGGAGGCGATGCCATGTCCTATGGTGAGATCGGCCGGTATTGCGTGATGCGCGCCGGAATAGCTGATGGATACCTGTATATCGGGGTAAAGCGCCCGAAAGCGGGGCAGGCGGGGCGTCAGAAAATGCGCCACGACCGAGGGCAGGCTGGCAAGACGGACGGCGATGCGGTCATGGCCCTGGCGGATTCGGGCGGCGCCAGAAGCGATCTGGCGTAGGGCGGTCGAAACCGTCGTGCCGAATTCCTTTCCGGCCGGGGTAAGCCTCACACCCCTCGCATGCCGCTCGAACAACGCCACACCGAGCCAGGCCTCCAGATTGCGCACATGCTGGCTGACGGCAGTCGCCGTCATGCCGAGTTCCTGCGCAGCCAGAGAAAAACTCGTTCTTCTGGCTGCGGCTTCGAATGAGCGGAGGGTGGTGAGCGGCGGTAATTTCATGGTGTCTCAAGGGTAAGTAAGACTTGGGCTGAGCGCAAGAAAAACCCGTCTTGTCAGGCGGGCACACATGGCGCAATTTCGCCTCGAGATTTTGATTGCCCGAGGATTTCATGACCCCCATGCCCGCCGCTGAACCCGTCGACGCCGCCGCACGCCGCGCCGTCCGTCCTGTTGTCGTTTATCCGAACGGGACGCTTGAAATGCCGGACCTCGCGCGTCTGGAAGAAGCCAAACGAAGCATGGAAAAGATCGATGAGGTCATCGTGCCGCCGCGTGACGGTCGCAGCTTTTATGTGCCGAAGGGGCATTTCTTTCGCATCGTAAGCGTTGAAGGTCCGCAGGTCGGAGACCTGAACCTCTGGAACGCCCATGATCTGACCGAGCGGTTTTTCAGCGGCAAGACCCGCGCCCTGCATGCCACCCATGTTTCGGTTGGCAACCGGCTGTGGAGCAACCTGCCATCCCTGCGGCCGATGGCGACGATCACGCATGATACGCTATCATGGTATGGCTTCGACGAAGACGGCGGCGGCGTGCATGACGTGATCGGCACACGCTGCGATCCCTATACCAACAAGCTGCTCAGCGGCGGCGATTACCACCATTGCTGCCATTCCAATCTCACCAATGCGCTCGCCTCTGCCAGGGGGCTGTCGTTCCGGCAGGCGGAGCCGCATGTGCATGACGTCCTCAATGTCTTCATGTGTACGGGTTTCACCCGCGACACACACCAGTATTTCATGAAGGCGAGCCCGGTGCGGCCGGGTGATTATCTGGAATTCTTTGCGGAGATCGATCTTATCGGGGCGCTTTCCGCCTGCCCGGGCGGTGATTGCAGCGCCACGCATTCGAGCGATACTGCGGCCTGTTATCCGCTGAAGGTGGAAATATTCAGGCCAGATATGGCGGTGCTTGAGGGCTGGCCATGGCCGGAGAGGAATGCATATCTGCCTGTGGAATGATGAGAAACGACACAGTCGGACACGATCTGGCATCCAATCAATGCGCGTCTGCGCCGTAAGAAGACTCTCTCGCGATCAAGGACTTGATCGCACTGGACCCCGGACCAAGTCCGGGGTGACGGCGTGGGTATGTGCTACGCTTTGCAGGATACGCGCCTGCTAGGCAACCATCACGAAGCAAGCGCGGCCTTTATCTTCTCCGCATGGGCCTTCAACACCTCGCCATCGGCCATCACACCGGAATGCGGCTTCAGCGGCTCGCCTTCCTTGCGCGGAATGACGTGGAAATGCAGGTGGAACACGGTCTGGCCAGCCGCCGGCTCGTTGAACTGGGCGATGAAGACACCATCCGCATCGAAGGCTTCCTTCGCAGCGACGGCGAGTTTCTGCACCACGGGAATGGTTTTGGCCAGCACTTCCGGGTCGGCATCGAGCAGGTTGCGCGAACCGGTCTTCGGAACGACCAGCAGATGGCCGGGGGCCTGCGGCATCACATCCATGAAGGCCAGCGTGTGTTCGTCTTCGTAAAGCCTGTGGCTTGGAATTTCGCCACGCAGGATTTTAGCGAAGATATTGTTGTCGTCATAGGCGCTGGCCGTCATCGTGGTCTCTCCTCATGGCGGACTATACGTCCGGTTCCTGTCTCTCGCCCTTGCGGAAGGGCGTGTGTTCATCAAGATAATCGCCGATATGCTCGACTTCTTCGCGCTCGCGCTGAAGATAGTCGGCAATGGCACGGCGCAGGCCCGGATGTACGATGAAATGCGCCGAATGGGTGGTGACCGGCACATAACCGCGCGCCAGCTTGTGTTCGCCCTGGGCGCCGGCTTCCACCCGTTTCAATCCCCTGGAAAGCGCGAAATCGATCGCCTGATGATAGCAGACCTCGAAATGCAGAAAGGGATGGTCCTCGATGCAACCCCAGTGGCGGCCATAAAGCGCGTCCGAGCCGATGAAATTGATCGCACCGGCAATATAGCGCCCCTCACGTTTCGCCATCACCAGCAGCACGTCATCGGCCATGCGCTCGCCGATCAGCGAATAAAATTCCCGCGTCAGATAAGGCCGGCCCCATTTGCGGCTGCCGGTATCCATGTAGAAGGCGAAGAACTGGTCCCAGATATCCTCGGTCAGGTCGCTGCCCGTCAGCCAGTCGATCTCGATGCCGTTTTCCAGCGCCGCGCGGCGTTCCTTTTTTAGCCCCTTGCGCTTGCGCGAGGAAAGGGCGTCAAGAAAATCGTCGTGGTCACGATAACCGTCATTGATGAAGTGGAACTGCTGGTCGGTCCTGTGCAGGAAATCGCGGGGCAGAAGGGCGGAGAGATCGTTCTCTTCCAGAAATGTGACATGTGCCGACGAGACGCCGATCTTTTCCGTCACCTGCGCGAGACCGGAGGCCAGGAGCGTTTTGAAACGTGTCTCATCCTCGTTTTCGCAGACGAGTAACCGTGGTCCGGTTGCCGGCGTGAAAGGGACCGAGCATTGCAGTTTCGGATAATAATGACCGCCGGCCCGTTCGAAAGCATCCGCCCAGCCGTGGTCGAAGACATATTCGCCCTTGCTGTGGTTCTTCAGATAGGCCGGCACCGCGCCGATGAGAGCACCGGAGGCGTTTTCGAGAAGCAGATGGTGCCCGAGCCACCCGGTTTTGGCTGTCGCCGACCCCGATTCTTCCATTGATGATAAAAATTCATGGGAAATAAAGGGGTTGTAGATTTTTCCTGATGTATTGCGCGAGGTTCCGGAAAGCCGTTTCCAGCTTTCCGGATCGATATCCCTGAAGGATTGCGCAATGCTGATGGAATAGTCTTCTGTCATGCCGTGGCGGACGGGTTCTCTCTCGGGTCGAAACCTTCGAATGTCATCTGGTCCGCATATTTATAGGTAGTCTCGCGCGCATTTTCATCCCTGACTGTCCAGGTAATCACCGGAAGCCCGAGTTTTCTTTGCGCCTCGATGAAGCTGTTGGGCAGATGACCCCAATGATAGGAGATAAAATCGAGACCCATCTGCATCGCTTCGTCATGTTTGAAGAAGTCTTCCGGCTTGTCGCCCTCGGCGGTGAGACCCAGCGGCCAGGGCGAGCCGGCCGCCTTCAGATCTTTCAGCAGATGGTGGTCGAAGCTCATCAGCGCCACATGGCCCTTATAGCCCTCGAGGTCTTCCAGCACCGCCTCGGCAAAACCGTCGTCGACGCCTTCATCGGCGCGGCCTTTCAGCTCGATGACCAGCGGCACCTTGCCGGCGCAGAGCGTGAGAAGCTGCTTGAGGGTAGGGACCCGGTCCCCGGTCTGGCCGACGGCAAGAAGCGACAGTTCGGCCGATGTGCGTTCGCGCACATCGCCCTTGATGCCGGTCAGGCGGGCCATGTCGTCGTCGTGAAAGATCACCGGCACGCTGTCGGCGGCCAGCTGCACGTCGCATTCGATGGCGAAACCGGCCTCGATGGCGCGGGAAAAGGCGGAAAGCGTGTTTTCCCAGATCGCTTTATTGAGATCGTGATAACCGCGATGGGCGACGGGCTCAGCCGTCAGCCAGGAGAGTTTCAGCGTCATACGTCGATTTCCACAATGGCGTCGATTTCAACGGCGGCATTGAAGGGCAGGCAGGCCATGCCGACGGCGGCGCGGGCATGTTTGCCGGCATCACCGAGAACATTGGCGAGAAGATTGGAGGCGCCGTTGATGACGAGGTGCTGTTCCACAAACTCCGGAACGGAGGCAACAAAGCCATTCAGCTTGATGACACGGCGGATTTTCGAGAGATCGCCATTCAAAGCGGCCTTGACCTGTGCGAGAATGTTGACGGCGCAAAGTTCGGCCGCGCGCTGGGCGCCTGGCACGTCGACATCGCGGCCAACGAGGCCCGTCACCGCAATCTTGCCCGATTCCATCGGCAGTTGACCCGATACATAAAGCAGATTGCCGCTGATGGTGAATGGAACGTAGTTTGCGGCTGGTGCTGCGGCTACGGGGAGCGTAAAGCCAAGTTCCTTGAGGCGGCCTTCGATGACGTCCGACATTTTCGTCTCCGGTTTTGTTGTAAATCCTTCAAGAATCCGGCATTCAGAAGATGTTGATCCAAAAGCCGGGCGGTTGCTTGTACAATATGAGCGGCGAGTCCAACAGGAGATATTGCATGTTTGTCAGGACGCTTGGTTTCGTTGCCGCAACAGGGCTTATGACCGGCCTGTCAAACGCTGCCAATGCCTTGCCGGTCACGGTTCCCGATCTCGTCGCCCACCGCGCCGTCTACGATCTCGAACTCAAGGATGCGTCCGATCGATCCGGCATCGAGGGCATGACGGGCCGCATGGTCTATGAGTTCACCGGCTCGGCCTGTCAGGGCTACAAGACGGATTTCCGTTTCGTGACGCAGATCAACACCGGCGATGCCGTGCGCATGACCGACCAGCAGACCACGACCTTCGAGGATCTGACGGCCAAAAAATTCACCTTCGAAACCAAGTCCTACACCGACGACAAGCTGGACAAGGAAGTGCAGGGCGCTGCGACCGACGGCACCGATGGCGTGAAGGTCGATCTGACCCGCCCGGATGCCCGCCAGGTCAGTCTCGTCGCCAGCGAATTCCCGACGCAGCACATGTTCCAGGTCATCGAACATGCGAAACAGGGAAAGCGCATCTTCGAATCCCGGATATTCGACGGTTCGGACGATGGCGATGAAAGCCTGATCACCTCCACCCTGGTCGGCAAGTCGCAGATGCCGAAGGATGGCGATGCCGACGCCGGCAAGGCGGGTGATTTCGCCAAGGCGGCATTCTGGCCGGTAACGATCGCCTATTACAACGACAAGACCGGCACGGACGCGCTGCCGATCTACCGCATGTCGTTCAAGCTCTATGAAAACGGAATCACCCGCGATCTGACGATGGATTACGGCGATTTCGTCCTGACGGGAAAGCTTGCGAAGCTTGATATTCTCAAGCCCGAAACCTGCGAAAACAAGCCAGTCCGCTGAAACGCGGCGGTTTCTGCGGTTTTTTCGCATAATCGCTTGCATTTTTGCGCAGGCGACTGTATGCGGCTCACCATTCCACACGCGAAGCTTGGGATGTTCCGGGAGAAATCCGGTCCGTTCCGCCCGGTGGTATCGATGAAAATCGGTGCTGTTCGCTTCGCGGGGGTTAAACCGGAAAAGGAGTAACAAGGCATGGCATTGCCCGATTTTTCTATGCGCCAGCTTCTGGAAGCTGGTGTTCACTTCGGCCACCAGACGCACCGCTGGAACCCGAAGATGAAGCCGTACATCTTCGGCGACCGTAACAACATCCACATCATCGACCTCGCTCAGACCGTTCCGATGCTGTCGCGCGCCCTTCAGGTCGTGTCCGACACCGTTGCTCGCGGCGGCCGCGTTCTGTTCGTCGGCACCAAGCGCCAGGCGTCCGAAATCATCGCCGATAGCGCAAAGCGTTCGGCCCAGTACTACGTCAACTCCCGCTGGCTCGGCGGCATGATGACCAACTGGAAGACCATCTCCAACTCGATCCAGCGCCTGCGCAAGGTCGACGAGATTCTGAACTCGGAAGCTTCCGGCTACTCCAAGAAGGAACGCCTGAACCTCGAGCGCGAACGCGAAAAGCTTGAAAAGGCTCTCGGCGGTATCCGCGATATGGGCGGCGTTCCGGACCTGATGTTCATCATCGACACCAACAAGGAAAAGATCGCGATCGAAGAAGCCAAGCGCCTTGGCATTCCGGTCGTTGCGATCATCGACAGCAACTGCGACCCGGACCACATCGACTACCCGATCCCGGGTAACGACGATGCTTCGCGCGCCATCTCGCTTTACTGCGACCTGATCGCCCGCGCTGCCATCGACGGTATCGCCCGTCAGCAGGGCGCTTCCGGCCGCGACATCGGCGCTTCGGAAGAAGCTCCGATCGAGCCCGCTCTCGAAGACGAGGCTGGCGCCTGATTTAGGCCCTGTCTGGCGGCGATTTCTTGTCGCCGTCTCCTCGACCAGGATATGACAAGGCCGTCAAAGACCTTCAATGGGTTGACGGCCTTGTTCGTTTCAAGCGCTCCGCCACGTTTTTAGGAAATCGCTGGCGTCCGATGTGGTTGAAACGGAAGGCAGTCTTCATAACGCTGTCACACTTCGGCGGCACCCATCATCTCGATGCATGGAGACGCCGCAGCACTTGGGAATGCGCATGCCCCTTTCCTGAAATCCTCTCCGGTTTCAAAGGGTGTGCGGCCGGGTACAGTCATCACCCAGAACTTCGGCACGGCAAATTCCGCCGGCTGACCGATCGAACCGATAAGAGGCAAACAATGACCGAAATCACAGCCGCAATGGTGAAGGAACTGCGCGAAAAGTCTGGCGCAGGCATGATGGACTGCAAGAAGGCTCTTGCTGAGACCAATGGCGACATGGAAGCGGCGATCGACTGGCTGCGCGCCAAGGGCATCGCAAAGGCCGACAAGAAGTCCGGCCGCACGGCTGCCGAAGGTCTGGTCGGCGTTGCCACCATGGGTCACAAGGCTGTCGTCGTTGAGCTGAACTCCGAAACCGACTTCGTTGCTCGTAACGATGCGTTCCAGGACCTCATCCGCGGTATCGCCCAGGTTGCCCTCACCACCAACGGCACCGTTGACGCTGTTTCCGCTGCCACCTATCCGGCAACCGGCAAGTCCGTTGCCGACAGCATCAAGGACGCAATTGCCACCATCGGTGAGAACATGACGCTCCGCCGCTCGGCAGCGCTCGAAGTTCCGCACGGCGTTGTTGCGACCTACATCCACAACGCCGCCGGCGACGGCATCGGCAAGCTCGGCGTTCTCGTTGCCCTGAAGTCGGAAGGCGACAAGGCCGTTCTGAACTCCATCGGCCGCCAGGTTGCCATGCACATCGCTGCGACCAACCCGCTCGCCATCCGCGCTGAAGAAGTCGACGCCGCCGTTGCCGAGCGCGAGCGCAACGTCTTCATCGAACAGGCCCGCGAATCCGGCAAGCCGGAAGCCATCATCGAAAAGATGGTTGATGGCCGTATGCGCAAGTTCTTCGAAGAAGTCGCCCTTCTGTCGCAGGCTTTCGTCATCAACCCGGACCTGACCGTCGGCGCTGCCGTCAAGGAAGCCGAAAAGGAAGCCGGCGCTTCCATCGAAGTGACGGGCATGGTTCGCCTGCTGCTCGGCGATGGCGTCGAGAAGGAAGAAAGCGATTTCGCAGCCGAAGTCGCAGCTGTCGCCAAGGGCTGATTATATTTACCCAATCTTGGGAAAACGGGAGGGCATCGCGTGACAACGCGGTGCCCTTCGTGTATCCGCGTTTCGGTTACATTTCCGAGGAGTCATGATGTCTTCCAAGCCGATCTACAAACGCGTTCTTCTCAAGGCTTCCGGCGAAGCCCTCATGGGCGATCAGGGTTTCGGTATCGATGTGGCGGTGGCTGACCGCATTGCCTCCGATATCGCCGAGGCGAGGGCGATGGGCGTCGAAGTCGGCGTTGTCGTCGGCGGCGGCAATATTTTCCGCGGCGTTGCCGTGGCCTCCAAGGGCGGCGACCGCGTTACCGGCGACCATATGGGCATGCTGGCGACCGTCATCAACGCGCTGGCGCTCGCAACCTCGCTGCGCAAGCTCAGCATCGATACCGTCGTTCTCTCCGCAATCGCCATGCCTGAAATCTGTGAGAGCTTCTCGCAGCGTGCGGCGCTCCATCATCTCGCGCAGGGGCGTGTGGTGATTTTCGCCGGCGGCACCGGCAACCCCTTCTTCACCACTGATTCTGCCGCGGCCTTGCGCGCTGCGGAAATGGGCGCAGAAGCGATCTTCAAGGGCACGCAGGTGGACGGCATCTATTCCGCCGACCCGAAGAAGGATCCGACGGCGACCCGTTTCGACGAATTGACCCACAGCGAAGTGCTCGGCAAGGGACTGGCGGTCATGGATATCGCCGCCGTTGCGCTTGCCCGCGAAAACCACATTCCGATCATTGTTTTCTCGATCCACGAGAAGGGCGGTTTTGCGCAGATATTGACCGGCGGCGGCCGCAAGACCATCGTGCACGACAAATAATCAAAACGATGCCGCCTCAAGGGGCGATTACGGCCGGCTTGGCCGACAAGATGGAGTATCAAGATGAGTGGTGTTGACCTCAACGATATCAAGCGCCGTATGGACGGCGCCATCAATGCATTCAAGAGCGATATCGCATCGCTGCGCACCGGCCGCGCTTCGGCCAATATTCTCGATCCGGTGACCATCGAGGCTTATGGCTCGCGCGTTCCGCTGAACCAGGTTGCGAATATCACCGTTCCGGAGCCGCGCATGCTCGGCGTCAACATCTGGGACAAGTCGATGGTCAACGCCGTCGACCGTGCGATCCGCGAATCCAATCTCGGCCTCAACCCCATCGTCGACGGCCAGAACCTGCGTATCCCGCTGCCTGAACTCAACGAGGAGCGCCGCAAATCGCTCGTCAAGGTCGCCCATGATTATGCCGAAAAGTCCAAGGTGGCGATTCGCCATGTGCGTCGCGATGGCATGGATGGTCTGAAAAAAGCCGAAAAGGACGGTGACATCGGTCAGGACGAAAGCCGTGGACAGTCGGAAAAGGTTCAGAAAATGACCGATGACACGATTTCGGAAATTGACCGCTTGCTTGCCGAGAAGGAAAAGGAAATCATGCAGGTCTGATATCGTTCGCGATAGACCTGTATTTTATTCGTTTTAATTCCGCGCTGCCCTGTTACTGGATCGATATGCCGACGACGACACGTTCCTCCATACCCGAGCACGTCGCCATCATCATGGATGGCAATGGACGCTGGGCAAAGCAGCGCGGTCTTCCGCGCGTGATGGGGCATCGCCGCGGTGTGGAGGCCGTGCGCGAGACCGTGCGCGCGGCCGGCGATTGCGGAATACGCTATCTCACGCTCTTTGCCTTCTCGTCGGAAAACTGGCGCAGGCCCGAATCCGAGGTGAGCGATCTGATGGGGCTTTTGAAAGCCTTCATCCGGCGCGATCTTGCGGAACTGCACCGCGAAAATGTCCGCGTGCGGATCATCGGCGACCGGCAGGGGTTGAAGCATGACATACGCTCTCTCCTCGAAGAGGCGGAGCAGATGACGGCGGACAATACCAAGCTGACGCTGGTGATCGCCTTCAACTACGGAAGCCGCGACGAGATTGCGCGTGCGACAGCGGCGATTGCGCGCGATGTCGCCGACGGCAGGATTAATGCCGAATCCATTACGCCGGAGATGATTTCGGCCAGACTCGACACGTCGGGTATGCCCGATCCGGATCTCATCATCCGCACCAGCGGCGAAGAGCGCCTGTCAAACTTCCTGCTCTGGCAGGCCGCTTATTCCGAGTTCCTGTTCGTTCCCGAATATTGGCCGGACTTCGACCGCCAGCGATTCTTCTCCGCAATCGAGCAATATGCAACGCGTGACCGCCGTTTCGGTGCACTCACCGAGCAGGTTGCCGTGGCAGGCGCCTGATGAGCCGTGAACTCAGACTGCGGATCGTGTCCGCAATCGTCATGGCGGCGGTCATTCTGGCCGCGACCTGGTATGGCGGCATTCTGTTCCGCATCGTCGCGGGCCTTCTGGCGATCCTTATCTATTATGAATGGTCGACGATTACCCGGCTGTCGGAGACCAATTCGACCGGCAATGCCTGGGGCTGGTTCGCGGTCGCCGTCATCGCCGGCAACACGATATTCGGCGAATCCTCGCTCGATCTGCCGCTCTTATCCGGCTTTACGCTGACGGCGGCGCTGTTTCCGATTTTGCGCGGCAGGAACTGGTGGCTGGTGGGCGGCATTTTTTATGCGGGCCTGAGCGGCATATCGCTGGCGGCCATCCGTGGCGACGAGCTGACGGGCTTCGTGTCCATCCTGTTTATCTTCGCCGTCGTCTGGTCGACGGATATTCTCGCCTATTTCGTCGGACGCGCCATTGGCGGGCCGAAGCTTGCGCCTTCGATCTCGCCCGGCAAGACCTGGTCCGGCGCGATCGGCGGGGCGGTGGCGGCCGTGATCGGCGGCGGCGCGGTGTCCATGGCCTATCACGGCAGGATCAGCGTGTTGGTGCTGGGGCTCGCCCTGATCCTTTCGGTGTTCAGCCAGATCGGCGATCTCTTCGAATCCTTCGTGAAACGGCGTTTCCAGGTCAAGGATTCCAGCCATCTCATTCCGGGCCATGGCGGCTTCATGGACCGTGTCGACGGTCTTGTTTTCGCCTGCTTTACGGTATTCCTCATTGCTTTCGTGCATGCGGCGGCAACCGGTGACGTGCCCGGATCGGGCGGCGGTCTGTTGCCGGGTTTCTGAGCGGCGCGAAAGGTCACGACACAAAGGGCAGATTGTCATGAACACAGTAATGGCGGCGACCGGCTTTCTGACCGGCTATATCGTGCCCTTCATCCTGGTGCTGTCGCTGCTCGTTTTTGTCCATGAAATGGGCCATTATCTGGTCGGTCGCTGGTGCGGCATCCGCTCCACCGCATTCTCCATCGGTTTCGGCCCGGAGCTGATCGGCTTCACCGACAAGCGCGGCACGCGATGGAAGATCTCGGCGATCCCGCTCGGCGGTTACGTCAAGTTCTTCGGCGATGAGGATGCGGCGAGCAAGCCGGATAGTTCCGGCCTGTCGCATATGTCGCTGGAGGAGAGGGCGCAGACGCTTTCCGGCGCAAAGCTGTGGAAAAGAGCGGCCACGGTTGCCGCAGGCCCGATCGCCAATTTCATTCTCGCCATTCTCATCTTCGCGGTGCTCTTCGGCATTTACGGCCGGATGATCGCTGATCCGGTCGTGGCGGAAGTCCGTGAAAACAGCGCGGCTGCGGCCGCGGGCGTGCAGCCCGGCGACCGGCTGGTGGCGATCGATGGCGAAAAAGTGATGACCTTCGAGGATGTCCGCCGGTACGTCGGCATCCGGCCGGGCACCCCGATCACGGTGACGGTCGAAAGGGCGGGCGAGGAGCTGAAGCTGCCGATGGTCCCGACCCGCACCGAAACCACCGACCAATTCGGCAACAAGCTGGAAATGGGCATTATCGGCATCGTCACCGACCAGACCAGCGGCAATTTCCGCCATATCGAATATTCGCCGTCCGAGGCGCTGGTCGAAGGCGTGCGTGAAACGGGTCATGTCATCACCGGTACATTCAACTATATCGGCAATCTCGTGACAGGGCGCATGAATGCCGATCAGCTTGGCGGTCCGGTGCGTGTGGCGCAGGCTTCCGGCCAGATGGCGACGCTCGGCATTTCCGCCGTTATCCAGCTTGCCGCCGTTCTTTCCGTCTCCATAGGTCTTTTGAACCTGATGCCTGTGCCGGTTCTGGACGGCGGGCATCTGGTGTTCTACGCCATCGAGGCCATTCGCGGCAGGCCGCTCGGCGCGGGCGCGCAGGAAGTCGCGTTCCGTATCGGGATGATGATGATTTTGGGTCTTATGGTTTTTGCAACATGGAATGATATCAGCAGCTTGATCGGCTGAGGATTGTGTTTTAACGGTTTTGTTAGTTATTTGTTTACCTTGTTTTTATGCCGAAGTGGCGAATGAGCCACTCTGGAGCACGAAGTAAACAGAATTTAACGTTCGCGCTTGCTTGTAGGGGAAAAGCAGGTAAAACGACGCACATGGCCGGAGTCGGGTTCCGCCCGCTGAGGGACAACGTAAAAAGGTAAGAATTGAAATGAAGGCTGGTTCAAGATTTTTGAACGCTGTGTCGGCGGTTGCTCTGTCTGCCGGTGTTGCTTCGGTTGCGGGCCTTGGCGTGCTTGCCTCTGCTGGCGCTGCAAATGCGGCCGTCATCAGCAGGATCGATGTTCGCGGGGCCGACAGGTCCGGTGCGGACTCCGTGCGTTCCAACATCACCATTGCGCCGGGTAAGAACTTTTCCAATTCGGACATCGATGAATCGGTGAAGCGTCTTTACGCCACCGGTTACTTCTCGAATGTTTCCATGCGCGTTTCCGGCAGCACGCTGGTCGTGACCGTCAATGAGAACCAGCTCGTCAACCAGGTGGTCTTCAACGGTAACCGCAAGATCAAGGACGACAAGCTCGCCGGCGTCGTGCAGACCCAGTCCCTCGGCCCGTTCAATCAGGCCATCGTGACGGCGGATATCGCCCGCATCAAGGAAGCCTACGCCGCCATCGGCCGTAGCGATGTTGAAGTCACCACGCAGACCGTTTCCGTCGGTCAGGGCCGTGTGAACATTGCTTTCGTCATCAATGAAGGCGAACGCACGAAGATCGGACGTATCGATTTCGTCGGCAACAATGCCTATAGCGATGGTCGTCTGGCCGCCGTCATCAATACCAAGAAGTCCAACATGCTGTCGTTCCTGACGCGTAAGGACGTCTACAACGAGGACAAGCTGCGCGCCGACGAAGAGGCGCTGCGCCAGTTCTACTACAACCGCGGTTATGCCGACTTCCGTGTCGTGTCCTCCGAGGCTGTGCTGGACGAGTCCAAGAACGAATACACCATCTCCATCACGGTCGATGAAGGTCAGCGTTACAACTTCGGCAACGTCGCGGTCGAATCGACCGTTCCGGGCGTCGACGGCTCGGAACTTCAGGGCCTCGTGGAAACCCACCAGGGCGGAAGCTACAGCGCCAAGGAAGTGCAGCAGAGCATGGAAGCGATTTCCAAGCGCGTGGCCGGCGAAGGTTATCCCTTTGCCCGCGTAACGCCGCGCGGCGACCGCGACATGGCTGGCAACACCATCGGTGTGACCTATATCGTCGACCAGGGCGAGCGCGCCTATGTCGAGCGTATCGAAATCCGCGGCAACACCCGTACGCGTGACTATGTCATTCGTCGCGAGTTCGATATTTCCGAAGGCGATGCGTTCAACCAAACGGTCATCACGGCTGCAAAGCGCCGTCTCGAAGCGCTCGGCTATTTCTCGAAGGTCAATATTTCGACCGCGGGCGGCAGCGCGCCTGACCGCGTCGTCATCGTTGTCGACGTAGAAGATCAGTCGACGGGTTCGTTCGGTATCGGTGCCGGCTATTCGCAGAACGACGGTGTGCTGCTCGAAGCCTCCATCGAAGAAAAGAACTTCCTTGGTCGCGGCCAGTACATCCGTCTCGCCGCCGGTGCGGGTGAAGATGATGCGCGCAGCTATACGCTGTCCTTCACGGAACCCTATTTCCTCGGATACCGTCTTGCCGCAGGTTTCGACCTGTTCAAGAGCCAGAGCCGCAGCGAAGACTATTATGACTACGACGAGCAGGGCTTCTCGCTGCGCGTTACCGCGCCGATCACCGAGGACCTCTCGACGACGTTCAAGTACACCTACAAGCAGCTCAATTATGACGGTGAGGGCGACTGGGAAACCGGCAGCAACTTGGCCGGGCCCTACAAGGACTTGATCCGTGGCGGTGACTGGACGCAGTCCATCATTTCGAACACGCTGAACTACAATACGCTCGATGACCGCAACATGCCGCGCGAAGGCTGGCAGGCTGCTCTGACGAACGAATTTGCAGGTCTCGGCGGCGATTCCGAATATTACAAGATTTACGCCAAGGCTCGCTTCTTCTACACGCTTTCCGATGAGTACGATGTCATCGGCTCGCTGACCGGCCAGGCCGGCCATGTGCTGCCGACGGGTGACAATCTGCTCGTCTTCGATCAGTTCAAGTTCGGCGGTCGTCAGGTTCGCGGCTTCAAGAACGATGGTATCGGTCCGCGCATCGGTTCCGACTCCATCGGCGGCACGACCTATTTCGCCGCTTCTGCTGAAGTCTCGGCTCCGATGCCTGGCGTTCCGGAAGATTTCGGCCTGCGTCTTGCTGGCTTCGTGGATGCCGGCACGCTCTATGGCAACAAAGTTAAGATCGGTGCTGGGGAAACTCTGCAGGACGACAACTCCATCCGCGCATCTGCCGGTATCGGCGTGATGTGGGCGTCGCCCTTCGGTCCGATCCGCGTCGACTACGCCGTGCCTTTCGCCAAGGAAGACTACGACGAGGAACAGCGTTTCCGGTTTGGCATGTCCAACACTTTCTGATATCGGCAGTCCAGAACTGCAACTTTGAACGTTCTGGAGTTTCCGGCTGATGGAATACAACGCCTTTTTTCCGCCCCACGAGGGACTGCGATTGAAAGATATCGCAGACCGTTTTGGGGCGGAACTGTCTGATGACGCGGCGGGAGAGCGGATCATTCGGTCCGTTGCGCCGGTCTACCGGGCAAAACCCGATCAGCTCTGCTATATTCTTTCGCGCAAGAACCGCGATGAGCTGCAGACCTGCGATGCTGGCGCCGTCATTTGTGACGCCGCACTTGTAGACATGCTTCCGTCTCACACCCCTGCGCTGATATCGAAAAACCCGCACACGCTTTTTGCGCAGGTTGGTGCCTTGCTGCATCCTTCCGCCATGCGGCCTGGTCCGATTGCGCGTATGGAAGCTGAAATTTCCCATGCTGCGCATGTCGATCCATCCGCGAAGCTGGAGGCGGGCGTCATCGTCGAGTCTCTTGCCGTGATTGGAGCTGGCGCCCATATCGGCGCGGGCACTCGGATCGGTCCCGGCGTCATCATCGGGCAGGACGTGCAGATCGGGCGCGATTGCACTATTGCCGGCGGCGCAAGCGTTCTTGCAGCCCTCATCGGCAATAATGTGATTATCCATAACGGCGCGCGCATCGGTCAGGACGGTTTCGGTTATGCGCCCGGTCCGCGCGGCATGCTGAAGATCGTGCAGATCGGCCGGGTCATCATTCAGGACAATGTCGAGATTGGCGCCAACACCACGATCGATCGCGGCACCATGGATGACACGGTCATCGGCGAAGGCACCAAGATCGACAATCAGGTCCAGATCGGCCACAACGTCCGCATCGGCCGCCATTGCGGCATCGTCAGCAAGGTCGGCATTGCGGGCAGCACCCGCATCGGCGACGGTGTGATGATTGGCGGCGCGGCCGGCATCAACGGCCATATCAACATTGGCGACGGCGTACAGATCGCGGCGATGAGCGGCGTTGTGGCGGACGTGCCGGCGGGCGCCCGTTATGGCGGCACGCCCGCGCGTCCGATGAAATATTTCCTGCGCGACATGGCCGAAATTCTGGCACGCGCTGAAGGGCGTGATAAAAAAACAGGAGAGAAAAACAATGACTGAAGAAACGAAGACGGCGCTCGGCGCGGCTGACATTCTGGAAGTCATGAAGCTTCTGCCGCATCGTTACCCATTCCTGCTGATCGACAAGATCATCGAGATCGACGGTAACAACTCGGCGATTGGCATCAAGAACGTGACGGTCAATGAACCGCATTTCACCGGTCACTTCCCGGACCGGCCGATCATGCCGGGCGTTCTGATCGTCGAGGCCATGGCCCAGACGGCAGGCGCGATCTGCGCTCGCAGCCAGGGTGAGGGCGGTCACCTGGTTTACTTCATGACAATCGACAATGCGCGGTTCCGCAAACCCGTAATCCCCGGCGATCGTCTGGAAATCCATGTCGTCAAGCAGCGTCAGCGCGGCAATGTCTTCAAATTCCATTGCGAAGCGAAGGTGGACGGCGCGCTGGTGGCGGAGGCCGATGTCGGCGCCATGATGATCCCCGAGGATCAGCAATGAGCACGATTGCCGCCTCGGCCAGAATTCACCCGAGCGCCGTGATCGAAGACGGCGCGGTGATCGGTGAAAATGTCGTCATTGGTGCGCTGAGTTATGTTGGCGCGAAAGTCACGCTGCATGACGATGTCCAGTTGCACAATCACGCCGTTGTTTCCGGCCTGACCGTGATCGGCCGTGGTTCGGTCGTCCATCCCATGGCGGTCATCGGCGGCACGCCGCAGGCAATTCGCCACGACGGTTCGGAAACAACCCTCGAGATCGGTGAGCGCTGCATCATGCGTGAAGGCGTGACGATGAACGCCGGCAGTTCCGATGGCAGCAGCAAGACCATTATCGGTGACGATAATCTCTTCCTTGCCAATTCGCATGTGGCGCATGATTGCCGCCTCGGCAGCCACATCGTCCTGTCCAACAATGTGATGCTGGCGGGCCATGTCACCATTGAGGACCGCGCTATTCTCGGCGGCGGTTGTGCCGTGCACCAGTTCACCCGCATCGGCCGCCAGGCCTTTATCGGCGGACTTTCGGCGGTCAATTACGATGTCATTCCCTATGGCATGCTGAATGGCAATCCCGGCATTCTCGGCGGCCTGAACGTCGTCGGCATGACCCGTGCCGGCATCGAGCGCGCCGATATCCACAAGGTCAGACGCGTCTACAAGGCGATTTTCGAGGCTGAGGGCACGATCCGCGGCAATGCGGCGGCAATCGACCGTAACGACTATCTGGATTGCCCGCAGGCGCTCGAGATCATCGATTTCATTGGCGCAGGCACCGACCGTGCAATCTCTTCGCCCAACCGGGGCAAGTGAGCCGTGACAGGCGGCGGGCGTCTCGCCATTGTGGCCGGCAGCGGCCAGCTGCCGCTTTATGTGGCGGCCGCCGCCCGTGAGATGGGCGAGAACCCTTTCATCGTGCGCCTGCGCGACGATTCCCGTTTCGACTGGAGCGGTTTCGACAATGCCGTCATCAGTGTCGGCGATGTCGCCGGGCTAGGCCGTCTGCTGCGCGAAAACCGGGTAGACCGTGTCGTGCTGTCCGGTGGTGTGGCGCGGCGGCCGGAATGGCGCGAGATCCGCCCTACAGTCGGCATCCTGCTCAAATTGCCTTCGATTGTCAGGACGCTGCTGTCGAGCGGCGACGACGCCGTTCTGCAGATGGTCATCAAGATCATCGGCACGCTTGGCGCAAAAGTCATCGGCGCTCATGAGATCGCCCCCGGCCTGCTGGCCGCGATAGGCCCCTTCGGTGCGCAAAAACCTGCCGAGGATGATCTGCGCGATATACGCAAGGCGGCTGAAGCCGCGCTCGCACTCGGCAAGCTCGATGTGGGGCAGGGCGCCGTCGCCGTCGGTGGCCGTATCGTCGCGCTGGAAGGCGTCGAGGGCACGGATGCCATGCTGGCGCGCGTCGCGGCATTGCGCGCCGAAGGACGGATATCCCCGCGCCGCAGGGGTGTGCTCGTAAAGCTGTGCAAGCCGCAGCAGGATGTGCGCGCCGACCTGCCGACAATCGGTGTGGAAACGGTGGAGAATGCGCGAAAGGCCGGGCTGGCGGGTATCGCCGTCGAAGCCGGGCGGGCGCTGGTGCTCGATCGCGAGGCGATGTTGAAAGCGGCCGATGAGGCGGGCATATTCGTCTGCGGTATCGATACGTCACTCAGTGGAGACATGATGGGGGAGACTTGATCGGATGACAGCGGCATTAAAAGTGGCGGTCATAGCCGGGGAAGTATCCGGCGATCTTCTGGGTGCGGATCTGATCCGCTCGCTCAAGGCCCAATATACGGGGCCTGTCGAGCTGGTGGGTGTCGGCGGCGAGGCGCTGGAAGCGCAGGGACTGGTTTCCCTGTTCGACTATTCCGAACTCTCCATCATGGGCTTCACGCAGGTTCTGAAAAAACTGCCGAAGCTCATTGCGCGGATCAACCAGACCGCTCAGGCAATCGCCGCCGCAAAGCCCGATATTCTGCTGATTATCGACAGCCCGGATTTCACCCATCGCGTTGCGAAAAAAGTCCGGCGGCAATTGCCGCCTCTGCCGGTCGTCAATTACGTCTGCCCCAGCGTCTGGGCGTGGAAGGAATACCGCGCCACCGCGATGCTCTCCTATGTCGATCACGTGCTGGCTCTGCTGCCCTTCGAGCCGGAAGCCATGCAACGTCTCGGCGGCCCGCCGACCACCTTTGTCGGTCATCGCCTCAGCGTCGATCCCGAGGTGCTGGCGGTACGTCAAAAGCGGGCGGAACGTTCTCTGCCGGCGGATGGCGAACCGAAGTCCATTCTCCTCCTGCCAGGGTCGCGCTCCACTGAAACGACGCGGCTGATGGAGCCGTTTCAGGCGGCGGCGAGAGCTTTTGTGGAGCGCAACGGTCCGACGCGGTTCCTGTTGCCCACCGTGCCGCGTCAGGAAAAACGCATCCGCGAACTGGCTGCGTCATGGCCGGAGGATATCAGGCCCGAAATCGGTATCGATTCCGCTTTCAAATGGAATGCCTTTGCTGAAGCCGATGCGGCCATCGCCGCTTCCGGGACGGTCATTCTGGAACTCGCACTAGCGGGCGTACCGACGATCTCGGTCTACAAGACCGACTGGATTTTCACCATGCTGAGCAAGCGGGTGAAGACCTGGACCGGCGCGCTACCGAACCTGATTGCCGATTACGCCGTCGTGCCGGAATATTTCAATGAGGTGGTAAGGGCAGGTTCGATGCTGCGCTGGGCCGAGCGTCTGTCTTCCGACACCATTGAGCGGCAGGCGATGCTCGAAGGTTATGCGCTCGTGCAGCAGCGTTTGCATACGGATGTGCCTCCGGGCGAAACCGGTGCGCGCATTCTTCTGGATGTCCTGAAGAGCAAAGCTCGTCCCTCGCAATAATCAGATAAGCCCTTCTCCCACGAGCTGCCGTCCTGCTGCCGATGCAGGCAGGCGAGGGCGCGATTTTACTGCATTTGATCGTTAGCGCGGCAAACGGCCGACCGTCAGACGGCTCCCGGCCCATAAATTTTCGTCTGGCACACCTCTTGCTTTCAATCTTGTATGCAAGATAGCCATACATCAGAAAGCGCCCAGAGCGCGGTGGAAGACGCCATCATCTCCGGCATCCTTTCCGCGCGCATCCGTCCGGGAACCCGCCTCAGCGAGAACCAGCTCGCCAGCCTTTTCAGCGTGTCACGTACGCGCATTCGCGAAGCGATGATGCGGCTGGAGACGCGCGGCATCGTCACCGTCAGTCCGCGCCGCGGCTGGTTCGTGGTGGAGCCTTCCGCCGAAGAATCCATCAAGGTCTATGAAGCACGGCGCATCATCGAATATGGCCTCCTGCGCAATCTTTCCGGCGTCAGCGCCGAAGGTATCGCCATCCTCGCTGATCATCTCGATGAGGAGAAGGCGGCGATTGCCAAAGGCGATCGCCAGCGCCTGACCTGCCTGATGGGCGATTTCCACATTCGCATCGCTGAAATCGCCGGCAACGACATCATCGTCGAAACGCTGCGCGACCTGACAGCCAGAACCATCCTCATCTCCATGCTCTATCAGTCCGATTTCCATGCGCAGCAATCGCATGACGGACATTGCCGCATCTTCGAAGCGATCAAGGCTGCCGATTTCCATGGCGCCGCCGAACTCGCCATCCGCCATCTCGATGAAGTCGAAACCGGTCTCGACCTCACCCGCAGGCCGGACCCGCTCTACGAGCTTCGCAATTCCCTTTCACTTCAGCCTCTTTCCCCAAGCCACAAGGAGTAATTCCCAATGATTTCCAGACGTTCATTGCTTGCCATCGCCGCGATTTCCGCAACGCTCGGTTTTTCGCCCGCAGCCTTTGCAGATGCGCTCGGTGATATCACCTCCCGCGGCACGATCCGCGTTGCCGTCCCGCAGGATTTCCCGCCCTTCGGCAGCGTCGGCACGGATATGGCCCCGCAGGGCTATGATATCGACGTCGCTAATCTGATCGGCGAGAAGCTGGGCGTGAAGGTCGAACTCGTGCCGGTAACCAGCGCCAACCGCGTTCCCTATCTGCAGACCAACAAGGTCGATCTCGTCATTTCGAGCCTCGGCAAGAACCCGGACCGTGAAAAGGTCATCGACTTCTCCACCGCCTATGCGCCTTTCTTCAACGGCGTGTTCGCTCCGGATTCGGTTGCCGTGGCCAAAGCGGAAGATTTGTCCGGCAAGACCATCGGTGTCACCCGTGGCGCCGTCGAGGATCTGGAGCTGACGAAGGTGGCGCCTGCCGATACGACGATCAAGCGTTATGAGGACAATAACGGCACGATCTCCGCCTTCCTCGCCGGTCAGGTGGAAGCCGTGGCCACGGGTAACGTCGTGGCCGCCGCCATTCTCGCCAAGAACCCGCCAAAGCGCCCCGAGCTGAAGTTCCTGATCAAGAATTCGCCCTGCTATATCGGCTTGAACAAGGAACAGCCGGCGCTGCTGGAGAAGGTCAACACCATCATCGCCACCGCAAAGACCGATGGTTCGCTGAACACGATCGCGCAGAAATGGTTGAAAACCGACCTGCCCAAGGATCTCTGAGCAACCCGGCAAAATACATGCCCCGGCCTCGCCTTAAGGCGGGACCGGCGCATGGTTTGTCCTCGCCGAAAGGAAGCATCGGGTGAAATACACATTCGATTTTGAATGGCTTCTCGACTATTATCCGCAGATCGCCAAGGGCATCGCCGTTACGCTGGAATTGATTGCCATCGGCGGCGTTCTCGGCATCGCACTCGGCATTGTCTGCGCCTGGGTGCGCGCGCTCGGGCCCAAATGGCTGCGGCCGCCAGTCGCGACCTATGTGGAGCTCATTCGCAATACGCCATTCCTCATACAATTGTTTTTTATCTTTTTCGGCCTGCCGTCGCTTGGCCTGCAATTGTCGGAACTGACCGCCGCCAACATCGCCATGGTGGTCAATCTCGGGGCCTATAGTTGCGAAATCATCCGCGCGGGTATTCAGGCAACGCCGAAGGGACAGTTCGAGGCGGGGGCAAGCCTTGCCATGACCCGTTTCGAAACCTTCCGGCATGTGGTGCTGGTGCCCTCACTGCAACGAATATGGCCGGCGCTTTCCTCTCAGGTGGTGATCGTCATGCTCGGCTCGTCGGTCGTATCGCAGATTGCCGCCGAAGATTTGACTTTCGCGGCCAATTTCATCCAGTCGCGCACCTTCCGCGCCTTCGAGGCCTATATGGTCTCCACCGTCATCTATCTCGTGCTCGCCGTCCTTCTCCGGCAGGTGCTGGTCATGGGCGGCAACCTCATATTTCCGCGCAGGAGTGTCCGATGATCGAATTCTCCACCTGGGATATTCTCAGAAACCTGCTGCTCGCCACGCGCTGGACGGTGTTGCTCTCGCTCGTCTCCTTTGCGGGTGGCGGCATGGTGGCGCTGCTTCTGCTGTTCATGCGCATTTCCCGGAAAAAATCGATGCGGGCTTTCGCACGCTATTATGTCGAGCTTTTTCAGGGCACGCCGCTTTTGATGCAGCTCTTCATCGCCTTTTTTGGCCTCGGCCTGTTCGGCATCGATGTGCCGGCCTGGCTGGCGGCGGGCCTGACGCTGATCCTGTGGGCAGCTGCCTTCCTCACCGAAATTTGGCGCGGCTGTGTCGAATCCGTCGCGAAAGGCCAGTGGGAGGCATCGGCAAGCCTTGCCATGGGACGCCTGCAGCAGATGCGTTACGTCATCCTGCCGCAGGCCATGCGGGTCGCCATTCCGCCAACCGTCGGTTTCTTCGTGCAGGTCATCAAGGGAACGGCCGTGACCTCGATCATCGGTTTCGTGGAACTGTCCAAGGCCGGCACGGTCGTCACCAACGCCACCTTCCAGCCCTTCACCGTTTATGGCCTCGTCGCCCTCATCTATTTCGCGCTGTGCTGGCCGCTGTCCAAGAGCAGCCAGATCCTCGAAAGGAAGCTCAATGTCGCTCATCGAAATCACTGAAGTCCGCAAAAGCTATGGCAGCAACGAGGTTCTGAAGGGCATCAACCTCGATGTGGAGCCCGGTGAGGTTATCGCCATCATCGGCAAGAGTGGATCCGGCAAATCGACCCTGCTTCGCTGCATCAACGGGCTGGAGACTATTTCGGCCGGTTCCATATCGGTCGCAGGCGCGCAGCTTCTCGAAGACGATCTGCATCTGAAAGCCCTGCGGCTGAAGGTCGGCATGATCTTCCAGCAGTTCAACCTCTTCCCGCACCAGACCGTCGGCGGCAACGTCATGCTGTCGCAGACCGTGGTGAAGAAGACCCCAAAGCCGGAAGCTGAAGCCGTAGCCCGCAAGATGCTGGAACGTGTCGGGCTGGTGCATAAGTTCGATGCCTATCCCGATGAATTGTCCGGCGGCCAGCAGCAGCGCGTCGCCATTGCCCGTGCGCTTGCCATGCAGCCGATCGCGCTGCTCTGCGATGAGATCACCTCGGCTCTCGATCCCGAACTGGTTGCGGAAGTGCTGGCTGTCGTTCGTGAACTCGCCGCTGAAGGCATGACGCTCCTGATGGTGACGCATGAAATGAAATTTGCGCGCGACGTCTGCTCCCGCGTCGTTTTCATGCATGAGGGCAGGGTACATGAAATTGGCCCGCCGGAAGAGGTGTTTTCCAATCCCGCGACACCCGAACTCAAGCAGTTCCTGGGCGTTGCGGCACGCCACTGAGAACTATTCCGACGCCCAACAAAAAAGGCCGGCGGGTGAAAACCCGCCGGCCTTTGATCTTATAGGGTTTCGCGGCTTAGCGCTTGGAAACCGGAACGTAGTCGCGCTTGCCGGCGCCCGTATAGAGCTGGCGCGGACGGCCGATGCGCTGCTGCGGATCTTCGATCATTTCGTTCCACTGTGCGATCCAGCCGACGGTGCGGGCAAGAGCGAAGAGAACGGTGAACATGGTCGTGGGGAAGCCGAGCGCTTTCAGCGTGATGCCCGAATAGAAGTCGACATTCGGATAAAGCTTCTTTTCGACGAAGTAGGGGTCGGAAAGGGCGATCTTTTCCAGCTCCAGCGCGACCTGCATGATCGGATCGTCGGAGTTGCCGGTGGCTTCCAGCACTTCGTACATCGTCTTCTGCATGATCTTGGCGCGCGGGTCGTAGTTCTTGTAGACGCGGTGACCAAAGCCCATCAGGCGGAACGGGTCGTTCTTGTCCTTGGCGCGGGCGATATATTCCGGAATGCGATCAACCGTGCCGATTTCGTTGAGCATGTTGAGCGCCGCTTCGTTGGCGCCGCCGTGAGCCGGGCCCCAGAGGCAGGCAATGCCAGCCGCGATACAGGCGAACGGGTTCGCACCCGAAGAACCGGCAAGACGCACCGTGGAGGTGGAAGCGTTCTGCTCGTGATCGGCATGCAGGATGAAGATGCGGTCCATGGCGCGGGCCAGAACCGGGTCGACCTTGTAATCCTCGCAGGGCACGGCAAAGCACATGTGCAGGAAGTTGGAGGCGTAATCGAGGTCGTTCTTCGGGTAAACGAAGGGCTGGCCGATATGGTACTTGTACGCCATGGCGGCGATCGTCGGCATCTTGGCGATCATGCGCAGCGAAGCGACCATGCGCTGGTGCGGATCGGTAATGTCGGTCGAGTCGTGATAGAAGGCAGAGAGGGCGCCTACCGTGCCGCACATGACGGCCATCGGATGCGCATCGCGACGGTAGCCGGTGAAGAAGCGGCTCATCTGCTCATGCACCATGGTGTGGCGCGTGACGCGGGTGTCGAAGTCCTTCTTCTGAGCCGCGGTCGGCAGTTCGCCGTAAAGCAGCAGATAGCAGGTTTCCAGGAAGTCGCCCTGTTCGGCGAGCTGCTCGATGGGGAAGCCACGATGCAGCAGAACGCCCTCGTCACCGTCGATATAGGTGATCTTGGATTCGCAGGAGGCTGTCGACGTGAAACCCGGGTCATAAGTGAAAGAGCCCGTGTGCTTGTACAGCGTGGCGATATCGACGACGCTTGGTCCGATCGTGCCTTCCCTGACCGGGAGTTCGACCTGCTTTTCGCCAAGTGTCACTGTAGCGCTTTTTTCCGTCATACTGATCCTCCGAAAACATGCGGGTGGGGGCGTTGAGACACGCCCCGCGGTTAAGCGTCTACCGATTAGCTATATGATCCTTGCGCAGATGCCAAGCTATCCAAAGGTCAAATTGTGCATTGCGGCAAACGCAATTGCCTTGCTTTCGTCTTTCCCGGCGATGGCAATTCAATCTCAGTCAACGCAGGGTTAAAGGAAAGGATTGCAATCCCTCGCATCCGCCTGCAAACCTGTTCCCGGTGCGGCAGGGGCGCGGCGCGGATTGCTCGGTCAAGGGGAAAAACAGCATTTCAGATATGCCGAAACGATGCAGGGCGATTTGCCCGGCACGGCGGAAATCCTTTATCCGCTTCGCAGAACCGGCGATATCGCGACATATGATACGCCCGCCCTTGCCGGCAAGCCGAACCTGCGAACTGTCGCCTCTCAAAAAATCGCCGCATGCTTTGCCGAGGAGCGCGCATTCGGTCACGATTTTCTTTTCGTTCCGGTTTTCATCGGCGGCGGTGCGATCCTCTGGTTTTCCCTCGACACCTCGTCTTCATTCTCCGTTCTGGCGATCACATGTCTCATCGCCGCCGGTCTGGCGTTATTCGCGAAATATCGCTCGGGCTTCGCAGCGACGGCCTGCGGCATTTTTGCGCTGCTTTTGCTGGGCATGCTTTTCGCCAGCGTCGAAACGTGGCGTGCGGGAACGGTGGTGCTGGATACGCCCGTTACCACCACCATTACCGGCACGGTGACACGCCGCGAGGTGGATGCGCGCGGGGACTGGCGATATGTGGTGCAACTCACCGCGACGGAAGCGCCGGCATTGTCACGCCCGCCGGGCAAGGTCTCGCTCCTGTCACGCGGGGGAGGCGAGCCCGCCGCACTCGGCGCGACCATTCGTGGCAAGGCGCGGCTCTCGCCGCCATCCGGCCCGGCCTTGCCGGGGCTCAATGATTTCGCCTTCGCCTCCTATTTCAGGGGCATAGGCGCGACCGGATTCTTCTATAAGCCGCCACAGACGCTCACTTCACCCGGCATTGACGCTAAGACGGACTGGCTGGAATGGGCCGACATGCGGCTCTATGGCCTTCGCACCGCCATTGCCGAACGCATCCGCAACACCATCGGTGGCGATGCGGGAGCCTTCGCCGCCTCCATCGTCACCGATGAGAGACAGGCCATATCCGCCGAAACGATGGAAGCGTTGCGGCTCTCCGGCCTTGCCCATATCGTCGCCATATCCGGGCTCAACATGGCGCTGGCGTCGGGCATATTCTTCGTGGGGCTGAGGCTTGCCTTCAGTCTTTTTCCGGCATTTGCGCAGCGCTGGCCCGTGAAGAAGATTTCGGCTTTCGCCGCACTCCTGATGACGCTTGCCTATTACCTGATTTCAGGCTTCGCAGTTTCGGCTGAACGCGCCTGGCTGATGATGTCGGTGATGCTGATCGCGGTGCTGTTCGATCAACCCTCGCTCAGCCTCAGGAATGTCGCGCTTTCCGCTTTGGTCATTCTCGCTTTTTCGCCTTCGGAAATCATGGGCCCGAGCTTTCAGATGTCTTTTGCCGCGACCATCGCGCTCGTCGCCTCCTTTGCGGCCTGGAGCCGCTGGCGTGTCGACCGCGAGCGTCTGTTCATCGGGCGCAAACCGGCATGGATGACGGTGGCGCAAACGGCGGGCGCCATCATCGGCGGCGTCATCACGACGTCGCTGATCGGCGGTCTTTCGACGGCGATCTATTCGGTCGAGCATTTTCAGCGTGTCACCACCTATGGACTTTTCGCCAATCTGGCTGCCATGCCGCTGATGTCGCTGATTGTCATGCCTTTCGGCCTTGTCGCCATGCTGCTGATGCCTTTCGGGCTCGACGCACCATTCCTGAAGGTCATGGGATACGGCATGGCCCTCGTCATCGAGGTTGCGCAGGAGGTGGCGTCCTGGGGCGGAAGCGCTGCGACGGGCCGGCCACACGGGTGGTTTCTGGGGCTCGCCTCGGCCGGTTTTCTGCTGCTGACATTGCTGCGCAGCCGGCTTGCGCTTCTGGGCATGCCGCTTCTGCTCCTCGCCTTCGGCCTGTCGTCCGCCACGGCCTATCGCGATCCGCCCGACCTGCTTGTTCACGAGGATGGCGAGCTTGTGGCGCTGCTGGAGGACGGCAAAGCCTATACGACGAAGGCCCAGCCGCAGGGTTTCGTTTATGGCCAGTGGCAAAGGGCGCTGCTTTTGCCGGAACAGCCTGTGCCGCCAGTCTTTCTAAAGACGGAGGCCACGGCAAAAACCGTGGCTTTGGCCCCGAAGGCGAAGCTTGATCCGCAGGAGATGAGCGCGGTTGCACGGCAGATGACAGCGGCCCTGAGAGACGCCGAGCCCGGTGTTTTCACCTGCAGCAAAGGCATATGGTGCGTTGCGCGCGCGGGAAGCGGCGAATGGATCATCGTTCTGGAAGACGGCCGCTTTGCCGGAAAGGCTTGCGATATTGCCGATATCGTTATCGTCTCCCGCAGAACGTCCTTTTCCCAATGCCGTTCGGGCGCGCTTCTGCTGAACCGCGATATCTTGCGACGGATCGGTTCGCTGGAAATGGACTTCGCCGGCAGCGATCAGGCAGGGGCGATCGGCAGGCTGCGCGCCGCAATCGCCGGCATGGACAGGCCCTGGAGCGAACATCGCTATTACGACTGGAAAAGCGGCCGTTTCGATCACGACGTGCCTGATGCCGTCATGCGGTTGCTGGCGGCATCGCAATAAAGTGCCGCCAGCATGGGTCGTCAGGCCTTGATGCGCAGATCCGCGGTCAATTCGCCGATCCCGCTAATTTCCTCTTCATGCGCCGCATCGCGCCAGACTTCCTTCAGCCCGGCCTCGTACCATTCGCGCATGGCGGGAAGGGAAAGCAGTCGGTCGCAATAGGCTTTCGCCGCAGGCGAAAGTTCCGCGCCATAGGTCTGGAAACGAAATGCCACCGGGCAGAAGAAGGCATCGACCGCCGTAAATTTCTGGCCGGCAAGAAAAGGCCCGCCGAATTTCGCGAGGCCTTCGCTCCACAGCGTATCGATGCGCTTTATATCGGCCACAAGCCCGGTATCGCCACCCTTCGGTTTTACGCGAATACCGACGGACATCGGGTAGAGATTGCGCAGCGAGGAAAAGCCCGCATGCATTTCGCTCGCCGCCGACCGTGACCAGGCCCGTGCCTGCTTGTCGCTCGCCCAGACGCCCTGGTGTCTTTCCGCCAGATATTCGGCGATCGACAGCGATTCCCAAACCGTCACGCCCTCATCGACAAGGCAGGGCACCTTGCCGGTCGGCGAGAAGGTGGAGAAGGAAACGCCTTCGCCGAACGGAACGAGTTTTTCATCGAAGGCGATGCCGAGCGTGCGCATCAATACCCAGGGCCGCAGCGACCATGAGGAGTAGTTCTTGTTGGCGATATAAAGATCGTACATGACGTGTTTCCCCGATATGACGCGCATTTCTATACCGGCGGATGGGCCTTGGAATATTGCAAATAATCCATGGCTCCCATAAGCCGCATTGATGAATGGGAAGGTGAGGAAAGGGAGAAAGAAGCAAACCCGCGTCACCGCCCGCAGACGAGAGCGAAACTCACCCAAACGAGACTGGTAACCTGCATCCCTGCTCAACGAAATGAAGGATGCTCATTTCCTTGATTTCAACCGGCTCTCATTTTGCCGCAGTCTGCAGCGCAACGAAAACATCTCGCATGAAAGCCCAAACCAGATTTCACGACAAATATGTGCCCGTCCGCTGGACGATCTCTTTTCAGTTTCGCAGGGCCGCATTGTTCCAGGGAACAAGCCAAGATGCTTCAAACGGAGCGCCATCCTCTCGATGACGCCCCCAGCGAAAAAAGGCGGGCCGCCAATTAATGATAACGGCGGATCAGTCCAACCAGCTTGCCCTGGATTTTCACCCGGTCCGGTCCGAAGATGCGGGTTTCATAGGCGGGATTGGCCGCTTCCAGAGCGATGGAGGCTCCCTTGCGGCGGAAACGCTTCAGGGTCGCTTCTTCGTCATCCACCAGTGCTACGACGATATCGCCCGGATTGGCCGTATTGCCGTTGCGGATGATGACGGTATCGCCATCAAAAATGCCGGCCTCGATCATCGAGTCGCCCTTGACTTCCAGAGCGTAATGTTCGCCCGAGCCAAGCATGTCGACCGGCACGGCTACATCATGGGTATTGTTCTGGATGGCGGAAATCGGCACACCGGCGGCGATGCGGCCCATGACCGGCACGGTGGCGGCGCCGGCGAAATCATTGGCGGGCGCCTTCTGGGCAGGGGCCGGCTCCGGCGTCTTCGGCTTGCCGAGGCTGCCTTCGATGACGCTCGGCGAGAAGCCGCGCTGCGGCCTTGCACCCGGCGCATAGGCCTCGGGCAGCTTGATGACTTCCAGCGCCCGCGCCCTGTTAGGTAGCCGGCGAATGAAACCGCGCTCCTCGAGTGCGGTGATCAGCCGGTGAATGCCGGATTTGGAGGCAAGATCGAGTGCGTCCTTCATTTCATCGAAGGAGGGCGGCACGCCGGACTCTTTCATTCTTTCATGAATGAAGAGAAGCAATTCCTGCTGTTTGCGCGTGAGCATGAGGAAAACACCCTTGAGAATCGTCGTTGAAGTCGCGAAACAAATACAGAACGAACACTATATGTTCCATATGTGTTCCGCAATCCCCTAAAATTTCGTGAAGGGTGCATCGCAGAACGTGATTTGATCGTCGAAACCAGGAAGAGAGCAGATTTGATGAAGTGTCGCGGTGAATAAGCAAAATCGCCTGCACGTGAAGAATGGGCGAATGCTGACGCCGCTGACCCCGTGAATGCCTCTCTGTCCGGTGCGGTAGGCTGATCATTTGCCTCGCTGGCGCCATTTGTGCTTTTGTCTGAGGGAGCCGGCTCGGCTAAACCGCCAGACAATCCAGCACAGGGTCTCGACAATGGCAAACCGATATAAAGTCGATCATCTCGTTTTGCCGGTACAGGCTCTCGCCGTAGCGAAAAATCGTCTTCAGTCTCTCGGCTTCACCGTTGCGCCGGAAGCCCTCCATCCTTTCGGCACGCAGAATGCCTGTGTTTTCTTCACCGACGGCACCTATCTGGAGCCCCTCGCGATTGCTGATCCGGCTAAATATCATGCCTCAGTGAAAATGGGCGATGTCTTCACCGGTAGGGATCAGGCATTCCGGCAGCGTGACCGAGAAGAAGGTTTTTCGGCCCTTGTCGCGGCAACCGAAGATGCCCGTGCCGATCATGAGAGGTTTTCCACCTCCGGCCTTTCGGCAGGCGATGCCTTCGAATTTTCACGACCTGTTCGAATGCCCGATGGATCGCAGAGCGAGGCCTCGTTTCGGCTCGCTTTTGCTGCCAGCGGTTCGGCTGAGGATTTCTTCCTGTTCAGTTGTCAGCGGCTGCAGGCCCTGCCGGGCGATCGCACCGCACTTGAGCGGCACGCCAATCGTGCTTCGGGCCTTAAAGAGGTTGTCCTGTTTTCCGGAGACGATCCGAATGCGGCGCGCCTGATCGAAACGGTGTTCGGCTGTGAGGGTGAGATGTCTCCAGATGGGGATATGATCCTTGCAAGCGGCAATGCGCGCATCAGGTTGACCGGAAAACCAGCGTTCAGCGGGCAGGCTCTGAATGCGGCGGATCGGCGTGGCGGCGGATTGCGCGGCATGGGCATCGTCTTTTCCGTTGACGATCTTGCCGTGACAGAAGCGGTGCTTGCTGCTAATGGCGTCTCCAGCGCAGAAGCGGGCGGCCGTCTGGTGGTGTCCGCCGCGCCCGGTCAGGGCGTTGCATTCGCCTTCGAGGAAAAATGATGAGCGTTACGAACAATCTCAAAGTCACCGCCGGCGACGGCGCCAATTCGGTTTCCTTTTCCAATAAAGAGCGATTTTCCCTGATCGCCGGTCCGTGCCAGATGGAAAGCCGGGAGCACGCCTTCATGGTCGCTGGCGTCCTGAAGGAGCTTTGCGGCAAGCTGGGGATCGGGCTCGTTTATAAGTCGTCCTTCGACAAAGCGAACCGTACTTCGCTTTCCGGCAAGCGCGGCATCGGCCTTGAGAGCGCCATGCAGGTTTTCGCCGATCTCAAGAAGGAATTCGGCTTTCCGGTGTTGACCGACATTCACACCGAAGAACAATGCGCCATCGTGTCCGAAGTGGTGGATGTCCTGCAAATCCCGGCCTTTCTCAGCCGCCAGACCGATCTTCTTGTCGCCGCCGCCAAAACCGGCCGCGTCATCAACGTCAAGAAGGGCCAGTTCCTTGCCCCCTGGGACATGAAGAACGTACTGGGCAAGCTTAACGAGAGCGGCAATCCGAATGTGCTTCTGTGCGAGCGCGGCGCCTCCTTCGGTTACAACACGCTTGTTTCCGACATGCGCTCGCTGCCGATCATGGCTTCGCTCGGTGCGCCTGTTGTCTTTGATGCCACCCATTCGGTTCAGCAGCCGGGCGGGCAGGGCGGCTCCACGGGCGGCCAGCGCGAATTCGTCGAGACTCTGGCGCGGGCGGCGGTGGCCGTCGGCGTCGCTGGGCTCTTCATCGAGACCCATGAGGACCCGGACAATGCACCGTCCGACGGCCCCAACATGGTCCACCTGAAGGACATGCCGAAACTGCTCGAAAAGCTGCTTGCTTTCGACGCCATTACCAAAGCCTGAGGGGCGGGGGCGTTAACGGCGGGCACTGTCTGTGCCAATCGATTTTAATGGCGGGCGGGCCGTTTCTGCCGCTCGCCGTCATTGTAATTTCTTCGCCATCGTCTAAGACAGGCGACGGAAAATATCTGTTCCATTCCCAAGGGAGAGACCATGACTGCCATTACCGATATCATCGCGCGCGAAATCCTCGACAGCCGCGGCAACCCGACCGTTGAAGTCGATGTTTACCTCGAAGACGGCTCCATGGGCCGCGCCGCCGTTCCTTCGGGCGCCTCCACCGGCGCGCATGAGGCGGTTGAGCTGCGCGATGGCGGCAAGCGTTATCTCGGCAAGGGCGTGGAAAAGGCAGTCGAAGCCGTCAATACGGAAATCTTCGACGCCATTGGCGGTTTCGATGCCGAGAACCAGATCCAGATCGACCAGACGATGATCGTGCTCGACGGCACGCCGAACAAGTCGCGCATCGGCGCCAACGCCATTCTCGGTGTGTCGCTTGCTGTCGCCAAGGCTGCAGCCGAAGCCTCCGGCCTGCCGCTTTACCGTTATGTCGGCGGCCCGAACGCGCATCTGCTGCCGGTTCCGATGATGAACATCATCAATGGCGGCGCGCATGCCGATAACCCCATCGACTTCCAGGAATTCATGATCCTGCCGGTCGGCGCGGAAAACATCCGCGAAGCCGTGCGCATGGGTTCTGAAGTGTTCCATACGCTGAAGAAAGAACTGGCGGCACAGGGCCACAACACCAATGTCGGCGACGAGGGCGGTTTTGCACCGGGTCTCGAAAGCGCACCGGCCGCGCTCGATTTCATCATGAAGTCGATTGAAAAGGCCGGCTACCGTCCGGGCGACGACATGTTCGTCGGCCTTGACTGTGCATCGACCGAATTCTTCAAGGACGGAAAATACGTTCTCGAAGGCGAGGGCCGCACGCTGGAATCGGGCGCAATGGCGGAATATCTGGCGGAACTCGTCGCCAAGTACCCGATCATTTCCATTGAAGACGGCATGGCTGAAGACGACTGGGAAGGCTGGAAGACGCTGACCGATCTCATCGGCAACAAGTGCCAGCTCGTCGGCGACGATCTCTTCGTCACCAACTCCGCGCGTCTTCGCGACGGCATCAAGATGGGCGTTGCAAACTCCATCCTCGTCAAGGTCAACCAGATCGGTTCGCTCTCCGAGACGCTGGATGCGGTCGAGACGGCGCACAAGGCCGGTTACACCGCCGTCATGTCGCATCGTTCGGGAGAGACGGAAGATTCCACCATCGCCGATCTCGCGGTCGCCACCAATTGCGGTCAGATCAAGACCGGTTCGCTTGCCCGTTCCGACCGGCTCGCGAAGTACAACCAGCTGATCCGCATCGAAGAAATGCTGGGTCCGCAGGCTGCCTACGCTGGCCGTTCGATCCTGCGCGGGTAATTCCGGCAGTATTGGTTTGTGATGCGGCCCGCCGCCTTGGCGGGCTCATTCAGGGGCGAGCGGTAGCATCCGCATTCCGTCACCCCGGACTTGATCCGGGGTCCAGCGCGATCAAGTCCTTGATCGCGAGAGACTCTCCCCACAGCGCAGACGCGCTGTGGCTGGATGCCGGATCAAGTCCGGCATGACGAGGGTCCTTTTGACGTCGCTGCCATTCTTAGCCCGCCCTCCGGCGGGCTTTTTTGCGCCTATCCGCCAAAGAGAATTTAAGGTCAACGGATAGTTAAACAATCCGCCTTAGTCTCGAGACTCACGTTATGCGTTTTAAGGCTTCTCTCCGGCATGTGGACCAGACATCATAAAAAGAGACGATTCGGCCGTTTGATCGTTCCGGCCATCACGATCGCTTTTCTTTCCTATTTCGGGTATCATTCCATCCATGGCGACTTCGGCCTGCAGGCGACGGAGCGGCTGGAGCGGCAGCGTATCACCCGCACTGCGGAGCTTGCAAAGCTGACGCAGGCGCGTGTGGCGCTGGAGCGGCAGGTGGAATTGATGAGCGATGGCTCGCTGGAGCGGGACATGATCGACGAGATTTCCCGTTACCAGCTGAATATGTCCCGCACGGACGAAATCGTCATCATGAACACATATTTCTAATTAACCGAAATCGAGTTAATTTAACATTTCTGATTTATTCACAGCATCTTAGCGTGAATATGTGCCATGCGTTTAAAGCATTGCTGCATGGCATTTTCTTGCATATGGTACGCGCCACTCTATCCATTCAAATGGCAACTCAGGGAGGGATGAATGGCGCCGCGAAAACCAGCGACCGTATCCGGCCGCAAGACCACGGCAAAGGCTGCAACCGAATTCACCGGAAAGAACAGCCCCGACTTCTCCAAAGAAGACGAACTTCACGCTTACCGTGAAATGCTGCTCATCCGCCGTTTCGAAGAAAAGGCCGGCCAGCTCTACGGCATGGGCTTCATTGGTGGTTTCTGTCACCTCTACATCGGTCAGGAAGCCGTTGTTGTCGGCATGCAGATGTCGCAGAAGGAAGGCGATCAGGTCATCACCGCTTACCGCGACCACGGCCACATGCTGGCGCTCGGCATGAGCGCACGTGGCGTCATGGCCGAATTGACCGGCCGCCGCGGCGGCCTGTCGAAGGGCAAGGGCGGCTCCATGCACATGTTCTCGAAAGAGAAGCACTTCTACGGCGGCCACGGCATCGTCGGCGCGCAGGTTTCTCTTGGAACCGGTCTCGCCTTCGCCAACAAATATCGCGGTAACGACAATGTCTCCGTAACCTATTTCGGTGACGGCGCCGCCAACCAGGGCCAGGTCTACGAGAGCTTCAACATGGCCGCTCTCTGGAAACTGCCGATTATCTATATCGTCGAGAACAACCGTTACGCCATGGGCACCTCGACCGCCCGCGCTACCGCCCAGTCTAACTACTCGCTGCGCGGCCAGTCCTTCGGCATTCCCGGCGTTCAGGTGGATGGCATGGATGTGCGCGCCGTCAAGGCCGCCGCCGATCAGGCGCTGGAACATTGCCGTTCCGGCAAGGGTCCGATCATTCTGGAAATGCTGACCTATCGTTACCGCGGCCACTCCATGTCCGACCCGGCGAAATACCGTTCGAAAGACGAAGTGCAGAAGATGCGCTCCGAACACGACCCGATCGAGCAGGTCAAGGCACGGCTTCTGGAGCAGGGCTGGGCAAGCGAAGACGAATTGAAGGCCATCGACAAGGATGTCCGTGACATTGTCGCCGACAGCGCCGACTTCGCCCAGAACGACCCAGAGCCGGATGTCTCCGAGCTCTACACCGACATTCTGCTCTGATCGGGAAAGGGAAACCCATGCCAGTAGAAATTCTTATGCCCGCCCTTTCCCCGACCATGGAGGAAGGCACGCTTTCCAAATGGCTTAAAAAGGAAGGCGACAAGGTCACCTCCGGCGACGTGATCGCCGAGATCGAGACCGACAAGGCGACCATGGAAGTGGAAGCCGTGGATGAAGGTGTGATCGGCAAGCTGCTGATTGAGGCCGGCACTGAAGGTGTGAAGGTCAACACGGCAATCGCCGTTCTCCTTCAGGATGGCGAAAGCGCCGACGACATTTCTTCTTCCGCCCAGAAGGAAGAGCCAAAGGCTGAAGCTGCAAATTCCGGTTCTGATGCCGCCGGCGGCAAGACCCGCGAAGCCGCAGAAGAGCCGAGTGCTGCCAAGGAAGCCGCCAAGGTTCCGGCAGCCCCGAAGATTGAAGCTGCAGCCGATCCGGATATTCCGGAAGGCACGGAAATGGTGATGACGACGGTGCGTGAAGCGCTGCGCGACGCCATGGCCGAAGAAATGCGCGCCGACGAAAAAGTCTTCGTCATGGGTGAAGAAGTCGCCGAATATCAGGGCGCCTACAAGATCACCCAGGGCCTGTTGCAGGAATTCGGCGAGCGCCGCGTCATCGACACCCCGATCACCGAGCATGGTTTTGCCGGTATCGGCGTCGGCGCTGCGATGACGGGCCTGCGCCCCATCGTCGAATTCATGACCTTCAACTTCGCCATGCAGGCGATTGACCAGATCGTCAACTCGGCGGCCAAGACGCTTTACATGTCGGGCGGCCAGATGGGCGCACCGATGGTGTTCCGTGGTCCGTCCGGTGCTGCTGCCCGCGTTGGCGCTCAGCATTCGCAATGTTACGCCGCATGGTACAGCCATATTCCGGGCCTCAAGGTCGTCATGCCTTACACGGCAGCCGACGCGAAGGGTCTGCTCAAGGCCGCCATCCGCGATCCGAACCCGGTCATTTTCCTGGAAAATGAAATCCTCTACGGCCAGAGCTTCGAAGTGCCGAAGCTAGATGATTTCGTGCTGCCGATTGGCAAGGCGCGCATTCACCGCAAGGGCAAGGATGCGACCATCGTTTCCTTCGGCATCGGCATGACCTATGCCATCAAGGCGGTTGCGGAACTCGAGAAGCTCGGCATTGACGTCGAACTGATCGATCTGCGCACCATCCGCCCGATGGATCTGCCTACCGTCATCGAATCGGTCAAGAAGACCGGTCGTCTGGTGACCGTCGAGGAAGGTTTCCCGCAGTCGTCGGTCGGTGACTTCATCGCCAACCAGGTCATGCGCGCCGCTTTCGACTATCTCGATGCGCCGATCCTGACGATTGCCGGCAAGGATGTTCCGATGCCCTACGCGGCGAACCTCGAAAAGCTGGCTCTGCCAAACGTCGATGAAGTCGTTCAGGCCGTCAAAACCGTCTGCTACAAGTAAGGGGAGGCGTTTCGATGCCGATAAACATCACCATGCCTGCCCTTTCTCCGACGATGGAAGAGGGCAATCTGGCCAAGTGGCTGGTCAAGGAAGGCGACAAGGTCGCGCCCGGTGACGTGATCGCCGAGATCGAGACCGACAAGGCAACCATGGAAGTGGAAGCCGTGGACGAAGGCACGGTCGCCAAGCTCGTCGTTCCCGCAGGCACTGAAGCGGTCAAGGTCAATGCCCTGATCGCCATCCTTGCCGCCGATGGCGAGGATGTTGCCGAGGCGGCAAAGGGCGGCGCTGCCGCTCCCGCCAAGGCCGAGGCTCCGAAGCAGGAAGCCGTTAAGGCCGAAGCGCCGAAGGAAGAAGCAGCACCTGCCAAGGCTGAAAAGCCGGCCGCCGATCAGGCGCCCGCGTCTTCCACGCCGGCCCCGGTTGCGAAGTCAGGTGAGCGCATCTTTGCTTCGCCGCTTGCCCGCCGTCTCGCCAAGGAAGCTGGTCTCGACCTTTCGGCCGTCTCCGGTTCCGGCCCGCATGGCCGCATCGTCAAGACCGACGTGGAAAAGGCTGCCGCTTCCGGCGGTGCAAAGGCTGCTCCGGCCGCCGCGGCATCCGCAGGCACACCGGCTCCGGCCCTTGCCAAGGGTCAGTCGGACGAAGCGGTTCTCAAGCTCTTCGAACAGGGCTCCTACGAGCTTGTGCCGCATGACGGCATGCGCAAGGTCATCGCCAAGCGTCTGGTCGAATCCAAGCAGACGGTTCCGCACTTCTACGTCTCCGTGGATTGCGAACTGGATACGCTTCTGGCGCTGCGCGCCCAGCTTAACGCGGCTGCCCCCGAAAAAGACGGCAAGCCGGCCTACAAGCTGTCGGTCAACGACATGGTCATCAAGGCGCTGGCTCTTTCGCTGCGTGATGTACCTGACGCCAACGTCTCCTGGACGGAAAGCGCCATGGTCAAGCACAAGCATTCGGATGTCGGCGTTGCCGTTTCCATTCCGGGTGGCCTGATCACGCCGATCATCCGCAAGGCGGAAGAAAAGTCGCTCTCCACCATCTCCAACGAGATGAAGGACTACGGCAAGCGCGCCAAGGAGCGCAAGCTGAAGCCCGAGGAGTACCAGGGCGGAACGACCGCCGTGTCCAATATGGGCATGATGGGCGTCAAGAGCTTCTCCGCCGTCATCAACCCGCCGCATGCCACCATTCTGGCGGTCGGTGCGGGTGAACAGCGGGCAGTCGTGAAGAACGGCGAGATCAAGATCGCCAACGTCATGACGGTCACGCTTTCCACCGACCACCGCTGCGTCGATGGCGCGCTCGGAGCCGAGCTGATCGGCGCCTTCAAGCGCTACATCGAAAACCCGATGGGTATGCTGGTTTGATCGGAGAGTGACATGGTGAAGTCGGTCCTCTGCTTTGGCGATTCCCTCACATGGGGATCAAATGCGGAAACGGGTGGCCGGCACAGCCATGACGATCTATGGCCGAGCGTCTTGCAAAAGGCGCTCGGGCCTGACGTGCATGTGATCCATGAAGGTCTGGGCGGCCGCACCACCGCCTATGACGATCTGACGGCCGATTGCGACCGTAATGGCGCAAGGCTTTTGCCGACGATGTTGCACAGCCATGCGCCGCTTGATCTGGTCATCATCATGCTCGGCACCAACGACATGAAACCGTCGATCCATGGATCGGCCATTGTTGCCATGAAGGGTATCGAGCGGCTGGTAAAGCTAACGCGCAATCATGTCTGGCAGGTGCCCGACTGGGAAGCGCCTGACGTGTTGATCGTCGCGCCGCCGCAACTCAGCGAAACGGCCAATCCCGTCATGGGCGCGATCTTTCGCGATGCGATCGATGAATCGGCGATGCTGGCTTCCGTTTACCGGGACCTTGCCGACGACCTCGATTGCGGATTTTTCGATGCCGGCTCCGTCGCCCGCACGACGCCGGTGGACGGCGTTCATCTCGATGCTGAAAACACGCGGGCCATCGGGCGCGGGCTGGAGCCCGTCGTCCGCATGATGCTCGGACTTTAAGAACAATTCCCGGTCGTGGCGCTGCTCGCGACCCGATAGGACAAGGCAGGATTTCCAATGGCTCAATCTTATGACGTCATCATCATCGGTTCGGGACCGGGCGGTTATATTGCCGCGATCCGCGCCGCCCAGCTCGGCATGAAGGTTGCCGTTGTCGAGCGCGAGCACCTTGCCGGCATCTGCTCCAACTGGGGCTGCATTCCCACCAAGGCTCTGCTGCGCACCGCCGATGTCATGCACACCGCCACCCACGCCAAGGATTATGGCCTGACGCTGGAAGGTTCGATCAAGCCGGACGTGAAGGCAATCGTCGCCCGCTCGCGCGGCATTGCCGCTCGCATGAACAATGGCGTCGGTTTCCTGTTCAAGAAGAACAAGGTCGATATCATCTGGGGTGAAGCCAAGATCACCAAGCCGGGTGAGATCGTCGTTGGCAAGTCCACCAAGCCGGTGGTTCAGCCGCAGGGTCCGGTTCCGAAGAACACGCTGGGTGAGGGCACTTACACTGCCAAGCACATCATCGTCGCCACCGGCGCCCGTCCGCGCGCGCTGCCCGGTATCGAGCCGGATGGCAAGCTGATCTGGACCTATTTCGAGGCGATGAAGCCGGAAGAGCTGCCGAAGTCGCTGCTCGTCATGGGCTCGGGCGCGATTGGCATCGAATTCGCCAGCTTCTACCGCACCATGGGTGTCGACGTCACCGTCGTCGAAATTATGAGCCAGGTCATGCCGGTCGAAGATGCGGAAATCTCCGCCTTCGCCAAGAAGCAGCTGGAAAAGCAGGGTATCAAGATTCATCTGGAAACCAAGGTTTCCAAGGTCGAGAAGGCTGCAAACTCCGTCACTGCGACGCTCGAGAAGAAGGACGGTTCTTCCGAGAAGATCACCGCCGACCGGATGATTTCCGCCGTTGGCGTCGTGGCCAATGTCGAAGGCATCGGCCTTGAGGCCGTTGGCGTGAAGACCGATCGCGGCTTCATCGTCATCGACGGTTACGGCAAGACCAATGTGCCTGGCATCTACGCCATCGGCGATGTCGCCGGCCCGCCGCTGCTTGCCCACAAGGCCGAGCATGAGGCCGTCATCTGCGTCGAAAAGATCGCCGGTCTGCCGAATGTCCACCCGATGGACAAGCTCAAGATTCCCGGCTGCACCTATTGCAACCCACAGGTCGCCTCGGTCGGCCTCACCGAAGCCAAGGCCAAGGAACAGGGCCGCGACATCCGCGTCGGCCGCTTCTCCTTTGCGGCAAACGGCAAAGCCGTTGCGCTTGGCGAAGACCAGGGCATGGTCAAGACCATCTTCGACAAGAAGACCGGTGAGTTGCTCGGTGCGCATATGGTGGGTGCGGAAGTCACCGAACTCATTCAGGGCTTCGTCGTCGCCATGAATCTCGAGACGACCGAGGAAGATTTGATGCACACGATCTTCCCGCATCCGACCATTTCGGAATCGATGAAGGAAAGCGTGCTCGACGCCTATGGGCGTGTGCTGAACGCATAAGTGCCGCGTGATGCCCGGCATTGTCTAACCTTGCCGGGTGTCCCATATGTCTCAACGCCGGTTCCTCAAGGGAACTGTTCTTCAGGGAGCGTGGGAATGGAAAGTGTAGGCTGGATTGCAGCAATCATCATCGGCGGTCTCGCCGGCTGGCTTGCGGGCAAGCTCATGGACATGCGCTTCGGCATCTTCATGAACATCATTCTCGGCATTGTCGGCTCGGTTGTCGCCGTCGCCGTCCTTCGCACTCTTGATGTCTTCGTACAGGACAGCAGGCTCGGTTATTTCGTCACGTCTTTCCTCGGTGCCAGCCTTTTGTTGTTCCTGGCAAAACTGGTACGGCGCTGAAAATGCTTCGTGACCGGAAAGGGCTTACGCTTTTTCTGGAATTGTTCTAAAGCATCCGGCCAACAGGTGTTTAGATCGCCACAGGCGATGGAAGCAGGTTTTAAATGGTCACTATTCTCGACAGAACGTCGTCCGACGAAAAGCGCATCCGCCATCCGGAAAAGGCGCATCGGCCTGATACCGAGGTCATGCGCAAGCCGGAATGGATCCGCGTCAAGGCGCCGACCTCCAAGGGCTATCACGAGACGCGCGAACTGGTGCGCAGCCACAAGCTGGTAACGGTGTGCGAGGAAGCCGGCTGTCCGAATATCGGCGAATGCTGGGACAAGAAACACGCGACCTTCATGATCATGGGTGAAATCTGCACCCGCGCCTGCGCCTTCTGCAACGTCGCGACCGGCAAGCCCAACCCGCTGGATATGGCCGAGCCCGAGAACGTCGCCAAGGCGGTCAAGCAGATGGGCCTCTCACACGTCGTCATCACTTCGGTCGACCGCGACGATCTCGCCGATGGCGGTGCTGAACATTTCGAAAAGGTCATCTGGGCGATCCGTGCTGCGTCTCCGACGACGACCATCGAAATCCTGACCCCCGACTTCCTGAAGAAGCCCGGCGCGCTGGAACGGGTCGTCGCCGCCAAGCCCGATGTCTTCAACCACAATATGGAAACCGTTCCGGGCAATTACCTCACGGTTCGCCCCGGCGCGCGCTATTTCCACTCCGTGCGCCTCCTGCAGCGGGTGAAGGAACTCGATCCCACCATGTTCACCAAGTCGGGCATCATGGTCGGCCTCGGTGAAGAGCGCAACGAAGTGCTTCAGCTGATGGACGATCTGCGCAGCGCCGATGTGGACTTCCTGACCATCGGTCAGTATCTGCAGCCGACCCGCAAGCACCACAAGGTTGAGGCCTTCGTGACGCCGGAAGAGTTCAAGTCCTACGAGACCGTGGCTTATACCAAGGGCTTCCTGATGGTGTCGTCGAGCCCGCTGACCCGCTCCTCGCACCATGCCGGCGACGATTTTGAGCGCCTGCGTGCCGCCCGCGAAAAGAAGCTGCTTGCGGCTGCGGAGTAAGGGACAAAGGTTCGGCAACATAGGTTGCTGCATCGGGCGATATACGCTCTCTCCACCGTCATGCTCGGGCTTGTCCCGAGCATCTGCAACCTATCGATTGTACGATACGTGATTGGATCCTCGGGACAGGCCCGAGGATGACGTGAGTGGGAGGCGAGGCTTGTGAAATGGTTCCGCTGCCTGTTCCCGGCCTTCAACCCATCACACCACAACCTTCTCCGGCCTATGCGCCCGCATGCACAAGATCACGCTCAGCACCACCGAACAGATCGCCACGATCTCGACAATGGTCGGCCCGCGTCCTTCCCACAGAAAACCGTAGAGCAGCGCAAACAGCGTTTCGAACAGGATCATCTGCCCGACCATGGTGAGCGGCAGAAGGCGGCTCATGCGGTTCCATAAGGCATTGCCGAGAATGGAGGCGGTGAAACCCAGGCCGGCTGCAACAGCCACAAAGTGCAGCCAGTCGTCCGAATTATGGCTTTCGCCGCCAAAGGCGAAGGCCGGGATGGCGAGCGCCAGCGCAAGCCCGCCGGTCACGACACCGGTCATCATGTTCCAGTCATCGGCGCTGACATCGTGAAGGCGGGAGAGCCAGCGGGCATTGCCGACCGCAAAAGCGGTCCAAGACGCCAGCGCACCGAGCGCACAGGCAAGTCCGATGACGCGAGAGACATCGAGCCCCGCATCGTTTTCCGTCAGCGACTGCCAGGAAATGCCGATAATCCCCATCGCGCCGAAGGCGAGCGACGGCCATAGCTTCTTCAGCGACACCGCGCCGTGGTCGCGGCTGCCGATGATGGTGACGGCGACCGGCAGGAAACCGATGATGATCGAGGTGAAGGCGACGCCGCTCAGCTTCACCGCCGTCGATATGAAGACATAATAGGCGATATTGCCGATCATGCTCAGCCAGCCGAGTGCTATCCACTCCCGCGCGCCAAAATGAGCCGACACGCGTTTCAGGCGCGGCCCGATGATGATGAGGGAAATCAGCCCATAGGTGAGATAACGCGCCGTAGACAGTTGCAGGGCGGAAAAATCCGGCACGAGTTTGGGGGCGAGAAAGATCGCACCCCAGAGCGCACCCGCCAGCATGCCGTAAAAAACACCGAGACCTGTTCTGTTCATGTCATGTCACATCCGCATTCACATTTGCCTGCGATGTGCCACAGCCCTCCGTGGCTGTCTTGACAAAAACTCCTGACCTAATGCGCTGGCGGTTTTAGTGAATCCCGTAGGTCCGACGGTAGGCTGCGGGCGTTTCACCCACTGCATTGCGCATGGCGCGCGTCAGTGCAGTCTGGTCGGAAAAACCGGCCCGCAAGGCAATCTCGGCAATCGGCAGGGTGGAATTGCCGAGCAATGCGCAGACCTTGTCCATGCGCAGCCCGGCCAACCAGCGGTGAGGCGGGAGGCCGAATTCCTCGAGAAACAGCGCATGCAGGCGGCTGTCGCTGATCGTCACGCAGGAGGCGAGCATCTCGATGCTCCAGGGGAAGAACGGTTCCGCCCTGACAAGTGCAACGAGCCTGTGCAGGCGTTGGCGGATGTCGGCTTTCTCATTGGCAAGGCTGTCGACCAGCAGCGGCGCCCACAGGCCGGCAATATCGTCGCGTCGCCCATCTGTTGTGATGACGCCGCGCATATAGGCGATCAATTGCCGTGTATCCTGCGCTATGTCGAGAAACGGTGAGCGGAGGAATTTTTCGAGCGTTTGCTCGGGAAGGGCGCCTTCGTTGATATCGACCACCAGCGAGTGGTTGCTTGCCGTTGCTTCCTGGGTGTGCGGCGTGTCGCGATGGATGAACACGCCGCGTCCGGTCGACAATTCGTCCTGCCGTCCGGCCACATCGATCAGCAGACGCCCGGAGACCGGAAGAACGATCTGGACGAAGCCATGCCGTTCCTTCGGTCTTTCTTCCCTGTAGGTTCTGATATCGGCGGATGCGGCTGTCATGACGCTGTCGTTTCCATTGTGCAAAGAAATGGCCGCCTCGAAAAAGCGGCCAGTTTCATTGTTTGATTATGACATCGTCTTGAAGATTGGGCCAGTCGGCTTTATCGGTCGGCTCTGCGCCGGCAATTAACAGTCTTCCTTGGCGGTCGATTCGCCGCGTTTGCGTTTGCGCAGAACCGGCTTGTTCTCTCTCGCCTCGCATTTCGCGACGTCGATCAGATAGGCAAGCACGGGCATGCCGTTCATCGATGCGAGTTGCTTGGCGGATTCGAGAAGGTTGATGATGTTGGAAAAATCGTCCATCGGCTCACTCAGTGGCTCAAAGCGGTTATATGTCGGGTCTGAACCCAAGGATGAATACGCTGGGTGAAATCGGGAGCTTCCAGCGCCGTTGCATCCAATGGGTGTAATATTAGTCGCAAATAAATAGCAATCCCTGCGACGGGGTTACAATAGTCAATTTTCCGTAACTGTCATGCGCGGCGAAGATATCGCTCCGGGGCGATGACAGAAAAATATCCAGCAGTCAGATGAGGTTTCTGAAATGCCAAACTATCTTCACAGGGTGGAAGATGCTGCTGCGATCATCGCCGGGGCGCAGCGAATCATGGTCGTGGGCTGTTCCGGCGGCGGCAAGTCGACGCTTTCGCAGAAGCTCGCGCGCAATTTCGGGCTTCGCTATATCTCCATGGATCGAGATGTTTTCTGGCTGCCTGGCTGGCAGGCGCGCCCGCGCGACGAGCAGCGAGAGAGGATAGCCACCATCATTGCCGAGGAGCGATGGCTGATGGATGGCAGCAATCCGTCGTCTTTCGATATAAGGCTGCCGCGATCCCACATCGTTTTGTGGGTGCGCATGCCGCGCTGGCTCTGCCTGTGGGGCGCCGTCAGCCGGGCGATCAAGGGTTACGGCAAGGCCCGCCCGGAAATGGCGGAGGGGTGCCCCGAAAGAATAGACATCGAATTCCTGCGCTATATCTGGAATTTCGAGCGCCGCCATACGCCGATCTTCGAGCAGAATTTCGGGCTTTATGGTCCTGATGTGCCGGTATTCCAGCTGAAAAGCCGAAAACAGTTTCGCCGCCTTCTTGATCTTCTGCGTATCGAGGATTAACTGCCGCTCATGCCACAGTTCGAAACGCATCGCCACGTCAAACACTCGCCCGACCGCATGTACGACCTTGTCGCCGATGTGGAGAAATATCCGCAGTTTCTGCCCCTTTGCGAGGCGCTCACCGTCCGCTCGCGCAAGGAGCGCGATGGCAAGGTGCTGCTGGTGGCGGATATGACGGTGGGCTACAAGGCCATTCGCGAAACCTTCACCACACAGGTGCTGCTGAACCCGGCCGAGCGCGCCATCGACGTGAAATATATCGACGGCCCGTTCAAATATCTCGACAATCGCTGGCGTTTCGAGCCCGCCGACGATGGCGGCTCAGCCATTCATTTCTTCATCGATTACGAATTCAAGAACCGTCTGCTCGGCGCAGTCATGGGGTCGATGTTCGACCGGGCCTTCCGCATGTTCGCAGAAGCCTTCGAAACGCGTGCCGATAAAATTTATACGGACCCGGCCTGATTGAGGGCCGTCAGCATCTCTAGCGCCGTCCTCACCGTCGCAAGCCGGATTTCCGTGCGGCCGATCTCGCCATAACGCATTTCCCGATGCAGGATTTTACCGCTGCGCGCCTTGGCGGCCAGATGCACCAGCCCAACCGGCTTGTCGGCGGAACCGCCGCCCGGACCGGCAATGCCGGTTACCGCCACGGCGAAATCCGCCCGTGAACGGAAGAGAGCGCCATGCGCCATCTGCAGCGCCGTCTGCCGGGAGACCGCGCCGAAATTCGCCAGCGTCTCGGCGCCAACGCCCAGCATGTCCATCTTGGCTTCATTGGTATAGGTGACAAAACCACGATCGACGACAGCGGAGGAGCCGGCAATCTCCGTCAGGGCACCGGCGATCAGGCCGCCCGTGCAGCTTTCCGCGGTCGAGACCATGAAACCATGCGCGGTGAAATCGATAATGATCTGCCTGGCCAGCTCTTCTATGTCAGCGGGAAAAAGGTTCATAAAGGTCTGCCCCTGTAGACGACGGTAGCGGTGGCGATTGCAGCGATGCCTTCCCGGCGGCCGACGAAACCGATGGTCTCATTGGTCGTCGCCTTCACCGAGCAGCGCTCCAGCGCGATGCCCAGCATGTCCGAGAGTGCCTCGCGCATGGCCTGGCGGTGCGGGCCGATGCGCGGCGCTTCCGCAATCAGCGAGACATCGGCATTCATGATCGTGCCGCCATTGTCGCGAACCACTTTGGCCGCATGTTCGAGGAAGATGCGTGAGGCGGCGCCCTTCCATTGCGGATCGGAAGGCGGGAAGTGATCGCCGATATCGCCAGCACCGCAGGTGGCAAGCAGCGCATCCGTCAGCGCATGCAAAGCCACATCCGCATCCGAATGACCTTTGAGTTTCTGGTCGTGTTCGATGAAGACGCCACACAACGTCACGCCGTCGCCGGCCTCCAGCTGATGCACGTCGTAACCATTGCCGGTGCGCACGTCCGGCAATCCGTGGGAGAGCTTTTCATCGGCCATGGCGATATCCCGCTTGAGAGTGAGTTTTACATTGTCGACCGAACCCTCGGTCAGCGTCACCGTCAGTCCCGCCCATTCGGCAATCGAAGCATCATCGGTAAAATCGGACTTTCCGGAGGCGGCAGCGGCGCGGTGCGCGGCGAGAATATCGCCGTAGCCGAAACTCTGTGGCGTCTGCGCGGCATAAAGCCCCTGCCGGGAAACCGTTTCCACAACGCGACCATCCGAACCGCGCTTCAGCGTGTCGGTGACGGGCAGGGCAGGCAGGACGCCGCTAGCGCCGGCCCGGTGCAGGGCGATAATGCGTTCCAGCATGTCCACGGCGACGAAAGGCCGCACGGCATCATGGATCATCACATGCGTCAGCTCTTCCGAGGCGAGCGCTTCCAGCCCGGCAAGCACCGATTGCTGGCGTGTCGCACCGCCCGTGACGGTAACGATCCGCTCGCCGGCATCAAGCCGCTGGAGGATCGGCGACAACAGTGCCGCATCGTCTGCATGACTGACGATCACGATGGGGGAGGCATGATCCCAGGCAAGGAAGGTCGACAATGTATGCTCGATCACGGCCCTGCCGCCGATAGGGCGATATTGTTTCGGCCCTTCTTCGGGAGAGCCCGCTCTTTCTCCGCGTCCGGCGGCGACGATGACGATGCCGAGTTTCATAGTACTTTCCTGCATTGGTCTTATGCTTTGCGCGCAACCCTTAGCGGTTGACAGTCCTGCTCTAGCGTTTCAAAACCCGGATGGCCAGCCCGATAAGACGCGCATTCGCCCCTGCATGTCGCAGGATCGAGCGTCATTGCGCCTTTGAACCTGCACAAATTGCTGCCGACAGCAAAACAGGCAGGCAGTCGCCCAGCAAATAAAAGGTGCAACCTTCTAAAAGTGCTTGGCAACTGCACAAACACTGTCTAAAAATAATGCAAATAACCCTTCTGCATGAAAGATCATCAATTGCATCTTCCGGAGTTGTCAGAACCGTTCAGTATCGGCTCAGTCACGATCCGTAATCGTGCCGTGCTGGCGCCCATGTCGGGCGTGACGGATCTGCCGTTCCGGCAGCTCGCCTGGCGTTATGGCGCGGGCCTTGTCGTTACGGAAATGGTGGCAAGCCGTGAGCTCGTCGCCAACCGGGGCGAATCCTGGGCGCGGCTGAAAAATGCCGGCATGGTTCCGCATATGGTGCAGCTTGCCGGACGCGAGGCGCATTTCATGGCCGAGGCAGCGAAGATCACGGCCGATAATGGCGCCGGCATCATCGACATCAATATGGGCTGTCCAGCCAAGAAGGTGACGGGCGGTTATTCCGGCTCCGCTTTGATGCGCGATCCCGATCATGCTCTCTCGCTCATCGAGGCGACGGTCAATGCAGTCGACGTGCCGGTGACGCTGAAGATGCGGCTTGGCTGGGACGAGAACACCATCAATGCGCCGGAGATCGCCCGCCGTGCCGAAGCCGCTGGCGTTCAGCTCATTACCATTCACGGCCGCACCCGTATGCAGTTTTACGAGGGACGGGCGGACTGGGATGCCATCCGCGCCGTGCGTGAGGTGATTTCCGTGCCGCTGATTGCCAATGGCGACGTTGAAACGGCCGAAGATGCGCGCGAAATCCTGCGCCGCTCGGGTGCGGATGCCGTCATGGTCGGTCGCGGCGCGCAGGGGCAGCCCTGGCTGCCGGCGGTGCTTGCCGGACATTCAGCGCCGCACCGCGCCGATATTCCCGGCATCGCCATCGAACATTACGAGATGATGCTGGAATTTTATGGAAGGGAAGCCGGTCTCCGGCACGCCCGCAAACATCTTGGCTGGTATCTCGACCGTTTCGCGCCAGAGATCGCCACGACTGACAAGGCTGAAATCATGACATCGCGTGACACGGCGGAAGTGGCGGACCTGCTGCGCTCCGCCCTTAGCGAAAATGCGGGCGAAGACGCCGCAAGGAAGGCCGCATGAGCGCTGACAAACACAGCCCGGCAGATGCAAACCCGCTTGCCATGGCGGTTCTGAACGCGGTGCAGAACCCCGTCATTCTGGTGGATGCCGAAGGTTTCATCGCCTTTGCCAACTGGGAAGCCGAAGCCTTTTTCGGGGCGAGCGCCTCCCATCTCGCGCGCTACCGCGTTTCGACCTTCATTCCCTTCGGCAGCCCGTTGCTCGCACTGATCGATCAGGTGCGGGAGCGCCGCGCGCCGGTCAACGAATATCGCGTCGATCTGAGTTCGCCGCGTCTTGGTCAGGACAAGCTGGTCGATCTTTATGTCGCGCCCGTTGTCAGCGAGCCGGGATCGGTGGTGGTCGTCTTCCAGGAAAGGTCGATGGCCGACAAGATCGACCGGCAACTGACGCATCGCGCTGCGGCGCGCTCTGTCACAGGCCTTGCCTCCATGCTCGCCCATGAGATCAAGAACCCGCTGTCCGGCATTCGCGGCGCTGCCCAGCTGCTGGAGACTTCGGTTGCCGATGAAGACCGGGCGCTGACGCGGCTGATCTGCGACGAGACCGACCGCATCGTCTCGCTGGTCGATCGCATGGAGGTATTTTCCGACGAGCGGCCGGTGGATCGCGTGCCGGTCAACATCCATTCCGTGCTCGATCATGTGAAGGCCATCGCCAAGGCTGGCTTTGCCCGCAATATCAAGATTTCGGAAAACTACGACCCCTCGTTGCCGCCTGTTTATGCCAATCGCGACCAGCTGGTGCAGGTGTTTCTCAATCTGGTGAAGAATGCGGCGGAAGCCGTGGGCAACCAGCCGGACGGTGAGATCATCCTCACCACCGCCTATCGTCCCGGCATGCGGCTTTCGGTCGCCGGCAGCCGCGAGCGCATCTCGCTACCGCTCGAATTCTGCGTGCATGACAATGGCCCGGGCGTTCCGGCCGATCTTCTGCCGCATCTTTTCGATCCTTTCATCACCACCAAGACGAATGGTTCAGGCCTCGGGCTGGCGCTTGTCGCCAAGCTGATCGGCGCCCATGGCGGCATTGTCGAATGCGACAGCCAGAACCACCGCACGACTTTCCGCGTATTGATGCCCGTCTCGCCGGAAGTGGCGCTCGACGACCGCTCTTTGCCGAACACGACAGGAAATGACCAATGACAGCTACGATCCTCGTCGCCGATGATGATGCCGCAATCCGCACGGTGCTGAACCAGGCGCTGAGCCGCGCCGGTTACGACGTGCGCATCACCTCCAATGCCGCCACCCTCTGGCGCTGGGTTTCGGCGGGTGAGGGCGATCTTGTCGTGACCGATGTCGTGATGCCGGATGAAAACGCCTTCGATCTTCTGCCGCGCATCAAGAAGGCCCGCCCGGACCTGCCGGTTCTGGTCATGAGTGCGCAGAACACCTTCATGACGGCCATCAAGGCCTCGGAAAAAGGCGCTTACGATTACCTGCCGAAGCCCTTCGACCTGACGGAACTGATCGCCATCATCGGCCGCGCGCTGTCGGAACCGAAGCGCAAGCCGGCGAAACTCGATGACGACATGCAGGACGGCATGCCGCTCGTCGGCCGCTCTGCCGCGATGCAGGAAATCTACCGCGTTCTCGCCCGCCTGATGCAGACCGACCTGACGCTGATGATCACCGGCGAATCCGGCACCGGCAAGGAACTGGTGGCGCGTGCGCTGCATGATTACGGCAAGCGCCGCAACGGCCCCTTCGTCGCCATCAACATGGCGGCAATCCCGCGCGACCTGATCGAATCCGAACTCTTCGGCCATGAGAAGGGTGCCTTTACCGGTGCGCAGAACCGCTCCACCGGCCGTTTCGAACAGGCCGAGGGCGGCACGCTGTTCCTCGACGAAATCGGTGACATGCCCATGGATGCCCAGACACGCCTGCTGCGCGTGTTGCAGCAGGGCGAATATACCACAGTGGGCGGCCGCACGCCGATCCGCACCGATGTCCGCATCGTCGCCGCCACCAACAAGGACCTGAAGCAGTCGATCAATCAGGGCCTTTTCCGCGAAGACCTCTATTACCGCCTGAACGTCGTACCGCTGCGGCTGCCGCCGTTGCGTGACCGCGCCGAGGATATTCCCGATCTGGTGCGCCATTTCATCCAGCAGGGCGAAAAGGAAGGTCTGGAAGGCAAGCGTTTCGAGAGCGAGGCGCTGGAGGTCATGAAGGCCTATGCCTGGCCGGGCAACGTGCGCGAGCTGGAAAACCTGATCCGCCGCCTGATGGCGCTTTATCCGCAGGAAGTCATCACCCGCGAGATTATAGAGCAGGAACTGCAATCGGATGTGCCCGATAGCCCGCTCGACAAGATGGCGGTCCGCACCGGTTCGCTCACCATTTCGCAGGCGGTGGAAGAAAATATGCGGGATTATTTCGCCAGTTTCGGCGATGGCCTGCCGCCGCCCGGCCTTTACGACCGCGTTCTGCGCGAGCTCGAATATCCGCTGATTCTCGCGGCTCTGACCGCGACGCGCGGCAACCAGATCAAGGCCGCCGATCTTCTCGGCCTGAACCGCAATACGCTGCGCAAGAAAATCCGCGAGCTTGGCGTTTCCGTTTATCGTAGCTCCCGCCCAACCTGAGAATGTTGACAAGGCCGCATTTGTCGTTGCACTTTCGCCACATTGTGTTGCTTGAAAAACACTAGGAAGGAAAGAGATTCGCCGGTCTGAGGCGCGTCTTACCTGACTTCAGAAATGTGGTGCTGGCTGGTCAGCGATTGGGAGTAGTGCATGCGGAAACCCGCCGCCGAAAACGCCGTTGCCGATGAAGCAGCGGGCATGGTGGTTGCCGATCGCAGGATGTCTTTCGCTTTGCCGGGGCTGGTGCTCGCCGGCGTCGCTCTCGTTTGCGCCATCCTCACCCTGTTCGTGCTTCTGGGTGTCACGCCAATCGCGCCGACATCGAACGTCGTCATCGCCTCCGTCGTCATCAATTCGATCTTCGTGATCGGCCTGATCTTCCTCATCGGGCGCGAAATCAACCGGCTGCTGAAGGCGCGTAAAAAGGGCAGGGCGGCGGCGCGTCTGCACGTGCGCATCGTCGTGCTTTTCTCCATCGTGGCGATAACGCCCGCGGTGCTCGTCGCCATCTTCGCCAGTCTGACGCTGAATGTCGGCCTCGACCGCTGGTTTTCGCTTCGCACGCAGTCGATCGTCGATTCATCGAGCAATATCGCCCAAGCCTATATGATGGAGAATGCCGGTTATCTTCAGGGTCAGACCCTGTCGATGGCGACCGACCTCGACCGCAACCGTGCGCTTTTTTATCTGGATCGCACCGGCTTCGTCGATCTGATGACCCGTCAGGCCAAGGGGCGCGGCCTTCTCGGCGCGTTTCTGGTGCAGGAGGACGGCGACGCCGTTGCCCAGGCCGACATCAAGACCGAAAAACCGCTTCCCGCCATCCCGCATGACGCGCTTGAAAAGGCGGCCGCCGGCCAGCCGACGCTGATACCGCCCGGTATCACCAACCTCGTCGGCGCCATTATCAAGCTCGAAGGCATCAGCGGCACCTTCCTTTACACGGTGCGCGCCGTCGATCCCAAGGTAATGAGCGCGATGCGGCTGATGGAGGAGAACCGCGCCGAATACAAGGCGATGGAGGCAGGCCGCGCGCCGCTGCAGATCGCCTTTGCGATCCTCTATCTCGGTTTCGCACTGATCGTGCTTCTCGCCGCCATCTGGACGGCGATTGCGGTGGCCGACCGTATCGTGCGGCCTATCCGTCTCCTCATCAGTGCGGCAGACAGTGTCGCCACCGGCAACATGCATGTGCTGGTTCCCGTCCGCGCGGTCGATGGCGACGTCGGACGACTGTCGCGCACCTTCAACAAGATGGTCTCGGAACTGCGCAGCCAGCAGGAACAGATCATCGAGGCCAAGGACGATATCGACGACCGCCGCCGCTTCATCGAGGCCGTGCTGTCAGGCGTCACTGCCGCCGTCATCGGTGTCGATGAGAACCGCAGGATCACCATCGTCAATCCGTCGGGCGAAGAATTCCTGGCGCAGACATCCGAGCAGCTTATCGGCGCGCAACTGTCGGAGATCGCGCCCGAAATCGAACAGGTCGTCAACGAGGCCAATACCTGGTCACGCGGCAACTTCCGCAAGCAGATCAACATCATGCGGCGCGGCAAGGAACGGACGCTGAATGTGCAGGTGACCCGTGAGGACGCCCGCGACAGCCGTGACAGCTACGTTATTACCCTCGACGACATCACCGATCTCGTCATCGCCCAGCGTTCGACCGCATGGTCGGATGTGGCGCGCCGCATCGCGCATGAGATCAAGAACCCGCTGACGCCGATCCAGCTTTCCGCCGAGCGTATCAAACGCCGTTTCGGCAAGCAGATCGACGAGAGCGACCGCGCCGTCTTCGACCAGTGTACGGACACCATCGTCCGGCAGGTCGGCGATATCGGCCGGATGGTGGATGAATTCTCCGCCTTTGCGCGCATGCCGAAGCCGACGAAGGAAAAGTCGGATCTGCGGGCGATCCTGAAGGATGCGGCGTTCCTGAGGGAAATCAGCGCCGCCGATACGAAGTTTGCGACGGAGCTGGGTGATATCCCGCTGGAGGGTATGTTCGATGCCCGCATGCTGGGGCAGGCCTTCGGCAACCTCATCAAGAATGCGACGGAAGCCATCGAGGCGGTGGAAGGCGAAAAGCGGCCGGGTAAAATTCTGGTGCGCGCCGCTTTTGACGAAGCCAATTCGCGTTTCGTGGCTGACATCATCGACAATGGCCGCGGCCTTCCCGTCGAGAACCGTCACCGCATTCTCGAACCCTATATGACGATGCGGGACAAGGGCACGGGCCTCGGCCTCGCCATCGTCAAGAAAATCATCGAAGAGCATGGCGGGTATCTGGAACTCCACGATGCCCCGCCGGAGTTCGATCACGGCCACGGCGCCATGATCAGAGTGCTGCTACCCTATATCGAGGCGGTCGGCGGCGAAAATAACAAGGAAGCAGCATATGGCGTCTGATATTCTGGTCGTGGATGACGAGGCGGACATTCGCGAAATCGTAGCGGGCATTCTGTCCGACGAGGGCCACGAGACCCGCATGGCGTTCGACAGCGACAGCGCGCTGGCCGCCATTTCGGAGCGCGTGCCGCGCCTGATCTTTCTCGATATCTGGATGCAGGGCTCGAAGCTCGACGGTCTGGCGCTGCTGGATGAGATCAAGAGCCGCCACCCCGAAATCCCGGTGGTCATGATTTCCGGTCACGGCAATATCGAAACCGCCGTCAACGCCATCAAGCGCGGCGCTTTCGACTTTATCGAGAAGCCGTTTAAGGCCGACCGTCTGATCCTGATCGCCGAGCGGGCGCTGGAAAACTCCAAGCTGAAGCGCGAGGTTCAGGAGCTCAAGAAGCGTACCGGTGATGCGGTTGAACTCGTCGGCGCATCGCTTGCTGTGTCGCAGCTTCGCCAGACCATCGACCGGGTTGCGCCCACCAACAGCCGCATCATGATCCTCGGCCCCTCCGGTTCAGGCAAGGAACTTGTGGCGCGCATGGTGCACAAGAAGTCCTCGCGTGCGAGCGGACCCTTCGTGGCGCTCAACGCCGCGACGATCACCCCCGACCGCATGGAAATTGCGCTTTTCGGCACGGAAGGCCTGCCCGGGCAGCCGCGCAAGGTCGGCGCTCTGGAAGAAGCCCATCGCGGCGTGCTTTATCTCGATGAAGTCGGCGAAATGCCGCGCGAGACGCAGAACAAGATTCTGCGCGTGCTGGTCGATCAGCAGTTCGAGCGCGTCGGCGGCGGCAAGCGGGTGAAGGTGGATGTGCGCATCATTTCCTCGACCGCCCATCACCTCGAAAGCCTGATCGCCGAAGGCCAGTTCCGTGAAGACCTGTATCATCGCCTCGCCGTGGTGCCGGTGAAGGTGCCGGCGCTCTCCGAACGGCGCGAAGATATTCCTTTCCTCGTCGATATGTTCATGCGCCAGATTTCCGAGCAGGCCGGCATCCGTCCGCGCAAGATCGGCGACGACGCCATGGCGGTCCTGCAGACGCATGACTGGCCGGGCAATATCCGTCAGCTGCGGAACAATATCGAGCGGCTGATGATTCTCGCCCGTCCAGAAGGCGGCGAAGCGCCGATCTCGGCCGATATGCTGCCGTCAGATATTGGCGACATGCTGCCGAAGATTTCGGCGCAGGGCGATCAGCACATCATGACCCTGCCGTTGCGCGAGGCGCGTGAAATGTTCGAGCGCGACTACCTGATGGCGCAGATCAATCGCTTCGGCGGCAATATTTCGCGAACGGCGGAATTTGTCGGCATGGAACGGTCTGCACTGCATCGCAAACTGAAATCTCTCGGCGTATAAGGAAAGAAGGCGCTTCGCCGTAACCGATTATTCCGTCAGAGAGACAGCATGAAAGTCATCATTTGCGGCGCAGGGCAGGTGGGTTACGGCATCGCCGAACAATTGTCGCGGGAGGATAATGAGGTATCGGTCATCGATACCGCCGCACCGCTCATCACCGCCATTACCGAGACGCTGGATGTGCGTGGCTATGTCGGCCATGGCGCGCATCCTGACATGCTGGCCAAGGCCGGCGCCGATCAGGCCGACATGATCATCGCCGTGACCTTGCATGACGAGATCAACATCGTCGCCTGCGAGGTGGCGCATGCCCTGTTCAGCGTGCCGACCAAGATCGCCCGCATCCGCGACCAGAGCTATCTGAAGCCGGAATATGCCGATCTCTTCAGCCGCGAGAACATGTCCATCGACGTGACGATTTCGCCTGAAGTCGAAGTCGGCAAGATGGTGCTCCGGCGCATCGCCTTTCCGGGTGCAACGGATGTGGTGCGTTTCGCTGACGACACGATCTACATGCTGGCCATCGAATGCATGGAGGATTGCCCGGTCATCAACACGCCGCTGCAGCAGCTCTCCAGCCTCTTTCCGGACCTCATCGCCACGGTGGTGGGTGTTTATCGGGATGGTATCCTCAAGGTGGCGCATTCTTCGGAACAGTTGCGGGTGGGCGACCTTGCCTATGTCATTTGCCAGCGCCAGCACGCCCGCCGCACCCTAAGCCTTTTCGGCCATGAGGAGCAGGAAGCGCAGCGCATCGTGATTGCCGGCGCCGGCAATATCGGCCACTTCGTCGCCCGCAAGATCGAGGAAATGCAGCCGAAAACGCGGGTAAAGATCATCGAGGCGGACCGCGACAGGGCGGTTGCCGCATCCGAACAGCTCAGCAATACCATCGTCATGCACGGCTCGGCGCTCGACCAGAAAATCCTGATGCAGGCGGATATTCAGGATGCCGATCTGATGGTCACGCTGACCAATAATGATCAGACCAATATTCTGGCAGCGGTCATTGCCAAGCAGCTCGGCTGCAAATCGAATCTGGCGCTCTTGAACAGTACGTCGTTCCACGACGTCGCCCGCTCTCTGGGGCTCGATGCCTATATCAACCCCCGGGCCGTAACGATCTCCCGCGTGCTTCAGCACGTGCGCAAGGGCCGCATCCGCTCAGTTTATGCCGTCCAGCGCGGCTCGGCGGAGGTGATCGAGGCGGAAGCGCTGGAGACGTCGCCGCTGGTCGGCCAGTCCTTCCGCGACATCGATATGCCCGACGGTGTGCGCATTGGGGCGATCTATCGCGACGGCGTGGTGATCCGCCCGGATGGCAGCACGAAAATCAAGGCGAAGGACCGGGTCGTGCTGTTTGCATCCGCCGATGCGGTGCGCGACGTGGAACAACTTTTCCGTGTTTCGATACAATATTTTTGACTGTCCCGAATTGAAAATGTGGGTCAATACTCGTACTCATTCGGCTGTTTTGACCGTTGCGGAACGGAACACGATTTGATACCAGAGTTTGAGGTCGGCCAAGCGGGGGACAAGACTCGGCCGGCTTATTATTGATTGATTATTTTCCGGTATCCCTGCCGGCAAAAAAGAAAGAAGCGGCGCCATGGCGGAACGTTCTCAAAACCTTCAGGATCTCTTCCTCAATACCGTTCGTAAGCAAAAGATTTCGCTCACGATTTTCCTGATCAATGGCGTCAAGCTGACGGGCGTTGTCACCTCCTTCGACAATTTCTGCGTGCTTCTGCGCCGTGACGGTCATTCGCAGCTTGTTTACAAGCATGCGATCTCCACCATCATGCCCGGCCAGCCGATGCAGATGTTCGAAAGCGAAGAAGGCGCTGCCTGATCGGGCTCCCTCGACGGATATTCGATATAGACTGACCCGGAGCGGGAACATTTCCCGTGCCGTCAGGTTAATCCCCATGGCCGCCCGCGCGGATGCGGTCGGCCGCAATCCTCTTTCTGGACAAGGCTGAACCCATTTCAACGCGCGACACCTCGAACGAATCGATTATTCCGGAGCAGGAAAAGCGCCGCGACGACATGCGTGCGGTCGTCCTCGTGCCGGTCCTCAAGCAGCGCGAAACCCGCGACGCGGCTGCCGGCCCGGCTGCTCCCGGCCGTTCGGTCGAAGCCAAACTTGAGGAAGCAAAGGGGCTGGCGCTCGCCATCGATCTGGAAGTGACGCAGGGTCTCATCGTTCCGGTGAACCAGCCGCGCCCGGCCACGCTGTTCGGAACCGGCAAGATCGAAGAAATCGGCCATCTTCTCGACGAGACCGATTCCGGCCTGGTGATCGTCGATCATCCGCTGACCCCGGTGCAGCAGCGCAATCTCGAAAAGCAGTGGAATTGCAAGGTCATCGACCGCACGGGCCTGATCCTTGAAATCTTCGGTCGCCGCGCCTCCACAAAGGAAGGCACGCTGCAGGTCGATCTTGCGCATCTGAACTACCAGAAGGGCCGCCTCGTCCGAAGCTGGACCCACCTTGAACGCCAGCGTGGCGGTGCGGGCTTCATGGGCGGCCCGGGTGAAACCCAGATCGAAGCCGACCGCCGGCTTTTGCAGGAACGCATCGTCAAGCTGGAGCGCGAGCTGGAGCAGGTGGTCCGCACGCGTCAGCTTCACCGCGCCAAGCGCCGCAAGGTGCCGCATCCGATCGTCGCTCTCGTCGGTTACACCAATGCCGGCAAATCCACACTGTTCAATCGCATCACCGGCGCCGGCGTTCTGGCGGAGGATATGCTGTTCGCCACGCTCGACCCGACCTTGCGCCGCATGAAGCTGCCGCATGGCCGCACCGTGATCCTGTCCGATACGGTCGGTTTCATTTCCGATCTTCCGACGCATCTGGTCGCCGCTTTCCGTGCCACTCTGGAAGAGGTGCTGGAAGCCGATCTCGTTTTGCATGTGCGCGATATGTCCGATCCGGACAATGCCGCCCAGTCTGCGGATGTGCTGCGTATTCTCGGCGACCTCGGCATTGACGAGAAGGAAGCGGAAAAGCGCATCATCGAGGTCTGGAATAAGGTCGACCGTCTCGAGCCGGAAGCGCATGACGCCATCATGCAGCGCGCCGAAGGTCGTTCGGATATCCGCGCTGTTTCGGCCATTACGGGTGAGGGCGTCGATGCCCTGATGGACGAGATTTCAAAGCGCCTTTCCGGTGTGCTGACGGAGACGACGGTGCTTCTGTCCGTCGAGCAATTGCCGCTCATCTCCTGGATTTACAATAATTCCATCGTCGACGGTCGCGAAGACCATGAGGACGGATCGGTCGCGCTCGATGTGCGCCTTTCGGAAGCGCAAGCGGCCGAACTGGAACGGAAGCTTGGTAAAGTGACTGTCCGCGAACGGGAAGACTGGGAGCGCTGAGCTCCTTGCATTGTCCCAAACTCTCTCCGTCATTCCGGCCCTGAGCCGGAATCCAGCCACGGCGCGTCTGCGCCGTGAGAAGAGTCTTTTGCGATCAAAGACTTGATCGCGCTGGACCCCGGACTAAATCCGGGGTGACGGTTGCGGATGCTGCGCTGCTGCCAGATGCATTCGGCAGTCATAATGGAAGTGCTGTGCCTTACCGGATTCACCGCATATCCCTGCGATCAGGATGAAACCGTATCAAGCGAACGTTCGATGCGTTTCGCCGCCTGCCAGAGATCTTCCATTCTCTTGAGGCTCGCTTCTTCCAGCGTTTCGCCATTTTGGGTGAGCGACGTTTCGATGTGATTGAAACGTCTGCGGAATTTAGTATTCGTACCGCGCAGCGCATCTTCCGGATCGGCTTTGACATGCCTGCCGATATTGACGAGCGCAAAAATGAGATCGCCGAGCTCGTCCGACACCTTCTCCGGTTTTCCCTCCGCCAGCGCCTCACGCAATTCAGCGATTTCCTCCTCAATCTTGTCGAGAATGGGAGCGGGGTTCGACCAGTCGAAACCGGCACGCGCTGCCTGTTCCTGCAGCTTCAGGGCCTCGGTCAGCGCCGGCTGGCTGCGCTGTACGCCGCCCAGAAAACCTGCTTTGAAATCCTCGGTGATGCCGCGTCGCGCGCGTCGCTCTGCACGCTCGCGTTTTTCTTCCGCCTTGATGCGGTCCCATTGCAGTTTGACGCCGTCCGGCGTGTCGGCGTCGGATACGGCGAAGACATGGGGATGACGGCGGATCATCTTTGAGGTCACGGCATGCACCACGTCGCCGAAGGCGAATTCGCCCATCTCTTCGGCAATGCGGGCATGGAAAACCACCTGTAGCAGAAGGTCGCCCAGCTCCTCGCAAAGATCGTCCATATCCTTGCGCTCGATGGCGTCGGCGACTTCATAAGCCTCTTCAACGGTATAGGGCTTGATCGTCTCGAAAGTCTGCACGACATCCCAAGGGCAACCGGTTTCCGGCTGCCGCAGCGCTTCCATGATCTCGATCAGGCGGGAAATATCCTTCGAGGCTTCCATAGTGTCTCAAACCTTCGTTCTTTGTTTCTGCGCATCGCCCGGACGGAAAACCGCCACGCACGTCCTGCGGAAGTGCTCTAGTTCAATGGAATGTCGTTGCCGCTCTTGGACGACTGGTAGCTGGTGGAAAGATCGTCATAAGCGGCCTTGATGCGGGCCGTCTGCGCCTTCAACGTGGTCTTCAGCGGGTCCTCTTCACCCTCCACCAGATCGGCGATGAAATACGAATTCCAGAAGGCATTGTTACGGCGATAGCCGCCCGGTTCCAGCCGGAAAACTTCCTTGAGGATTTTCAGGTCGTGAGGGATCGCGAAAGCGTCGCGGGAATCCTCGTGGCTGAAGAAGGAGTAGAAATTATCGAAGCCGGCCCAGGTGATGGCGGACATGCACATGGTGCAGGGTTCGTGGGTGGAGAGAAAAATCAGCTCCCTCGTACTCGGCTTTTCGCCCAGCTCGTAAAACCGCTTCAGCGTGTGCACTTCACCATGCCAGAGCGGATTTTCCAGCTCGTTATTGGTCTCGGCGACCACCAGCGACAGGTCCGATTTGCGCAGGATCGCCGCGCCGAAAACCTTGTTGCCAAGGCTGACGCCACGCGCCGTCAAGGGCAGAATATCGTGTTCGATGACATCGAGAAGGCGGGCGGCGAGGGTGGAGCTGGTCAAGGGTCTGATCCTTAGTGCCGCTTTAGGGAAAAGCGGTCTTCGCATGGGGAAATCGATAGTCGATTGTCGCTCCTTGTTCGGCGCGGGGACCCGCTTTGTCAAGGGATTGCGAGGGGATTCTCAGGGCTTGCGCAGGTGTGGAAAAGCATCGCCGGTTTGTTTTCCTCCAAAACCGGGGTCTTCGAGAAATAAAAATCCAGGTGTCGGAAAGGCTTGAATTTCTGTTTCTTCAATCTTGCACCGCAATGCGGGATATATGTCCAATGCACAACGAACATGATTTTTCCGCTGCTGGCGACCGCCTTTCAACCTTCCCCGCTTTCTTCCGGGTCGAGGGGCGGCAGGTCGCTGTTTTCGGTAATGGCGATGAAGCCTTCGCGAAGGTAAGGCTTCTCGCCAATACCAACGCGCATATCGTTGCCTATGCCGATCAGCCGGAAGCCGATTTTGCCCGTTATATCAGCGAAAACGGCATCGATCACCGGGCTTTGCCTTTCGCCGGTGCGTTGATCGAAGATGCCACGCTGGTCTTCGCCGCTACCGGTGACGAGGCGCTGGACCGTGAGATCGTCACCGTCGCGCGCGCCGCGAAAATCCCCGCCAATGCGGTGGATCAGCCGGAATTCTGCGATTTCTTCACCCCCGCGCTCGTCGCCCGCGCGCCCCTCGCCGTGGCTATCGGCACGGAAGGGGCAGGGCCGGTTCTTGCCCAGATGATCCGCGCCCGCATCGATCAGATGCTGTCGCCGTCGCTTGGCAAACTTGCGCGCCTTGCCGTGCAGTATCGCGATGCGGCCGAGGAGAGCGTGCCGAAGGGCGCCTTGCGGCGCAATTTCTGGCGGCGGTTCTTTTCAGGTGCGGTGGCGGATGCCGTTGCCGTTGGCGACACGCTCTCCGCCCGTCAGGCCGTCGACCGCCTGCTGCAATCGCCCGAACGCAGTGAAGGCCGTATCTGGCTTGTCGGAGCGGGACCGGGCGCTGAAGATCTGCTGACGCTGCGCGCGCAGCGCGTATTGATGGAAGCCGATGTGATCGTTTACGACGCGCTTGTGCCGCAGGCGATTGTCGATATGGGCCGCCGCGATGCGGAGCGGCTCTCCGTTGGCAAGCGCAAGGGCTGCCACAGCAAGTCGCAGGATGAGATCAACCGCCTGCTGGTGCGCCTCGGCAAAGATGGCAAGCGCGTCGTGCGCCTCAAATCCGGCGATCCGCTGGTCTATGGCCGGGCGGGCGAAGAAATGGCGGCGCTGCGCGAGGCGGGTATTGCCTATGAGATCGTGCCCGGCATCACGTCGGCCTTCGCCGCCGCTGCGGATTTCGAATTGCCGCTGACGCTGCGCGGTGTCGCTTCATCGCTGATTTTCACCACCGGCCACGATCTGGCCGGCGATGTCCTGCCCGATTGGGCCCGGCTTGCCGTTTCCGGCGCCACCATCGCCGTCTATATGGGCCGCAGTGTTGCTGCTTCGGTCGCGAAGCGGCTCATCGACGCCGGGTTGGGTGTGGAAACCACGGTTGCCGTTATCGAAAACGCCAGCCGCGCGGATCGCCGCCTGCTGCATGGCACACTGAACGATCTGCCCGAGCTCGAACATCGCGATGAACTGACCGGCCCGGTCATGGTCATCATCGGCGATGCGGTGGCGGGCGCCAATTTTGACAGGTCCGAGGCGCTTGCATCGTCAGTGCGGCCGGTGGATTTCAAACGGGAGTATGTAAATGGCTGACAAGGTTTTGACCGCCAACCGCCTGAGCGATGGCATCGCCGTCTGGCTCGATGCCAACGGGGAGTGGACGGAGAACCTGCAGGGCGCAATCGTTGCCCGCCATGCGGAGGCCGTCGCCTCGTTCGAGGAAATCGGCAAGCGCGATTTCTCCGCCAACAAGGTCGTCGATGTGGCCGTCATCGATGTCATCGAGGAGAACGGCAAGCTCTGGCCCACGCGTCTTCGCGAACGCATTCGCGCCGCCGGCCCCACCGTGCACTATGCCACCGGCTTCAAGCCGGCCGATGCAGCATTCATCGCAGTCTGAGGAAGAATATGTACCGTTACGACGAGTTCGATCACGCATTTGTTGAAGGCCGCGTGGCGCAGTTTCGCGATCAGGTCGAGCGCCGCCTTTCCGGCGAACTGGCCGAGGATGCGTTCAAGCCGCTTCGCCTGATGAACGGCGTCTATCTTCAGCTGCATGCCTATATGCTGCGCGTCGCCATTCCTTACGGCACGCTGAATTCGAAGCAGATGCGGATGCTGGCTCACATCGCCCGCAAATATGACCGGGGTTATGGCCACTTCACCACCCGCCAGAACATCCAGTACAACTGGCCGCGTCTTTCCGATACGCCGGATATCCTCTCCGAACTGGCGAGCGTGGAAATGCACGCGCTTCAAACGTCCGGCAACTGCATTCGCAACGTCACCGCCGATCATTTCGCCGGCGCGGCCGCCGATGAGGTCGCCGATCCGCGTCCCTATGCGGAAATTCTGCGTCAGTGGTCTTCCGTACACCCGGAATTCTCCTTCCTGCCGCGCAAGTTCAAGATCGCCGTCACCGGCGCCGAGCGCGACCGTGCCGCCATTCAGGTGCACGATATTGGCCTGCATCTGAAAAAGAACGACAAGGGTGAGATCGGGTTCGCCGTCTATGTCGGCGGCGGGCAGGGCCGCACGCCGATGATCGCCAAGAAAATCCGCGACTTCCTGCCGGAAGAGGACCTCTTGTCCTACACGACGGCGATCATGCGGGTTTATAACCTGCACGGCCGCCGCGACAATAAATACAAGGCGCGCATCAAGATTCTCGTGCATGAGACCGGTGCGGAAGAACTGGCCCGCCAGGTCGAGGTCGAATTCGCCGAACTCAAGAACACCGAGTTGAAGCTTCCGGATGCCGATATCGCGGCAATCACCGCTTACTTCGCGCCGCCGGCACTGAAGGACCGGCCGGAAGGCTGGGAAAGTCTGGCGCGCTGGAAGCGGGCCGATGAAGGCTTTGCCCGTTTTGTCGAGCAGAACGTCGCACCGCACAAGCATCCCGACTACGGCATGGTTACGATCTCGCTGAAGCCGATCGGTGGCATTCCGGGCGATGCGACGGACGAGCAGATGGAACTCGTCGCCGATATCGCAGCGGAATATGCCTTCGACGAAATCCGTATCAGCCATGAGCAGAACATCATCCTGCCGCATGTGGCGCTGGCCGATCTCGAGCCGGTTTATCGCGCGCTGGTAGGCGCTGGCCTCGCAACCGCCAATGCCGGGCTGATCACCGATATCATTGCCTGTCCCGGGCTGGACTATTGCGCGCTCGCCAATGCGCGCTCCATTCCGGTGGCGCAGGAAATTTCCACCCGCTTCGGTTCGCCCGAGCGTCAGGCGGAAATCGGTGAGTTGAAGATCAAGATTTCCGGCTGCATCAATGCCTGCGGCCACCACCATGTCGGCCATATCGGCCTGCTGGGTGTGGAAAAGAAGGGCGCGGAACTCTACCAGATCACGCTCGGCGGATCCGGCGATGAGAACACTTCGATCGGTGAAATCATCGGCCGTGGCTTCGAGCCGGAAAAAGTCACCGACGCCATCGAAACCATCGTCGACACCTATCTCGGGCTTCGCCTTTCGAAGGAAGAAATTTTCCTCGAAGCCTATCGCCGTGTTGGACCGCAGCCGTTCAAGGACGCGCTCTACGGTTCCGCTGCAGAAGCCGCCTGAGGAGAATGCAATGACGAAAATCTGGAACCGTGACGGCTTCGTGGAAAACGATCCCTGGGTGATCGAAACGGAAGAAGTGAAAGCGACGGCGGAGCAGAAGCCGGTGCTGCCGCTTGCCGATTTTCTGGTTCGCGCCGCCGAAAGCAACGATATCGGCCTCGGTGTTCTGATCACGCCCGCCTACGATGTGACGCGGCTCGGACCCTATCTCGACCGTATCGACCTTGTCGCCATAAGCTTCCCGGCCTTCAATGACGGTCGCGGGTTCAGCCACGCCTCGCTGCTGCGCAGCCGTCTCGGTTTTGCGGGCGAGGTGAGGGCGGTTGGCGACGTCCTGATCGATCAGGTGCCGCTGATGCTGCGCACCGGCTTCACCAGCTTTGCGGTAACGAACGGCACGGCCATCCGCCGCCTGTCTGAAAATCGCCTGCCGGAAATCCCGGTTTATTATCAGCCGACAGCCAAGCCGGCGAGCGGCGGTGAGGCCTATAGCTGGCGTCGTCGTGCGTCTCTATGACACGTTGCGTGGAAATATGAGTGTTTGATACATATTTCCTACGCACATGGCAGTATTGACATTCTCATGCCTTCAAACCGGAGCAAAAATGGTATAATTGCCCGGTCGGAGAATGTCGCATCGAATAAGAATGGACGGAACCTGAAATGAACGCGCCAGCCAAGACGGAAGATTTCGCGATCAAGATACCTGACGGTGTTTACGCCGAGACGGTTTTATCGGTGGAGCACTATACCGACCACCTGTTCCGTTTCCGCATGACGCGCCCGGCCGGTTTCCGTTTCCGTTCCGGCGAATTCGCCATGATCGGCCTTATGGTTGGCGACAAGCCAATCTACCGCGCCTATTCCATCGCCAGCCCCGCCTGGGACGAGGAACTGGAATTCTTCTCGATCAAGGTTCCGAACGGCCCGCTGACATCGCATCTTCAGGCGATCAAGCCCGGCGATACCGTCCTGATGCGCAAGAAGCCGACAGGCACGCTGGTTCTGGATGCGCTGACGCCCGGCAGACGGCTTTACATGTTCTCCACCGGCACCGGCATCGCGCCTTTCGCGAGCCTTATCCGTGACCCGGAAACCTATGAGAAGTTCGAGGAAGTCATCCTCACCCATACCTGCCGCGACGTGGCCGAGCTTAAATACGGTTTCGATCTGGTCGAGGAAATCCGTAACCACGAATTCCTGAACGAGATCGTCGGCGACAAGCTCAAGCATTATGCGACCGTCACCCGCGAAGACTATCCTTTCAAGGGCCGCATCACCACGCTGATCGAAAATGGCAAGCTGTTTGCCGACCTCGGTGTTCCGGCCCTCGATCCCGCCATCGATCGTGGCATGATCTGCGGTTCCTCGGCCATGCTGAAGGACACCAAGGAGCTTCTGGAAAAGGCAGGCCTCAACGAAGGCGCCAACAACAAGCCCGCCGAATTCGTGATCGAGCGCGCTTTCGTCGGCTGACGCCGAATTTCCGATGCAACCGAACAAGACAGGGGGCCGCGAGGCCTCCTTTTTGTTTTTAAGACGGGTTGAGCGCTCCGGAACGGCAGAGCTGGAACATCCGGAGGCGATGGTGCGTTAGCGTTCGAACGAAACCAAATCGGCGAAATCGTCCAATGGAAAACAGAGAAACAATTCGCATGGTAATGATCGCCGTCACGGCAGGTTTTTTCGCGGCAATGCCCGCAGCAGCCGACGAAAGCACCTTTCTGTCGTCGCTGGAAGGTACGTGGACCGGTAAGGGAACGGTCATCACCAGGATCGGCATGCCGCCGATCAACGTGAATTGCACGCTCAACTCCGATGCGCAGGCGACGGCCTTACGCATGTCCGGCACATGCCGCGGACTTGTCGTGGTAAAACGCGCTATCGCCGCCGATCTCGCCGCCAGCGGCGCGCGTTACAGCGGCACCTATACCGGCCCTTCCGGCCGCCCTTCGGCGCTGGCGGGGAATCGCCGGGGAAACGCGATCAACCTCACGGTCCGTTGGAACCGTGAAATCAATGGTGACCGCGTCGCCGCGATGACCATTGAAAAAGTCGGCGATAACGGCTTGCGGCTGCGCACCACCGACAAGGACGGCAAAACCGGCAAGACGGTGGTGACGAGCGATATCCGGCTGGTGCGCTGACGGGTGGCGATCATACGGCGGCGGCGCTTCAGCTGAATTCAAGCAGCAATGGGCAATGATCCGAGACTTCGGGCTGTCTCACGACGTCGAAGTGATCAACCTTCACAGCCGGATTGACCAGCAGGTAATCCGCATATCTGTTCGGTTTGGCATAATGCGACGTCCGGGTATCAGTGAAACCGCGAGACGTAACGAGCTCAACAAGATTGAGCTCATTCAACACGGCGAAAGTACTGCTGTCAGGCAGAACATTGAAATCGCCGCAGACGATGACCCGGTCGCCATCCTCCGCAATGTTTTTGACGAGTTGCACAAGACGTTTTGCCTGTTCCAGCCGGGCAGGCGTATCATGCTTGCCGTCGAGGTCGCGCAGCCCATGCATATGGGCAATGACGACAGGCTGACCGGCCGTGAAGTCGAAAACCCTGATGGCGTGGCCCGTGCGTGATCGCGGATGGTCGCCATATCCCTCAGCCGAAAAGACGCCGTGTACGAAACCCTGCGCCTGCGCAATGACGGGAATGGATTTGCGAACGAAGGTGGCCAGCCCCCATTGGGAAGAATGTCGTGTCTCGCCCTGCCAGAGGTCGCCCTGCGCCGCGGGGCAGAATATCGCCACATGATACGGCAAGGCCTCCGTGACATCGCGGAAAAAGTTCGCCCGCTGCGGCAGCTCTATGCCGTGATCGCGATAGCTCAGCCAATCCTGCGTGGCGGCCGGTGTGTGCACCACCTCCTGAAGGCATAAAATATCGGGGTCGGATGAGGCAATATAAGGAACGAGCTCGTCATGAAGCTTTCCGCCCCAACCATTCAGGCAAATCAGACGCATTCCCACTCCATCCTCTTAACCGCCTCGACCTGTTTAGCATGGAGCGTGTGCGGATCAATCCTGCGCGGGAGGCGACCGCGCGGTTGCAAAGCTGACCGTGATGAAAAAGGCCCGGATCGCTCCGGGCCTTCCTATGTCGGTTTGCACCGATGTCTTACTCCGCCGCTTCGGCGTAAGCCTCCATCGGCGGGCAGGTGCAGATGAGGTTGCGGTCCCCATAGACATTGTCGATGCGGTTGACCGGCGACCAATATTTGTCGATGCGGAAGGCGCCGGGCGGGAAGCAGCCCTTTTCACGGCTATAGGGACGATCCCATTCGCCGACGAGGTCTTCCACCGTGTGCGGCGCGTTCTTCAGCGGATTGTTGGTCTTGTCCGCGCGGCCTTCCTCGATGTCGCGGGCTTCCTCGCGGATCGCCAGCATGGCATCGCAGAAACGGTCGATTTCCGCCTTGGTTTCGGATTCCGTCGGCTCGATCATCAGCGTGCCGGCCACCGGCCAGCTCATGGTCGGCGCGTGGAAACCGCAATCGACGAGGCGCTTCGCCACATCGTCCACCGTCACACCGCAGCTGTCTGCAAGCGGGCGGGTGTCGATGATGCATTCGTGCGCCACGCGACCGGTCTCGGACTTGTAGAGCACGTCGTAGGCACCCTTCAGCCGTTCGGCGATATAGTTGGCGTTGAGGATCGCCACCTTGGTCGCCTGCGTCAGCCCTTCGCCGCCCATCATCAGGCAATAGCTCCAGGAGATCGGCAGGATCGATGGCGAACCGAAAGGAGCTGCAGACACCGCACCCTCACGACCGTCCGTTGCGGGATGACCGGGCAGGTGAGGCGCCAGATGCGCCTTGACGCCGATCGGGCCCATGCCCGGACCGCCGCCGCCATGCGGAATGCAGAAGGTCTTGTGCAGATTGAGGTGCGAAACGTCCGAACCGATGTCGCCCGGACGGGCAAGGCCGACCATGGCGTTCATGTTGGCGCCGTCGAGATAGACCTGCCCGCCATGCTTGTGGGTGATCTCGCAGATCTCGCGAACCGTCTCCTCGAACACGCCGTGGGTGGACGGATAGGTGATCATGCAGCACGAGAGGTTTTCCGCATACTGCTCTGCTTTTGCACGGAAATCATCGATATCGACGTCGCCGTTGTCGCGTGCCTTCACCGGCACTACCTTCATGCCTGCCATCTGCGCCGAGGCCGGGTTGGTGCCATGCGCAGACGTCGGAATGAGGCAGATGTCGCGATGCGTATCGCCATTGGCGAGGTGGTAGTTGCGGATGGTCAGAAGGCCTGCATATTCCCCCTGCGCACCGGAATTCGGCTGCATGGAGAAGGCGTCGTAACCGGTGACCGAGCACAGCTTTTCAGAAAGATCGTCGATCATCTCTTTGTAGCCGAGTGCCTGATTGGCCGGTACGAAGGGATGGATGTCGGAAAATTCCGGCCAGGTGATCGGTAGCATTTCCGCCGTGGCGTTCAGTTTCATGGTGCAGGAACCGAGCGGGATCATCGAGCGGTCGAGCGCCAGATCGCGGTCCGAAAGACGGCGGATGTAACGGGTCATCTCGCTTTCGGCACGGTTCATGTGGAAGATCGGATGCGTCATGTACTGGCTGGTGCGCAGCAGTTCTTTCGGCAGGCGATATTCCGGCTCGAAATCCGAGATGGAGAAATTGCCGCCGAATGCGCGCCAGACCGCCTCAAGCGTCGCCGGGCGCGTGCGCTCGTCAAGGCTCATGCCGATCTTGGTCGCGCCCACCTTGCGCAGGTTCACGCCTTCCGCAACGGCCGAGCGCAGGATAACACCCTGCATATGGCCGACTTCGACGGTGATCGTGTCGAAGAAGGTCTCCGGCTCGATGGTGTAGCCGAGTTTCTCCAGACCCTTGGCCATCAAAACGGCCTTCTGGTGGGTCTGCTGGGCAATCGCCTTGATGCCCTGCGGGCCGTGGAAGACGCCATACATCGAAGCCATGACGGCGAGCAGCACCTGCGCGGTGCAGATGTTCGACGTCGCCTTTTCGCGGCGGATATGCTGCTCGCGGGTCTGCAGCGACAGGCGATAGGCGCGGTTGCCGCGCGCATCGACGGAAACGCCGACCAGACGGCCGGGCATGGAGCGCTTATGCGCGTCCTTGACGGCCATGTAAGCCGCGTGCGGACCACCATAACCGACCGGAACGCCGAAACGCTGCGAGGTGCCGATGGCGATATCTGCACCCATTTCCCCCGGGGACTTCAGGAGCGTCAGCGCCAGAAGGTCGGCGGCGACGGCGGCAATGGCGCCCGTCTGGTGCAGGCGGGAAATCAGGCCGGAGAAATCGCTGACATGGCCGTGGGTGCCCGGATACTGGAAGATCGCGCCGAACACGTCGACCGGATCGAGATCGGTAAACGGGTTGCCAACAATCACCTTCCAGCCGAGCGGGGCCGCGCGGGTCTCGATCAGCGCGATGGTCTGCGGATGGCAATTGGCGTCAACGAAGAAGGCGGTCGCCTTGGACTTGGCAACACGCTGGCACATGGCCATGGCTTCAGCGGCAGCCGTCGCTTCATCCAGCAACGATGCGTTGGCAACATCGAGACCGGTCAGATCGGACACCATGGTCTGGTAGTTCAGCAGCGCCTCGAGGCGACCCTGGCTGATTTCCGGCTGATAGGGCGTATAGGCCGTGTACCAGGCCGGGTTTTCCAGAATATTGCGCTGGATGACCGGCGGCGTGATGGTGCCGTAATAACCCTGGCCGATCAGCGAGGTCAGAACCTGGTTCTTGTTGGCCGTCTCGCGAAGACGGTCGAGCGCCTCGCGTTCGGTCAGCGCCGCACGCCAGGTGAGCGGCACCTTCTGGCGGATGGAGGAGGGAACGGTGGCGTCGATGAGCGCGTCGAGGCTCTTGTAGCCAACGACCTTCAGCATCTCGGCCATTTCCGACGGCGACGGCCCGATGTGACGCCGGTTGGCGAAATCATAGGGCTGATAGTCGGTGAAATGGAATTCGGTGGGCGTCGTCATTACGCGATCAGCTCCTTGTAGGCTGCTTCATCGAGCAGCGTCTCGGCATCGGCCGGATTGGAGAGTTTCAGCTTGAAGAACCAGCCGGCGCCCTGCGGGTCGGAATTGACCAGCGAGGGATCATCAACGATGGCCTGGTTGATTTCCACCACTTCGCCATCCAGCGGACAATAGACGTCGGAAGCCGCCTTGACGGATTCAACGGTCGCCGCGTCGCCATCCTTGGCAAAGGTTGCGCCCACTTCCGGCAATTCGACGAAGACGAGATCGCCAAGCTGTTCAGCGGCGTGGCTGGTGATGCCAACGGTGGCGATATCGCCTTCGAACTTCAGCCATTCGTGTTCTGCGGTAAATTTCAGCATCGTGTTCTCTCCGGAGATGGGATGAAATTATCGTTTATAGGTGGGCTTGATGAAGGGCAGGGCAGCGACGGTGACGGGCAGATATTTGCCGCGCACTTCTGCAAAGACAGCCGTGCCGGGAGCGGCGTGGGAAACGGGGACGTAACCCATGGCGACGGGACCTTCGACCGAAGGGCCGAAGCCGCCCGAGGTCACTTCACCGATTTCCGTCTTGCCTTCAGCATCCGCGAACAGCTTCGAATGGCCACGCACCGGCGCCTTGCCCTCGGGCTTCAGGCCGACGCGGCGGCGCGATGTGCCGTCTTTCAGTTCGCCGAGAATGCGCTCTGCGCCGGGAAAACCGCCCTCGCGGTCACCGCCAGCGCGGCGCGCTTTCTGAATCGCCCATTCGAGCGAGGCTTCGATGGGGGACGTGGTGGTGTCGATATCGTTGCCGTAGAGACAAAGGCCGGCTTCCAGACGCAGGCTGTCGCGCGCGCCAAGTCCGATCGGATCGCAATCGGGATGCTCTAGCAGCGCCTTGGCGATCTCTTCCGCCTTGTCGGCGGGTACGGAGATTTCAAAGCCGTCTTCACCGGAATAACCGGAGCGGGAGACGATGCAGGGCACGTCGTGCAGCGGCACTTCCTGCACATCCATGAATTTCATTTCCGAGACGCCGGCCCAGAGTTCAGCCAGAACGGCCTCAGCGCGCGGTCCCTGAAGCGCGATGAGCGCCCGGTCATCGAGAAGCGTGATTTCGCAGGCGTCGGAAAGATGCGCCTTCATATGGGCGACGTCGGCATCCTTGCAGGCGGCGTTGACGACGACAAAAAGATGATCGCCGCGATTGGTGATCATCAGGTCATCGAGGATACCGCCGTTTTCGTCAGTGAAGAAGCCGTAACGCTGGCGGCCTTCCTTCAGGCCGAGAATATCCACCGGCACCAGCTTTTCCAGCGCGAGCGCGGCATCTTCATTGTTGCCGGATTTCGCCCTCACGATCACCTGGCCCATATGGGACACATCGAAAAGACCGGCGGAGGTGCGGGTCTGGAGATGTTCCTTCAGCACACCGGCCGGATATTGCACCGGCATGTCGTAACCGGCAAAGGGCACCATGCGGGCGCCAAGCGAAATATGCAGGGAATTGAGCGGCGTGATTTGAAGCTCGGCGGTATCGTCCAAGGACGCCTCCAGGGTTGCGCGAAAGATCGCGCGGGCTCAGGTCATGGCGCGAAAAACGCACCGGGTTCAAGAGCCCCCTCTGTCCTTGTCGCCTGAGATTGTTATCCCTTCGGCGAGCCGTCCTTATGAAAGGTGGCTTCTCTCCAGAGTTCCGTCGTCACCGCTGGTCCTTTTGCCTGAGAGTTTCCGGGGCGGTTGCTCCTTCGGCACCGCAGTGAAGCGGTTTCTCCCAACGATGATGCGACGCTCATTATCTGCGAAGCCCCGCTGTTGGCAAGGACCAAATGACGCATCTGAACAGATTCTTGCTCCATCTGCGCCATCGGCGCAGCGATCCGCGGCGATAGATGGCCTCGGCGGCTTTCTTCAGTCGGATTTTTTCTCCGGCAGGCCCTTGCGTTTTGTCGATGCGAAATCCTCAAGTTCCTTTTCCGTCATGGACTTCTCCATGCTTTTTGAAGCACCTTTTAAACTGGATTTCTTCGTTTCTCCGCGTTTGGCCGCCAGTGCGGCGCCCGCCGCTTTCTGCTGGGCCTTGGATTTGGCTGGCATTGTGGGCCTCCCTTGAACAATGGTTCCGGCAGGAAAATGCCGCCTGACATCTATTGTTCCCTTGCGACGGTCTGGCCTGCGGCAAAATTCCCCTTTGAAATCGGAGAGAAACAGGGATATCGCCTAGAACATGGATGCAAATCGAAAAAGACGGCTGATGGGGATGGAGAAAATGCTTTGCATTTTCTGCGCGACTCTGATGTTGTCCCTCGGCTTTGCCCACAAGCCGGCACTTGCCGTAGCCCCTGCCGTTGCGCTGGATGAGAGTTACCGGCTGCCGGACGGCAGCTTTGCGGAAATCTGCCTTGGCCATGGCAACGGCGTCAACGCTTCCCATACCAGGGAAGGCCCCGTCCATTCCGGCGACGCCATCCTGTTTTGCGAGGCCTGCCTGCTGGCCTCGTCCATTCTTTTGCCGATGCCCGATACGGCTGGCTGGCTGAAGACTGAATTTGCCTGGCTCGACAATCGCCTGCCTGCGGAATGGAGCTTCCGCTCCGTGCTGACGATCCGGAAACCCGCCGCGCGCGGCCCTCCGTCCCTGTCCGCCTGATTTTTCGTTTTACGGGATCATCGCCGCCTTTGCGGCACGGAGCGGCTGCGCGGACCCAGAGGGATGGCAGTCGCAGGGACAAGCAAATGAAAACCACCAAAATCATCACCTGCAGCCTTTTCGTCGCCTCGGTTTCGACCGCGCAGGCTTTCGCCCACGCCACATTCGTTGACGGTTCGGCCGAACAGGAAAGCACCGTCGTTGCCGCCCTCCAGGTGCCGCATGGCTGCGAAGGCGGGCTCGCCACCACCGAAGTGCAGATCAAGCTGCCGGAAGGATTCATTTCCGCCAAGCCCCAGCCGAAGGCTGGCTGGGAACTGGAGGTCATCAAGGGAGACTACCAGAAGGCCTATAAGAACCACGGCAAGGAAATCAAAAGCGGACCGGTCGAAATCCGCTGGAAGGGCGGCAACCTGCCGGATGAATTCTACGACACCTTCGCCGTACAGGGAAAAATCTCCGGTATAGAGGCGGGGCAGGACCTGCCATTCAAGGTAACGCAGCTCTGCGGCGACAAGGGCAAGGTTGCCTGGGACGAGGTGGCAGCGGCAGGCGTCGATCCGCATTCCCTGAAAAGCCCCGCTCCCACCATTCGCGTTGCCGCAAAGGCTGCGCATGCCGGCGGCCACGATCACTCGGCCATGGATATGGATGTCGTAAAGGCCGGCAGCCTCGAAGTGTCGGGCGGCACGACCAAGGCCATGCTGCCGGGCCAGCCTGTCGGCGGTGGATACGTGACGATCAAGAATGCCGGCGATAGCGACGACAAGCTGATCGGTGTCGAATCTTCGTCCGCCGGACGTGCGGAAATCCACGAGATGGCCATGGTCAACGACGTCATGAAAATGCGCAAGCTGGATGACGGCATCGTCATTCCCGCCGGCCAGACGGTGGAGCTGAAGCCCGGCGGCCTGCACATGATGTTCTTCGATGTGAAGAAGCCCTTTGCCGAAGGCGACAAGGTGCCGGTAACGCTCATCTTCGAAAAGGCCGGCAAGGTGGAGATCGTGCTGTCGGCAGGCGCAGCCAAGGGCGGCGGCGACCACCAGCATAATTGACCGATGAAAAACGGCTACCGGAACGCGTGACAGGTCCGGTAGCCGCAAATTTTCATCTATCGTGTTTGTTCTTCAGCGCCGTGGCGGAAAAGCAGGGTGGCATTCGCCCACGTGATTTTCCGGAACTCGGTCGCAAATCTCTAGAAGATCAGTCTGACACCAGGCTGAATGCGGGGATCCCGCCTATAGAGCGAGAAACTGAAGAAACGACATTAAAATATCTATATATCCACCTGATCTATAAATTACTTTCAGATTTCGAGGTGAAGCTGTTTTCCTCGTAGGCCTCCACGGCCTGCTCCAGTGTCGCCTGCGGCTCCTGGCGCTGGCTGCTCGCTATCAGAAAATAGAGGGTGAGGGCCGGCGGCTTGATCGTCGTCATCAGGCCCCTGAGCTGGAAGTCATCCCCGTGTTCGGCCTTGCGCGCCAGTTCGTGAATGGCCTCTTCAACCTCGCTCTTGCGCGGCACGCGTTGCGGCGGCTTCATGGCCTCCAGCGCATAAGCCGCAGTATTTGCGGAAACGGAAAGAACCTGTGTCATCGAACCTCCGGCCATCTTCGCCGACCCTGAAAAGCCGGAGATTAGCAGCTGCCCATTGTTGGAAGGCTAAATCGCACAGCTGCAATTTAATTGTATTTTAACAGCCGAGAGCGCCGGGCAAAGGGGTTTCGCCGGCGGTTCCCATGGGCTAAAAATGTCCTGGACCTTCCGGTCCGACGATTTCTTCCGGAGACACAATTCCCCATGATCAATATCGCCCTTGTCGCCGCAGGCGGCGCAATCGGTTCTGTGTTCCGTTATCTGGTCGGGGTCTGGAGCGTGCGGTTGGCCGGACCGAATTTCCCCTGGGGAACCCTTGCCGTCAATGTGGTCGGATCTTTCCTGATCGGTCTGCTGGTCGAGCTTGTGGCGCGGCGACTGAACGCTTCGATGGAAATGCGCCTGTTTCTCGTCACGGGCGTGCTCGGCGGGTTCACCACATTCTCGTCCTTCTCGCTCGACGCGGTCGCGCTGTTCGAACGCGGCGCGCTCGGGCTTTCTGCCGTTTACGTGCTTGCAAGCCTTGCGGTTTCCATCGCGGCGGTTTTCGCCGGGCTGGCCTTGGGCCGCAGTTTGTTCTAAAGGCTTGGTCCAAACGGCGCGCCGACGAATAGGGCGCGCGATCAGGACAGAAAGACTGGAAATTTCATGGCAGGTATCGAGCATATCAAGGTCGGGGCCGACGAGGCCGGTATGCGCCTCGATCGCTGGTTCAAGATTCATTATCCAGGACTTGGTTTCGGGCAGTTGCAGAAGCTTCTGCGCTCCGGCCAGGTGCGTGTGGATGGCGGCCGGGTGAAGACGGATGCACGCGTGCAGCCGGGACAGATGGTGCGCGTACCGCCGGTCGATTCCGATCTCAAGGTCAAGAGCGGCCCGATCGGATCGAAGGACCTCAAACATTCCGAAGATGGCGAGCTTCTGGCGCGCATGCTCTTGCATGAAGACGACAAGGTGTTCGTTTTCAACAAGCCGGCCGGCATTGCCGTGCAGGGCGGCTCCGGCGTCACCCGCCATATCGACGGGCTGCTGGAAGCCTGGACCAACCAGAAGGGCGAAAAGCCGCGTCTGGTACACCGCCTCGACCGCGATACGTCGGGTGTGCTGGTGGTTGCCCGCACCCGCGGTGCTGCGCAGAAGCTGACCGCCGCCTTCCGCGAACGCGATACCAAGAAGACCTATTGGGCGCTGGTCAAGGGCGTGCCGCGCAAGCATCAGGACAAGATTTCCACCTGGCTGGTCAAGGAACAGACGATGGATGGCGATCGCATGCGTATCGCCAAGCATGGTGAGGAGGGCGCCGATCACGCCGTTTCTTATTACCGCGTCATCGATACCGCCGCGCAGAACCTCGCCTGGCTGGAGATGGAACCCTATACCGGCCGCACCCATCAGCTTCGCGTTCACGCGCTGCATATGGGCCACCCGATCATCGGCGATCCGAAATATTATATCGAAGATCCGAACTGGGACTTCCCGGGCGGTATCCAGAAGCGCCTGCATCTGCATGCACGCCATATCGACATTCCGCATCCGAATGGCGGCCGGCTTCGGGTCAGCGCACCCCTGCCGCCGCATATGGTACAGACCTGGAACCTGCTCGGTCTCGACGTGGCCGATGGCGATAGGGAAGACTGACAGCCCATGAAACTGGTTCTTTTCGATTGCGACGGCACGCTGGTGGATAGCGCCGGCCTGATCCATGCCGTCATGTCCGATACTTTCGCCGATTTCGGCAAACCGCGCCCCGATATCTCCGAAACCAAGGCGATCATCGGTCTGACGCTGGATATCGCCATCGCCCGCATGCTCGGCAAGGCGCATGTGGATGACGAGGCGAAGGCGATGACGGAACGTTACAGGGAAATCTATCATCCCCTGCGGGAGCGGCCGGAAATGACCGTGCCGCTTTTCGACGGTATCGCCACGCTGATCGATACGCTTTCGAGACGCGACGATATGCTGATCGGCGCGGTGACAGGCAAGGGTCGTCGCGGTCTCACCCATATCCTCCAGACCCACGGCCTTGCCGATCACTTCATCGTTTCGCGCACGGCGGATGATTGCCCATCCAAGCCGCATCCGGCCATGGTGATGGAATGCTGCCATGAAACCGGCATGGTTCCGGCCGATACTGTCGTTGTCGGCGATGCGATCTATGACATGCAGATGGCCAAGGCTGCGGGCGCGAAAGCAATCGGCGTCGCCTGGGGTTATGCCTCGGTCGACGATCTCTGGAAGGCGGGCGCCGATGCGGTCGTCAGCCACCCGCGCGAAATTCCGGCCTATGTTCCGGCCGATATTCTTGAATAACCCTTTCTATCCGACTGACGAGGACGTGCCATGCGTGATCTCCTGAACGACCTTTCGGAGGGCCTGAGCCATCCCGACCCGATCCTGCGCGCGCAGATCCAGATGCAGAAACCTTTGCCGAAGCGGTTCTACAGGGATGTCACCGTCGGCGAGGCGGAGGAGGGCGGCTTTACCATCCTTCTCGATGGTAAGCCGCTACGCACTCCCGCCAAGAAGCCGCTGACCGTCCCGACGCGTGCGCTGGCGGAACTGCTTCGCGACGAGTGGGACGCCCAGAAAGAAGTGGTCAATCCGGTGGTCATGCCCGTCTCTCGGCATGTGAACACGGCCATTGACGGCGTCGCCAACGACACGCAGGCGGTTTTTGAGGACATACTTCGATTTTCCTCTTCCGATCTCCTCTGCTATCGCGCCGGCGATCCGGAAGCGCTGGTCGCGCGGCAGACGGACCATTGGGATCCGGTTCTGGACTGGGCGGCCAATGTGCTCGGCGCGCGCTTCATTCTCGTCGAAGGCGTGATGCATCAGGATCAACCGCGCGAAGCCATCGCGGCTTTTGCGGTAACGCTGAAGAAATACGACACACCGATCGCGCTTGCCGCTCTTCACACAATGACGTCGCTGACCGGTTCCGCCATTCTGGCGCTGGCGCTGGCGGAAGGGGAGCTGACGCTGGAGGAAACCTGGGCGCTTGCCCATCTGGACGAAGACTGGACCGCCGAGCAATGGGGCGAGGACGAGGAGGCGCTGGAGCGCCGCGCCGTCAGGCTTGTCGACATGCGGGCGGCCCTCAATGTTCTGGAGTCCCTGAAGAGCGCTTCTTAACGCTTTTCTAACCCTGATGATCGAATATGCGGTTACCTCACGTTAGGGGAGCCGCTGATCATGACCACCTCGTTGAAACGCCTTGGCATTCTTGTGCTGGCGTGTTTCACGCTCATGTCTTTCAGGCTGGAACCGGAAGCGACCAATACTGACCGGCTGCTTTACGATGTGCGCGGCGCATTCGTCGCCGCACGCCCGGATGTCGCTCCGGCGCTGATGCAGTCCATTCATGCGCAGGTGCAGAATGCGATCAAGACCACGGCGCGTGGAGAAACCCGGCCGCGCGTGGTGCTGACCATTCGTCTGGCATCTGTTACACGCGGCCCGTTCCTGTTCGGGGAAAGGGCGTCAGCCAAGGTCATCGTCCGCGCCGCCGCCGTTGCGACGGGAGAGGTGATCGCGGAAGCCAAATTCACCGCCACCGTCGTCAGCTTCGACGATCAGTCGATAGAGCAGGAACTTGCCTATGGCGTCGCCGAACGCGTGATCCGCGAATTCAGGCTCAGCCGGCCTGGCCCGACGACGCTGGCGACGGCTCTATTTCCATAAGCAGGACACAGAAGGCCAGCGCGTGACGCCTATTCGTCCGCATTTCAGCTTCAGAAATATTTCAAGCTTCAATTACGCGCATCTCCGGTACCCTTAAGTTCACATACGTCGCGTATATGGAATTGACATGCGGCGCGTATGTAACTATCTGACATACGTAACGTATGTAAATGGCCGTCCGAAGCCCTCTTTTAAAAGAGCAATGCTTCTCGCGTCCATGACCAATCAGCCAAAAGAGAGATGCACAATGACCGCACGCGAAGCAATTTTCCCCGCTAACAGGCATGCGCTTTACGAGGAGCATGGCTATTCCGCAGCTATCCGATCCGGCGACCTTCTTTTCGTTTCCGGCCAGGTCGGCAGCCGTGCCGATGGAACGCCTGAACCTGATTTTGAACGTCAGGTCCGGCTGGCCTTTGAAAACCTCAAGGCCACGCTTGCGGCGGCGGGCTGCACCTTCGATGATATCGTGGATATAACGACGTTCCACACGGATCCGGAAAACCAGTTCGGAACGATCATGACCGTCAAGCAGGAGATTTTCAGCCAAAAGCCTTACCCGAACTGGACGGCTGTCGGCGTCAACTGGCTTGCCGGCTTCGATTTCGAGATCAAGGTCATTGCCCGCATCCCGTAATGTCAGGTTAAATCTGCCGCGGCGGCGCTTACAGGGCGCCGCAGCTTGCCTCTCCGTTCTTAACCCAGCCGCTCCGCATGCCACTTCAAATGGTCATCCATGAAGGTGGAGATGAAATAATAGGAGTGGTCGTAGCGCTCATGCATGCGCAGCGTCAGGCCGATATCCGTGCCCTTGAGCGCTTCTTCGAACAGCCAGGGGCGCAGGCCCTTTTCAAGAAAACTATCGGCCTTGCCCTGATCGATCAGGAACTCTGGAAAACGCGCACCGTCCTCGACCAGCGCACAGGCGTCGTATTGACGCCATGCAGCCTTATCCGCACCGAGATATTTTTCCAGCGCCGGCTCGGACCAGTCGGCCGAAGAGGGAGCCACGATCGGCGCAAAGGCGGAGCAGCTCTTGAAACGCCCGGGGTTCTTGAGCGCAATGGTCATCGCGCCATGGCCGCCCATCGAATGGCCGAAAATGCCTTGGCGGCTCATATCCGCACGGAAATGCTGGCCGATGAGGGCCGGCAGTTCTTCCGTCACGTAGCTGTACATCCGGTAGTGCTCGGACCAGGGCTCCTCCGTGGCATCGAGATAAAATCCGGCGCCCTTGCCCATCTGCCAGTTGGTCAGTTCATCCGGCACATCATTGCCGCGCGGACTGGTATCCGGGCAGACGACGATCAGCCCGAGTTCGGAGGCCATGCGGCGATATTCGCCCTTTTCCATGACATTGGCGTGGGTGCAGGTGAGGCCGGAGAGATACCACAGGACAGGGCAGGGCTCGTGGATCGCCTTCGGCGGCACATAAACCGCAAAGCTCATCTCAGATTTCAGGGTTTCCGATGTGTGCGAAAATACGCCCTGCATGCCGCCAAAGGCCGTATTCTGCGAAATAATGTTCATGAAGCCATTCCTTGTGAAAATTTCCCGGTTCAGCCCGCAAGCGAGACGGCTGCATTGACCGCCGCCGCCACCAGAACCGTGTTGAAGAAGAAAGAAACGATGGAGTGCAGCAGCGTGACCTTGCGCATGGCGGTCGTGGTTATACCCACATCCGACGTCTGCGCCGTCATGCCGATCACCACGGCGAAATAGAGAAAGTCGTAACCGCAGGGTTCCTTCGTGCCCGGAAAATCCATGCCGCCGCGATGCTGGCGTTTGCCGTCCACCATGGCCGGCCGCCAGTAAAGATGGGCGTAGTGCAGGGCGGTCATGGTGTGGATGGTCAGCCAGCCGAAGATCACCGAGGCGAAGGCGATGAGCAGCGTCCAGACCGTTTCGCCCGTATGGTTGAGGGCCTGAAACAGCGATACTACCGCGACTGCAACGGCAAGCAGCGTAACGGCGATGATGGCGACCGCAGGCAGGTCGTCGCTATCGGCATGGGCCTTCAGATGCTGCGCCGTCAGGCCCGACAGACGAAAGGCGATAAGGGTGAGGTAGGTCAGGAAGAACAGAACGGCCGCGATCTCTATCGCCAGCGGCGGCGCGAAAACCAGCGCCAGGCCAAGGCTCGCGGCGCCGACCAAAAAGGCAATGACGAAAGGTTGATGGCGGCGATAGCCGTTGCTTTTCATATTGGCCGGGGTCATGGGCGGCACCTTTCCGTTGGCGCCGTCATTTTTTGACACGGCGGCAGAAACGGTCAAGCGTCTCCAGAAAAGCGGATCGGTCACGCGGTGAAAAAGCCGCATTATATCCCTTGCTTTCACCGGTTTCGCGCAGATGCGCACCAAGATCGCGCATCGCCGTCGCCATCCCGATATTCGACTGGTCAAAAACGCGGCCGGTTGGCCCGGTCACCAGCGCCCCCTTGGCGACGCAGCGCCCGGCCAGTGGCACGTCGGCGGTGATGACGATATCGTTCTCACCGGCATGATCGGCGATCCAGTCGTCCGCCGCGTCGAAACCGGCGGATACGATGACGTTTTTCACCATGGGATCGCGCGACGGGCGCAGACCGGAATTGGCAACAAAGGTCACTTCCAGCCCATGCCGCTCCGCCACCTTGAGAATCTCCGGCTTCACGGGGCAGGCATCGGCATCGACATAGATTTGCGGGTTCTGCGGCATGGGCACTCTTTTTGAGATAATTCCTGCCACGCTTCTAAGCGCAAACGCCGCGATTACCAAGCCCGCCATTCTTGAAATGCGGGTTCGATGCCGGGCAGGGGCGCACTTGCGACCACCCTGAAAATCGCCTATGTTCCCTTTATGTTCTTGTCCCGAAAGGTTTCCCATGCTGGAAGAGTTCATCGTGCAGGCGAAGTCCGCCACCTATGTCGGCGGCGGCAACAAATCCGCTACGCCCACGCGCAAGGGATCGCACGATCTCGGCTATCAGAGCGGCGACTGGCACTATATCGACAGCTATTTCGGGGGAACCGATTTCATCGGCCAGGAGGTCGTCTGGCATGAGGGAACGGCGGTGTGGGCGATGAGTTATTACGGCCGCATCCTCCGGCCCGACATGATCGACGGCGCCACGGCTGGCATGGTCATTCAGCGATCGCTTTCCACGCTCTATCGTGAGGGTCGGTTCCTTGGCGGCTTCACCCACCCGGTGGAAAATCTGGTCTATGTCGATACGAATGAGGGTGAATTCCGGTCCTTCACCGGCATCGAGCGCATTTACCGGGGCCATGTCGAGACGTACCGGCTTGACTATCATGGCGGGATCATAAAGCCATAGCGCGCAGGAGATGCCATGGACGGGAGTTTGCGATGGCAAATGGCGACGCTCAATTTTTCAAGGCAACACTCTATTTCGACGGCGAACCCACGATTTCCGATTTGACGCTGACAGAAGCGTGGGGCGAGGAGGGATATGAATGTGAGCGGCTGAGCGAAAAGGGTGTATTTGACGGCCTGCGCGGTTCGACCAGGGTTTTTGTCGGCACTCCCGAGCCGGTCATAGCGGCGCCGGTTGCGCCGGCCCAATATCCGGCAGTCGCAGAGGCGAGGGTCGACTGGTCAAAGACCTTTTGCATCGATGCCAAAGCGGCATATGACGATTTAAGCCGCGCAACACATCAGTGCGAGTTCAGATTCCTGATCATAGCGGATGAGGACGATCCTGAAATCGCCCATAACGAGATCGCCTCAGCCCTGCTCGGCATTCATCAGGTCGCTCCCATGCTGGCCGTTGCATTGCATTATCTCGACATGATCGTCGGCCGCGCCAATCTCGATGACTATCTGAACTATGCAAATAGCCATCTGGACCAACCGCAGCAAATGGCGGCGATGCTGGCCTTCGGAACCTTCGTGATGGAGGAGGGGGAAAAGATCAGGGCCTGGACGACGGGTCTGGAACATTTCGGCCAGACGAATCTGCTTTTCGAAACCCCGGCCGGAGATGCGACGGAAGCGCTCCTCACCCTATTCGGCCTCGGGCATCTCGTCGTCAACGGGCGACGCTTCGCCGCCGGCGAAGCCATAACATCTTTCGACCTTCTTGCGCGTTTCACGCCCGCCGAACTCGATGCCCGGCCAATGCTGCGCGTTGTCAGGCAGGAAGCCGGCTAGAGCGCGCTGTCTTACCTAAGGAAGGATGGGACGATGATGTTTCACCGCCCCATCAAAGGCTTCAAATCAGCCGGGCTGCTTGGTCTTGCGCAGATACGGAAGAACCGTGTCGTAAGAACCGAAACGGGCAATCGCATCCTCGTTGGAAACGGCGGCGGTGATGATGACATCCTCGCCCTGCTTCCAGTTGGCCGGGGTTGCCACCTGATGTTTGGAGGTGAGCTGGATGGAATCGATGGCGCGAAGAATTTCCTCGAAGTTGCGGCCGGTGGTCATCGGGTAGGTGAGGACCAGCTTGATCTTCTTGTCGGGACCGATGACGAAGACCGAACGCACGGTGGCGTTGTCGGCAGGCGTGCGGCCTTCGGAGCTGTCGCCAGCGCCGGCGGGCAGCATGTCGTAGAGCTTGGCGACCTTCAGGTCCTTGTCGCCGATCAGCGGATAATCGACGTTGAAACCGGTCGCGGTGCGAATGTCGTTCTTCCATTTTTCATGGCTTTCGACCGGATCGACCGAAATACCGATGATCTTGACGCCGCGCTTTTCGAATTCCGGCTGCAGGCCGCCCATCGCGCCGAGTTCCGTCGTGCAGACCGGCGTGAAGTTTTTCGGATGCGAAAACAGGACCGCCCAGCCGTCGCCGATCCAGTCGTGAAAGCTCACCGGACCATGGGTGGTCTCGGCCGTGAAGTCGGGTGCTATGTCGTTGATACGCAGGCTCATCTGATGTTTTCTCCCTAATGATTTGAACTAAAAACTGATGGTTCTCGGCAATCCGTGTCCGGCGCTGGAGCTTAGAGTTTTTGCGTGAAATGGCCAGCCCTTTCATCGGGCTTAGGCGGTATTTGCTTCAGCCCCACAGAGATTTGATAACCCTGATTTTCCCTGTTTGTCGCGGTTTCACGATATCGGCCCGGTTGATTGTTTCAGGAGGACATGATTATTCCAGAGACGATCGGGGGGCCATCATGACGACTTCTTCTGCGCCTGCTTCTGCAACGGTCCGGGCACGCATTCCAGCGACGGTCTGGGTGCTGGGCATTGTTAGCCTTCTGATGGATATTTCTTCGGAAATGGTGCAGACGCTGCTGCCCTATTATCTCGTTTCCGGCCTCGGCGCTTCCGCGGTCACTGTCGGTTTCATCGAGGGCATGTCGGTTGCCATCGCCACCACAACCAAGCTGTTTTCCGGGATTATCGCGGACTGGACGAGGCGGCGGAAAATGCTCGCCGTGCTTGGATACGGTCTCGGCGCAATCTCGAAACTCGCTTTTCCCTTCGCCACCTCGCTTGGCTGGATCGTCGCCGCCAAGGCGGTGGACCGGGTCGGAAAGGGCATTCGCGGAACGCCGCGCGACGCCCTTATTGCCGATGTGACGCCGCCCGAAATTCGTGGCGCCGCATTCGGGCTCAGAAAGTCGCTCGATACGGTTGGCGGCTTCATCGGACCGCTGGCGGCCATCGGGCTGATGTTCGCGCTCAGCGAAAATGTACTCGCCATCTTCTGGATCGCCGTCATTCCCGCTTTCCTTGCGGTGTTCATTCTCATCGCCGGTGTGAAGGAACCGGATGCGCCCGCAAGACCAAAAGCCGAAAAGCCATTCCGGCTCGCCGATTTTGCGAAACTCAATCAGGCGGTCTGGATCGTCATCATCGCGGCGTCGCTCCTGACCTTCGCGCGTTTCAGCGAAGCATTCCTGCTGCTGAAATCCGAAGAGGCGGGTTTCCGGCCGGCATGGATACCGATCACGATGGTCATCATGCATGTCGTCTATGGCCTGACTGCCTATCCCGCCGGCCGGCTTTCGGACAGGATCGGCCGCGCGGGAATTATCGCGGCGAGCGTGGCCGTGCTGGCGGCCTCTTATCTGACGCTCGCTTTTGCCAATTCCATTCCGCTGTTCCTGTTCGGCATTCTTCTGTGGGGGCTGCATATGGGCCTGTCGCAGGGGCTGCTCGCGGCCCTGATTGCGGAAACGGCGCCGCCACACCTCAAGGGAACGGCCTTCGGCGTTTTCAATCTGATGACGGGTCTGGCGGTGCTGGTCGGCAATGTCATCGCGGGCTTGCTGTGGGACATCCATGGTTCCTTCGGCACGTTCCTGGCGGGCGCCGCACTGTCTTTTACCGCCTTGCCGGTGTTGATCTGGGTGTCCCGTCGAAAGCGCACCGCCGCCTGAGCCTGTGCCGAAAACACGACGACGTTGTTTTCGCTCATCCCAACGCATAGTGTGACACAACGTCAGGCGAGAGCAGGGGTGGGGAGTGATGGAGAACAGCAATGACAGTCACCATTACCGCTTTTGAACGTTCGCCCGATGGCGGCAAGGGTCTCGCCCGCGACATGCGCGTCCGCTGGGCACTCGAAGAAGTAGGCCAGCCCTATGACGTCCGCCTTCTTTCCTTCAAGGCGATGCGGGAACCGGCGCATCTCGCGCTTCAACCCTTCGGGCAGATCCCGACCTATGAGGAGGGCGATCTCGTCCTGTTCGAATCCGGTGCGATCATATTCCATATAGCCGAACGCCATGCCGGCCTGTTGCCGCAGGATGCGAATGCGCGGGCGCGCGCGATCATGTGGATGTTCGCCGCACTCAGCACCATGGAACCGCCCATTGTCGAGCATTTTGTCACCGGCTTTCTCGAAAGGGACAAAAGCTGGCACGGCGAACGCCTGCAGATCGTCGATGAACGTATTCGCAAGCGGCTCGGCGAATTGTCCAGCCGACTGGGCAAGGCCGAGTGGCTCGACAGCGCATTCAGCGCCGGTGATCTGTTGATGATATCGGTGCTGCAACGGATAAAAAGTTCGGGCATTCTCGATGAATACGCTAATCTCGCGGCCTATGTCGCCCGAGGCGAGGCGCGTCCCGCCTATAAACGCGCCTTTGCCGATCAGTTGGCGATTTTCAAAGCCGCATCGAACGGCTGAACCACCTCAAGCTGAGGGACGCTCGCTGCCGACTGCCGGCGATCAGGCCGAGGTGCTGACGCGATAGGCCATTCCCAGCGACCTCGGCGCGGTCTCCCTGAAGCCGAATTTTTCGTATAGCCTGTTTGCCGGCACATCGGCAATCAGGCTGACATAGGCCGAAGCGGGAAGCTCGCTCTTCACATGGCTCATCAGCGCCTCCATGACCGCCTTGCCCAGGCCCCGGCCCTGATGGGCGGGATCGACGGCAATGTCCACGATCTGAAAAAAGCAGCCGCCATCGCCGATCAGCCGGCCCATGCCGATGGCGGACCCTGCATGCAGAACCAGCACGGAGAAGACCGTGCCCTGCAAACCCTTCTCCGCCGCCTCCCGTGAGAAGGGGCTTAGCCCGGCCACGGCGCGAAGGCGCAGATAGTCTTCGACAGACGGGGTTTGCGCTACAATGGAATAGTCGGGGGAATAATCGGGTTGGTTCATTCGACTCTCCTCTTGGCCGCGCTCTGAAAGCGCCGCCCAATATGTGGAGAAGAGTTCTACAGGAGCTTTACCGATTCTGACGCGCAATTTTCAGCGCGTGAAGATCGTGCTGCGCGCGGACGCCCATGAAGGCGACCGTTTCTGTCTGTTAGCGGCGGCCTTCCACGGCGGAACGGATATGCGAGCGGCTGACGCCGATGTCGGAAAGGCTTCTGTCATCGAGCGCGCTCAGTTCGGCCACGGCGCGACGGTTGCGGAAATAGTTTCGAACGGTTTCGTGAAGTTTCATTTTCATGGTTTCCAGTGATGAAGTTGCATAAAATATGCCCATTCTGACGCGAAAAATACAGGCATTTGCCTGCATGGAAGACATGCAAAAATCGAAACCCGACGTCTGGATAGGGGGAAACAACTGCCGGCATAAGGAAACGCTATAGCGGCAGAAAGGACTTGTGTTGGCAAAATATCCGGCGATGAACCTACTCTGCCTGAAAGATTAGCATGACGTTGATCGACAAGAACCGCAAAAGCGGCAAAAGCTCGCCCGGCCAAAGCCGGAACAGATAAATCCGAAAAGGAGTGGGAACATGAAAAACGGTATTACTCGCAGACTTCTACTGGTTTCCGCAGCGGTCGCTCCGATCCTGAGCCTGTCGCCGGCGCTCTCCGCCGCAGCTTATGCGGCCGACACGATAAGGCTCGGCCTCGTCGCGCCGATGAGCGGTCCGAATGCGCGCTACGGCGCTTTCTCCATGCACGGCGCGGAACTCGCGGTAAGGGATATCAACGCGGCCGGCGGCATCAATGGCCAGCAGATCGAACTTTTCAACGCCGATAGCCAGGGCACTCCGGTCGAAGGCGTTTCGGCCACCCGCCGCCTGATCGATCAGGATGAGGTGGATTTCGTCATCGGCGACGTTTCCAGCTCCGTGACGCTTGCGATGCAGCCTGTCGCCGAGGATGCCGAGGTTCTGCTGCTGAACGCGGCGTCCTCCAACCCGAAGATCACCTATCAGGCGGGTGTCGGCGGTTTCAAATGGACATTCCGCAATTATCCGACGGATGAGAACCGCGCGCTCGTCGTGGCTAAATACGCCGCCGAACAGCGAGGTTTCACGAAGTTCGCCGTCCTGTCGGTCGATAGCGACTACGGCCGCTCCGCCATCACCTTCACCAAGAAATATCTGCCTGACTTCAAGGGCGAAATTCTCAGCGAGGATTATTACAAGGAAGGCGAGGTCGACTTCCGCAGCGTGCTGGCGAAGATCCGCGATAACGGCGCGCAGGCGATCATCATGTATGGTCTGGCCGATACCACGCCAATCGTTGCCCGCCAGATGCTGGAACTCGGGCTTGCCGGCAAGGTTGTGCTGATCGGCAACGGTGAATTCAACACCGAAAAGACGATCAAATCCGCGCCGAAAGCCATGGAAGGCGCCGTGGAAGCCGCCGCCTGGCTGCCGCAGTTCGATAGTCCCGCCAGCAAGGCCTTCGTCGAGAAATTCACCGCGACATACAAGGAAGCGCCGAACAATCACGCCTATGTGCATTGGGATACCGTCAACCTGCTCGCCCAGGCGATCAAGGAAGCCGGAAGCGCCGACCGCAACGCCGTCCGCGAAGCGCTCTCCAGGATCAAGTACAAGAGCCCGGTCGGCGAAGTGACCTTCGACGATCACAATCAGGCGCGCCTTCCGATGATCCTTCTCCAGATCGAGAACGGCAAGCCCAGCATCAAGGGCGCTTATACGGCGGAAATCCAGTACCCTGCGAACTGACAGACCGGGAGGGGTACAGCCATGTTCTCGACAATTCTCGAGCAAGTCGTAAACGGGATCGTCACCGGTTCCGTCTACGCGATCGTCGCCGTCGGCATGACCATGATTTTCGGGGTGCTGAGAGCCATCAACTTCGCTCATGGCGAATATTACATGCTCGGAACCTTCGGGGCGTGGTTCGCAATCGATTATCTCGGCCTTTCCTATGAGGCTTCGATCGTCGTCGGCGTGCTTTCCACCGTGGTCGTGGCATATGTGGTCGGCCAGCTGGTGATGCGCAGAATGGTGGGAGCGCCGGCGGAGTCCGGCGTTCTCGCCACCCTCGGCATCGCGCTGATCCTGCAGAACACGATCATTTTCGTCTTCGGCGGCGGCTACAAGTTTTTCGCCGGCGGTTATATCGAGCCGATTTCCATTCTCGGCTTCACGCTGGCGCAGCAGCGCGTGCTCATCCTCGTCGTCTGCCTCATCGTCTTCGTCGGTCTGGAACTGATGGTCACCTATAGCCGTCTCGGCATGGCGATGCGGGCGGTCTCGCAGAATGTCGAATGCTGCGGCGTGGTCGGCATCGATGTGTCGCAGGTCGTGTTGCGCACCTTCATCCTGGGCGCCGCGCTCGCCGCACTTTCGGGCGTGCTGACCGCGCCGGTCAATGTCAGCGTCTATGGCGGCATGGGGGAACTCATAACCTTCAAGACCCTGCCGATCATCATCATGGGCGGTCTTGGCAATGTGCGGGGCACCTTCTTCGCGGCCATGATCCTCGGCATCGCCGAAAGCCTCGTCGCCACCTATGTCGGGCTGCAATTCCGCGACACGGTGGGCTTCGCAACGCTGATCCTGATGCTGATGTGGCGTCCGCACGGCCTGTTTTCGACGCAGGCGCGCTTCTAGAGCATTTCCAGGAAAAGTGGACCCGGTTTTCCGTCCGGAAATGCGGAAAAATAAAGAGTTAGAGCGCTTTGGCGATTCGAAGAAAAGCCAAAACGCTCTGGAAGCCGCGCCCGCCGAATTTACTCGAATTTTGAGGACTAGACATGTCTCTCACAGACACCGTTCCCCAGGCACGCCGCCGCGATCTGCGCATTCCGCTCGCCGCCGTCCTGATCGTCGTCGCACTCGCCGCGCCCTTCATCGGCACGCGTTACGTCACCCATTCGCTCATCATCGCGCTCATCTTCATGCTGCCGGCGCACGGACTCAACCTGCTTGTGGGCTATACCGGTCTGCTGTCGCTGGCGCAGGCGGCTTTCTTCGGCATCGGCGCCTATACCGCCGGCCTGCTGGCGGTTCACTATGAAACGCCGTTTTACGTGAACCTCATTGCCGCCGGCCTTGTCTCCGGCGCGCTTGCCCTGCCGCTCGGCATTCCGGCTTTGCGTCTTCGCTCGACTTCCTTCGTCATGTGTACGCTCGGTTTCGTCATCATCGGCCAGGCAATCGCAAAGAACTGGATTTCGCTGACCCGTGGCGACATGGGCCTCTCCGGCATCCCGAAGCCTTATTTCGAGCTTGGCCCGCTCTCCTTCACGGTCAGCGGAACCACCAGTTTCTATTATCTGGCTCTCGCCATCTGCGTGCTGGGAACGCTTGCCGCATGGGCAATCGTCCGCTCGCCAGCGGGCCGCAACATGGTCGCCATTCGTGAAAACGAGACGCTGGCGGAATCCCTCGGTGTCCCCACCTGGCGTTACAAGCTGATCGTTTTCATGCTGAGCGCGGTCTTTGCCGGGGTGGGGGGCAGCCTCTATGCCCATTATCTCACGGTGGTCAGCCCGCTGACCTTCCAGATGTATTATTCCACGACGATGCTCATCATCGTCCTCGGCGGTGGTGCTGGCATGATTTCCGGAACCGTCTTCGGCAGCCTGCTTTTCGTCGGACTGACCGAGGCGCTGCGCGTCGCGCCAGAAGTGCGGATGATCGCTTATGGCTTCTGCCTTCTCGTCCTCGTCTTCTGGTTCAAAAAGGGCTTTGCTCCCCTGATCAATCGCTTCTGGAACGCGATCGGAGGCTCGAAATGACGGCTCATCTTCCCATCCTCGAGATAAAGAACCTCAGCAAGTCGTATGGTGCGGTGAAGGCGGTCAACGATGTCAGCATGCACATCAATCGCGGCGAGATCGCCGGGCTGATCGGCCCCAACGGTTCCGGAAAATCCACCTTCTTCGATTGCAGCACCGGGCTTGCCCGGCCGGATACCGGCAAGGTGATCCTGGACGGGCAGGACATCACCGGCTGGTCGCTCAACCGCATCGCCCGCGAAGGCCGCATGCTGCGCTCGTTCCAGAAGACGGTCACCTTCAAGGCGCTCGATGTGGAGGAGAACCTCATCATCGCCGGGCAGATGTTCACCTTTCCCTCGCTCCTGTCGACATTCGGGCTCGGCGGCATGTCGCGCCGCCGCGTGGCCGGGTTGAGAGAGCGGGCGCGCGAGCTGATCAAGATGGCGGGCCTCTGGGACGTTCGCCACCAGCCCGCCGGCAACCTCTCCGGCGGCCAGCAGAAACTCATTCAGTTCGCTTCCATGCTGATGCCGGAACCGAAGCTCATCCTGCTCGACGAGCCGATGGCGGGCATCAACCCGAAGATCATCGAGCGCGTGGTGGAGACGATCCAATATGCGAATAAATCGCTCGGCGTGAGCTTCCTCGTCATCGAACATAATATCGATGTCGTCACCAGCATCTGCCAGCGTGTCGTCGTGCTCGATCAGGGAACGAAACTGGTCGAGGGACTGCCGCATGACATCATTCAGGACCAGCGTGTGAGGGAGGCCTATCTTGGCGGCTGACAGCAATCTTTCCATCAAAGGCCTGCGCGCGGGTTACGGCAATCTCGATATCCTGAACGGCGTCGATCTGGATGTGCCGGCCGGGCAGTTCGTGGCTCTCATGGGGCCGAACGGGGCGGGAAAATCCACCCTGCTCAAGACGCTCTACGGTATGACGACCATCAAGGAAGGCGGCATCGACTGGCGCGGCAGGAATATCGCCGGATTGTCGTCGCGCGCCATTCTGGGGGAGGGCATATCCTTCGTGCCGCAGGGCCGTTGCAACTTCCCGGTCATGACTGTCGATGAAAACCTGCAAATGGCCGCCTATACCATTCGCGACGCCAAGGTGAAGGCGGACAGGGATTATGTCTACGACCTTTTCCCGATCCTGAAGACGCGGCGCTCGACGCTCGCGGGCAATATGTCGGGCGGCGAGCAGCAATTGCTCGAAGTGGCGATGGCGGTTCTGCAGCGGCCGAAGGTGCTACTGGTGGATGAGCCCTCGGTTGGCCTGTCGCCGGCCGCAATCGGCATCGTGTTCGACGAGCTGCTGCGGCTACATGCGAACGGCATGACCATCCTGCTTGTCGAGCAGAACACCAAAAAGGCCATGGAGGTGGCGCAGCGCGCCGTGATCCTCCGTCTCGGCAAGGTGATCTGGGACGGCACGCCGGCGGAGATCACCCATGACGAACTGGGCGAATTGTTCCTGACCGGAAAGATGCGCGGCGAACTCGAAGCCGCGCACTGACTGGTCCAAAGCTTTAGATTGAGACGAGGAAAGACCATGAGCACTTTCGTGCCAGCATCACGCGTGTCGAGAATAAAGGTATCGCCGAGCACGGCGGCGGCGGCCCGCGCCCGCGAATTGAAGGCCGCCGGCCGCGATATCGCCGACCTGACTGTGGGCGAGCCGGATTTCGATACGCCGGAAGCCGTCAAGGCCGCGGCGCATGCCGCCATCGACCGGGGAGAGACTAAATACACCGCTGTCAACGGCACGCCAGCGCTTCGCAAGGCGATCATCGGCGACTTCCAGAAACGTCTCGGCATCGCCTATGGCGAGAGTGAAATCTGCGTCGGCGGCGGCGCCAAGCAGATCCTGTTTCTGGCGCTGATGGCAAGCGTGGAAAATGGTGCGGAAGTCATCATCCCGGCTCCCTACTGGGTGTCTTATCCCGATATGGTCATCGCCAATGACGGCACGCCCGTCATCGTCGCATGCCCGGAGGAAACGGGGTTCAAACTGACGGCTGAAGCGCTGGAAGCGGCGATCACCCCGAAAACGCTGTGGTTGATCCTCAACGCCCCCTCGAACCCGACGGGTGCTGCCTATAGCGAAGCGGAGCTGAAGGCGCTGGGCGACGTATTGCTGCGCCATCCGCATGTCATGGTCCTTTCCGACGATATTTACGATCAGGTCTGGTTCAGGGACGAGCCGATGAAAACCCTCGTTGCCGTCGTTCCGGAACTGAAGGACCGCGTGCTTCTGACCAACGGCGTTTCAAAATCCTATGCCATGACGGGATGGCGGATCGGCTATGGGGCAGGGCCGGCAGCACTCATCGCCGCCATCAACAAGTTGCAATCGCAGATGTCATCCTGCCCGTCCTCGGTCAGCCAGGCCGCCGCCGCCCATGCGCTTTCCGGCGACCAGACATTCGTGACGGAAAGTGTTGCGGTCTATAAACAGCGGCGCGACTACGCCTGCGCGCGCCTGAACGCGATCCCCGGCCTTTCCTGCATGGTTCCGGATGGGGCCTTCTACCTCTATCCGAGCTGCGCCGGGGTGATCGGCAAAACGACGGCGGATGGCAAGATGATCGAAAACGATCTCGACTTTGTCCTCTATCTCCTCGACAGCGTCGGCGTGGCGGCTCTTCAGGGCGCTGCCTATGGGCTGTCGCCCTATTTCCGCATTTCCTTCGCCACCTCCATGGAGGTGCTGGAGGATGCATGCGACCGCATCGAACGGGCGGTGGCGGCGCTAAGATAGGGCAAATCGGACCCATAAACAGGCGCGCCTCTACAAGGGTTCGTGACGCTTTTCACCTTCCGTCATTCCGGCCTTGAGCCGGAATCCAGCCAGCCCAAGTCCTTGGGCTGAAAAGACTCATCCCGCCGCGCAGACGCGCGTCGACTGGATTCCGCCTCGGGGCCGGAATGACGGAGGTGGGGTTGCACGCGCAAAGCTGTGTCGTGCACCTGAACATATATCGAAAAAGCACCTATCCCATTGAAATTACGCATCGTCCTTGCAGAAATCCATTCCTGTTTCCGCATCAATGCGCTAGGATTTCCCCAAAAAGTGGGGACCGATGAGCGTCGATTTCAAAAAACTCAAAAGCTTCGTCAAGATCGTCGATACCGGTAGCGTGTCGCGCGCCGCCGGCATTCTGCGTGTGGCGCAGCCGGCGCTGTCGCAGCAGATCGCCTCGCTGGAACAGCATTTCAAGCATCAGCTTCTGTTGCGCAGCAATGTCGGCATCACGCCAACCGAGGCCGGGCTGATCCTCTATCGCCATGCGCAGATCATGCTGAAGCAGATCGAGCAGGCGCAGACCGATATCGATCGCTCGGCCCGCTCGCTCTCCGGCCGCGTCTCCATCGGGCTCGCCACCTATTCCTCGTCCAGCGCGCTGTCGCTGCCGCTCATCAAGGAGATGAGGGCGCGGTTTCCGGCCATTACGGTCCATATCAATGACAGCTTCGGCCATATCCTCAGCGAGCTGATCATGACCGGCAAGATGGATATGGCGCTGATCTACACCTCCGATCCCATCAAGGGCGTGACGCTGGAACCTTTGTTCCGGGAGGAGATGTTCCTTGTCTCGCCCGCCGATATGAAGCTGCCGGCCGAACCCGGCCAGCCGCTTCCGCTCTCGGCGCTGGATGGACACGCAATGTTGCTGCCAAGCAAGGCGCATTTCCTTCGCCGGCTCATCGACGAAGGGCTGGCGCGGGCGCGCTCGAAGCCGGAGGTCATTTCAGAACTGGAATCCGTGCCTGCTTTGGGCGCTGCGGTGCTGGACGGCCTCGGCTCGACGATCCTTCCCGCCTCGGTGGTTTTGGAAACCCCAAGCTTCAGTGGCGCGCAGCTGCACCCGCTCACAACCCCCGTCATCGACGCCACGGTTTCGCTCTGCGTTTCCGATCATATGCCGCTTTCCGAGCCGGCGCTGGCGGCGCGTTCCGTGCTTCTCGAGATCGTCACCAAGCTCAAGAGCGGCCACCACCCCGGCATTCGCGCGATCTGAATTCGCTATAAGCAAACCCTATGGCGGCAGACCGAGGTTGTGTTGGTAAAGGCCGGCTGAAGGCTTCAATTTTCCCTCAGTGAACGGACCCAAATCGTGGGTCCAAAAGGCAGCCGTAGAGGCTGCGTGGTCGCTCGAGGGAACAATGGCAAAACTGGCTTTCGATACTGGCGGTACCTTTACCGATTTCGCGCTTCTGGACGACAGCGGCGAACTTCACCTCCATAAAGTCCTGAGCACGCCGAAGAATCCGGCCGAGGCCGTTGTGCAGGGCGTATCGGAACTGCTCGAAAAGCATGGGGATGCGATTGCGATCGAGAACCTGCAGGTGCTTGGCGCAACCACCGTCGTCACCAATGCCGTGCTGGAGCGCAAGGGCGTGGAGACCGGTTTCGTCACCACCGACGGTTTTCAGGACATGCTGCGCATCCGCAACGAGGGGCGTTACGATCTTTACGACCTGAACATCAAATATCCCGATCCGCTGGTCACCCGCGCCAACAGCTTCGGTGCCGAAGAACGCATCGCCGCCGATGGCGAGGTGATGACGGAACTGAAGGAAGAAACCGTTCGCGAAATCGCCGGACGGCTGAAGGAAAAGGGCATCCGCTCGGTGGCGGTCTGCCTGTTGCACGCTTACAAATATCCGCAGCACGAGCAGCGCGTCGCCGCCCTTCTGCGCGAGGAAGACCCGGATATCTTCGTATCTTTGTCTTCCGAAGTTTGCCCGGAAATGCGTGAATTCGACCGCGCTTCGACAACGGTGGTCAATGCCTATACCCGCCCGCAAATGTCCGGCCACGTCGCCCATCTGCAACGGGAATTCGCCGACAGGGGCATCGACCGGCAGGTACTGTGGATGACTTCTTCGGGCGGTCTTGTGCCGAGCCGACGCGCTGCCGAACTTCCCGTCCGCCTGATCGAATCCGGACCCGCGGCAGGCGCCGTCGCCGCCGCCGAATTCGGCCGCACGGCGGGCGAAGCGAGCGTGCTTTCCTTCGATATGGGCGGCACCACCGCCAAGCTCTGCCTCATTCCCGATGGCGAGCCGAATGTCGGGACCGATCTCGAAGTCGCGCATTACCAGCGCTTCCGCAAGGGATCCGGTTTTCCTCTGAAAATCCAGTCGATCCAGATGATCGAGATCGGGGCTGGCGGTGGTTCCATCGCGGCGAAGAACCCGCTCGGTCTTCTCGATGTCGGCCCGCATTCCGCCGGCGCCATGCCGGGTCCGGCCGCCTATCAGCGCGGCGGAACAGAACCCACGGTGACCGACGCCGATATTCTGCTCGGTTACATGGGAACGGAATCCTTCGTCGGCGGCTCGTTCAAGGTGTCGAAGGACGCCGCCCATGAGGCGATGTCCAAACTGGCCACTTCTCTCGATGTGTCCGTCGAGCGCTGCGCCTGGGGCATCCACGATCTCGTCAATGAATCCATGAGCAAGGCCGCTGCCATGCACGCCACCGATCTCGGCGTCGATCCGCGCTCTTTGCCGATGGTCGCTTTCGGCGGAGCAGGCCCGGTCCATGCCTATGGCATCGCCCGCAAGCTCGGTATTTCGCGCATCATCTGCCCGACCGGCGCGGGCGTCAGCTCCGCCATCGGCCTGCTGATCGCGCCGGTCGCCGTCGATCTCTCCGCGAGCCATCCGATGGCGCTCGATGCCTGGGATATCGAGGCGATGAACCGCCTGCTCGACGATCTTTCCGCTCAGGGCGCGGAAGTGGTTTCGGCCGCCGGCGTTCCGAAGGAGACGATCACCAATCGCTATACCGTGGATATGCGCCATGTGGGGCAGGGACACGAGATCACGGTGGTCCTTCCTGACCGCAACCTGCCGAAGGACCTTTTCCTTGAAGAATTGCGCGGCAGTTTCTTCAAGCTCTACCGCGAATTGTTCGGCCGCACGGTGGCCGCACCGCTGGAAGTCATCACCTGGCGTCTGCGCGCCAGCGGCGAGAAGGATCAGGTCACCCGGCCGCATGAAACCGTCATTGCCGAAGCCCGGAAGGGCAGCCGCCAGGTCTATTTTCAGGAGGCGGGCGGCTATGTCGAAACCTCGGTTTACGACCATTACAAGCTGCCGGTCGGCCACGAGGTGAAGGGGCCTGCCATTGTGGAACAGCGTGAATCGACGGCCGTTGTCGGGCCGAGCGGCGCCTTCCATGTCGACGCCCACGGCAATCTCGTGATCAATATTCTCTAAGGGGCAGTCAGATGTCGAAACCCGCAACCGATTTCAACGATCCGATCAACCTTCAGGTCATGTGGAACCGCCTGATCTTCATCGCGGATCAGGCCGATAACGTGCTCGGCAAGACGGCGTTTTCGCCGATCGTGCGCGAGAACCACGATTACGTTACGGTACTTCTCGACAGTAAGGGCAGGGCGCTGGCGCAATGCACCTGGTCGATCCCGGTTTTCATAACCTCGCTGCCCGCAGCGGCGCAGAAATATTTCCTGCCGAAGTTTCCAGTCGAGATGCTGGAAGAGGGCGACGTTCTCGCCACCAACGATCCGGAAATCGGAACCGGCCATCTGCCTGACGTGACGATGATCACGCCGATCTTCAAGAATGGCAGGGTCGTCGCCTATGCGGGATCCATCGCCCATCTTCCCGATATTGGCGGCGCGCCGCTGCATTCGGAAGCCAGCGACATTTTCGCGGAAGGCATCCGCTTCCCCATCGTCAAGCTGCTCAAGGCCGGCGTTCCGAACGAGGACGTGTTCGATATCATCGCCGCCTCCGTCCGCCTTCCCACGGAAGTCCGCGGCGATCTGGAATCGATGATCGCCGCCAACAATGTCATGGGCCGCGAACTGGTGAAATTCCTCGATGAATACGGGCTGGACGATGTCGACGGGCTGGCGAACGCCATCCATACCCGCTCCGAGGCGCAGACCCGCAAGGCGATCCGCGAATGGCCGAACGGCACCTATTCCGCCGAAGTGCTGCTCGACGGCTACGATGTCGACGTCAAGCTGAAAGCCTCGGTGATCGTCAGGGACGATTCCATTCATGTGGATTATACCGGCACGTCGGAACAGGTCCTGCATTCGATCAACTGCCGCACGAACTACCGTTACGCCCATTCTGTCTACGCATTGAAATGCCTGCTCGATGCCGAAACGCCTAACAATGAGGGCTGCATCGTCCCGATCACTGATGAGGCGCCTCTCGGCTGCATTCTCAATCCGCAGGAATGGACGGCAGGCAATTCGCGCAACCTCATCGGCCACGTCATTCCCTCGCTCATCTTCAAGGCGCTGGAAGGCATCGTGCCGGAAAAGGTTCTGGGCGACAGCGGCGGCGCGCCGATCTGGGCGGCCAATTGCGTTGGCCAGCGCAACGATGGAAGCCAATATGCCTCCGTGCAGAATTTCCACGGCGGGCAGGGCGCGCGCGCGCAATTCGACGGGCTGGACACGCTGAGCTTCCCGTCCAACTGCAAGGTCACGGCCATCGAAATGTTCGAGGTCGCCGTTCCGGTGCTAACGGAACGCAAGGAACTCATCGCCGATTCCGGTGGCGCCGGCAAACATCGCGGCGGCCTTGGCCAGCGCGTCGTTCTGCGCAATCTCGGCAGGAACCCGATGAACATCTATCTGGCGTCGGAACGTGTGCGTCACCCCTGCTTCGGCGTAGTGGAAGGCCGGAGTGGATCGGCCGGCAAGGTGATGAAACAGGGCAAGTCGCATTTCCCCAAGGGCAAGGTGGTTCTTCAGACCGGCGAACGTCTCGAAGTCCAGACACCCGGCGGTGGCGGCTGGGGCAGGGCCAGCGAGCGTTCGCGCGCGCTGATCGAACAGGATATTTCCGAAGGTCTGGTAACCGCGAAGGCGGCGAAAGAAATCTTCGGCTATTCTGGCGCCATTGCTGCCGCAGCCGAATAGGAGATGAGAATGGGACTGCTGAACGGAAAAATTGCGCTGGTAACCGGCGCCGGTTCAGGCATCGGCCGCGAAACCGCAATTCTGCTGGCGAAAGAAGGGGCGACGGTCGTTCTGACCGGCCGCCGTCTGGATCCGCTGCGCGAGGTTGCGGAACTGATCGAGAAGAAAAAGGGCAAGGCCATCGCCCGCACGCTCGACATCGCCTCGCGCGAGGCGATCTTCGACACGGTCAAGTCTATCGGCGAGGCCGTCGGTCCCATCGATATTCTGGTGAACAATGCCGGCTCCGCCAGCAAGGTGCTCAACGCCCGCTTCATTGGCGAGGAGGAGTGGAACGCCACCATCAATGTCAATCTGACGGCCGTGTTCAACCTGACGCAGGCTGTGCTGCCGGAGATGATCGCAAAGGGTGAGGGGACCATCATCACCGTCTCCTCGCTCGCCGCCCTCAATCCCAATCTTCTGGGCGGCGTGGCCTATGGTGCGGCGAAGGCGGGTGTGAAGAACTTCATGACCTTCCTGCATAATACCTATCGCAACCAGGGTATCCGGGCGACGACCATTCTGCCGGGCGAGACGGATACGCCGATCATGAACAACCGCGCGCGTCCGCCTCTCAAGGAAGAACGCGCCGTGATGATGGATCCGCATGACGTGGCCCGCGCCATCCTGCTTTGCGCCAGCCTGAACAAAAGCGCAGTCATTCCGGAACTGCACATCTGCCCGACCCATATGCGTGACACATCGAAGGATATCGAAGTCGCGCGCTGGGTGGGCGCGCCGGACGACACGCCGGATATGCCGAAAAAGAACTAGGGAGAGACTTCCATGAATGGAGCAAAGCTGCGCGCCCGTCTTGCGGCGGGTGAGGCTATCAGCATGTTCACCCCGCACCATACGTCGTCGGGCCTTTCCGCCCGGCTGGTGGAGCTGGGTGCCGATGCGGTCTTCGTCGATTGCGAGCATGGCACGTGGAGTTTCGAGGATGTGCGGGCGACCGGGCAGGTGGTGCGCGCCGTTGGTGGTGCTGCCATCGTACGCCCGCATTCGCACGAGCGGCCGCTCATCATCCGCTATCTGAATGCCGGCGCGGACGGGATCATGGTGCCCATGGTCGGCAATGCCGAGGAGGCCCGCGCGATTGTCGATGCGGTGCGTTACGCCCTGCCGTCCGATTATGAGAAGCGGCTTGTCATCGCCATGATTGAGACCGTCGATGCGATCGATGCTCTGGACGAGATGCTGACGGTGGAGGGCATCGACGTCTTCTTCATCGGCCCCGGCGATCTTTCGCAGGACATGGGCTATCCGCCCGCACCGCCATTCGGCGAGCCGCGCCCGGATGTGGTGATGGAGAAGGTCGCCATCGCTGTCGACAAGATACGCGCAGCCGGAAAGATTGCGGGAACGCTCGCGACGCTGGATGAAATGCCGCACTGGCGGAAGCGTGGCGTGCAATTCTTCTACGTCCATTCCGATCCGTTCCTGCGCCGCGGTCTCGCTGCGGTGAAGAAGGCGCTCGCCTGAGGCGGAGCAGGGGATTTTCCGATTCGATGCCGCAAGCGAGGGCCTGAACCTTCAGGCCCTCGTTATGCCGTTAGAATTCCGCCGTGACGGGTTTCCACAGATGCTCCGGATCGAAGCCGTCGCAGCGCACGATCACAATCCGGGTGCCGTTTTTAACGCGCCGCCGCAAAAGATCGGAACGGTTGGACTGCGTCCGAAGCGAACCGTCATCGTGAAGCTTCTGCAGCATCGACCGCGAAAGCCCCAGTTCAGACGCCAGCAGACGGTCAAGGCGTATGCCGGCCTGAAACGGAACCATGAGATCGATCTCCGCCATGACCCAGTCGGGAGGTTCATCCCGTATCTGTTTCACGATATCGAATTCGGGAAACTCGTCGACGCGCTGCGATTTACGTCTCAAGGCTTCGAGATTGAATGTCTCCGCCCTTATCCATTGCGGATCGTTGGACTGCAGCGCTTCGAGAACGGCAGGGCTTATGTCCCGGACATTCTGCCGCTCGAAAATCGGCCTGTTCCAGCTCTTGTCGCAGATTATGCATCTATAGATAAGCCAGGCATCCAGCTTGCGGCCATTGGCGTTAAGCCGGATCTTGCCGCTGGTCTGAAATGCCCTCAGGCCGCCGCATCCGCTGCATGCAAGCCAGGGCTGGGGCGCCGTTCGTGGCGTAATGGTCCATTGGACCCGAAGTAAGTTGCACATAGTCTCTTGGTCTTCCATTCGGAAGTCCACCAAGATGGTGCAGGAGAAAACCCTTACGGGAACGGCATGGCGGTGTTCTGGGGTGGTGAAGAGCTGAGACAGCGGCGCTGCGCAGGGCACATTGTAACAATGCCAGACCGGTCTCTTGCCACCACCCGATGAACATGATCATACGCCGACAGCCTGTGGCTATCCGGCAATACGGGTGAAACTGGATTGAGACCGGTATTTACTTAGGCAAAGTCTACCTCGATGCGCCAATGCTCTTCGGCGGCGACAATAACAAACGATCGTTCCGAAACAGAGTCATCCAGCGCGGCGAAGAGTCTGAAAGCCGTTGTGATGCGACTTTTATGCAACGTCAGGCGACCCGCCCATTCTTTCCGGTTCAAACGACGTTATCGGACTGACGCTGCATTTCGTAAAATAAACAAAAACTGATATTTAAATAAAAATGGCTCGTGCATTTATTCTTTGGAGGCGGCGGTTTTGCGCCTGTTATCTGCGGCTGTCGAAAACGGAAGCATACGTCGGAGAATCGCGTCCTTGCGGATGAAATGGTGCCATAACGCCGCCGCCACATGAAGCAATACAATGGCTGCGGCAAGGTAGGCGAGGGTGGCGTGAACCTCGCTCCAGAAGGCCTCCGCCTGATCGGAAATCCGCAGGGGCAATCCCGGCACGACAATGAGATCAAAGACGTAACTGGGGATTTGCAGAGGCGAGGTCGACGCAATCGCCCAGCCGGCGAGTGGAACGGTGAGCGTAAGGAACAGCAATGCGGCGTGAGCGACCCGCGCGGCGAACCTCGATGCCAGCCCTTCACCTTCAAGAGCCTGCGGCTTTCTCCTGAAAAGCGACCACAGGAAACGCGGCACGGCGAGGGCCAGCACCAGAAATCCTATCGACTTGTGATATTGGAACAGGTCGAACTGAAGAACCGGGTCGATACTGTCGCGGCTCATCAGATATCCCAGCGCAAGCTGCGCCAGGAAAAGCACCGCGATTGTCCAGTGGAACGCGATCGCCACCAATCCGTAGGATATGGGCGTATTACGCCACGGCCGTTCCCGCGTTGATACGCTATCGGAATGATCCTCGAAATATCTCATCGGCTAGCTCAATTGTTGATAGGTATCTTTCGCGATGGCGTCCATGCGGTCGGAAGGCAGGTTGCCGACCAAAGCGCAGCGGATGGTTTCGTCGTCCCAGGAGATGGCCTCCAGTGAACCGACGCTGGAGCGCCGCATGGCGGTGTCGCTCGAATCGGCCGCAGCCACGATATAAAGAGTGACGCGCTGCCCGCTTTTATCTTCATACATCAGCTGTGCGGCGGCGCCTTCTGAACTGGGGAGCACCCGGCCGCCGACAAGGGACAGACCGTGGCGGGTGAGATCGGGAATGTTCAGTTTGCGGTCCAGCCGTTTCGAAATCCATTTCGGCAGGCTGGAAGCGTTCTCCGCATCTGCCCGGATTTCCACCGGATGCAGAACCTCGCTCGCAAACAGCTTATGTGCCTGCGTTGCATCCGCCACGATAGAGTGCCCAGGTTCTGCGAGCTGAGACACCAGCCCGCGTCCGAACCAGCCGCCTGCCAAGCCAACGGCCAGAATGAGGATGGATGCCGCCGCCATGTTACGCCAATCGGCGCGCTGCGACCGCAGGCGCCGCTCGATGCGGTAGACATCAAGGCGCTCGGGCAGGGCGTCGGTATCAAGTGGGCCGTAGAGAGCCGTCAGCGTCGCATTCTGCTGCTGCCACATCGCAACCTTGCGTGCGTCGGCCGGATTGGAGGCGAGGTGGGCACGAACGGTGTCTCGCCGCCGGTCTTCGAGCTGCCCGTCGACATAAGAGATCAGATCGGCTTCGGTTATCTGCGGCTCGCTGCCGGTCATTTTATCACCTTGAGATTTGGCTGGTCTTCCTGGGTCATACGGGCGAGGGCCGTTCGGGCCCGGCCCAGACGGGACATCAGCGTGCCCAGCGGAATTTCAAGAATATCTGCCGCTTCCGCATAACTCAGGCCCTCGACGACGACGAGGAGCAGGGCCTCGCGATGTTCGCCGGACAGTTTTTCAATGGCACGGGCCATTTCAGCAAGCGCAATCCTGCCCGTCTGCGCCGCCGGCACGAACAGCTGCTGCGCAACATCATCGATCGGTATTTGCGAGGGCCGGCGATTTCGTCCGCGCAGATTGTTGCGGTAGACGTTGACAAGCACCCGGTACAACCATGGACGCAAAGGTCCCTGCGGTTTCCACAGCGCCTTTTTACGGATCGCTCTTTCCAGACAGTCCTGGACGAGATCGTCAGCCGTGTCACGGTCGTGCGTGAGCGCATTCGCATAACGGCGAAGCGCTGGTATGCAACTCGTCATCTCGTCCAGAAAATCCGGCATGGACACTATTCCTTGGCAATGTGCCAGACGCCGCCGACACCATCGCCCGTGACATCGCCGGGCTTGCTGTCCATCTGCCAGCGATAGAGCGGCTTCCCGTCATGCGACCATTGCATCGTACCATCTTTGCGGGAGATTGGTTTATAGTCGCCATCCGCCTTGTCGGTTTTTGAGGCGGCGAGGGGCGGCCATTTCTTTGCGCAGCCGTCGTAGCAGACCGATACGCCATTGGTATCCTTGTCGAATGCATAGAGTGTCATGCCCTTGGCGTCAGTCAGGATCGTGCCTTTGGCCGTTGCCTTTTCAACCACGGCGCCACCGGCATATGGTTCGGCAAGGGCGGTGGTGGCGGCAAGCGCTACTACGCCGGCCAGAACGAAATGACGTGCACGCATGACGATACTCCTCTTAAGGGTGACGGATCGGACGACATGCCCAATATTAGACAAACACCCGCCCGCGGCATTTAATCCCACCGCCGCTCGATTTTTTGATGCCCCAGCGCCTTTATCTGACGCCCTTCAAATCGATGTCGAATGCGACCGTATTCGAATAGAGCGGCACTCCGACACCCATGCCATAGGGCAGGCGTGCAACATTGCCGGTGACGTGGAAGGTGACGGATCCCTTCTGTTGTTCAATGAATGTCGCATGAAACGTTTCGGGTCTGGATATGCCTCTGGCTGTCAATATACCTTCAACCACCGCGCTGCGCGGTCCGTCCTGCGTAACGCGGCTGGAGCGAAACACGATCTGAGGATAGACGGCGATATTGAAAACCGCGCTGGATCGCAGGAAGTTTTCCACCCGCTCTTGCCCGGTCTGGACGCTGGAAGGGTTGAGACTGATTTCCACGTAAGATCTGGCCGGCTGGTCCGGGTCGATGTCGAAGCGGCCGGAAATATCGGGAATTGTGCCCTTGATCCCGGGACCGGCAACCTGCGCAATCGAAAAGCGGATGTGAGAGGCAGGATCGATACGATAGCGTCCGGCCGCCGACGAGAATGGATTGGCAGAGACCGGCGTGCAAACCAATGCCGCGATGAGGAAAGTGATGGAGTAGGAATATTTCACGGCGCAAGCTCCTTCATGAGTAGTCGCACTCAGGAGAACACCACAGGAAGAGGTTTAATCCGCACCACGCCGGCGGACCGTCAAAATCCCGCCCATAGGAGAAGACCGCCTTTGACTGGGCCGAGAAAACACTCATGAGGGAGATAGCTTCAATCCACAAACAATAATCGCATAAGATAGATTATGGAACTTATTTAATGATGTAGCTCCGGATTTATGCGGTTATTGCTCCTTATAATGCCCGCCGAAAGGTTGAACAGAACTCACCCTGTCAGATTGATTTTAGCGAAACACGTTTCTCAAGTTCATCTGCCAACTCTTTGCGTTCGCTATATCTATCTGTGAGATAGCTGGAAGCGTCACGCGTCAGCAAGGTGAATTTCACCAGTTCCTCGCAGACATCCACGACCCGGTCATAATAGGATGACGGCTTCATCCGTCCTTCCGCGTCGAATTCCTGATACGCCCTTGCCACCGAGGACTGGTTGGGAATGGTGATCATCCGCATCCATCTACCGAGAATTCGCATCTGGTTCACGGCGTTGAAGGACTGGCTGCCGCCTGACACTTCCATCATGGCGAGCGTCTTGCCCTGTGTCGGCCGTACAGAACCGATTGCAAGGGGAATCCAGTCGATCTGCGACTTCATGATGCCGGTCATTGCGCCATGGCGTTCGGGGCTTACCCAGACCTGTCCTTCCGACCATTCTGAAAGTTCACGCAGTTCCTGCACCCTGGCATGGCTGGACGGCGCTTCATCGGGCAAAGGCAGGCCCTTCGGATCGAATATCCGAACCTCGCAACCGAGCCGTTCGAGCAGCCGCCCAGCCTCGAATGCCAGCAGACGGCTATAGGACACCTCGCGGAGCGAGCCGTAAAGGATCAGGATGCGTGGTTTATGGGTCGAAAACGCCAGACGCAGAGCCTCCGGGTCAATGTCGTGCAGGTGATGCGCCTGCAACGCGGGAAACCTGTCAGGCAATACGCTTTCCTTCCTTGTCGAAGACCTGCTCGCCGTCCTCCTTGAAGAACGGTCCTTTGAAAGTGTCCGGCAGAATATCCAGCACGACCTCTGAAGGACGGGCGAGCCTGGTGCCGAGCGGTGTTACGACGAAGGGGCGATTGATGAGGATCGGCGTTTTCATCATCGCATCGAGCAACTGGTCGTCAGTCAGGTCCGGATTGTCGAGACCGAGCTCGGCATAAGGCGTCCCCTTCTCGCGCATGGCTTCGCGCACCGTCAGGCCCGCATCCGCAATCATTCCTGCGAGCTTTTCGCGTGTCGGCGGTTCCCGCAGATATTCGATCACGGTCGGCTCGATCCCTGCCGCGCGGATCAGCGCCAGCGTGTTGCGCGACGTCCCACAGGACGGGTTATGATAAATCGTGGCGTCCATTGTCATGGCCTTTCGGGCTTCGCCTGCGGGCTGCAGCAGGGTGTCAGCTCGGCAATCAACGGCGCGCAAAGCTCGGTCGAACCACCGCAGCAATCCTTCAGCAGAAACAGGGTCAGCAGGCGCAACCCGTCAAGATCGGCGCGATAGATGATAGACCGGCTCTGCCGCTCACTCTTGACCAGACCGGCCCGGGAAAGCGTGGCGAGATGCGCCGACATCGTGTTCTGGGGAACGTCGACAAGACGCGCAAGTTCACCGGCCGGAATGCCATCCGGCTCGTGGCGCACGAGAAGCCGGAAGGTTTCCAGTCGGGTAGATTGGGCGAGCGCGCCAAGCGCGGTTATGGCACTAGTTTTATCCATATATCCAGAATAATAGATATATTAAGTGTGTCAAGCACCGGATATCGTCATGGTCGGTTGGCCAGGGCGAGGGAACTCCCCTCGCCCTTCCCCTGAAAGCGCTTAAGCGAGCTTCGCGTCGTAAAGCCGCTCCATGAAACCGCGCGGCACGACCGTCCTCGAAATTTCGGCCAATGGAAAGCCGCTACCGGCGAGCGGCAGAAAGCCTTCTTCGAAGGCATAGTCGAGATAGCGCATGACGCCGCCGGTCAGCACGGCGTCGCAGCTGCCGTCCGTCAATTCGCCGATGGCGGCCTTGATGGCGGCGAGACTGCTCGCGCAGGCGGCATCGACCATATAGGACGTGCCGCCGAGATCGAAATAGCTGGCGATGCGGCCGCAGGCCACATTGCCGAGAAAGCCGGGAAAACTATCCTCGTTCCATTCCAGCGACAGGCCCTGCAACCGCTCGACCGCATCTTCCGCCACCTCCGCGGACAGGCCGCTATTGAGGAGGATATTGCGCAGGAACGGGATTTGCTGACGCACCGCCAGCGAAAACGCCGTATTGCCGTTGCCGGAGCCGCCCAGAATGACGCCGATCCGGTCTCGGTCGATCTTCTCGGCCCCCGCCCCCAGAAGACCGGCATCCGCCATGGCCTGTTTCGCCACATGCAGCGCGAAAAGCTGCGCCGTGCTGATCGATTGCAGCATCAGCGGCGGCAGCTTGAAACCGACGGGATCGAAATCGATCGGCGGCACGAAGCCCGCCTTGCGGCCATAGACCTTGTCCGCAGCGCGCGGATCTGGATCGTAGAAATCCTCCGGCTTCCAATATTCGACCGGATCGACCGTATCGACGTCGCGGATCGCGTCATGACCGTTCACGATATTGGACCAGAAATCATAAAGATCGGCCGCATCGGGAAAATGGCTGGCCATGCCGACGATAGCGATATCCAGAGGCGGCGGTGTGGGAGTGTGGTTCTGCAGCATCACAATAATAGTCCTTCCCTGGGGACGGAAAGCAACGCTCCCGTCAGAGACAAGAAAAATCAGGATGTAATTCGAAAATTCCGAACTATTGCGCGGGCATAAGCATGAATAATATCCCGATATCGGAATATTAATTCAGTATATTCGTCAGTTAAGTTCGCGATTAAGCGTCTGCGGACGTATAAAACATATATTCATTCACTTGAAAAGCATTAATATACTTTACGTTGAAATTTTCATAATTCAGACATCTTTGGTTGAGCTGGTGAAAACTGGCTGTCAAAATCCACACATCAACGATCGGATTTCTCACAATACAAGCGAGCCCGCCGCCGCATGTCGGCGGCTGCCGGAGACATGAAATGAAAACCGCAGTCCGGTTTCCCGGGACTATTCGGTACGGGCCTCTGCCCCAGCCGTTGCCGGCGTCGGACATCGTCCGGTTTCATCCGCTGCATTGGAATATTGCCGTGCCGAAAGGAAGCGGCCTATGATCAGATGCATCATCTCGGCCTCTTTCAGGGGCCGGAAATCGGGATCGACCGCCAGACGCGAGAAAACACCGTCGATCAATGCGGCGATCCAGGTGGCGGCGCGCTCGGCGTCGAGATTGGCGTCGATCTGTCCCCGTTCCATTCCCTTGCGCACGAGATGGGCGATGCCCGCGCGAATTTCCTGGTCGGCGGTGCGTACAAGCGCATGAATGGCTGGATTGCGAATGGCTTCGGAAGCGATTTCCAGCACCAGTCGGGCATAGGTCGGATCGGTCGCAAGCTCCAGCGAGGCGTCGACGAAACCCAAAATCGCACCGAACTGATCGTCCGCCGCGCCGAGTTCAGCGAAATAGTCAGCGGTTTCCCGCCGCTCTTCCGCAACGATCGTTTCGATGATCGCTTCCTTGCTGTCGAAATAATGGAAGAGATTGCCGGAGCTCATGCCGACCGCCGCGCAAATCTGCGCCGTGGTGGTCTGGTGAAAGCCGTTTTGCGCGAAGCAGGTGATGGCGGCTTCGAGAATCTGCTGCCGCTTGGCTTCATGCTTGGCTGGATCCAGCTTGCGGGCCATGATTGCTCCCATAAATTAATTGAGCACTTAGTCCATTAATTATATCGCGCTCGCCTGTCAACCGGCCCTTACCCGTAAAAGGCGAATGGAGGGCGGAGAAGCACCCGCCCCGGCCGGATTTTCGGCTGCCAGAGGTATCAGGCGGTCAATTCAAACCGCTCGCATTCGCGAAGAAAAGGCAGTTTTGCCCGCGTTTCATCCAGTAATTGGCGGGAGAGCCGCTGCTGATGCACGGTTGCCTTCACATTGGCGTGAAAACATATCTCGCCCAGGGGGTCGATGACCATGCTGTCGCCGTCATAGGAGAGATCGTTGCCGTCGATACCCACACGGTTGACGCCGATGACATAGGACTGGTTTTCGATGGCCCGGGCCGGCAGCAGCGTTTTCCAGTGAGAAGCGCGGCGGGCGGGCCAGCTCGCTATATAGATCGCCGCATCATATTGGCCGCGATTGCGCGACCAGACCGGGAAGCGCAGATCGAAGCAGATGAAGGGAGCGATGCTCCAGCCCTTCAGCTCGATCAACTGCTGCGCCTGCCCCGGCGTATAATGCTCGTGCTCGCCCGCATAGGTGAACAGATGCCGCTTGTCGTAATGAATGAGCGTGCTGTCCGGGCGCGCCCAGATCAGCCGATTGAAATAACGCCCGTCCTCGGCAATCGCCACGCTGCCCACGATATCCGCGTCGTGCCGGCGCGCGGTCTCCAGCAGCCAGTTCACCGCCTGCCCGTCCATGGGTTCCGCCACGGCCTTCGGGTTCATGCTGAAACCCGTGGTGAACATCTCGGGCAGGACGATCAGATCCGTCGCCTCGATCTCATCGAGATGTCGGTCGAATTGCTGCAAATTCCGCTCGGTATTTTCCCAGGCCAGATCGGCCTGCACGAGCGTTACGCGAAGATCCTTGTCACTCATCAATATCTCCCTGAAAACATGGGTTTAACGACAAACAAGCCAGGTGCGGACAAAACTGCCCGTCACCGAAAAGCGGATGGAAAAACGGCGTCCTGCCGGAAGCGAGCGATGCAGCGGGCGCGTCAGTTCCAACCGCAATTCATCGCGGCCGGGTTTTTCGAAAAGACGCGCCGCATGGAAATCGAAATGGCGTCCAACCACCGGATAAAGCGCCTTGAACAGGGTCTCCTTGGCGGAAAACACCAGGAACGGCAGTATGCCTGCGTCACATTCCTCGCGGTCGGCAATCAGCCTGCGCTCCAGCGGTTCGAGGGCGCGCTTCAGGATGACCTCCGTTACCGCTCCCGGCTCGATTTTTTCGATATCGACACCAACCCTCACATCGCAGTCCTGCGTTACCATGCAGACGCAGATGCCGTGGGAATGGCTGATCGAGCCGCTTATGCCCGAAGGCCATACCGGCTCGCGCTTGTTGCCGATGCCGATCGGCTGAGGGTCGCGCCCGAAAAGCGTGAGCGCCGCCTGTCCCAGAAAGCGGCCCGCGAGAAACTCCGCCTGCCGCTTGGGAACCGCTTCGGCCAGCAGTTTCGGCATCGCCACCTCCAGTCGGTCGAACAGGGCCGTCCGGTAGAATGGCAGATGATATTGCACCTCGAGCGCGATGACGTTTTCCGATCCGCTATCGAGAAAAACCGGACCGGACAGAAATCCCTCGGATCGCCAGACGGCGGCGGCGATATGCTCGTGCATGGCGGGCGCCTTCAGGCCTGAGACCGGATAATCCGCCATCACCCCTGCCCCTGCACCGTTGCGGCCTCGCCTTCGGCTATCTGACGCTCCGCCCCTGCCCGGTCTGCGGCGGTCACGGAGGTGAGACGCTGCAGCCTGCGGCCGAGCCAGCCGCGCAGATCGTCCATATAAGTGGAGACCACGGGCACGAAGACGAGGCTCAGCAGGGTCGACGTAATCAGGCCGCCGATCACGGCAATGGCCATGGGCGCGCGGAAACCGGCATCCGCCCCTACCCCGAGCGCCGCCGGCATCATGCCGGCAACCATGGCAAGCGTGGTCATGATGATCGGACGGGCGCGCTCGACGCCGGATTCGACCAGCGCCCGTTGGCGGCTCAGCCCGCCATTGCGCTTCTCGATGGCGAATTCCACCAGCAGAATGGAGTTCTTGGTGACGATACCCATCAGCATCAGTAAGCCGATAACCGCCGGCAGATCGAGCGCGCCGCCATAAAGCAGCAGGCCGACAATTGCGCCGCCGACAGAAAGCGGCAGTGCCACGAGGATCGTGATCGGCTGGAGAAAATCCTTGAAGAGAACGATCAGCACGGCCAGAACCATCATCAGGCCGAACAGCATGGCGGCGCTGAAGCTCTGGAACATCTCGCCGATATATTCGGCATCGCCATATTGCACCTGCCGCACACCGGCCGGAAGCGAGGCCACGGCGTCAAGCGCATTGATACGCTCCAGCGCGACGCCAAGCGGAATGCCGGCGAGATCGGCGCTGACGGTCACCCGGCGCTGGCGGTCGAAGCGGTTGAGCTGCCCCGGCCCTTCCGAGACGGAAAGATCGGCCACCGACATCAGCGGCAGGCTGCCATTCGCCACCGATACCCGGAGCATGCCGAGCGTATCGAGATTGCTCTGCGCACCCCGGTCGATCATCACACGGATCGGCACCTGCCGGTCGCCGATGTTGAACTTGGCGGAATTGGCGTCCGTATCGCCCGTCGTGGCGATACGCGTGACAGCGGCGATGGATTGCGTGGAAACGCCGAGCCGGGCCGCCTCGTCAAAGCGCGGCCTGATCTGCAATTCCGCCCGCGGCAGGGGTTCGGTGGTCTGCACATTGGCGATGCCCTCGATGCCGCGCATGCCGGTTTCCACGGCAAGGGCGGCGGCGGCGAGCTTCGCCGGCTCGTCACCGACGAGGATGATGGAAATATCGCGCGCCGCGTTTTCATTCTGGAAGGCGAAGCGGATATTGGGTGTGCGGGCAATGAGGCCTGCTGCGCCAAGCTCAAACTGACGCTGGGACAGTGTGCGCTCGGAGGCCGGTACGAGGTTGACCAGCAGCGAGGCGCGGGCAACGTCGGGGCCGTCATCCGTCCTGCCGATGGAGGCGAAGACGCTTTTGACCTCCGGCATTTCCCGGAGCGCTGCTGTCACCGACTGCACGGCACTGTCGGTATCGCGCAACGTCGAGTCCGGCGGCAACTCGATCAGGATACGCGACAGGCTGCGATCATCACTCGGCAGGAAGCCCGAGGGCAGCAGCGGCACCAGCAGGAACGAACCGACCAGCACCAGAACGCCGATGCCGCAGGTTTTCAGCCGGTGGCGAAGGGCAAGCTCCAGAAGTGCGACGTAACCCCGGCCCATACGGGATTTCGGCGCGCCGTGCTCCTCGTGCTTCACCGCCTTCGGTACGAGAATATAGGCGGCCATCAGCGGCGTCACGAGACGCGCCACCAGCATGCTGGCGAGCACGGCAACGGACACGGTCAGACCGAACTGCTTGAAATATTGTCCGATCACACCGCCGATGAAGCTGACCGGCAGAAACACCGCGACGATGGTTGCGGTGATGGCGAGAACCGCAAAACCGATCTGGTAAGCCGCATCGATCGACGCCTGAAACGGCCGTTTGCCCATATGCAGATGCCTGTCGATGTTCTCCACCTCGACGATGGCGTCATCCACCAGAATGCCGATCACCAGCGTCAGCGCCAGAAGCGTGATGCTGTTGAGGGTGAAATCGAACCACAACATCACCGCGAAGGTGGGCAGGATCGAAAGCGGCATGGCGACGGCCGCGATCAATGTCGCGCGCCAGTCGCGCAAAAAGAGGAAGACGACGACGACGGTCAGCGCAGCACCTTCGATCAGCGTCTCCATGGCGACCTGATAGCTCGCCCGGGTATAATCGACGGTCGAAAGCACCCGGTCGATCTGGACACCCGGATAGGTGTCGACCAACCGCGCAATCGTGGCGTTGACGGCGTCTTCGACCGCCGTATCGCTCGACCCCTTGGCGCGAAACACGGAAAAGCCGACCACCGGCTCACCGTCGAGACGCGATAATTCGCGCGGCTCGGCCTCACCGTCCGTTACCTTGCCAAGCGTGGCGAGCGTTGTCCATTGGCCGTTCGGAAGGCTGATGGGCCGCTCCGCCAGTTCGGCGGCGGTGATCGCGCCGCCAACCGCGCGGATCGACTGTTCCTTCTCGTTGAGTCGACTTCTGCCGCCGGGCACATTGGTATTGAAGGCCTGAACCTGATTGTTGATATCCTCGGCATTGATGCCGAAGGCGATCAGCTGGTCCGGATCGAGCTGGACGGTGATTTCACGGCTCACACCGCCGATGCGCTGCACGCGCTGCACGCCCTTGGTCGTCAGCAATTCGCGGCCGATGGTCTCGTCGACGAACCAGGAAAGATCGACGGGCGACATTTGTGGGGCGCGAACCGCGAAATAAAGGATCGCCCCGCCCTCCACATCGACGCTGGCGATGGTCGGTTCCTCGATATCGCGTGGCATTTCGGAGCGTATCTGCGAGACGGCCTGGCGCACATCGTTGGTGGCGCGGGCCGTATCGATGCCGAGCTGGAATTCCACCGTCGTGGTGGAAAGCCCGTCGCCGATGGTCGACTGTATATGTCTTATGCCGGCAAGGCCGGAAATCGCGCCTTCGACCCGCCGCGTCACCTGCGTTTCAAGCTCCGCCGGGGCCGCACCCGCCTGAACGATGGAGACCGTGACAATCGGAAAATCGACGCGCGGATTGGCGTTGACCGGCAGCTTCATGAAGGACTGGATGCCGATAAGCGTCAAAAGCAGGAAAAGGACGAGGGTGGGAATGGGGCGACGGATAGCCCAGGAGGAGATATTGGTCATCGGCGATCCGCCTCCTTCTGCGCGACTTCGCTGACGCCGACGATCTCATCCCCGTCGCGCAGGAAGGCGCTGGCGCTTTCCACGACGCGCTCTCCCGCGCTCAACCCTTCGAGTATTTCAACGACGCCATTCTGCGCCTGCCCCACACGAACGGCGCGGCGCGCCACCCTGTTCTCACCATCGACCACCACAAGCTGGGCCGCACCTTCGCGGCGCAGTCGCAGCTCGGCTTCGGGAACGGAGACGAGAAAACGGCGCTCGCCGAGATCGACCTTGCCGCGCGCAAAGGCGCCTGCCCTCAGATCGGCGGCCGGTTGAACGGCGATGCGCACGATGCCGAGGCGGCTCTGGGTATTGACCGCCGGTTCGACGACACGGACGGTCCCCTGAATGGCCCTGTTGACCCCATTGACGGTGATCGACACGGATTGGCCGGTTTGCAGCGACGGCAGCACCCGTTCCGGCGCTTCGGCCAGAAATTCCAGTTCGCCATCCTGCAACAGGCGAAACAGCGGCTCCGTACTATCCGGCATCGCACCGATGCGGGCATGGCGTTGCGTGATGACACCGGGTTTCGGCGAAAGGATCTCGGTCCGCTCCAGTTCGAGACGGTGCTGGGTCAGTTGCGCCTGCGCGCCCGCCAGTTCGGCACGGGCGCCCTCGATCTTGGCCTGTGCCATGGCCGCTGCGGCCCGGCGCTGGCCAAGCTGTTCCTTGCTGACGCTGGAGCCGGAAAGCCCTTCGGCACGGCGCAGATTCTCGCTCGCCTCTATCTCCGCCGCCTCGGCCTCGGCGAGTGTGGCATGGGCGCGGGCGACGGTCGCCTCCGTCTGTTCGACCTGGGCCGCGAGCGTCTTGCTTTCCAGCCGCGCCAGCAATTGCCCGGCAGCAACCGTATCGCCGACATCGACGAAAACCTCGACGATGCGCTGGCCAGTCACGGCCGTGCCGATGGAAATATCGTTGCGGGCGGCGAGAAGCCCGGCCACATCCTGCCCGGCGTTGAAACCATAAGGCGCTGAGGTAACGACGGACACATGCGGCCGCACCTTGACGGGCGCCACAGTCTGCGCCTCTGCGGGCGCCTCTTCAACCGGCAGCATCATCCAGACAGCGCCGCCTGCAAGTCCAATGGCAAGCAACGCCCACCAGAACAGGCGTCGCGAAGGTCGTCGTCCGGTCGTTTCGCCGGGTAGTGGCCGAGGGTTTGTGGGCTGGGGATTGGGGAAAGAGGAATTCAGGTCGTTCATGGCAGGACGGGTCCGGGTTTGAACATCGGGTGCGGCAAAAACTGCGGCGCACGGGTGGTTTGATCGCATCTCGAGGGAACGGGTGGTCGCCCGCTCATGGCGGCGATTTCGCCAGCGCGCGTGCGGCCGGGCTGAGGAAAACCCAGAACACCAGCAGGCAGAGCGTGGCGCTGAGCCCCCACAAGAACCAGGCGGCGCCGGCGGCCTGGAGGCCGAAACCGGCGATCAGCACGGCAAGCGGCGTCGCCATCATGGCAATCGCAGCCGTGGTTCCAAGCACGCTGCCGCGGATCGCAGCGGGCGCGCGTTTCAGAAACATCGCATTGGCGAGCGGACCGAGCGCCCCGGTGGAAAAACCGATCAGGGTGGCCGCGATGAGCAGCAAGGGACCGCTCTGAAGGAAAGCGATGAGGCCGATGGAAAACGTTGCCCCGGATATGCCGGCAAGCAGCACGGCCCGGCCGTTCCAGGAGTGGCCGCGAATGGCGAAAATCACCGCCGACAAAGCCGCCCCTGCCCCGGAAACCGAAAGAAACAGCCCGAGGTCAAGGACATCCGCCCCGCTTTCCTTGAACAGCACCGGCAGGACAACGGCGTTGAGCGCCCCGAAAACCGCCAGCATCACCATGGCGACGATAAGCAGAAGACGCAAAAGCGGCTCCGTCAGCAGAAAGCGCAGACCTGCAAATGTCGCATCGCCGCGATCCGCACCGGCGGATTTACGCCTATGACGCGGCAAACAGATCGCGCCGATCACGGCAGCGAGCAGCGAACAGGCCGCCGTGATCAGCAGGGCATATTCCATCCCGAAAGCGGCAATGGCGATGCCCGCGACCGGCGGTCCGAAAATCATCGCCGCATTTTCAAGCAATTCATCTATCGAGGTGACCCGCTCGATTGGCATCCGGGCGATGCGGGCAAGTTCCGGCACCCTTGCATCATGGGCGATCATGCCCGGACCGTCGAGCAGCGCCCCGACCACGATCAGGCCGAGCAGAAGGCCGATATCCATCTGCCCCGCCATCATGAGAAAGGGTATGGCCACGACACTCAGGGCGCTGGCAAGATCGGCGGTAACCGCAACGATGCGCGAACCGAAACGGTCGACGACAGGGCCGCCGCAGAAAGCGCCGATAACCAGCGGTATCATGCCAGCCGCCGCCGCTATTCCCGTCCAGGCGGCATTTCCGGTCAGGGACAGCACGATCCACGGCAACGCGACGGCCGCCACCGCATTGCCGAAAAGCGACAGGCCTCCGGCAACGATGACGCCATAAAGCGGCGCACGGCGATGCGGAAGGCCGAGCCCGCGAAACCCGGCCCCCGAAACCGTTTCGAGTTGGCCGCAGGACGTCGCAAGAGGCATCGTCTCAACCGTGCTGCTGTCTGAAGGCATAACACTCTCCAAGTTTCATCGGCTCACGGCGCTGCCGGTAAGGATGAAGGCAGTAAAATATCTGGCCACTCGGGCTTCGGGACCGGACGGATGCGAACATCTCCACCTCGCCTTCCCCGACTGGCTCTTTTCCGGCTCGGCGTTTTATTAATTAAGTAGTCAGTCTATTTATTGCGGCGAATGTTTTTTTGTCAAGCGGGCACTGAGGAAAATGACATGACGACGAAAAATGCCGTGCGGGATCACATGTTCAGTGCCGCCGGGGTGCTGGGCCAGAAGCTGACTTTGGTGGAGTTGTTGTGCATCACATACGCGACAAATTGGCTCCCCGGAGCGGAGTCGTTCCTCCGCCCATTCCTGTGCCGATCACAGGAACCCGGCCGACACGCGTGTACGCGGCGAAAAAACCGTTCCCGGACAAGGATTAAAGGCAATAAAAGTACATTATAAAAACATAATTATATCAATAGATAAAACTGACAATCTAATGTAGTTTCAAAACTCACCTGACGCCTCCCGGCGTCTCAAATCCAGTTCTTCGCTATAGCGCCTCAGCGTATGGCTTTCGGTAAGCAATCCGACAGGCCGATTTTCGATCTTGTCATTAACGACAACCAGCGCTTCGCTCTCCGCCGCATCGAAGGCTGCCGCCGCCTGGCGGGCATTCATGGTCGGCAGCAACACATCGTTCTTGTACTGCAGATAGGTTTCGAGGCTGATCTTGCTGGGGTCGCGATCCATCGGGTCCGCGTAAATTTCCGGCACGAGGACGATGCCGGCATAACGTCCGTCATCATGGGTCATGATTACCCGTTGCGTCGAGCCGAGCGGAAACTTCTCCTTGAAGGCCGGAAGGCCCATGCTGACATTGGCCTTGCGGATATCGGCGCGCATCATCCTGCCGACCGTCAGGTCGCGGATCCAGCCGATATCATGGGCGCTGCGAATGCTCTCGCCCCGCAGGTGAAAACGCCATGTGGCGAAGGAGTAACCGAAGGTGGTGCGCACCACCAGCGAAGTGGTGATGACGGCGGCAAGCACCAGCGCCGTGATCTGGAAGTCGCCAGTCAGTTCCAGCGCCAGAAACGTCATCGTCAGCGGACCGCCGATGATGGCGGCGGCGAAGGCGCTCATGCCGATCACGGCATAGACGATGGGCGCCGTCGACCCATAACCGATATAGGGTGCGCAGAGCGCAAAAATCTTGCCGAGTAGTGAGCCCATGAACAGCGAGGCGAAAAACAGGCCGCCACGGAAATTCGAGCCGATGGAAATGGCGCTGGCCGCCGCCTTCAACAGGAACAGCCCGGCCACCCCGTATATCGTCAGTTCCGCATCGATATTAAGATGCAGCGCGCCATGGCCGCTCGACAGCACCTGCGGTGAAATCAGCGCAAGCCCGCCCACCGCCACGCCGCCGATGGCAGGACGCAGCCAGCCCGGAATGGCGCTTTTGCGTGCGGTTTCTTCGATGAAGGACACCGCCTGCATCAGCACGATGCCGATGGCCGCACACACGACGCCGAGAAAGATGGCAGGCACATAATCCGCCGGTGTTACACGGCTGGCATCGACAATATCGATCGAGATGCCATGGCCGCCGATAATTCCGATGACCGTCGTCGCTACCAGCGCCGAGACGATGAGCGGCGCAAGCGTCACCACGGTATAGGTGCCGATGATCAGTTCGATGGCGTAGAACGCCCCGGTCAGAGGTGCGTTGAAGGCCGCAGCAATCGCCCCCGCAGCGCCGCAGCCGACAAGGATACGCATATCCCCTCGCCGCAGTTTCAGCTTGATGCCGATCTTCGAGGCGACGCCGCTGGCGATCTGGGTGTAACCGGCCTCAAGCCCGACGGACGCGCCAAAACCGTTGGAGACGATATTCTGCACGCACACGATGATGCTGTCCGTCAGCGACAGCCTGCCGCCATGCAGCGCATTTGCCTCGATGGGGTCGACCATGGGTTTCTTGCGGGTCTTCGAAAGAATGAAGATGATCAGGCCGAGCACGATGCCGCCGATGATCGGGCCGGCAAGCACGATCCGTCCGGAAAGATCGCTGCTGCTCAACCGCTCGACGCCGAAAACCAGCATATGCAACGCCGTGCTCAAGGCGCCGATCAGCGCCACCAGAAGGCCCGCCGCAATGCCGATGAAGACGGCAAGGATAACCAGTCCCAGTTCGCCGCGCCGGAACATCGCCCGCAGACGACTGGCGCGCAGATTGTCGAAGAAGCTCGCCATACTGGGTGCACGGAAAGGCTTGGTCGACATGCTGCTCCTTTTCAGGCGGCGTCAGGCTGCTTCGATCTCGATCTCGAAACGCATCTGATCATAAGCCGGTTCGACATGATCAGGCGTTTCCCGCATCACCGTCTCATAATCGAGCGGAATATGCATGTGGGTCAAGATCGCCCTTTTGGGTGCGAATCTTTCGATCCAGCCAAGCGCCTGTTCCAGCGAAAGATGGCTGGGGTGGTAACGGTGCTGCAGCGCGTCGATGACGAGGACATCGAGACCGGCAAGCTTCGGCAGGGTCTCAGTCGGAAAATCGCTGACATCGGTGCAATAGGCGACGTCACCAATGCGGAAGCCCAGCGAATGCACATCGCCATGCTGCTGCATGTGCACGTTGAACGGGATCGGCCCGCCTGCCCCATCGATGATCAAGGCCGCGTCGATATCGGCGATGATCCGCGGTTCGACGATGGGCGGATAGCTGCTGCCCGGCGGGGTCTCCAGGCAATAGGCGAAACCGTCCTTTATGCGCGCCATGGTAACGGGATCGGCATAGATCGGAATGCGGCTTTGCTGAAGGGCGAAATAGATGCGCAGATCGTCGATACCGTGCAGATGGTCGGCATGGGCGTGGGTGTAAAGCACCGCATCGACCGCCTCCACCTTCGCCGCGATCATCTGTTCGCGAAAATCCGGGCCTGTGTCGATGACGACGGTCGTCCTTCCGCCATCCGGGCCGATCTGTTCCACCATGAAGGCCGTTCGCGTGCGCCGGTTCTTCGGGTTTTCGGGGTCGCAGGCGCCCCAGTCGCCGTTGATGCGCGGCACGCCGGGCGACGACGCGCAACCGAGAACCGTGAAGCGACGACGGTAGATTGCCACGCTACACCCTTGTCATCTTGGAAAAGCAGCGGAAGGCGTTTTCGGTGGTGATTTCGGCCATGCGCTCATAGGAAACGCCGTGCACCTCGGCCAGAACCTCCGCGGTATTGACCACATAGGACGGCTCGTTGCGCTTTCCCCGCCAGCGCTTCGGCGCAAGATAAGGCGCATCCGTTTCCACCAGCAGCCGGTCCAGCGGCACGGTGGCGGCGATATCGCGGATGTCCTGCGATTTAGGGAAGGTCAGAATGCCGGAAAAGGAGACATAACCGCCAAGCTCGACACCGGTTTTCGCCAGCTCGGGACCGGCGGAAAAGCAGTGCAGGATGAACGGGAAGGCCCCCTTCCCGCTTTCGGCGCGCAAAATAGCGGCCATGTCGTCATCGGCGCTGCGGCTGTGGATGACAAGCGGCAGCTTCGTTCGTCTTGCGGCCTCGATGTGGCGGATAAGGCCGGTCTTCTGGTCTTCCGGCTTCTGCGTATCGTAGAAATAATCCAGACCCGCCTCGCCGATTGCCACGATCTTGTCATGGCTCTCCGCCAGCCGCACGAGCTCATCGGCGGAAATATCCAGTTCCTCGTCGGCATTGTTCGGATGCGTGCCGACCGAACAGAAGACCGACGGATATTTTTCCGTGATCTTCAAAAGTTCGGGCAGACGACGCACCCGGGTCGAGATCGTCACCATCTGGCTCACACCCGAAGCATGGGCGCGGGCGATGATATCGTCGCGCTCAGCTTCGAAATCGGGAAAATCCAGATGGCAATGTGTATCGATCAGCATGGGTCTCGCCTTCACGCTTCCGGTGCGACGTAACGCGGGAAGACCGGCTTCGGTGCTTCCAGCGGCGTGCCCGGAACCAGACGGCCCGCTTCGCCGAGTGCTGCAAAATCACGTTTGTCGGCAGGTGCCGCAACGAGATCCAGCAGCTTGTCGCAGGATTCCGGCATGAACGGCTGCAGGAGAATGCCGATCTGGCGCACCACTTCCGCCGTAACGTAAAGCACGGTGCCCATGCGCTCGGGATCGGTCTTTTTCAGCGCCCACGGCTCCTGCGAGGCGAAATAGCGGTCGGTTTCCGAGACGACGGCGATGATGGCCGCAAGCGCGCGGTGGATGAGCTGCTTGCCCATCTCCTCGCGGCAAAGCGCCAGCAGCCCGTCTGCGGAAGCCAGCATCGCCTTGTCTTCTTCGGTAAACTCACCGGGCGTCGGGATCTGGCCTTCGCAATTCTTGACGATCATCGACAGCGAACGGCTGGCGAGATTGCCGATACCGTTGGCAAGATCGGCATTGATGCGGGTGGCGATGCCCTCTTCGCTATAGCTGCCGTCCTGGCCGAAGGAGACTTCGCGCAGGAAGAAATAACGGACCTGATCGAGACCGAAATGGTTCACCAGATTGGCCGGATCGACGACGTTGCCGAGCGACTTCGACATCTTCTCGCCCTTGTTGAGCAGGAAGCCATGCGCATAGACCCGCTTGGGCAACGGCAGCTTCGCGCTCATCAGGAAAGCGGGCCAATAGACGGCATGGAAACGGATGATGTCCTTGCCGATGATATGCACGTCGGCGGGCCAATATTTCGCACGCGGGCCGTTTTTATCCTCGATGTAACCAGTCGCGGTGATGTAGTTGGTCAGCGCATCGACCCAGACATACATGACGTGTTTCGGATCGTTCGGAACCTTGATGCCCCAGTCGAAGGTGGTGCGCGAAATCGACAGGTCCTTGAGGCCGGATTTGACGAAGGAGATGATTTCGTTGCGGCGCTCCGCCGGACCGATGAACTCCGGATTTTCCTCATAGAGCTTCAGCAGCTTGTCCTGATATTCGGAAAGCTTGAAGAAGTAGCTCTCCTCTTCCACCCACTCGACCGGCGTGCCCTGCGGCCCGTAGCGAACGCCGTCAGCGCGCAGTTCCGTTTCGTCCTCGGCGTAATAGGCCTCGTCGCGCACGGAATACCAGCCGGCATAACTGTCCTTGTAGATGTCGCCGCTATCGGCCATCAGGTTCCATATATTGCGCGAGGTCTCGTGGTGACGCTCTTCCGTGGTGCGGATGAAATCGTCGTTCGAGGCGTTGAGCAGCTTGCCCATCGCGCGGAACTGGTCCGAATTGCGCTCAGCCAGTTCTTCCGGCGAAATGCCTTCCGCCCGCGCCGTCTGCTGCATCTTCTGGCCGTGTTCGTCGGTGCCGGTCAGGAAGAACACATCCATTCCATCCAGGCGCTGAAAGCGTGCCATGGCATCCGTCGCAATCAATTCATAGGCATGGCCGATATGCGGCTTGCCGTTAGGATAGGAGATCGCGGTGGTGATGTAGAATGGTGTCTTGTCTGTCATGACGGTCTATCGACTTTACAGGCTGTTTTTTGGATAGACCGCTCTTAAACCATTGTTCGCAGCAGCGAAAGGCAGAGCGTACGTTTTGTACGACAGCTTGCAGACAAAGCGGATTTGGCGAGCGCTTGGCTTCGCACTTCGTCACCCCGGACCTGATCCGGGGTCCAGCGCGATCAAGTCCTTGATCGCAAAAGACTCGCTTCACGGCGCGGACGCGCCGTGGCTGGATGCCGGATCAAGTCCGGCATGACGGAGGAGAATTTATCCACCGTCGAATCGTACATTCCGCACGATCCCTCGCCTTCAAACGCCGCGAATATCTTCCAGAATGGAAAGCACCATCTGCTTCTTGTCGAGATTATAGGCCTGCGCCACGGTGATGCGCTCCGAGAGCGTCGAGGAAAGCCGTGCATGTTTCTCCGCCGCCGCGATATCGCCCGCCATCGCCGCCGCCCGTGCGCGCTCGATGAGCTCTTCCGTCACATGCTCCATGAAGAAGCCGAGAACGATGTCGCCATCCTTCTGTGCCAGAACCTCGGCGAGCTTATGCATCTGCTTGCGCACGCCGGGCGCTTCGGAAGCCATGACCTCCGCAAGGGCCTCAACAATATCGGAGCCGCCGTAATTCATCAGCTTCAGCGCCTGCGCGACGCTGCCCTTGGAGGCGGCGAGCAGGGCGTCGCGTTTTTCGCCTTCCGGGCTGATGCCGAGATGATCGAGGGACTGCACCATGGCCGCATCGGAAAGCGGCAGGAGCCTGAGCGGCATGCAGCGCGAACGGATGGTCGGCAGCAATTTTCCCGGCGCGTGCGAGAGAACGAGGAACATCGCCCGTTTCGGCGGCTCCTCCAGTATTTTGAGGATCGCATTCGCGGCGTTGCGATTGAGATCGTCGGCAGGATCGATGATGACGATACGCCAGTTGCCGGTGCCGGAGGTCTGCGAGAAGAAGTGCCCTGCCCGCCGCACCTCGTCCACCGTAATGGCGGATTTCACGCGACCGGTCTTTTCATCCACCGGACGGGTCAAATGCAGCAGATTATGCGAAGCGCCGGCGGTAATCTGCCGGCTGACCAGCGATTGCGGATCGGGATCGGTGAGAAAATCCGGCGCCAGCGACGGATCGGGATGGCTGAGCACATGATTGGCGAAACGGAAGGCAAGCGTCGCCTTGCCGATCCCCTCCGGCCCCTCGATCAGAATGGCATGATGGCCCTTGCCGGAACGGTAGGACTGCGCGAGGAAGGCTTCCGCTTCCTCATGCCCGAAAAGCTTCGTGTTCTGCTGCGGCGCAATCGCACCGTCGAGAACGCCCTGAACCTCACTCATGCGCCGCGCCCGCCGCTGTTTTCAGCTGTTCGAGCAAGGGCTCGACGAAGGACATGACATCCTCCGCCACTTTTTCTTCCGGCTGGTCGGCGTTGACGATCCGGCAACGACGCGGCTCGGCAAGCGCAATATCCAGATAGGCTTCCCGCCGCTTCTCGTGGGTCTCGATTTCCTCTTTTTCGAAGCGGTCCGGCGCAGCGCCTTCATCCGCGCGCTTTCTGGCGCGGGCGAGCCCCTTTTCGGCGGCAATATCGAAAATCAGCGTCAGTTCCGGCACGACACCGTCAATCGCAATGCGTTGCAGTGTCTCGATAAAATCCGGCTCCAGATTGCCGGTCGTGCCCTGATAGACGCGGGACGAATCGAGAAACCGGTCGCAGAGCACGATCTCACCGCGCGCAAGTGCCGGGCGAATGACCTCTTCGACATGGTCGTTCCGCGCCGCCGCAAACAGGATCGCTTCCATGCGCACCCCGAAGGATTCCGCAGCGCCGGATAGAAGAACATGCCGGACGGCCTCCGCACCCGGCGAGCCGCCCGGCTCGCGCGTCACGACCACCTCGAAACCACGGCCGCGAAGCGCCTCGGCAAGCGTGCGAATCTGCGTCGACTTGCCGGCGCCTTCGCCGCCTTCGAAGCTGATAAACAATCCGGTCTTTTCGGCCAATGTCACGTCCTGCACGGGTTTCCTCGAATTCGAAATGCCTGTTTACAGCATCGAACCGAAATCTGTGAAGCGCTTTTCAGAAAAACCGATGCCTGAACAAAAGCATAGGAACAAGGCCGCGCATGGAACAGGCTTTCAGAGCCAGAACAGCAGCAGTTCCTTCAGCGCACCTGTCGCATTCTGGGTGAGAGACCCCTTGCCGACTGCCGCCTTCGTATAAAGCGGCACTTCCCGCAACAGGCGCTCGCCCGAAAAAATCTTGAGCGTTCCGGCATTCGCCCCGACGTCCAGCGGCGCATTCAGGGGCCAGCGATAGACGATACGGCCGGAAATACGATCCGGATTATTGACCGGCACAAGCACACTGACATCTTCCTTCGGCGAAAGATCGATATGCGAAACATCGCCGCCATAAACGCTGACAGACCCGACGGCTTCGTCCTTGCTGAAGAGATGGCGTTTTTCAAAGGCGGTCAGGCCCCAGTCCACCACCCGGCGGGCCTCTTCCTGCCGCGTCTTGTCGTCCACGATGCCGGCAAGCGCCAGATAGACCCGGCGGCCGTCCCGCTCGGCCGAAACGACAGCGGCAAAACCGCTGCCTTCCGCAAAACCGAGGCCGAGACCGTCGATACCGCTGCCGGGCATCAGGAGCGTATTCTTGTTGCGCTGGAAAATCCGGTTCCATTCGAAATCCGGTTTGGTGAAAAGCCCGTAACGCTCGGGATAGGTATCACGCAGATGTTGCGCAAGACGCACCATGTCCCTCGCGGTCGTCCGGTTGCCGGGGTCGGGAAGCCCGGTCGAATTGGTGAAGGTGCTGCTGCTCATGCCCAGTTCGCCCGCCCGCACCGTCATGCGCTTGGCGAAAGCGGCATCCGAACCCGCCATGCCTTCGGCAACGACGATGCAGCCGTCATTGGCGTTCTGCACGATGATGCCGGTCAAAAGATCGTTGATGCTGACGGAGGATTTCAGCGCCGCGAACATGGTCGAGGTGCGTGAGGGCGCGCCGCCCGTGCGCCAGGCATATTCCGAGACGGGGTAAGCCGTCTCTGCCGTCACCTGCCCCTTTGACAGCGCATCCAGCACCACTTCCACCGTCATCAGCTTGGCAAGCGAAGCGGGCGGAAAAGGCTGATTCTCGTTTTGCGAAAGAAGCACCGTGCCTGTTTCGGCATCGATCATATAGGCCTGTTCGGCCTTTGCGATGAAGGGGCCGGTCTGCGATTGCACCGGGCCCGCACTGAAAAACGCAAACGCTGCCGCTGCGACGACCGAACAATAGGAGCGATGAATGGCCTTGCGCATGAAACCGCCCAGTCCTGCCTGCCGTAACCGGCTGCCCGCGATAAAGGCGAGAGGCCGGCCGTATCCTTCAATCCGTCAGCGCGACTTCGCCTGCTGACGCTTCACATGGGCGAGTATCGATTGCTCGTTGAGCGCGCCACGGTCGACGAGCACGCTGTCGAAGGCGCTCGCGGTCCTGGAGACCGTAGCCGATTCTTCGGAATAGGCCGCCGCAAATTTGGAAGAAGGCGTCGGCACGCGCAGATAATTGCCGCCGGGCGCCGCCGGCTCACGCATGAAATTGCCTTCCGGACGCTCGGCCAGGATAGGACCGATTTCCGGCAGTATCGCGAACTGCTCGAAAGCCGGCGCCGGGCCGTTGACCAGCGGCATGGCCTGAAGCGCCGCATTCTTCTTGGAACCGACGAGCGCCGTCTGTGCGGAGCCGCCATAATTCGGGTTGGACGCAGGAGCCGGAACGAAATTCGGCGAGGCCGAAGCCACCATCACGCCCGTCGCGATCTGCCCTTCGGGCGCTACACCCGGCGAACGCGAACCCTTCGGAATATAGGATGCCATCAGATAAGGCATGTCGTGACCATCGAGCGGTGCGCGGCCGGCATATTGTACCCGCACATTGGCCGTGCCGGTGGCCTTCATGTCGAGAAGATCGGCCGTCTTGCTGGAAACGTCGATCAGGCGGCCTTCATGGAACGGTCCGCGATCGTTGACGCGCACCAGAACCGAAGCGCCATTTTCCATGTTGGTGATGCGCGCGTAGCTCGGCAGGGGAAATGTCGGATGTGCGGCAGAAAGATGTTCCTTGTCGTAGACTTCGCCATTGGCGGTCAGGCGGCCATGGAAGGCGGAACCGTACCAGGAAGCAAGGCCGGTCTTGTTGTAGCCCGGCTCTTCCTTCGGGAAATAGCGGCGGCCCTTGACGGTATAGGCATTTCCGATCAGTTCGCGCCCGCCGCCCTTGGGAATGGCTTTGCCATCGGCCACGCGCGGACTGGCTTTGACGCCATATTCGGATTCGGAAAAATATTCCTTGCTGCGCTTGGGCTTAGGCTTGGTCTCGGACGTCGTGGAACACGATGCGGTTGCGGCGCAAAGCACGGAAATTGCAAGCCACTTCACGCCCGACCTGGCGTTGATGCCGAGTTTCTTGACCGTAGAATTCAAATCGTCTGCCCCACGCTGCTATTGGCTCGGAGAACCGCACCCTCACTTGCCTCGATTATTTGCCCCTGCCATCGAAGCACCTAACAGTCGCTTAATCTTGTGCATAACGTGGCGAAAATGCGAACGACTTCTGCAAATTCGATAAAATTGTAACGAACGTGGTTAATGATTTCTATCTTTTAAGCCCGCCCATCGGGCCGGCTTTACCCGCCCCAGCATCTCCCGTTCACCGCACCCGCAAGGAACAAACGGACAGCAACCGCGTTCTCTCCCCGCAAACAAACGAGCTTTCCGCCGGTTTCGGCTGAGGGAGGAAACATGATCAAGCTTATGAAAACCACAGCTCTGGCGATGGGCGTCGCCCTGGTATCCTTCGCCGCGCCGATCCCCGCAGGCGCGCAGGACATGGAACTCAGAATCGGCCCCGACGGCGTTCGCCCCGTCATCCGCGATCGTGACCGGGACGTAGACCGCCGCGGCCCGCCCCGCATGCGTGGATGCAGCGAACGCGAAGCCCGCGCCGCCGCCCGTGAGGCAGGCCTGCGCGATCCCGAGGTCGTGCGCGTCACCCCGGGCCGTGTCGTCGTCAAAGGCTTCACGCGCCGGGGACCGGATCGCATCACCTTCGCCAATGAACGCGGCTGCCCGGAAATCTGATTGGATCAGCCGCTTGGAACCCGCCGCAAGGCGGGTTTCCTCGTTTAACCAAAATCGACGGAAAAACGGTCAAAAGCGACCTAAAAAATCTGAATACTATTCGTTCTGGACGCGCTTAAGCGCATCCAAAAGACGACTGCCGGCACCAACTATTTTTGACAATACTTTGATTTGCTCGCGCAACGATACACTTTCAGTTGGTATCGGATAGTTTATTTGATGATCTACTTCGCCCCAAATTTCCTCAAAAAGTGTTCGAACTTGAATTTCACAGCAGAGGGGCGAATCCGCGCGTGGTCGGACAAGATAATGAACGCTCGTGTACGATGTCGATTTTTCGGCTACTTCTAGATCAAATGTTCTAAAGAAAGTTGCGGCTTCCGGGTCCCAAGTGTAAGCTTTCGGACGTTCGCCAAAAACCCAATCCCCATCCTCATCCACTTTACGTCTAATAAGAGCATCGATTGCGGTGAAATCCTCCTGAAAAAGGTGAAGAATCCTTACCCCTGCGAGGTCAGTTACTTCTTGATGCAGATTTTGCGCGTGCTTCTGTCTTCTGGTTCGAGTTGAATGTCAGGAAGCTGCCACATGGGGCGATGGTATTTTTGCGACATGCTAGGAAATGTATTATGGCCATGAATTACAGCTTTGCCACCTATAGAACCTTGCAGTATCTGCCCAAACGGTAATGAATTTTCTTCGTCTACAAAGCTTGAGATCGTTTTTGGTATTTGCTCCGCGTAATGAAAATGCGCCCGTGCTAAATCCAGGTCATTGCCTTGCCCGGAATATCTTTTGGCATTGTAAATCGTATACCCAAGCAGCTTCACAAATTTTTTCGGAAACTGATTTCTCTTACTATCCGAAAGTAAGTGGAAAATGGTGTCGAACTGTTTCCGCCAGAGACGAAGCGCGCTTCCAATATTTCGAATGCCATAAACAGAAAACAGGTCAGGAGAGCAAGGAATAAGGAACCCATCAGCCAAGGTCAGAAGATGACGATTTAGAGCACCCAGACTTGGCGAAGTATCGAAAATTACCAGCTCATAACCATTTTTAGCAGCATATTCATAAGCTAACTGCCGGACCTGCGTTGCTGTGCGGATCGATAAAGGTTCCCCCTGATAGATACCACTCCAACGCTCTCCAATTTTCCCTTCGAATAAATGAAGCGTAAGTCGGCCGGGGATCAGGTGGACATTACCCGTTAAAACTACAGGAGGAGGAAGCCGCTCAAGCTCTGCCGTACCGTCTTCTGTTGGTTTAAGATGGAAATGAATCGACCGAGGCTTGCCGAGAATGGTGTCGAATTCACCGCTGGACATAGAGTTTCTTTTCGAGGCAAAATCCTCAATAAAGTCGTCTTCTACAGCCCAAATATCGTGTATTTTTTCCATCGGCAGTGAAAAAATAGTTAGGTTACACTGCGGATCCAGGTCGACTAAAAGTACTTTTTTACCGAGTTCTCCCAACGCATGAGCCAAATGGAAAGTGAGAGTCGTTTTTCCAACTCCGCCCTTATTATTAAATATCGTCACGATGTAAGGATTCATTTGCCCTCCAAGTCCCGGCACAATCTATCCGTGTTTTCTATTTTAGCTATTAAAAAATCATTTATTCACAACAAATACAAAACAGCGCTGATACCCAACTACGAATAGAGATAGGATATTAGTCCGCTGCTCCCGCCCGCCTTTCGCGCGTATTTGCTGGGCTAGAAAAGCAAATGAGCTACAAGAGCCGTACACACAGCCCGTTCTTGCGAGGCCGTCAAGCGATTATCCGTTGGGCTCATTTTCATCCACCAAGAGAAGTTAGCAAACCTCTTCACACGGCTTGATGGCAGATGGGGTGGGATTCGAACCCACGGTACGCTCTCACGCACGCCGGTTTTCAAGACCGGTTCCTTAAACCACTCGGACACCCATCCATCGGTGGTGAGGCTTTATAGCGGTTTGAAAAAGGCCGTCAATCCCGCCCGGGCGAGCTGTATCGCCCTTCTCTTACGGTTGGCAGATCATTGCCCCGGGGTCGTTGCCGGCGGCAGGAGGGATCCATCGCCCGAAGGTATCGAGGGCACCTGCTGAGCCGTCTCGAATAGCGTCAGGCTTAAAACGATTGCGACAAGCACCAGCAAAAGCGCCACGAAGAGGATTCCCGATTTATCCATGCGTCTGCTCATGTCACGTTATGTTAAAGGCGAATATGTGCAATTCGAGGCAATGCGAAGAATAAAGCGAAAGTCTGTCAAGTTGTCTTACAGATCGTCCAAACTCATCGTTCAAAAATCTGCGGATTGAGCGAAATTTATGCATAGGCGTACTGTTTGGGACGGAAATGGCCTATCGCGTCAGCACTATTGTCACTTATATCAAGCCATCGCTCCCGGGCATTGCCCAACTTTCCCCGAGCGATCAACCTGCCCCGCCTCTTTGCGGGGCTTTTTTCTTTTATGGCCCAGAAGATGAAGCGCGGCCAAAAGGCTCGCGGCTCTCCGACCGCCCTCACCTCAAACGCCGATGCTCGGCCCGCCATTGCCATGCCGGCCGTCACCCCGGAGAATATCCTCAAACAGGTTCAGCAGCGCCGGCGGCAAGGTATCGGACAATTCCGCGATGATTTCGTTGGCGCGATTATAGGAATAGATGGCTGAAAGCGTCAGCACCAGAAGCACGATCCACGGCCAGATCGGCTTGCGCCTTTGCGGCGCTCCGTTCGGTTGTTGCGGTAAAGTCATGCCGGCACCTTCCCTTCAGGCCTTAACGCGCGGTTCGCCTCCGGGCGCATAGGCGGTTTTCTGCAGGAAACGGAATATATTGCCGCACTGGGCGCAGCGGATCATGAAATCCGTCGGATCGCCCGAGGCGCGCTCCGCGCGAAATCCGCGCGGCATTTCATCGATGCGAAAATCGACGTCCCGGCGGCTCTTGTCATCCGATTCCGACGCTTCGGCAAAACCCTGATGACCACATCTGGAACATTCGAGCTTCCGGGAATATCTGTCGCGCGCTGCCATATGCCGTCCTTTGCTTGGTTGGTATCAGGTAGCAGCGGCAAAACATCATTTCAATGCCGATCGCCCCGGGTTAAAGCTTTGCACGGCTATTTCCCGGCCGGAAATTGATCCGGCGGCCGGAACGAATATGGAAGCCCATGAACGACCAGAAACCCCTGCTTTCATCGTCACTCATGCTCCGGGCCGCTCTCATCGCCGGAATTCTTCTCGTCTTTCTCGGCGTCCTCAATGTCGGCATCAAATGGTATGGCGAGCGGATTCTCCAGGCGGGCCATACGACGGCCACCGAGGAGGTGGAGATCGTCATCGGCAACGACCGCCTGAAGCTTGCCAAAAACACCCTGCGGGCGCCTTCCGAGCGCCTCGGCGGAGAACGCGAGCGCGTCGACCTTTATCTGAGCTGGCCTGACCTCAAGGGTTATGAGGAAGCGAATCGCGCCGTCTTCGACGATCCGGCGCAGGCGGCAGGGCTGATCTTCATCCAGCTTTCGCAAAGCACCATGTCCGAGGACATGTCCGGTCGTTTCGGGCCGATCTATTCGCGGCTGACGGAGGGAGAGCCGGTGCCGCTGAAGCACGGCCTGATGCTGCACCGCCTGCGCGCCGATTCCGGCTACGGCAAGGAAGTCATATTGACCGGCAAACGCGAGGGCGAAAGCGCCTATGTGGTGCGCTGCCTCATGCCGCAAACGCCGCAGGAGGCCACCGGCAGCGATTGTCAGAGGGATATTCACGCCGGACAGGACCTGAGCCTGTTCTACCGTTTCTCCTCCGTCCTGCTGCCACAATGGCAAAAGCTGGACGCGGATGTGAAAAACTATATCGAGCGCCGCCTCGTAAAAGACGGAAATCGGTGAAACAGCACGGCACAGATTGCGTGCGAAAAGTCGCATTTTATGGAAGGCAGATACCTTTCATAAACCACTTGGTAACGCCATCCCGATAAAGTTTCTTCCCGGAGCATCGGGCGGGGCGTGTCCGAGCGGAACAGAAATATGCGATTGAAGAGTTCAGCAGTGTTGAAAAGTCTATCTGGGGCACATTCGCGCAAAGCGGGTGCGACGTCTTTCGTAAGGTTTATTGCGTTAACCCTTGCTGCGGCGTTCATAACCGCAACATCCGTTCAAACCGCAAAGGCCGATCCGAAATATGCGGGCATCGTCATCGATGCCAAGACCGGCAAGGTCCTCTATGGCGAGGATCCGGACGGGCTGCGTTATCCGGCTTCGCTGACGAAGATGATGACGCTTTATCTGACATTCGAGGCGCTCAATACCGGACGTATCTCGCTCGATTCCAAGGTGCCGGTGTCAGCCAACGCCGCCAAGGAGCCGCCATCCAAGCTTGGCGTGCGCGCCGGCGGCAGCATCACAGTGGAACAGGCTATCCTTGCACTCGTCACCCGGTCCGCAAATGACATGGCAACCGCGCTCGGCGAATATCTCGGCGGCTCGGAAGACCGTTTCGCCAGAATGATGACCGCCAAGGCCCGTGCACTCGGCATGACCCGCACGACCTATCGCAACGCCAACGGCCTGCCCAACACGGCGCAGATGACGACGGCGCGCGACCAGGCCCGCCTCGGCGTCGCGCTTCGTCAGCATTTCCCACAATATTACGGCTATTTCTCCACCCGCACCTTCAACTTCGGCAAGCAGGTTATCGGCAACCATAACCGCCTCGTCGGAACCGTGAAGGGTGTGGATGGCATCAAGACCGGTTACACCCGCGCAGCCGGCAGCAACCTTGCCACATCGGCGCAGCTCGACGGTCGCTCCATCGTCGCCGTCGTTCTCGGCGGCCGCTCCAGCGCTGCCCGTGACGCCACCATGCGCAAGCTTGTCGCAACCTACCTGCCGCAGGCATCGCGTGGCGGCAACAGCAACCTGATCGCGCAGACCCGCTCAGCGCCTGTCGAAGAGCCCGTCGCCGTGGCCGCTGCTGTTCCGTCCGTTGCAGTTGCAGCAACCGCAGCCGGCCTGCCCAATTCCGGTCCGGTGCCGCAGACCCGTTACGAAGAAGCGCCGGTCACCGCCTTCGCAGGCTCCTCTTCCAATGCAGCCGTCAAGGCCATGGAAGCCGCCACCTGGCAGAAGGGCAAGGATCCAATCAATCAGGCGCCCGCTGCGCCGGACCGCAAGTTGATCACCAACTCGACCAAGGTGGACAATATCGTCACCGCCTCCACCACGGCGCCTGTTGTCTCCGCCCCTTCGGTTTCGGCCAGGTCCGAGGCTCCGCAGGGCGGCTGGGTGATCCAGATTGGTGCATCTCCCGATGAGAACTCCGCGCGCGGCCTGTTGCAGAACGCGCAGGAAAAGGGCGGCGCGGCACTGCGCTCCGCAAAACCCTTCACGGTCGCCTTCAGCAAGGACGGCTCCCAGATCTACCGCGCCCGTTTCGGCGGTTTCGATGGCCAGAACGCCGCGGTGAATGCATGCAATGCATTGAAAAAGAAAGGCGTCAGCTGCTGGGCGTCACTCCAGTAACAGACGTTTCCGCAGGCGGTGCTTCATGGTCGAAACATCGCCTGTCTCCTCGAAGTTTGTAATGTGTAGCGAGGCTTTCCAAGATGGCAGTCAACGAGAATTATTCGGACATTGCGTCTGGCAACGGGCATGGCAGCCTGTCGGTTCTGCATCCCATTCACGAAGCGGCGATGCGTATCGCCGATCTCGGTCTCAATCGTTCCAAGGCGAAGACACGCGATCTCGTGGCGCTGCTTCTATCGCATGGCGCCCGCGCCTGGCGCTCCAATCAGCCGGAAGCGAACATCCACCTTCATGTCGCGAGCCGCTCGGGTCGCGCTCCGGTCCATATTCGCATTCGCTGAAAATCAAACGCAGTCGACAAGACACAAACAAAAACCCCGCGGAGCCTGAGCGCCGCGGGGTTTTTCTTGATTGGTAACCGAAGATAACGAGGCGGCTTACGCCTCGTTTTCCGGTGCCTCCGGCGTATCCGGCAGATCGTCGGCGGCATCTTCGCCATTGCCGTTCTCCGCTTCGTCATCGCCTTCAGGCTCGTTGATGCGCTCCACGGAAACCACCTTCTCATCCTTGGCGGTCGAGAAGATCGTCACACCCTTGGTGGCGCGGCTGGCGATGCGGATGCCGTTGACCGGCACGCGGATGAGCTGACCGCCATCGGAAACCAGCATGATCTGGTCGCCTTCTTCCACGGGGAAGGCCGCGACCAGTTCACCGATCTCGTTGGTCTTCGAGGTATCGGTGGCGCGGATGCCCTTGCCGCCGCGACCCGAGGTGCGGAAATCGTAAGAAGAGGAACGCTTGCCAAAGCCCTTCACGGAAACCGTCAGCACGAATTCTTCGCGTGCCTTCAGTTCCTGATAGCGCTCTTCGCTGAGTTCACCCTCCTCCGTCACTTCCTCGCCGACGAGCGCGATATCATCCTCATCGACACCTGCGGCCCGCCGCTCGGTAGCCGAGCGCTTCAGATAGGCCGCACGCTCCCACGGTTCAGCTTCCACATGGCCCACGATGGTCATGGAGATGATGCGGTCGCCCTCGGCCATGTTGATGCCGCGCACGCCGACGGAGTTGCGGCCGGCAAAGACGCGCACATCGTCCACGGGGAAACGGATGCACTGGCCGAGCGCGGTCGTCAGCAGCACGTCGTCGCGGTCCGTACAGGTTTCGACGGAGAGGATTTCATCGCCCTCCTCGTCCAGCTTCATGGCGATCTTGCCATTGCGGTTGACCTGCACGAAATCGCCGAGCTTGTTGCGGCGAACCGTGCCGCGCGTCGTCGAGAACATCACATCCAGCGTTTCCCAGGTGGTTTCGTCCTCGGGCAACGGCATGATGGTGGTGATGCGCTCGCCGGGCTCCAGCGGCAGCATGTTGATGAGGGCCTTGCCCTTGGACTGCGGCGTGCCGATTGGCAGGCGCCAGACCTTTTCCTTGTAGACGATGCCACGCGAGGAGAAGAACAGCACCGGCGTATGGGTATTGGCAACGAAGAGACGGTTGACGAAATCCTCGTCGCGCGTCGCCATGCCGGAACGCCCCTTGCCGCCTCGACGCTGCGCCCGGTACGTGGTCAGCGGCACGCGCTTGATGTAGCCGAGATGCGAAACGGTGACGACCATGTCCTCGCGGGCGATGAGGTCTTCATCGTCCATATCGGGACCGCCCTCGACGATCTCGGAACGGCGCGGCGTGCCGAACTCATCGCGGATGGCGACAAGCTCGTCCTTGACGATCTGCTGAATGCGCAGGCGCGATGACAGGATTTCGAGGTACTCGGAAATTTCAGCACCGATCTTGTTCAGCTCGTCGCCGATTTCATCGCGGCCAAGCGCGGTGAGGCGGGCAAGGCGCAGTTCGAGAATGGCGCGCGCCTGCTCTTCCGAGAGATTATAGGTGCCGTCTTCGTTGATGCGGTGGCGCGGATCGTCGATAAGACGGATCAGGCTTTCCACATCCTGCGCCGGCCAGCGCCGCGTCATCAGCTCTTCGCGGGCCGAAGCGGGATCCGGCGCATGACGGATAACCCGGATGACCTCGTCGATATTGGCAACCGCAATCGCCAGACCAACCAACACATGCGCGCGCTCGCGCGCCTTGCGCAGCAGATATTTCGTACGACGGCTGACGACATCCTCGCGGAAGGCCACGAAGGCGCGCAGCATGTCGATGAGCGTCATCTGCTCCGGCTTGCCGCCGTTCAGCGCCACCATGTTGCAGCCGAAGGAGGTCTGCAGCGGCGTGTAGCGGTAAAGCTGGTTCAGGATGACTTCGGCATTGGCGTCGCGTTTCAATTCGATGACGACGCGATAGCCCTGACGGTCGGATTCGTCGCGCAGGTCGGAAATGCCCTCGATGCGCTTTTCCTTGACCAGTTCGGCCATCTTTTCGATCATATTCGCCTTGTTCACCTGATAGGGAACTTCGGTGATGATGATCTGCTCGCGGTCGCCGCGCATCGGCTCAATGGTGGCGCGGCCGCGCATGATGACCGAGCCGCGGCCGGTCTCATAGGCCGAACGGATGCCGGAACGGCCCATGATCAGCGCGCCGGTCGGGAAATCCGGGCCGGGAATGATCTGCATCAGCTCCGGCAGCTCGATCGCCGGATTGTCGATCATGGCGATACAGCCGTCGATGACTTCCGAGAGATTGTGCGGCGGAATATTGGTGGCCATGCCGACCGCGATGCCGCCTGCCCCGTTTACCAGAAGGTTCGGGAACTTCGCCGGAATGACGACCGGCTCCTGCAAGGTGCCGTCATAGTTGTCGCGGAAATCGACCGTTTCCTTGTCGAGATCGTCGAGCAGCGAATGGGCGGCCTTTTCCAGACGGCATTCGGTGTAACGTTCTGCCGCCGGCGGGTCGCCGTCGATGGAGCCGAAATTGCCCTGACCGTCGATCAGCGGCAGGCGGAGCGACCAGTCCTGCGCCATACGCGCCAAGGCGTCATAGATCGCCGCATTGCCGTGCGGATGGAATTTACCCATCACGTCCCCGGTAACGCGGGCGCATTTGACGTATTTCTTGTTCCAGTCGATGCCGAGTTCGGACATGCCGTAAAGAATACGGCGATGAACCGGCTTCAGGCCGTCTCGCACATCGGGAAGCGCGCGGGACACGATGACGCTCATGGCGTAATCGAGATACGACCGCTGCATTTCCTCCATGATGGAAATCGGTTCAATGCCTGGCGGAAGTTTTCCGCCGCCGGGGGGGCTCTGGTCAGTCAAAACGGATCACATTCTCTGTTAAGAATCGGATGGATTTTTATAGCGGAAACAGCCACGTTAAGCCAATTTCCCGGCGAGTTTTGAACAGGCTTTTGCGTCATTTGCAAGACGAACGCCGCATTTCACGATTTAGCCCGGCAAAAGCGCCGCCGCTCCCTTTCAAAGTGCCGGCGACTTGCGTAGGCTCCGCCCTAAAAACAGATAAGACGGGGAAAGAATGGCCAGCAGCGAAACGCTCATCAACGCGCTTACCACACTTCTGGTCACGCTCGATCCGCCGGGCCTCGCCCCCGTCTTTCTGGCGCTGACCGCCGGCATGACGCGCGACCAGCGCAGCCAGGTGGCGCTGCGCGGCTCCATCATCGCCTTCGGCATTCTCGCCGTCTTCGCGCTCTTCGGCCTTGCCATCCTCAATCTTCTCGGCATCTCGCTCGGCGCTTTCCGCATCGCCGGCGGCCTGCTGCTGTTCTGGATTTCCTTCGAGATGATTTTCGAAAAACGCCAGGAGCGCAAGGAAAAGACCTCCGAGATCGCCATCACCAAGGACCATCTTCACAATCTGGCGGTCTTTCCGCTGGCGCTGCCCCTGATCGCCGGGCCAGGCGCCATTTCCGCGACCGTGCTACTTGCCGGCTCGATGAAAACCACCGTCGAGATGGTGGTGCTCATCCTGATCCTCGCTTTCGCCATGGCCCTCGTTTATGCGGCCCTGATCGTCTCGGAGCGGATGGACCGTTTTCTCGGCAATACCGGCCGCGCGATCCTGACCCGTCTGCTCGGCGTGCTGCTTGCCGCCCTTTCCGTGCAGTTCGTGGTCGACGGCATAAAATCGGCCTTCGCTTTTTGAAAAGCCGCCCCTTGGTGGCGCCAGCGCAATAAATTCCCGCCAACCGCTAAAATGCCGGAAAATCCTCCCTTTAAATCCGACCGCCGCTTCGGCTAAAAGACGCATGTTTTTTCGGATTCGAAAGTTATCTCCATGCGTTCCACGCTGCGTCGCCTCATCCCGGATGCCGCACCCGTCAGCAACAGGGAAAGGCTGCGCTCGGCAACCGGCGCCTTTGTCGGCATCCTGCTGACCGGCCTTATGGGAAGTCTCGCTCTCAGTTTCGATCCCACCCTGCCCGCCATGATCGCGCCGATGGGAGCTTCGGCCGTGCTTCTGTTCGCCGTGCCCTCAAGCCCGCTGGCGCAGCCCTGGTCGATCCTCTGCGGTAACCTCGTTTCGGCCTTTGTGGGCGTGACAATCGCGCTGCTGGTTCCGGATCTATTTCTTGCCAGCGCGCTCGCCATCAGTCTCGCCATCGCCGCGATGATGGCTTTGCGCTGCCTGCACCCGCCAAGCGGTGCAGTGGCGCTGACCGCCGTTCTTGGCGGCCCTGCCGTGCACAGCCTCGGTTATGGCTTCCTGCTCTGGCCGGTCGCCGGAAATTCGCTGATCCTTCTTGCCTTGGCCCTCGCCTATAACAATGCCACCGGCCGCGCATACCCTCATGGTCTGAAGCTTGGCAAGGCTGCCCACGGCACCACGGATCCGACCCCCATCCAGAAAATCGGCTTTTCCTCCAACGACCTCGACGAGGTGCTGAAGGAATATGACCAGGTCCTCGATATCGACCGTGACGAGCTCGAAACCATTTTACGCAAGACCGAACTGCGCTCCTGGCGTCGCCGTGCGCTGCATCTCGATTGCGCCAGCGTCATGTCGCGCGATGTCGTCGGTGTTGCGCCCGATGACAGTCTGCGACACGCCCATGCCCTGATGCACAGCCACCATTTCAAGGCATTGCCGGTCACCAACGATAAGGCGGAGATCGTCGGCATCGTCACCCAGACGGATTTTCTGGAAAAGGCAAGCTGGAGAAACGGCCGCCCCTCCATCGGTTTCCTGCAGCGGCTGCGCCTCATCCTCTCCGGCGCAAGCGCCCCCAACGATACCGTCAAGGACATCATGACATCGCCAGTCAGAACCGTACGGCCGGAAACGGCAATCGAGGAGGCCATCATCCGCTTTGCCGAAGAAGGACTGCACTACCTGCCGGTTATCGACGCCAGAGGCAAAATGGTAGGCATCGTGTCGCAATCCGATGTCATGGTCGCGATGCTGGCGGACAAGGTCGCGGCATAGGTCCTCGCAGCCTCAAAGCGGGCAGTCCGTGGTTTGCCCGGTGCCCGCCTCCTGTCAGTCGCTGTCTCGCTCAGAACGGAATATCGTCATCCATATCGTTGGAGAAGCCGCCGGAAGGCTGGCCGCCGCCGCTACGGGAAGAGCCGCCGCGCGACGAGGACTGCTGGTCGTAACCACCGCCATAGCTGGAGCCGCCACCGCTGCCATAATCATTGCCGCCGCCGAAATCGCCGCCGCTGCGGCCACCGCCCTCACCGCGACCATCGAGCATCGTCAGCGTGGAGTTGAAGCCCTGCAAAACGATTTCGGTGGAGTAACGGTCGTTGCCGGTCTGGTCCTGCCATTTGCGCGTCTGCAACTGGCCTTCAATATAGAGCTTGGCGCCCTTTTTTACATATTGCTCCACGACCTTGCACAGGCCTTCGTTGAAGACGACGACGGTGTGCCATTCGGTCTTTTCGCGGCGCTCGCCGCTGTTACGGTCCCGCCAGGTCTCCGAGGTGGCAATGCGCAGATTGGCGATGGGGCGGCCATCCTGCGTCCGGCGGATTTCGGGATCGGCGCCCACGTTCCCGATCAGAATTACCTTGTTTACGCTACCAGCCATCTCGTCATCCTGTCCGCCAGCCTTCATGACCGGCAATTGCATTTCAAAAAATTCGCTACACAATAGCTGCCGCCGCCCGCAAAGGGCACCGCAAGCAGGGAACTATCCACAAAGAATAATCTTAAGCTGTGGGAGCCGACATTCGCGCTTGCAATTCGTTCCTTTTTTGTTCTATTAAATCGCAGATTTCGAGTCAAGCATTCCGAAAAGCTGCGACCGATTGGGAATAGACCTCGACACATCCGGCTGCGTCACTACATAAGGACGCGCTGCCATCAAGCCTGTTATTTTTGTCCGAGCCTTGTCATGAGTGAACTGAAGACGATTTCCATCCGTGGCGCCCGCGAGCACAACCTCAAGGGCATCGATCTGGACCTGCCGCGCAACAAGCTGATCGTCATGACCGGCCTTTCCGGTTCGGGCAAGTCTTCGCTTGCCTTCGACACGATCTATGCCGAGGGCCAGCGCCGTTATGTCGAAAGCCTCTCGGCCTATGCGCGCCAGTTCCTGGAAATGATGCAGAAGCCGGATGTCGACCAGATCGACGGCCTGTCGCCGGCAATCTCCATCGAGCAGAAGACCACATCGCGCAATCCGCGTTCCACGGTCGGCACGGTCACCGAAATCTACGACTATATGCGCCTGCTGTTCGCGCGTGTCGGCGTCCCCTATTCGCCGGCCACGGGCCTGCCGATCGAAAGCCAGACGGTCAGCCAGATGGTCGACCGCATTCTCGCTTTCGAGGAAGGCACACGTCTTTATATTCTCGCGCCGATGGTGCGCGGCCGCAAAGGCGAATATAAAAAGGAACTCGCCGATCTGATGAAGAAGGGCTTCCAGCGCGTCAAGGTGGATGGCCAGTTCTACGAAATCGCCGACGTGCCCGCCCTCGACAAGAAATACAAACACGACATCGACGTGGTGGTCGACCGTGCGGTGGTGCGCCCGGATATGGCGGCGCGCCTTGCCGACAGTCTCGAGACCTGCCTCAAGCTCGCCGACGGGTTGGCGGTTGCCGAATTCGCCGACAAGCCCCTGCCGCCGGAAGAAACCGCCGCCGGCGGTTCCGCCAACAAGTCGCTCAACGAGACCCATGAGCGTGTGCTGTTTTCGGAGAAATTCGCCTGCCCCGTTTCAGGCTTTACCATTCCGGAAATCGAGCCAAGGCTGTTCTCCTTCAACAATCCGTTCGGCGCCTGCCCCAGCTGCGATGGCCTCGGCTCGCAGCAGAAGGTGGATGAAAACCTGATCGTGCCGGAACCCGCCCGTACCCTGCGCGACGGCGCCATCGCTCCCTGGGCGAAATCCTCGTCGCCCTATTACAATCAAACGCTGGAAGCGCTCGGCAAGGCTTTCGGTTTCAAGCTGTCGAGCAAGTGGTCGGATCTTTCGAAAGAGGCGCAGCACGCCATCCTGCAGGGCACCGATGACAAGATCGAATTCAACTATCAGGACGGCGCCCGCTCCTACAAGACGGTGAAGAATTTCGAAGGCATCGTGCCCAATCTGGAGCGTCGCTGGAAAGAGACCGACAGCGCCTGGGCGCGCGAGGAAATCGAACGCTACATGTCGGCGGCCCCCTGCCCGGCCTGCGCCGGTTATCGCCTGAAGCCGGAAGCGCTCGCCGTCAAGATCAACAGGCTGCATATCGGCGAAGTCACCGAAATGTCGATCCGCACCGCGCGCGACTGGTTCGAGGTGCTGCCGGAAAACCTCAACGCCAAGCAGAACGAGATCGCAGTCCGCATCCTCAAGGAAATCCGCGAACGCCTGCGTTTCCTCAACGATGTCGGGCTGGATTATCTCAGCCTGTCACGCAATTCGGGCACGCTTTCCGGCGGTGAAAGCCAGCGCATCCGGCTGGCCTCGCAGATCGGTTCGGGCCTCACCGGCGTTCTCTATGTTCTCGACGAACCGTCGATCGGCCTGCACCAGCGCGACAATGCCCGCCTGCTGGATACGCTGAAACACCTGCGCGATATCGGCAATACCGTCATCGTGGTCGAACATGACGAGGATGCCATTCTGACGGCGGATTATGTGGTCGATATCGGCCCGGCCGCCGGCATTCATGGCGGTCAGGTGATCGCTGAGGGCTCACCGCAGGAGGTGATGGCCAATCCGAAATCGCTGACCGGCAAATATCTCTCCGGCGAACTCGGTGTCGCCGTGCCGGCGCAGCGCCGCAAGCCCAAGAAGGGTCGCGAGATCAAGGTTTTTGGCGCACGCGGCAACAATCTGAAGAATGTCACGGCCGCCGTGCCGCTCGGTGTTTTCACCGCCGTAACCGGCGTATCGGGCGGCGGCAAGTCCACCTTCCTGATCGAGACGCTCTACAAATCGGCGGCGCGCCGGGTGATGGGCGCGCGCGAAATCCCGGCCGAACACGACCGCATCGATGGTTTCGAATTCATCGACAAGGTCATCGATATCGACCAGTCGCCGATTGGCCGCACGCCGCGTTCCAACCCGGCCACCTATACCGGCGCCTTCACGCCGATCCGCGACTGGTTCGCCGGCCTGCCGGAAGCCAAGGCGCGCGGTTATGCGCCGGGCCGTTTCTCCTTCAACGTCAAGGGCGGCCGCTGCGAGGCCTGCCAGGGCGATGGCGTCATCAAGATCGAGATGCACTTCCTGCCTGACGTTTACGTCACCTGCGATGTCTGCCACGGCAAGCGTTACAATCGCGAGACGCTCGATGTCACCTTCAAGAGCAGGTCCATAGCCGACGTGCTGGATATGACGGTGGAGGAAGGCGTGGAGTTCTTCGCCGCCGTGCCGGCCGTGCGCGACAAGCTGCAATCGCTTTTCGATGTCGGCCTCGGTTACATCAAGGTCGGCCAGCAGGCCAATACGCTCTCCGGCGGCGAGGCGCAGCGCGTCAAGCTCGCCAAGGAACTGTCGAAACGCTCGACGGGCCGCACGCTCTATATTCTCGACGAACCGACGACCGGCCTGCATTTCCACGATGTCAACAAGCTCCTGGAAATGCTCCATGCGCTGGTCGAACAGGGCAATTCCGTCGTGGTGATCGAGCATAATCTCGAAGTCATCAAGACGGCAGACTGGATCATCGATATCGGCCCCGAAGGCGGCACGGGCGGCGGCGAAGTGGTGGCGACCGGCACACCGGAGGACATCGTCAAGGTCGAGCGTTCCTATACCGGTCACTTCCTGAAGGAGCTTCTGGAGCGCCGGCCGGCCGGAAAACGGGAGGCTGCGGAGTAATCCGCAGCTTTCGTCGCAAGGGTTCGATAGGCCGAAGGCCGGAGGAGGAACAGCATATGTCGACATCAGGCACGATCCGCACCGGTATCGGCGGCTGGACCTTCGAGCCATGGGAAGGTACGTTTTATCCGGAAAAACTGCCGAAGAAGCGCCAGCTGGAGCATGCCAGCCGGCAGCTCACGGCCATCGAGGTGAACGGCACCTATTACAGCAGCCAGAAGCCGGAAACTTTTGCCAAATGGGCTTCCGAAGTGCCCGAGGATTTCATCTTCTCGCTAAAGGCGAGCCGCTTCGTCACCAACCGCAGGGTTCTGGCCGAGGCCGGTGAATCGATGACGAAGTTTCTGACGCAGGGGCTGACGGAACTCGGGTCCCACCTCGGCCCGATCCTCTGGCAATTCGCGCCGACGAAAAAATTCGACGCGGAGGATTTTGGCGCATTTCTGTCCCTGTTGCCCGAGAAGCAGGACGGCATTCGTCTTCGCCATGTCGTTGAGGTGCGCAACGAGACATTTCAGGTTCCGGAATTCATCGATCTTCTCGCCAGGCACAAGGTCGCTGTCGTCTGCGCCGACCATCATGATTATCCGATGCTGCCGGATGTGACGGCCGATTTCGTCTATTGCCGCCTGCAAAAGGGCGAGGACGATATCAAGACCTGTTATCCGAAAAAAGACATCGACCACTGGGCCGAGCGGGTAAACACCTATGCGAAGGGCGGCGTGCCGGACGATCTGCCGCTGATAGCGCCGGATCGGAAGGTCGAAAAGACACCGCGCGATGTCTTCGCCTTCTTCATCACCGGCGGCAAGGTGAATGCGCCTGTTGGTGCACAGGAATTGCAAAAGGCGGTCTGAGCGCTTTCAGCCCGCCATGTCTTTCGTCGGGCTGAAATCGATGGCCGAAAAAGCGGCCTCGATCACCTCCGGGCCAGCGCCCGGTCGGGTGGCGTCGCTGGAGAGGATTTGCCGGAAACGGCGCGCGCCGGGCATGCCCTGAAACAGCCCGACCATGTGGCGGGTGACGTGGTTGAGACGTCCGCCTGCGGCGATATAGTCGGCGGCATAGGCCATCATCGCGTCACGCAGCGCCATCCAGTCCGGCTGGCGAGCCTCTTCGCCATAGATACGATGGTCGACATCGGCAAGAATGGACGTGTTGTGATAAGCGGCGCGGCCAAGCATCACGCCATCCATATGCTGGAGATGCCCGCTCGCCTGATCGAGATCGGCGATACCGCCATTGATGCCGATAAAGACATCAGGGTTTTCCCGCTTCATGCGATAGACGAGATCATAATCGAGCGGCGGCACTTCGCGGTTTTCCTTTGGCGAAAGCCCCTGCAGCCAGGCTTTTCGCGCATGAACCCAGACCGCGTCCGCGCCTGCCGCAACAACCTGTTTCAGAAAATCCGGCAGAACCGCTTCCGGCTGCTGATCGTCCACGCCGATCCGGCATTTCACCGTAACCGGCACGCTGGCGACAGCCTTCAGTGCCGCGACACATTGCGCCACCACCTCCGGTTCGCGCATCAGGCAGGCACCGAAGGTGCCGGATTGCACGCGATCCGAGGGGCAGCCGACATTGAGGTTGATTTCGTCATATCCGTAATCGCCGGCGATCCGCACCGCCTCGGCAAGCTTGGCCGGATCAGACCCGCCAAGCTGCAGCGCAACGGGATATTCCTCAGCGTGGTAACCGAGCAGCCTTTCGCGCTGGCCATGGATGATGGCGTCGGCGACGATCATTTCGGTATAAAGCAGCGCGCGCTTCGACAATTGCCGGTGCAGAAATCTACAGCGGGTATCGGTCCAGTCGATCATGGGGGCCACGGCGAAGATTTTTTCGCCGCTTGCAAGCGCTTGTCTGTACATGGATTAACCTCTTTGCGCCGGCTTCTACAGCAAAGGACCGTAAAAAGCCAGTTTTGCAGGCAGGGTCATTTTGAACTGGAAATCGCCCCGGAATCGCGGGACAAGAATTGCACCGAAAAAGACGACAGGAAATCCACATGGCCGCCACCGTCATCCCCGCTCCTAAACCCGTTCTCCTGCCCGTTGAAGGCACGGGCGATCTGTTCCCCGTACGGCGGGTCTATTGCGTCGGCCGCAATTATGCCGATCACGCCATTGAGATGGGCCACGACCCCTCGCGCGAGCCGCCCTTTTATTTCCAGAAGAACCCGGACAATCTGCTGCCCGCCGGTCAGGATTTCCCCTACCCGCCGCTATCATCGAATGTGCACTACGAAGTCGAGTGTGTCGTGGTTCTGAAAAGCGGCGGTGCCGATATCCCGGCGGCCGAGGCGCTGGACCATGTCTGGGGTTACGCCGTCGGCATAGACATGACCCGCCGCGACCTGCAGGACGGTCTGAAGAAGATGGGCCGCTCCTGGGAAGGCGCGAAGGCCTTCGAATATTCCGCACCGGTCTCCCTCATCGTTCCCGCAGACAGGATAGGCCACCCCGCCGCAGGTGCGATCTGGCTTGATGTCAATGGCGAACGCAAGCAGACGGGTGATCTTGCCCAGATGATCTGGAAGGTGCCGGAAGTGATTGCCGAGCTTTCCAAGCTGTTCACGCTTGCCGCCGGTGACGTCATCATGACCGGCACGCCGGCCGGCGTCGGCCCGATCGTGCGTGGCGACCGCATCGAATGCGGCGTCGAGGGTGTCGGCACGCTGGGCGTGACGGTTGCCTGAAAGCCATCGCCAAGACTAAAGGGAGGACACCGCCATGCCGCTTTACCGCCTCGCCGACCGGGTGCCGCAGACCCCTGCGCCTAATCGCTACTGGGTGGCGCCCGATGCCAATGTCATCGGCTCGGTCACGCTCGGTGAAGATGTCGGCATCTGGTTCGGCGCAACGCTGCGCGGCGATAACGAGCCGATCAGCATCGGCCGCGGCACCAATATTCAGGAAGGCGTGATGGTGCATAGCGATCCCGGTTTTCCCGCCGTCATCGGCGAAATGTGCACCATCGGCCACCATGCCATCGTGCATGGCTGCACCATTGGCGACAATTCGCTCGTCGGTATGGGTGCGACGATCCTGAATGGCGCGAAGATCGGCCGCAACTGCCTCGTCGGCGCCAATGCGCTGGTGACGGAGGGCAAGGAATTTCCGGACAATTCCCTGATTGTCGGCTCGCCGGCGCGCGCGATCCGCACGCTGGATGATGAGGCCGCCGCGGGGCTGCGCCGCTCGGCGGAGAAATACATCGAAAACTGGAAGCGTTTTTCGAAAGATCTGGCGATAATTGAGGGATAGGAAACGGCGGGCATCCACGCCCGCCCTGCCATGAGATTAAGCCGAGCAGGCGGCGCAGAGGCCGCGAATTTCAATGGTGGTCTTTTCCGCCTTGAACTTGCTGTCCTTCACCCAGCGCTCCAGGCGATGGTCGATTTCATGATCGTGGAATTCCGTCACCTGCCCGCAGGATTCGCAGATAGCGAAAGCCACCGTGCCATGGTGGTGCGAGCAGCACTCAGCCTGCGTGTGGGTGCAGGCAACGAACGCATTAAGGCTCTCGAGCCGGTGCACGAGACCAAACTCCACAAGCTTTTCCAGCGCCCGGTAAACCTGCAGCGGCGCACGAAAACCCTCATCCCGCAGCTTGTCGAGGATCATATAGGCGCTGAGCGGCTGATGCGCGTTTGAGAGGGCATTCATGACCAGCGACTGGTTCTTGGTGAGGTTCTGCTGGGTCTGCGCATTCATGATTTGCCTCCTTCATCCGCGGCGCGGGAAAAACCCGGCGCCGGCAACAGGCTTATAACGAAGAGGAGCACCGCGGCAACCACGATGGATGGGCCGGACGGTGTATCGTAACTGAGCGAGCCGAACAGGCCGCCGACAACGGCGACCGCACCGATCAGCGACGCGACCACCGCCATCACCTCGGGCGTGGCGGAAAAACGTCTGGCGGTGGCAGCCGGTATGATGAGCAACGACGTGATGAGCATGATGCCGACCACCTTCATGGCAATGGCGATCACCAGTGCCATCAATAGCGTGAAGAACAGCTTTGCGCGCTCCGGGTTCAACCCCTCGGCCTCGGCCAGCTCCGTATTGACGGTGGAGGCAAGCAGCGACCGCCACAGGAACACCATGGAGACGATGACCACCAGCCCGCCGCCCCAGATCAGGGCGATATCGCTGCGGGTGACGGCGAGAATATCGCCGAACAGGAACGAGACGAGATCAATGCGCACCCAGCTCATGAAAGCGACGATGACGAGACCGATCGCCAGCGCCGAATGGGACAAGATGCCAAGCAGCGCATCGGCGGAAAGTGCCTGTCGCCGTTGCAAGAAGAGCAGCAGGATCGACACGGCCGATGCCACCAGAAAGACGCTGACAATGAGGTTGAGCTTTAACAGCAGCGACAGGGCGACGCCGAGCAGCGCCGAATGCGCCATCGTATCCCCGAAATAGGCCATGCGACGCCAGACGACGAAACAGCCGAGAGGACCGGCAGTGAGCGCAACGCCGATACCGGCGACCATGGCGCGAACGAAGAAATCGTCAAACATGGCGCTCTCCCTGTCGCTCGCTGGGAGGCGTATGGCCCTCATGCTCATGGCCGCAACCACACTCGTCATGGCTGTGGTGATGGTGGCCGTGGTCATGCATATGGTGGTGCCCATCCTCGGGGTGGCAATGATCGGTCACCGAACCATCCGCATGCTGGACCCGGCCATCGGGCAGATGGGTATGATCGTGATGGTGGCTATAGACGGCAAGAGCCTTGGCAGCCGAGCCGCCGAACAGCCGCATATATTCCGGGCTCTGGCTCACCGCCTGCGGCGTGCCCCGGCAGCACACATGGCCGTTCAAGCATATGACAGTGTCGGTTTCCGCCATCACCACATGCAGGTCATGCGAGATTAACAGAATTCCGCAATTATTTGAATTTCTGATATTTTTTATCAGATCATAGAGCGCGATCTCGCCGGAGAAATCGACACCCTGCACGGGCTCGTCGAGAACCAGCAGATCGGGTTTGCGGGCGATGGCGCGGGCGAGAAGCGCGCGCTGGAACTCGCCGCCGGAAAGGTGCTGCACTTCCGCATTGGCGAGATGCGCAATGCCCGTCGCATTCAGCGCCGCGTCGATTTCGCGGGCTGGCAGCGGCCCCGTCAGCGTCATCAGCCGCCGCACCGAAAGCGGCATGGTCCAGTCCACGGAAAGCTTCTGCGGCACATAACCGACCTTCAGACCGGCAATGCGCGAAACCTCGCCCTCGGTCGGCTTCACCACGCCGATCGCCATTTTCGCGCTGGTGGATTTGCCGGAACCGTTCGGCCCGATCAGCGTGACGATCTCGCCTTTGCTGACGGAAAACTCCACGCCGCGCACCAGCCAGCGGCCGTTGCGCTGCACGCCGGCATTGGCAAGGGAAACCAGTATCTCTTTGCCCCGATGGGCGGAATGAAGCATGGGATTGTCCGTTCGGCGATGTTGCTTACCGCTATTGCATACGTTATAGAGTTACGCAATAAATGTAATAACATAACTATACTTCTTCAAGTGGAGTGCATTTCATGAAATCGTTTCTGATCCCGCTCATGGCATCGGTGGCAATAGCGGCCGCCGCTTCCGGCGCCACCGCCGCGCCCGATGTCGTGGTCTCGATCAAGCCCGTCCATTCCCTCGTCGCCGCCATCATGCGGGGCGTCGGCGAACCGCAGCTCATCGTCGACGGCGCGGCCTCGCCACATACCTATAATCTCAGACCGTCCAATGCGCGCAAGCTCGAAAAGGCCGATGTGGTCTTCTGGGTTGGGCCGGGACTGGAAGCATTCCTGGAAAAGCCGCTCGAAGCGCTTGCCAGCAAGGCAACCGTGGTGGAACTGGAAGACGCAAAGGGTCTGGAAAAGCTGCCCTTCCGCGAAGGCGGCCCCTTTGAAACACATGACCATGGCGATGAAGGCCACGAGGCGCATGACGGCCACGCTGAAGAGGAAGGCGCGCACGATCATGGACACGACCATGCGGAGGGGCACGAGGACCATGACCACGGCGCATACGACACCCATCTCTGGCTCGATCCCGCCAATGCCAAGGCCATGGCGCAGACGATAGAAACCGCGCTGATCGCCGCCGATGCCGGCAATGCCGCGACCTATCAGGCCAACACCAAAAAACTGATCGACGACCTCGATGCGCTCGATGCCGAACTCAAGGAAACGATCAAGCCGGTGAAGGACAAGCCCTTCATCGTTTTCCACGATGCCTATCAATATTTCGAGCATCGTTACGGCGTGAAGACGGCGGGGTCGATCACCGTCAGCCCCGAAACCCTGCCCGGTGCGGACCGCGTCAAGCAGATGCAGGAAAAGGTTCGCCAGCTCGGCGCAACCTGCGTTTTCGCTGAACCGCAATTCGAGCCGAAGCTGATTTCGGTCATTACCGAAGGCACCGCCGCAAAGTCGGCGACGCTCGATCCGGAGGCAGCGACACTGGAACCCGGCCCGGACCTCTATTTCAAGCTGATGCGCGGCATTGCAGGCTCGCTGAAGGATTGCCTGTCCTGATGCGCATTGCCGCCGCTCACGCCCCGGCTCCGTCATTCCGGCTTTGAACCGGAATACGGCAGAAGCGTGAATGACCGGAATAATACATATTTTAAACCAGTTACTTGCGCTTGAAATATAAAGTACTGCATAAGGGAACGAGCCGCGACAATCGCTCGGCAGAGACGTCGCGCCATCAATCGCAAAGCGGCTCGTTACGGCTTCGGCGCCATCGAAGACCAGACAGGGCTGCTGATGCTCTGCAGGGTTTCCGGCGGCGCGCCGTTGATGCGCGCCAGAAGGGCCTTCGCAAGCTCCCTGCCCGCCAGCTTGATATCCTCATTGACGGTGTGGATCTGCGGCTTGATCCAGTTCAGGAACTCGGCGGACTGTTTCGAAACGATATCGATATCTTTGCCGATTTTCACACCTGCCGCTTCGAAACCGGCCACCAGCGCAATGGTGCTGCTGCCGCTGATCGAAACGATGCCGTCGGGACGGTCATCCGATTGCATCAGCTGCTGGCCGAAATCGCGGATTTTTTCGAGCGGCGTTTCGATGGTGATGGCATCCAGCGGAAATTCGCTAAGGCCGAAATCCCTGATCGCCCGGTTGAAACCCTTGCGGGCGTGATCGTGGAACGAAAACCGCGATGGCGGCACGACGACGGCGATCCTTTTGCGTCCGCATTGCGCCAGCCGCTCGACCGCCTCATAGGCATAGGCCTCATTGTCGAAATCATGAAATGCATGGTCGATGCCCATATCGGACCGCCCATGGGTGACGAAGGGCATGTTGCGCTCGGTCATGAACCGAACGCGCGGATCGTTGGGCTCGATTTTCGAAATAATGACACCATCCGCCGAACCGGTATCGAGAATATAGCGGATCGGCACCATGGAATCCTTGGCATGGATGTGGGGCGTCACGACCAGATGATATTGTGTGGTGGAAAGAACCTCGGTGATGCCGAATACCATCTGGCTGGTGAAACCCATCAGTTCTTCATCGACGCTCAGCACAAGGGCGATCACATTGGTCTTGCCGGTGCGAAGGCGCACCCCGGCGCGGTTTGGCTGGTAGCCGATCTGCCGGGCGATCAGCCGCACGCGCTCCTTGGTTTCAGCGCCGATATCGGGCGCATCCTTCAGCGCGCGCGAGACGGTGGTGATGCCGAGACCCGTCATATAGGCGATTGTCTTCAAGGTCGGACGCTCGCCCGTGGTCGCGGGTATCTCGTCCCTGCCGGATTTGCCAGTATCGTTCATGTCATTTCGCCACGCTTTACCGAACGATAATCATAGATAGCTTTTGCGCTGTTGCAAAGGCAAAGGTCGGCAGTCAAAGGCCAGTTCGTCCGACTATCCGCCAATTCAGCTAAAACGATATAGGTCCGGAAAATATTTCCCGACTGCGACCCTGTTCTTCCGGGGCCTAAAGTTCGGATATCATTGGATGAAAATCCTAATTATTCAGATTAGAAAACTGACATAAAATACTAATATAAAATGATAAAACTAACGAATTACTGAGCGAGACAACGTCATTGTCAAGACCCGGCGTTCCCCGGCATTTTTCATGTTACTGATTCCCACTCAAAGGAATGACGGAACGATTGTTTTACGGTAACGTTGCCGAAGGGCGGAAATCGCAAAGCCGGATAAATGTGAGGCAGCCGCTTTGCGAGCATCCATTCTCCCCAGATTCTGACACAAGCCTGCACCATGATGCAGGCCAGTCTTCTTCGAATTCATATTATGCAGGGTCCGATTATGATTTCTTCTTCCTCGCCCGAAACCCTCATCGATCTGGCCGGGTCCTGGCGCTTGACCTCGGTGGAAGGAGACCACGCCACCCAGCTTTCCGTACCGGGCGATATTCACACCGCGCTCAAAAATGCGGGCATCATTCCAGATCCCTATCACGGCGCGAATGAGAAGGCGGTGCAATGGGTCGCGCAGCAGGACTGGATCCTCGAGCGCACATTCATTCTCGATGAGGCGGATGCCAGCTGGTATCTCGATATCGATTACCTCGACACCGTCGCCATCGTCTTCGTCAACGACATCCCGGTCCTGAGCGCCGACAATTGCTTCCGCCGTTACCGCCCGGATGTTTCGCGCGCCGTGCGGCCGGGTGAAAACACCATTCGTATCCATTTCCATTCCAACATCGCGGCCGGTGCGGAACGGCAGGCGCGGCAGCCCTTTTATATTCCCTATCACCCCGGCAATTCGCCGATCGCCAATGGCAACATGCTGCGCAAGCCGCAATGCCATTTCGGCTGGGACTGGAATATCGCGATTGCGCCGCTCGGCCTTTACGGCAAAATCCTGCTGAAGCGCCTCAATACAGCCCGCATCGAACATGTCGTCACCTCGCAGCACCATGTCGAAGGCGGTGTGGAACTGCATGTGGCCGTCACGCTGTTTGCCGAAGGCCCCGCGAGCTTACCGGTCTATCTGTCGCTGAATGACGAAAGGCTCAGGCTCGATTGCGGCGTCGGTGCCGGCGAAACGGTGGTGCGTCACGTCTTCTTCGTGGAAAATCCGGAGCTCTGGTGGCCGGCCGGCAGTGGTGAGCAGACGCTCTACAGGCTAACGGTGGAATTGCCCGATGAGACCGTCACCCGCCAGATCGGCTTCAGGACCATCGAACTACTGACGGACAAGGATGAAGCGGGCAGCCGTTTCGCTTTCCGTATCAACGGCCGGGAAATTTTCTGCCGCGGCGCCAACTGGATTCCAGCCGACGCGCTTTATTCACTGACCAGCCGGCAAAAGACCGAAGACCTCCTCTGCTCCGCGGTCGAGGCCAACATGAACATGATCCGTGTCTGGGGCGGCGGGTTCTATGAGGAAGACTGGTTCTACGATCTCTGCGATCGTCTCGGCCTTCTGGTCTGGCAGGATTTCATGTTCGCCTGCAATCTTTATCCCTGCAGCGAGGACTTTCTCGACAATGTCGAACACGAGGTCGATTACCAGGTGAAACGCCTGTCCTCGCATGCCTCCATCGCGCTGTGGTGCGGCGATAACGAGCTGGTGGGCGCGCTGACCTGGTTCGATGAATCCCGCAACAATCGCGACCGCTATCTCGTCGCCTATGATCGTCTGAACCGCACCATCGAATGGGCCCTGAAAAAAGCCGCCCCCGAAGCGCTCTGGTGGCCATCGAGTCCCGCGTCTGGTTACCTCGATTACGGCGATGCATGGCACGCGGATGGTTCCGGCGACATGCATTACTGGTCCGTCTGGCACGAGAACAAATCCTTCGACAATTACCGGTCGGTCAAACCGCGCTTCTGCTCCGAATTCGGGTTCCAGTCCTACACATCCATGCCCGTCATCCGCACCTATGCGGAAGACAGGGACATGAACATCGCCTCCCCGGTCATCGAGCTGCACCAGAAGAATGTCGGCGGCAATGAACGGATCGCCGGCACCATGTTCCGTTATTTCCGCTTCCCCAAGGATTTCGAGAACTTCGTCTATCTGAGCCAGGTCCAGCAGGCGCTGGCCATCCGCACGGCTGTCGACTACTGGCGCTCGCTGAAACCCCATTGCATGGGCACGCTTTATTGGCAGCTGAACGACACATGGCCGGTCGCCTCATGGTCGAGCCTCGATTATGGCGGCGGCTGGAAGGCGCTGCATTATGCCGCCCGACGGTTCTTCCAGCAGGTCACGGTCTCGGCCATTCCCTCCAGGGATGGGCGACAGGTGAGCTTTTCCATGGTCAACGACACAGCGGAAGACGTCGAGATCGACATGAACATCGTTGCGCTGACCATGGACGGCAACCGCGTGCCGCTGAAATCCGCCAATGGAACATGCGCGACGGATAAGGCCGCGACGCTGACCGAAATCGACATGGACAGCCTGCCGGATGGCGCCATCCTTGCATGGAGCTTCATTGCCTCCAACGGCATGACCGGCGAAGGCCATCACGTGCGCGACACCTACAAGGCGCTGGAGCTTCAGCCCGCCGGGTTGGATCTGTCAATCGGGCCGCTGAAGAACGGTCAGTTTGAAATCGATGTCACCGCCGCCGGTCTCGCCCTCTTCGTCATGCTGGAGGCGGACCAGCCTGGGCGATATTCGGACAATCTGTTCGATCTTTCCGCCGGCGAAACGCGCCGCATCATCTTCACCCCGAAGGCGGATGGCCCCCAGCCGCATTTCCGCATCTTCGATCTTCATACCTGCCAATCCTCGCCCAATCCGGGCCCAATCTCGGGCCAATCCCGGCATTGAAACCAAGCGGAGAAAGGCATAACCATCCCTCTGGGGAATGACAGGTGCGCCCGCACCTGTTTTCATCGGTTCAAAGGTTGCCGGGTTCTCCGGCAGCCAGTCATCAGCAAGTGGAGGAAGACCCATGGTTTGGCAACCGGCCGAAAACCGATACGCGTCCATGAAATACAATCATTGCGGCAAGACCGGCCTGAAACTGCCGGCGATTTCGCTGGGGCTCTGGCACAATTTCGGCAACGATACGCCGCACCAGACGAAACAGGCCATTTGCCGTCGCGCCTTCGATCTCGGCATCACCCATTTCGATCTCGCCAACAATTACGGCCCGCCGCCCGGCAGCGCCGAAACCGCCTTCGGTGAAATCCTGAAGACGGATTTCGCCGGCTATCGCGACGAGATGATCATCTCCTCCAAGGCTGGCTACAACATGTGGCCCGGCCCCTATGGTGAATGGGGCAGCCGCAAATATCTGATCTCTTCCTGCGACCAGAGCCTGAAGCGCATGGGGCTGGACTATGTCGATATTTTCTATTCCCACCGTTTCGACCCCAACACGCCGCTTGAGGAAACCTGCGGCGCGCTGGACCAGATCGTGCGCTCGGGCAAGGCGCTTTATGTCGGCATCTCGTCCTACAACTCGAAGCGCACCCGTGAGGCCGCCGCCATCCTCAAGGACCTCGGCACGCCCTGCATCATCCATCAGCCGAGCTACTCGATGATCAATCGCTGGATCGAGGAAGACGGTCTCGTCGATACGCTGGAAGAGCTGGGCATCGGCTCCATCGTCTTCTCGCCACTGGCGCAGGGCATGCTGACGACGAAATATCTCGGCGGCGTGCCGGATGGCAGCCGTGCATCGCAGAGCAAGTCGCTGAACCCGGCCTTCCTTAACGAGCGCAATGTGGAAAACATCCGCTCCCTCAACAGCATTGCCGAACGCCGCGGCCAGACGCTGGCGCAGATGGCGATTGCCTGGGTTCTGCGCGGCGGCCGCATCACCTCGGCACTGATCGGCGCAAGCCGTGTCGAACAGGTCGAGGATTGCGTCAAGGCGCTCGACAATGCCGAGTTCTCCACCGAGGAGCTGGCGGAAATCGATCGTTACGCCAGGGATGCAGATATCAACCTCTGGGCAAAATCCGCCGAACGGGTCTGATACAGGAACGGTCGCCCGGTTCCTCCGGGCGGCCTTCGCACCCCGAAACTTGCGCCAAGAAACTCAAAACAAAAGATTAACTCCCGCCACTAAGCATTAACAACCATTACATAAATGTAATTTTAAATTCAGTTTCCGTTCATTCGTTTATTCGTAAGTTCTTCTCATCGAAACCCGAGAGGAAACTTCCATGAAAAAGTTCGTCACCATTCTTCTGGCAGCCACCGTTCTTGCAGCTCCGATGGCCCAGGCCCAGAGCCGCCACGACGATCGCCATCGCGGCGTCACCGTCGAGCGTCAGGTCACCACCAAGAAAGTCATCGTCAAGAAGCACCGCTGGGATCGCGGCCAGCGCCTCTCGGCCCGTGAGCGCCGCAACATGGTGGACCGCCGTGACTACCGCCGTTACCACCTCGCAGAACCGCGCCGCGACCAGCGCTGGGTACGCGTCGACAACCAGTTCCTGCTGATCAACGCCGTCAGCGGCCTCATCGTCGGCCTCGCCGCCGCCCGCTGAGTTGAAGCAGCAACCGAAATGAAAAAGGCCCGCTTGCGCGGGCCTTTTGTTTTTATCGTTTTAGCCGATCAGAAAATTTCGGCGCCGCTGCCCCATGGGCCGTGCGGTTTGTCCACTCCGTCGGTGCGTTCGAAACCATGCGCGCCGAAGAAGTCGCGCTGCGCCTGAATGAGGTTGGCGCTGCCGCGACCGCGGCGATAGGCATCGAAATAGCCGAGTGCCGAAGCCAGCGCCGAAACCGGCAGGCCAGAGAGCACGGCGTAGGAAACCACGCGGCGCAGCGGCGCATCGGTATCCTTGACGATGGCGGCGAAGGCAGGCGTCACGATGAGGTTGGCCACATGCGGATCCTTGGTGAAGGCCGAGGTGATCTCATCGAGGAATTCCGAGCGGATGATGCAGCCAGCGCGCCAGATGCGGGCAATCGTCGGCATCGGCAGGCTCCAGTTGAACTCCTTCGAAGCCGCCGACATGATGGCGAAGCCCTGCGCATAAGCGCCGACCTTGGCGGCCAGAAGCGCGCTTTCCAGATCGGCGATGAAGGCCTTTTTGTCAGCCGGTGCCGCTGCAAGGGTCGGCAGGCCGAAGATCTTCTCGGCAGCTTCGCGCTCATCCTTCTGCGAGGAGAGAATACGGGCAGCCACGGCCGCTTCGATGGCGGTTGCGGCGACGCCCATGTTCTGCGCCTCGATGACCGACCACTTGCCGGTGCCCTTCTGGCCGGCCTTGTCGAGGATCAGATCGACCATCGGCTTGCCGGTGATCGGATCGGCGGCGCGCAGAACCTTCTCGGTGATTTCGATCAGGTAGGAATTCAGGCGGCCCTTGTTCCATTCGGCGAAGACATCGGCGATTTCGACGGCGCTCATGCCAAGGCCATCACGCAGGATGCCGTAGATTTCGGCGATCATCTGCATGTCGGCATATTCGATGCCGTTATGGATGGTCTTGACGAAGTGGCCGGCGCCGTCATTGCCGAGCCATGCCACGCACGGATCGTCATTATACTTGGCGGAAATGGAGGTCAGCACCTTCTCGACACGCTTCCAGCTGTCTTCGGTGCCGCCGACCATGATCGACGGTCCGTGACGCGCGCCTTCTTCACCGCCGGAAACGCCCATGCCGATAAAGGTCAGGCCGCTATCCTTCAGATTGTCGAAACGGCGGATCGTATCGCGGAAATTGGCATTGCCGGCGTCGATCATGATGTCGCCATTGGCGAGATGGGGCTTCAGGATTTCCATCTGCTGGTCAACCGGATCGCCGGCCTTGATCATGATGATGATCGGGCGCGGAGGACGAATTGCAGCGACGAATTCCTCGATGGTTTCGCAGGGAATGATCTGGCTCTGCAGTTCGCCCGCATCGGCGTAGAATTTTCGTGTAACTTCCGGGGTTCGGTTGAATACGGCAATCTTGTTGCCCTTTTCCGCGATGTTCAACGCCAGGTTCGAGCCCATGACGCCGAGACCGATCAAACCGATTTCTGCCTGTTCCACGGATGTGCCTCCATCTTGCTTTTAGGTGGTCGTGTTGTGGCACTGTAATCACCAAACGGCAAGGCTAGGCGCGACTGAAACGATTAAATTTTGATGACGCAAATCAGCTTTGCATATTTGCGACAGGTCAAGGCCAGTTCGAAACTGACCTTTTGCTTCTCCTTCAAGAGGGCCGTGGCCGGTCATCCCCATCATCGATTACCCGCCAGGCAGCCCCGTCCATATCGTCATACTGCCCTGATCGAACCGACCAGAGGAAGGCGAAAAGCCCGAGTGCGCCCAGAAACAGCGCGACGGGAATGAGATAGATCAACATGTTCATGCCAGTTGCGCCCCCTCACCCGCAAATCCTGTTTTTACGTCGTTCCGGGGACGGATGGTTTCCGCCGCACCGGCGAGGCGCAACGCATTGGCAACGACGATCAGTGAAGATGTCGACATCGCAATGGCCGCGATCATCGGCGTCGCATAACCGGCAACCGCAATCGGCACGGCGATGATATTATAGCCGATGGCAAGCGCGAAGTTCTGCCGGATAAGCCTTCCGGCCCGCTGCGATGTCTCGATCGCAAAAGGCACGGCATTGAGATCCTCCTGCATGAACACGAAATCCGCGGCCTGACGGCCAATGTCGGCGGCGGTGGCGGGCGCCATGGAAACATGGGCGGCGGCGAGCGCCGGCGCATCGTTGATACCGTCTCCCACCATCAGCACCCTGCGCCCCTCTCCGGCAAGTTCGGCGCAGCGCGCCGCCTTGTCCTTCGGCGAAAGGTCCGCACGCCAGTTACCGATCCCCAGCCGCTGCGCCATCGCGCTGACGGCGGCGGCCCGGTCACCCGAAACGATTTCCTGCATCAGGCCCCGCACTGAGAGATCACGCAAAGCCGCAACCGCACCCGCGCGCGGATTATCCTCGAAGCCGAAGCTCGCCAGTTGATGGCCATCGAGCGACAGCACCACTTCCGACCGCGCATCGCCATTGTCGGTCTGTGCCTCATCCGGGCAGGCGAAACGGCGATTACCGAGCCGGTAGATGCCGGCTTCCGTCTCGGCCTCGACACCCGAGCCTGGAATTTCCCGCACCACCTCATAGGCCGGCAAGGCACCGCTATAAGCGGCATGCAGGGCTTTCGAGAGAGGATGACGCGAATGGGCGGCAAGTCCCGCCGCAATTGCCATGGTGGCCGGCTTCACATCACCTGTCTCGACCAGTCTCGGTTTACCAACGGTCAGCGTGCCGGTCTTGTCGAACAGTACGGTGTCGATTTCGGCCAGCCGCTCCATGGCCGAGCCTTCCTTGACCATGATGCCGTGCCGGAAGAGCCGTCCAGCGGCCACCACCTGCACGACGGGAACAGCAAGGCCGAGCGCACAGGGGCAGGTAATGATGAGAACCGCAATGGCAATCAGCATCGCCTGTTTCCAGTCCCCGCCAAAAATGCCCCAGCCGAGGAATGTAACCAGCGCGAGAAGATGCACCACGGGTGAATAATAGCTTGCGGCGCGGTCGGCGATACGGCGGTAACGCGCCCGCCCGCCTTCGGCCGCCTCCATCAACCCGATCACTTCCGACAGGAAGGAGTCCCTGGCCGAGGCGGTCACCCGGGCGGTGAGCGAACCGGTGAGGTTGAGCGTGCCGGCCTGCAGGCTGTCGCCTGCCGCAACGCGACGCGGCGCGCTTTCACCATTGACGATGGACATGTCGAGATCGCTGCTGCCGGAGACGACAATCGCATCCACCGCCACACGATCACCTGCCGCAATCGCAATCGACATTCCGGGTTGAACATCGGCAAGCTGGCGGTATTCCCGCGTTCCATCCTCCCCGATGACGGTCGCCCCGCGCGGCGACAGCCGGGCCAATCCGGCAATGGCCGAGCGCGCCTTGTCGCGCATGATATGGTCCAGCGTGCGGCCGATCAGCAGGAAGAACAGCAGCGATACGGTCGCGTCGAACCAGGCATGTTCACCGTGATGGATCGTTTCCCACAGCGAAACGGCATAAGAGAGCGTGATGGCAAGCGCGATCGGCACATCCATGTTGGTGCGGCCGTGTTTCAGCGCGTTCCAGGCAGATTGATAGAAGAAACGCCCGCCATAGATCAGCGCCGGCGCGGCGATCATCGCCGAAATCCAGTGGAACATGTCGCGCGTCGCCGCATCCGCCCCCGACCAGACGGAGACAGACAGAAGCATGATATTGGCGGAGGCAAAACCGCACAGCGCCACCGCCCTTATCAGCTGCGAGCGCAACGCGTCGGAGGCGTCCTGTCCGCTGGCGAAAAGATGTGTGCGGTATCCCGTCGACAGGATTGCACGGGCAATCTCGGCGGGATCGGTCCTGACGCCATTGACCTCTTCCCTCCACACAACCGCCACACGTTTGGATGACAGGTTCACCCGCGCGCGTTCCACCTGCGGCAAACGGTTAAGCGCGGTCTCGATGGTTGTGATGCAGGCACCGCAATAAACATCCGGCACGCTGAGATCGGTCTGACGCAGCCCCTGCCCCAGATCGCGGCTCGCCAGCAGCAATTCCTCCGACGATGGTGGATTGACCGGCTCGCCGAGTTGAAGCGAGCCTTCCGTTCCCGGTGCGCAGCAGCTCATTGACGTCCCCTGATAACGGCAATCCGCGTGCCCTCATGCACGATGATCCGGCCGTCCTTGACGGCGGTAACCTCGACGATCCATTGCCCCGGCAGCATGTCATGTGCGCCGGTAAAGACGCCGGTGGTGGCCGGGGTCAGTTCCATGTCGAAATTCTGGCTTTCACCCACGGGCCGACGAAAATGCGCCGTCACCGTATCCGTATCGATCGGACCTTTATCGGGATGGAAAACCTCGTAACGTACGGTCTTCTCATCCACCACGAGCCTGCCCTTGATGCCGGTTGCGGCCCGTGCTTTGGCGGCTTCCGCCTTGGCATTGAACTGCTGGCTGGCAACATAGGTGTTGGGCACAACGAGCCCGCTCCAGCTGTGGACCGCATTCCAGGCCATGATCATGTTGACGGTGATGATGGTGCCAAAGAACAGCACCATGACGCCGAGCATGTGCCAGCCGGTGAAAACGAAGCCGGATGTCTGGCGATTGTTGACTGTCATTTTTTCACTCCCGGAGCATTGAAGACCGCATCGTAGCGGGCCGTTTCGTGGCCGGCCGTATCGCTGACGATGAATTCGAAGTTTTCCGCCGTCCGCGCGATATCCTTGCCCGGCAGGGTGACGAAGACCTTCAGCGTCGTCGCCTCATCCGGTTCCACCGTCACCTCGAAGGCGCGCGCGGCCGTATCCGGCATGCCGTTTATCTTCATCACCGCATTCGGAAGGCCTTCTATTGTCAGGCTCATCACGCGCGGTTGCGGCACCATGTTGAGAATGCGCACGGTATAGCCGTTACGGATCGAACCGTTCGATTCCAGCACATATTGCGGATTGCGGTCGTGCAGGACATTGAGCGCCAGCCGCTCGCGCGTCACAAGCGCAAACAGCATGCCGATGCCAACGGCAGCCCAGATGGCGGTATAAAGCAGCGTGCGCGGCCGGAAGATGATGCGCCAGTTGAAGTGGCGGACGCGCTTGCTGAAACTGCCGTCCTCCTCACGCACATTGGCGGGGCGGATGGCGTACTCGCCATTGCCGGTCGCCAGCGCCATGTTGGACTGATATTCGGACAGCGTCGCATAGGCGATCAGCCCGCGCGGCTTGCCGATCTTGTCCATCACCCCGTCACAGGCATCGATGCAGAGCGCACAGGTGATGCATTCCAGCTGCTGCCCGTCCCTGATGTCGATGCCCATGGGACAGACCGCGACACAGGCATTGCAATCGACGCAATCGCCGATGCTCTCCCCAGCTGCCGCAGCCTTCTTGGCGTGCCGCGAGCGCGGCTCACCGCGCCAGTCATTATAGGTGACGACAAGCGAATTCTCATCCAGCATCGCCGCCTGGATGCGCGGCCAGGGACACATGTAGGTGCACACCTGTTCCCGCATCAGCCCGCCGAAGACATAGGTAGTGGCGGTCAGCGTGGCGACGGTCGAGTAGGCGATCATCGGCGCCTGCCCGGTCATGAACTGCATCGCCAGCGTCGGCGCATCGGCGAAATAGAAAATCCAGGCGCCGCCGGTCAGAACGCCAATCACCAGCCAGATCGCATGTTTCAGCACCCGCTTGCGCAATTTGCCAAATGTGAAGGGCGCCGCATCCAGCTTCATGCGGGCGTTCCTGTCGCCCTCGATCGCCCGTTCGACCACCAGAAACAGGTCGACCCAGACGGTCTGCGGACAGGTGTAACCGCACCATGCGCGCCCGACGGCTGATGTGACGAGAAACAGCCCCAGCCCCGCCATGACCAGCAGGCCGGCAACAAAAAAGAACTCCTGCGGCCAGATTTCGATGAAGAAGAAATAAAAGCGCCGGTTGGCGATATCGATCAATACCGCCTGATCGGGCGCATAGGGACCACGGTCCCAGCGCAGGAACGGCGTCAGATAATAGATGCCGAGCGTGACCAGCATCACCAGCCATTTGAACCGCCGGAACCTGCCTTCGGCGCGCTTCGGAAAAATCTTCTTGCGCGCTTCGTAAAGCGGTTTGCGCGTTTTTGCGGAATTGACGGCCTCCGCCTCCAGCCTTTCGACGGGCTGTTGCGGGCGATCCTGTCCGGCGCGATAGATGTTCATGATAGGAGTCCATTTTTATCTCCTTGCTTTCTCCCATCTCCCCGGTGAAACATCCTTGACTTACATCAAGTGACGACAAAGTGGCGCAGTATGGAAACGCGCCGCCAAGGGAGGATGAAATGCCTGTCATGCAGTCGAGAATCATTCATCTGTCGGTCGAAAAACCATGGAGCCACGTCTATGACTTCGCCTCCAACCCGCAGAACATGCCCCGATGGGCCGCAGGCCTTGCGGGCGGCCTCACCCCGGACGGCGAGGACTGGATCGCCGAGGGCGGGCCGCTTGGCGAAGTGCGCGTCAATTTTGCGCCCGCAAACGAGTTCGGCGTCATCGACCATGTCGTGACATTGCCGGATGGCGTGAAGGTTTATAACGCGCTACGGGTAACGCCGAACGGCAGCGGCACGGAGGTGAGTTTCACCCTGCTTCGCCTTCACGGCATGACGGACGAGGATTTCGAGCAGGATGCAAAATCGATCACGGCCGATCTCGAAACGCTGAAGGCGCTGCTCGAAAAGGATTGATGGAGGAACCATGACCACGAATACGAACGACCGGCGGATCGACTATGTCGAATTCAACGTCGCCGATATCGAGCGCAGCAAGGAATTTTACGGCGGCGCCTTCGGCTGGTCCTTCAAGGATTACGGTCCGCAATATTGCGAGTTTTCCGATGGCCGGCTGACCGGCGGTTTCACCACCACGGCGCCGGTTTCGGCCAAGGGCGGACCCCTCGTCATTCTCTACGCCGCCGATATCGAAGACGCACAACGCCGCGTCGAGGCTGCCGGAGGCAGGATCAGCGTCGCGATCTTTGCCTTTCCCGGCGGACGCCGTTTTCATTTCGCCGATCCGGACGGATATGAACTGGCCGTCTGGTCGGACAAATAAAAAAGGGCCGCATCACGCGGCCCTTTCTTCTTCTACAGGAGAGCTTATTCGCCCCCACCAAGCGAATGCACGAAGATCGCCAGTTGCTTGACGGTCGTGTCACCGAGACGCTCACCCCAGGCGGGCATGACGCCGTGCTTGGGCGAACGTATCTGCGAGACAATCCCCTCTTCGCCCTGGGACTTCAGCCAGATCGCATCGGCAAGATTGGGCGCGCCGAATTCGCGATTACCCTTGGCGTCTTCCCCGTGGCAGGAGGCGCAATTGTCGGCAAAGAGCTGCTTGCCTGGCTCCACCAGCGCCGGGTTGGAGGGGGTGCCGGTGAGACTGACGACATAGGCGGCAACCTCGCGAATTTCATTCGACTGGAGGATTTCGCCAAAGGCCGGCATTTCCGAAGCGCGCGTATCAGAATCATCGGCAAAACGAATGCCGTGCTTCACCGTCGTATAGATGTCGTCGACGCTGCCGCCCCACATCCAGTCGTCATCGTTGAGGTTGGGATAGCCCTGCCCGCCTTCCGCGCCCGAACCGTGACACTGAATGCAATTGACCTTGAAAGCCGCAGCGCCGCCGGAAAGGGCAAACTGCATCAGGGTCGGGTCGGCCTGAATTTCGGCGAGCGACGAATTGGCGATCTTATCGACAAAGACGCTCTGCGACTGTTTTGCATCGGCAATTTCGGCGGCAATATCGCCGCGGCTGTTCCAGCCGAGCAACCCTTGCGTCGCCCCATTGATCAGCGGCCATGCCGGATAGGCGATGGTATAACCGATGGCCCAGAGGATCGTGAAATAAAAGGTCCAGACCCACCAGCGCGGCATGGGATTGTTCAGCTCGCGGATACCGTCCCATTCGTGGCCGGTGGTTTCGACGCCGCTGATGTCATCAATGTGTTTTTCGGACATATCCTAGTCCTCCTTGAGCGGAATGCTGGCGGCATCGTCCGCGGCCTTCTTAGAGCCGGGGCGAAGGGTGAAAACGACGACGCCGGCGAAGAACAGGGTCATGGCAAGCAGACCCCAGCTGTCGGCGAAGTGGCGCATGGCCGTGTAGGTTTCCATCGTTTCGCCTCCTCACCGGTATCCGGCGGCATCGTCATAGGTCGAGAAATCGACCAGCGTGCCAAGCATCTGCAGATAGGCGACCAGAGCATCCATTTCGGTAAGCTTGGCCGGATCGCCGTCGAAATCGCCGACCTTCGCCTTCGGGTAACGCGCCAGAAGTTCCGACGAATCCGCATTCGGATCGGCCTGGGCGACAAGATCAGCCGCGGACTTCTCGATCATCTCATCGCTGTAGGGCACACCAACGGCGCGGTTGGCCTTCAGCTCCATCGAGATGTCGGTGATCTTCAGCGGTGTCGTCTTGAGGAACGCGTAAGACGGCATGATCGATTCCGGCACCACGGAGCGCGGATCGGCCAGATGCTGCACGTGCCATTCGTTCGAATATCGATCGCCGACGCGCGCAAGGTCAGGCCCCGTGCGCTTGGAACCCCACTGGAACGGATGGTCATACATGGATTCCGCCGCCAGGCTGTAATGCCCGTAACGCTCCACCTCGTCGCGGAACGGCCGGATCATCTGGCTGTGGCAGACGTAACATCCCTCGCGGATGTAGATGTTGCGCCCGGCCAGTTCCAGCGGCGTGTAGGGTCGCATGCCCTCCACCTTCTCGATGGTGTTTTCGAGATAAAAGAGCGGTGCGATTTCCACGATGCCGCCGATGGAGACGACCAGCAGGGAGCCGACCAAAAGCAGCGTGGCGTTGCGTTCGATGACGCCGTGTTTGTCTAGTATGGACATCGGCCTCTCCTTATTCAGCAGGCTGCAGCGAAGGAGCCGCGTCCTTGCGGGCGCCCTCCTCGCGTTGATGACCGAGGATGGTCATCGTGACGTTGTAGGCCATGATCAGCGCGCCGCTGAGGAACATCAGACCGCCCAGTGCACGCATCACGTAATAGGGGAACAAGGCCGCGACCGATTCCGCGAAGGAATAGACGAGGAAGCCTTGGGCATCATATTCGCGCCACATCAGAGCCTGCTGGATGCCGGCCACCCACATGACGGCGGCGTAAACGACGATACCGAGCGTGGCGAGCCAGAAGTGCCAGTTGACCAGTTGCAGGCTGTAGAGACGGTCCCTGCCCCAGAGTTTCGGCGTCAGGTAATAGATCGCGCCGAAGGTGATCATGCCGTTCCAGCCAAGCGCGCCGGAATGAACGTGGCCGATGGTCCAGTCGGTATAGTGGCTGAGCGAGTTGACGGCCTTGATCGACATCATCGGACCTTCGAAGGTCGCCATGCCGTAGAAGGCCACCGCCATCACCATCATGCGCACGACGGGATCGGTGCGGATCTTGTCCCATGCGCCCGAAAGCGTCATCAGGCCGTTGATCATGCCGCCCCACGAAGGCATCCACAGCATGACCGAGAACACCATGCCGAGCGTCTGCGCCCAGTCGGGCAGCGCGGTATAGTGCAGGTGATGCGGACCAGCCCAGATATACATGAAGATCAGCGCCCAGAAGTGGATGATCGACAGGCGGTAGGAATAGACCGGGCGGTTCACCTGCTTGGGGATGAAATAATACATCATGCCGAGGAAGCCGGCCGTCAGGAAGAAGCCGACGGCGTTATGGCCGTACCACCATTGCGTCAGCGCATCCTGCACGCCGGAGAACGCCGAATAGCTCTTGACGCCCAGGAACGACACGGGCACCGCCAGATTATTGACGATGTGCAACATGGCGATGGTGACGATGAAGCCGAGATAGAACCAGTTCGCCACATAGATATGTGGCTCCTTACGCATGAAGATCGTGCCGAGGAAGGTAACGAGATAGGCGACCCAGACGATGGTCAGCCAGATATCGACATACCATTCCGGCTCCGCATATTCGCGGCCCTGGGTGATGCCGAGCAGATAACCGGTGGCGGCCATGATGATGAAGAGGTTATAACCCCAGAACACGAACCAGCCGAGATTGCCGCCGAACAGGCGCGCGCGACAGGTTCTCTGCACCACGTAAAAGGACGTGGCGATCAGCGCATTTCCGCCAAAAGCGAAGATCACCGCCGAGGTGTGCAGCGGCCGCATGCGGCCGAAATTGAAATAGGGGGCGATGTTGAGATCGGGAAAGGCGAGCTGAAGCGCCACCACGACGCCGACCAGAAAACCGACGACACCCCAGAACACGGTGGCGATGACGCCGTATTTCACCACCTCGTCGAAATATTCCGACTTGAGGCGGGCACGCGCGGCTGAATCGACAGGCGCGAAGGAGACACGGCGCAAAAGAAGCACCGTGCTGACCAGAAGCGTAAAGAACAGCACCCACATATGGGCGGCGAAAAGACTGTCATGGGCAAAGGCTGCCCCAAGCAACGCGAGAAAGGCCCCAAGGGCCACGATCGCGGTTTCTAACGTGTAATTCATTGTTGGTTTCCCCCAACGTGCAAGCCGACCGACGAAAGGCACGGCACGCGCCTGGGAGAGCGGAAACGCGCCTTTGCGTCGGTTGGAGCATTGCCACCGGCAGGGGAACGCCACCTTGATCCAGATCAAGAAAGCAAAGCTGTCGCAGCCCCGGTAAAACAGGGCGCGGCTTTATGGGGGGAATTTGCGTAAGAGCAAAAGTGCGCGCCTATGTCGGCCCTGCTTTTGAAGGTGCCGTTTCAGCCCTTCATCTTCAGCGGTAGACCGGCGGCGACAAAATAGACCTCACCGACAATGGCGGCGATTCGCTGATGCAGGCGGCCGGCATGATCGCGGAATTCACGCGCCATACGGTTTTCCGGCACGATGCCGAGACCGACTTCGTTGGAGACGAAAATCAGCCTCGCCCGAGCCGATACAATCGCCGCCTCAAGCGCCGCAAAGGCAGCCTCGATATCGGCATTCTCCATCATCAGATTGGTGAGCCACAGGGTGAGGCAATCGATGAGAACGACATTTTCCGGCGCGTCGAGCTGCTCCAGCACGGCGGCAATATCGACGGGCGCTTCATGCGTGGCCCATTCGCCGCCGCGCCGCGCCTGATGATGGACGATGCGGTCGCGCATCTCGTCATCCCATGCCCGGCCGGTGGCCAGATAATGCAGGCTTCCACCGGACTTGCCCGCAAGCTCTTCCGCAAAACGGGACTTGCCGGAGCGCGCGCCGCCAAGAATGAAAACGGAGCGGTTCTTATCTGTCATCTAAAACCTGAAGGAAGAGAATGAAGCGGACCGGCATCTTCGCCGTGTCGCAAGCCAGGGACAGGCAGACATGAAGGGAACGATTCGTAGAAAAAGGCGTCCCCCGGTTGCTCATGCCGGACTGCCGCTGATACCGGACCGGAGAAAACAGGACCTGCCCGCAGGATGCGGGGCATATCAGCCTTGGCGACTCCGGATACCGGAAACACCGGTCCTGATGAAAGGCTAGGTGCGAACGGCCATCCTGTCAATCGGTCCCTGCCGCTAGCCAAAAATCAGGCGGAACCGGGACGCAAAACCTTAATCCGGAACCGGCAGACCTGTCGTCCGCGACTGGATTGATAAAGCGACTTGGTTACCGGAAAGTTAGCGAAAAACCGAATGATGAAACCGCAACGCCAAAGGAGAATATGGAGTGACGGCAGCCGCCGCCATTGCCTTGCCATGGCCTTCAAATCAATATGCTTTCAAAGATTCGCAAACAGCAAGGTGGCCTGCCCGTGATGACCGTCATGGACTATATCTCGATCGTCGTTTTCATCCTGTTATGGGCCGTCTATACCCATGTCACGACGGGGACGAGGCTGTTTTCGAGAGCCAGCCTCAATCAGGCCATGGCCGAGCGCCGGCGTGACTGGATCATGAATTCGCTGAAGCGCGACCTGAAGATGATCGACACGCAGATCATGGCCGGCCTGCAGAACGGCACCGCCTTCTTCGCCTCCACCTCCATCTTCGCCATCGGCGGATGTTTCGCCCTTCTGGGCGCGACCGAGCAGGTCGAATCGGTGTTTCGCGACATGCCTTTCGTGCATTACGCCGGGCGCACGGCCTTCGAACTGAAGGTCATAGGGCTCACCTGTCTTTTCGGTTATTCCTTCTTCAAGTTCGGCTGGTCCTACCGCCTGTTCAACTATTGCACGATCCTGTTCGGCGCCATTCCCATGGTCCACGACGTCGGCGCCGATCGTCAGGCGGCGGAGCGGGCGGCCGAAAACGTCATAAAGATGAACATCATCGCTGCTAAGAACTTCAATGACGGGCTGCGGACCATCTTTCTGTCCATCGGTTATCTCGGCTGGTTCATCAGCCCTTACGTCTTCATCGCCAGCACGGTCATCATCATCGTGGCGCTGTTACGCCGCCAGTTCTTTTCCGAAGCGCGACGCGCCATCATGGAAGAAAACAGGCCTTGAAATAGCCGCACTTCAAGGGCCAAGCCCAGCGTGATACCGGCCTCCCCGAAAGCTTGAAAAACGGACACCATGGACACGAACGCAGCCGCAAACGAAAACCGCCGCAAAGGCCGCATAGGCGGTCTCGACACCCTGCGCGGGCTGGCCCTCATCGCCATGGCGTCCTACCACTTCACATGGAACCTGGAATATTTCGGCTATCTCGAACCCGGCACGGCGACGACCGGCCTGTGGAAGCTCTATGCGCGCGGCATCGCCAGCTCGTTCCTGTTTCTGGCCGGTTTCAGCCTCTTTCTCGCCCACGGCAAGGGCGTGAACTGGCCGTCTTTCGGCAAGCGTTTTGCCATGGTGGCAGGCTCGGCGCTGCTCATTACCGTCGCCACCTATTTCGCCTTTCCGGACAGCTTCATCTTCTTCGGCATATTGCACAATATCGCCGCCGCAAGCCTTGTCGGGCTGCTGTTCCTGCGAGCACCCGCGGCCGTGACGCTGCTTTTTGCGGTGATTGCTTTCATCCTGCCGCACTATCTGCAATCTGAACTGTTCAACGCAAAATGGCTGGCCTGGATCGGTTTGTCCACCATGCCGCCCCGTTCGAACGATTATGTGCCGCTGCTGCCCTGGCTTGCGCCCTTCCTTGCCGGACTTGCGGTCTCGCAATTCGTCACGCCGAGCGACTGGCTGGATCGTTTTCGAAGCCCGAGTTCGCCTCGCAACCTGATCGCAGGCGCCGGCCGTCACAGCCTTGCCTTCTACCTCATCCACCAGCCGGTGTTGATCGGTCTCGTTTACACCCTGTCGCTTATCGCCCCGCCCCCGCCTGTCGATCAGGTCGAGCTTTACAAATCGAGCTGTGAAAAGAGCTGCGTCGAGCAGGCGAACGGGCTGGAGCTGTGCCAGCGTTTCTGCGGCTGCACGCTGGAGAAGCTGCAGGCGGAAAACCTGTTCGACACGATGATGGAAGGCAGGCTCAGCGCCGATCAGCAGACGAAGGTCAGCGAGGTGGCGCAGCAGTGCACGGTTGAGGCGCAGTAGGCTCAGGTAGCCAGAACGTTAGCGCTTGCCGCCTTTTCTTCTCCCCGCCGGGGAGAAGGTGGCCCGAAGGGTCGGATGAGGGGGCAACGTCTGCGATAAATCGAGAGCTTGCCCCCTCATCCCGCTGCCGCGACCTCCTCCCCGGCGGGGAGAAGAGACAAGCGAAACCCGCTCGTTCCATATGCAACAAAAGTGAAAAGGCTTCGGAGCCATTCTCGACAGCTACGTCAACGGAATAGCCAACACCGCTATAGGGCCGGGGCCGGCTTCAAGTCCCAACGCCGATTTCGGCAAGCCGCGTCAGACAGGCTTCTTCGACATTGTCGAGTTCCGCCAGCGTCTCTTCGATGTCCTTGCGTTTTTGCCGAAGCTCGGCGCGCTTTTCATCGACCTTCTTCATCAGAAGCACCAATTGGCCCGATTCGCCCGGCGGTTCCTTGTAGACGTGAATGATTTCGCGAATTTCGGAGATGGTGAAACCGATACGGCGGCCGCGCAGGATTTCCTGAATGAGGCGGCGGTCCGCAGCCCTGAAAAGCCGTGTGCGCCCGCGACGCTCAGGGTGAATCAGCCCCTCGTCCTCGTAAAATCTCAAGGTACGGGTGGAAACACCGAATTCGCGTGTCAGTTCGGTTATGCTATAATACTTGTCCAAGGGCCTATCCGATTCATAACCGGATGATATTATTTGACCTTCACGTAAAAGTCAATTTTCGCCCGCCTGACCCTACCCGGAAATACCGTACCACCAGGTCGCAATCCCCAGAAAGGCGAAAAAGCCGACAATATCGGTGACCGCCGTGACGAAGACCGCCGAAGAGACCGCCGGGTCCGCCCCGAACTTGTCGAGAACCAGCGGAATGAGAATGCCCGCCAGCGCCGCCGCCAGCATGTTGAGACACATGGCCGTGGCGATGATGCCGCCGATATGGATATCCTGAAACCAGACACCGGCAACAACGCCGATAGCGCAGCCGAACAGCATGCCGTTCAGAATACCCACGCCCGCCTCGCGCCGGATGATGCGCGCGGCGTTGTGAATATCGAGGCTTTTGGTGGCGAGTGCGCGCACCGACACCGTCATGGTCTGCGATCCGGCGTTGCCGCCCATACCGGCCACAGCCGGCATCAGGATCGCCAGCGCGACGATCTGCTGGATCGTCGCATCGAACAGGCTGATGACGGAGGCGGAGAGAAAGGCGGTGATGAGATTGACCGCAAGCCAGGGCACGCGTGAACGCGACGTGCTGGCGATCGAGTCAGACAGTTCTTCGTCACCGACACCGCCAAGGCGCAGCAGATCCTCTTCGGCCTCTTCCTGAATGACGTCCACCACGTCATCGATGGTCAGCACGCCCACCAGTCGACCGTTGTCGTCGACCACGGCGGCGGAGAGAAGGTCATATTGCTCGAAAAGCTGCGCAGCCTCTTCCTGGTCCATTTCGGCCGGAATGGAGTGGTTGGTCTCGTGCATGATCGTTTCGATCTTCACCTGACGCTTGGCGCGCAGCACCTTGTCGAGATCGAGCGCACCAACCAGCTTGAAGGTGGGATCGATGACGAAAATCTGCGTGAAGGAATCCGGCAGCTCCTCCTCCTCGCGCAGATAATCGATGGTCTGCCCCACGGTCCAGAACGGCGGCACGGCCACAAATTCCGTCTGCATGCGGCGGCCGGCCGAGCTTTCCGGATAATCCAGAGCCCTCATCAGCCGCACACGTTCGGTGAACGGCAGTTGCGAGAGAATATCCTCGCGGTCCTCGTCGTCGAGGTCCTCGAGAATATAGACGGCGTCGTCCGAATCCAGCTCGCCGATACCGGCGGCGATCTGCTCGTTCGACATCTGGTCGACGATATCGAGGCGGATGCCCTCATCCACCTCGGTCAGCGCCGTCATGTCGAAGTCGGAACCGAGAAGGCGCACCAGCGCATGGCGCTGTTCAGGCAGGATGGATTCCAGCAGGTCGCCGAGTTCGGATTCGTGCAGCCGCGCCACATTCTTGCGCAGGAAAAGCAGATCGCGGTCAGCGATCGCCGCACCCACCATCGTCAGAAAATCCGAGCGGACGGACCCGTCTTCTGCATAAATATCGGAGGGCGCTTCCGTTGGCTTCATGTCCTCGGGCGCGACAGGATCGTCGTCACGGTCTGTCATCTGGCGTCCCCTTGTATTCAAATGCCGCAGTGCACGGATGCGCAGGCAGAATGGCGTTAAAAGGTTTATTGTCAACAACCGGATAGCGGCAAATAAACAAGCTCTCCGGCTGCGGCGAAAAATCCATTCAACATTCCTCTTCCTGTTCGCAGGCTCTGCCACGGCCAGCGGCTATAGGCATGTTTAGCCAAGCTTTGCAGCTTGTTTTGCGACAACGCCCACCCCCTTTACGCCGTTCCCGTTTCAAATGTCGAACGGGCGAACAAAGGTTTCGCCGCAATGCACAATTAAGACATTGACAGGCAGCGTGGAACGGCGCTTCTGGATAGGCATTTGACAAACGGCAAACGCCGACAGGCGGGCACGAGAAGACAGATTCCGGGAATCAGGACCATGAGCAAGACGGACTTCATTGGCAAGGCATCGACCGCCGCAGGCGGCTGGGGCGCACTCAAAAGCGTCGGCAAACGCCTTCTCGAATCCGGCGCCCCGATTTCCGGCGCCCGCACGCTTTTGAAGACCAACCAGCCGGATGGATTCGACTGCCCGGGCTGCGCCTGGGGCGACCCGGAACATGGCTCCTCTTTCGAGTTCTGCGAAAACGGCGTCAAGGCGGTGTCATGGGAGGCGACGGAAGCCCGGGTGCCGCCGGATTTCTTCGCCAGCCGCACCCTCTCGGAACTGCGCGGCTGGTCCGACTACGATCTGGAGAAACAGGGCCGCCTCACCCACCCCATGCGTTATGACCGGGCGAGCGACAGATATCTGCCCGTGTCCTGGGACGATGCCTTCGCCGAAATCGGCCGTATCCTCAACAGTCTCGACAGCCCGGACCGGGCGGAGTTCTATACCTCCGGCCGCGCCTCCAACGAGGCTGCCTTCCTCTATCAGTTGATGGTCCGACTTTACGGCACCAACAATTTCCCCGACTGTTCCAACATGTGCCACGAAGCAAGCGGCGTCGGCCTGAAGGCTTCGATCGGCGTCGGCAAGGGCACCGTTTTGCTTGAGGATTTCGAGCAGACGGACGCCATTTTCGTCATCGGGCAAAATCCCGGCACCAACCATCCCCGCATGCTGGGCGATCTGCGCCGGGCCGCCCTTCGCGGCGCCCGCATCGCCGTCTTCAACCCCATCCGCGAAAAGGGTCTGGAGCGCTTTGCCGACCCGCAGGACAAGGTGGAGATGATTACCGGCAGCAGCACCCGCATCGCCACCAATTATTACCAGCCGCGCCAGGGCGGCGACATGGCGGCCGTGCGCGGCATGAGCAAGACGGTCTTCGCCGCCGATGATGCCGCAAGGGCGGCGGGCGAACCCGCCATCATCGATTACGACTTCATCGCCGAACATGCGGCGGAGTTCGAGGCCTATCGCGCTGCCGTCGATGCAACGAGCTGGGAAAGCATCCTCGACCAGTCCGGCCTCACCCGCGCGGAGATCGAGGAAGCGGCCCGTATCTACATGAATGCCGGTTCCGTCATCGCCACCTGGGCCATGGGCGTCACCCAGCACAAGCATTCGGTCATCATCGTTCGCGAGATCACCAATTTCATGCTGCTGCGCGGCAATATCGGCCGTCCGGGCGCCGGCCTTTGCCCGGTGCGCGGCCATTCCAACGTGCAGGGCGACCGCACCGTCGGTATCGACGAAAAAGCCCCGCCCGCACTTCTCGACGCGCTGGAAAAGGAACTCGGCGTCCCCATGCCGCGCAAGCCCGGCCACAATACCGTCGAAGCAGTCGCCGCCATGCTGGACGGCAAGGCGGAGACTTTCATCGCCCTCGGCGGTAATTTCATGCGGGCGACGCCCGACAGCCCGCTGATCGTCAAGGCCTTCGAAAAGCAGACGCTGACCGTCAACATCGCCACCAAGCTCAACCATTCGCATCTGGTGCCGGGCGAAACTTCCTTCGTGCTGCCCTGTCTCGGCCGAACGGAAATCGACCGCAATTCGGCCGGCCGGTCGCAGATCGTCACGGTGGAGGATTCCATGAGCATGGTGCACGGTTCCGGCGGCATCAACCCGCCGGCCTCGGATGAGCTGCGTTCGGAAGTCGCCATCGTCGCCGGCATCGCCGAGGCGACGCTTGGCAATGCCCATGTCGACTGGAAGGCGCTTGCCGATGATTACGATCTCATCCGCGACATGATCGAGCGGGTCATTCCCGGTTTCGATAATTTCAACGAGCGCGTCCGCGTGCCGCGTGGTTTTCATCTGCGCAACGCGGCAGCCGAACGGGAATGGAACACACCGGCGAAAAAGGCCACCTTCTATAGCGGTCCCTTGCCCGAACAGACCGAACACGAGCAGGCGCTCACGCGCGATGACCTGTTCGTATTGCAGACCTTCCGCAGCCACGATCAATACAACACCACGATCTACGGGATGGATGACCGTTATCGCGGCGTCTATGGCGAGCGCCACGTCATCTTCATGAACCCGAAGGACATGGAAGCGCTCGGCGCCCATTCCCGCCAGCGCGTCGACGTCATCGGCGAATATGGCGACGGCGTGGAACGCATTGCGCGGAATTTCCGGCTGGTGCCCTACAATATCCCGCAGGGCAGCGTCGGCGGTTATTATCCGGAGCTGAACGTGCTGGTGCCGCTGTCGAGCTATGGCGAAGAAAGTTTCACGCCGACATCGAAATCGGTGCTCGTCTCCGTTCGCCTGCGCCGGGATGCCTCCTGATGGAAGAGGAGCAATCCACTGCGGCTTTCATGGCGGCGGTGGAGCGGGTTCAGGAAAGCGCCGCACAGGCGCTGACCGCCACGGGCGCAGCGATCCTTCTTTCGGTTTATCTGAACATCGCCGCTGACAGCCGCAGCATCGCCAACCGGCTGGGGCTTGCGCACGCCCTCATTCTGCGCGAAATCACTGCCCTGTCACCACGTTTCGTGCGGGTGACAAAACGCGATGCCCGCACCCAGCGCAGCTTTCTGGAGGCAACCGAAGAAGGACGGACCCTTGCGGCGGCGTCCCTGCGGATTTGAAACGAACGGAGCATTCCTTGGCAATCAGGCCGATCCTGCCCTACCCCCATCCCGGCTTGTCCGAAATCTGTCCGCCGGTCACGGCTTTCGACGGGCAATTGCAGGAGCTGGTGACGGACCTGATCGACACGATGCGCGCCGCACCCGGCGTCGGCATCACCGCCGCCCATATCGGCATAAAACAGCGAGTTTTCGTGCTGGAGCTGACACCGGGAACCGTCCTTACCTACATCAATCCTGAAGTCGTCAGCCAGTCCGCACAAACCATGCGCCATATGGAGGGCAGCGTCTCCATGCCGGGCTTTACCGACGAGGTGGAGCGGCCCTGCGAAATCGAGGTGAGATTTCAGGACATAGCCGGCGGCGAACACCGGCAGACCGCCGAGGGATTTCACGCCATCTGCATCCAGCACGAGATCGACCAGCTGGACGGCATTTTCTGGCTGAAGCGCCTCTCGAAGCTCAAGCGCGACCGGCTGGTAAAAAAATGGGAAAAATCCCGGAAATCCTGATGGTCAGCCGGTAATCGACAGCGCAAACTCCGCATCGCCCTTCAGCGTGTTGCTGACGGTGCAGATATCCTCGGCCATATGGGCGATGGCGCTGCGCGTGGCCTCATCGAAATCCCCCTTTATCTCGATCCGGACATCGAAACGCGCTACCCGCGACGGCTCCTCCTCAGCCTTTTCGCCTGCTACATGCACCATGACCTTTTCGAACCGGTCGAGCACGCCCATGCGGCTCGCCGCAATCCGGGCGCTGAGCGCCAGACAGGCCGCCAGCGACGAATAAAGAAGATCGAGCGGATTGAAACCCGGCTCCGAGGCCGCCGTCACCACCGTCAGGGCGCCTCCGGTGGCGGTGACGACATCGGGATGCCCAAGACGGCCAAGAGTGACGACAGCCCCCGTCGGCCGTTTTTTAACCCTGAACTGATTCATGCCCGACCTCGCGCCGCGATTTCACCCGATGGAACCAAAATTAGCCTCGCGCTTTTACTCACGCAACGGTGAACGACCGTTGAGTATTGATTGAAAAGGGAGCTGGGACATATGGTTACATCTACGCTCGTCAGCATTCTGATCACCTTCCTGGTGATTGTGCTCGTCTTGTGGCTTATCGCGCGACTGCCGGTCGGCGGCGGTGCGAAACAGATCGCACAGGTGATCGTCATCATCATCGGCATTATTTCGCTGCTGAAATATCTCGCCGTCTTCTGATGTCCCCGCACGGTGCAGACGAAAAAAGGCGGCGAAAGCCGCCTCTTTTTATGCGAGATTTTCACCCAGCCGATCTCTATTGCCGAGGCTCGAACTGATAGGTTTTTTTCAGGGTAATATCCCGAACGCTGCCAATGCCCAGAAACGGTGTATTGTCAGCATCAAAAATCGCCCTGCCCTTCGCCACGATCCACCGGTCCGACCCGTCCGGCAGATTGACCTTATAGCGCTGGTCGAAAAACACACCGGTAGTGATGCTCTCAAAAATCGCCTGCGCCACCTGATCGCGCATCTCGACATCGATTCTTTCGAGAATCTCCTCGATCGTCACCCCGCGTGACGCAACCGGCTCCGAAAACCCATGGCATTCCGCAGTGACCGCATCCATGATCAGCCTGTTGTCGGAAATGCTCCACATGTAATAGCCAAGCGCATTGTCTGAATCCGTTTTGTCCCCCAGCACGAAAACCCCCAGACATATTTTCCTGACAAAAGCTAACATCGGACCTCTAATATTCCACCCCTCGTTTTTGTAGGGGGAAACGCACGGCTACTGCAGCGTGCATCGATATCCACCGAAATTTGACGACGGTCTGACCGGAGTAAGGGCTCAAAAGAGCGATAAGTTCCTACGAGATATCGTAAAACCACCGACCTGTTCCTACATTGCGCTGTGATGAAATTTCAAAGGAGGTCAATATGCTGCGAACCGCTCTCACTTTCGGACTGCTGACGGTAACTGTCGTTCTCGCTGGGTGCCAGACGTGGGAAAGTCCATATCGCGGAAGCGGATGGCGCATGGACCAAGTGATGGACGGCGACCCGTATCGTGTCGGAGACGGCAACCATCAGGAAAATGGTACGGCCTCAAATATCATTCGACGCTAAATCGCGACAACTGAGCTGAAATAGCAGCAGGCCGAGAATTTTCCGAACAGCACTATGAAGCCCGGGCAGTGACGCTAACGCAGCCCGGGTTACTTCCAATACGGTCCAATGAACCCTGAGGCGTAAAATGGAAACTAGCTAAATCACTGGCTAAAAAAGAAAAAACCCGCCGAAGCGGGTTTCTTTGGTGCGGTCGAGAAGACTCGAACTTCCACGGGTTGCCCCACAGCGACCTCAACGCTGCGCGTCTACCAATTCCGCCACGACCGCATCGTGGTAGGCGTCGACTTGCGCCGACGGGGGTGCATGTAGCAAAAGGATTTTCGGTGCACAAGAGCGTCGTGACAGTTTTTTGAAATTAAAAATCGCACCGCACCATCCTATATGCAGGAAGCCCGGAAATGGTGGGGTTGCGGCCTTGTCGCCATTTTGCGAGAAGGCTGTGGAAAGGACTTTTTCATGCTCACACGCACCGATATCGAGACAAACATGCTGCCCGCCGCCGGTTCGCCGCCCGTTCGCTGGCGAATCTCGGAAGGCCTCGTCCCTTATGAGCAGGCGATTGAGGAAATGGAGCGTGAAGTCGCGGCCATTGCAAATGGCGAGGCCGACGAACTCGTCTGGCTTCTGGAACATCCGCCGCTCTATACCGCCGGCACCAGCGCCGATGCCGCGGATCTTATAGAGCCGGAGCGTTTCCCCGTCTTCGCCACGGGTCGTGGCGGCGAATATACCTATCACGGGCCGGGACAGCGGGTCGTCTATGTCATGCTCGACCTCAAGCGGCGGCGGCAGGATGTCCGCGCCTATGTTGCGGCACTGGAGGATGTCATCATCCGCACGCTCGACAAGATGAATGTGCGTGGCGAGCGGCGCGAGGACCGCGTCGGCGTCTGGGTCCGGCGGCCGGAGAAACCGCTGCTTCCCGATGGCGGCATGGCCGAGGACAAGATCGCGGCACTTGGCATCAGGCTGCGCAAATGGGTGAGCTTCCACGGGCTTTCGATCAATGTCGATCCAGACCTCTCGCATTTTTCCGGCATCGTTCCCTGCGGCATCAGCGCCTATGGCGTCACCAGCCTTGTCGATCTTGGATTGCCGGTTATGATCGGCGACGTCGACGTTCTGCTGCGCGAGGCCTTTGAGGAGGTGTTGGGCGAAGCAGTGCCCGAAACCGGCGCAAGCGGCTGATCCCACCGCAACCTTTGCCGCAGGCCGGTGTTTCCAGCATCGATCACCACAAGAGGAGGAACGATCATGTTCACAACGTCCGCCTATGCCTGCGATGACGGTTCTTCGCCGATGAAGCTCGCGACCATCAAGCGTCGCGATCCCGGCCTGCGCGATGTCGAAATCGAGATCGAATTCTGTGGCGTCTGCCACTCCGATATCCACACGGCCCGCAGCGAATGGCCGGGCTCCCTCTATCCCTGCGTTCCCGGCCACGAAATCATCGGCCGCGTCGGCCGTGTCGGCTCACAGGTCACCCGGTTCAAGGCGGGCGACCGCGTCGGCGTCGGCTGTATCGTCGATAGCTGCCGGGAATGCGCAAGCTGCGCCGAGGGTCTGGAGCAATATTGCGAAAACGGCATGACCGGCACCTATAATTCGCCCGATAAAGCGATGGGCGGCGGCGCGCATACGCTCGGCGGCTATTCCGCCCACGTCGTCGTCGATGACCGTTACGTCCTCAACATTCCCGAAGGCCTCGATCCGGCGGCGGCGGCGCCCCTGCTCTGCGCGGGTATCACCACCTATTCGCCGCTGCGCCACTGGAATGCCGGACCCGGCAAGCGTGTCGGCGTCGTCGGTCTTGGCGGTCTTGGCCATATGGCCGTCAAGCTCGCCAACGCCATGGGCGCAACCGTGGTGATGATCACGACGTCGCCGGGCAAGGCGGAGGACGCGAAAAAGCTCGGCGCGCACGAGGTGATCGTTTCGCGCGATGCCGAGCAGATGAAGAACGCCGCTTCGAGCCTCGATCTCATCATCGACGCCGTGGCCGCCGATCATGACATCAACGCCTATCTGGCGCTGCTGAAACGTGACGGCGCGCTGGTGCAGGTGGGCGCGCCGGAAAAGCCGCTCTCGGTTATGGCCTTCAGCCTCATTCCCGGCCGCAAGACCTTTGCTGGCTCGATGATCGGCGGCATTCCCGAGACGCAGGAAATGCTGGATTTCTGCGCCGAAAAAGGCATCGCCGCCGAAATCGAGATGATCGATATCGATCAGATCAACGACGCTTATGAACGCATGATAAAAAGCGATGTGCGTTATCGCTTCGTCATTGATATGAAGAGCCTGCCGCGCCAGAAGGCCGCCTGAACCCGGAAGGGGGCGACCTTGCGGGCGTCCCCTCTCCCGTTGGACCTTTCGGTCGAAAGCGCAGCCTGACCCATGACCACTCCCCGATCCATGACCAGCCAGACCGGTTTCAACGATATCGCCAAGGGCATGACCATCATGGCGGGTTGCATGCTGGTGCTGCCGGTCATGGATGCGATTGCCAAATACATGGCGGTGAGCGGCGGCATGTCGCCGGCGCAGGTAACCTTCTACCGCTTCTTTTTCCAGGTGCTCTGCACCCTGCCGCTGCTGCTGGTGGTGTCGCCCAGGGCGCTGTTCAGCGCCAAACGACCGTGGATGAACTGCCTGCGCGGCGTCCTGCACGCCTCGGCCAGCCTGATGTTCTTCGCCGCCGTCAAATACATGCCGCTCGCCGATGTCTTCGCGATCTATTTCGTCGAACCTTTCATGCTGACGATGATGTCGGCCCTCTTCCTCGGCGACAAGGTGGGCTGGAAGCGCTGGACGGCGATTGCGGTCGGCTTCGGCGGTGCCTTGATCGTCATTCAGCCAAGTTTCGAAATCTTCGGCTGGACATCGCTTCTGCCGGTCGCCTGCGCCTTTCTTTATACGCTCTACCTCTTCCTGAACCGCGCCATCGGCGATGCCGACAGCCCGCTGGTCATGCAGACAATGTCTGGGATCGCGGGGACCGTGTTCATGGGGGCCGCACTCTTCGCCGGAGATGCGCTGGGCGACAAGGATTTTACCGTTTCCCTTCCGCAATCCGGCTTCGCACTTGCCCTTCTCATATTGTTGGGATCGATATCCGGCTACATGCACCTGCTGATCGTCAGGGCCTTCCGGCTTGCGCCGCTCTCTCTGCTGGCGCCGTTCCAGTATTTCGAGATCATCTCGGCGACGATTCTCGGTTATGCGCTGTTTTCGGATTTCCCGACGCCGTCGAAATGGCTCGGCATCCTCATCATCGTCGCATCCGGCCTGTTCATCATCTGGCGCGAACGCCAGCAGGCCGGTGCGACCCCGCCGCTTGACGGGCAGTGACAGCCGACACCTGACGTGCCTCAACCGTTCGAGGGCAGCGGCCCTTCGTCGTGATGATCCTGCGCCTCCACGAGACTGCCAAGCAGCCAGAGGGAGACCTCGGCCGCCTCTCCGGCCGATTTGAACCGGTATGAGCCGCTATATTTCGGCATGTCGAAAAAGGTGACGACGAAACCGTCGCCGCTCTCAAGACTTTCGACCCGGATGCGCTCGGGATCGATCATCACGCACACATAATGCGATCCCATATTGCGCATGAAGCCGGCCTTGTTGTCGTGCAGCCGCACAAAGGCTGCGCCGCCACCCGCCGTCATATGCAGACTTCTGATCGCCTCATTGGGAAAGGCGCGGGCGAAATCCATGATCGCCTGCCCCACATCATGACTGTTATCCTCATCCGTCGCCCGCGACATGCGCCAGGCATAAACAGCGAAGACCGAAAGCAGCACGAAAACGATAATCCAGATCGCAATACTCATCCGGGGCGCTCCCTCAGCATCGAAACATCACGATTCGCGAATCGAAACGATGCGAACCCGGTTCAGGTTCATATAGACCGAGGCTTGTGTGAAGTGTGGCTTTGCGGGATCGACGTCGTTTCGCCGCCTGGCGCGGTCTGTGCCATCAGAAACGCTTAAGGAAGGAAGCCTTTGCCAGCAGCCATTGCCGGCGAAGCTGCGACAGTTGCAGGTCGCCGTCGAATACGCCGCTCCCCGCCTTTCTGGCGGCGGCGATGACCGGCCCGGACAGGGCGACGGGAAGGTAAGCCGCAAAGACATTTTTCGAAATCTTCGCGCGTCTCGCCTTCTCGATATGATCCAGCGCATGAGCCGCAAAAATTTCGATGGCGATGCCGATGCGCTGCCTGTCCTGGCCTTCAAGAAAGGTCTCGCGGTCGAGCCCGGCCGCAGCCAGCATATCGGCGGGAATATAGACCTGCCCGCGACGCCGGTGCAGCGGCATGAGCAGCAGCATGCCAGCCATGGCCTGCGCCACGCCCGCGTGCCCTGCCGCCTCGGCGCTGGATGCGGCGTCTTCAGCGGAAAGCACGAGGCTTGCAAGCTGGATCAATGCGGATGCGGTCTCTCCGGCATAACCTTCCAGCGCATTGCGATCCTCGAACAGGTCGTCATAGAGATCGAAGATACGCGCCTCGATCATATTGGCCAGAATCGGGCGCGGCAGGCGATAGTGCTCGATCATCGTCAAAAGCGCTGCGGCCACCGGGTGGGCCTGGCTGTCGCCATGCGGATTGCCGTCGAGAAGATCGCGCCACCATTGCATGCGCACTTCGCCGGGCAGCGCTTCGCGCACGGAATCGCGGATGCGGGCGATTTCGGCATTGAAGGCATATAGCGCGGCAAGCGCATTACGCTTTTCGGCAGGCGACAGAAGACAGGCGAGATAGCGGTCGCGATCGGTATCGCGCAGCGTCGCGAGGCAGACGTCGAGATTTTCTGTGGGTGCCATGGTTCCCCGCGCGAAACGTCCTGTCAGCCTTCAACGGCAATCAGCGCCGCAGCCACGGCGCGCGATTCCGACAGCATGATATTATAGGTGCGCACGGCAGCGCCCGTGCTCATAGGGTCAACGGAAATGCCCGCCTCCTTGAAGGCGGCGCGCAACTCCTTCGGCAGGACCCGCATGCCGTCGCCCGTGCCTATCAGCAGCACTTCGATATCCTGCGCTTCTGCCAGAACCTTTTCGAAATATCCGACCGTCAGTTCTTTCGCATCGACAGGCTCCCACCCATAGATGCCCGAAGGCAGGAGCAGAAGCGAACCGCGATGCGACATGTCGGCAAAACGAAAACCGCCATTGCCATAGGCATCGATGGGCGCCCGGCCGGGAAAATGGGCCGGGCGTATTTCAATCCCGCCGGCCATCAGACGGCAGGCTTGCCGCCGATGGCGCCGGTGTTGTTTTCTTTCTTATCGTCCTTCTCATCTTCCGCATCCTTGCTGTCAGGACGCAGCTTGAAGGCGATCAGCACCGGAGCGGCGATGTAGACCGAGGAGAACACGCCAATACCGACACCGAACAGCATGGCGAAGGTGAAGGAACGGATGACCTCGCCGCCGAAGAGATAAAGCGACAGCAGTGCCAGAAGTACGGTCAGACCGGTAAGGATCGTACGCGACAGAGTCTGGTTCAGCGACACGTCGATGATCATGGAAAGCGGCATCTTCTTGTATCGCCTGAGGTTTTCACGGACACGGTCGTAGATGACCACGGTATCGTTCAGCGAATATCCGATGATCGTAAGGATCGCCGCGATACTGGTCAGATTGAACTCTATCCCAAGGAAGACAAACAGGCCGATAGTGAAGACCACGTCGTGCACCATGGAGATGACCGCGCCGAGTGCAAACTGCCACTCGAAGCGAACCCAGATGTAGACCATGATCGCCGCCATGGCGAGCATAACGCCGATGGTGGAGGTAACGGTCAGGTCGCCGGAAACGGCAGGCCCCACCACTTCCACACGACGGAAGTCGTATTTGTCCTCAAGCTCGCCGCGTACCATGGTGATGGCGGACTGCTCGGCATTTTCGCCGCCGTCCTGCGCCTGGATGCGGATGAGAACATCCTGCGGCGTACCGAAATTCTGCGCCTGGATTTCACCCAGATTGAGCTGGTTCAGACGATCGCGAATATCGGCGAGATCGGCTTCACCCTGCTTGGCGCGCACTTCGATGACCGAACCGCCCTGGAAATCGATGCCGAGGTTCAGACCCTTGGCCACGAAGCCGCCGACGCAGGCGAGCATGATGGCGCCGGTGATCATGAACACCACGCGGCGATAACGCATGAAGGGAATGTCGCGACCGTCGAACATGGCGGTGCGGACACCCTTCGGCAGGTGTTTCGGACGGCTGCGGCGAACCCAGTAGCCGAACATCCACGCCGTCAGCGTATAGGCCGTGAAGACGGTGGTGATGATACCGACGGCCAGCGTGACCGCAAAACCCTTCACCGGACCGGTGCCCATGTAGAACAGCACGCTTGCCACGATCAGCGTCGTCAGGTTGGCGTCGATAATGGTCGCAAAGGCGCGGGTGAAGCCGTTATCCAGTGACTGGATCAGCGGTTTACCGCTCTTCACCTCCTCGCGTATTCGCTCATAGATCAGAACGTTCGAATCCACGGCCATGCCGATGGTCAGGACGATACCGGCAATACCCGGCAAGGTCAGCGTCGATCCGATCACACTCAACACAGCGAGCAGCATGATAACGTTGACGATGAGGGCGATATTCGCCAGCAGGCCAAAGAAGCCGTAAAAGACGAACATGAAGATGAGGACGCCGACGGCGCCGATGGCGCTGGCCGTCAGGCCGGCGGTGATGGAGTCGTTACCGAGGCTCGGGCCGACGGTGCGTTCTTCAACCACGGTCAGCGTGGCCGGCAACGCGCCGGCGCGCAGCAGAACCGCGAGATCGTTGGCGCCCTGTACCGAGAAGTTACCGGAGATTTGTCCAGAGCCGCCAATGATCGGCTCGCGGATGACAGGCGCGGAAATGACCTGATTGTCGAGCACGATGGCGAAAGGCTTGCCGACATTCTGCTGCGTCGCCTGCGCGAAGCGCTGCGCGCCGCGGCTGTCGAAGCGGAAGGTGACGACGGGCTCGTTGGTCTGCTGGTTGAAGCTTGCCTGCGCGTCGACGAGGTTGTCGCCGGAAACGAGTGCGCGGCGTTCCACCAGATAGGGAACCGGCGGATCGTCCTGCGAATAGAGAACCTCGGAGGTAGCCGGCGGACGGCCGTTCATGGCCTCCTGCACCGGCATGGTGGTGTCGACCATGCGGAAGGAGAGCTTTGCCGTCTGGTTGAGGAGCGATTTCAGGCGCTGCGGATCCTGAAGGCCGGGCACCTGCACGATGATGCGGTCTGAACCCTGACGCTGGATGAGCGGCTCGGTGGTGCCGACTTCGTCAACGCGACGGCGCACGACTTCGATGGACTGCGAAACGGCGGATGACAGACGGTAGTCGATACCTTCATCCGTCAGGTTGAGCCGGAGCAGATTGTCGCCGCCGTCATTCATCGTCACTTCGGTGATCGAGCCGCCGACCAGCGTGCCGGCGGACACCGGCTGCGTCAGGTCGCGAAGCGCATTCTTGGCGGCTTCCACCTGAGCGGGATCGCTGATGCGGACCTGAATCTGCTGGCCGTTGCCGGTGAGCCCCGAATAGCGGATATTGGCGTCGCGAAGCTGTGTGCGCACATCGCCCACGATCGTTTCAAGCCGTTCCTTGACAATGTCGGAACGCTCGATCTTGAGCATGATGTGCGAACCGCCCTGAAGGTCGAGACCGAGGGTTACCTTGTTGTCCTTGTACCAGGCAGGCATGCCCTCCAGCTGTTTGTCCGTAAACAGGTTGGGAGAGGCGATGAAGACGCTTGCCAGCACAAGCAGCCAGATGAAGACTGTTTTCCAACGGGAAAAATGAAGCATTTCGATCTCGGTCAGGGTTGGGGTCGCGCTGTGCGCAACCCGTCAAAATTCGCAATCGGGCATTCGATAATCCGGCAGGATCAGGAAGCGGCTTCCGTCTTGACCACTTCGCCCTTCACACGCACTTCGGCAATGTAGGCGCGGGCGGCACGGATTTTCACGCCTTCGGCGATTTCGACTTCGAGTTCATTGTCATCGATGACCTTGGTCACCTTGCCGACGATGCCGCCGCCGAGAACGACCTGATCGCCACGGCGAATATTGGTCAGCGTTTCCTGGCGCTTCTTCATCTGCGCGCGCTGCGGGCGGATAAGGAAAAAGTACCAGACCACCATGAGCGGCGCAAACAGGAAAAGCATTTCAAGGCCGGAACCGAAGGCCGATGCGCCGCCCGCTGCGTCCTGGGCAAAAGCTTGACTAATGAACATATAAAACTCCTCAGAATTACGGCACGACCTTGGATGCCGCCCCAGCTTTCAAGCCGCCGGAATATAGTGGGGAACGCCGGGATTGCAACAGATGCAGGGCCCACGCCGTACCGATTCCGGACCTCTTAACCTTTATGGGCCTGAAACGCCATGCTAGGCCGGGCGCAAAACAGAGTTTTGAACACCAGACAAGCGGAAGAAACACCATGATTCGAGAAGAAACGGCCTCCCTGCTTCTTTCAGAACTGCGCCGGCTCACCATCGCCGTGGAACGTCTGGCCGGGCCGGCGCCCGCCGTAAACGACTGGAATGCGGCGGATTGTTTCGTCTGGGGGCCAGTCAACTCCTTTATCCAGCCGGTTCCCCGCCCCAACCGCATCGCCCTGAAGCTCATCCGTGGCGTCGATCATGTCCGCGACATTCTCCACGAAAACACGCTGCGTTTTGCGGAAGGTTTTGCCGCCAATAACGTGCTGTTGTGGGGTGCGCGCGGCATGGGCAAATCCTCGCTGGTCAAGGCCGTTCACGAAGATGTGCGCGCGGCAAGCGGCGTTTCGCTGAAACTGGTGGAAGTGCACCGTGAGGACATCCACACCCTGCCCGCTTTGCTCGATATATTGAAAGCCTCCGGCCATCGCGTCATCGTCTTCTGCGACGACCTCTCCTTCGATCATGACGATACGGCCTATAAATCGCTGAAGGCGGCGCTCGACGGAGGCATCGAGGGCCGGCCGGACAATGTGCTGTTTTATGCGACCTCCAACCGCCGCCATCTTCTGCCGCGCCACATGATGGAAAACGAGCAGTCCACCGCCATCAACCCTTCGGAAGCGGTGGAGGAGAAGGTCTCGCTTTCGGACCGTTTCGGCCTGTGGCTCGGCTTCCACAAATGCGGCCAGGACGATTATCTGACGATGATCGACAGCTATGCGGCGCATTTCGATCTGGGTCTGGACCGCGAAACGCTGCATCACGAGGCGCTGGAATGGGCCACCACGCGCGGCGGCCGCTCGGGCCGTGTGGCCTGGCAATATATTCAGGACGCCGCCGGCCGCCTCAGAAAACCGCTCGACAGATAACGCCACCGTGACATCGGGCGAAACGCGGTGTCGTTACGACCACACCGCGTGTCGTATTCCCGAACGCCACATCTCCCCTCACATGGTTTGCTGCGCCCATGGAGTCACCTGTCTGCGGAGGAGCCGACAGGTACGGTGTTCAAACCATGGAGGAGATGGATATGAGCAGGAACAGAGGCGTCGTCTACATGCGGCCGGGTCAGGTCGAGGTTCGCGATATCGATGACCCGAAGCTTGAGGCGCCGGATGGCCGCCGCATCGAGCACGGCGTCATTCTCAAGGTGATTTCCACCAATATCTGCGGCTCCGACCAGCATATGGTGCGCGGCCGCACGACGGCTATGCCGGGCCTCGTCCTCGGCCATGAAATCACCGGTGAAGTCATCGAAAAAGGCGTCGATGTCGAGATGCTGGAAATCGGCGATATCGTCTCGGTGCCCTTCAACGTCGCCTGCGGCCGTTGCCGCTGCTGCAAGTCGCAGGATACCGGCGTCTGCCTGACGGTGAACCCGTCCCGCGCGGGCGGCGCTTACGGTTATGTCGATATGGGCGGATGGATCGGCGGACAGGCACGTTATGTCACCATCCCCTATGCCGATTTCAACCTGCTGAAGTTCCCTGACCGCGACAAGGCGATGTCGAAGATCCGCGACCTCACCATGCTGTCCGACATTCTGCCGACCGGCTTCCACGGCGCCGTCAAGGCGGGCGTCGGCGTCGGCTCCACGGTCTATGTCGCGGGCGCCGGCCCGGTCGGCCTTGCCGCCGCCGCATCCGCCCGCATTCTGGGTGCTGCGGTCGTCATGATCGGCGATTTCAACAAGGATCGCCTTGCGCACGCGGCAAAAGTCGGTTTCGAACCCGTCGATCTGTCCAAGGGCGACCGGCTGGGCGACATGATCGCCGAAATCGTCGGCACCAACGAGGTGGATAGCGCCATCGACGCCGTCGGCTTCGAAGCGCGCGGCCATGCGGGCGGCGAACAGCCGGCCATCGTTCTCAACCAGATGATGGAAATCACCCGCGCCGCCGGCTCCATCGGCATTCCGGGCCTCTATGTCACCGAAGACCCCGGCGCGGTGGATGCGGCAGCGAAACAGGGCAGCCTGTCGCTGCGCTTCGGCCTCGGCTGGGCAAAGGCGCAATCCTTCCACACCGGCCAGACGCCGGTGCTGAAATATAACCGCCAGCTCATGCAGGCGATCCTGCACGACCGCCTGCCGATTGCCGATATCGTCAACGCCAAGATCATCGCGCTCGACGATGCGGTGCAGGGTTATGAAAGCTTCGATCAGGGCGCAGCCACCAAGTTCGTCCTTGATCCGCATGGCGATCTGTTGAAGGCCGCCTGATACTTCAGCGGCATATGGCTGATAACGTAAAAGCGCCCGCGACGAATATCGTCGCGGGCGTCCCTGTTTTCCGGCCCTGTCACCGTCAGGTGAAACTTACGGCTCCCCTACCAGCAGCGCTTCCAGCTCGGCTTTCGCTTCCGGGGAGAGATAGGGTCTGAACAGGCTTGAGACCTGCTTCAATCCCCAGTCCAGCTGCGGCGGACCGAACTCTGTGATACCCTCCTGAAGGTTGAGATAGGACGCCCAATAGGTGGAGACGATCCAGAGGTTCGTCAGAACGGCAGGCCGCTCTTCCTCGGGTATCGCGGCGAGGCCCGCTTTCTCCATGCGCGCGACGATATCGCCGACGGCAAGGCGCATCGCGGCGCTTATCGTTCGCACGGGCTCCACCAGCGCCGGGGCGGAAGAGACAAGACCGACCAGATCGCGAAACAGGAAACGATAGTCCCACACCAGCGAAAACCAGAGCCGCAGAAAACCGGCATAGGTTGCCGCCGCTCCCTCATCGGCCCCGTCAATCTTTCCGACAATTGCCAGCGCATCGGCCTCGAACCGGGCAAACAGCGCCAGAACCAGCGCTTCCTTGGTGCGGAAGTGATAATAGAGATTGCCCTCATTGATCTCTACCGCCCTTGCGATTTCGGCGGTCGTCACGTGGTCAGGCCCGCGCTCGTTAAACAGAGTAAGAGCGGCGTCGCGAATTCTCTGGCGCGTGGGGCGTGCCGCCGTCCGCCCGGTACTGCTTTTCTTCATTGATTTCGAACCCGACCATTGAAATCTAAGGTATGCACCTTAAATGCTCACAATAAGGTATACACCTTAACAGGAAATGTAAGTGTTCAACGCGGACAAAGGACCTGTAAATGACCGGAACCGACCTTCGCACCGCCTCCCCGGATACGCCCGGAATCGCTCCCGTCTCCAAATTCGCAACAGCCCGCGTCGCGCTGTCGCTTATCCGCAATCCGTTGAAGGCTCTGCCGCCGGAAATTTTCAGCGAGCCGGCGGTCTTTACGCGTCTCGGCGGCGTCATGCGGGTTCATCTTGCCGATCCCGCGCTTATTCATGAGGCGCTGGTCAAGAACGCCCATCTGCTCGGCAAGGGCGAAGATGTGCGCCGCGCCCTCGGCCCCGCGCTCGGCCAGGGGCTTCTGACGGCCGATGGCGATCACTGGAAGTGGCAAAGGCAATCCGTCGCCGCAGCATTCCGACACGAGAAGCTGCTGGAATTGCTGCCGGTCATGATCGACGCCGCGCGCCGCACGCAAGAGCGCTGGCACGCATCGCCTGCCGGTGACATCGATATCGGCCATGAGATGATGCGGACGACCTTCGACATCATCGTCGAAACCATGATGTCCGGCGGCCATGGGATCGATATAGCCCGCGTCGAGCAAAGCATCACCGATTATCTGAAACCCACGGGCTGGACCTTCGCACTCGCCATGCTGGGCGCACCGGAATGGCTTCCGCATCCGGGCCGGCGCAAGGCGCGCGCGGCGGTGGATTATCTTCGCTCCAGCCTTGCAACCGTCATTTCCGAAAGGCGCCGGAAGCCGATCGAGAGGAACGATCTGGTTTCCATGCTGCTCGAAGCGAAAGATCCGGAAACCGGGCGTACGATGAGCGACAAGGAAATTATCGACAATCTTCTGACTTTTATTACCGCCGGGCATGAAACCACGGCCCTCGGCCTTGCCTGGGCGTTCCATCTGCTCTCGCAAAACAGCGACGTGGAGCGCAAGGTTATCGATGAGATCGAGACCGTTACCGCCGGTGAACCGGTCGCGGCCGAACATATCGCCCGCCTGACCTATACCAGACAGGTATTTTCGGAAGCGATGCGGCTTTACCCCCCCGCCCCTGTCGTGACACGCACGGCATTGCAGGACTTCAGGCTCGGCGAACACGATATCCCCGCCGGCACCGTTCTTTATGTACCGATCTACGCCGTCCACCGGCACACAACACTGTGGGAAGAACCCGACCGCTTCGACCCGTCGCGCTTCGAGCCCGAAAAGGTCAAGGCGCGCCACCGCTATGCCTACATGCCCTTCGGTGCCGGCCCGCGCGTCTGCATCGGCAATGCCTTTGCCATGATGGAGGCTGTCGCAATCCTTGCCGTGCTTTTGCAGAACGACCACCTCAGGAACAAAAGCCCGGCAAATACCGAGCCGCTGATGCGGGTCACTTTGCGTCCGGAAAACCGCCTGATGATGCGGGTCAGCAGCCGAAAAAACAAATCGCCCGCGGCCTAACCGCCACGGGCGACTGTTTCAGTGCGAAACTCCATCCGTCACCGGATGGTGACGATCACAGATCGACGTCGAGGATCGCCATGGAGAAGTTGTAGGAGCGGTCGCCGTCTTCGTCATCGATATAAACGACGCCGAGAAACTCTTCGCCAAGATACACTTCGGCGGAATCGTCCTTGCGCGGACGCGCCTTGACCACCATCGTCGGGTTGAAGGTGCGCTTGAAATAGGCGTCGAGTTTTTTGATTTCGTCGGCTTTCACCACTATTCTCCTGTGCGGTTCGCGTTGGCCCGCTTTTGGCATGGGACAAAGGCCAAAGTAAAGTGAAAGCGGCAAGTCATCCGTGTCTTCCACACGGACGACCGTGAAAATGCCGGCCCCATCGGAGCGCGGCGGGGCCGGTCAGATATCGGCCCCGATAAGCTGGTCCATCAGGCGCGAGGGTTCGGAACACCCTGCTTCTCCCACCACACGCGCCGGCACGCCGGCAACGGTCGTTTTGGGCGGAACCGGCTTCAGCACCACCGAGCCGGCGGCGATGCGCGAGCAGCTGCCGATCTCGATATTGCCGAGGATTTTCGCGCCGGCCCCGATCATCACGCCATTGGCGATCTTCGGATGGCGGTCCGCCCCTTCCTTGCCGGTGCCGCCGAGCGTGACGCCATGCAGGATGGAGACGTTGTCGCCGATCACGGCCGTCTCACCGACGACAAGCCCGGTGGCATGATCGAGGAAGATGCCCTTGCCGATGCGCGCGGCCGGATTGATATCGGTCTGGAAAATGCTCGAGGAGCGGCTTTGCAGATAAAACGCGAAGTCCCTGCGGCCTTTCTGCAGCAGCCAGTGGGCGAGCCTGTGGGTCTGGATGGCCTGGAAACCCTTGAAATAGAGGAGCGGCTCCATGAAGCGCGTGCAGGCGGGATCGCGGTCGTAAACGGCCTGAATGTCGACGCGCAGCACGCTTCCCCATTCCGGCCAGTCATCCAGCATGTCCTGGAAGGTCTGGCGCAGAAGCACGGCCTGCATGTCGGGATGATCGAGGAGTTCGCAGATGCGATAGATCACACATTCTTCGAGAGACCGGTGATTGAGGATCGTCGAATAAAGGAAGGCCGAAAGCAGCGGGTCCTGTGCCGCAGCACTTCGGGCTTCATTGAGCAGGCTGCCCCAGATGGGATCGACGATCGCCAGCTGTTCGGGCTGACGGGCCTCGGTACGTGCGACCATGAATGGTCTCCTCGTTTGCAGTGGTCGTTCTTTATACAGAAAAAGACGTGCATTAGAAATGGGATTCGAATGACGACTTTAAAGGCGGCAAGGCTTCAGTTTTTCTTCATGCAGCATGAAAAACCGTTTCTTGCCGTGCCCTCAGCGTAGCCGCATTTCCGGACGGAAAGCCGGGCTCCGCTTTTCCTGGAAATGCTCCCGATCAAAGCGAGCGGTAAAATTCCAGTACCGCCGCCTTGAACACCCGGTCGCCGACGGCCAGCATATGGTCGCGGCCGGGAATGTCGATCGCCCGCGCATGCGGCATGATCGCGGCAAGCTCCGCACCGGACCCGGCGATATCGTCCTTCGTTCCGACCGCGATCAACGTCGGCGCATCGATTTTCTCAGCCTGTTCGCGCGTGACGAGAACCCGCGACGTCTCGATACAGGCGGCCAGCGCCAGCCGGTCGCTTTTCGTCTGGTCGGCAAAGGCGCGGAACATGCGGCCGCGCTCATGGGTGACGACATCGAGCGAAGGTGCGAGAAGCGCCTCGGCAATCGGATCCCAGTCGCCGACACCTTCGACCATGCCGATGCCGAGCCCGCCGAAGACCAGCGAACGCACGCGCTCCGGATGCGCCATGGCGAGAAATGCGGAAATGCGCGCGCCCATGGAATAGCCCATCACATGCGCTTCGGCGATGCCGAGATGGTTGAGCAGCGCCACCGCATCGCCCGCCATGGCGGGTGGATAATAGGCTTCGGAATCGTGCGGCTTGTCGCTTGCGCCGTGGCCGCGATTGTCGATGGCGATCACCCGGTAGCCCGCTTCCCCTAGCGTCTTCAACCAGCCGGGATGCACCCAGTTGACATTGGCGCTGGAGGCGAAGCCGTGGATCAGCAGAACCGGATCGCCCGCCGGATCGCCCTCGTCGAAATAGGCAAGGCGAAGGCCGTCATGGGAAAAATCGGAAAACTGCGGCGTGTTGAGATTCATCAAGGACATCCTTTTTGCCGGACCATATGGCAGGAATTAGCAATGTTGAACATGTTTTGCTGACGATTTTTATGGAGATGCAATGCGTTTGAGGCTACATATCCGCAACGACGAGCCGACACGCGAAGACGGATTGCGGCTCGATAACGATATTGCATTTGGAGACGAACATGGCCGGGCATTCCATTCCCCACTTCCAGAACGATGGCGGACACCGCATGATCGAGATCGGCGTCAAGGAATTCATGTGCACCGGCGCTTCCGTGCCTTTCGATCATCCGCATATCTTCATCGATATGGGCGACGACAACGAGAAGGTCTGTTCCTATTGCTCCACCCTTTACCGCTACAATCCGTCGCTGAAGGCAGAGCAGACCAATCCTCCGGGCTGCGTCTTCCATGTGAAGGCCGCCTGACCTTCCACTTTTCCTGATCGGGGCGCACCAATGCCCATCAAATCCGTAGCCATTGTCGGTGCCGGCATCGCCGGTCTCACCGCTGCCCTTTCCTTTGCCCGGCACGGTATCGACTGTGACATCATCGAACAGGCCGGTGAGCTGACGGAAGTCGGCGCAGGCCTGCAACTCTCGCCCAATGCCGCCCGCATTCTCGCCGAACTCGGCGTGCTGCCGGAAATCCAAGCGCGCTGGACCGAACCGGTCAGCGTCGAACTCGCCTCCGGAAAATCGCTCGCCACGCTGCTCTCCCTGCCGATGGGCGCGGTGGCTCGCACACGCTGGGGCGCACCCTACGGCGTGCTGCACCGCTCGACGCTGCAGAATGCGCTTCTCCAGGCGGTGACACGCAACCCGCTCTGCCGCCTGCATCTCGGCAAGCGCATCGAAAACGCGACGGTGGACGCGATTGCCGCAACCACCTTCCGTGACCACGATCTGGTCGTCGGCGCGGATGGCGTCTGGTCGGCGGCCCGCTTCGCGGTCCCTTCCGCCCCCACAGCCACCTTCTCCGGCAATATTGCCTGGCGCTTCACCGTTGCCGCAAACGACGTGCCGTCAGCCATCAACAAGAGCGCCGTGACCGCCTATCTGGGTTCCGGGGGCCATATCGTCGCCTATCCGCTGAAGGAAGTCGGCGGTTTCAACATTGTCGCCATCGCGCTCGGTGCCGACCCCGGCGCAACCTGGCGGGCGGAATCGAGCGGGCGGCAGAAAGCCATGCTGCTGGAACAGTTTCGCGGTTTCAGCCCGGATATCGTCCGATTGCTCGATTCGTCTGAAAATCCGACCTTCTGGCCGCTCTATCAGGCCGGCCCGGGCCGCTGGCACAATGGCCGCGACACGGTGCTGATCGGCGACGCCGCGCATGCCATGATGCCCTTCGCCGCACAGGGCGCGGCCATGGCGATAGAGGATGCTTTCGAACTTGCGGGAGCGACGGCAGGCGGCAGTGGCGAAAAAACCCTGCCCTTGCCGCAGGCCCTTGCCGCTTTCGAGTCCCTGCGCCTGCCGCGCATAGAAAAGGCCCGCAAGCGGGCCTCACTCAATCGTTTTGCCTATCACGCCACTGGCCCGGTGCGTATTGCGCGGGACTTCGTGTTTTCCACGCGCCCCACCGACGCCTTCCTGAAGGACTTTGACTGGCTCTACGGCTATCGCGCCAAAGGCTGAGGTCAAACCCCGGCCGCTGCCGCAAACCCGGCCTCGAGGTCCTTCTTGAGATCGGCGATATCCTCAAGCCCGATCTGCAGGCGGATGACCGGTCCTTCCGAGGGGCCCTTGGCAATGGTCCTGTCGACAAGCGAGACCGAAACGGCAAGCGATTCGTATCCGCCCCAGGAATAGCCGAGCCCGAAGAAGGTCAGCGCATTGAGGAAGGCGGCCGCCGCCTGCTTGTATTTGCCCTCTTCCGCCTTCAGCACGAAGGAGAAGACACCGCTTGCGCCCTGGAAATCGCGCTTCCAGAGTTCGTGCCCGGCAAAGCTCGGCAGCGCCGGATGCAGCACGCGGACGACGTCGTCACGGCTCTCCAGCCATGTGGCGATATCGAGCGCGCTTTTCTGGTGGTGCTCCAGCCTTATTCCCATCGTGCGCATGCCGCGCAGGATCTGATAGGCATCGTCAGAGGTGACGCAGATGCCGAGATTGGTATTGGCCTGATAAAGCGCCTTCCAGTGCTTTTCATTGGCCGAAACGAAACCCATCAGCACATCCGAATGACCCGAAGGATATTTGGTGGCGGCGTGAATGGAGACATCGACGCCGAAATCGAGCGGCTTGAAATAAAGCGGCGTCGCCCAGGTATTGTCCATCGTCACCACGCAATCATGCCGGTGAGCGATATCGGCGATCAGCCTGACATCCTGAATCTCGAAGGTGTTGGAGCCCGGCGCTTCCAGATGCACCAGCTTCGTGTTCGGCCGGATGAGAGCCTCGATGCCCTCCCCGATTGCCGGGTCGTAATATTCCACCTCGACACCGAGCTTCTTCAGCATCGTATTGCAGAAACGGCGCGTCGGAAAATAAACGGAATCGACGATCAGCGCATGGTCGCCGGCGCCGAGATAGGCAAGGAACGGCACGGTGATGGCCGCAAGGCCCGAGGGCACGAGAATGGTTCCGGCAGACCCTTCCAGCTCGTTGACGAGATTGCACAAAGCATCCGTCGTCGGCGTGCCGTGGGTGCCATAGGTATATTTCTGGTTTTCGGTCGAAAGCGTCTCCGCATCTGGAAAAAGCACGGTCGAACCGCGCACGATGGGCGGATTGACGAAACCGAAACAGTCCGCGGGATCGTTGCCGCCATGGGTCAGGCGCGTATTCACACCTGCGGCGGAAAGCAGGTCATTTGTCTTGGTCATTTCAGATCAGCTTTCGAAGGAACATTGACGCGTGCGACAATGCTAAGAGCGCAACGCAAGGTCAAGTCCCGCGGGGACGCGTGAGCGGGTTGGATTGATCCATCGCCAACCAGAATACAAGAAGTATACAAATACTGTGCAAGTGCAAATTTCCGCAAAAATATGCTTATATTTTCACCCTTTGCACACTTCCCGACCAAAATTTGGAAAATTCCGTTTTATAGGCACAATTATTGCCCGCACGTCTTGACCCCGCTGCCAATTGCGATTGTGATAGAAAAAGCGGATCGAAAAAGATCTCGCTGAAGGGGGAGCTGGGGCAAAACAAACATGCCGGTCCTCTTCCAAGTGACGATAACAAACAAAGGTTGGGAAAAATGAAAAAGGCAATTCTGTCAGCCGCCATCGGCGCAGCAGTTTTGGGAGGAGCCTCGGTCGCTTCGGCTGCGACGCTTCAGGATGTGAAGGGAAAAGGTTTCGTCACCTGCGGCGTAAGCGCCGGCATTCCGGGATTTTCCAATCCCGATGACAAGGGCGAATGGTCCGGCATCGACGTGGACTATTGCCGTGGTATTGCCACTGCGGTTTTCGGTGATCCTTCGAAAGCCAAGTTCGTCGCCCTTTCGAGCAAGGACCGCTTCCCGGCTCTCCAGTCCGGTGAAGTCGATGTTCTGACCCGTAACACCACCTGGACGATCAGCCGCGACACGTCGCTCGGCTTCAACTTCCGCACCGTCAACTATTATGACGGCCAGGGCTTCATCGCCAAGAAGAGCCTCAACGTGAAGTCCGCTCTCGAGCTCTCCGGCGCCGCCGTCTGCGTTCAGACCGGCACGACCACCGAGCTCAACCTGGCCGACTACTTCAAGACCAACAATCTGCAGTACAACCCGGTCGTTTTCGAAAAGGAATCCGACGCAACCTCCGCCTATGATTCGGGCCGTTGCGACGTTTACACCACCGACCAGTCGGGTCTCTATGCAATCCGTCTGAAGCTGAAGAACCCGGACGAAAACGTCGTTCTGCCGGAAGTCATCTCCAAGGAGCCGCTTGGCCCGGCCGTTCGCCAGGGTGACGACCAGTGGTTCGACATCGTGACCTGGGTTCACTATGCGATGGTCAACGCCGAAGAACTTGGCGTCACCTCCAAGAATGTCGATGAGCAGAAGAACAGCGCCAATCCGGACGTGAAGCGCCTGCTCGGCACGGAAGAAGGCACCAAGATCGGTACCGATCTCGGCGTGACCAACGACTGGGCCTACAACATCATCAAGCTGGTGGGTAACTACGGCGAAGTCTTCGACCGCAACGTCGGCGCTGGCTCCCCGCTGAAGATCGAGCGTGGCCAGAACGCGCTGTGGACCAAGGGCGGCCTGCAATACGCACCGCCGGTCCGTTGATCGGCCCCATTACCGGCTAGATCATAAGGAGGCTGGGCAACGCCCGGCCTCCGCTTCAAATTATATAAATAAGCTCGCAAAGAGCATATAAAAGGGAAAGGTGCCTATGGCAGGCAACGCGGTCAGTTCGCAACGATCGCGCGCGCAAAGCGCGTCGTCACTTATCTACGATCCACGCATACGCGGCATTTTCTATCAGGTCCTGACAGTCGTCGTCCTGGCCGCCTTCGTCTGGATCATCGTGACGAATACGATCACCAATCTTCAACGGTCAAACATTTCGTCCGGCTTCGGCTTCCTCAACGGAAGAGCCGGTTTCGATATCGGCCAATCGCTGATCGCTTATACCAGCGACGCGACCTATGGCCGGGCATTGCTCGTTGGTATTCTCAACACGATCCAGGTTGCGTTTTTCGGCATCATCGCCGCCTCGATCATCGGTTTCATCGTCGGCATCGCCCGGCTGTCCAACAACTGGCTGATTTCGAAACTCGCGCAGGCCTATGTGGAAATCTTCCGCAACATCCCGCCGCTGCTCGTCATCTTCTTCTGGTACAAGGGCGTCATCTCGGTTCTGCCGCAGGCGCGCGAGTCGCTCGAGCTTCCGCTTGGAACCTACCTCAACAATCGCGGCTTCTTCTTTCCCAAGCCGCTGTGGGGAGAAGGCACCTGGCTCGTGCCACTGGCCTTCCTCGTCGCCATCGTTCTCAGCGTCTTCGTTTACCGCTGGGCGAAGGCCAGACAGGAAAGAACCGGACAGCAGTTCCGCACCGGCATAACGGTAACGCTTCTCATCGTCGGCCTGCCGCTGGCGACATTCCTGGCGCTCGGGGCGCCGCTGACATTCGACTATCCGATTGCCGGGCGGTTCAATCTCTCGGGCGGCGCGGTCGTCGCACCTGAATTCATGTCGCTGTTCCTGGCGCTTTCCTTCTACACCGCCTCATTCATCGCCGAAATCGTTCGCGGCGGCATCAAGGCCGTGGCAAAGGGGCAGACGGAAGCTGCGGACGCACTGGGGCTTCGCTCCAGCACCACGACGCGCCTGATCGTCGTTCCGCAGGCGATGCGCATCATCATCCCGCCGCTGACGAGCCAGTATCTCAACCTGACCAAGAACTCCTCGCTTGCGGTCGCTGTCGGCTTCGCCGACATCGTCTCGGTCGGCGGCACGATCCTGAACCAGACGGGACAGGCAGTCGAAGTCGTTGCAATCTGGCTGGTCATCTATCTCTCGCTGTCCCTGCTCACGGCCGTGGTCATGAACTGGTTCAATGCGAAAATGGCCCTGGTGGAGCGATAACGATGACGATCAGCAATCACGCTTTCGTGCGACAGACCATCGAGGACGCCAAACCCGCGCCCTCGAGCGCCGTCGGCTTCGGCCATTGGCTGCGCACCAAACTTTTCGCCACGCCGAAGGACACCGTTCTCACGGTTATCGCCCTTGCCCTGCTCGCCTATCTGGTGCCGCCGATCGTCAAGTGGCTGTTCATCGACGCGGTATGGACCGGCAGCGATCGTATCGCCTGCCTGACCGCTTCGCAGGGCGGTGCGCTGCCGGACGGCCAGTCCGGTGCGTGCTGGGCCTTCGTTTCGGCGAAGCTCGGACAATTCGTCTTCGGCCGCTATCCGATCGACGAACGCTGGCGTCCCATCCTGGTGATGGTGACGTTCGCCATCCTGCTGATACCGATGCTGATCCCGAAGGCGCCGTTCAAGCGACTGAATGCGCTGGCGCTTTTCATCATCCTGCCCTTCATTGCGTTTTTCCTGCTGATCGGCGGCGTCTTCGGCCTGCCGAAGGTGGAAACGCAGCTCTGGGGCGGCCTGATGGTGACCCTCATCCTGTCGTTCTTCGGGATCACCGTCTCCCTGCCCTTCGGCATTCTTCTGGCGCTCGGCCGGCGGTCGAACCTGCCGGTGATCAAGATGCTCTGCGTGCTCTTCATCGAAGTCATCAGAGGCATTCCGCTGATCACCGTGCTGTTCTTCGCCAGCATCATGCTGCCGCTGTTCCTGCCCGACGGCTGGACCTTCGACAAGTTCCTGCGCGCGCTCGTCGGCGTGTCGCTGTTCTCCTCGGCCTATATGGCGGAGGTGATCCGCGGCGGCCTGCAGGCCATTCCGAAGGGTCAATATGAAGGTGCGGATTCGCTCGGCCTGAACTACTGGCAGAAGACGCGGCTGATCGTGCTGCCGCAGGCGCTGAAGCTCGTCATTCCGGGCATCGTCAACACCTTCATCGGGCTGTTCAAGGACACGTCGCTGGTCTCGATCATCGGCATGTTCGACCTGCTCGGCATTGTCACACTCAACCAATCGGATGCGAACTGGGCCACGCCCGTCACCGCCATGACTGGCTATATTTTCGCAGGCTTCGTATTCTGGATATTCTGCTTCGGCATGTCGCGTTATTCGCTGTTCATGGAACGGCACCTCGACACCGGGCATAAACGATAAGGGACGCTCAAATGGCAGAAACCCAAGCAAAAAAACTGACCGTCTCGACAACGGACGTGGCGATCGAACTCATCGGCATGAACAAGTGGTATGGCGACTTCCACGTGCTGCGCGATATCAACCTGAAGGTCATGAAGGGCGAGCGCATCGTCATCGCCGGCCCTTCCGGGTCGGGCAAGTCGACCATGATCCGCTGCATCAACCGGCTTGAAGAACATCAGTCGGGCACGATCAATGTCGATGGCATCGAGCTCACCAACGACCTGAAGAAGATCGACGAGGTGCGTCGTGAAGTCGGCATGGTGTTCCAGCACTTCAACCTCTTCCCGCATCTGACGATCCTCGAAAACTGCACACTGGCGCCGATCTGGGTTCGCAAGATGCCCAAGAAGGAAGCCGAAGAAGTGGCGATGCACTATCTGAAGCGCGTCAAGATCCCCGAGCAGGCGAACAAATATCCCGGCCAGCTCTCCGGCGGCCAGCAGCAGCGCGTGGCGATTGCCCGCTCGCTCTGCATGAAGCCGAAGATCATGCTGTTCGACGAGCCGACCTCGGCGCTCGACCCGGAAATGGTCAAGGAAGTGCTCGACACCATGGTCAGCCTTGCCGAAGACGGCATGACCATGCTGTGCGTAACCCACGAAATGGGCTTCGCCCGCCAGGTGGCAAACCGCGTCATCTTCATGGACCAGGGCCAGATCGTCGAACAGAACTCGCCCGCCGAATTCTTCGACAATCCGCAGCATGAGCGCACCCGTCTGTTCCTCAGCCAGATTCTGCACTGAGACTGCGATCGACATGTATATCGAGCGGGGCCGTTTCGGCCCCGTTTTCGTTTCTGGAGACCTGCTGAAATCGTTACCGCCATGCGCGAGCGCAATGATCTCGATTCCGTGATTCCACCGCTCTAGAAGCGCCAAGAGCACAAAAATAGACCCGGCGTCGCAGTTTAACCATTTGTTACGAAACAAGAATCCTTGTTTTTCAGGGCTTCTGGCGGCCCATGTCATTTTTTTGTCAAATCATGCATTTTTCCGCTTGCAGACCTTCGGGAGCCTGACTATAAGGGCGCCACACCACAAGCGCACGCGCCCTTCGTCTATCGGTTAGGACGTCAGATTTTCATTCTGAAAAGAGGGGTTCGACTCCCCTAGGGCGTGCCACTTGCCTTCGTGTTATATCCCTTCAAAAAAATGACAGCATCGCATCCGCTGGCAAATTCGTCACGCGTGATCGATGCGCCGGAACCGATTCTCGCCGGGCACGTTAGAATGCTGTCCCCCCGATGGAAGGCAAGCCGGACGAAACGCCAACAGGCAAATCGACCCGGCTTGCCTTTCCCCTTCAGCAGCCACAGCATCCGCTTCATCCAGCCGGCAGCATATGCCAGCTAAGGGTTGGACAACCTTGTCCCTGGCCTCCAGCAAGGCATGGGGGCATTACTGATGCGCAGCGATAGGGGCGATATTTCAAGGCCTTGGCCAGTTCTGGCGCAGTTTTCCACAGCCCTTCCGGCCTCCATAAAAAAACTCGTCACGAAGCGAGAAAAATCAATTTTTCCGCTTGCGGACCAACCGGAGCCTGACTATAAGGGCGCCACACCACAAGCGCACGCGCCCTTCGTCTATCGGTTAGGACGTCAGATTTTCATTCTGAAAAGAGGGGTTCGACTCCCCTAGGGCGTGCCACTTGCTTCTCCTTTAAAATCAGCGGCCTGCACGAAAATCTTCACGCTTCGCGTAAAGAAGTGTCGTTGCGCCTCATCCACTCGCCTGGGCCGGTGTCCGGTGAAATTCGAGGATTGCTGGAAGGCCCTGTCAGGGCGCAAAGTCACGGCGCGAAAGCCGCGTCCAGAACGCGCAGTTGAACGCGCCTCTGGCCCTGCCAGAGATCGGCGCCCACGGTGCCAGCGACGTGAATGTTCCTGCCACGCGCATTCAGCAGCATCTGCCCCAGAGGCGCTTCTGCGGCGCGAAACGCGATGCCATCCAGTCGCGAGCCGTCCATGGCCTCCAGCGTGATCTTGACGTGAGCTGTCCCCACAAGCCGCACATCGCGCAGGCGATGCGCCGGCACGGCAAAGATGGGCTGCGAATGACCGGAGCCATATGGACCGGCCTGCTCCAGCTGGTCGACAAGCTGCAATGTGGCACCCGACGCGCCGATAGCGCCGTCGATCTTCAGCACGCTGCTTTCCACCAGCTCGTTCACGGTCTTTGCCGCCGCTTCCTCGAAGAAAGTCCTGAGCTTGCCGAGATTGGCGCGCTCCACCGTCAGTCCGGCCGCCATGGCATGCCCACCGCCCTTGACCAGCAAGCCGGCCTCCACGGCGGCGCGCACCATGCGCCCCATATCGAAGCCGTTGATCGAGCGGCCGGAACCGGTGCCCTTGCCGGAGGGATCGAAGGCAATGGCGAAGGCGGGACGGCGGAAGCGATCCTTCAGACGCGAGGCAAGCAGACCGACAATGCCGGGATGCCAGTTTTCGCGCGCAGTAACGATGACGCCCGCACCGGAACCATCGCCATATTCGAACAGCGCCTCCGCTTCTGCTTCCGCCAGCATGGCGGCTTCCATGGCCTGCCGCTCGCGGTTCAGCTCATCCAGCCTCTCGGCAATGACTTCGGCCTGCGAAGCATCGTCGATGGTCAGGAGACGGCTGCCGAGCGCAGCGTCGCCGATGCGGCCGCCGGCATTGATGCGCGGCCCGATCAGGAAACCGAAATGATAGGGCGTCACAGGTCCGCCCAGCCCCGCCTTCTTGAACAAGGCAGCAAGCCCGGCATTGTTCATATGGCGCGCGGCAATCAGCCCCTTCACCACATAGGCGCGGTTGAGGCCCTTCAGCGGCACCACATCGCACACGGTGGCAAGGGCGACGATATCGAGAAGCGACAGCAGATCGAGCGTGAAGGCCTGCCTGTGTCGCTTCTCTTTCAACAGCCGCAGGGTGGCCACCAGCACGAGGAATACCACGCCGGCGGCACAGAGATGCCCCTGCCCCGAAAGATCGTCCTCACGGTTGGGATTGACCAGCGCCACGGCCGGCGGCAGCTCCGTGCCGACCTGATGGTGGTCGATCACCACCACATCCGTTCCCGCATCCCTGGCGGCTTTCAGCGATTCATGGCTGGTGGAGCCGCAATCGACCGTCACGATCAGCGTCGCGCCATTGGCGGCAAGCTGCTGCATCGCCGCCGGGTTCGGCCCGTAGCCCTCGAAAATACGGTCTGGAATATAGATTTCCGGTGTCAGACCGAAATGCGCGAGAAACCGGTACATCAAAGCGGAGGAAGCAGCGCCGTCGACGTCGTAGTCGCCGAAGATCGCCACCTTCTCGCCGGTCTCGATGGCGCGCACCAGCCGCTCGGCGGCCTTTTCGCAATCGGTCAGCACATGCGGATCGGGCATAAGCGAGCGAATGGTCGGATCGAGGAACGCCAGGGCGTCATCGACACCCACACCGCGCCCGGCAAGCACCCGTGCGATCAATTCGGGGATGGCGTGGATCTGGGACATGGCCAGCGCGCGGTTCTGCCCGGCCTGATCCAGCCGCGACACCCAGCGCTGTTCTGTCGCCGACCGCTCCACGCTTAAAAACGCGCGGGCCACGGTATCGGCCGGCTCCATCATTGCCATCCTGTCCATTCATCCTGTCACGCGCCCAATCGCGCTTTAAAACGGGCTAAATGGCGATGGCGTGTTTTTCAAGCAAAAACGCGCTTATGAGGATTCACACCGAAAAAATCGAGAAAAACGGGCTGACGATCGAGACCGCGCCAACAAGCAGCAGCAGCGAGAACACGGCAAGCGAACACCAGTTGCGCTCATGCTCCCCAATATCGAATTCCATGCTGCGAATATTGTCATTGGCATTGTGAGGCCGCGCCCGGTGATGGGCGGCCGCAACGCCTGCACGCTTATTGTCCTTGAACAGGATGATCGATGTCACGGCCACGCCTCCCTCGCTTGGTGAACAGGATTAACCATAGTGCCGAATCGCCTTGTTTTCCAGCGCTTCCGACGCCGTCCCCCCAAATTTTATGGGCGTGAGACTACCGGCATGATGCAGGCAATCGTAGAACGAAAAACCGCGCCTCCATCCGGAAGCGCGGCCCTCGATAACATCAAGATGACGAAGCGTCTCAGGTGCGCTCGATGCGGATGACCTGCGGCTCGCTGACGAGATATTTCTCGTTCTTGATCGCCTTCACCGCCTTGCGGATCGCATCTTCCATCGTCGCATGGGTAACGAGGATGATGGTCTGCGGCGCGCCTTCCACATGCACGCGCTGGCGCTGCACGATGGATTCCAGCGAGATGTTGTTATCCGCCATCCGGGTGGCGATGGAGGCGAAGACGCCCGCCTGATCCTTCACCGTGAGGCGAATGAAATAACCGCCCTCGTGGCTCTTCATCTTGGCGCGGCGGTATTCCGTCAGCGATTTCGCCGGACGACCGAGAACCGGCACCTGCTGGGCGCCCGGACGGCTCTTGGCGATATCGGCAATGTCGCCCAGAACGGCGGACGCCGTGGCGTTGCCGCCCGCACCCGGACCGACCATCAGCAATTCGCCGAGAATATCGGATTCGATCGCCACCGCATTGGTGACGCCATCCACCTGGGCGATGACGGAATCGAGCGGCACCATGGTCGGATGCACGCGCTGCTCGATGCCGGATTCGGTCACCTGCGCCACGCCGAGAAGCTTGATGCGATAACCGAGTTCGGCGGCCGCCTGAATATCCTCGCTCGAAATATTGGTGATGCCTTCGAGATAGATGTCATCGGCCGAAATCTTGTTGCCGAAGGCAAGCGTCGTCAGGATGGCGAGCTTGTGGGCCGTATCGTTGCCCTCGATATCGAAGGCCGGATCGGCTTCGGCATAACCGAGCCGCTGTGCTTCCTTCAGACAGGCCTCGAAGGACAGCCCTTCCTTCTCCATCTTAGTCAGGATGTAGTTGCAGGTGCCGTTCATGATGCCGTAGATGCGCGACACATGGTTGCCGGTAAGAGACTCACGCAGCGCCTTGATGACGGGAATACCGCCGGCCACGGCCGCTTCAAAGTTGAGAAGCGCACCCTTGTCTTCGGCAATGGTCGCCAGTTCGACGCCGTGCTTGGCCAGCAGCGCCTTATTGGCTGTCACCACGTGGAGACCGCGTGCGAGTGCAGCGCGCACCGCATTTTCCGCCTGACCGGAAGCACCGCCGACCAGTTCGACGAACACGTCGATCTCGGCTTCGCTTGCCATCTGCTCGGGCGTATCGAACCAGGTAATACCCTTGAGATCGATGCCGCGATCACGCGAACGGTCGCGCGCGCTCACCGCAATAATCTCAATCGCGCGTCCGCAGGTAATCGCAAGTTCGTTGCTTCTCTGCTGGAGGATGCGCACGAGCGAAGCGCCGACAGTGCCGAGCCCCGCTATGCCGATTCTCAATGAATCTGCCATGGGTATGTTCCTGATTGCTGTTGATGGTGGCGGCCGGGACCCGGCCGCCTTGGGTTGCCCTTATCTGTGGGCGTTGAGCGAAACGACGTTATGCATCGTTTCGTCTGCGCTCGACAGGAAACGCTTCAGATTGCGCGCTGCCTGACGAATTCGATGCTCGTTTTCCACGAGCGCGAGACGGACGTAGTCGTCGCCCATCTCGCCAAAGCCGATGCCGGGAGCAACGGCGATATCTGCCTTCTCGACCAGAAGCTTGGAGAATTCCAGGCTGCCGAGATGACGGAACTTTTCCGGGATTTTCGCCCAGGCGAACATCGTCGCCGCCGGCGGCGGAACCTCGAAACCGGCCTTGCCGAAGGTGTCGACCATCACGTCGCGGCGGCGGCGATAGACATTGCGCACTTCGGCGATGTCGGAACCGTCACCGTTGAGAGCGTGGGTGGCCGCAACCTGGATCGGCGTGAAGGCGCCGTAATCGAGATAGGACTTCACGCGCGTCAGAGCCGCGATCAGCCGCTCGTTACCGACGGCAAAGCCCATGCGCCAGCCGGGCATGGAGAAGGTCTTCGACATGGAGGTGAACTCCACCGCAACGTCGATTGCGCCGGGAACCTCGAGAACCGATGGCGGCGGATTGTTTTCGTCGAAATAGATTTCCGAATAGGCAAGGTCGGAAAGCACGATGATCTCGTGCTTCTTCGCAAAGGCGATGACGTCCTTGTAGAAATCCAGCGAGGCGACATGCGCCGTCGGGTTCGACGGGTAATTGACAATCAGCGCCAGCGGCTTCGGAATGGAGTGGCGCACCGCGCGCTCCAGCGGTCCGAAGAAGCTGTCATCCGGTTCGACATTCATCGAACGGATAACGCCGCCCGCCATCAGGAAGCCGAAGGCATGGATCGGATAGGTGGGGTTCGGACACAGGATCACGTCACCCGGCGCGGTGATGGCCTGCGCCATATTGGCGAAGCCTTCCTTGGAGCCGAGCGTGGCGACGACCTGCGTGTCGGGGTTCAGCTTCACGCCGAAACGGCGGGCATAATAGGCTGCCTGCGCGCGGCGAAGGCCGGGAATGCCCTTGGACGAGGAATAACGATGGGTGCGCGGGTCCTGAACGACTTCGCAAAGCTTGTCGACGATGGCCTTCGGGGTCGGAAGGTCGGGATTGCCCATGCCGAGATCGATGATATCGGCCCCGGCCGCTCGCGCGCTCGCTTTCAAACGGTTGACCTGTTCGAAGACGTATTGCGGCAGACGCCGGACCTTGTGAAACTCTTCCATCTCTTTCCTCATGGGAATGGACCGGTTCTGCCGGCCCATAACGAAGGTTCGTTTTTTGTTGTTAAACGCCGCCGACACGAACCGACCCGGCAGGCGTTATTCATTGTAGCGCAAAGCACGGGAAAACCTACAAGGCTTTTCTCGACCCACGCCGCATAGCGGTGATCCGCCCGTGCTTCCCGCAGGGCCTTCTCAGCCCCGCCGGCAAGGCGGATCGCGCACTATGATCAGGGAACTTGCATAACGCCAGATTCTTGGAAAATGCAAGGCAAGCCATGCTCAAGAACGGCCATTCCTGCCCTTCAGCCGCGCTCACCCTTCACAATTGCCGCGCGGATGACCGAAAGCACGCGCTCCGGCTCGATATCCGTGCAGATGAGCTGGCTCGGATGCCCGTCCCAGTCGCCCGGCGGAAAGGCGCGGCCATCCGGCTTCTGGATCGTCTGGCCGTCGGCAAGACCGCCGCACACGACGCGCACCGGGCCGCTGCGGGTGGTAAACAGTTCCGGCGCGACGAGATAAACGCAGGCGCAGCTGTCATGCACGACCATTCCGTCACCGGTGCGGGTCTTGTAGAAATCGATGTAGAACTGCGACAGGTCGGAGAGCAGCTGCACGGGCTTGCCGCCGGCCTTGGCCATCTCCGCCATGAAGGCGCTGGTCATCACCGTTTTTGTCGTCACGTCCAGACCAACGACGACCACGCGCCAGGGCGCGGTGAAGACGAGATCGGCCGCCTCCGGATCGCCGTGAATATTGGCCTCGGCCGCCGGCGAGACATTGCCGTTCATGTCGAAGGCGCCGCCCATCACGATCACTTCCTTCACCAGCGCGGCGAAGTCAGGTTCTTCGCGCAAAGCCAGCGCCAGATTGGTCATACGGCCGACGGCGATCAGCGTCACCTCGCCGGGATTGGCCTTCACCGTCTCGATGATGAAGCGATGCGCCGGGCGCGGATCGAGCGGCAGATCGATGGTCTCAGGGATATCGATATCGCCGAGGCCGTTTTCGCCGTGGATGAAGGTGGGCCAATGGCCTTCCTTGCGGGCGGGATCGAAGGTCACGCCGGCGCCTCTCGCGACCGGTGCGGTCATCTGCCATTCCCGCTTGAGGAAGAGCGCATTGCGGGTGGTGATATCGATGGGGGCGTTGCCGAAAACCGTGGTGACGCCGATCAGATCGATATCGGGGTGACGGTGCAGGAACAGAAGCGCCATGGCGTCGTCTACACCGGGATCCGTATCGAATATCACTTTATGCATAATGCCCTCATCCATATGTCTCAAGCGCCATCCGCTTCTTCCGGCGACGCGCCACGGAAACATAACGATAAGCCGCAACACCGCAATCCCCCCGCAGGCGGCATATCATGCAGAAAAATATTGCGTGGCGGTCTTTTCAGTGAAAGAAGAAGCCCTCTCCCGCCGCCTGCCCGGACATCCCAAGTGCAAGACATCGCCCTCAACGTTTTTCTCGTCCTTTTCTGCGTCGCCATCTTTGCCGGCTTTATCGATTCCATCGCCGGTGGCGGCGGTCTCATCACCATTCCGGCGATGCTGATCATGGGCATTGCGCCGCTCGATACGCTCGGCACCAACAAGCTGCAATCGCAGTTCGGCTCGGCCTCCGCCACCATCGCCTATGCCCGGCGCGGCCATGTCAATCTGAGGGAACAATTGCCCATGGCCGTCATGGCCATGCTTGGCGGCGGGCTCGGTGCGGTCACCGCCGCCTTCGTGCCGTCGGACCTGCTGCGCACCATCATGCCGTTCCTGCTGATCGCGATTGCGATCTATTTCGCCTTCAAGCCGCAGCTCAGCGATATCGACAGCCATCGCCGCATCACGCCCTTTGTGTTCGGCTTCACCGTCGCGCCGCTGGTGGGCTTTTACGACGGCGTTTTCGGCCCCGGCGCGGGTTCCTTCTACATGCTCGCCTTCGTGGCGCTTGCCGGTTTCGGCATGTTGAAGGCAACCGCCCATACCAAGCTTCTGAACCTTGGCTCGAACTTCGGCGGTTTCGTTGTGTTTGCGATAGGTGGTGCGGTTTTGTGGAAGCTCGGCCTCGCCATGGGCGTCGGCCAGTTCATCGGCGCACAGATCGGCTCCCGCTTCGCCATGAAGAACGGTGCGAAGATCATCCGCCCGCTTCTCGTTCTGTCCTGTCTGGCAATGGCGACGAAGCTCCTTGCGGATGCATCATCCGCATGGTCCATCGCCGCGATATGGGAAACCATCTTCCCGAAATAAAGGATGGTGGAGCGCCGCCTCCCCGTGACTAACGGGCAGATGGAAGGCGCTCCCATAGATCAGCCGGTGGCGCGGCGCCGGCGATCGGCAATTTCCCTTATCACCACCATGGCGCCCACGAGCTTGTAGGCGGAGGAATAGCAGGGGGACATTTCCAGCGACTTCACGATCGTCCGGCCGTTCTGATCTTCCGCATAGGTATATTTCGACGTATCGCCCTTGAAGCAATTGTCGAGTTTTTCCCGAAGGTCGTTCTGGAAGCGGTGGACGCCGACGAGTTCGGCAATGTGGCAGCCGACAAGCCCTTCCGGCGCATTGCGCTGGAAAGCATCAAGCGCATTGGCAAAGGACACGCGGTAGCCGGGAGAAACGATGACCACCGGCTCGTCCAGATCGTTGAGCATGTCCTCATCGAGGATCAGATGGCGGTGATGCCATTCCAGGGTGTCCTCGTCCTCGTCACCGATGACCTTGGCCTTGGGCGGCATGCCGACATAACGGTCGACCAGGGTTCTCAGAAGCTCGGAATTGCGCTGCACGCAGCCGAGATCCTCCGCCTCGTGATTCAGGAGGTCGATGGCGAAACGGAACTGTTCGCGAATATCCTCGGAGTTTTCTGTCTGACGCCCGACGACCCGCTCGAGAAGCTGCTCCAGTTCACGCTCCAGCACTGCGATCTTGTTGGCTTCGTTTTTACCAACGGCAGATTGCAGTTCCGTATAACGCAGCCAGAACAACTCAATCAAATCTTTCAACCCAACTCTCCCTGAACGGGCATAACCCGGTTCCCAATGCGAACGGATTAACCCTTTGCCCCCTGATTATAGCGTCTTTGCGCTTAAAAATGACGTAACGAAACGCAGGAACGCCACGAGGATTGTTGTCCAAAATATCACAGCAGCCGCTAATTTTTCAATTTCGATAATCCATGAACGAAAAATGAGGTTCCACTAATAGGGAAAAACATCGAAACGCACAATTTTCCGGCCGAATTCCGTGAAAATCGCGGAAAATCCGGCCGCACGGCAGTCACCTCAAATCTGGTGCTTCACGTCCCAGCGGTCGTGATACCACAGCCATTGTCCCGGGTATTCGCGCACCCAGCTTTCCACCTTGTCGTTCAGAAGCTGCGCCGTCGCCTGAATGTCGACATTGCCCTTCTCATCGCGCGGAATTTCAACCCTGGGCTCTATTTCCAGCCTGTAACGATTGTCGGGAAGACGCACGCAACGGGCGGGATAAACATCGCAGTTGAACTGCCGCACCAGCTTGGCAAGCAGCGGATTGGTGCGGACTTCAAGGCCGAAGAACTTCGTCGTCAGACCCTTGCCGAACTTCTGATCGACGAGCACGCCGACACCGCCGCCCTTTTCCAGCTGCCGCGCAAGCGCAAAGGAGGAACCGGCGTGCGACGGCACGAGATTGCCCATGCGCTCCTTGCGGAAATTGAACACCTTGTCGGCCACGAAGGGATTGTTCGGCGGACGGAACAACACGGTCACATCAAGACCGAAGGCAGAACTGGCCACCGGCAGCAACTCGAAATTACCGCTATGGGCGGTGAAGACGATGAAGGGCCGCGGATTGTCGCGCAGTTCCAGAAAGGTCGGAATACCCTCGACCTGAATGCGGCCGGGCTCGTTCTTCTCCGGATCGAAATCGAACAGCCGGTCGAGAAACACATATTCCGCCGCAAGCCGGCCCATATTGGCCCAGCTATCCATGGCGATCTCAAGCCGCTCCTCCTCGGATTTCTCCGGAAAGGCACGCGCCAGATTATGGAGCATCAGCTTGTGGCGGCCGGTTTTCGGCCCCACCCAGCGTGCCAGCCGGTCGGCGGCTCGAATGCCCGCATCGGCGGGAAAAAGCTTCAGCAGGTTGAGAAGGCCGAAGGCGAATGTCGCAATCAGCCACTGCCGGAAGTGGTCCAGTTTCAGGACAATCCGTGTCAGGAACAGCTTCAAGATGTTCAGTCCATCCGCAAAACGATCTTGCCGAACACCTGACGCGTCTCCATGCGCTCCAGCGCCCGGTCGATATCGTCGAAGGTCACTTCGGTGTCGATGACGGGATGAACGATGCCGCGCGCCATCTTCTGCATGGCGTTGGCCATGTTTTCCATACGGCAGCCGAAGGAGCCAAGCAGTTTCAGCTGCTGCTGGAACAGCATCATCAGGTTGATTTCGGTGGAAACGCCCGACGTGGAACCGCAGGTGACGAGACGGCCGCCGCGCTTCAGCGAGAACATCGAGGCGACGAAGGTGTCCTTGCCGACATGTTCGAACACCACGTCGACGCCCTTCTTTTTCGTCAGCTTGCGCACGACGCCTTCGAAACGGTCGGTCCGATAGTTGATGACATGGTCGGCGCCCAGCGCTTTGGCCCGCTCGATCTTGTCATCGGAACCCACTGTCGTGATGACGGTGCAGCCCATCTTCTTGGCAAGCTGGATCGCCGCCGTGCCGATGCCGGAACCGCCGGCATGGATGAGGATGGTTTCGCCCGGCTCCAGCTTGGCATTGTCGAACAGCATGTGCTCGACCGTGCCGAAGGTCACCGGTGCGAGAGCCGCAGCAACGGCGTCAATGCCATGCGGCGCGGGCACCAGCTGGCGGGCGGGAATATTGATCTTTTCCTGAGCGAAACCGTCGAGGTGAAAACCATGCACGCCCTGAACGTGTTCGCACAGATTGTCACGGCCTTCGCGACACGGCTTGCACAGCCCGCAGGTGCGCGCACCGTAGATCGAAACGAGCTGGCCGGGCAGCACATTCGAAACGCCCGGACCGATGGCTTCAACCACGCCCGAGGCCTCGGCACCGATGGTCAGCGGCATCTTGCGCTTGGCAAAAGCCATGCCGCGCCAGCCCCATACGTCGATATGGTTCAGCGCAACGGCCTTGACGCGCAGCGTCACCTCGCCCGGCGCCGGAGCATCCGGTTCGGGCAGGTCCACTTTTTCGAGCTTCCGGTCGTCCACGAGTTGAAGAGCGCGCATATATCAGTCCTTCGCCCAGGGGCGTTTATCTGGGGGCGTTTATCTAAAAAGCTATTCCAGCAAACCTCTGTAACGGTTTTGCGGCCGGAATGCGTAATCAAAGAAGCGAGAGCGTTTCCGCAATTGCCGCGGAAACGCTCCTGTTGATGGCGAAACCGGTTAAGCCGGTTCCCGCGTCATGACAAGGCTTGCATTCTGCCCGCCGAACCCGAAGGAGTTGGACAGAACCGCGCTCACCTGAGCATCCCGCTTTACATTCGGCACCACGTCGAGCGTGATGGTCGGATCGGGATTGTTGTAGTTGATCGTCGGCGGCAGCGTGCCGGTCAGCATGGTCTGCAGCGAGAACACCGCTTCCACGGCGCCTGCTGCGGTCAGGGTGTGACCGATCATCGACTTGTTGGACGATAGCGGAATATCCTTCAGGCCCTCGCCGAAGACGGCGAGCATGGAGCCATATTCCATCTTGTCGTTCTCAGGCGTCGAAGTGCCATGGGCGTTGATGTAACCGATATCGCTTTCGGCCACGCCCGCATCGGCCAGCGCCGCGCGGATCGTCGCAATCGCCGGGCCGCCATCGGGCGAAGACCGCGTGCGGTGGAAGCTGTCGGCCTTCTCGCCAGCACCCTTGATGATGCCCAGGACCTTCGCACCGCGTGCAACCGCAGCTTCGAGCGATTCCAGCACCAGCGTCGCTGCACCTTCGGCGATCACGAAACCGTCGCGGTCCTTGCTGAACGGCTTGGAGGCCTTTTCCGGCGGGTCGTTCTGGGTCGAAAGCGCGGAGAGAAGCGAGAAGCGAATGAGCGCCTCGGCACTGACCGAACCGTCGGTCGCAACCGTCAGCGCCCGCTCGGTGCGGCCCTGGCGGATCGCCTCGACACCGAGCTGGATCGCGGTCGCACCAGATGCACAGGCGGTGGAAAGCGTGACCGGCAGGCCGCGTGTGCCGAAACGGTCGGAAAGACGCTCGGAAATCGCACCGAACAGGGCGGCTTCCTGGAACGCCGGATCGGGACGCTGGCGGAAGGCCGTCAGGAACCGCTCATAAGCATCGCCCGGCTGGGCGGCCGGCGGAGATCGGTCGGCAAGCTCGAAACGGGCGCTCCATTCCGGTTCGATAGGCGGTGCTGCGAGAAACAGCGGGCCGTCGAAATCGCCGGAGATACCGGCCTGCGCCAGCGCCTCGATGGTGGTTTCGCGCGCGAAGGCATAGGAACGCTCGACGGAATTCGGAACCGGGATATCGATGAAATCCACCGTGCCACTGATGCGGGTCGAAAGCCCCTCGGTCGGAAAACGGGTGATCTTGTGGATGCCCGATTTGCCCGATGTCAGCGCCGCCCAGTTATCGGCAAGCCCCTGCCCGAGCGAAGTGATGATGCCCATGCCGGTGACGGCGACGATGGGACGACCGAGATGATCCCTGAAATTGGAAGTCATGGTCTTTCTCCTCAAACGTCGCGGGACAGAACGGCGACACCTTCGCCGCGCACATGGCCGACGGTGGTGACGACGGCTTCGCTGGCCGCCTCGCCCATGGGCTTTTCCTGGCCCGCATCGAAGGTAGGCACCTTCGCGCCGCTTTCAAGCGTCAGCGCGGCAAGCGCCAGTCCGAGCGGAAACTGTGCTTCCAGCCCGTGGCCGGTGACACCGCCAAAACCGCGAATGACGGCATTCGGCAGGGCCTTTTCGAGAATGTCCTTCTCGCGGGCCGTCACGCCGTCATAACCGCTCGCGCCGGAAAATACGACGGTCGCCGCACTGTCCTTGGCGGGGGCAAGCAGCCGCTCCATGCGCTTTTCCATCTTGCCTTCGTCACGGCTGCCGCGGTCGCCCTCGATGGCGTCGATGCGGGCATAAATGCGCGCGCCGCGCTCGCTGGCGTGCCTGCGCGATTCCAGCACCAGGAATGCGCCGAGCGAACCGGAAACCATGCCGCCGCCGTCCTGGCCTTCGCGCGACCACAGCGGCTGCCAGCCGCCCTGCGCATGTGCGCCGATGGCCTCAAACAGCAGGATCATGTCGGGACGTTCCGCCGAGAAAGCGCCGCCCACCAGCGCATGGCTCGATTCGCCGGAGCGGATGCGGTGGAACGCGGTTTCGACGGCGGAAATGCCGGCCGCTTCCTCGCCCATGAAGGTGCGGGAAGATCCGGTGACCTTGTGCACGATGGAGATATTGCCGGCCATCAGGTTGGAAAGCTGGGCGAGAAACAGCGTCGGGCGCAGTTCCGTCGTCAGCTTCTCGTTGAGCAACTTTTCGCGGTCATTGCGCTTCAGCGCCTCGTCGACGATCAGCGTATCGACATTGATGTCGCGCTCGCCGCCGCCGGCGGCAACGATCATGTCCATGGTGGCGCAGGCCTCGGCATCTTCCTTCAGTCCGGCATCGTCGAGTGCGAGACCGGCGGCGAAAACGCCGAGGCGCTGCCAGTTTTCCATCTGGCGCTGGTCGCCGCGCTTGGCGATCTGCGCGGACCAGTCGATCTCCGGCATGGGATGGACCGGATAGGGCTTGAACTTTTCGGTCTCGACCACCGGCTCCGGCACGGCGGTTCCGGAAAGAAGCGCCACATGCGCCTGGCTGCCGACGCCGTGACAGGTCACGATGCCGACCCCTGTTATCACCACATCATTGTCAGATTTCATCGTCTGTCATCCTTTGCAGCCGGCCCCGTCGAAACGGTCACGGCTATCCAACAGCGGTCGCGAACAACCACTTCATGCGTTGCGGAATAAAGCGCGCGATGCGGATTGGCAATGGTGAAGGCCTGATCCGCCGTCGCGAGCCCACGATTTTCGTGCTCAAAAACCGGGCCGGCGGGAAAAACGCTCTCCTTCGAAACGGAAGGAAAAGCTTATTTCTGCGCATCCGCGGCAATCGCCGCCATCAGGCCGACTTCTTCCGCCCGCTTCTTGACGATAGGCCCGAGCGGAATTTCGCTGAAGGGCATGGTCCTGAGCTTAAGCTGCGCGTCGCAGACCTTCTTGCCATCCGAGGTGATCTTCGCCTTGGTAACGGCAAAGCCGGAGCCGTCATGCTCCAGCACCGCCTCGATGTCGAGAACAGCGCCCGGCTCCACGAAGGTACGCATCTTGGCGCCGTCGACCGACATCAGGAACGGCATGGACGCAAAATCGGAAAACGCCAGAACCAGCATGCCGGAAGCCTGCGCCATGGTCTCGATCAGAAGCACGCCCGGAACGAGCGGCATGCCGGGAAAGTGGCCTTCGAAAACCGGGCTTTTATCGGGAACGACAGACTGCGCCTTCAACGTGCGCGTCGTCATGTCCACGGCCTCGACCTTGTCGATCATCTGAAAATATTCAAGCAGCATCCGTCCGGCCCGTCTCTGGTCGGTTAGTCATGGTTTGCCCGCAGGCGGCATCAAAAGAAAATGCCCGCTGCAAGCGGGCATTGTCACATCAGCCCTTGGCTGCGCGCAATTCGTCGATCTTGGCGCAAAGGTTCTTCAACACGAAATATTCTTCGGTGGAAACCTTGCCTTCGTTGACTTCCTGCGTCCACTGCTCGAGCGGAATCTTGATGCCGAATTCCTTGTCGATCGCGAAAACGATATCAAGAAAGTCGAGGCTGTCGATGCCCAGATCGTCGATCGTGTGGCTCTCCGGCGTAATGGTTTCGCGGTCGATTTCGCTGGTTTCGGCGATAATGTCGGCAACCTTGTCGAATGTAGCTGTCACGCCCATAATCCTTATTGTCGTTCGTATGAATTATCCTGTCTGACGCACCACATAGGCAAGTCGCACAAAAAAGCCAATGGTTTCGTGACGTAACTTTGAAATTTGCCCCAAAACTGTTGCCTAAACAGCAACCGAATGACGGCCGCGTCCATTGCCGAGATAAGCGTCGAAGATTGCCGCGATATTACGCACGAAGGGCTTTCCAGCCTCCGTCACCGCAAAAATATCGGCGTCCATCCGCACCACGCCATCCCTGTCGCTTGCGGCAAAATGCTGCGCCTGGGCTCTCAGGGAATGGCTCACCTTGCCGAAACGGTGCTGCAACTGCGAAAGATCGATAGCGAAATCGCACATCAGCCTTTCGATGACATGCGAGCGCAGATGATCGTCCTCAGACAGCTCTATGCCCTTGACGGCGGCAAGACCGCCCTCGCCCACCATCCGCTGATATTCCCCCGTCGCCACCATGTTCTGCACATAACCCTGCGGCAGCCTGCCGATGGATGATGCGCCAAGCCCGATCAACGCATCGGCCGTGTCGGTCGTATAGCCCTGAAAATTCCTCCGCAGGGCGCCGGCTTCGGCGGCCTGACATAATGTATCGGTCGGCTTGGCGAAATGATCGATGCCGATGGCCTCGTAACCCGCCTGTTTCAGCATCTCCGCCGCCATTGTCATCTGGCGGTAGCGCTCGGCAATATCCGGCAGGGCGTGCTCCGGGATCAGCGACTGGTGTTTTTTCATCCACGGAACATGCGCATAACCGAAAAGCGCGATGCGATCGGGGTCGAGCGACACGATCTGGTTCACCGTCTTTTCCAATGTCCCGCAGGTCTGGAACGGCAACCCATAAAGAATGTCGCAATTGACCGAGTGAACGCCCCTCGCCCGCACCGCATCCACCACGGATTTCGTCTGTTCGAAGGACTGGATACGGTTGATGGTTTTTTGCACTTTGTCATCGAAGTCCTGAACCCCGAGGCTCGCCCGCGACATGCCGATGGCGGCAAGCGCATCGTAGCGGCTGTCATCCAGATCGTTGGGATCCATCTCGACGCTGATCTCGGGTGCGAGGCCGAAGGTGAAATGACGCCGCAGACAGTCCATCAGGCTCTGCATGTCCTCCGGCTTCAGCATGGTGGGCGAACCGCCGCCGAAATGCACGGCGCTCACCACCGCATCCGGCGAAACAAGTGCGCCGACGGCTTCTATCTCCCGCTTAAGTGCTTCAAGATAAACGGCAATCGGCTCGTATTTCAGGGTGTGCTTGGTGTGGCAGGCACAAAACCAGCAAAGCCGGTCGCAATAGGGAATATGCAGATAAAGCGACAGGCGATTCCTGTGACCGAGCGCGCCGAGCCAGCGGCGATAGGCGCCATTATCGATTCCCTCGTGGAAATGCGGCGCGGTCGGATAGCTCGTGTAACGCGGCACTGCACCCGAATATTTGTGAAGAAGTTCGGTATTCATCGCCCGATTTGCCTTTTATCAAGAAAATGTCGATTTCCTCTCTTTCAGTAACGGCTGCGACAGTTTGCAACTTTGACTTCAATCAAATTGCACCGTAAGTTCTTGCTAAAGTAGACGCAGGGGCGACGGCTACGTGGCGAAAGCCTTGCATGAGACCGGATTTGACACCCACGGTCGTAATCGTCCCGAAAAAGCCAGCATTGGAAAAGGCTTATGGACACGCTGCAGAAGACCATCCACAATTCGGAAGAGCCCGTCGTTTGCCGCTCCTGCGAGGCGCGTCACGGCGGTCTTTGCAGCACGCTGACGCCGCAGCAGCTTTGCGACCTCAACCGCCATTCCAGCCGCAAAAAGCTGGAAGCCGGCAACGAGCTTCTCGGCCAGGGCGAACTCGTCACCTCCTACGGCAATATCCTGAACGGCGTGGTGAAGCTGTCGAAAATGATGTCGGATGGCCGCCAGCAGATCGTCGGCCTGCAATTCGCACCGGACTTTCTCGGCCGCCCGTTCATGGCGGAAAGCAAGATGACGGCGGAAGCCGCAACCGATGTGGAAATTTGTCTCTTCCCGCGCCGCGTCGTCGACCGGATGGTTTCCGAAGTGCCCGATATGGAACGCAAGCTCCACAGCCAGTCCCTGAAGGAACTGGACGAGGCGCGCGACTGGATGCTGACGCTGGGCCGCAAATCGGCGCAGGAAAAGGTTGCCAGCTTCCTTTACATGATCGCCACCCATATCGATCCGGAAAACGACGACAAATCCTGCTTTGACCTGCCGCTTTCACGCGCCGATATCGCCGATTTCCTCGGCCTCACCATCGAAACGGTTAGCCGGCAAATGACCAAGCTGCGCAAGGAAGGCATTATCCGCATCGAGAACAACCGCCACATCACCGTGCCTGATCTCGACGTGCTGAGCGACGCCGCCGGCAACGACTGACGGAATTTTCCCTCTCACTGCCCCTGAAGTGCAGGCGTCCCGAAATTGATGTGCGGCGCCCGCGCCTGAGCGGGTGCGAGCGCAAAACCGGCAAGAACCAGCAAAGCGGCGATGCATTTCATGATATTTCACCCCGTGCCCCGCTTTTTCAGCGGCCTGTTTGTTATGACCGCATCATAAGCGGCAAACCGCATCCATCCGCTTAACATCTTGGGTAAGCGGAAGGTTCAGAGGCAGGGTAAAGAAGGGGTTATGATTGCCGCTCCTCCCGCAAGACTGAGCCGTCGAAGCAAATCAGGCTTTCGCTGCAAGCAGCAACAGGACAAGGGAGAGAGGGCTGGACATGCCGGCCAGTACAAAAGCGAATACGCAGGCGACCCCGTAACTTAGCCACCCTAAACGATATCGCGTGGCCGCACCCCACAAGCAAACTAAAATGTTCAGAGCAAAGATCGATATACCGAGGAAGATCGACGGCCCTATATCGAGTAAGCGCAGGACAAGAGGCAGAACGCCCAACAAAACTACAAAAACTAAAAGCACTTTTGGATTGCGCATTTCGATCAAAACCGGTTTCGCAAAATATAGCGCCAAAGCTGCCATACGCGATGGCCATAGCATGTATTGATTTGGGATTTATTGCGAGGCGGCAGGCGTCGCAACCGGCTTCTGGTTTTCGGCAAGCGCCCGCAGCTCCGCCACGCGGCGCTTGTATTCCGCTTCCGATATCTGGCCGTTGCGCCGTGCCGCACCGAGGCGGGACAGGCTCGATTCCATGGTGGAGGCCTCATCCTCGCCCATCTGGGTGCCTGCGGCCGTCAGCGGCTGCGAGAAGGTCGGATAGGTGCCGGTGTCGCGCTTCTGGCTCACCGCAGTGTCGCTGACCGGGCGCGGGCCGACGATTTCGGCCGTCGGGCGGCGCATATGGGCGGGCGCGACGATCGGCTCCGGAGCCTTGCAGGCGGCAAGTGTGGCGGCGAGCATTGCGCCGGAGAGCGAAAGCACAGCGATTCTTGCCGCATTTTCCGCATATGTTCCCCATGTGCCCATGTGCTTGCCCATCGTCATGTTCCGCCTGTAAGGATATCTGCCGATATCGAATTCGACCACGGTTCGGCCCTTTGCGGCCTCCCCTTGCTGGTGGAACTTGTATTCGTTTTCATGCAGAATGTGCAAACACAAATTTGGTGGAGGATCGTGCATGGCAGGTGTTGACGGTGGCGGCAAGAAAAAGGGCGGCAAAACGCCCGGCTTCGACGCCAGCTCCGCCGAGGCCTACCTGATCCGCGACCCGGAAACCTTCGCGATCAATATCGCCCGTGCGCTCGAAAATCTCGGCAAGGCCGCATCCGAATGGCTCGCCCCGCGCGAACGCGGTGAGATCCTTAAGACCAGCGCCGATCCGGTAACCGATCTCGTCAAGACGCTCTCCGATGTCGCCGAATACTGGATGGCCGAACCGAAGCGCTCGCTCGAGGCTCAGACCCATCTGCTTTCCAGCTATTACGATCTCTGGGCGAAATCGGTGGCGCAGTTTTCCGGCGATGCCGATTCGGCCCCGGAAAAACCCGCCGAAAGCGGCCCTGCGGAACGCAGGAGCAGGCGTTTTGCCGATGCCGACTGGCAGGCCAATCCGTTCTTCGATTTTCTCCTGAAAGCCTACCAGACCACCGTCGGTTTCGCCGACCGGATGGTGACGGAGGCAGAGGGGCTGGACGAACACACCCGCACCAAGGCGCTGTTTTACATGCGCCAGGTGACGGAGGCTCTTTCGCCGGCCAATTTCGTCTTCACCAATCCGCAGGTCTTTCGCGAAACGGTCGCCTCCAGCGGCGCCAATCTCGTCAAGGGCATGGCGCAGCTGGCGGAAGATGTCGCGGCCGGCAACGGCCACCTGAAACTGCGCCAGACCGATTACAGCAAATTCGTCATCGGCCAGAATATCGCCGTCACGCAAGGCAAGGTGGTGGCGAAAAGCCCGCTCTGCGAAATCATCCATTATGCGCCGACAACGCAGAAGGCCTTCAAACGGCCTTTGCTGATCGTGCCGCCATGGATCAACAAATTCTACATTCTCGATCTCAACCCGCAGAAATCCTTCGTCGGCTGGTGCCTCGAGCAGGGCCACAGCGTCTTCATGGTCTCCTGGATCAACCCGGATGCCCGCCTCGCCGACAAGGGCTGGGATGATTACGTCCGTGAAGGCATCGATTTTGCGCTGGATACCATCGAGGAGCGAACCGGCGAAAAGGAAATCAACGCCATCGGTTATTGCGTCGGTGGCACGCTTTTATCCTCGGCGCTGGCGCTGCATGCGCAGCAAGGCGATGAGCGCATCCGCAGCGCCACGCTGCTGGCCGCCCAGACCGATTTCATCCATGCCGGCGATCTCAAGGTCTTCATCGACGAAGGCCAGCTTGCGGCGCTGGACAAGCACATGCAGGCGGTCGGTTATCTCGACGGCTCGATCATGGCGACCGTCTTCAACATGCTGCGCGCCTCCGATCTCATCTGGCCCTATGTTGTCGATAATTACCTGCGCGGCACCGAGCCCCTGCCCTTCGACCTGCTCTACTGGAACTCCGATTCGACCCGGGTGACGGCCGCCAGCCATTCCTTTTATCTGCGCAATTGTTACCTCGAGAACAATCTCGCCCGCGGGCTGATGCGGGTTGCCGGCAAGCGGATCAATCTCGGCGACATCAAAATCCCGGTCTATGACCTCGCCACCCGCGACGACCATATCGCGCCGGCGAAATCGGTTTTCACGGGTGCCGCGCTGTTCGGCGGGCCGGTGGAATTTGTGCTTGGCGCTTCCGGCCATATCGCCGGCGTCGTCAATCCGCCGCAGCTTGAAAAATACCAATATTGGACAGGATCGTCACCGGCCGGAGACTTCGATGCCTGGCAGGCCACTGCGACGCCGCATAAGGGCTCCTGGTGGGTGCACTGGCAGAACTGGATCGAAAGCCAGAGCGCTGAAAAGGTAAAGGCGCGAAAACCGGAAGACGGCAAGCGCCCCGTGCTCGGCGATGCGCCGGGAACCTACGTCCTCTCCTGACCACACCCATCATTTCTCATCTTTCAGGCCACATGTTCTTCACGCCCCCGCTTACTCCCGCCACGCTGATTTCCCGCTACAAGCGTTTCCTGTTCGACGCCGTTCTGGAGGACGGCACCGCGATCACCGGCTCCTGCCCCAATACCGGCTCCATGCGCGGGCTCACGACACCGGGCTCCCGCATATGGCTGTCCGAACATGACAGCCCCACCCGCAAGTACCGGCACATGCTGGAAATGGTCGAGGCCGATGGCACCACGGTCGGCATCAATACCGGCATGCCGAACCGGTTGGCGGAAGAGGCTATCCTCACCGGCCGCATCCCCGAACTCGGCGGCTATTCGACGATCCGGCGCGAACAGAAATATGGCCGCAATTCCCGCATCGATTTCCTGCTGTCGCAACCCGGCCGGCCGGATGCCTACGTGGAAGTGAAGAACGTGCATTTCATGCGCGAACAAGGCCTCGCCGAATTTCCCGATACCGCCACCAAACGCGGCGCGAAACATCTGGAGGAGCTGGGTGACGCTGCGGAAGCAGGTTACCGTTCGGTGATGCTCTATCTCATCCAGCGCGACGATTGCGACCGGATGCGCATCTGCGACGATCTCGATCCCGTCTATGCGCTGGCATTTCAGCGGGCGATGGCGCGCGGCGTGGAGGCCTATGCGGTGAAATGCGCGGTTTCCCCGACACAAATTTCGGTCAGCGGAACGGTTAAGATGGACGAATGGCGTCCGGCTGTTTTATGAACAGGGACGTAAAGAGACAGAAAGCACCAAGATGGTCACCTATATCGACGCAGCCTCCGCCCCCCTCAAGAATACCGGCGTCATCCGCCTCTATACCCCTGAGGACTTCGACGGGATGCGCAAGGCGTGCCAGCTGACGGCGCGCTGCCTCGATGAACTCGCCGCAATCGTCAAGCCGGGCGTGACGACGGACGCCATCGACCGTTTCGTCTTCGAATTCGGCGCCGACCACGGCGCGCTGCCGGCGACGCTGAACTATCGCGGTTATACCAAATCCGTCTGCACCTCGATCAACCACGTCGTCTGCCACGGCATTCCGGATGAAAAGCCGCTGCGCGATGGCGATATCGTCAATATCGACGTGACCTATGTGCTGGATGGCTGGCATGGCGATTCGAGCCGCATGTATCCGGTCGGCCAGATCAAGCGCGCCGCCGAGCGGCTGATGGAAGTGACCTATGAATGCCTGCTACGCGGCATCGCGGCGGTGAAGCCCGGTGTACGCACCGGCGCAATCGGCGCGGCAATCCAGGCCTATGCGGAAGCGGAGCGCTGCTCCGTCGTGCGCGATTTCTGCGGCCATGGCGTCGGACGCCTGTTCCACGACACGCCGAACATCCTGCATTACGGCCGCCCGGACGAAGGGCCGGAAATCCGCGAGGGCATGATCTTCACCATCGAGCCGATGATCAATCTCGGCAAACCGCATGTGAAGGTGCTTTCCGACGGCTGGACGGCGGTAACGCGCGACCGGTCGCTCTCCGCGCAATATGAACATGCCGTCGGCGTCACGGCCACGGGCTGCGAAATCTTCACACTGTCGCCCGGCGGCTTCGACCGTCCGGGCCTGCCGCCGCTTCCCCCCGCATAAGGCCAGACCCGCCTATGGCAAAACGCCCCGCCCCGCCTTCCGCCGATCTTTCCACAACTCCCGGCTTTCAGGCGGGCGAAGGCGATCTGTTCAACGGAGCGGATGAGCGCGGTTTTTTCGCCGAATCGCGGAGCGGCGCGAAAAGGCCGGCAGCCATCGTCGAACAGGAAACGGATGCCGCCCATTATCATGGACATCGCGACCGGCTGCGGGCGCGTTATCGCGATGGCGGCGACGCGGCGCTCGCCGATTACGAATTGCTGGAGCTTCTTCTCTTCCGGCTGATCCCGAGGCGCGATACCAAACCCATCGCCAAGGCTCTCATTGCCCGTTTCGGAACGCTTGGCAGCGTGCTCGGCGCGCCCTTGCCGTTGTTGCAGGAGGTGAAGGGCGTGGGCGAAACCGTGGCGCTCGATCTGAAGCTCGTCGCCTCCGTTTCCCAGCGCATGCTGAAAAGCGAAATCCGCAACAAGCAGGTGCTCGGCTCCTGGTCCTCGGTCATCGATTATTGCCACGCCGCCATGGCCCATGAAACGCGCGAACAGTTCCGCGTCCTGTTCCTCGACAAGCGCAACGTCCTGATCGCCGATGAGGTGCAGGGTCAGGGAACAGTGGATCATACGCCGGTCTACCCCCGCGAGGTCGTGCGCCGCGCCCTTGAACTTTCATCTACCGCCTTGATTTTAATTCATAATCATCCAAGTGGAGACCCGACCCCTTCGCGCGCCGATATCGAGATGACCAAGACAATCGTCGATACGGCAAAGCCGCTCGGCATCACCGTCCACGACCACATCATCATCGGCAAGGACGGCCACGCCAGTTTCAAAGGCCTTCGGCTGATCTGAAGTAGACGCGAAAGCTTAAGAAGAGCTGCAACCCATGGGAGCGGCATCAACACAAAATTAACACCTATAAATTAGCATTTCCGAAAATAATAAATCAAGGCATCGAACCTTGATGCCTGAAGGAACGGGGGTGCTTTATGTTTAATGGAGTGCGTTTCTTTCGCGATAGATCTGGCTCGTCTGCTGTCGAGTTCGCCATCGTCGCACCGATATTCTTTCTCGTCCTGCTCACCATGATCGCCTACGGCATTTATCTGATGGCGGCCTATTCGGTGCAGCAGATCGCCGCCGACGCGGCGCGGACGGCGGTTGCCGGCCTCAACACGACCGAGCGCCAGCAGCTTGCCCGGGATTTCGTCACCAAAAGCGACCTCAGCTACGCCTTCATGGACAAGAGCCGCTTCACCGTCAATGTCGCCACCGATCCCGCCAATGCCAACCAGTTCACGGTAAAGGTCGAATATGACGCTCGCGATCTGCCGATCTGGAGCCTCTACAGCTACACCCTGCCCGAGCCGGTCATCCGGCGTTTTTCCACCATCCGGATCGGAGGAGCATGACATGCGAGATATTCATTCCCTGCTTCCCCGCTTCCTCAAGGATAAAACGGGCAACATCGCCATTTCGGCGGGGCTCACCGCACCGCTCTTCATCGGCATATTGGCGCTCGGCGTCGATTACGGTTATCTGACATTGCAGAAACGGCAATTGCAGCAGACCGCCGATCTCGCGGCCATATCGGCGGCAGCCAACGCCACGGACGCCGAAAAGGCGGTCCAGCAATATTTCGCCCTCAATGGCATGGATCTCGGTGTCAGGACGGCCCAGGGACTTTTGACCGAAAAGGGCCTGCAACCCTTCGACCCGCTGAATGAATTCGCCAACAGCAAGGGTTACGCCGAAGTCATCAAGGGACACTACGAGCCGGATGCGACAGTCCCGGTCGGCCAGCGTTTCGTCGATAACGCCCTGCCCACCAATGCGATAAAGGTGAACATCGTCGAACAGGGCCAGATATTCTTCGCTTCCGCCTTCACCAAGCCGCCAAAGGTCTCGGCGGTCGGAACGGCCTCGTCCCAAAGGATCGCGGCATTTTCGGTGGGATCGCGCCTCGCCAGCCTCGATGAGGGAATTCTCAACAGCCTGCTCGGCGGTCTGCTCGGCACCACGGTTTCATTGAAACTCATGGATTATCAGGCGCTTCTCGCCGCCGATGTCAACGCGCTGAAGATCGTCGAGGCGCTGGCCATCGATCTCAACCTCACCGCCGGCACCTATAAGGATGTTCTGAAGACGGAAATCAGCTACGGCAAATTCCTCGACGTGCTGACGAAAACCACGGGGCTGCAGCCGGCGGTCGTCAACATTTTGAATACGCTGCAAAAAACCGTCAACAAGAGCAACGTCAAGATCAAGCTGGAGGAGATACTCAATCTCGGTCCGTTCTCGGACAAGCTGATCGGTACGGGCGAAAACCTCAAGGTCACCGCCGGCGTCTTCGATCTCATCAATGCCGCCGCCGTGGCGGGCAATGGCGGCAACCAGCTGGGGCTTAATATCAACGCCAATCTTCTCGGCCTCGCCTCGGTCAAGGCAACGCTCGCCATCGGTGAACCGCCGGTCGAAACACCGTCGCTCGCCGTCGGCGGCCAAGGCACCGTGGTGCGCACCGCACAGACCCGTCTTGCGGTCAGTGTCGTGGTGGACGGGCTTCAGGCCATTGCCGGCCTCAAGGTCAACCTCCCGCTTTATGTGGAAGTCGCCCATGCCGAAGCACGGCTTGCCGATATTCGTTGCACGGGCGGCGGACAGGGCACCGTCGATGTCGAGGTCGTTCCCGGCGTCGTCGAAATCGCCCTTGGCAATGTCGACACCACGGCCTTTGCCAATTTCGGCAGGGACCCGCGCGTCACCAAGGCCGCAATCGTGGATTCGGCGCTGCTCGCCATCAATGGCAGCGCCCTCATCAATGCCACCAATATGACCAAGACCAAGCTGACCTTCACGCAGTCCGATATTACCCAGGCCAAGATCAAGAGTGTCTCCACCAAGGACACCGTCACCACTCTTGTCAGTTCACTGCTGAAGAACCTCAATCTCGATATCAGGCTTCTCTTCCTCAACCTGGATTTGGGAGGCCTGGCGGGCATTCAGTCGGCGCTTGCCAACACGCTTGCGGCAGTCACCGCTCCGGTCGATCAACTGCTCTACAACGTGCTTCTGGTTCTCGGCGTCAAGATCGGCGAAGCCGATGTGCGGGTCACGGATGTCCGCTGCCAGCAGCCGGCGCTGGTGCAATAATTCAGCACCGCGCATGAAAAAAGCCGCCGGAAGGTCTCCCGGCGGCTTTTTTTTTCGTTTAAGGCTTCATATCACGCGTTGGCGATTGCCAGACGCTTCTCATCGCGGCCGCTCTTCATGCGCTCGGACAGCAGGAAGGCCAGTTCCAGCGCCTGATCGGCATTGAGGCGCGGATCGCAATGGGTATGGTAACGGTCGGACAGCGAATCCGCCGTCACGGCGCGCGCGCCACCCGTGCATTCCGTCACGTCCTTGCCGGTCATCTCGATATGGATGCCGCCCGGATGCGTGCCTTCGGCGCGGTGGATCTGGAAGAAGCTTTCGACTTCCGACAGGATGCGCTCGAAAGGACGCGTCTTGTAGTGGTTGAGTGTGATCGTGTTGCCATGCATCGGGTCGCAGGACCAGACGACCTTGCGGCCTTCCTTCTCGACGGCGCGGATGAGCTTCGGCAGGCTGTCCGCCACCTTGTCATGGCCGAAACGGCAAATCAGCGTCAGGCGACCGGCCTCGTTTGCCGGGTTCAGCACATCGATCAGCTCGATCAGATTGTCGGGCGTCAGCGACGGACCGCATTTCAGGCCGATCGGGTTCTTGATGCCGCGGAAATATTCCACATGCGCATGGTCAAGCTGACGCGTGCGGTCGCCGATCCAGATCATGTGGCCGGACGTCGCGTACCAGTCACCGGAGGTGGAATCGATGCGGGTCAGCGCCTCTTCGTAGCCAAGCAGCAGAGCCTCATGGCTGGTGAAGAAATCGGTTTCGCGCAGGCTCGGATTATTGTCCGCGCTGATGCCGATCGCCTTCATGAAGTCCATGGTTTCGGAAATCCGGTCGGCCAGCTTGCGGTAGCGATCCGCCTGCGGGCTGTCCTTGATGAAGCCGAGCATCCACTGGTGAACGTTTTCAAGGTTGGCGTAACCACCCATCGCGAAAGCGCGCAGCAGGTTCAGCGTCGCGGCCGACTGGCGATAAGCGTCGAGCTGGCGCTCCGGGCTCGGTATGCGCGAACCTTCGTTGAATTCGATGCCGTTGATGATGTCACCGCGGTAAGACGGCAGCGTCACGCCATCGAGCACTTCCACATTGGAAGAGCGCGGCTTGGCGAACTGACCGGCAATGCGGCCGACCTTTACGACGGGCAGCTGCGCGCCATAGGTGAGCACAACGGCCATCTGCAGGAACGCGCGGAAGAAGTCGCGGATATTGTCCGCGCCATGTTCGGCGAAGCTTTCGGCGCAATCGCCGCCCTGCAGCAGGAAGGCGTTGCCTTCCGCCACATTGGCGAGCTGCTTCTTCAGACGGCGGGCCTCACCGGCAAAGACCAGGGGCGGATAAGTCGCAAGTGTGGCTTCCGTTGCCGCAAGCGCTGCCGCATCCGGATATTCGGGAACCTGCTGGATCGGTTTCTGCCGCCAGCTGCCGGGGGTCCAATTCTGTGCCATGTTCTCACCCTTTTCTCGCCCGCGCGACGTCGCGCGGCCGCCTCGAAAAATTGAGCGGCTTATAGCTCCAAGCATCGGCTTTGCATAGCCGATCCCTGAGCCATCCGGCTCATTCTGCCCGTTTTGAGCGCTCCAGACGCACAAAAGTCAATTCAAACGATTTAACAATCCCGCCGCCATTCGAAAACTTCGCTTTCAAAGGGCGGCAGGCTGATGCGGGCGGCGATTATATCACGCCTGTACCGGCGTTACACACGCTCGCCATTCACGACGCGATAGCTCGGCGAATACATCGTCACCAGCTCTTCGGCGGCCGTCGGATGAACCGCCATGGTGCGGTCGAAATCATCCTTGGTGCAGCCGGCTTTCAGCGTGATGCCGAGAAGCTGCGCCATCTCCCCTGCCTCATGGCCGAGAATATGCACGCCCACGACCTTGCGGTCGGCGGCATTGACGATCAGCTTCATGATCGTCTTTTCCTGACGGCCGGAAAGCGTGGCCTTCATCGGCCGGAACTGGGCGCGATAGACTTCCAGTTCCGGATATTTCTTGCCGGCCTCCTCTTCCGAAAGACCGACGGTGCCGATTTCAGGCTGCGAGAACACCGCCGTTGCGATCAGTTCGTGATCCGGCTTGGTCGGGTTGTTCTTGTATTCGGTTTCGATGAAGCACATGGCCTCGTGGATCGCCACCGGCGTCAGCTGTACCCGGTCGGTGACGTCGCCCAGCGCGAAGATGTTCGGCACATTCGTGCGCGAATAATCGTCGACGATGATCGCGCCCCGCGCATCGAGCTTCACACCGGCGTTTTCGAGCCCCAGACCCTTCGTATTCGGATCCCGGCCAAGCGCCAGCATCACCAGGCCGACATGCAGCGAGGCGCCCTGCTTGGTGCGGGCCACGAAGCCACCGGTACCATCCTTGCTGACTTCCTCGATGATATCTTCGAGAATGATGCGGATGCCCTTGGCCTCCATCGCTTCATGCAGGCCCTTGCGCATGTCGTGATCGAACCGCGAGAGGATTTCCTTGCCGCGATAGATCAGCGTCGTTTCGACACCGAGCCCATGGAAGATATTGGCGAATTCCACAGCGATATAACCGCCGCCGGCAATCAGGATCGATTTCGGCAGTTCTTCCAGGTCGAAAGCCTCGTTGGACGAGATCGTCAGCTCATGACCGGGCAGCGCCTTGTGCTCGTTCGGCGTGCCGCCAACGGCAATCACGATACGCTCGGCCGTGAAGGTCTTGCCGGTTTTCGTCAGCTTCACGGTATGGGCGTCTACCAGTTCCGCCCGGCTGTCGAAAATATCGGCCTTGGCGTTTTCCAGACCCTTGCGGTAGAGCCCTTCGAGACGGGTGATTTCCTTGTCCTTGGCGGCGATCAGCTTCTTCCAGTCGAAGCTGCGCTCGCCGACGCTCCAGCCGAATCCTTCCGAATCCTCGAAATGCTCAGGGAATTGCGAGGCGTAGACGAACAGCTTCTTCGGCACGCAACCGCGGATGACGCAGGTTCCGCCATAACGATATTCCTCGGCGATTGCCACGCGCTTGCCGAGCGAGGCGGCCACGCGGCCGCTGCGCACGCCGCCGGAACCGCCACCGATGACGAAAAGATCGTAGTCATAAGCTGTCATAGTCAAAACCCCTGATCAAAACCGCCGCCATCAGCCTCAGGACGGGCGGCGGTGCATTCACGCCACATATAGGTGCTGCGACGCACAAATGAAAAGCCCGGTCTTGCGGCCGGGCTTTGAATATTTCTGAATTGTCTGTTCACCCAATCAGGGCTTGGGAGCCACGGGAGCGCCACCGGTGGCGTTCTGATCGGCCGGAAGCGGCTTCAGGTCCGCGCCGGCAACCTTCTGCAGTTCCGACATGCTGGAAGCGTTGAGGTCGCGGTTGATGCCGGCGGCCCAGATGTCGGCGGCCTTCATCAGTTCGCGCGTGGCGATCGGGCCGTCCTTCAGGAGCTTCTTGCCGGCTTCGCTGCTGTAGAAGGTGGAAATGGCGTTCAGCTCTTCGACGGTGAAGGCGCGCGCATAGGTGAGCGCTGCTTCGCGCTCCAGATCGGCGCGGCGCGGCGCAAGCTCGAGAGCCTTCGCGTCAACAGTCTCGGTGATCGCGTCCTGAACGTTCGGCGAAGCCTGAATGAGTTCGGCCTTCAGACGCTCCGCCAGACCCGGCAGAATGTCGTCGAAACGGTCGGTAACGCCAAGAGAGGTGATCGCCTGCCGTGCGGCAGCGATATGCGCTTCCGAAATTTCCTGAGCGCGTGCGGCAGTACCGAACACGATGCCGGAAATGAGGATCGAAGCAGCGGCAGCTTTGCCCAGTCCCGCTAGTTTGACCATGAAAATCTCGCTCCTGTTATACTGCCTGCATCACGCGGGCGCCTTCAGGACCCGCGATAATGGCAAGCGATGCCAAATTTATGAAAAGTCCGTGCTCGACGACACCGGGAATCGTGTTCAACTCGCGTGCTAGCGCTTCTGCATCAGGAATACGGCCAAAAGATGCGTCGAGGATAAGGTGTCCGCCATCCGTCATGAAGGCGCCGTCGCCGGAAGAACGCATCGTCAGCGTGCCGGAAAGCCCGGAACGCGACGCCAGTTTTTCGATGGCGATACGCGTCGCCACCTGGCCGAACGGGTTGATTTCGATGGGAAGCGGAAAGGCGCCCAGCGTCTCCACCACCTTGCTCTGGTCGGCAATCACGATCACGCGGGCGGATGCCGCCGCAACGATCTTCTCGCGCAGCAGCGCGCCGCCGCCGCCCTTGACGAGACGCAGCGCATGATCGACCTCATCCGCGCCGTCAATGGTCAGATCCAGTTCCGGCAATTCATCGAGGGATTTCAGCGGAACGCCAAGCTCGACGCAGAGACGCGCGGTGCGCTCGGATGTCGGCACGCCCTCGACTTTCAGACCGGCGGCGACCTTTTCGGCCAGAAGCCTGACGAATTCCTCGGCCGTCGAACCCGTGCCGATACCAAGCCGCATCCCATCCTGTACATGGGACAATGCGGCCTCGGCGGCCTTGATCTTCATCTGGCGGGCATCCATGTGCCTGAAACTCCGGTAGCTTTGTCGTCGCCGTGCTGTTTACACGGGTCGAAAGCCAAACGAAAGCCTTTTTCAAGCCAACGAACAGAACGTTGTGACGCGGTTGCAAAGACAGACCCGTTTGCCTAGGCTTGGCGGGAATGAAAGCACCGATACATCAGTTACACGCATTCCCGAGAGGCCAGTTCCCGTGACATCCCGCCCGCTCTCCCCGCTCGCCATTTTCGATCTCGACGGCACGCTGGTCGATACCGCCGCCGATCTGGTCTCCAGCCTCAACCACACCATTGCCGCAGTCGGGCTTGCTCCCGTCACCTATGACGACCTGACCCACCTCGTCGGCCAGGGCGCGCGGGTCATGATCAAGCGGGCCTTCGCGCTTCGCGAGACGGAACTGCCGGAAGCCGAAATCGAGCCGCTCTATGAGCGCTTCATCGCCCATTACCGCGCCGAAATGCCCGGCGAAAGCCGCCCCTATCCCGGCATCATCAACGCGTTGGATGCGCTCTCGGAAGCCGGCATCACGCTTGCCGTCTGCACCAACAAGACAGAAATCCTCGCTCTGCCGCTGCTCGAAGAACTCGATCTGACACGCTATTTCGCCGCCATTACCTGTGGCGACACCTTCTCCTTCCGCAAGCCGGACGCCCGCCATATTCTCGGCACCATCGAAAAAGCCGGCGGCGACGTCCAGCGCTCCATCATGGTCGGCGACAGCATCAACGACATTCTCGCGGCAAAGAACGCCGCCGTGCCGTCGATTGGCGTCACGTTCGGTTATTCGGATGTGCCGATGGCTGAACTCGAACCGGACGTCGTGATCGACGATTTCAGTGAATTGACGCCGGCGCTGTTCGAAGAACTGGTTGCGAAGGGTGCAGCCGCCGCCTGAGAGGCTGGACCAGACAAGTAAAGCGCCAGGGAACGGCGTTTCCGACGTCAATGAGAGCTGAACAACCTCTCCTCCGTCATGCCGGACGAGATCCGGCATCCAGCCACGGCGCGTCTGCGCCGTGAAAAGACTCTTTTGCGATCAAGGACTTGATCGCGCTGGACCCCGGATCAAGTCCGGGGTGACGGAGTACGGTGTTGCCGTTGACGCCAAATGTAGCAGGCGGACTCCAGCACCAAACAAATTGGGCAGGCCTTTCCTTCAAACAAAAAAGCGCCGTCTCCGGCGCTTTTTCTCTTGATGCTATCCTGATCAGATCGACGCGGCCCGCGCCTTCGTCGTCACGGCGAACGCCTTCTGCACATAGCTGTCGCGGTCATACACATCGTCGAAGAACTGCACCTTGCCGTCCTTGTCCGGCCAGGCGGTGAAATAGGCCACGTAGACCGGAACCTTCTCCGGCACCTGCACGGCGCGGTTCTTGCCCGAAGCGATCTGCTCACCCACCTTATCGACGCTGGTGCCGAGAACCGCGGCAGCCATGCGGCGCGGATCGACCAGACGGATACAGCCGTGGCTCAGCGCCCGCATGTCGCGGTTGAAGAAGCTCTTGGCAGGCGTGTCATGCATGTAGATGGCATGCGCATTGGGGAACAGGATTTTCAGGTCGCCCAGCGCATTGTCGCTGCTCGGCGGCTGGCGCACAGAAACGGCGTTGGTGGAGCCATACCAGTTGACGCTGGTGGAGGAGACGGCACGGCCGCCCACCTGAACCTCATAACCCAGCCGGTCGAGATAGGACGGATCGCGGCGCAGCTTCGGCAGCATCTCGTTGACGATGATCGACTGCGGCACGCCCCAATAGGGGTTGAACTCGACGGTCTGGATTTCGTCCTGGAAGAAATAGGTCTGATTGGCCTTGGAGCCGACGACGACCTTCATGCCGAACTGTTCCACGCCATCATTGTGGTAATAGGCCATGAAGGCGGGCTGGTTGATGAAGACGTAACGCTGGCCAAGATCGGCTGGCAGCCAGCGGACCTGCTCCATCGCCACCTGCACCTTGGCGATCTTCGCGTCATTGCTTTCGCCGACCATGGCGCGCACGGTGGCGCGGCCGATGACGCCATCGGGCTTCAGGCCGTTTTCGCTCTGGAACGCCTTCACCAGATCGACGAGATCAGGCGTATAATCCGGCGTCTGCTGGTAAGCGGAAATGATCGCCGCATGCTCGGCCTTGAAGGCGGGCGAAGCGCGATGTTCGATGGCCTTGACGACATTGGCCATATCCGCGCTGCTGTTGCCGGGCTTCAGCACCAGATCGGCGGGAACGCGGACGACATGCGCCGCATCGCCTTCACCACGCAGGCGGGCAAGCTCCGCCTTCAGCGCCAGATATTCGGCGCCCGACGGTTCGCGGCTACGTAGATAGGCGGCAACATCGGGGCTCAGGCCCGCAAGCTTCAGCACCGGTGCGAGGTTCACCGTCTTGCGCTTGAAATCATGATAGCCGGAAAGCCGGTTCGGATCGACACGGCCACGGGCCGTATCCTGCACATAGGCGAGAACCTTGGCGGAAAGCGCCAGCTCGAACTGCATCTGCGCCCGCTGATAGGCATCGGACACGGGCGCCGAGGCCGTCTCTACCGGCGTACCGGTCGCAGCCGAACCGGAAGCGTTGCTGATGCTGGCCGTCACATCCTTTGCCGGTGGCGAAATGCTGTAATCGGCCGGATCGAGGCCGCTTTCACCGACCGTCTCCAGAAAGGCGATGACAGCATTGGCGCGCGCGGTCAGCTCGCCTTGCGAAACCCAGAGCGTCTTGCCGCCGGCGCCGTAATAGGCTTCCAGCGCCTTGGCGATCTCGGGGGTGGCGCTGAACTTCAGATTGGCAAGGCCTTCACCGAAATTCGCCGTGTTCACCGCACGGGCCGTATCCGCCTTGTAGTCGTAATAGCGCGGGCCGGAAACACGCGGCAGCGGCTCGGGATCGGAAGCATCGGCACTTTGGCCGGCACTCGATCCGGGGGGCGAGGTAACGATGCCGGCCGGCGGCAACTCACCGCGATCGCGCGCGATCTTGCCAGGGCCGCCGCGCAGGAGGTCCATCAGCGTTACCGCACCGGCGCTGCCGGGAAGAGCGGTGGAAACGGAAAGACCGAGAGCCAGCACCAGTGCTGCCGATGTTTTTCCAGATGTGACTTGCAATTTGATCCTCGTAGCACCCAGCACCGCCAGCGAAAGGGCGGGCATCAGTTTCATGCCTGTCTAGCCGATCGACGGCCCGTTGAAAAGAAAACGCGAAAAAGCCCACAACCGTGCCGAAATGAACCTTATGATACAGCCAAAGCCGTAAAAACGTAATTTCCAGAATTGGCGAGAATGGTTAAATTTCCATTTATTTCATTCACTTTGCCCTGCCCCGCCCGACCTTCCCAGCCCCCCGGAAAGCCCGGTTTTCCAGCCATTTCGCGTCGTAGTAAAAATGACACGCCGGCGCCTTTTTCACCCCGCGCCGCGCCAGACGGCGAAATCGCTTTTGCGCGGCGGGAAATATCTGCCTCCGCTGCATTGCAGCGCTTTCATTGCCGGCGCGATGATTCTATATATCGGCCGCGCAAGGCGGGCGAAGGCGCCGTTTTGGCGGAGGAAAACGAGTAAAAAGGCAAGATTGATGACAGCCACACGGACGGAAACCGATACATTTGGACCCATTGAAGTTCAGGCCGATCGCTATTGGGGCGCGCAGGCGCAGCGCTCGCTCGGCAACTTCAAGATCGGCTGGGAAAAGCAGCCGGCCTCTGTCGTTCGCGCGCTCGGCATCGTCAAGCAGGCCGCAGCCCGCGCCAACATGGCGCTGGCTGGTCTCGACCCCAAGGTCGGCGACGCCATCATCGCCGCCGCGCAGGAAGTCATCGACGGCAAGCTGACCGAGCATTTCCCGCTCGTCGTCTGGCAGACCGGCTCCGGCACCCAGTCCAACATGAATGCCAATGAGGTGATTTCCAACCGCGCAATCGAGATGCTCGGCGGCGAAATGGGCACCAAGAAGCCGGTTCACCCGAACGACCACGTCAATATGAGCCAGTCCTCGAACGACACCTACCCGACGGCGATGCACATCGCCTGCGTGGAAGAGATCGTTCACCACCTGCTGCCCGCCCTCAAGCACCTGCACAAGGCGCTGGAAGCCAAGGTCAAGCAGTTCGAGAAGATCATCAAGATCGGCCGCACCCACACGCAGGATGCAACGCCGCTGACGCTCGGCCAGGAATTCTCCGGCTACGCCGCGCAGGTCGCCTCCGCCATCGCCAATATCGAAACCACCCTGCCCGCGCTCTCCAAGCTCGCCCAGGGCGGCACCGCCGTCGGCACGGGCCTCAACGCTCCCATTGGCTTTGCCGAAAAGGTCGCCGAGGAAATCTCCAAGATCACCGGCCTGCCCTTCGTGACCGCGCCGAACAAGTTCGAGGCGCTCGCCTCGCACGATTCCATGGTCTTCTCGCATGGTGCGATCAATGCGGCTGCTGCTGCGCTGTTCAAGATCGCCAACGACATCCGCTTCCTCGGCTCCGGCCCGCGCGCCGGCCTCGGCGAATTGTCGCTGCCGGAAAATGAGCCCGGCTCGTCGATCATGCCGGGCAAGGTCAACCCCACCCAGTCGGAAGCGCTGACGCAGGTCTGCGCCCACATCTTCGGCAACAATGCAGCGCTGTCCTTCGCCGGTTCGCAGGGCCATTTCGAGCTCAACGTCTATAACCCGATGATGGCCTACAACTTCCTGCAGTCGGTCCAGCTTCTGGGCGATGCGGCCGTCTCCTTCACCGACAATTGCGTCGTCGGCATCGAGGCCCGCGAAGACAACATCAAAAAGGGCGTCGAGAACTCGCTGATGCTGGTGACGGCGCTGAACAGCAAGCTCGGCTACGACATCTGCGCCAAGATCGCCAAGACCGCGCACAAGAACGGCACGACGCTGCGCGACGAGGCCGTTGGCGGCGGATACCTCACCAACGAGGAATTCGACCAGTATGTGCGTCCGGAAAACATGATCGGGCCGAAGTAAGCCTGTCGGGATTTTTTGAAACAAGGAACGGGCCTTCGGGCCCGTTTTTTGTTTGCTCAACAAAAGACAAGCCCATCCAGAACGAATCTCAGGATGGTCAGTCGGGGAAGAATTCTCCGTCATGCCGGACTAGATCCGGCATCCAGCCACGGCGCGTCTGCGCCGTGAAAAGAGTCTTTTGCGATCAAAGACTTGATCGCACTGGACCCCGGATCAAGTCCGGGGTGACGGAGGAGATGTCTAGACTTCCCGCAATAAAAAAGGGCCGCTGTCGCGGCCCTCTTCATCTCCTTCAAACCATCAAACCAGCCGGCTCTGCTCCACCGCCGCTTCCACGAAGCTGGCGAAAAGCGGATGCGGATCAAGCGGGCGGCTCTTCAGTTCCGGGTGATACTGAACGCCGATGAACCACGGGTGGTCGGGATATTCCACCGTTTCCGGCAGGACACCATCCGGAGACATGCCCGAGAACACCAGGCCGCATTCTTCCAGCCGGTCCTTGTAGTCCACATTCACCTCATAGCGGTGACGGTGGCGCTCGGAAATATCCGTGGTGCCATAGATTTCGGCGATCTTGGTGTCTTTCTTCAGCGCCGCCTTGTAGGCGCCAAGACGCATCGTGCCGCCGAGATCACCCTTGGAGGAGCGCTTCTCCAGCTCGTTACCCTTCACCCATTCGGTCATCAGGCCAACAACCGGCTCGGACGTCGGGCCGAATTCGGTGGAGGAGGCATTTTCGATGCCGGCGAGATGACGGGCCGCTTCCACGACCGCCATCTGCATGCCGAAGCAGATACCGAAATAGGGCACGTTGCGCTCACGCGCGAACTGCGCCGCCATGATCTTGCCTTCCGAACCGCGCTCGCCGAAGCCGCCCGGCACCAGAATGCCGTTGACCTTTTCGAGATAGGGCGTCGGGTCTTCCTTTTCGAAAACCTCGGACTCGATCCACTCCAGCTTGACCTTGACGCGGTTGGCGAAGCCACCGTGATGCAGCGCCTCGATCAGCGACTTATAGGCATCCTTGAGGCCGGTATATTTGCCGACGATAGCAATCGTCACTTCGCCTTCCGGCGTGCGGATGCGGTTGCAGACCTCTTCCCAGGGCTCCAGACGCGGCTTGGGCGCCGGCTCGATGCCGAAAGCGGCCAGCACTTCCGAATCGAGACCTTCCTTGTGGTAGGCGATCGGCACGTCATAGATATTCGCCACATCCAGCGCCTGGATGACGGCGGAAGGACGCACGTTGCAGAACAGCGAAAGCTTGCGGCGTTCCGCTTCCGGGATTTCCCGGTCGGCGCGCACCAGCAGAATGTCGGGATGAATGCCGAGCGCCTGCAGTTCCTTGACGGAATGCTGGGTCGGCTTGGTCTTCAGCTCGCCGGCTGCCGGAATATAGGGCATCAGCGTCAGGTGAAGATAGATCGCCGTGCCGCGCGGCAGGTCGTTGCCGAGCTGACGGATCGCTTCCATGAACGGCATCGCTTCGATGTCACCCACCGTGCCGCCGATCTCGCAGATGACGAAATCGTAATCGTCATTGCCTTCGATCACGAAATCCTTGATCTCGTTGGTGACATGCGGAATGACCTGAACCGTTGCGCCGAGATAATCGCCGCGCCGTTCCTTGTCGATGATGTTCTTGTAGATGCGACCGGTGGTGATGTTGTCGGTCTTGGTGGCCGAACGCCCGGTAAAGCGTTCATAGTGGCCAAGGTCGAGGTCCGTCTCGGCACCGTCATCCGTCACGAACACTTCGCCGTGCTGTGTCGGGCTCATGGTGCCGGGATCGACGTTCAGATAGGGGTCGAGTTTACGAAGCCGCACCCGATAACCACGGGATTGCAACAAAGCTCCGAGTGCTGCCGCAGCGATGCCCTTGCCTAGAGAGGAGACCACGCCGCCTGTGATGAATACATATCGCGCCATGGGATTCACCGGATACCTTTTTACCTCTGATTCCGCCAGCCCAAAATTCATGCTTTCGAAAATTCGCTGTTGACGAATTTGCGATGGGTCAGGCCGGAATACGAACAAAAGAAAACCGGCAGGCTTTTGGCCTGCCGGAGCGTTAAATCAAAACCGGGCTTATTGACCGGTCGGAACTGCGTTCGGATCGGCGGGCTGCGCCGGTGCCGGAGCGGCCGTGCCGGAAGCGGCCGGAGCCGGAGTGGTCTGCGCCGGAGCGGCTGCACCATTATTGGTCGGAACGCCATTTTCAGCCGGAGCCGGAGCGGGCGTCGAAGGCGTCGTCGCCGGGCCGAGCGTATCGAGAATGCCGTTACCCTGGCCCTGCGTGGCCGGAATACGGTTAAGAATATCGGTCGGGCGCGATTCGTAGCGCGTCAGAAGACCGAGGCCGAGCGAGGTCGCGAAGAACAGCGCGGCAAGGATCGCCGTGGTGCGCGTCAGCGCATTGGCCGTTCCGCGCGCGGACATGAAGCCCGAACCGCCGCCGATACCGAGGCCGCCGCCTTCGGAACGCTGGATCAGGACCACGCCGACAAGCGCCAGCACGATCATGAGGTGAATAACAATCAAAACGGTCTGCATGACAATCCATTCCATGCCCCGCGCGGAGCACTACAAAGAAGGTTTCGCGGCTCTTTACATGAGGCGAAGGCTTATTCCAAGCCCCTTTCCCGCCATCTGTAACAGGAAAACCTGTCTCAGGCCGTCAGTTGCTCGTATGCCGCATAGATGGACAGGAAGTCTGCGGCTTTCAAGCTCGCGCCGCCGATCAGCGCGCCATCCACGTTCTCGACGCCCATCAGTTCCAGTGCATTGGCGGGCTTTACCGAGCCGCCATAGAGGATGCGCATGGTCTTGCCGGCCTCACCGAAGCGCTTGACGAGTTCGTCGCGCATGAAGGCGTGGGCCTCGCGCACATCGTCCACGGTGGGTGTCAGACCCGTGCCGATTGCCCAGACAGGCTCATAGGCGATGACGGTGTTTTCAGCCGTCGCTTCATCCGGCAGGGAGCCGGCAAGCTGGCGCTTGAGGATATCGAGAGTCTGGCCCGCCTTGCGCTCATCTGCGGTCTCGCCAATGCAGACGATGGCGATGAGATCGGCCTGATGGGCGGCCGCGGCTTTGGCGCGCACCAGATGATCCGTCTCTGCATGGTCGGTGCGGCGCTCGGAATGGCCGACGATGACATGGGTGCCGAAGCAGTCGGCGATCATCTCGGCGGAAATATCGCCGGTATGTGCGCCAGATGCATTCTGATGGCAATCCTGTCCGCCGATCATCAGCGGGCTGTCGTCGCACAGCGCCGTTGCTACATAAAGCAGCGTCGAGGGTGGGCAGATCAGCGCATCCACCTTCTCGGACAGCGCGCCCTTGACGCCTTCTGCCATGGCCTTGATCTGATCGAGCGAGGCACGGGTGCCGTTCATCTTCCAGTTTCCGGCAACAAGCGGTCGAACATTCGGCGTCATGCGTATCCCATTCCCTTTGTCTTGAGGCCGCCTGTGGCGGCGCCCCTTCCCTCAGCCGTATCACGGCCCATAATCGCGACAGAAACACTGCCGGAAATCCCGGGATATTCCTTTAACCGGCCCCGGCAATAAATGGTACAAAAAAGCGGCCGGAAGGTTCAAAACGACGGGCAATTTCTAAAAATTTGCCGTTGCTGACCCAAATCGAGGCCTCAGCGGCTCAAAATCCAGTTCAAAACCGCCCGCCAGTCGGTCATGCGCACAGGTGTGCCGTGGCTGCCGGTCTCATACCGCGTGAACCGCGCCGGCTCGCCGGCCTTCAGCAAGGAGCGGAAGATGCTTGCCTGCTGATCGGCCGAATAGACCTTGTCGGCGCTGCCATGGGTGAACCAGACCGGTTTCTTCGCCCTGGCAAAGGCGCTTTTCGGAAAATCCGGATCGACCGCACCGCCGAGGATCGCCATGCCCTTGAGATTGGTGACGGCAGCCTTGTCGCGGCTGATGCCGTAGCAGATGAAACTGCCCATCGAAGCGCAAGTCAGCACGACAGGCTTGCCGCCCGATTTTTTGGCCGCATCGGCAATCAGCGCCGCGATATCGGCGACGCCGTTCTCATCGAAGGAGCTCACGCTCGGCGCATAATAGGCGCCGCCATTGGCGACGGCCAGATTTTTCAGCCGGTTGAAATTGCCGCCGAACGTATAGTCGTTCATGCCGAGCCGCCGGTCGCCGCCGCGCCCGTGGATGAAGATGATCGTGAAGGCCTGCCCGCTCGCCGGCCCGACGCGGCCGACCTCAAGCGCCCTGCCCTCAACGGAAACGGTCTCCAGCGCCTGCGCCTTCTTCGGCGTCATATCGACATATTGCCGTTTCACCCGCCGCTCGGGCACCTCGTCGCGGCCGTTGATATCGCGCATCTCCTGATAGTCGATCACCTCGGAAGCGCCGCCATCGCTGCTGGAAAGCACCGTCTGGGCGGAAAACAGCTCGTCCTTGAAGGGACGCAACGGCCCGTCGGAGGCGAAGGCTGCAACCGGCATGGCCGCAACAGTCAGGCTGAAAAGAGTACAAAACGTGAAATGAGCTGTGGACATGCCTTGGCTAACCGTTCATTCGTGGCCGCGAGACTTGCCATTGCAACCTCGCCAGCGCAATCCTCCTGTTGCGAAACCCTGACACAATCGTGGCATAGGATGCGCCGCGTTTGCCAGACGGATCCACTTCAAATCGGACGGGAACCGCGTTTGGCGTTATGATTGACGCTACTGGCATAATGATTCGCATGGCGAAATTCTGACACACGCTTTTGAACTTTGGACATGATGGACGACAGCAACGATCTCTTCTCCGGTCTTCCGGCAGCACGAAACAGCGATACGGAAACGAACGAGGACACCGCAAAGACGCCGGTGACCGCGGCCGCCAACGTGCCCGCCAACGCGAATGTGCAGCCGAAACCCGCAGCCGTTGCGGCCGTCACGCCGCCCGCCCCCGTATCACCATCCGGTGACGACTACGGCGCGTCCTCGATCCGCGTGCTCGAAGGACTGGAGCCGGTGCGCATGCGTCCCGGCATGTATATTGGCGGCACCGATGAGAAGGCGCTACACCATCTCTTCGCCGAAGTCATCGACAACTCCATGGACGAGGCCGTCGCCGGCCACGCCAATTTCATCGAGGTCCATCTCGACGCCGAAGGTTTCCTGACGGTCACCGACAATGGCCGCGGCATTCCGGTGGAAAACCACCCGCAGGTTCCGGGAAAATCCACGCTCGAAGTCATCATGACCAAGCTGCATGCCGGCGGCAAGTTCGACGGCAAGGCCTATGAGACATCGGGCGGCCTGCACGGCGTCGGTGTTTCCGTGGTCAATGCGCTCTCCGATCTTCTCGAAGTGGAAGTGGCCCGTAACCGCAAGCTTTACCGCCAGCGTTTCTCGCGCGGCCTGCCCATCGGTCCGCTGGAAGAGCTTGGCGACGTGCACAATCGCCGCGGCACCCGCGTGCGTTTCCATCCCGATCCGCAGATCTTCGGCGACCACGCGAAGTTCGAACCGGCCCGCATCTTCCGCATGGCCCGCTCCAAGGCCTATCTCTTCGGCGGTGTCGAAATCCGCTGGAGCTGCGATCCCGGCATGGTGCCGGCCGGCGGCGAAATCCCCGAAAAGGCCGTGTTCCATTTCCCCGGCGGCCTAAAGGATTATCTTGCCGCCACGCTTGGCAAGGAATTCACCGTCACCCGCGAGATTTTCTCCGGCCGCACGGAAAAGACCGGCGGCCACGGCGCGCTGGAATGGGCTGTCACCTGGTATGGCGGCGACACGCAGATCCATTCCTATTGCAACACCATTCCGACACCCGAAGGCGGCACGCATGAGGCCGGTTTCCGCATCGCGCTCACCAAGGGCCTGAAGAACTATGCCGAGCTGACGCAAAACAAGCGCGCCAAGGACATCACCACCGATGACGTGATGATTTCGGCGGCCGGCATGCTCTCCGTCTTCATCCGCGAACCGGAATTCGTCGGCCAGACCAAGGACAAGCTGGCAACCGTCGAGGCCCAGCGCATCGTCGAAAACGCGCTGCGCGATCCCTTCGACCATTACCTCGCCGGCAATCCGGGCGAAGCGGCCAAGCTGCTCGACTGGGTGATCGAGCGCGCCGAAGAGCGCCTGCGCCGCCGCAAGGAAAAGGAAGTCAACCGCAAAACCGCCGTGCGCAAGCTGCGCCTGCCCGGCAAGCTCGCGGATTGCGCCCAGAACACCGCAGAAGGCGCTGAGCTTTTCATCGTCGAGGGCGACTCGGCCGGCGGCTCGGCCAAGCAGGCGCGCAACCGCGCCAATCAGGCCATCCTGCCGCTGCGTGGTAAAATCCTCAACGTCGGCAGCGCCAGCCGCGAAAAACTCTCCGCCAACCAGCAGATCGCCGATCTCATTCAGGCGCTTGGCTGCGGCACGCGCACCAAGTACCGCGAAGAGGATCTGCGGTATGAGCGCATCATCATCATGACCGATGCCGATGTCGACGGCGCGCATATCGCCTCGCTGCTCATCACCTTCTTCTATCAGGAAATGCCGGAACTCATTCGCGGCAACCATCTCTATCTGGCCGTGCCGCCGCTTTATGTCATCCGTCAGGGTGCCAAGAGCGCCTATGCCCGCGACGACGCCCACCGTGCCGAGCTGATGGAAACCGTCTTCAAGGGCAAGAAGGTCGAAATCGGCCGCTTCAAAGGCCTCGGCGAAATGATGGCCCAGCAGCTGAAGGAAACCACCATGGATCCCGAAAAGCGCACCCTGCTGCGCGTCGAGATCGACGATGTGGATTTCGAGGGCACCCGCGAGGCCGTCGACAATCTGATGGGCACCAAGGCCGATGCCCGCTTCCGTTTCATTCAGGAACGGGCGGCGTTTGCGGATAATCTGGATATCTGATGAGAAATCCCACCTGATCCTGGCCGAAAACCGCTGAAACTGGCCATTTTTGAAGCCAAAACTGGCCAACTGCTCAAGACACAGTCTCAAGCACTTTCGAATGCATGGGATTTATTGAAAGACGAACCGAGGTCTTCTGCTGCCAGCGATGGCAAGCATTCGACTAGGGGGATCGCGGGATGCGCTAGTAAGCTTGATTTTTCGCCCGAGTCTTATCCCGATTATTAGTGGTACGGCCAAGTTGATCAGTGTCTGACTCCGAAGGTTTCCGGGCGGGCCGCCCCGGCCCTAGCACACCCCTCCACCAGACAGCCCTGGCTTGCCGTTATATTCCTTCACCGCTCCGGTGATTCTGATGATGTTCGGGTTGTCTTGAATGGACATACGAGTCTCCCTGCAGGTTTTCGGGAGACGGTGGCTGTTTCGGATTAAGGGAGTTACCTGTTTGGCAGGGGGAAACTACCCGATCTCCGGCTGGAAAGGTGGATTTCTGGCCCCGAGCGCCTGGCTCTTTCCGGCTTCAGCGAAAATAGGGTCAGGCCTGCAAGCCCGCGGGCCCTCCCCGATCGCCCCCATGGAAAACACACGCAAAGGTCGTTCATCTTCGCCCTTACTGGCCGGGAAAATCAAAAAATCTGTCCCGGATTCGCTGCGTCTGGTGCCCATGCCGGCATTCAGGGCAGATCACAAACAATCACATATAACTTTTTGCATCTTATCCTGCGACCAATTCAACTGCTTGCAGCCGGCTGCCTGCTTAACTTCGGCCGGCAAAATAAAATCAGCGATGGCAAACACTTACTATAATTCTGACGTGAAGTATCGCCCCTTGAATCCACTCTGGCCAGCACCGTGCGAGCTTCGATCTCAACGAAATCCAACGCATAACTGATGCAAATTGGTAACTCAATTCCCATTCTTTTGATAAGCGCGCCAGAGTTGTCTTGCAAAATACCCTCTATTGATTAATGCGTCGAATTGGGCAACATGGGGTTGAAGTTTATTGATGACCAGATATCTGGCCAGAGCGCGATTTGTCGTTCCGGCAGCTACCAAATCATCTACATCAGGTGATTTCGACAGGAAGGTGATCGGTGGTATCGCACCGACCTCACCCGCGTTGCGAAACTCGGTCGTCGTTCTCTGCGCAGCTCTTTGCTTTGCTCCACAAGCGGCATTGTCATGGGATGATTTCAAAGGGCGGCGGCCGGCAGAGGCAAACGCAGGTCAGGCAGATCCAGATGTTGCTGCATCGCATGAGCCTGCCCTGACTATCCAGACATTTGCGGGTTCCGCATCTGATAGCGCGGCGTCCGGCGCTTCATCATGTTTTCCCGTGGACACGATCCGCATCGAAGGTGGACACGAACTCATTGGCAGCGAAGCTGTTGAAGATGTGACAAGACCCTTTGCATTGTCCTGCCAGAATGTTGGTTTCCGCGCAGAACTGAGCCGGTTTTTCCACCGAGAAGTGAGCCACCTCTGAGTATGGTTTTGTGATCAGGCTTTGGTCAAGGGATTGGCCTTTTCTCCTCTCTTCTGTGCTGCTGCAGC